>NZ_CP166815.1:4800000-6412500 GCF_059716235.1 Pseudomonas sp. LBUM1641
GCCATGCTTTGGGGCGTGATGCGCGTGACCCGCCGGCACCATCACCCACAGGTAAAACCCGCAGCGCCCGACAAGCTGCACAAACCCGCCGGGCACCACGCCTGACGCCTTAGCCAGGCATGCAACTGAAGTCATCGGTCTGCGCCAATTCCTTACCGTGGCTATCCTTCAACTCGGCACGCACCGTGGTACCCAGACTGGATTCCACCAAGGTGTAATGTTCACCGGCCTTGAAGTTGCCGTAAGTGACATGCCCGCGACAATCCTGCTGGTTGTCATCCCCCGCCTCTTCTTCAAATAACGTGACATCCAGGCGATGTGCGCCAGGTTTCACTTCGAAGTAGCGGCCATCATTAATGTTTTTTCCGTCTACCCGCTCGGCCATCAGGTCGTTGGGCGCCTCCTCTTGCAGCCCGATCCAGGCTTCGCTCGGGTCCGCCTTCGGCATCGGGCCGGCACACGCCGACAACAGCAGGACCGCACTCAAGGCCGGGATCAACAACAAGGGTTTAAGAGACATGGCAGAACTCCAAATGGATAAAGAGTGAAGGGGCAAAACAGCTCCCGTTCGATCGGTATCCAGCTTGGTACTGTCACCATTATTGAACAAATGAATACATATGAAAGGATCTTCAGCCGTTAACTAAATCTTCCTTCACCTGGCTGAAAGGTGCGTGTTAGGTGGGTCGGGCAAGACTGCCGGGGTTTGCAATCCCACTCCTTTGGAGGTTACGGCATGCTCGGGCTGGTAAAGACCGCACTGCTCAAGCCCTACACGTTTATCGTGCTGGCAATATTCATCTGCATCATTGGGCCCATGGCGGCCTTGCGTACCCCCACTGACGTATTTCCCGACATTGGCATCCCCGTCGTCGCGGTGGTTTGGCAGTACAACGGCCTGTCTCCAGACGCCATGGCCGGTCGCGTGATCTACACCTACGAACGCTCCCTGAGTACCACCGTCAACGACATCGAACACATTGAATCGCAGTCGTTACCCGGCATGGGCATCGTGAAGATTTTCTTCCAGCCCGGCGTGGATATCCGCACCGCCAACGCCCAGGTAACAGCGGTGTCACAAACCGTGCTCAAGCAGATGCCACCGGGCATCACCCCACCGCTGATCCTCAACTACAGCGCCTCCACGGTGCCGATCCTGCAGATGGCGTTCTCCAGCCCCAGCCTGTCGGAAGCGAAAATCCGCGACCTGGTGCAGAACAATATCCGCCTGCCCCTGAGTGCCCTGCCCGGCCTGGCCATGCCCACGCCAATGGGCGGCAAGCAACGCCAGATCACCCTCGACCTCGACCCGCAGGCGCTGGCCGCCAAAGGGTTGTCAGCACAGGATGTGGGCAACGCCCTCGCCTTGCAGAACCAGATCATACCGGTGGGTACCGCCAAACTCGGCCCCAACGAATACACGATCTTGCTCAACAACAGCCCCAAGGCGATTGACGAGCTCAACGACCTGCCGATCAAGACGGTCGACGGTGCGATCATCACCATCGGCCAGGTGGCCCACGTGCGTGACGGCTCGCCGCCGCAGACCAACATCGTGCGCGTCGACGGCCACCGTGCGGTGCTGATGCCGGCCCTGAAAAACGGCAGCATCTCCACCCTGTCGATCATCGACGGCATCCGCCAGATGCTGCCACGCATCAATGAAACGTTGCCGCCTTCACTGAAGACCTCACTGCTCGGCGACGCCTCGGTGTTCGTCAAACAGTCGGTGGGCAGCGTGGCCCAGGAAGGTATCATCGCGGCGTTGCTGACCAGCGCAATGATCCTGCTGTTCCTCGGCAGCTGGCGCTCGACCATCATCATCGCCGCCTCGATTCCCCTGGCGGTGCTCTCGGCCATCGCATTGCTTGCAGCCACCGGGCAAACCCTCAACGTCATGACACTCGGCGGGCTGGCGTTGGCGGTGGGGATTCTGGTGGACGACGCCACGGTGACCATCGAGAACATCAACTGGCACCTGGAACAAGGCAAGGCGGTGAAAGACGCGATCCTCGACGGCGCCAAGCAGATTGTCGGCCCGGCGTTCGTGTCCCTGCTGTGTATCTGCATCGTGTTCGTGCCGATGTTCATGCTGCAAGGCATCGCCGGTTATCTGTTCCGCCCGATGGCGTTGGCGGTGATCTTCGCCATGGCCAGCTCGTTCATTCTGTCGCGAACGTTGGTGCCGACCCTGGCGATGTTCCTGCTCAAGCCGCACGTGCCGGAGCAAGGCCAGGGCCATCACCCGGAAGATGAATTCATCAACCATCACGAGGGCGACCAGCACAAACCGCAGCGCAATGCCGTGCTGCAATCGGTGCTGAATTTCCAGCAGGGTTTCGAGCGTCACTTCTCCAACGTGCGCGACGTCTACCACAGCCTGCTGACCCTCGCCCTGGGTGCACGCAAGCGATTCATCGTGGGTTTTCTGGCGTGCATCCTTGCCTCATTCCTGCTGCTGCCAAGCCTGGGCCAGGACTTCTTCCCAGCCACCGACGCCGGGGCCATGGCCCTGCATGTGCGCTTGCCGCTGGGCACGCGGATCGAAGAAAGCGCCGCCGCGTTTGACCGGATTGAAGCGCGGATTCGCGAGATCGTTCCGGCCGACGAACTGGACACCATCGTCGACAACATCGGCATCCCGCTGAGCGGAATCGACATGGCCTACAGCAGCAGCGGCACCATCGGCCCACAGGACGGTGATATCCAGGTCACCCTGAAAAAGGACCACGCGCCAACTGCTGACTACGTGAAAAAGCTGCGTGAAGCCCTGCCCGAAAGTTTCCCCGGCAGCCAGTTCGCCTTCCTGCCGGCCGACATCAGCAGCCAGATCCTCAACTTCGGTTCACCGGCACCGCTTGATGTGAAAATCTCCGGGCGCAGCGATGAAGAAAACCGCGCCTACGCCGTGGAACTGGAACGTCGCCTGAAACATGTACCGGGCATTGCCGACCTGCGTATCCAGCAGTCCACCGGCTACCCGTCACTGCAAGTCAACGTAGACCGGATGCGCGCCAACGGCCTGGGCATCACCGAGCGCGACGTGACCAACAGCATGGTTGCGTCCCTGGCCGGCAGTTCGCAAACCGCGCCGACGTTCTGGCTGAACCCGGCCAACGGCGTGTCGTATTCGATCGTGGCGGCAACCCCGCAGTACCGCCTCGACAGCCTGCCATCCCTGGAAGCGCTGCCGGTGACCGGTGCCGATGGGCAGTCGCAGATCCTCGGCGGCGTGGCCACCATTTCGCGAGTACAAAGCCCGGCGGTGGTGACCCACTACAACATCGAACCGACCCTGGACCTGTACGCCAACGTGCAAGGCCGCGACCTCGGCGGCGTCGCCAGCGATGTGCAAAAGGTGCTGAATGACATGGCCCCGATGCGCCCCAAAGGCGCGACCATCAGCCTGCACGGGCAGATCGATGCGCTGCATGAAGCGTTCAACGGCTTGAGCTTCGGCCTGCTCGGCGCCGTGGTGCTGATCTACCTGCTGATCGTGGTCAACTTCCAGTCCTGGACTGACCCGTTCGTGATCATCACCGCGCTGCCGGCGGCCCTCGCGGGGATCGTGTGGATGCTGTTCCTCAGCGGCACCTCGTTGTCGGTGCCTGCACTCACGGGGGCCATCCTCTGTATGGGCGTGGCCACCGCCAACTCGATCCTGGTGGTGAGCTTCTGCCGAGAGCGCCTGGCCGAACATGGCGACGCCCTCAAGGCCGCACTGGAAGCCGGCTACACCCGTTTCCGCCCCGTGTGCATGACTGCCCTGGCGATGATCATCGGCATGTTGCCGCTGGCCTTGTCCGAAGAACAAAACGCGCCGCTGGGACGCGCCGTGATCGGCGGCCTGATCCTTGCCACCACTGCCACTTTGCTGTTTGTACCCGTGGTCTTCAGCCTGGTCCACGGTCGTCACCCTACTCGCGCTGCTGCTGGAGAAACCCCACATGTCGTCTGATCACAAACCCTCGCGCAAGCGTCTGATGCTCATGGGTGTCGGCGGCATGACACTGGCTGCCCTGTTGGTCGCCAACGGCCTGCACGCCCGTACGATGCATGAAAAATCCGTCACCGCCTGGACCGAAACCGCCGCCGTGCCGCAGGTGCTGGTGTTCCAGCCCAAACAGAACGCGGCCGGCGACACCCTGCGCCTGCCCGCGCACCTGGAAGCCTGGAGCAAGGCACCGATTCATGCGCGGGTCAGCGGTTATCTAAAAGACTGGAAGGTCGACATCGGCACCCAGGTCAAGGCCGGGCAAATCCTCGCCGAGATCGACAGCCCCGACCTCGACCAGCAAGTGGCACAAACCCACGCGCGCATGGTGCAGGAACAGGCCAACGCACGGCTGGCGGAGACCACCGCCACCCGCTGGAAAAACCTGCTGGACAGCCATTCGGTATCGCGCCAGGAGGCCGATGAAAAAACCTCCAACGCCCTGGCTGCCAAGGCCAATGCCCAGGCAGCAGAGGCAGACTATGCGCGGCTGTCGGCCCTGGAAGACTACAAGACCATCCGCGCGCCGTTCGCCGGTGTAATCACCGCGCGCAACACCGACATCGGCCAGTTGATCAAGGCCGACAGCGACAGCGATCCGGAACTGTTCGACATCGCCGACACCCACCAACTGCGGCTCTATGTGCCGGTGCCGCAGAACTATGCGGCGGTGATTCATCCCGGGTTGGCCGCCCAACTGACGGTACCCGAGCACCCCGGCGAACACTTCAGCGCGAAGCTGATGGGCGACTCCACCGCCATCGACCGGCGCTCCGGCACCCTGCTCGCGCAGTTCGTGGCAGACAATCCGGACGGCAAGTTGCTGCCCGGCGACTACGCAGAAGCCACCCTGGCGATTCCGGCAGACACCCATGGCGTGAGCATCCCGGCCAGCGCCCTGATCTTCCGCGCCCAAGGCACCCAGGTCGCGGTGCTGGATGCCAAGAACCATGTACACCTGCAAGACATCCACATCGGCCTCGACCTCGGCGAACGCCTGGTCATCGATCAAGGCCTGAAACCCGCCGACCGCGTGGTGGACAACCCACCCGACGCCCTGCGCGAAGGCGACGCCGTGCAACTGGCCGACGCCGGAGGTGCACATGCGCCCAAGGCTTAAACCCCTCGCGGCCTTGGTGTTGCTAGCGCTGCACGGTTGCTCGCTGGCGCCCACCTACAAGACGCCGACCATTGACCTGCCGGCCAAATACCGCGAACAGACCAGCGACGGTCCGTGGCACAGCGCACAACCCTCCGACCAACTGGCGCCGAAGTGGTGGCAGCTTTACCAGGACCAGCGCTTGAACGACCTGCAGGAACAACTGCTCAAGGCCAACCCGGACCTGGCGGCGGCGCTGGCGCATTTCGACGCGTCCCAGGCGTATGCCAGCCAGCTGCATGCCGGATTGTTCCCGCAAATCACCGCCAGCGCACAGCCGTTGCGTCAGCGCCAATCGGATTCCCGGCCGCTGCGGGGCGATACCCAGCCTTCGGTGTACAACAGCAACACGGCAGGGTTTTCACTGAGTTTTGATCTGGATCTGTGGGGCAAAATCCGCAACCAAGTGGCGGCTGGCGATGCGCAGGCCCAAGCCTCCGGGGATGATTTGGCGGTGGCACGCCTGAGCTTGCAGCATCAGTTGGCGACGCTGTACGTGCAGCTCAACGGGCTGGATGCGCAGAGCCGGATTCTCAGCCGTTCGCTGGATGATTTTGGCCAGGCGCTGCAACTGACCCGCAGCCGGTATGAAGGACAGATCGCCTCGGAACTCGACCTGACCCGCGCACAGAATCAGCTGGCAGAAGCCGAGGCCCAGCTTGACGATGTACGCGGTCAGCGCAATCTCACCGAGCATGCGATTGGTGAATTGGTGGGTGTGTCGGCCAGTGAATTCCAGCTGCCGCCGAGCCAGCAATTGATTGCGTTGCCGGGGATTCCGCAACAGCTGCCGAGCCATCTGCTGCAACGCCGACCGGATATTGCGGCGGCGGAGCGACGGGTGTTTGCGGCCAACGCGAATATCGGCGTGGCAAAGGCCGCGTGGTATCCGGATTTCAGTTTGACCGGGTTGATTGGCGGGCAGACCCAAGGCGTCGGCAACCTGTTCTCGGCGGCCAATCGGTACTGGGCGCTGGGGCCCTTGGTCAACCTGCCGATCTTTGATGGCGGGCGGTTGAGTGCCAATGAACGCCAGGCCAAGGCGGAGTTTGAAGAGGCTTCGGCGCACTATCGTAGCCAGGTGTTAAGAGCCGTGCGTGAGGTGGAAGACAACCTTGGGCAACTGCGTGATTTGCAGCAGGAGGCGATGGATGAACAGGCCGCCGCCAATGCAGCCGAGCACACCCAGGCGCTGGCGATGAACAGTTATCAGGCGGGGGCAGTGAGTTACCTGGATGTGGTGACGGCACAGACCGCCGCGTTGCAGGCACAGCGCACGTTGCAGGCGGTGCAGACGCGGCAGTTGCAGGCGAGTGTGGGTTTGGTGACGGCGCTGGGTGGAGGTTGGAAGCCCGACGCCTGATACCTGATTCAAGAACACCCGAGCTCAAATGTGGGAGCGGGCTTGCTCGCGAAGGCGATGGGTCAGTCAAACATCTCCAGGCTGACTCACCGCCAGTTTCAATCTTCCGGCCGACTATTCAGAAAAACACTCACCGCTGTGTAATCGCTGCCATTGGCATGTCGATACAGCGTACTGCTGTGATAGTCGGATACATCCCCCGCCACCGACACATTGATCGTGCGGCCCTGAACATCAACTTTTGCCGATGCGTCACGCGTAATTAGAAATGGACTGGCATCCGTCAACGCAGCCAATACTTCACTGTCGTCCTCCAAGGCGCGGTAAACGTAATATCGATAGCTGAACGGAACAGTTGACCCTCCACGGTCATCCTTGACGCCATAGATGGCCCCGTCAGTGCCAAGTGGCACTCTCATTACAACTTCTGTCAATTGCGGGTGCCCCGGCGAAAGCAGCCAATCACCGCCGATATACGCCAGGCAAAACGCCAATAGGATCGTAGTGAAAACTGAGTAAACCGACTTTCTAGTAGTTCCTGAACCTGGCATACCTGATTCCTTCCTTGATCCAATATTGGTCGACTCTCGTCGAGCAATTTCCCCGCATTAGATACTTGCTTGGCGGAAGCTAACACTGGAAGGCCGAGAGGATGAGAGGCCGATGAACAAAGGAAACTTCGTACAAAGGAGCAGGACATGCCTTACAACCCATCCTCGAAGCGACATATTTCCTACGTTTCTTTCGGGTTGCTGGTCGGAACGGGCACCACTAGTCTTCGCCAGTCGCTGCCAATTCAGCGACCGGACGTGAGAAATCCGAAGACTCCATTGGCGCAAAAGCGCCCGCCGTATACAGTGCAGGCGCTTTTTCTGTGCTCGCTGTTATGGCGGCTGTGCGCGGGCACGCTTCGGCGTGGCCAAGCTCCTGGGGTCTTGGTTTTCTCACTCCGCGTACAGCTGCCACCTTCGTTCGTGAGAAAAACCTGGTGGTAGTCTCTAACTCTCCAGGAACTACATCATGATCAAAGACAGTCCAAATCCTCCTTCCGATTCGAACCTGCTATTCACCCTCCGCCCTGGTCTCGATACCGAAACCCTGCTGCTTAATGCCTCTCAGGATCTGGAATCCATCAATGCCATCGCCGCGCACTTGGCCTTTGAGGTTGATGGTTCACAGCGCAGCGTGATGCTGGGGATGTGTCGGATGCTGGAGGGCGTGCAATTGCTTGTAGATCGGGTGGTGGATGCGACGGTAGCCGTGCGCTGACCCATAACTGTAGGAGCGAGCTTGCTCGCGAAAAACGTCAACGATTACGCGTACAGCCTGGATGTACGCGGCGCCCTCAGGTTTTTCGCGAGCAAGCTCGCTCCTACAGTAGGTTTCTAGGGTCAGTGATTTATGCAGCCAGTTTGCCGCTGGCAATCGCCACCGACGCCGCCACCATCGCCCTCAGCAACACCGCACACCCCGCCGCCAGATCATCCGGTGCGGCATTCTCGATTTCGTTGTGGCTGATGCCTCCTTCACATGGCACAAAGATCATCCCCGCCGGTCCCAGCTCCGCGACGAAAATCGCGTCATGCCCTGCCCCGCTCACAATGTCCATGTTCGACAGGCCCAGACCATTGGCCGCATCACGCACAGCATCCACGCAGCCCTTGTCGAAATACAGCGGCGGGAAGTCAGCCGTGGGTGTCATCTCGAACGTCAGGCCGTGCTTGGCGCAGGTTTCGTCGATCACCTTGCGCACCTGGGCGATCATCGAATCCAGTCGCGCCGGTTCCAGATGACGGAAGTCCAGGGTCATACGCACTTCGCCTGGAATGACGTTGCGTGAACCGGGATACGCTTGCAGGCAACCGACGGTGCCACAGGCGTGAGGCTGATGACCCAACGCAGCCGCATTGACGGCGGCGACCACAGCAGCGGCACCTACCAATGCGTCTTTGCGCAGGTGCATGGGCGTTGGGCCGGCGTGCGCCTCAACTCCGCGCAATTTCAGGTCGAACCATTTCTGGCCAAGGGCGCCCAGCACCACGCCGATGGTTTTCTTTTCATCCTCAAGAATCGGGCCTTGTTCGATGTGCGCTTCGAAATACGCGCCCACCTTATGCCCGCTCACGGGACGTGATCCGGCATAACCAATAGCATTCAGCGCATCGCCCACGGTCACCCCGTCGGCATCCGTCTTGGCCAGCGTATCGGCCAGGGTGAATTTCTCGGCAAACACCCCGGACCCCATCATGCATGGCGGAAAACGCGAGCCTTCTTCGTTGGTCCACACCACCACTTCCAGCGGCGCTTCGGTTTCCACTTTCAGGTCATTGAGGGTTCGCAGCACTTCCACTCCCGCCAATACCCCAAAACAACCATCAAACTTGCCGCCGGTGGGTTGGGTGTCGATATGGCTGCCGGTCATCACCGGCGGCAACTTGGGATTGCGTCCCGGCCGGCGGGCGAAGATATTGCCGACGCCATCGATGGTCACGGTACAGCCCGCCTCCTCGCACCACTTCACAAACAGATCGCGGGCCTGGCGATCGAGGTCGGTCAGGGCCAGGCGGCAGACGCCGCCCTTGGGGGTGGCGCCGAGCTTGGCGAGTTCCATCAGGGACAGCCACAGGCGATCGCGGTTGATGTGCTGATGGGCGGATTGCAGAACGTCTATGGCAGCGTTCATGGGGATCTCCTCAGGCAGTAGTTCTTATGAATTTGACCAGGCTCTCACTGGCGGACTGCGATCAAAATGTGGGAGCGGGCTTGCTCGCGAAAACGGTGTGTCAGTCGCCAGATGTGTTAACTGAACCACCGCCTTCGCGAGCAAGCCCGCTCCCACATTTGATTGCATTCCATGTCGATTAAAGCGGTGTTTTCACGGCGACCACGCGAGCCCCGCGCTTCATGCACAGGGCGTAATACAGCAACCCGCCGAGTGCCGAACCGGTGAACCAGCCATAGCTGTAGAACCAGCTGAACGCGTCGCTGCCCAGGGACAACAGCGTCAGTACCACCGGCACGCCAAACGCCAGGAAGCCATGCCAGTTCCACGCCGGGTACACGTCATCGCGGTACAAGCCGGCAAGGTCCAGTTGCTGTTTCTTGATGATGAAATAGTCCACCACCATGATCCCGGCAATCGGCCCCAGCAGGCTTGAGTAACCCAGCAGCCAGTTGGAGTAGACGGTTTCCAGGCTCACGTCGGAGATGATCAGCCCGAGCTTTTTCAGCAGTTCATGGGCCATCAGCGCCAGGCCCACCAAGCCGGTAAGGACCACCGCCGTGGTGCGGTTGATCAGCTTGGGCGCGATGTTCTGGAAGTCGTTGGTGGGCGACACGATGTTCGCCGCGGTGTTGGTGGACAAGGTGGCGATGATGATCAGCGCCATGGCCACGGCTACCCACACCGGGCTCTGGATATGGCCGATCAGGGTCACCGGGTCGGAGACGCTGACGCCCACCAGTTTCACCGAGGCAGCGGTCATGATCACGCCGAGGGCGGCGAACAGGAACATGGTCAGCGGCAGGCCGAAAATCTGCCCGAGTATCTGGTCTTTCTGGCTCTTGGCGTAGCGGCTGAAGTCGGGGATGTTCAACGACAATGTGGCCCAGAAACCCACCATCGCCGTCAGGCCTGCCATGAAGTAGCCGGTGAGGCTCGCGCCTTCGGGACGCTTGGGCGGGATCGCCATCAACTCGGTCAGCGAGACATTCGGCAGCGCCCACACCAGCAGCCCGATTCCCACCGCTACCAGCAGCGGAGCAGACAGGGTTTCCAGCCATTTGATCGACTCGGCGCCGCGCAATACCACCCACAGGTTCAGCGTCCAGAAGATCATGAAGCCGATCACTTCACCGGTGCCGCCGAGGGACTTCCAACCCTCGAAAATCGAGCCCAGGAACAGGTGAATCGCCAACCCGCCAAACATCGTCTGGATGCCGAACCAGCCGCACGCCACCAGGGCGCGAATCAGGCACGGCACGTTGGAGCCAAGTACGCCGAAGGACGAGCGCAGCAACACCGGGAACGGAATACCGTACTTGGTACCGGGGAAGGCGTTGAGGGTCAGCGGGATCAACACCACGATATTGGCCAGCAGGATCGCCATCAGCGCCTCGCCCACCGACAACCCGAAGTACGCGGTGAGCACGCCACCCAGGGTGTAGGTCGGCACGCACACCGACATGCCGATCCACAGCGCGGTAATGTGCCACTTGTTCCAGGTTCGTTCGTGCACCTTGGTCGGTGCCATGTCGTGGTTGTAGCGCGGGCTGTCGAGGACGTCGGGGCCGGCGTCGAGTTCGTACAGGCCGTTGCGCTCAATGACTTGCGATCTGTTCTGTTGCATGGCCGCTCCACGGTTTTTTCGAATTATTTTTGCTCACCCCGTGACGTGCACGGGATGGCCGGAGTACCTCGTTGACAACATGACATCCGGGACCCGGCCAACCGCCACCGCACTCAATAACCGTGCCGTAAACCGTTGCCCTTCCCGCACCGCTTATATAACTCGCTGATGTTTATCAGCTTTATTGTCTCGACCGAAGAGCCCCTCGTTACTTTCAGCGTTACTCAGGCCAAATAACGCAGAAGTTGTCCGAACCATCAGGACTCAATCTGGTGCAACACAATTATTTTTATTTACCGGCCCCGTCAAGAGGCATGTCTCAAGCGTCTGATTTGCAATAAGAAATGTTGCTCATATTGGGAACCTGTCAAGTGCGTCAAAATGGTGAGAGGCCGCTACATTTTGGTGATTTTGTTTTTTTATCGTTTTAAATCAATCATTTAATACAGATATAAGCTTATGAAAAATATTCTTGCTCATTCGAAAAACTCGGGCTAATTTCTATTCCTGTCACCGCTGACAGGAATTAAATCTCCAGCGGTGCGATGCATTACAACACTTAGAACTGGCACAAGCCGGTCAAGCCTGTGAGGAACTCGACATGTCGCTGTTGATCCGTGGCGCTACCGTTATTACCCATGATGAAAGTTATCGAGCCGATGTTTTATGCGCAGACGGTCTAATTCGCGCCATTGGCACTGATCTGGATATTCCCGCCGGCACCGAGATACTCGATGGCAGCGGTCAATACCTGATGCCCGGCGGCATCGATCCCCATACCCATATGCAACTGCCCTTCATGGGCACCGTGGCCAGTGAAGACTTTTTCAGTGGCACGGCCGCCGGGTTGGCGGGCGGCACCACGTCGATCATCGACTTCGTGATTCCCAACCCGCAGCAATCCCTGTTGGAAGCCTTCCACCAGTGGCGCGGCTGGGCCGAGAAGTCGGCGTCCGACTACGGCTTTCACGTCGCGATTACCTGGTGGAGCGAGCAGGTCCGCGAGGAAATGGCCGAGCTGGTCAGCCATCACGGCATCAACAGCTTCAAGCATTTCATGGCGTACAAAAACGCGATCATGGCCGCTGACGACACCCTGGTAGCGAGCTTCGAACGCTGCCTGGAACTGGGCGCGGTGCCGACGGTGCATGCCGAAAACGGCGAACTGGTGTACCACTTGCAACGCAAGCTGATGGCCCAGGGCATTACCGGGCCTGAAGCGCACCCGCTGTCGCGGCCTTCGCAAGTGGAAGGCGAAGCGGCCAGTCGGGCGATCCGGATTGCCGAAACCATCGGTACGCCGCTGTACCTGGTGCACGTGTCCACCCAGGAAGCGCTGGATGAAATCACCTACGCCCGCAGCAAGGGCCAGCCGGTATACGGCGAAGTGTTGGCGGGGCATCTGCTACTGGACGACAACGTGTATCAACACCCCGACTGGCAGACCGCCGCCGGCTACGTGATGAGCCCGCCCTTCCGCCCACGCGGGCATCAGGAGGCACTGTGGCATGGCCTGCAATCGGGCAACCTGCACACCACCGCCACCGACCATTGCTGCTTCTGCGCCGAGCAAAAGGCCGCCGGGCGCGATGACTTCAGCAAGATCCCCAATGGCACCGCCGGTATCGAAGACCGCATGGCGCTGTTGTGGGACGAGGGCGTGAACACCGGGCGGTTGTCGATGCAGGAGTTCGTTGCGCTGACCTCTACCAACACCGCGAAGATCTTCAACCTGTACCCGCGCAAAGGTGCAATCCGCGTGGGTGCCGATGCTGACCTGGTGCTGTGGGACCCGCAAGGCACACGGACCATTTCCGCGAAGACTCACCACCAGAAAGTCGACTTCAACATCTTCGAAGGCAAGACCGTGCGCGGCGTGCCGAGCCATACCATCAGCCAGGGCAAGCTGGTCTGGGCAGATGGGGATTTGCGCGCCGAGCGTGGTGCGGGGCGGTATATCGAACGGCCGGCGTATCCGCTGGTGTTTGAGCAGTTGAGCAAGCGGGCGGAGCGTTCCAGGCCGGTTGCTGTGAAACGCTGAGGCCGCCATTCGCGAGCAAGCCCGCTCCCACATTCGCCCCCATTCCAACAGGATAAATGCAGTCGAATGTGGGAGCGGGCTTGCTCGCGATGAGGCCGGTACAGGCAACAAAAAAACCACTGCCCACCAGAGGCAGCACCTCCAAAACCGTGAGGCCAATACCGTGATCCAGACCCTGAACCATCTTCCACACCCCCATGAAGATGCGGCGGCACTCGCCGCGCATTTCACCGACCTGGCGCCGCCGCTCAACGCCCGGCAAGCCCAACTGGAAGCGTCGCGCTGCCTCTACTGCTACGACGCGCCGTGCGTTAACGCGTGCCCCAGCGAGATCGATATCCCGTCGTTCATCCGCAATATCCACACCGAAAACGTCCAGGGCGCCGCGCAGAAGATCCTTTCGGCGAATATCCTCGGCGGCAGTTGCGCCCGGGTCTGCCCGACAGAAATCCTCTGCCAGCAAGCCTGCGTGCGCAACAACGCCGAAGAATGCGCCCCGGTGCTGATCGGCCTGTTGCAGCGTTACGCGGTGGACAACGCACACTTCAGCGAACACCCGTTCCAGCGCGCCGCACCCACTGGCAAACGCATCGCGGTGGTCGGCGCCGGGCCTGCGGGATTGTCCTGCGCCCATCGCAGCGCCTTGCACGGCCATGACGTGGTGATTTTCGAAGCCCGGGAAAAAGCCGGCGGCCTGAATGAATACGGGATCGCCAAGTACAAGCTGGTGGATGACTTCGCGCAAAAGGAACTGGATTTCCTCCTGCAAATTGGCGGCATCGAAATCCGTCATGGCCAGCGCCTCGGCGACAACCTGACCTTGAGCGAGCTGCACCAGCAGTTCGATGCGGTGTTCCTCGGCCTCGGCCTGGCCGCCAGCAAACAGCTCGGCCTGCCTCACGAGGACGCCCCCGGCCTGCTCGCCGCCACCGACTACATCCGTGAACTGCGCCAGGCCGATGACCTCAGCCAACTGCCCCTGGCCGACCGCTGCATTGTCCTCGGCGCCGGCAACACGGCCATCGACATGGCCGTGCAAATGGCCCGCCTCGGTGCCCGTGACGTCAACCTGGTGTACCGCCGTGGCCTGACTGAAATGGGCGCCACCGGCCACGAGCAAGATATCGCCAAGGCCAACCAGGTACGCCTTTTGACGTGGGCTCAACCGGAGGAAGTGTTGCTCGATGATCAGGGCCATGTGCGCGGCATGCGTTTCGCCCGCACCCGCATGGTCGATGGCCGCCTGCAGGCCACCGGTGAAACCTTCGAACTGGCCGCCGACGCGATCTTCAAGGCTATCGGCCAAGGCTTCGACGACGCGGCGCTGCACGACCCGCTGGCCCACCAGTTGCAACGCCAGGGCGATCGCATCTTCGTCAACGAACAGCTGCGCACCAGCATCCCGGGTGTGTATGCCGGCGGTGATTGCGTCAGCCTCGGCCAGGACCTCACCGTCCAGGCCGTGCAACACGGCAAGCTGGCCGCGGAAGCCATGCACGCCCAACTCATGCTGAATGTGGAGGCTGCGTAATGGCCGATCTCTCGATTGTATTCGCCGGCATCAAAGCCCCCAATCCGTTCTGGCTGGCCTCCGCGCCGCCTACCGACAAGGCCTACAACGTGGTCCGCGCCTTTGAAGCAGGCTGGGGCGGCGTGGTCTGGAAAACCCTCGGCGAAGACCCGGCCGCGGTCAACGTCTCATCGCGCTACTCGGCACACTTTGGCGCCAACCGTGAAGTGCTCGGCATTAACAATATCGAGCTGATTACCGACCGCTCCCTGGAGATCAACCTGCGGGAAATCACCCAGGTGAAAAAGGACTGGCCGGACCGCGCACTGATCGTGTCGCTGATGGTGCCCTGTGTTGAAGAGTCGTGGAAAAACATCCTGCCGCTGGTGGAAGCCACCGGCTGCGACGGCATCGAGCTGAACTTCGGCTGCCCCCACGGCATGCCGGAACGCGGCATGGGCGCGGCGGTGGGCCAGGTGCCGGAGTACGTGGAACAGGTGACACGCTGGTGCAAGACCTATTGCTCGCTGCCGGTGATCGTCAAGCTCACGCCAAATATCACCGACATTCGCGTGGCGGCGCGGGCGGCGTATCGCGGCGGCGCGGATGCGGTGTCGCTGATCAACACCATCAACTCCATCACCAGTGTCGACCTGGAGCGTATGGTCGCCCTGCCGATGGTGGGCACCCAAAGCACTCACGGTGGTTACTGCGGCTCGGCGGTGAAGCCGATTGCGTTGAACATGGTGGCGGAGATCGCCCGGGATCCACAGACACAGGGCTTGCCGATCTGCGGCATTGGCGGGATTGGCAATTGGCGCGATGCAGCGGAATTCGTTGCGCTGGGCTGCGGCGCGGTGCAGGTGTGCACGGCGGCAATGCTGCATGGGTTTCGGATTGTCGAAGAGATGAAGGACGGGCTGTCGCGGTGGATGGACAGCCAGGGCTACAGCAGCCTGCAGGAATTTTCCGGGCGAGCGGTGGGCAATACGACGGATTGGAAGTACCTGGATATCAATTACCAGGTGATCGCCAAGATTGACCAGGAGGCGTGTATTGGCTGTGGGCGTTGCCATATTGCTTGCGAGGACACCTCACACCAGGCGATTGCCAGCTTGAAGCAGGCGGATGGGACGCATAAGTACGAGGTGATCGATGATGAATGCGTGGGATGCAACCTGTGCCAGATTACTTGCCCGGTGGCGGAGTGTATCGAGATGGTGCCGGTGGAGACTGGGAAGCCGTTTTTGAACTGGACGCAGGATCCGAGGAATCCCTACCGGGAAGCGGTATAACCTTCCAAACAGACGCCCTACCTCCCCCCGCGCGTAGCAGCTGTCGAGCCTAGGCGAGGCTGCGTAGGGCGCGACTCAGTCTTGAATCGTGGCGCGCCCGACGCAGCCTCGCCTAGGCTCGACAGCTGCTACGGGGGGGGGATAACTCGCGTATGGGTAGGCGCTCAAGGCTCCAACCCAATCCCCCGCAAGATCACACTCGTCACCGTCTGCACTGCCCGTTCAAACTGCATGTCCGACAACGGCTGATGATCATTCAGGATCTTCACCTGATGATCAAAGTCGGCATAGTGCTGGGTCGACGCCCAGATCATATACAGCAGGCTCGACGGTTCCACCGGCAAGATCCGCTTGTCTTCCACCCACTGGCGAATCTTCGCTTCCTTCATCTTGGCCCAGTCGTACAGGCTCACGTCCAGCGCCTCACCCAGGGTCGGTGCGCCGTGGATGATTTCGTTGGCCCAGACCTTGGAACCATAGGGCCGGCTGCGGGAATGTTGCATCTTGGCGCGGATGTAGCTGCTGAGCACCACCCGCGGGTCGTCGAACATCTCGAAGCACAAGGCGTCCTGCTTCCACACTTCCAGCAGGTCGAACAACACCGCGCTGTACAGCTCGCTCTTGGTGCTGAAGTAGTAATGCAGGTTGGAGCGCGGCAGTTGCACTTCTTCGGCGATGTCGGCCATGGCAGTGCTGCCATAGCCCTTCTCGGCGAAGACCTTTTCAGCCGCCAGCAGAATCTTTTCGACGTTGACCCGACGAATACCGATCTTGTGATTGCCCATAAGGGCTCCCTGACAACAACATGACTTCAAGACTACCATCCGCTCTAGATCGCGGCGACACGCCACTGTGAAACTTCGTACAAGAACCTTCCCCGTGGATAGCGGATTGGTTAGCATCGCCATCCCCTCGAAGGATCATCTTCATGACGATTCGACTGCGAGACGCGTGCGACGACCCGGTGCTTGCGGCTCTGCCGAACAACTGACTCTCACCTGAAGGTATTGAACAATGTTGATCAAGAAAACCCTCACCACCGTCGCCCTGCTCGCCTCCCTGCTGGGCGCCTCGGCCGCCTTTGCCCACGCCCACCTGAAAAGCTCGGAGCCTGCCGCCGACAGTAGCGTCGCCGCGCCCAAGGACCTGCGCCTGACGTTCTCCGAAGGCGTTGAAGCGACCTTCACCAAGGTTTCCCTGAGCAAGGACGGCACCGAAGTCGCGATCAAGGGCCTGGAAACCCCGGACGCCGACAAAAAAGTATTGGTGGTGACTCCGGCCGCTCCATTGGCCGCCGGTAACTACAAAGTGGTGTGGAACGCGGTCTCGGTTGATACCCACAAGAGCAACGGTGAATACAGCTTCAAGGTCGGCCAATAATTCATGGCTACCCTGCTGGTGCTGTGCCGCTTCCTGCATTTCATCGTGGTGTTGTTGATGTTCGGGGCCTGTGTGTTCAGGCCCAGGTTGCTGGGAGCAGGGCCGCAACCGGTGCTGGACCGACACCTGTCGCGCATCACCCAAGGCTTGGCGTGGCTGGCATTGGTGTCGGGGGTGGCGTGGTTGCTGTTGATCAGCGCGAGCATGGCCGGTGTCGGGCTGGGCGCGCTGGAGCTGTCGACGGTGCAGTTGGTGCTGGGTAAAACCTTCTTCGGCCAGGTCTGGACCTGGCACCTGGTGCTGAACGTACTGCTGGTGCTCGGCTTAATGACGCCGTGGAAGGCGTTGCGCCTGCCGCTCTGTGCGCTACTGCTGGCGACGCTGGCACCGGTGGGCCATGGCGCCATGCTCAATGGCCTGGCCGGGCAACTGCTGATCCTAAATCAGGTGGTGCACCTGGTGTGTGTCGGTGCCTGGCTGGGCGGATTGCTGATGCTGGTGTTGATCCTCAGGCAATCGCCCCGCTATCCATTGGAACCGATCCTCAAGCGCTTCAGTGGCATCGGTTATGGCCTGGTGACGGGGCTGCTGGTGACCGGCCTGATCAACGTGCGAGTGCTCACCGGGCAGTTCTGGCCCACGCCATTGTTCAGCGGGTTCGCCCTGATCCTGCTGATCAAGGTGTTGCTGGTATTCGGCATGCTCGCCCTGGCACTGTTGAACCGCCTGCGGATTCACAACTGTGAGCAGCGGTTGCCTGCGTTGAAGGCCAGCGTGACGATGGAATGGTTACTAGGTATTTCAGCGGTGGCCGCCGTTTCGCTGCTTGGCACCTTGCCGCCCATGGTTGCAGCAGGATAATCCCTCCTCCAGTGGCTCCCTTCACACAAGGGGTTATCGTATAACTTTCGATTGACAAGCCCCTAAAACCTCGCAAATATCGCCCCAATGTTGTACGACAACGTATAACAAAAAAATAAAAACAACAAAAAGACAACGGAGCGTCACTGTGAGCCAACACGTCCGCCATTTCTCCTGCACCGCCCGTTTTGCCGCCATCGGCTTGAGCAGCCTGGCCTTCGCCCTCCCCGTCACCGCCTCGGCAGAGGGCTTCATCGACGACGCCAAAGCCACGCTTAACCTGCGTAATGCTTACTTCAACCGCAACTTCACCAACCCCGCTTATCCCCAGGGCAAGGCCGAGGAGTGGACGCAAAACTTCATCCTTGATGCCCGGTCCGGCTTCACCCAAGGCACCGTCGGTTTCGGCCTGGACGTGCTCGGGCTGTATTCGCAAAAGCTCGACGGTGGCAAAGGCACCTCCGGCACCCAATTGCTGCCGACCCGCAGCGATGGCCGCCCCGCCGACAATTTCGGGCGTCTGGGCGTGGCGCTGAAAACCAAACTGTCGAACACCGAATTGAAAGTCGGCGAATGGATGCCGGTGCTGCCGATCCTGCGCTCGGATGACGGCCGCTCCCTGCCGCAGACCTTCCGTGGTGGCCAGGTCACCTCCAGCGAAATCGCCGGCCTGACCTTGTATGGCGGCCAGTTCCGCGGCAACAGTCCGCGCAACGACGCGAGCATGGATGACATGTTTCTCAACGGCAAAGCCGCATTCACCTCGGACCGCTTCAACTTCGGCGGCGGCGAATACACCTTCAACGACAAGCGCACCCAAGTGGGCGTGTGGTACGCCGAACTCAGCGATATCTACCATCAGCAGTATTTCAACCTGACACACAGCCAGCCCGTGGGCGACTGGACCCTGGGCGCCAATCTCGGGTTCTTCACCGGCAAGGAAGACGGCAAGGCCCTGGCCGGTGACCTCGACAACAAAACCGCGTTCGCCCTGCTCTCGGCCAAATACAAAGGCAACAGCTTCTATATCGGCCTGCAGAAACTCACCGGTGACAGCGCCTGGATGCGGGTCAACGGCACCAGCGGCGGCACCTTGGCCAACGACAGCTACAACGCCAGCTACGACAACGCCAAGGAAAAATCCTGGCAGGTGCGGCACGACTTCAACTTCGTGGTGCTGGGCATCCCCGGCCTGACCATGATGAACCGCTATATCAGCGGCGATAACGTGCACACCGGGGCGATCACCAATGGCAAGGAGTGGGGGCGCGAGTCGGAACTGGCCTACACGGTACAAAGCGGTCCACTGCGGGACCTGAATGTGCGCTGGCGCAACGCAACAATGCGCCGGGATTTCAGTACCAACGAGTTTGATGAAAACCGGATATTCATCAGTTACCCGCTGTCGTTGTTATAGCGGTTTACAAACAACAGGAAAGGCTTTTGTGGCGAGGGAGCTTGCTCCCGCTGGGCTGCGCAGCGGCCCCAAAATCTTGGGAGCGCTTCGCACTCCAGCGGGAGCAAGCTCCCTCGCCACAGGACAGCGATGCCCCTCTATCAACTTCGACCAATAGCGCGTTGACAAGTGTAGGAAAGCCTAACGATACTTCGGATTAGTCATACGACAACCTACAACAATAACGGGACCACCATGACCACCACAACAGCCCCTACCCCGTTCAACCGCTTGCTGCTCACTGGCGCCGCCGGTGGCCTGGGCAAAGTCTTGCGTGAACGCCTGCGCCCTTACGCCAAGGTACTGCGCCTGTCGGATATAGCCGACATGGCCCCGGCCGCTGACAACGGCGAAGAAGTGCTGCCTTGCGATCTTTCCGACAAACAGGCCGTGCACCAATTGGTGGAAGGCGTCGATGCGATCCTGCATTTCGGCGGCGTATCGGTGGAACGCTCGTTCGAGGAAGTGCTGGGCGCAAACATCTGCGGGATCTTCCACATCTACGAAGCTGCCCGCCGCCATGGGGTCAAGCGCGTCATCTTCGCCAGCTCCAACCACGTCATCGGCTTCTACAAGCAGGACGAAGCCCTCGACGCCCACTCCCCGCGCCGTCCGGACAGTTACTACGGTCTGTCCAAATCCTACGGCGAGGACATGGCCAGTTTCTACTTCGATCGCTATGGCATCGAAACCGTCAGCATCCGCATCGGCTCCTCGTTCCCGGAACCGCAGAACCGCCGGATGATGCACACCTGGTTGAGCTTCGACGACCTGACCCAACTGCTCGAGCGTGCGCTGTACACACCGAATGTCGGCCACACCGTGGTCTACGGCATGTCGAATAACCTCGACGTCTGGTGGGACAACCGCTTCGCCGCGCACCTGGGTTTCACCCCGCGAGACACCTCCGAAGTGTTCCGCAAACGGGTGGAAGCCCAGCCGCTGCCCGCCATCGACGACCCGGCGCGGGTGTACCAGGGCGGCGCGTTTTGTGCCGCCGGCCCATTCGGTGACTGACCACAGACCAACCCAAGGGAATGAGTGGCCATGCAAGCAGAACTGATTGTCGACGCCCGCAACACAGTGGGTGAATGCCCGGTGTGGGTGCCTGAGGAAAATGCCCTGTACTGGGTGGATATTCCCAACGGCGGCCTGCAACGTTGGAGTGCCGCCAGCGGCCATGTACATGCCTGGAAAGCCCCGCAGATGCTCGCCTGCATGGCGCGCACCCGCGCGGGCAATTGGGTCGCGGGCATGGAAACCGGCTTTTTCCAGCTGACGCCCCACAGCGATGGCAGCCTCGACACCACGCCATTGGCCAGCGTCGAGCACGCCCGCCCGGATATGCGCCTGAACGATGGCCGCTGTGATCGCCAGGGCCGGTTCTGGGCCGGCAGCATGGTGCTGAATATGGGCGCGAATGCCGTCGACGGGGCACTATACCGCTATGAAACAGGTCAGCCTGTTCACACCGCACTCAACGGTTTCATCACCCCCAACGGCCTGGCTTTCAGCCCCGACGGGCGCACGATGTACCTCTCGGACTCACACCCGCTGATCCAGCAGGTCTGGGCCTTCGACTACGACATCGACAGCGGCACGCCGTCCAACCGCCGGCTGTTTGTCGACATGCACAAGTTCCTTGGCCGCCCTGACGGTGCTGCCGTGGACGTCGACGGCGGCTACTGGATCTGCGCCAACGATGCCGGGCTGATCCACCGGTTTACCCCCGACGGTCTCCTCGACCGTTCACTGGCCATACCGGTAAAAAAACCCACCATGTGCGCCTTCGGTGGCAGCCGCCTGGACACTTTGTTCGTCACCTCGATCCGCGACGACCACAGCCCGCACTCCCTCGCCGGCGGCGTCTTCGCCCTGAACCCTGGCGTACAGGGAATGCCCGAACCGCAGTTCATCCTCTAGCTGCATCGCTGTGCCTTGAACAAAACAATAACAAGACTGGAGAGACACCCCATGGACTTCAAACGCACCTTGCTCGCCGCTGCACTCCCGTTCGTGTTTACCCTCGGCAGCGCCGCCCACGCGCTGGAAATCAAATTCGCCGACATCCACCCCGCCGGCTACCCCACCGTCGTCGCCGAAGAACAACTGGGTAAAACCCTGGTCGCCGAAAGCAACGGCGGCCTGACCTTCAAGATGTTCCCCGGCGGCGTGCTTGGCTCGGAAAAGGAAGTGGTCGAACAAGCCCAGGTCGGCGCGATCCAGATGGCCCGGGTCAGCCTCGGCATCGTCGGGCCGGTGGTGCCGGACGTGAACGTGTTCAACATGCCGTTCGTGTTCCGCGACCAGGTGCATATGCGCAAGGTGATCGACGGCGAGATCGGCGATGAAATCCTCGCCAAAATCACCGACTCCGAATTCAACCTGGTGGCCCTGGCCTGGATGGACGGCGGCACGCGCAACATCTACACCAAGAAACCGGTGCGCAAGATCGAAGACCTCAAGGGCATGAAGATCCGCGTGCAGGGCAACCCGATCTTCATCGAAACCATCAACGCCATGGGCGGCAACGGCATTGCCATGGACACCGGCGAGATCTTCAGCGCCCTGCAGACCGGGGTGATCGACGGCGCGGAAAACAACCCGCCCACCCTGCTGGAACACAATCACTACCAGAACGCCAAGTTCTACAGCCTGACCGGCCACCTGATCCTGCCCGAACCCATCGTGATGTCGAAAATCACCTGGAACAAGCTCACCCCCGAGCAACAGGTGCTGGTAAAAAACACCGCCAAGGCCGCGCAGATCCAGGAGCGCGAGCTGTGGGACGCCAAGTCCGCCAGCAGTGAAGCCAAACTCAAGGCCGCCGGTGTGGAGTTCATCGACATCGACAAGAAACCGTTCTATGAGGCCACCGCTTCGATCCGCGACAAGTACGGCGCCCCATACGCCGACCTGATCAAGCGCATCGAAGCCGTCGAGTAACCCACCCGCCTCTCATAGAAAAGGCCCGGCGCGGTCGATATCGACGCGCCCGGTCACGGTGAACGCCATGAAGAATTTACTGCTGCGCATCAACGACCGCATTTACATGAGCTGCATCTGGGTCGCCGGCCTCGCCGTTCTCGGCGTCGCGCTGATCATCCCCTGGGGCATCTTCGCCCGCTACGTCCTCGGCACCGGCTCCAGCTGGCCGGAGCCCACCGCCATCCTGTTGATGCTGGTGTTCACCTTTGTCGGCGCCGCCGCCAGTTACCGCGCCGGGGCGCATATGTCGGTGGCCATGGTCACCGACCGCCTGCCCCCTGGCCAGCGCCAAATCGTCGGCATCATCTCGCAATTGCTGATGGGCACCATCTGCCTGTTCATGACGATCTGGGGCAGCAAATTGTGCCTGTCCACCTGGAACCAGTTCATGAGCGCCATGCCGACCTTGCGGGTGGGCATCACCTACATGCCGATCCCGATTGGCGGCTTGCTGACGCTGATTTTTGTGCTGGAAAAACTCTTGCTGGGCGACCAGAGCAACCGTCGGGTCGTACGCTTCGACCTGGTTGAAGAAAGTGAAGGGGCTGCCTGAATGGACGCATTGATTCTGTTGGGCAGCTTTATCGCCTTGATCCTGATTGGCATGCCGGTGGCTTACGCCCTGGGGCTTTCTGCGCTGATCGGCGCGTGGTGGATCGACATTCCGTTCCAAGCCTTGATGATTCAGGTGGCTGGCGGGGTGAACAAGTTTTCGTTGATGGCGATTCCGTTCTTTGTACTGGCCGGGGCGATCATGGCCGAGGGCGGCATGTCCCGGCGGCTGGTGGCGTTTGCCGGGGTGCTGGTGGGCTTTGTACGCGGCGGCTTGTCCCTGGTGAACATCATGGCCTCGACGTTTTTTGGGGCGATCTCCGGCTCGTCGGTGGCTGATACGGCCTCCGTCGGTTCGGTGCTGATTCCGGAAATGGAACGCCAGGGCTATCCCCGTGAATTCGCCACCGCCGTCACCGTGAGCGGCTCGGTGCAGGCGTTGCTGACGCCTCCCAGCCACAACTCGGTGCTCTACTCCCTGGCGGCCGGCGGTACCGTGTCCATCGCCTCGCTGTTCATGGCCGGCGTGGTCCCGGGCCTGCTGATGAGCGCCTGCCTGATGGTGCTGTGCCTGATCTTCGCGAAAAAGCGCAACTACCCCAAAGGCGAAGTGATTCCCCTGAAACAGGCACTGAAAATCTGCGCCGACGCCCTGTGGGGCCTGATGGCCATGGTGATCATTCTTGGCGGGATTCTGTCGGGCATCTTCACCGCCACCGAGTCGGCGGCGATTGCCGTGTTGTGGGCGTTCTTCGTGACCATGTTCATCTACCGCGACTACAAATGGAGCGAGTTGCCCAAGCTGATGCACCGCACGGTGCGCACCATTTCCATCGTGATGATCCTGATCGCGTTCGCCGCCAGCTTCGGCTACATCATGACCCTGATGCAGATCCCGGCGAAGATCACCACGATGTTCCTGACCCTGTCGGACAACCGCTATGTGATCCTGATGTGCATCAACGCCATGTTGCTGTTGCTGGGCACGGTGATGGACATGGCGCCGCTGATTTTAATCCTCACGCCGATCCTGTTGCCGGTAGTGCTGGGCATCGGCGTCGACCCGGTGCACTTCGGCATGATCATGCTGGTGAACCTCGGGATCGGCCTGATCACCCCGCCCGTGGGCGCGGTGCTGTTTGTGGGGGCGGCGGTGGGCAAGGTCAGTATCGAGAAGACCGTCAAGGCATTGCTGCCGTTTTATGGCGTACTGTTTCTGGTGCTGATGGCGGTGACCTACATTCCGGCGTTGTCGTTGTGGTTGCCGGGGTTGGTGCTATAAGCCCCACACTGTGTGTAGCGAGGGAGCTGTTGTGGCGAGGGAGCTTGCTCCCGCTGGAGTGCGAAGCGCTCCCGCTTTTTTGGGGCCGCTACGCAGCCCAGCGGGAGCAAGCTCCCTCGCCACAACAGCACCCCTGCCACAGAAGCATTCATCATCCAATAGGTCTGCTGACACTCATGATGCTTGAACTCGAAGACAACCTGACCCACCTGACGCTCTCGCCAGCGTTCGGTGGGAGTATCGTCAACTGGACCGTGCGCAGCAGCGGCCAGCCCTTGCTGCGCCACACCGATCAACGGGCGTTGGCCAGCGGCCTACCGGGCAAGCTGGGGTGTTTCCCGCTGGCGCCCTGGTCGAACCGGATTGCCGAGGGAGGCTTCGATAATCCCTCGGGCTGGCTAGCGCTTGATCCCAACAGCCCGCTGGACCCGCTGCCGATTCATGGCAGCGCCTGGCAGCAGGCGTGGCACGTGGTCAGCCAGTCGGAGGATGAGGTGGTGCTGCAACTGGACAGCAGCACACCCTTCGCGTATCGCGCCGAGCAAAGGGTTCAGTTGAAGAACGGCAGGTTAAGCATCACCTTGCGGGTCACGCATCTGGCGGAAAAAGCGGCGTGGCATGGACTGGGATTGCATCCGTATCTGCCGCGCAGGCCCGGCACACAGTTGCAGGCCAAGGCTGGCCAGGTGTGGATGAGTGATGCATCGAAATTGCCGACGGGGCTGGCTGCCGTACCCGCCGAGTGGGATTTTCAGCAGCTCAAATCGTTGCCTGAGGCACTGGTGGATAACGGTTTTTGCCCGTGGTATGGGCGCTGCGTCATCCAGCAGCCAGACTTGGGCTACACCCTGGAATGCCAGGCCACCGGCAGCAACTACTTCCTGCTGTATTGCCCGCCGGGGCTGGATTTTTTCTGCTTCGAGCCGGTGAGTCATCCGGTGAATGCCCATCACCTGCCGGGCAAGCCGGGGTTGAAGCTGCTAGAGCAAGGCGAATCAGCCGAACTCGGCTTCAGCCTGCAATACAACCCCCTCTAGCAACACAAAACCAATGTGGGAGCGGGCTTGCTCGCGAATGCGCTGGATCAGTCAACACATCTGCGACTGACACTCCGCATTCGCGAGCAAGCCCGCTCCCACATTTTGATCTCCATTGTGGCTTAGGGCGGGGTGTTTTTGAGGCGCCCCGCCGTGTCGATACTCACCACCACCGACAACCCCGGCCGCAGCCGCTCACTCTGCTCCTGCCCCGGGTCGACGGTGATCCGCACCGGCACCCGCTGGGCGATCTTCACAAAGTTGCCGGTGGCGTTATCCGCCTGCAACAGGCTGAACTCCGAGCCGGTCGCTGGTGAAATACGCTGCACCGTGCCGTGAAACTTGCGATGGTCCAGGGCATCCACGGTAAAGGTCACTGGCTGGCCGACCTGCACGTTGTCCATCTGGGTTTCTTTCATGTTGGCAATCACCCACAGCTGGTTCGGCACCAGCGCCATCAACTGCGCGCCGCTGTTGACGTAGGCCCCAAGGCGCACGCCTATCTGCCCCAGTTGCCCGTCACGCGGGGCGATGATCCGGGTGTTCGACAGGTCGATACGCGCCAGTTCCACCGCCGCATCGGCATTGGCCACCGCCGCCTCCAGCGAACCGCGATTGACGATCACCGTCTGCAAATCCTGCCGGGCGATTTCCAGGCTGGCCTGAGCCTGGGCCACGGCTGCGATGGTTTGCGCATTGGCCGCACGGGTCACGTCCAGCTCGCGCTTGGACACCGAACCGTCGCTGATCAACGCTTCGTTGCGGCGCAGGTCAGCGGTGCTCTTGCGCGCCTGGGCCTGGCTGTCAGCCAAGGCAGCCTGACGCAGCTTGATGGTCGCCTCGGCACTGTTGCGCTGCTGCACCACATTGGCCAGGGACGCCTGCTGCACCGCCAGTTGCGCCAGGGCTTGGTCGAGGCGCTGCTTGTAGATGCGGTCATCGAGGCGCACCAGCAAATCCCCGGCCTTGACGTACTGGAAGTCCGTCACCGGTACTTCATACACGTAGCCACTGAGCTGTGGCCCGATGATCGTCACCTGGCCACGCACCAGGGCGTTCTCGGTGGTTTCCACGGCGCTGCTGAAGGGCGGCAACTGCCAGGCATAAAGCACGATCAGCACGCCGATAATCGCAATTGCGGCAAAGCCCATGGAGGAGATGATGCGCACCCGCAAGGAGCGCGGTTCGGTAGCCGGCATGCTCGGCGGTGCGGTGCCTTCCGGCGTGGAAGCGATGGCGTTGGTGGTGGTCGTCGTCGGTTCGGTCATGAAGAAAGTGCGCCGCTGGGTTGAACGGGAGGCGCTGCACTGGCGGCAGCTTTAGTGGTACTTATCAGCCAGAGGCTGCGGATAAAAATCCAGATCATGGTGAGTATGGCGATGATCGCGATCAGCATGAACACATCGTTATAGGCCATCACATTCGCCTCACGGGTGGCCGCCGTAGCCAGGCTGCGAATACCCATGAGGTTGCGCAACTCAGGGTCGGCGATCACCCCGCCATAGGCCGAGCCCCCGCTGGCTACCCGTGCGGCCACACGCGGGTCGAGCAGGGTCAGGTGTTCGACGATCATGCTGGAATGGAATTTCTCCCGCACGATCTGGAACGTGCCGAGCAACGCCGCGCCAATCAGCCCGCCGAGGTTCTGGCAAATCCCGAACAGCACCGAGAAACTCACCAGGTTCCTGGGATTGGTCAGCACGTTTTTCGTGCCTAAAACCATGGTCGGCCCAAGAAAGAACGTGCCGCCAAAGCCTAGCAGGAACTGGCTGATGTACATGTTTTGCGGGCGCGTGAGGTTGCTGGAAAAACTGTCCATCACTGAACCTGTGGCCATGAAGGCCAGGGAGATGATCAATGGCATCAGCAGATGCGCCGGGTTGATGGTCAACGCGCTGACGGCCAGGCCGGCAATCGCCCCCGCCAGCATCACCCAGTACAGCGTGCGCATCTGCTCGTTGCTCATGTTGAGCATCTGCATGAAGCCGACGGCGCCGGTGGACTGCTCCGAAAGCACCATGCGAATCAGGACCACCGCCAGCGCCAGGCGAATCATCACCCCGCTGCCCAGCCAGCGGGTCATCAGCAACGGGTTGGAGCGGTTATGTTCGATGGCCAGGCCGGCCATGATCAGCACCAGCGAACAGGCCGATGCCACGCCAATCCATGGGGCTTCTAGCCACCAGTCGATACGGCCCAGGGACAGCACCGCGCAGAGCAAGGCGACGCCGGTGGCGAGGATGGCGAAGGTCAGGAAGTCGAGTTTTTCGAAGGTCTTGAAGCGGTCGCCCGGGGGCAGCTTGAGCAGGAATACGCAGCCCAGGCAGGTCAGCGCCATGCCCAGTTCGAACAGGTACAGGCCACGCCATTCGGCGATTTGCAGCAGGTCTTCGGAAAACAATCGGGCCAGGGGTAATGCCAGTTGCGCAGTGCCGAGGCCGAGCACCAGGGCTTTCATCCGCCATTTTGCGGGGAAGGCCTGGATCATGTAGTACAGGCCCAGGGAGCTGAGGGCGGCGCCGACCATGCCGTGGGCGGCGCGTACGGCGATGGCCGAGCTGAGGTCGTTGACGAACAGGTGGCCGAAGGTGACCAGGGCGTAGAGCACCAGGAACACTTCGGTGAACGCACGCAGGCCGAATTGCTGGCGGAATTTTACCAGCAGCAGGTTCATGGAGACGTTGGTCATGACGTAGGCGGCGGGGAGCCAGGCCATCTCGGCCGTCGTCGCGCCCAGGGCGCCCTGGAGGTACACAAGGTTGGCGATCACCAGCGAGTTGCCGAGGCCACCGGTGATTGCCACGAGTACGCCGACGAGGGCGTAGGCCCAGCGTTTGCGGGTGGAATGCAACGGCGTCGACGGCGAGCCCGGCAGGCTCGGGCGTTCGTGGGGCTGCCAGGTGTGGGGGGTGTATTTGTCCATTCGGTGGCCTTGATGAACCGACGTGCAAAGTCGGCAAAACGCTTACTCAGGGACTAGTAAACCTGAGCAACGTTCATCTTGCCATGTCGGGATGTCAAAACGGCGCGGGATGATGCGCCGTTAGAACATAGGCCTAAGGTTTCAGGCAGTACCACAGGCCTGCGCACACGACCAATTGAAGCCCCAAATAACCTGGCCATGTGGCCCAGCGTTTGAGGTTACGCGGGATGGAGTTATATTCTTCCTCTGTTATTTCGCCGTTTCTTATGTATCTCCTCGGCATCGTCAACAGGTTTGAAATCAAGACCATCCGCATCATTTTGTCGTAGGGCATTTTTCCAGGCCAATAGCGCTTATTCTGCTGAACGGCTTCGTTTTTAATAAAGTAACGTTCCAACTCATCGAGCTTCATATAATTGGCATAAGTCATCAGGCTCGCGACGGCGACTGACTCAAGAACCAACGTGGAGGTAATAAGTTTATACATGGCTATATCCAAGGATCATCACCTACATACAGAGCCTCGCCCCACTCAGCACCATACCCGCCTAAGACAGTTCCGCCCGCGTATCCACCTGCGGCCCCACCAATCACCGAGCAAATGAGTTTTTCTTTCCCCTTTGTAGCAAAACCCAACACAACGTTGCAGGCGACACTCGCGGCACGTGCCCCGACCGCACCAAAAGACGCCGCTCCTGAGACGCCCCCAATCAACTTCCCGGCCTCAACAAACTGCGCCTTGCGACACTCATCCTCCCTTCCCGAAGCGCACGCCTCTTTCACCTGCAAACCCGCGGCACTCAAATCCAACATCAATCCGATATACGTTCCCTTGCGCAAATGCCGGGAGATAGCGGTAATCCGTTCGATGCGCTGCGCGTACCCCTTGATTTCCCTCTTGTGCAAAAAGCTCTTGGTGGATATGCCTAGAATCCGTCTCAACGAACCGTGACTGCGCAATCCCGTGCCAAACCTTGCCGCCCCGTGAAGTTGAACGTTAAGTTTTTTCAGCAGTACTTCACGCTGTTTGAAAAACTCCTCTCTATCCACGGTGCCCTGCTTCAAACGGCCATACGCCTGCTCGATTTCATCCAGGGTGCGCGTGACCTCATTCAAGTGCGTACTCCAGGTAGAGGTTGCGCTGCCAATTCCCAAGGAGCTGTAGCCCAGCACGCTCTGTAACAAATCATAGTCATTGACCACCGCCTCTCCCGCCTCGGGGTCGCGGTCCAGCACCCGACTGATGGCTTCGGCCTGGCTCATTAGCCAAGCCTCGTCGGCGGTGCTTTCATTGAGGGTGTTACCGGGCACAATAATCATATACCCCGGCCTCACAAACGGACCGGGCAGATGGACATTGAGGGCATCGAATTTGCTCTGCGCAATCGGCGAAGCGCCGTTTAGAACCCTTCGTTTCAAGCTGTCGTAGTCAATCAGCCGTTGGTTGATGTAAGCCGTCGCCATTCCCTGATTCCTGCTCCAAAAGAAGAGCTCGAAATATAAAATCGGGAGTGGCTTAACTTGCAGAAAATCAGACGGTAAAAATGGATTTTCAGAAAAGGGCTACAAGCGAGTTAATCAGCACCTACAGCAATCACTTCAAACCCACCCCAACCAACTCCAATACGTAGCAGCAAACACCAACATCAACCCATACCCCACCAGCGTCACCAAAATCCCAACCTTGGCAAACTGCCGAGCAGTAAACGTCCCGGTCCCCAAACACACCATGTTCTGCGGAGCATTGATGGGCAGGATAAACCCGTAGCTCATCACAAACCCCAGCAACATCGTCATCCCCAGCCGACTGAACTCCCCGGGCAACGTCTGCAACACCGCAATCAAAATCGGCAACAACGCCGAGGTCAACGCCGTGGCACTGGCAAACCCCAAATGAATCACAATCAAAAACGCCCCCAGAATCGCAAACACCCCCAACGGCCCCACCTGATCCAACCCGGTATGCGCGACCACCTGCGCCCCCAGCCACTGCCCCGCCTGGGTCGTCAGCAACGCCGTACCCAGGCTGATACCCACACCAAACACAATCACCGTGCCCCACGGAATCCGCGACTGCACATCTTTCCAGGTCATCACCCCAATCCCCGGCATCAGCAAAAACACCAACCCGGCGTAGGTCGTCGAAGTCGTATCAAAGCTGTGCAGTCGTCCCTCGGTCGCCCACGCCAGCAGCAGTAATACCGACACCGTCAGCAACCGCTTCTGCGGCCCCGTCATCGGCCCGATATCCACCAGCGATTGCGCCACCGCCTCCTTGCCCCCGGGAATACTGTCACTCTCCGGCGGCAGCAGCTTCAACACCAAAAACAACAACACCGCCGACATGATCACCGCCCACGGCGCCCCAGCGATCAACCAGTCGATCCACGACACTCGCTGCCCCAGCATCTTGTCCATAAAGCCAACCGTCAGCAGGTTCTGCGCTGCCGCCGTCTGAATCCCGACGTTCCAGATGCTCGTGCCCTGAGCCACGACGATCATGATCCCCGCTGCGATATTGGAGCGTTTGTCCACGCCAAACGCCGCAATCACCCCCATCATGATCGGCACCACACACGCACTGCGGGCCGTCGCGCTGGGCACCACCAGGCTGAGGAGGATGGTCACGGCAATTGCCCCGACGAGAATCCCCCGGGTGCTGGTACCCACGCGGGTCAAGGTGACCAACGCGATGCGCCGGTCCAGTCCGGTATGGGTCATGGCTGCCGCGATAAACAGTGCACCCGCCACCAACGCCAATGCCGGGTTGGAAAACCCCGTCAACGCCATGCTGATCGCCGGGCTGGAGCCGATCAGGTGCGTGGGGTCTTGCAGCGACGGCGCGGTGCCGAGCAAAAACGCCATCAACGACGTGATCATGATCGCGCTGGCCTCATAGGAGACCGCTTCGGTGATCCACACCACCACCGCAAACGCGAGGATCGCCAGCATCCGGTGCCCGGCTACCGGCAAATCGGCCGGCAGCGGCAACAGCAGCACGCCGACCATCACCAGTACGCCGGCCACCAGGCCCAGGGGCAACTTGAATGAAGCAGCAGTTGTTGCGGGGGCACTCATGGGGGTCTCCGTCGGCCTTTAAATCAGGCCCGCAGCATGAGGCAAAGCGTCACGCCCGGTGTTGACGGGTATCAAGAAGTGGCTAAGCCAATAACTGGGTCAACACCGCCCGCAACTTGCCGGGCTTGACCGGTTTGTTCAGCAATGGCACGTCAAGCCGCTGCAGTGCACGGCGGCATTGGTCGGTGCGGTCGGCGGTGATAATCACTGCCGGAATCCTGCGGCCAAAATGCTCGCGCAACTGGCGCACTACCTCACAGCCCACCACGCCATGGTCCAGGTGATAGTCCGCGAGAATCAGCTCCGGTGCCCTGCCCTGCAACGCAACCATTGCGCCGGCCTGATCGGTAGCAGTGACCACCTCGCAGCCCCACTGCCCAAGCAGCGCGCTCATGCTGTCGAGGATGCTGACTTCGTTATCCAGTACCAGCAGGCGGCGGCCCGGCAGCGGGTTGCCGGTGCTCGGTTGCGCGGCCACGACGCTGATGGGCAGCGGCATGTCCTCGCTGATGGGGACTTCGATGCTGAACATCGAACCGCGCCCCGGCCACGAACGCACCGCCACCGGATAACCGAGGACCTCGGCGATGCGCTCGACAATCGCCAACCCCAGTCCCACACCCTTGCGGTCGGCGGCGCGGCCCACGTCCAGTTGATTGAACTCCAGGAAGATGGAGTGCAGACGGTCCGCCGCAATTCCACGCCCGGTGTCCCACACCTCCAGGCGCAACCGCTCACCCCGGCGGCGGGCGCCCAGCAGGATGCAGCCCGCGCTCGTGTAGCGGCAGGCGTTGCTGAGGAAGTTGCGCAGGATCCGCGTCACCAGCCGCAGGTCGGTGTTGATTGCGTAACGGCCTGTATGCGCCCGCAGGTTCAGCCCGGACGCCGCGGCTACCGACTGGAACTCCGAGACCAGCGGTGCAAACAGTTCGTCGAGACGGTACAGGGCGATGTCCGGCTTGACCGCCGCTTGATCGAGTCGCGAAATATCCAGCAAGTCGGTGAGCAAATCCTCGGCGCCTTCCAAGGCCTGGTGGGTGCGCTCCACCAACACGTGTTCGACGCTGGGCAAGTTGCGCTCGCGCAGGGTGGAGATCAGCAAGCGCGCGGCGTTGAGGGGTTGCAGCAGGTCATGACTGGCGGCGGCAAGGTATTTGTCCTTGCTGCGGTTGGCGGCCTGTGCGGCATCCCGGGCATCGCGCAGGTCCTGCTCGATCTTCTCGCGCTGGGCGATTTGCTGTTGCAGGTTGCGGTTGGCTTCCAGCAACTCATCGGTACGCGCCGCGACCCGCTGTTCCAATTCATCGTTGAGGCGGATGTAGCGTTTGCGCTCGGCCTCCAGCTCATCGAGGCGCGCGGTCAGTTCGGGGTAATGGCTCTTGCGCGCCGACTGGTTGCCCAGCCCCAGCAGCCCCGCGAGTGCCCGTTGCTGATCGTCAGAGAGCTTCGCCATAGACGACCTCAACGTCACGCTGGCTGGATTCGCGCGGGTTGGTGAGGATGCACGGGTCGTGCATGGCGTGCTGCGACAGAAAGGGAATGTCCGCCACTCGAATCCCATGCAGGCCGAGGGTTTCATGGAAGCCGATCGCATGCTTCAAGGCGATCAAATGGTCCACCAGCCGCCCGCAGATCTGCCGGTGGTTGAGGCCCCGGCAATCAATGCCGAAGGTCTCGGCAATCACCTTGAAACGCTCCGGTGCCGCGCTGTAATTGAACGCCACCACATGTTCCACCAACACTGCGTTGCACAGGCCATGGGGCAGGTCGAGAAAGCCGCCAAGGCTGTGGGACATGGCATGCACCGCGCCGAGGATCGCATTGGAAAACGCCAGCCCGGCCTGCATGCTGCCCAGCATGATTTTCTCCCGCAGGGCGATGTCGCTGGGGTTGGCGATCATCTGTACCAGATTGCCATTGATCAGACGCATGGCTTCCAGCGCGTGGGGATCGGTCAGCGGGCCGTGGCCGGTGGACACGAAGGCCTCGATGGCATGCACCAGCGCATCGATGCCGGTACAGGCCGAGAGAAACGGGTCCATGCTCGCCGTGGTTTCCGGGTCGATCAGTGATACATCGGGCACCACCGCCTTGCTGACGATGGAGAACTTCATGCGCTCCTGCTGGTTGGAAATGATCACGAACTGCGAGACATCCGCCGAGGAGCCCGCGGTGGTCGGGATCAGGATCAGCGGCGGGCTCGGCACGCGGATGGTGTCGACGCCTTCGAATTCGAGGATGCTGCAGCCATGGGCGACCACGATGCCGATGGCCTTGCCGCAGTCCATCGGGCTGCCGCCGCCGACGGCGACGATCACGTCGCAATGGTTCTCACGGTAGACCTCGGCGCCGAGCATCACCTCTTCAACCCGGGGGTTTGGAGAAACGGCGGTGTACAGGCAGTAGTCGATGCCGATGGCTTGCAGGCTGGCCTCGACATCGGCCACCCAGCCGACAGCAACCACGCCGGGATCGCTCACCACCAGCACCTTGCGCGCGCCAAAGGTCTTGGCGTAGTTGCCTACGTTGTGCCGGCAGCCGGCGCCAAAGATGATTTCAGGGGAAACGAATTTACGCAGGAGACTCAGGTTCGGGCTCATTGGTAAGCCTGTTTTTATTATTCTGGAAGATGCACCCCACACTAACCCATCCGGCACTGAATGCAATCAGACCAATGGGTAGCGCTGAGACCGCGACGCACGGCACGATCTACTACTTTGGTACTGATTCCCCTCTCTATCGTCGCATTCCCAAGGCATCGAGACTGGCATGTAATGGGCGCATGCCCCTATGGATGGGACCTGCTTAAATAAGCAAAAATAATAAGGTGAACGGCCATGTACAAAATTCTGATTGCCGACGATCACCCACTGTTTCGCGAAGCGATCCACAACGTCATCAGCGACGGGTTCCCGGGCAGCGAAGTGATGGAAACCGGCGACCTGGACAGCGCCCTGGCCCTGAGCCAGGAGCACGATGACCTGGATCTGATCCTGCTGGACCTGAACATGCCCGGCATGCACGGCCTCAATGGCCTGATCAACCTGCGCAAAGAGTCGCCGACGATTCCGGTGGTGATCGTGTCTGCCGAGCAGGACAAGCAGGTCGTGCTGCAAGCCATCACCTATGGCGCGGTGGGGTTTATCACCAAGTCCTCGCCCAGGCTGCAGATGACCGAGGCGATCCAACAGATTCTCAACGGCAATGTGTATTTGCCGCCGGACATTATTCGCAGCCAGAAAATCGGCGGGCAACGGCGCATGAATGATTGCCTGGGGCTTGCGCCGGAATTGCTGCAGGCCCTGACCCGCAAGCAATTGCTGGTGCTGGAGCGGATGACCAAGGGCGACTCGAATAAGCAAATTGCCTATAGCCTGGAGATTGCCGAGACCACGGTGAAGGCCCATGTCTCGGCGATCCTGCGCAAGTTGAATGTGCACAATCGGGTGCAGGCGATTCTCAGTGCCGGGGACATCGACTTCGGCTCCTACCTGCGGCGCTGATACCGCAATACCCGTAGGAGCGAGATGTTGACCGCATTTCAAGGCACCTGAATGAGGGCCCGAAACAGCATGCCCGCCGCCACCAGCACACACAGGGTGGCAAAACCCACCTGCAAGGTGCGCGCCTTGATCACCGAGCACAGGCGCCGCCCCGCCAACATGCCGACAATGCTCGACCCGATAAACACCCAGCCCATCGGCTCGATCCTGACCCCGGCATGAAACGCACCGATCACGCCGATCAACGAGATCAGGCTGATCACCATCAGCGAGGTGGCAACGATGCCGCGCATCTGCACATCGGTCAGTTGCTTGAACGCCGGCACGATCAGAAAGCCACCGCCCACACCGAGCAAGCCCGAGACCGCACCGGTCACCGCGCCGAGGGCCGCCAGGGTGGCGGTGCATTTGGCGGTCCAGGAAAAGCGTCCGGTCTGTTGATCGAGCATGCAATTCTTCTGGCCCCAGGATGCGGTGCCGTGGTCGCTCGGCCCGGCTTCAAGCTTCTCGCGTTGCAGCATGCGCCAGGCCACCAGCACCATCAGCGCGCTGAACAGGCCCATCAGGACCTTCTCCGGCATCTGATGGGCGAAGAACACCCCAAGCGGCGAAAACAGCGCGCCGAGCAGCGCAATCAGCAGCGCCGCGCGGTAACGCACCAGGCCATGGCGCAAGCCATCGATAGCCCCCACGGCGGCGGCGGCACCCACCGCGAACAACGACACGGGCGCGGCCTGGGTCATGGTCAAACCCAGCCCCAACACCAGCGCCGGGACGCCAAGGATGCCGCCTCCGGCACCGGTCAAGCCCATGACCAACCCCATCAACACGCCAAAAAAACTTGCCAGCAGCATAGGGTTGCCTCAATCCACCTTGGCCAGACGGGTCAACCACTCGCGGCCCTTGAGCATGCCGTTCCAGTAGAACCACGGCAGGAAACTCGCCTTGAGGAACCATGCCGAACGCCGTGCCACGGTCGGGTCGAGGGGAAAGGTCGGCAGCAGCTTGCCGCCGTAGCCGAACTCGGCCAGTACCACCTTGCCCTTCTCCACCGTCAGCGGGCAGGAACCGTAGCCGTCGTACTTGAGCGGCATCGGTGCCTGTTTGCGCAGGGCCAGCAGGTTTTCCGCCACCACCACGATTTGCTTGCGCACCGCCGCGGCGGTCTTGGCATTGGTGGTGGAGCACACATCGCCCAGGCCGAAGATATGCGGGTAGCGCAGGTGTTGCAGGCTCTGGGGGTTCACTTCGCACCAGCCGGCGGCATCGGCCAGGGGGCTGTGGCGGATAAAGTCCGGCGAGACCTGTGGCGGGACGACATGCAGCAGGTCGAAGGTTTTCTCTTCGACGCGCATATTGCCTTCGGCGTCCTTGATCTCGAACCAGGCCTTGCGCGCCGGGCCGTCGACCTTGACCAGGTTGGAGTTGAACGCCAGTTGCGCCGAGTACTTTTCAACGTACTTCATCAGCGGCGGCACGAAGGTCGGTACACCAAACAAGGCAGCGCCGGCCAGGTTGAATTCGACCTTGATGTTTTTCAGGTCACCCTGCCTGAGCCAGTGATCGCACGACAGGTACATGGCTTTTTGCGGGGCGCCGGCGCATTTGATCGGCATGGCCGGCTGGGTGAACAGCGCCGTGCCATGCTTGAGTTGCTGCACCAGTTGCCAGGTGTAGGCGGCGTGTTCGTAGCTGTAGTTGGACGTTACGCCATGCTGGCCAAGGGTCTCTGGCAAGCCTTCGATTTTTTCCCAGGCCAGGCGCAGGCCCGGGCAGACAATCAGGTTTTTCCAGCTGACGCGCTGTTCGCTGTCGAGCACCAGGGTTTGCTCGTCGGGCAGTAATTCGCTGACCGCCGCCTGGATCCAGGTGACGCCGTTGGGCAACACGTCGGCCATGGGGCGCACGGTCTTGGTAACGTCATAGGCGCCGCCGCCCACCAAGGTCCAGGCCGGTTGGTAGTAGTGGTGGTCGCTGGGTTCGATCAGGATGATGTTCAGGTGCGGGTCGCGCTTGAGCAGGCTGGCCAGCAGGCCGATGCCCGCCGAGCCGCCACCGATGACAACGATATCGCCACTGATGGTAGGTCCCCAGTGTTGGTCGTTCATGGTCTATGGCCTTTTTTAGTTAATGCACGCAAGGGTCGTTGCCGTATGGCATCACGCCCTAGCTGTTTGCCACCACGATGCCATCCTTTGCCTCGGGTCCTTTAATTCACTTAAGCTCACAAGGTTATGTGGAAACCTAACTGAATGTAAGTCGCCATTAGCTATCTGGGAAACCCGTCATGTCAGCGTTGATTCAATCCTTTCTGGACGAGGCGTCGTCGACCTACACCTACGTCGTCTATGAAACGGACGGTGGCCAATGCGCCATCGTTGATTCGGTGCTCAACTACGACCCGGCCTCCGGACGCACCGGTACCGGCCAGGCGGACAAGGTGATCACGTTTGTGCGCGAGCATGGCTTGCAGGTGCAGTGGTTGCTGGAAACCCATGCCCACGCGGATCACTTGTCGGCGGCGCCGTATCTGCGTCGGCAGCTGGGGGGCAAGATCGCGATCGGGGAGCCCATCAGCAAGGTGCAGGGGGTGTTCAAGAACCTGTTCAACCTGGAACCGGAGTTTCGGGTAGATGGGTCGCAGTTCGACCATCTGTTTGCGCCGGATGAGGTTTTTTATATCGGTAATCTGAAGGCCCAGGCGCTGCATGTGCCGGGGCATACGCCGGCGGACATGGCTTATCTGATTGATGACCAGTTGATTCTGGTGGGTGACACGCTGTTCATGCCGGATGTGGGGACGGCGCGCTGCGATTTCCCTGGCGGGGATGCGCGTCAGTTGTATGCGTCGATGCGCAAGTTGTTGGCTTTTCCGCCGCAGACCCGCCTGTATGTTTGCCATGACTACCCGCCTGACGGGCGCGCCGCCAAGTGCCTGACCACGGTGGCTGAGCAGCGGGCGGGGAATATTCATGTGCATGATGGGGTGGATGAGGCGGCGTTTGTCGAGATGCGCACCACTCGGGATGCCGGGTTGGGCATGCCTACATTGTTGTTGCCGGCGATTCAGGTGAATGTGCGGGCCGGGGTGATGCCGCCGGCGGAAGGAAATGGGGTGGTGTATCTGAAGATTCCGCTCAACCAACTGTGAAATGCATTACAAAATGTGGGAGCGGGCTTGCTCGCGAATGCGGAGTGTCAGTCACCGAAGATATAGACTGATACACCGCATTCGCGAGCAAGCCCGCTCCCACATTTGTTTTGTGTCGTTCATTAACCGAGGTTGATGCCATTGGCCGGCAATGGCAGCGCGGTTTTGTAGCGCACTTGCTTGAGAGCAAAGCTGGAGCGGATGTTGGCGACACCGGGGACTTTGGTCAAAAAGTCCATCATGAAGCGCTCCAGAGACTGGATGGTGGGCACCAGCACCCGAATCAAATAGTCGGGATCGCCGGCCATCAGGTAGCACTCCATCACTTCGGGACGATCCGAAATCGCCCCTTCAAACTGCTGCAACGCCAGTTCGTTCTGTTTTTCCAGGCTGACGTGGATGAACACATTGACGTGCAGCCCCAGCAGGTCGGCGTCCAGCAGTGTCACCTGGTCGCGAATCAGCCCCAGTTCTTCCATCGCCTTGACCCGGTTGAAACACGGCGTGGGCGACAGGTTGACCGAGCGGGCCAGGTCGGCGTTGGTGATGCGGGCGTTCTCCTGAAGGGCGTTCAGAATGCCAATATCGATACGGTCCAGTTTGCGCATGAGACAAAACCACCTGTTTATTATGTTTATGCAGTTTTTTTATCCCCAAATGATCTCCAACGCAATGAAACAGAGATAAATATTCTCCTGCCCCGAGCCTATGATTGTTGTAGGACAAGATTTCTTCTACCCGAAGACGGACTGTCAGCTACCGCGCCCACTACAAGAAATTCACAAGATAGAGCGTAGAAAGCCATGACTCAGCAGTATGAACCACTGCGCCTTCACGTCCCCGAACCCTCGGGCCGCCCAGGCTGCAAGACCGACTTTACCTACCTGCGCCTGACTGACGCAGGCACGGTGCGCAAACCCCCAATTGACGTAGAACCCGCCGACACCGCCGACCTGGCCAAAGGCCTGATTCGCGTGCTCGACGATCAGGGCCAGGCCCTCGGCCCGTGGGCTGAAGGCGTGCCGGCCGAGATTCTGCGCAAGGGCATGCGCGCCATGCTCAAGACGCGGATCTTCGACAACCGCATGGTGGTCGCCCAGCGTCAGAAAAAGATGTCGTTCTACATGCAAAGCCTTGGCGAAGAAGCCATCGGCAGCGCCCAGGCCCTGGCCTTGAACATCGACGACATGTGCTTCCCCACCTACCGCCAGCAAAGCATCCTGATGGCCCGCGAAGTGCCGCTGGTAGACCTGATCTGCCAACTGCTGTCCAACGAGCGCGACCCGCTCAAGGGCCGCCAGTTGCCGATCATGTACTCGGTAAAAGACTTCGGCTTCTTCACGATTTCCGGCAACCTCGCCACCCAATTCGTACAGGGTGTGGGCTGGGGCATGGCCTCGGCGATCAAGGGCGATACCAAGATTGCCTCGGCCTGGATCGGCGACGGCGCCACCGCTGAATCCGACTTCCACACCGCACTCACCTTCGCCCACGTCTACCGGGCGCCGGTCATCCTTAACGTAGTGAATAACCAGTGGGCGATCTCCACCTTCCAGGCCATCGCCGGCGGTGAAGCCACGACCTTTGCCGGACGCGGCGTAGGTTGCGGCATCGCCTCCCTGCGGGTGGACGGCAATGACTTTGTCGCGGTGTACGCCGCCTCCGCCTGGGCCGCCGAACGCGCCCGTCGCAACCTGGGGCCAACCCTGATCGAGTGGGTGACCTATCGCGCCGGCCCGCACTCCACTTCAGACGATCCTTCCAAATACCGTCCCGCCGACGACTGGAGCCACTTCCCGCTGGGCGACCCGATTGCCCGCCTCAAGCAGCACCTGATCCGCATCAACCAGTGGTCCGAAGAGGAACACGCGGCGGTCAGTGCCGAACTTGAAGCCGAAGTCATCAAGGCCCAGAAAGAAGCCGAACAGTACGGCACCCTGGCCGGTGGCCAGATTCCAAGCGCCGCGACCATGTTCGAAGACGTCTATAAAGAGATGCCGGAGCACTTGAAGCGCCAGCGTCAAGAGTTGGGGATCTGACATGAACGATCACAACAACAATATCGAGCTGGAAACCGCCATGACCACCACGACCATGACCATGATCCAGGCGTTGCGCTCGGCCATGGATGTGATGCTTGAGCGCGACGACAATGTGGTGGTGTTCGGCCAGGACGTCGGTTACTTCGGCGGCGTGTTCCGTTGCACCGAAGGCTTGCAGAACAAGTACGGCACCTCGCGGGTGTTTGACGCGCCGATCTCCGAAAGCGGGATCGTCGGCGTGGCGGTCGGCATGGGCGCCTATGGTTTGCGGCCGGTGGCCGAGATTCAGTTCGCCGACTACGTGTACCCCGCCACCGACCAGATCATTTCCGAAGCGGCCCGCCTGCGTTATCGCTCGGCCGGCCAGTTTACCGCGCCCCTGACCATGCGCATGCCGTGCGGCGGCGGCATCTACGGCGGCCAGACCCACAGCCAGAGTATTGAAGCGGTGTTCACCCAGGTCTGCGGCCTGCGCACGGTGATGCCATCCAACCCGTACGACGCCAAGGGCTTGCTGATCGCCTCCATCGAAAACGATGACCCGGTGATCTTCCTCGAGCCCAAACGCCTGTATAACGGCCCGTTCGACGGCCACCACGACCGCCCGGTAACCCCGTGGTCGAAGCATCCGCAAGCGCAAGTACCGGACGGTTACTACACCGTGCCGCTGGACGTGGCCGCCATCGCCCGCCCGGGCAAGGACGTGACCATCCTCACCTACGGCACCACGGTGTATGTGTCGCAAGTCGCCGCTGAAGAAACCGGCATTGATGCCGAAGTCATCGACCTGCGCAGCCTGTGGCCGCTGGACCTGGAAACCATCGTCAATTCCGTGAAGAAAACCCGACGCTGCGTGATCGTTCACGAAGCCACCCGTACCTGCGGGTTCGGCGCCGAGTTGGTGGCGCTGGTGCAGGAGCATTGCTTCCACTACCTGGAAGCGCCAATCGAGCGCGTCACCGGTTGGGACACCCCCTACCCGCACGCGCAAGAGTGGGCGTATTTCCCTGGCCCGACCCGAGTGGGCGCGGCTTTGCATCGGGTTATGGAGGTCTGAATGGGCACGCACGTTATCAAGATGCCGGACATTGGCGAAGGCATCGCAGAAGTTGAATTGTCGGTATGGCACGTGAAGGTCGGTGACCTGGTGGTAGAAGACCAGGTGCTGGCGGATGTGATGACCGACAAGGCCATGGTGGACATTCCGTCGCCGGTGCACGGCAAGGTGATTTCCCTCGGCGGCGAGCCGGGCGAAGTCATGGCAGTGGGCAGTATTTTGATCAGTATCGAAGTGGAAGGCGCAGGCAATACCAGGGAGTCGGCGTTGTCGGCGGTGGTTGAAGAGGTCGCGCCTGCACCTGCTCCTGCACCGAAAGTCGAAGCCAAGGCCGCGCCTGTGGTTGAACCCAAACTGGCAGCCAAACCTGCGGTGGCGGCTGCGCAAGCGCCCGTGGCCCGCGAGGCTGATGACCGCCCGCTGGCCTCCCCGGCCGTGCGCAAACATGCGCTGGATGCTGGCATCCAGCTACGACTGGTCCAGGGCTCCGGCCCGGCCGGCCGGATTCTGCATGAAGATTTGGACGCTTACTTGCTCCAGGGTCCGGCGCAAAATGCCAATGCCTCCAACCCTTACGCCGAACGCAACGACGAGCAGCAAATCCCGGTGATTGGCATGCGCCGCAAGATCGCCCAGCGCATGCAGGACGCCACCCAGCGTGCCGCGCATTTCAGCTACGTGGAAGAGATCGACGTCACGGCCCTCGACGAGTTGCGCGTGCACCTCAACGAGAAACACGGCGCCACCCGCGGCAAGCTGACCCTGCTGCCGTTCCTGGTGCGGGCCATGGTCGTCGCACTGCGCGACTACCCGCAAATCAACGCGCGTTACGACGACGAAGCCCAGGTCATCACCCGCCTCGGCGCGGTGCATGTGGGCGTCGCCACCCAGAGCGATGTCGGCCTGATGGTGCCGGTGGTGCGTCACGCCGAAGCCCGCAACCTGTGGGGCACGGCGGAAGAAATCAATCGTCTGGCGAATGCTGCGCGCAATGGCAAGGCCAGTCGCGATGAGCTGTCGGGTTCGAGCATTACCCTGACCAGCCTGGGTGCATTGGGCGGGATCGTCAGCACACCAGTGCTGAACCTGCCGGAAGTGGCCATCGTCGGGGTCAACCGCATTGTCGAGCGGCCGATGGTGATCAAGGGCCAGATCGTAATCCGCAAGATGATGAACCTCTCCAGCTCCTTCGATCACCGGGTGGTCGATGGCATGGACGCGGCGCAATTCATCCAGGCCATTCGTGGCCTGCTCGAACAACCCGCCAGCCTGTTCCTGGAGTAACCCATGTCTCAAACATTGCACACCACGCTGCTGATTATCGGCGGCGGGCCTGGCGGTTACGTCGCAGCGATTCGCGCCGGCCAACTGGGCATCCCCACCATTCTGGTGGAAGGCCAATCGTTGGGCGGCACCTGCCTGAACATCGGCTGCATTCCGTCGAAGGCGCTGATCCATGTCGCCGAACAGTTCCAGCAAACCGTGCACCACAGCCAGGGTTCGCCGCTGGGCATCGAAGTCGATGTGCCGACCCTGGACATCGGCAAAAGCGTGGAATGGAAAGACGGCATCGTTGACCGCCTGACCACTGGCGTTGCCGCGCTGCTGAAGAAACACAAGGTCCAGGTCATTCAGGGCTGGGCCAAAGTCGTGGACGGCAAGACCGTCGATGTCGGCGACCAGCGCATTCAGTGTGAACACCTGCTGCTGGCCACCGGCTCGAAAAGTGTCAACCTGCCGATGCTGCCGATTGGCGGGCCGATCATCTCCTCCACCGAGGCCCTGGCGCCGAAACGCATCCCTAAACGCTTGATCGTGGTGGGCGGTGGTTACATCGGCCTGGAGCTGGGGATTGCCTATCGCAAGCTCGGCGCCGCCGTCAGCGTGGTTGAGGCTCAGGACCGGATCCTGCCGGCCTACGACGCCGAACTGACCCAGCCGGTGGCCGAATCCCTCAAGCAGTTGGGGGTGAAGGTGTTCCTGAAACACAGCGTCACCGGTTTTGAAAACAACACCCTGCAAGTGCGTGATCCCAACGGCGAGACGCTGTCGCTGGAAACCGACCAGGTGCTGGTTGCCGTTGGTCGCAAACCCAACACCCAGGGCTGGAACCTCGAAGCCTTGAACCTGGACATGAACGGCTCGGCGATCAAGATCGACAGCCGCTGCCAGACCAGCATGCGCAACGTGTGGGCCATCGGCGACCTCAGCGGTGAGCCGATGCTCGCCCACCGCGCCATGGCCCAGGGCGAAATGGTTGCCGAACTGATCAGCGGTAAATCCCGCGAATTCAACCCGGCTGCGATCCCGGCGGTGTGCTTCACCGACCCGGAACTGGTGGTAGTCGGCAAGACCCCGGACGAGGCCAAGGCCGCAGGGCTGGACTGCACCGTGTCGAGCTTCCCGTTCGCCGCCAATGGCCGGGCGATGACCCTCGAGTCGAAAACCGGCTTCGTGCGGGTAGTGGCGCGCCGCGACAATCACCTGATCGTCGGCTGGCAGGCGGTAGGCGTAGGTGTCTCGGAATTGTCCACCGCCTTCGGCCTGAGCCTGGAAATGGGATCACGCCTGGAAGACGTGGCGGGCACCATCCACGCCCACCCAACCCTCGGCGAAGCGGTACAGGAAGCAGCGCTGCGGGCCCTGGGGCAGGCATTGCATATGTAATCGGCGATCACACCCAACTCCCAACTGTAGGAGCGAGCTTGCTCGCGAAAAACCCGAGAACACCGCTGGGCATCAGGTTTCCAGCGTCATCGTTCACGACCTTCGCGAGCAAGCTCGCTCCTACAGGGGGTGCGAACGCACCGGGGAATGAAGTATTGTTGCGCCCATCCAGAAATAAACCATAAGCCTGCCTTCGACCAGGCGGTTGACAAAAGATAGAGGGTGTCATGGGTAACGAAAGCATCAATTGGGACAAGCTGGGTTTTGACTACATCAAGACCGACAAGCGTTTCCTCCAGACCTGGAAGGACGGCGCCTGGCAAGAAGGCACCCTGACCGACGACAACGTGCTGCACATCAGCGAGGGCTCCACCGCCCTGCACTACGGCCAGCAATGCTTTGAAGGCCTCAAGGCCTACCGCTGCAAGGACGGTTCGATCAACCTGTTCCGTCCGGACCAGAACGCCGCGCGCATGCAGCGCAGCTGTGGTCGCCTGCTGATGCCACAAGTGCCGACCGACGCCTTTATCGAAGCCTGCAAGGAAGTGGTCCGCGCCAACGAGCGGTTCATCCCGCCCTACGGCACCGGCGGCGCGCTGTACCTGCGCCCGTTCGTGATCGGCACCGGTGACAACATCGGCGTGCGCACCGCACCAGAGTTCATCTTCTCGATCTTCTGCATCCCGGTGGGCGCCTACTTCAAGGGCGGCCTGACCCCGCACAACTTCCTGATCTCCGGTTACGACCGTGCCGCACCGAACGGCACCGGCGCGGCCAAGGTCGGTGGCAACTACGCCGCCAGCCTGATGCCTGGTTCCCTGGCGAAAAAAGCCAACTTCGCCGACTGCATCTACCTCGACCCGGCCACCCACTCGAAAATCGAAGAAGTCGGCTCGGCCAACTTCTTCGGGATCACCCACGACAACAAGTTCGTCACCCCGAAGTCGCCGTCGGTGTTGCCAGGCATCACCCGCCTGTCGCTGATCGAGCTGGCCAAATCCCGCCTGGGCCTGGAAGTGGTTGAAGGCGACGTGCTGATCGACAAGCTGTCGGACTTCAAGGAAGCCGGCGCCTGCGGCACCGCAGCCGTGATCACCCCGATCGGCGGCATCGAGTACAAAGACCAGCTGCACGTGTTCTACAGCGAAAAGGAAGTCGGCCCGGTCACCCAGAAGCTCTACAAAGAGCTGACTGGCGTACAGTCCGGCGACGTAGAAGCGCCTGAGGGCTGGATCGTCAAGGTCTAAGCAACACTGCAAAACCAAAATGTGGGAGCGGGCTTGCTCGCGAAAGCGGAGTGTCAGTCGACAGATTTATTGACTGACACTCCGCATTCGCGAGCAAGCCCGCTCCCACATTTGATTTCAGTGTTTGGAAAACCGAAGTTCAGGCTTTATCCGTCGGGATGTTTTCCAGGATCTTCTTGCCCATGCTGATCCGCGGCTCGGCGCCATAACCCAACGCCTCATAAAACCCCATCACCGCATCATTGCCGCTGGTGATCTGCAGGTTGATCTTCATGCAGCCCAACGCAGTCAACGCCTGTTCCGCATGCCGCACCAGCGAAGCGCCCAGGCCCTGGCGACGATAATCGTGATGCACCGCCACCGAATACAGCCAGCCACGATGCCCGTCGTAGCCGGCGAGAATGGTGCCGATCACCGCTTTCTTGTCAGTGGCCACAAAGAACAACCCATCGTTGACCGCCAGCTTCTTGTCGATCGCCAAGCCCGGCAGGTTGTGCGCCGCGTCATAACCAAACGCCGCCTGCCACAGCGCTACCACCTGCGCCCGATGCGGCCGGTCGCGATAGGCGCCAATGGGATGGCGCGATGACAGCGACTTCTCCATCACCAGCGTGCGTTCATTACCATGGTAAACATCGCGCACCGTATGAAACCCCAGCTTGGTATAAAACGGCTCGGCCGTCAGCGAAGACGGCACATTCAGCGTCGTCACCCCGGCCTCCCGGGCCCGCAACTCGATTTCAATCATCAGCAAACGCCCGATGCCCTGCCCTTGCAGCGCCGGATTGACGAACACCGAGCGCACCACGTTGGCATCGAGGGCGGCAGTGGCAACGATCACGTCGTCCTGAATGGCTACCAACACTGTTCGACGCGCGAGCAATGCCACGACAGCCTCGGGAGTAAAGTTGCTCGCCACCCGCGCAATCACATCAGCCGGATAATCCCGGGCATTGCTGTCATGCAGAGCCGCCAGAATGACCTGGCTGATGCCCTCGGCATCGGTGGGTTGGGCGAGACGAACTTCAGTGGGCATGGTTTCTCCATCAGACAAAAACACCTCAGGCAACACAATACCAATGTGGGAGCGGGCTTGCTCGCGAAGGCGGTGTATCAGCCACCGAATTTATTAACTGACCCACCGCTTTCGCGAGCAAGCCCGGTCCCACATTTCGATCTCCACTCACCTCCACAGCCGATTCGGCTGCCCCACCCCACTTTTCAGCTTTCCCGGCTGAGCCACCCCCTCACTTCAGCCGGGATTCTTCCTTCACACCGCACAAAATAGCTTCACTGCCCAACCCCATGGACCCGTGCACCCATGCAAACCACCAACACCGTCCTGATGATCCGCCCGGCGCACTTCGCCTTTAACCCGGACACCGCGATCAACAACCGCTTCCAGCGCGCGCCCCTCGACCCATTGGCTGCACAGCAGAAAGCGCTGGAAGAGTTCGACGGCTACGTCGACACCCTGCGCCACCACGGCGTGGAAGTGCTGGTGGTACAAGACACCCCCGCTCCCCACACCCCGGATTCGATCTTCCCCAACAACTGGTGGAGCAGCCACGCCGACGGCAGCCTGGTGCTGTACCCGATGGAAGGCCAGAACCGACGACTGGAGCGCGACAAAGGCGTGCTGCAAGTACTGGAACAACGCTTCGCAATCAAAAACACCATCGACTTCAGCCACCTTGAACAACAGAACATGTTCCTGGAAGGCACCGGCAGCATGGTCCTCGACCGCCAGCACCGCATCAGCTACGCCTGCCATTCCGGGCGTACCCATCACGACGCCCTGCGCCAGTTCGCCGAACGCCTCGACTACCAACTCTGCGTATTCCACGCCGTCGACCGCCACCACGCGCCGATCTACCACAGCAACGTGATGATGAGCGTCGGCCGCGACCTTTCAGTGGTGTGCCTGCAAGCCCTGCCCGACGACCGCGAGCGCCAGGCCCTGGAACGCTCCCTGCGCGACACCGGCAAAGACATCGTCGCCCTGGACTTCGACCAACTGGAAGCCTTCGCCGGCAACATGCTGGAAGTCCATGACCGCAACGGCCAGCCGCTGCTGGTGATGTCGGCCAGCGCCTGGGGCTCGCTCAAGCCGGCCCAGCGCCAGCATGTGGAACGCCACACCCGGCCGGTGGTGGTGAACATCGACAACATCGAACGCATCGGCGGCGGCAGTGCCCGCTGCATGTTGGCGGAAGTGCATCTGCCAACCCGTCCCTCATTTCAATAAGGAGTCTTCCCATGACCCGCTATATCGACGTCAACGACTTGAGCTACCTGGTTTCGCAAAAAGGCCTGCAAACCTGCATCACCGAGATGGCCGAGTACATCCGCGCCGACTACCTGCGCTGGCAGGACTTTGAAAAATGCGCGCGCCTGGCCAACCACTCGCCCGAGGGCGTGATCGAGCTGATGCCGGTGTCCGACGCCTCGCTGTACGCCTTCAAATACGTCAATGGCCACCCGAAAAACACCCAGAGCGGCATGCTCACCGTCATGGCCTTCGGCGCCCTCGGCGATGTGGACACCGGCAAACCGGTACTGCTGGCGGAAATGACCCTGACCACCGCGATCCGCACCGCCGCCACTTCGGCCCTGGTAGCGCGTTACCTGGCCCGGGACAACAGCCGCAGCATGGCGTTGATCGGCAATGGCTCCCAGAGCGAGTTCCAGGCCCTGGCCTTCCACGCGATGTTGGGCATCACTGAAATCCGCCTGTTCGACATCGATGCCAAGGCCACCGCCAAACTGGCCGCCAACCTGAAAGCCTTCCCGGCGATCAAAGTGATCCTGGCAGGCAGCGTGGCCGAAGCCGTGAAAGGTGCCGACATCGTCACCACCGTCACGGCCGACAAGGCCTACGCCACCATCCTCACGGACGAGATGATCGAGCCGGGCATGCACCTTAATGCCGTCGGCGGCGACTGCCCGGGCAAGACCGAGCTGGACCGACGAATCGTCGAACGTGCCCGCGTGATCGTCGAGTACGAACCCCAAAGCCGCATCGAAGGCGAAATCCAGCACATGCCGGAAGATTCGCCGGTCACCGAGCTGTGGCAAGTGATCAACGGCCAGGCCCCGGGCCGTGAAAATGCGCGCCAGGTCACCCTGTTCGACTCGGTGGGTTTTGCCATCGAAGACTACTCCGCCCTGCGTTACGTGCTGGACGTGGCCAAGGCGCTGGACGTGGGCAGCGAACTGGAACTGGTACCGGACCTGGCCGACCCCAAGGACCTGTTTGCCCGCCTGGCACAAGCACCGGCCGCACAGCAGAAAAAGCGCGCCTGAGACCGCTCTGGCCTGCTGCTTTGCGTGAGCGGCAGGCCGGAAAAACCCAACCGACAAGCCGATTTAGCGGGTGCGACAGCCGTTTCCGCTGTAGCTCGCGTTTTAACAGCACATTCCGCGCGCCGCGGCAGGGGTAAACGACACAAAAAACGCACCATCTTGAAGCATTCTCTCTGACAACAAACAGCCGAATGTGGCGAGGCAGCCCAATGTGGCGAGGGAGCTTGCTCCCGCTGGAGTGCGTAGCGCTCCCAGGATTTTGAGGCCGCTACGCAACCCAGCGGGATCAACCTCCCTCACCACAAAAAGCCTCTTCACCTTAGCGTTCAGTTTTCTACTGCCCTGACATCAATTACAAAATATAGGGAATACACATGACTCCGCTCCGATCACTTTTCGCTGCGCTGCTCCTGCCATTGGCCGCCACTGCTGCCCAGGCTCAGGAATGGAAAGAAATCCGCTTTGGGGTCTTCCCCGAATACCCACCGTTTGAATCAGTCGCCGCCGACGGCAGCCTGCAAGGTTTCGACATCGACCTGGGCAACGCCATCTGCGCCAAGCTTGAAGTCAAATGCGTGTGGGTCCACAACGAATTCGACGGCATGATCCCGGCCCTGCGCGCACGCAAGTTCGACGCCATCATGTCCTCCATGGCCGTCACCCCCGCCCGCCAGAAAGTCATCGACTTCAGCGACCGCCTATTCCTCAGCCCGACCTCGGTGATCACCCGCAAAAGCGCCGACTTCGGCGACACCCCCGAATCCCTGAAAGGCAAACAGGTCGGCGTGCTGCAAGGCTCGCTGCAAGAAGCCTACGCCCGTGCACACCTGGCCAAGCTGGGCGCGCAGATCAAGGCTTACCAGTCCCAGGAGCAGAATTACGCCGACCTGCAAAACGGTCGTCTGGACGCCACCCTGACCGACAAGCTCGAAGCCCAGCTCAACTTCCTGTCCAAGCCTGAAGGCGCCGACTTCAAGACCGGCCCGGCCTTCAAGGACCCGACCCTGCCGCTCGACATCGCCATGGGCCTGCGCAAGAACGACAAGGAGTTGGTGGAGCTGATCAACAAGGGCATCGCCGCCGTCCAGGCCGATGGCACCTACACACAGATCCAGAAGAAATACTTCGGCGATCAGGATATCTACAACGAGTAAAAACAACGTTCCCTCCGTAGCAGCTGTCGAGCCCCAGCGAGGCTGCGTCGGCCACGCCGCAGTTCTCGAGCCAGACTGGGCACCCAGGCGCGGCTGACGCAGCCTCGCTGGGGCTCGACAGCTGCTACCGGGGGGCCGTGATGCGTTGTTTCACCCCACAGAGATCTCCCCCTCCATGAATGAATTCCTCAACTTGCAAGGCTTCGGCCCGTTGCTGGCTCAGGGTGCCTGGATGACGGTCAAGCTGGCGTTCCTGGCGCTGCTGCTGAGCCTGTCCCTGGGACTGATCGCCGCCGCTGCCAAGCTCTCCAGCGTCAAGCTGCTGCGGGTTCCGGCCACGCTCTACACCACGCTGATTCGCAGCGTGCCGGACCTGGTGCTGATCCTGCTGATTTTCTACAGCCTGCAACTGTGGCTCAACGACCTGAGTGAAATGCTCGGCTGGGCTTACTTCGAAATCGACCCTTTCACCGCCGGTGTCATCACCCTCGGGTTTATCTATGGTGCGTATTTCACCGAGAACTTTCGCGGGGCGATTCTCAGCGTACCCGCCGGCCAACTCGAAGCCGCCACCGCCTACGGCCTGAGCCGCTGGCAGCGCTTTCGCCTGGTGCTGTTCCCGCAACTGATGCGCTTTGCCCTGCCGGGCCTGGGCAATAACTGGCTGGTGCTGCTCAAGTCCACGGCGCTGGTGTCGATCATCGGCCTCTCGGACCTGGTCAAGGCCGCGCAAAACGCCGGCAAGACCACCAATGACCCGCTGTATTTCCTGATCCTCGCGGGCCTGGTGTACCTGGTGATTACCACCCTCTCCAACCGCATCTTCAAACGCCTGGAACGGCGCTACAACGTGGGTATCAAGGGGATGGCGCGATGATCGAACTGATCCAGCAATACGGCCTGGCCTACCTGTTCACCGACGGCAACGGCTTTTCCGGGGTGGCCATGACCCTGTGGCTGTTCATTATCTCGGTGGTGCTGGGCTTCTTCCTGTCGATCCCGCTGGCGATCGCCCGGGTCTCGGAGCACTTCTGGGTTCGCTGGCCGGTGGAGGTCTACACCTACCTGTTTCGCGGCACGCCGCTGTATATCCAGTTGCTGATTTGCTACACCGGCCTCTATGGCCTGGACGTGGTACAGGACAACGCCCTGCTCAACCAGTTTTTCCGCAATGCGCTGAACTGCACGCTGCTGGCGTTTGTGCTGAACACCTGCGCCTACACCGTGGAAATCTTTGCCGGGGCGATTCGCAACATTCCCCACGGCGAGATTGAAGCTGCCAAGGCCTACGGCCTGCACGGCTGGCGCCTGAACCTGTTTGTGGTGGTGCCCGCCGCACTGCGCCGTGCACTGCCGGCCTACAGCAACGAAATGATCCTGATGCTGCACGCGACCTCCCTGGCGTTTACCGCCACCATCGCCGACATCCTCAAGGTGGCCCGCGATGCCAACGCCGAGACGTTCCTGACGTTCCAGGCCTTCGGCATCGCGGCCCTGCTGTACATGCTGCTGTCCTTTGCACTGGTGGGCCTGTTTCGACTGGCCGAACGTCGCTGGATGCGTTTTCTTGTTCCTACCCGAGGCTAACCCATGAATCAGTCCGCGCAGGCCCTGGCCACTTATCCCACCGATGTACGCCCCGCTACCCAACCGGTGGCCGTGGCAGAAAACGCCAACGTCAAACTCCAGGTCGAAGGCCTGCACAAACGCTATGGCGAACATGAGGTGCTCAAGGGCGTCTCGCTGAACGCACGCAACGGCGACGTGATCAGCCTGATCGGCGCCAGCGGCTCAGGCAAAAGCACGATGCTGCGCTGCATCAACTTCCTCGAGCAGCCGGACGCCGGGGTCATCACCCTCGACGGCATCAGCATCGAAATGCAGCCAGGCCGCGCCGGCACCCGCGCGCCGCACCAGGCGCAATTGCAGAACCTGCGCACCCGCCTGGCCATGGTGTTCCAGCACTTCAACCTGTGGAGCCACATGACCGTGCTGGAAAACATCACCATGGCCCCGCGCCGGGTGCTCGGCGTAAGCGCCGCCGAGGCGGAAAAACGCGCCCGACTGTACCTCGACAAGGTCGGCCTGCCGGGCCGGGTGGCGGATCAATATCCCGCATTCCTGTCCGGTGGCCAGCAGCAGCGCGTGGCCATCGCCCGGGCCCTGGCGATGGAACCGGAGATTATTCTGTTCGACGAACCCACCTCGGCCCTCGACCCTGAACTTGTAGGAGAAGTCCTTAAAGTCATACAGACGTTAGCGGAGGAAGGTCGTACCATGCTCATGGTCACCCACGAAATGGGCTTTGCCCGCCAGGTGTCCAGCCAAGTGCTGTTCCTGCACCAGGGCCGCGTCGAGGAGCAAGGCGGAGCCGAAATCCTCGACCAGCCGAACAGCGAACGCTTGCAGCAATTTCTTTCCAACCGATTGAAGTGAACACCACACACCATGGATACCAAGGCCACCGGACCGAACGCCTCACCTGTGCTGGACCGCATCGATGAAGCCATCATCGACGTGTTACGGCACCAGGGACGCATCACCTACGAAAAACTCTCGTCGCTGGTGCACCTGACACCCAGGCCGTGCCTGGAACGGGTACGCAAGCTGGAGCGACGCGGGATCATCCGGGGTTATGGGGCGATCATCGACGTGCAGATGGTTTCGCCGGGGCTGTCACTGCTGGTACTGGTGGCCCTCTCCAACCAGAGCGGACGCTCGGCGCAGAAGGCATTCGAGGCCTGCGTCAAAGCCTGCCCGCAAGTGTTCGAATGCCAGCTGATCAGCGGGCCGTTCGACTACAGCCTGCGCATGCGCTGCCGGGACATGGAGCACTACCGCGTGCTGACGGAAACCTGGCTGAACAACGATGAATTGCACATTGATAAGTTGGTGGCGCATCCGGAGTTGGCGGTCGTAAAAAACACCGCCACCGAACTGGCCTGAACCCGCCCCTCCAGGCAATAGAGATCAAATGTGGGAGCGGGCTTGCTCGCGAATGCGGTGTATCAGTCGCTGGATGTGCTGCTGACACACCGCATTCGCGAGCAAGCCCGCTCCCACCTTTAACCGTGCCCGCTTGAAATCCGCTTGCCTGGACGCGCCCCAATCATCTTCGCCTGCCCATCCCGCTGCTTGCCCGTACGCGCCTCGCTGATCAACCCCGGTATCAACTTGCCCTCCGGCAGATTCTTCCAGAACCGACTCGGCAAATGCCCTTCCATCACCTTGGGATTCAACCGCGCCGGGTTAAAGATATGGCTGTAATACGTCAGCCACATCGCACTGTGGGGATCCTCGACATTCTGCGCCAACGCCTGCCATTCCACCGGGCAGTGTCGCCGATGAATCAACTGCTCCCCGTCGTAATAAACCCCGTCCAGCGGCGTGGCGATCATCCAGCGATGACGCCCCATGCGTCCGACAAAATGCTGGCTGGCAACCTTCAAGATGTCGTGGGCCGGCTCATGCCAAGCCACGTACTCGGGCAACTCCGGACCCGCCTCTGCCGGCAACGCGATAAACCGCACAAACGCATGCAGATGATGGGCCTCGCGCTGCACCTGCTTGATCCGTCGCTGCAACTCGCTGCCCAGCTTGTCCCCGGACATCATCGCCGTGCGGTCCCCATGGCTGACGCGCCACAACACCTCATACAACAAGCTCCAGCGCTGTTCACCGTGATAACACGCGGCGGACTCCAGCAGCTCCAGCAGCGCCTTGGGAATCCGTGCCTGGAACGGCCCGCACTCCGCCGGGTACTGCTCGTCGGTGGCAAACAGGTCCGCCACCTCGGCCACGCCCCAACTCACGTGGCTGGGGTCGATCTGATGGCTGAGCAACCAGCGCGCCTGCTCGCGCCAGGTGCTGAACAGGTTGTCGCATTCCAGGCTGATCATCCCCATAGCCCCATTTGCTGCGGCTGCGGGCGGTCGCGCAGTTGTTCGCGCAGCAGCACGCTGGTGCTTTCCGCCTGTTGCGGATGGTAGTCACTGGTGATGAAAAACGGCTTGGCCTTGGCCAGGACGCAACGCATGCGCGCCAGGTCTTCGAAGCGGATCTTGCGTTGGCGACGCAGGTCCACCAGCCGCTGGGTGGTGCGCAGGCCAATCCCGGGAATACGTGCAATCAATGTCGGTTCCGCGCGGTTCAAATCCAGCGGAAATACCTCGCGGTGCTCCAAGGCCCAGGCCAGTTTCGGGTCGATATCCAGGGCCAGGTCACCCGGCCCTTCAAACAGCTCATTGGCACTGAACCCGTAGCTGCGCAACAGGAAATCCGCCTGATACAAACGGTGCTCGCGCATCAGCGGCGGCGCAGCCAGGGGCACGCTTTTCGGGCTGTTGGGAATCGGGCTGAATGCCGAGTAATACACCCGGCGCAATTTGAAATTGCCGTACAACGCCTCGGCACTGTGGAGGATGGTGCTGTCGTCGGTGTCATCGGCACCGACGATCATCTGCGTACTTTGCCCGGCCGGCGCGAAACGTGGCGCGCGGGGTTCGTTAAGCACGGTCTGTTCACCGGTGTAGATGGTTTGCATCGCCTGCTTGATCGAGACGATCTGCTTCTCGGGCGCCAGGGTTTGCAGGCTCTTGTCGGTGGGCAACTCGATATTCACGCTGAGGCGATCGGCATACCGCCCCGCCTCGGCAATCAGTGCCGGGTCGGCTTCGGGAATGGTCTTGAGGTGGATATAGCCGCGAAAGTCATGCTCTTCGCGCAGGAGCTTGGCGACCCGCACCAACTGCTCCATGGTGTAGTCGGCCGAACGGATGATGCCGGAGCTGAGAAACAGCCCGCTGACGCAGTTGCGCCGATAGAAATCGAGGGTCAGGGTCACCACCTCTTCCGGGCTGAAGCGTGCACGGGGCACGTCGCTGGAGCGGCGGTTGACGCAGTATTGGCAGTCGTAGAGGCAGAAGTTGGTCAGCAGCACCTTGAGCAACGACACGCAGCGACCGTCGGGCGTGTAGCTGTGGCAGATGCCCATGCCATCGGTGGAACCCAGCCCCGCCTTGCCTTCCGAGCTGCGCTTGGGCGCGCCGCTGCTGGCGCAGGACGCGTCGTACTTGGCGGCGTCGGCGAGGATGCTGAGTTTTTCGATCAACTGCATGGGGCTTCTACCGATACTGGTTTTTTGTACAGTATCAGCAGCCGCCCCCGCGGTTCAAGTGCCGTCTGTAGGAGCGAGCTTGCTCGCGAAAAACCTGAGAGCGCTGCGGGGTATCAGGTTTCCATCGCCATCGTTGACGACCTTCGCGAGCAAGCTCGCTCCTACAGTGGGCAGCGGGCGGTCCTCAGCTAGCGGTCGCGAGTAAGAGATCCTGCACCGAACGGCTCTTGCCGCGGCTGCGGTCGTATTCGTACAGCGACGCGGCAATCTCGTCGGCACGGATCGGCAGGATCGACAGCAAGGTGTCGCTCAAGCCATGGCTGGCCTGGCTGAAACCCTGCATATAAATGCCGGCCTTGCAGCGCTCGTCAGTGACAATGCGGTAGTCGCGGCTGACTTCGAAGTCGCCCATGTATTCGGCCAACGGTGCCAGCAACTGGCGGTGCATCTGGCGCTCGTAACCGGTGGCCAGAACCACGGCGTCGTAATGGTTGAGGCTGGTCTCGCCGGTGGCGTTGTTGCGCAATGCCAACTCGACGCCCAAGGGCCCGGCGGTGGCTTTTTCCACGGTGGTCAGGGTACGGAACGCGTGACGGGCAATGCCGGAGACTTTCTGGCGGTAGAAAATCCCGTAGATGCGCTCGATCAGGTCCAGGTCCACCACCGAATAATTGGTGTTGTGGTATTCGTTGACCAGGCGCTCGCGCTCACTGCCGTTCTGCTGGAACACCAGGTCGGTGAACTCCGGCGAAAACACTTCGTTGACGAACGGGCTGTCATCGGCAGGTTTTAACGCCGAACCACGCAGGATCATGTCCACCTGCACCGACGGGAAACTGTCGTTGAGGTCGATAAACGCCTCGGCCGCACTCTGGCCGCCACCGATGATCGCAATGCGCATCGGCTTGCCGTCGACACACGGCTGCTGGGCCATGCGCGCCAGGTACTGGGAGTGATGGAACACCCGCCCGTCATCCTTGAGCGCCTTGAACGACGCCGGAATACGCGGCGTACCACCGGCGCTGACCACCACCGAGCGGGTGGTGCGCACATGCTGTTCACCCTGGGCATCCCGGGAAATCACCCGCAGCGCCTCCACCTGCTGCTGATGCAGGATCGGCTCGATGGCCAGCACTTCCTCGCCGTAACGGCTTTGCGCCTGGAACTGCCCGGAGACCCAGCGCAGGTAGTCGTTGTACTCCATGCGGCACGGATAGAAGGTGCCCAGGTTGATGAAATCTACCAGGCGCCCGTGGGCTTTCAGGTAATTGACGAAGGAATACGGACTGGTGGGGTTGCGCAGGGTCACCAGGTCCTTGAGGAAGGAAATCTGCAACTCACTCTGGGCCACCAGGGTGTTGCCGTGCCAGCGGTAGTCGGCCTGCTTGTCGAGAAACAGCACGTCCAGCTTGCCCTGGGCTTTCTCGCGCTCTTGCAAGGCAATGGCCAGCGCCAGATTCGAAGGGCCGAAACCGATACCGATCAGGTCGTGAACCGCGGGCGATGCAATTGCCTGTGTCATTCCAGTGTCCTCTGGATAAGCCCCGTGGCGTTGGGGGCGGGAAAGCCTCAGCGACCTGAAGGCAGTACAACAGGTCATGTGTTGATAGAAGACGAGGACAATGAAAAAAAATTTAGCTACCGCTGGAATCAGTGCGCATCCCACTCACGCATACGTGCCCGGCAATGCTTCATGGCATTGACGATATGTTTTTCCACCAGCGCGCGGGAAATACCCAGGCGTTCGGCGATTTGCAGGTGGGACATGCCTTCGAGCTTGCGCAGCAGGAAGCTGTCACGGCAGAGCGGCGGCAGTTCGGCCAGGGCGCGCTCGAGCATCTCCAGGCGCTGGCCGTGATCCAGGCTGTGGTGGGGCGAGGACAGCGAAAAACGCTCTTCGCTGTCGAGTACTTCGAGGGGTTCATCCTGATGCAGGGCGTTGCGCCGATGCCCGTCAATCACCAGGTTCAGCGCCGTGCGATAAAGAAACGCCCGGGGCTGCTCGATCGGGACCTCACTGGCGCGCCCCAGCACCCGCACATAAGCGTCATGCACCACATCTTCGGCCACCTGACGGTTGCCCAGCCTGGCATTAAGGAAACACACCAGCTCGCGATAGTAGTTTTCCAACATGACTCCCAACCGCCTGGAGAGCGGCATTAGGTCCTTGAAATCGAAGATAACCGCCGTTTCGGTGACGCTGCTCGATGATGGCAGTTTGAGGCGTGTGTAATTTATAGTAATTCTCATCTAGTTTTAAAGAAGTCTTGCATCGACGGGCAATTTTTTCTTCGACAAGAGCTGTAACCACATATGTAACGGCCTAAATCTTCGGCCAATTCTCTCGTTTACCTGACAGCTTCCCGCACCTGCGGCCCGATCTTTCCTGGCTGGAACCTAAGCATGAAACGCCCTCGACCTGCCCGACGCGCCCTGCTTGTGGTCGCGTGCCTGATTCCTGTTATTGCTGTCGCTGCCTGGCAGGTCCTGCCACCGGGCCGGGACCGTCTGACAACCGTCACCGTGACCCGGGGTGATATCGAAAGCAGTGTGACCGCGCTAGGCACCCTTCAGCCCCGGCGCTATGTAGACGTGGGTGCCCAGGCGTCCGGACAGATCCAGAAGATCCACGTCGAGGCGGGTGACGAGGTCAAGGAAGGCCAACTGCTGGTGGAGATCGACCCGTCCACGCAAAAAGCCAAGCTGGACGCGAGTCGCTATGCGATTGAAAACCTGCAGGCCCAGTTGCAGGAGCAACGGGCCCAGCACGAACTGGCGCGACAGAAGTATCAGCGCCAGCAAAGGCTGGTGACGAGTAACGCCACGCGCGAGGAAGACGTCCAGACCGCCAAGGCTGAACTGAGCGCCACCCAGGCGCGTGTCGACATGTTCCAGGCACAGATCCGCCAGGCTCAGGCCAGCCTGCGCAGCGACGAAGCCGAACTGGGCTATACCCGCATCTACGCACCGATGTCGGGCACAGTGGTGGCCGTGGATGCTCGCGTTGGCCAGACCCTCAACGCTCAGCAGCAGACGCCGCTTATCATGCGTATCGCCAAGCTTTCGCCCATGACCGTCTGGGCCGAGGTGTCGGAGGCCGATATCGGCCACGTCAAACCCGGCATGAGCGCCTACTTCACCACCTTGAGTGGTGGAGCACGGCGCTGGACCAGCACGGTGCGGCAGATCTTGCCGATCCCGCCAAAGCCTCTCAACGAAACCAGCCAGGGCGGCGGTAGCCCTGCCAGTTCAAGCAAAAGCGGCAGCGGCCGGGTAGTGCTCTATACGGTGTTGCTGGATGTCGAAAACACCGACCATGCGCTAATGGCCGAAATGACCACCCAGGTATTTTTTGTCGCCAGTGCGGCCCGCAATACCCTCACGGCGCCCATCGCAGCACTGCGCAGCGGCCCCACCCCAGACCGCCACATCGCCCAGGTGGTGGCGGCCAATGGCACGATCAAACGCCTCGAAGTGCGCACCGGCATCAGCGACCGGCGCCACATTCAGGTACTGGAGGGATTGAACGAGGGCGATCACCTGCTGACCGGCACATCCGACGGCAAGGACGGCTGAATGCAAACGCCTCTGATCGAACTGCGCGATATTCGCAAGTCCTACGGCGGTGACGACAGCCCCAAGGTCGACGTGCTGCGAGGCATTGACCTGTCGATTCATGCGGGCGAGTTTGTCGCGATTGTCGGCACCTCGGGCTCCGGCAAATCGACCCTGATGAATATCCTTGGCTGCCTGGACCGACCCAGTCAGGGTGACTACCTGTTCGCCGGCGAAAACGTCGCCCAACTCGACAGCGATGAGCTGGCCTGGTTGCGCAGGGAAGCTTTCGGTTTTGTATTCCAGGGCTATCACCTGATCCCGTCGGGCTCGGCCCAGGAAAACGTCGAGATGCCAGCCATCTACGCCGGCCTGCCGGCAGCCGAGCGTCACGCCCGTGCCGCTGCACTGCTGGACCGCCTGGGCCTGGCCAGCCGCACCGGCAACCGCCCCCATCAATTGTCCGGCGGCCAACAGCAACGGGTGTCGATTGCACGAGCCTTGATGAACGGCGGGCACATCATCCTCGCCGACGAGCCCACCGGCGCCCTGGACAGCCAGAGCGGCGCGGAGGTCATGGCCCTGCTGGATGAGCTGGCAGGCCAGGGGCACGTGGTCATTCTCATTACTCACGACCGGGAAGTCGCAGCCCGCGCCAAGCGCATCATTGAAATCCGCGACGGCCAGATCATCAGCGATACCGCCCGACACGCCACCGCTGCCGATGCCCCCACAGGTGCCCTTCAGGCGGTGGACCTACGCCAGCGCCTGGCGCTGGGCAGCGAGCACACCGGCGCCTGGAAAGGTGAACTGCTGGACGCGGTCCGCGCTGCCTGGCGGGTGATGTGGATCAACCGGTTTCGCACGGCGCTGACGTTGCTGGGGATCGTTATCGGCGTGGCCTCAGTGGTGGTGATGCTGGCCGTGGGTGAAGGCAGCAAGCGCCAGGTCATGGCACAGATGGGCGCCTTCGGCTCCAACATTATTTACCTCAGCGGCCACACGCCGAACCCACGCTCACCGCCTGGCATCATCACCCTGGATGACGTGGCCGCCCTTGCCGACTTGCCGCAGGTGCAACGCATCATGCCCGTCAACGGCGCACGGGCGACGGTACGTTTCGGCAACCTGGACCACGCCGCCTACGTGGGTGGCAACGACACCAACTTCCCGACTATTTTCAACTGGCCGGTGGTCGAAGGCAGCTACTTTACCGAAGCGGATGAACAAGCAGCCTCGGCCGTGGCGGTGATCGGCAAAAAAGTCCGGGATACCCTGTTCAAAGACGTCGCCGACCCCATCGGCCAGTACATCCTGATTGAAAACGTGCCCTTCCAGGTGGTCGGCGTACTGGCGGGCAAAGGCGCAAGCTCTGGCGACCAGGACAGCGATGACCGGATTGCCGTGCCCTATTCGGCCGCCAGCATCCGGCTGTTCGGCAGCCGCGACCCCGAATACGTGGCCATCGCCGCCGCCGATGCGCGCAATGTCAAAGACGCTGAACAGGCCATCGACCAATTGATGCTGCACCTGCATGACGGCAAGCGCGATTACGAACTGACCAACAACGCTGCGATGATTCAGGCCGAAGCCCGCACCCAGAACACCCTGTCGCTGATGCTGGGTGCGATTGCCGCCATCTCACTGCTGGTGGGTGGCATCGGCGTGATGAACATCATGCTGATGACCGTACGGGAACGCACCCGGGAAATCGGCATCCGCATGGCCACCGGCGCCCGCCAGCGGGACATCCTGCGTCAGTTCCTGACTGAAGCCGTGATGCTTTCACTGGTGGGCGGCGTGACCGGAATTGTCCTGGCCTTGCTCATCGGCGGGGTCTTGATCCTCAGCGATATCGCCGTTGCATTTTCCTTCCCGGCGGGCCTCGGCGCGTTCGCCTGCGCGTTGGTGACGGGTGTCGTTTTCGGCTTTATGCCAGCCCGCAAAGCCGCTCGCCTTGACCCGGTCACGGCCCTTACCAGTGAATGATCGCCCCATGAAAGCGCAATTGTCCCTCCTCGCCGTCAGCCTGATGCTGGCGGCCTGCAGCAACCTGGCTCCTCCCGTCGACAGTGGTGTGCATGCGCCCGCCGCCTGGCAGTCACCCAACCCCGACACCACACGCCGGGACACCCGAAAATGGTGGAGCACCTTCGGCAGCCCGGCCCTTGACCGGCTGGTGACCCAAGCCCAGCTTGGCAGTTACGACCTGGCGGCCGCGATTGCCCGGGTACACCAGGCGCAAGCCAGTGCCGTGATCGCCGGTGCGCCGTTGCTGCCCTCCCTGGTGGGCGGCGTCAATGCCAGCCGCCAGAAACTGTTGCGCGGCAAGGGCTACAGCCAACTGGATGTCGACGATGACAACAAGGCCGTGGACAGCTTTGGCGCGAGCCTCACCGCCAGCTACGAAGTCGATTTCTGGGGTGGTCGCCGTGCCGCGCGCGACAGCGCAACACTTGGGGTGCGTGCCAGCGAATTCGATCAAGCCACCGTAGAGCTGACCCTGCTCAGCGGCGTGGCCAACAGCTACACGCAAGCGCTGGCACTCCAGGAACAAAACCGGATCGCCGCGCTGAACCTGGCCAACGCGCGCAACGTGCTTGACCTGGTCCAGGCACGCTACACCGCAGGTTCGGCCACCGCCCTGGAGCTGGCCCAGCAAAAGAGCCTGGTGGCGGCACAGCAAAGGCAATTGCCACAGGTGCAGCAACAGGCGCAGGAGGCGGTAATCACCCTGGCTGCCCTGCTCGGTGTACCGGTGCAGCAGCTCGACCTGGGGCAACAACGCTTCGAACACCTCAACTGGCCAGGCATCGCCGCCGGGATTCCCAGTGAACTGCTCAGCCGCCGCCCTGACATTGCCAGCGCCGAGGCCCGACTTGCCGCAGCCCAGGCCGACGTGGTCGTGGCCCGTGCGGCCATGTTGCCCACCGTCCTGCTGGGTGCCAGCATCGGCTCGGGCGCCAGCACCGCATCAGACATTCTGCGAAGCCCGTTCTACAACCTCACCGCCGGACTCACCGCGCCCATCTTCGACAACGGGCGCCTGGGGGCCGAGCGTGACAAAACCCTGGCCCGCCAGGATGAGCTCCTGCAACTCTACCGGGGCGCGATCATCAACGGGTTTGCCGACGTTGAAAAAGCCCTCAACAGCATCCACGGCCTCGACGAGCAGCGGCGGTGGCAGCGTGAAGAGCTGGACCAGGCGCAGAGCGCGTTTGAGATTGCCCAGAGTCGCTATGAAGCAGGTGCCGAGGATTTGCTGACGGTGCTGGAGACTCAACGCACACTGTATGCAGCGCAGGACCTGAACGTGCAATTACGACTGGCGCGCATGCAGGCGAGTATCGCGCTGTACAAGGCTCTGGGGGGAGGCTGGCAGGCACAGTGAAGGCCTGCCAGCCGCAAGGCTAACCGGTCAGTCCCAGAAGGAACGTCCGAGGGACAGATGCCGTGCATACCATGGGCGTTGCGGCACTCGACGGAACAGGTCCTTCATACTCTCATCCGCCTCGAAGATGATGCGCAGCGCCAGCTTCATGGTCTCCGGATCCATTTCTACCGAGGTACCCACCTGCAGCCCCGGTGTCGTGCTGCACCCATGCGTGGTGGGGCCGAGCCAAGGGTCGCCCGCCTCGACCCAGCGCCCCGGCGCAAACCAGGGCACGCCATTGACCTCCATGCGCGTCAATTCACCGGGATGAAAGCGCTCGTGAGCGCGAAACCAATCTTCCAGCCGATCGTCGATCCACCCGTGAAAATGCCAGAACACCGGATTCACATGGGAAGAAAAAGGATCCCCCAGAAAGTCGTTTTCGGCGATATACCAGCGCGGCGAGAAATCGGCCTGCCCCCTGGCAAAGGGCACCGGCGCGTTGTTGGACGGGTCACGCGGCACCGAGGCCCAGCGCATGTGCAACCAATCGTGCAGGCCCAACTCGATTTCGGAACCGAACTGGCCAAGGGTCAGTTTCGACAAGTAACGTGGGTCCCGATACTGAGATTCCCAGACCTGAAAGTTGCTGTGGTAGGTCTCGGCGGACTTGATGTCACTGACCCACTGGCTATAGGTGTCGTCCCCTTCCGCCAGCCAGGTTGGCGGTAACGCAAACCCGTCATGGTTATCGAAATAGCGGGCAAACCCCAGTCGATCGCGCAACAGCTCAGGCTGTGGCAAAGGAAAGTGGCGCCAGGAGGGCAGTGCCTGCATCGAACGCGCCGTGGCAAGCATGTGCCGGTGCATGAAAAAAAAGTCGATCCCGGAGCCGTTTCGGTCCTTGTCCGGCCCGCGTGCGCCACGCTCCTGGTCCCTGGGCCCCGGCTGCCAGCCGATACCGCGCAGGGCACCGCGCTTGTCCTCCGGCAACTTGTGCCATTTGTCCCGCGAGGCGTGCCACAACTGGTGGAACAGCCGATGCTGCGGAGCGATCAGCCAGGCGAGCAAGGTATCGTTCAGTCCGATCCGCTCGCGCGCCTCGGGAAAGCGGCGTTTGACGGCCACAAAGCGCAGGTCCAGCTCGGGCAGCGCCAGCGCACGGTCCAATCGTTGTATAGAACCGCTGAGGGTGCCGGGCCCGGCGTTGCCATAGGCCGCCCATACTTCGTCCAGGCTCGCCTTGAACTCGTAGCCGGGTGCACCATCGGCGGCATCGCTGCGCCCCACTCGCCAGTACAACTGGGCCCCGTTGCCCGGGGCCAGGTCGCCGACCACCTGGTAACGCGGCTCGGCATCACTGCGCAACGCCTCGACAGTATCAAGGACGCCCACCAGGCCGCGCCCGCGCGGGGCAATGTCGAGAAACAGCTCCAGACCCTCGACCGGCAAACCCTCCAGGCCACCATCGGCACCGATAAACTGGATGTCCCAAACCCCGCGCAGGCTATTGGCCAAATGCTGGCCGGCGGTGTCCGCCAACTCGACCGTCGCCTCTCCCGGGGTTTCGGGATGCGCCTGGCGCAATAGCTCGCGACGCCCATAGAACGCTGCCGGAACGGCTGCTCCGGTCAGCGCCAGACCCGCCATGAACCATCGTCGAGAAATCGTCATTGCCCTACCTGTGTCAGCCCTGAAGCAGGCTTTATCCAAGCTAGAACGTTCATGGCGCGAGAAAATTTAAGCCACGCCCCTGCGGCTAAATTTTTTCGCCCGCGGCTCGTTCTTCCCAGATAGCAAAGGCCCCTGCGCCTGCATTTCGACGGTAGACCTGACTGAGATGGCGATGATTAAACCTCGTTCGAAAAAAGCCCTGTATATCGGCCTTCCGCTGCTGGTAGCCGTGGCCGCCGGCGCGGCCTGGCTCGTCTGGAGCTACTCCCCCGGCTATCCCGTCAAGGTGATGAAGCAGGCGACGGAGTTGCAGGACCGTATCATTTCCTTCGACAGCCACATCACCGTGCCCTTGACGTTCGGCACCGAGGGCAACGAGGCTGACAAGGACGGCCCACGGCAATTCGACCTCGCCAAGGCCAACCGTGGACGCCTGTCGGGCGCTGCACTGACCATATTTGGCTGGCCCGAAATGTGGAACGGCAACAACGCCCCCCATAAGCCCACCGCCGGGTTCGTCGATGAGGCCCGCAACCAACAGGAAGTGCGCTACAAAATCATCACGGGCATGGTTCGCGACTTTCCCAACCAGGTGGGCATCGCCTACACCCCGGACGATTTCCGGCGCCTGCACGGTGAAGGCAAGTTCGCAATCTTCATCAGTATGCTCAACGCCTACCCCCTGGGTGATGACCTCGACCAACTGAACCTGTGGACGGCCCGTGGCATGCGCATGTTCGGTTTCAGCTATGTCGGCAACAACAGCTGGTCCGACTCATCCCGCCCGCTACCCTTCTTCAATGACTCACCGGACGCGCTCGATGGCCTGTCGGATATCGGCAAGCAGGCCGTGCAGCGCCTCAACGATCTGGGGGTGATCATTGATGTGTCGCAGATGTCGACCAAAGCCCTGGAGCAGGTTGCACAACTGAGCCGCACGCCGATGGTTGCCTCCCACTCCGCTCCCCGGGCGGCAGTGGATATTCCACGCAACCTCAGCGACAAGGAAATGCAGCTGATCAAGCAAAGCGGCGGCGTCGTGCAGGTGGTCGGGTTCGGCACCTACCTGCGCCCACTGACGCAAAAGACCCAGGACAAACTCAATGCCCTGCGCGCACGGTTCGACCTGCCTCCCCTGCCTAACCTGCATGTCGCGCTGATGCCCGGCGACCCGATAATCGCCGCCTGGCCCGAGCAGAAATTTGGCCAGTACGCCAGCAGCCTGTACGCGATCCTCGACGAGGAGCCCAAGGCAACCCTCAAGGACCTGGGAGATGCCATCGACTACACCGTGCGCAAGATCGGTATCGATCACGTCGGTATTGCTTCGGACTTCAACGATGGCGGCGGCGTGCAGGGCTGGGACAACGTCAGCGAAATTCGTAACGTCACCGCTGAACTGTTGCAGCGAGGCTACTCGGAAGCGGACATCGCCAAACTGTGGGGCGGCAACTTCCTGCGGGTCTGGGACCAGGTCCAACAAGCAGCCAAACCCGTCGCCTCCCTTTCTGCCAAGTGAACTGCCGCCATGACTGATCGCCGCACCTTTCTCAAACATGCAGGCATTCTGGCTGCCAGCCTGCCCCTGGGCGCAGCCCTCGAGGCCCGGGCCGGCACAGCACCCGTGCCCGCCGTCAATCCCGATAAATGGGCGCAGCTGCGCCAACTGTTTACCCAGGACCCGGACTACCTGCACTTCTCCAACTTCCTGATCACGTCCCATCCCAAACCCGTGCGCGAGGCCATTGAACGCCACCGGGCCGAGCTGGACCGCAACCCCGCGCTGGCCATGGACTGGGACCTGGAGCACACCTGGAAATGCGAAGCCCAGGTGCGGGACTGGGCCGGGCGCTATCTGCAAGCCAAGCCCGGGCAGATCGCACTCACCGGCAGCACCACAGAAGGCCTGGCGATGATTTATGGCGGTATTCACGTGCGGCCTGACCAGGAGATTCTGACCACCGTTCATGAACACTATTCGACGCGCAACAGCCTGCAGTTCCGCATCGAGAAACAAGGCACCCAGGTGCGCAAGATCAAACTCTTCGATGACGCCCACCAGGTGTCGGTGGACGAAGTGCTTGGCTCGATTGCCAAGGGCATTCGCCCCAACACCCGCGTGCTGGGCATGACCTGGGTGCAGTCGGGCAGCGGCGTGAAGCTGCCCATCGGCGAGATCGGCAAACTGGTGGATGAGCACAACCGCGATCGCGATGAAAAGGATCGCATCCTCTACGTGGTCGACGGCGTGCACGGATTTGGCGTCGAAGACCTGGCGTTCCCGGACATGCACTGCGACTTTTTTATCGCTGGCACCCACAAATGGATGTTTGGCCCCCGAGGCACGGGGATTATTTGTGCCCGGTCCGAGGAGCTCAAGGACGTCACCCCCACCGAGCCGACCTTTTCCCAGGACACAGATTTCGCCACCACCATGACACCCGGCGGTTATCACGCCTTCGAACACCGCTGGGCCCTGGATGAAGCCTTCAAATTGCATTTGCAGTTGGGCAAGGCTCAAGTCCAGGCCCGCATTCATGAGCTCAATGACTACCTCAAAAGCCGCCTGCAGGCCCACTCGTCCATCGAGCTGGTCACGCCCCGCAGCCCTGAGCTGTCAGCCGGGTTTACGTTTTTCAGGGTCAAGGGCCAGGACAGCGACAAGGTCGCCGCCTACCTGATGCACAACCGCGTCGTGGTCGATGCCGTGAATCGCGACGCCGGCCCGGTGGTGCGCAGCGCTCCCGGGCTGCTGAACAATGAAGGCGAGATTGATCGCTTCATGACCGTGCTCGAAAAGACCCTGTAACCCGCCACTTCCCTTCCCCTATAGAGACGACACATGAACAGTGCCCCGCTCCCTACCCGCCAGCCCCGTTCGTTGCGAGCGCTGCTGATTCTGTGCCTGGCGACCCTGCTCGCCAACCTGGCGCCCCTGACTGCACACGCGGCAACCGCTCCAGCCCCTGGCAAAGTGTTCAAGGACTGCAAGAATTGCCCGGAAATGGTGGTGCTGCCCGCCGGCAGCTACCTGATGGGCACGCCGGAAGACGAGATCGGCCGTGAAGGCGACGAGGGCCCGCAGCACACCGTGACGTTCGCCAAGCCCTTCGCCATGAGCCGCTTCCATGTCACCGCCGCCGAACTGGACGCCTACATCCGCGAAACCGGCGTAGTGATCAAGGACGGTGATACGCGCCCGGGCCGCCTGTGCAAGGCCAGCAAGCCCAGCTACAAACAAGGGCCGCGCCAACCGGCGGTGTGCATCGACTACTTCGAGGTCCAGGCCTACACCGAATGGTTGTCGAAAAAAACCGGGCAGAAATACCGCATGGTCAGCGAGTCCGAGCGTGAGTATGCCGCTCGCGCGGGCAGCACCGGATCATTCCCCTTCCCGTTCGATGACGAGGGCGAATACCAGATCAGCAAACATGCCAACACTTACGGCCCCAAGGATGGCTATACCTATAGCGCACCGGTAGGCAGCTACCCGCCCAACGCGTTCGGCATGTACGACATGCACGGCAACGTCTACGAGTGGGTTGCCGACTGCTGGCACCCCAACTACGAAGGGGCACCTGCCGATGGCAGCGCCTGGTTGACCGGTGGTGACTGCAACGACGCCCACATCCGGGGCAACGACTGGGGCGAGGCGCCGGTATTCTCCCGATCGGGAAACCGTAACAGCCGCGAGAAAAATGTAAGAGGTGATTTCCTGGGGTTCCGCGTCGCACGGGAACTCTGACCCTCAAAACCATGTGGTGAGGGCTCCCGCCCCTCACCACTGCGCGTCCGCCGCGCGATGCTGCCCTAAATCCCGCACCACTCCCTTCGTCTATTCGCTAAGAACCCAGCAGGCCAGAAGCCTCCAGGCTTGCCTTGCGGATCGTTCGTGCCTGCCCGTTTCGGCCCGCAATTGCCGGGCATCCCCACACACAGGAAGATTTCATGACCAGCCAACCACGCGGCGCCATTAGCGAACTGTTCGCCCTGCTCAAACCCTTCTGGCCCATTGTGACGCTCTCGATTGTGCTGGGCATGGTAGGTGGCCTCGCCATCACGACTCTGCTGGCGACCATCAACACCTCGCTGCACTCGGACGAAGGCTTGACCCAAGGCGTGGTCCTGCTGTTCGCCGGCCTGTGTGTACTGGCGCTGACCAGCTCGATCTTTTCCGATATCGGCACCAACTATGTGGGCCAGAAAATCATCGCGCGACTGCGCAAGGAGCTCGGCGAAAAAGTCCTGTCGGCGCCCATCGAACAGATCGAGCGCTACCGCAATCACCGGCTCATACCGGTACTGACCCACGACATCGACACCATCAGCGACTTCTCCTTCGCCTTTGCGCCCCTGGCAATTTCCCTGACGGTAACCCTCGGTTGCCTGGGCTACCTGGCAATGCTCTCGTGGCCAATGTTCCTGATCATGCTGATTGCCATCGTCATCGGCAGCGTTGCCCAGTACATCGCCCGGGCCCGCGGCATGAGTGGTTTCTACGCAGCACGGGAGCAGGAAGAAGAGCTGCAGAAGCACTACACCGCGATTGCTTCCGGTGCCAAGGAGTTGCGCATTCACCGCCCCCGTCGCCATCGCATGAACGTGGACGGCATCCAGGCGGCAGCCAATAGCATCTGCGACACTCAGGTACGCTCGGTCAATATCTTCATCATTGCCAAGACGTTCGGCTCGATGCTGTTTTTCGTGGTCATCGGTCTCGCCCTGGCCTTGCAGGCTTACTGGCCGAGTACCGACAAGACCGTCATGAGCGGTTTCGTCCTCGTGCTGCTGTACATGAAAGGCCCGCTTGAGCACTTGATTGGCACACTGCCCATCGTCAGCCGCGCTCAAATTGCCTTCCGGCGCATTGCCGATCTGTCGGAGCGTTTCTCTTCGCCGGAGCCACACCTGTTGCTCAGCGACGCCGAAGCACCGAAAACCGTGGTGCACAACCTTGAGCTGAATAACGTGCGCTTTGATTTCCCTCCCGTGGAAGGCAGCGAACCCTTCCGCCTGGGCCCCGTGAACCTGAACATCAAGCAAGGCGACATTATTTTTATCGTCGGCGAGAACGGTTGCGGCAAGACCACACTGATCAAACTGTTGCTGGGGCTCTACGCACCACAACAGGGTGAGGTGCGCCTCAACGGCCACGCCATCACAGCCGAGAACCGCGACGACTATCGCCAACTGTTCACCACGATCTTCGCCGACTACTACCTGTTCGATGATCTGGTAAGCGACGACCTGCACATCCCCGACACCGCCAACCAATACCTGCAACGCCTGGAGATCGCCCACAAGGTCAGCATCAAGGACGGCGCCTTCACCACCACCGACCTCTCCACCGGCCAGCGCAAACGCCTGGCCCTGGTCAATGCCTGGCTTGAGGAACGGCCGGTGCTGGTGTTTGACGAATGGGCGGCTGACCAGGACCCGACCTTCCGCCGGATTTTCTATACCGAACTGCTGCCGGACCTCAAGCGCCTGGGCAAAACCATCATCGTCATCAGCCATGACGACCGCTATTTCGACGTCGCCGACCAACTGGTGCACATGCGCTCAGGCAAGGTCACGGCACAACAGCAGGAAATTGCCGAGGTTTAATTTCCGGTTTTGCCGATGACGTGCGTCTCACTTGGTAACTGAGAAGTAATCTCACTAAGATCTCTCGTTCGTTGACCCTTAAGAGCACTCCAATAATGCCTGCACATCGACTTCGCCCCCACGTTCTGGCCATGATGATTCGCCACGCGCTCACGCCAAATCTGCGCGTTTGCGCGGCTGGCCTGGCAGGGCTTCTGCCCATGCTGGTACACGCCCAGGAAATGCCCTTCAACATTCCGGCGCAGTCGTTGAGCAGTGCGTTGCAGGCTTTCGGTACCCAATCCAACCTGCAAGTGCTGTATAGCCCGCAGGACCTTGAAGGCAAGCGCAGCACCGCCGTGCATGGCAACCTCGCCCCTTCTGCCGCCATCGCCACCTTGCTGCAAGGCAGCGGCGTGCATTTCCAGGTGCAAGGCTCTGCAGTGACCGTCAGTGCCTCGGCGGGCGGCGCGCTGGAACTGGGCGCGACCACCATCAATGGCCAGACACTGGGGTCGACCACTGAAAACAGCGGTTCCTACACCACCGGCGCGATGCAGACGGCCACCAAGTTACCCTTGTCCCTGCGTGAAACCCCGCAAGCGGTGACGGTGATCACTCGCCAGCGCATGGACGACCAGGGCATGCGCAGCCTCGACGATGTGGTCCAGGCAGCACCAGGCCTGCGCCTGTCCGCAGCGCGACCGGCCAACAGTGAGTTCTTCGCCCGCGGCTTCCCCATCAACAACCTGATGTTCGATGGCCTGCCCACGACCTATTCCGCCGACTGGGTCGCCACCGCGGACCTGGCCCCGTATGACCGTGTCGAAGTGGTACGCGGTGCCACGGGCATGATGCAAGGCGCCGGTGACCCTTCGGCCGCCATCAACATGGTGCGCAAGCGTCCTACCAAGGAGTTCCAGGCGAGCGTCACCGGCAGCGCCGGCAGTTGGGACAACTACCGCAGCGAGCTGGATGTGTCGGGGCCGGTCAATGACAGCGGCACCGTGCGTGGTCGCTTCGTCGGCGCCTACCAGGACAAGGACAGCTACCAGGACTACGCCGGTCGCGAGCGCGGCGTGTTCTACGGCATCACCGAATTTGACCTCAACGACAGCACCACCCTGACCGTGGGCGCGTCTGATCAGAATGACAATAACAACATCAACTGGGGCGGTTTACCGGTGAACCCCGACGGTAGCAGCATGGGCTTCTCGCGCTCCAAGACGTTCGGCTACAACTGGTCGCACCAGGACATCGACAACAAAACCGTGTTCGCCGAACTGGATCACCGCCTCGACAACGACTGGCGCCTGCACTTTGGCGCGTCGAAAAACTGGTCCGACTTCAAGCTGTTGGGTGCAGTGCTGGAACGCAACAGTGACTACTCCTACCGGCAACGTGTGTTCAACCAGAGCCGCGACTACGACCAGTCCACCTATGACTTCTTCGCCAGTGGCCCGTTTGCGCTGTTCGGCCGCCAGCATGAACTGGTGGTGGGTGCCAGCAAGCGCCAACTCAAGACCGAGGCCACCGGCGGCACGATCTTCTTCAACAACGTCGACATCAACAATTTCAACCCCAAGGGTCAACCGAAACCCACCGTTCCCGACGTTTACTCCCTCAGCGAAAAGGTCAACCAGGAAGGCCTCTACGTCACGACTCGCTGGAATGTGGCCGATCCGCTGAAGGTGATTCTCGGCGCACGCCTAGACTGGTACGACTCCGATGATGTCTACAACCAGATCAGCGACCAGTACTACACCTCGGGCAAAACCAAGGTGGTGCGTAACCTGACCCGCTATGCCGGCGTCATCTATGACCTGGACGACACCTACTCGCTCTATGCCAGCTACACCGATATCTTCCAGCCACAGAGCGAGAAGGACGAGCTCGGTGCCAGTATCAAGCCCATCACCGGCAAGAACTATGAAGTGGGTATCAAGGGCGAATACTTTGACGGTGCGTTGAACGCCAGCGCCTCGTTGTTCCAGATCGACCAGCTCAACCGCGCTGCTGAAGTGGCCGACTACAGCAGCTGCAAGGTCATACCGACCGGCAGCTACGCTTGCTATGAAGCCGCGGGCAAGGTCAGGAGCCGGGGTATCGAGCTGGAGATCAACGGTGCGCTGACGCCGAACTGGCAAGTGGGTGCCGGTTATACCTACGCCCAGGCGCTGTACGAGAAAGATGCCGACAAGAACAAGGAAGGCACCCTGTTCGACACCGACGTACCACGCCACCTGTTCAAGGCCAATACCACGTACCACCTGCAGGGTGACCTGAACAAACTGCGTATCGGTGCCAACGTCTATAGCCAAAGCGGTACCTATAACAAAGGCGTCAGCACCTTCAACGGCCAGCGTCAAAACTTCCACGTCGAGCAGGACGCCTATGCCATCGTCGGTTTGATGGCCGGCTACCAGGTCACCAAAAACCTGGACACTCAGCTGAACGTCAACAACGTGTTCGACAAAAAGTACTACCAGGGCATCGCCAGCAACTCCACCTGGAGCCCGTATGACGTCTACGGTGACCCACGCAACTTCACCGTGACCGCCAAGTACACCTTCTGATAGCGGTTAAACGGCGATAAAAAAACCGCATCCCTGGGGATGCGGTTTTTTTATGCCCACCGTAAAACCGGTGTGTCAGCCCAGGCGCTCGGCCAACGCCAGGACAATACGCTCCCGAGCGACATCGGCTTCATCAACGATAGAGCCCATGCGCAAGAAATCATGGGACATGCCCTCGAACACCTCCAGTTGCACCTGCACGCCCCCAGCCTCGAGATGCCGGGCGTAGGCCACCGCTTCATCATGCAGCGGGTCGCACTCGGCCACGATCAGCAAGGCCGGCGCCACGTGAGCGCTCACCTCGCCGAGCAGCGGCGAGAAACGCGGGTCCAGGCGGTCGGCCGGATCGTTCTGATACTGCTGGTAGAACCACTCCAGGGTGTCTTTTTCCAACAAGTGCCCAACCCCGTAGCGCTCCACCGAAGCACTGATGCGGCTGGCATCGGTCACCGGGTAAATCAGCACCTGCAGACACGGGCGAGGCAGCTCCTCCTGGCCAGCGAGGCTGCTGGCAAGCACCGTCGCCAGGCTACCGCCAACGCTGTCGCCAACGACCGCCATGCGCTCAGCATCGATACCCAGTTCCCGCGCATTGAGCGCCAGCCATTGCCACGCGTCCTGGGCATCATTGAATGCCGTCGGAAACCGCCACTGCGGGGCCAGCCGGTAACCCACCGACAACACCGGCAACCCGCACTCCTGAGCCAGGTTCCAACACAGGGCGTCGTGGGAGTCGAGACTGCCCACCACATAACCCCCGCCATGCAGGTAAAGCACGGCGCCACTCAGTTGGCTAGCGTCCAGTTCGGGCGGCCGGTACAACCGGGCCTCTACACGGTGACCATCGCGGGCCGTGAAGGTACGCGACTCGATAAACGCCGGCTCATCGGCACCCGGGTCCATCAGTGCCGAGGATTGATCGAACTGGCGACGGGCTTCTTCCGGTTGCAGCTGGTGCATCGGCAGCGCTTTTCCGCTGCGGCGGCCGCTTTCCACCAACTGGAGGTAGGCGGCGAGATCAGGATTAAGGGGCATGGGCAAGGTTTCTCCAGACAGGCGCCGCCGGTGGCGGCGCCTGTCGACACAGGTCAAGGTTCAGGAAGGCTCGGCGACGATGGTCAAACCATCCAGGGCGTCTTCCAGTTCAAGCAACACCGACAGCTCCCTGGGCACCTGAAAGTGCCCGCAGGTCAGCGGGAGGCCAGGCAGGTCGGGGCAACCGATCTGCCGGGCCAGCTCACGTTGTTCATCTTCACGCCCCGCTACCCACCAGCTCAGGGGGCGCGCCGTCACTTTCGGGCAATAATCCAGCTCGCGGGACAGCCGCTTGAGGGTACGGGCGCAGGCAAATACCTGCGCCAGCTCATCCACCCCCAGGCCATGCGTGGCCGGCCGTTGGCTGAGGGCCTCACTGATCAGGGCACGCGCAAGCTGCGGGCTTTCCTGGCGGGTATCGCTGACATCCACGGCCCCCGCGTCGGGTACCGTCGCCCGCAACAGCTCGCTCAAATCATCCAGCCAATGGTCCTGCTGTTCGGCGTTGGCGGGTGACGGCACAAAACTGTCGAGCAACGCGACAAACTCGACCGTCTGCCCCTGCTGCTCAAGCTCAGCCGCCATCAGCAGACTCAAGGTGCCGCCCAAGGACCAGCCCAACAAGCGATAAGGGCCTTGGGGCTGTTTGTCCCGCAGATAGCCGACGTAGTCCCGGGCGATGGCCACCAGCGATTGATCCTGCCAGCTCGGGTCCAGCAGTTGTCGGGCCTGGATACCGATCACCGAGCACTTGCCGTTCAGACGGCGTGCGAGCGGCTCATAGTCGAATACCGTGCCGAAACCGGCATGTACACAGAACAACGCAGGCGTGGCACCGAGCTCGGCATTGAGGGCCAGCAGCGGCACGTTCTTGCCAGGCACGGCGGTGAGCTGCGCAATGCTCGGCTTCTGGATCAGGTCCCGCAGGCGCAGGGTGAAACCGAACTTCTTCAGGCTGCGGGACTTGGCCACCACTTGCATGCTGAGGATCGAATCCCCCCCCAGCTCAAAGAAGTTATCCGTTACCCCGACCCGCTCCACTTTGAGAATGCTTTGCCAGATATCCGCCATGGCCTGTTCCAGCTCGTTGCGCGGTGCCACATATTCACTGCGTGCATCCGGCATCGGCAGGGCGTTGCGGTCCAGCTTGCCATTGGGATTGAGCGGCAGCCGGTCGAGCACGATCAATTGCGCCGGAACCATGTACTCCGGCAGCGCCTGCTTCAAGCGCTCGCGCAGTTGCTCGACGATCCCGCCGTCCTCATCGCCGTTAAGCGTGACGTACCCAAACAGTTGATTGCCGCCAGGCCCCTCGCGCACCACGACGGCGGCATGCCCGACCTCTTGCATCGCATTGAGGCGGGCCTCGATCTCTCCAAGCTCGATACGGAACCCGCGGATTTTCACCTGGTTATCCAGGCGACCGAGGTAGTCGAACGTACCGCTCTCGCGCTGGCGCACCAGGTCGCCGGTGCGGTACAGGCGGCCACCCGGGGTAAACGGATCGGCCACGAAGCGCTCGGCCGTGAGCGCGGCACGGTTCAGATAGCCCCGTGCAACACCCTCCCCGCCCAGGTACAACTCCCCCGCGATACCCGCCGGTAGCGGGTTGAGGTCGATGTCGAGGACGTAGGCACTGCGCTGGCCCACACATTCGCCGATCGGCGCATAAATCGCCCCACACGCCTGGCCTTCAGCAGCCTTCCAGATCAGTGGCGTAACCACGGTTTCCGTCGGCCCGTAACCATTGATGATGTACTGCGGTTTAAGCGCCTCTCGGGCCAGGGCATAACTGGCCTCTGGCACTGCGTCACCGCCAAAGCAGTAGATCCGCACCGACGGCGGGTTGCCATCGAGCCGTGCGTGTTCGGCCAACTGCAACAGGTACACCGGTGGGAACGCTGCCACAGTGACGCCGTGTTGGTGCATGGCCTCGTAGGTCTGCTCGGGGGTCCAGAGCTCGTCGTCACGCAGCAACAGGCAACCGCCGTGCGTGAGCGTCGTGAGCCAGCGCTCGTGGGCACCGTCGAAGGCGAATGACATAAACAGCAACTCGCAGTCGGCGGGACTCATTTCGTAGCGCTCGCCCACCGCACGGCAATGCATCGCCAACGGTCCATGACTGACCACCACGCCTTTGGGCTGGCCAGTAGAACCGGAGGTGTAGATCACGTAGGCGAGGTTTTCCTCGTGCACCCGATGCGCTGGCGCGGTAACAGGCCACTGGCTGCCGACCAGGCGGTCAAGCTCCAGCACATGCAACGCCGGGCTGATTGGCAGGCTGGCGGCGAGCCGCGAATCGGTCAACAGTAAAGCGATGCCGGAGTCCTGGATCAAATAGCTCAGGCGCTCACGCGGGTAAGCGGCGTCGATAGGCACATAGGCGGCACCCGCCTTGAGCACCGCGAGCAAGGCCACGATCATGGTTTCGCTACGAGGCAACGCCACGCCGACCCGCACTTCCGGCCCCACGCCTTCGGCGATCAGTCGATGGGCCAGTTGGTTAGCGCGGGATTCCAGCTCGGCGAACGACAGGCTTCGGTTACCGACCTTGACCGCCGTTGCGCTGCCCTGGTGCTCGGCCCAGTACTGGATGCGTTGGTGGACCAAAGGCTGCGGCAGGTTTTGGACAGGGGGCGGGGTGTACACGGCCGGCGTGTGCAGCAGGCCGAGATTGCCAACACGCTGGTCGGCGTTCGCGGACAGTGCCAGCAGCAACGCTTCCATGTTGGCCCGGATCCCTTCCACTGCCACATCGCTGAAGCATTGGCGCAGGTACATGTACTCAATCGCCAGGTAGTCTTCCAGGGTCACCATCAGGTCCATCGGGAAGTCTGTCAGGCCCGCCCCGCCGACGTCGCCAAAACGCAGCGAATCATCCTTCCACTCCCGCAAAGTGCGATCCAGCGGTTGGTTTTCAAAGACGATGATGCTGTCGAACAAAGCCTGCCCGGAACGCCCGGCCCAACGCTGGATATCCCCCAGCGGGGTGTATTCATGGTCGCGCAGCTCCAGGTTGACCCGCTGCACCGCCTGCAGCCACTGGCCCACACGGGCTTGCGGATCGACGTCGTGGATCACCGGTAACGTGTTGATGAACAGCCCCAACATGCTCTGCGCGCCCGGCAAGGCACTCGGACGCCCGGCCACGGTAGCCCCGAAGCACACACTGCGCTGGCCACTGTAGCGGCTGAGCAACAACAGCCATGCACCCTGCACCAATGTGTTCAGGGTGATGCGCTGCGCGGCGGCAAACGCCTTCAAACCCTGGGTCACCTGGGGTGTAAAGCGGCTGTACAACGCCTTGTGCCCATGCTCGCGCTCGCCGCTGGCGAAGGCATCCGCCAGGTAAGTCGGCTCCTGGAACTCGGCCAACTGGCGACGCCAGAAGGTTTCGCTGATCACGCGGTCCTGCTGGCGCAACCAGCCAATGTAATTGCGATACGGCACCACAGGGTCCAGGGTTTGCCCGGAATATCGGGCCAACACTTCGCCCATCAACTGGGACGTGCTCCACCCGTCCAGCAGGATATGGTGATAGGTCCAGATCAGTTGATAACGGTCATCCGCCAGGCGGATCAGCACCACACGCTGCAACGGCGCCTGGTCGAGGTTGAAGCCCCGCAGGCGCTCGTCCCGTGCCATGTCCTTGATCAATCCGTCCGTGGCCGCCTCATGGCGCCAGTCGAGTTCAGTCATCGGCAGGGCAACGTCGCGCAGGACGAATTGCAGCGGCTCGTCCAGGTCTTGCCAGAGGAACCCGGTGCGCAACACGTCGTGCCTTTGCGCCACGTCGGCCCAGGCCTGGCGCAAGCGCTCTACGTGCAAGCCGTCGACCGAAACGTTGAGCTGATTGATGTACAGCTCGTCTTCAGGATTGCTGTTCAGCCCCAGGAACAACATGCCCTGCTGCATCGGTGAAAGGCTGTACACGGCCTCGACCTGCCCATGGGGAATGGGCAAGGCCTGCACCTGCTGTTCGCTCAACCCATGCAGGGTGACCGGTTGCGTATTGACCTGGGCACGAACCGGGGTCACGTTGGCGGCCAGTTTCTCGATGGTCTGTTGCAGGAACAGATCCTTGGGCGCCATCTGCAAACCCGACTGCCGGGCCTGACTGACCACCTGGATCGAGATGATGGAATCCCCGCCCAAGGCGAAGAAGTTATCGGTAATCCCTACCCGGGGCAGGTTCAGCACGTCTTGCCAGATATCCGCCAATTGGCGCTCAATCGCCGAACGCGGGGCAACGTAGTCAACCAACGCCTGGCTGACATCCGGCGCAGGCAACAGGTTGCGGGCGAGCTTGCCGTTGGCCGTGACGGGCATGCCATCAAGGCTGATCAGGTGCGCAGGCACCATATAGTCCGGCAGCCCCTGGCCGAGGAAGCTTGCCAGCTCGCTGCGCAACGCATCGCCAGCCTGGCCCGGGGCACTGGTCACCGGTACAAAATAGCCAACCAGTTGTGTGCCCAATGGCCCGTCTACCGCCAGCACCACCGCTTCGCGAACCTGCGGATGCTCCATCAACCGCGCCTCGATCTCACCCAATTCAATGCGCAGGCCACGGATTTTCACCTGGTGGTCAATACGCCCGACGTAGTCAATGACGCCCTCCTCCCGGTAACGCGCCAGATCGCCGGTGCGGTACAGGCGGCCACCGCCCACCGAGTCGAAAGGGTCGGGCACAAAGCGCTCGGCTGTCAGGGCCGCACGTTGGTGATAGCCCCGGGCAAGGCCAATGCCCCCCAGGTACAGCTCACCGCTGACACCGCGTGCTGCGGGGTTCAGGCTCGACTCAAGAATATGGGTCTTGAGGTTATCGATCGGCCTGCCGATCGGCACGCTGACCCCATGCTCTTCGCCGCAGGTCCAGTGGGTGACGTCGATGGCTGCTTCGGTCGGACCATAGAGGTTGTACAAGCCTGCGCCAGGCAGACGGGCACGGGTCTGCTCCGACAGAGCCTTGGACAGCGCCTCGCCGCTGCAGATTACGCGGCGGATGCCACGACAGGCTTCCACCCCTTCACACGCCATGAAGGCCTGCAACATCGAAGGCACGAAATGCAGGGTGCTGACCTCGTAACGCAAGATTGCATCGCGCAGGCGTTCCGGGTCGCGGTGTTCTCCTGGCTGGGCAATAGCCAGTCGCGCGCCGGCCATCAGCGGCCAGAAGAACTCCCACACCGAGACGTCGAAGCTGAAAGGGGTTTTTTGCAGCACCGTGTCATCGGCGTGCAAGGCGTAGGCCTTCTGCATCCAGTGCAGCCGGTTAAGCAGCGCCTCATGGGTATTGCCTGCCCCCTTTGGCCGGCCCGTGGAACCCGATGTGTAGATCACATAGGCCAGGTTGCCCGCTGCCAGCGACGGCTCGGGGTTACGGTCGCTGTAGCCCTCCAGCCAGTCTCCATCCTGATCCAGGCAGACGGTTTGCACCGACTCGGGGACCGGTATTTGTTGCAGCAGCGCGCTCTGGGTCAACAGCAAGCCCACCCCGCTGTCAGCCAACATATAGGCCAGGCGGTCCGACGGGTAATCCGGGTCGAGGGGCACGTAGGCGCCCCCCGCCTTGAGAACCGCCAGCAAGCCGACCACCATCTCCAGGCTACGCTCCAGGGCCACACCCACCAGCACTTCCGGGCCGACGCCCAGCTCCTGCAGTTTGTGCGCCAGGCGGTTGGCACGGTGGTTGAGTTGCGCGTAGCTCAGCGTTTGCTCCGCAAACAGCAATGCCGTGGCATGAGGCTGCTGGCGTGCCTGATGCTCAAACAGGCGATGGACATAGCGCTCACCGGGGTAGACGGCTTCGGTGCGGTTCCAGGTTCGAACAATTTTGCGGCGCTGTGCATCGTCCAGCAGCGGCAGGTCTTCGACCCGTTGCGAGGGTTGCTCGATGACCGCCAGTAACACATTGCGCCAATGCTGCCCCAACTGCTCGATGGTGCCGGCGTCGAACAGTTCGCTGGCGTAGGTGAACGCTGCCGACAGGCCATCCTGATGCTCGACGGTGTCCAGCGTCAGGTCGAACTGCGTGCTGTGGGCCTGCCAGTCGAGCCCTTCGACGGTAAGCCCCGGCAATGGCTGACGGCTGCTTTTGGCATCGGTCTGGTGGTTGAACATCACTTGGAACAACGGGCTGTGGTTCAGGCTGCGCTCGGGCTGCAACACATCGACCAATTGCTCGAATGGCAAGTCCTGATGGGCCTGGGCCTCCAGCGCTGTCTGTTTGACCTGTTGCAATACCTGGGCAAAGCTCACCAACGGTTCGAATTCGGCCTTGAGCACCTGGGTGTTGACGAAAAAACCGATCAATCGCTCGATATCACCCCGTGTACGGTTGGCCACCGGCACCCCGACACGCACATCGGCCTGCCCCGAGTAGCGGTGCAGCAAGGACTGGAACGAGGCCAGCAACAGCATGAACAGCGTGACACCCTGGCGCTGGGCCAGGGCCTTCAGGTCATTGATCAACGCAGGTTCGAGGGTGACCGCCACTTGGGCGCCGGCACGACTGGGCGATGCCGGGCGCGCACGGTCGGTGGGCAACTCCAGCACAGGCTGCTCGCCGCCAAGTTTTTGCGTCCAGTACGCCAGCTGCCGGTCGCGTTCGCCGGCCTCCATCCATTGGCGCTGCCAGGCGGCGTAGTCGGCGTACTGGATCGGCAACGGGGCCAGGTCCACCGCCTGGCCCTGGCTGAAGCCGGCGTAGAGTTGCACCAGTTCGTCCACCAGGATCGGTGTCGACCAACCGTCAGTCACGATGTGGTGCAGGGTCAATACCAGCACCTGCTCCTCGTCGCTCAAGTGCAGCAAGCGTGCCCGCAGCAACGGCCCGTGCTCCAGGTCGAACGGCTGCTGCACCAGGGCCTGAACCCGCGCGGCCAACTGCGCCTGCCCGGCCAGGGTCTCCTTTTGCAGCACAAACTCGCCGGCCGGATGGATGACCTGAAATGGCGTATTGCCATCCTGGGTAAACGTGGTACGCAGGGTTTCGTGGCGGCCGATCAATGCTTCGAACGCACGACGCAGCGCTTCGCTGTCCAGAGGCCCGCTCAGGCGCAAGGCCGCGCTGATGTTATAGGCGGCGCTGGTAGGTTCCAGTTGCCAAAGAACCCACTGCCGTTGCTGCGCGTAGGACACCGCGATGGGTTGGCTGCGGTCGACCGGGGTAATCGCCTGCACGCTGGCAGCACTCGCTGCCCGCCCCGCCAGTTCGGCAAAGCCGGCCAGGTCCTGGGCCTCGAACAGCCGACGCAGCGGCACTTCCAGGCCCAGGCGCTGACGGATACGGCCGATCATCTGCGTTGCCAAAAGGGAATGGCCACCCCGCTCAAAAAAGTTATCACTCAGGCCAACTTGCTCGACCTTCAGCACCTGCGCCCAGATCTCAGCCAGCGCCACTTGCAGCGGGGTGTGCGGCGCCACATAACTCGCTTGCGGGGCACTGTTGGCGTCCAGCCGCGGCAAGGCCTTGCGGTCCAGTTTGCCATTGGGTGTCAGCGGCATCTTTTCTACAAAGGCCAGGTAGGTCGGCACCATGTAGTCCGGCAACTGCTGTTTCAGGCAGGTTTTCAGGGTTTGTCGCCAGGCATTCTGGGTGTCGTCATCGGCCTGGTGGGCGCTTGGGTCGTGGCTGACCAGATAAGCCACCAACTGCTTGCCCAACGGCCCGTCGATGTCGATGACCACCGCTTCGCGCACGTATTCATGAGCCTGCAGGCGCGATTCGATTTCGCCGAGCTCGATACGAAACCCGCGAATCTTCAACTGGTGGTCGAGACGGCCGATGTACTCAAGCACGCCATCCTGGCGGTAGCGCACCAGGTCACCCGTGCGATAAAGACGGCCGTTGCCGAACGGGTCCGGCACAAAGCGCTCGGCGGTCAGCCCGGGACGTTGCAGATACCCGCGGGCCAAGCCCTCTCCACCGATGTACAGCTCACCACTGACGCCCACCGGGACAGCATCGAAGTTGCCATCCAGCACATGGAACGTGGTGTTGCCGACAGGGCGTCCCAGCCAGACGTCGCTGCTGCGCTGCACATAGTGCACGCCCGACCAGATGGTGGTTTCCGTCGGGCCATACAGGTTCCACACATGGCCCGCCTGGGCGATCAGGCGTTCGGCCAACTCGGCAGTCAGTGCTTCGCCACCGCAGAGGACTTTCTTGCCTGCCAGAGCCTGCGGGGGAGCGGCATCCAGCAGCATGCGCCAGGTGGATGGGGTGGCCTGGATCACGCTGACGGCTTGCACGTCGATCACCTTGAGCAGCGCGTGGGGGTCCTGGTTCTGCTGGTCTTGCAGCAGCACCACACAGGCCCCCCGCAGCAGCGGCAGGTAAAGCTCAAGGCCTGCGATGTCGAAGGATAACGAGGTCAGGGACAGCACACGGTCGCCGGCGTCGACGCCCGGACGTTCAGCCATGGTCCAGAGGAAATTGACCAAGGCATCGTGGCGAATCGTCACGCCCTTGGGCAAACCCGTGGAGCCGGAGGTGTAGATCACATAGGCCAGGTTCGCCGGCAAAGCCAGCACCGGCAGGTTTTCTTCGCTGCAGTCACCCAACCAGCCGGGAGCCTGGTCCAGGCACAAGCTGCTGACCGTGGCCGGCACCGCCAGTTGTTCCACCAGGCTGCCCTGGGTCAACAGCAGCTTCAGGCCGCTGTCGCTCATCATGTGCGCCAGGCGTTCACGAGGGTAGTTCGGGTCCAGGGGCACATAGGCACCGCCGGCCTTGAGGATCGCCAACAGGCCGACAATCATCTCCAGCCCGCGCTCCAGCGCCACGCCCACCAGCACCTCCGGGCCGACACCCAGGGCACGCAGCTTGTGCGCCAGTTGGTTGGCCTGTCGATTGAGCTGCCGGTAGGTCAGCGACTGCCCGGCAAAGGTGAGTGCACAGGCATCCGGAGTGGCTTGAGCCTGCGCTTCAAACAATTGCGGCACACACTGTTCGCGGGGATAGGACGCCGCAGTGCGGTTCCAGTCCTGAACGATGCGCTCGCGCTCGTCGGCGGAGAGTAGCGGCAACTCGTTGATCCGCAGCGCAGGCTGCTGGCAAATGGCAGTCAGCAGGTTGTGCCAGTGCCGACCGAGCTGTTCGATGGTACGGGCATCGAACAGGTCGACGGCGTAAGTCAGGGAGGCCGACAGGCCGGCAGCGTGTTCGGTGGTGTCGAGGGTCAGGTCGAACTGGGTGGTATGACTTTGCCAGTCCAGCCCACTGACCGTCAGGCCCGGCAAGCTACGGCTGGTATTGGTAACCTGGGTCTGGTGGTTGAACATCACCTGGAACAACGGGCTGTGGCTCATGCTGCGCTCGGGTTGCAGCGCCTCCACCAGTTGTTCGAAGGGCAGGTCCTGATGGGACTGGGCATCCAACGCGGTTTGCCGGACCTGTTGCAGCAAGTCACTGAATCGCAGCTGCGGATCGAATTCGGCCTTCAACACCTGGGTGTTGACGAAGAAGCCGATCAGGCCTTCGGTTTCACTGCGGGCACGGTTGGCAATCGGTACGCCGACTCTGACTTCGCGCTGCCCGGAATAGCGATGCAACAGCGCCTGGAAGGACGCCAGCAGCACCATGAACAAGGTCACGCCGTGTTGCTGCGCCAAGCCCTTGAGCGATCCAAGCAACGCCACGTCCAGATCCATCGCCACGCGCGCACCGGCGCCGCTGGGCACCGTCGGGCGCATGCGGTCGGCGGGCAGTTCCAGCACCGGCTGCTCGCCCCCCAGCTTCTCCAGCCAATACGCCAATTGACGCTCACGCTCGCCGGCTTCCATCCAGTTGCGCTGCCACAGGGCATAGTCGGCGTACTGGATCGGCAACTCAGGCAGCGTCACCGCCTGGCCCTGGCAGTGGCCGGCGTAAAACTGCACCAGGTCGTTGACCAGAATCGGCATCGACCAGCCGTCAGCAACAATGTGATGCACCGTCAATACCAGCACATGGTCCTGCTCACTCACCCGCAGCAAGTTCATGCGCAGCAGCGGGCCTTGCTCCAGGTCGAACGGCTGGGCGGTCTGTGCCTGCACGTACGCCTTGATCTGCCAGTCGAGGTCGGCGCCCGCCAACGGATCGACCTGCAAGGTGAAGCCTCCCGTCGGATGCACCACCTGCACGGTCTGGTCGTCTTCCTGACGAAAGGTGGTGCGCAGCACTTCATGGCGCTCCACCAATGCCTGGCAACTGGCGCGCAGGGCATCCACATCCAGCACACCTTCAAGGCGCAGCGCGGCACAAATGTTGTAGGCGCTGCTGTCCGGTGCCAGTTGCCAGAGAAACCATTGGCGCTGCTGCGCGTAGGAAAGCAAAGGAAGCTCGGCACTGGCCCTTTTGAATATCGGGGTGAGCCCATAGAGGTTGACGCCCTGTCGCTTGAGCAAGGTGGCCAGCGCCTTGCGTTCCTTGGGTGACAGTGACTCTACGGAATCGAGCAATGCTTGCACTTGAACCTCTCCTACACCAATACCGGCTCAACGCCCGGGGGCACGCGGGGGTGTTGAACACATGAAAGAGCCGGACAATGTCCGGCTCCTTGAATGCTGAAATGTGGGAGTCAGGTGTCCCTCTCCCTCCTACGAAGTCAGCTCATCAATTTCCTCTGTAGTAAGACGTTTGAGGGCCTCCAAAGATTTAGCCAATTCGCTGTGAATCGTCTGACTCTGGTCCTGCTTGCCGGCAGCCACCTTGCTGAACGCGGCCAGGGTCGGATGTTCGAACAGTTCGCGCAGGCTGACCTCGATCGATAACTGCTCGCGCACACGCACCACCACTTGCACCACCAGCAGCGAGTGGCCACCCAGTTCGAAGAAGTTGTCACCCAGGCCTGCCTGCGGCACTTTCAACACATCGGCCCAGATGGCGGCCATCTGTTGCTCCAGCTCGGTCACCGGCGCTATATAGTCCGCCTGCAACTGGCTGGCCGAGGGCTGCGGCAGTGCCTTGCGGTCCAGCTTGCCGTTGGCGGTCAACGGCAAGGCAGGCAGCATCACCCACTGCGCTGGCACCATGTAGCCCGGCAGGCTGGCACGTACATGCTCCGCCAGCGCGGTACGCAGCTCGCCCAGCACCTGCGGGCCGGCCTCGATCAGCGCCGGGTCGCGAGGCACGCAGTACGCAACCAATTGCTTGCCACCGACACCTTCGACATCCACAACCACCACGCCCAGCAGCGCCTCGTGAGCCTGCAGGCGCGCCTCGATCTCTCCGAGTTCAATGCGATAACCGCGAATCTTCACCTGGAAATCGGCTCGGCCAATGTACTCCAGCACCTCACTGCCGGGCTGTTGCCGGGCCAGGTCGCCGCTGCGGTACAAGCGCCCGCCGGGATGGATGCTGAACGGGTCAGGAACGAAACTCAGGGCGGTGCGCACCGGGTCACCCAGGTAGCCGCGCCCTACTCCCACACCAGCAATATGCAGCTCACCCGTAGCCCGTGCCGGCATCGGCTCGAGCAAATCATTCAGCACATACAAACGGTTGTGATCGGTGCGCGTGCCAATCGGCAAGTGCGATTGCCCAGCGGGCTCCCGGACGCGGTACAGGGCCACGTCGTCGGAGCATTCCGCAGGACCATAGGCGTTGATCAACTCGATCTGCGGGTAGCGTTCCAGCCAGCGTGCAGCGAGTGCGGGCGGCATGGCTTCCCCCGTGGTCAGCAGGTAACGCAAGCCGGGCAACGCTACTGCGGGCAGCTCCAATACCGCCTGAATCATCGCGGGGACGCACTCCAGCACGCTCACGCCCGTGGTGCGTACATGTTCCAGCAACTGTTGCGGATCCTGGGCAATGGCATCCGGGATGATTTGCACCCTGGCACCGCACAAGGTGGCGGTCAGCAATTGCCACACACTGATGTCAAAACTCTGGGACGCCGTCTGGGCAATCACATCCGCCGCACTCAAGCCCAGGTAAGGGATTTTGCTCAATTGGTTATTGAGCATACCGGCCTGTTCAACCATCACGCCCTTGGGTACACCGGTGGAGCCTGAGGTGAAGATCACGTACGCCAGCAGGCGCCCGGCATCCGACGGCAGTGCGCGCAAGGGGTTGGTCAGCGGCGGTTGCGCCTGCACCTGCTCCCATACGAGCAAGGCCGGCGGCTGCTCAAGCCCCTCGAGTAATTGCCGGGCAAGGGTGTGGCACGCACTGTCGCACACCAGCACCGACGCACGGCTCAGGCCCAGTACATCCGTCAGGCGTTTCAGCGGCAGGTTCGGGTCCAGGGACAAGTAGCCCGCACCCGCCTTGAAGGTACCGATCACCATGCCCAGCAACGGCAGGTCGCGTTCACCCAGCACAGCGACCAGGCCATCGGCCTCGACGCCTGCCGATTGCAGGACCCGGGCCAATTGGGTGGACTGTACGTCCAGTTGGTCATAGGTCCAGCTACGGCCCTGGCAACTGGCGGCGATACGCTGGCGGTTGTCCGCAACGGTTGCGCCGAACAACCGGGCATAGCCCTCGTTGAGTGACGCCGGCAGTTGATCGACTTCGGACACGCCGTGGCTCAGGCACGGCAGTTGATGGAACGGTTGATCCAGACCCTCGGCCAGCGCCAGCAACGTGGCCTGGAAATCAGCCAGCAAGGTTTCGATGGTCGCCGCGTCGAACAGACGCTGGTCATAGGACAAATGCAGGCCCAGCACTTCACCCGGGTACACCACCACCGTGATCGGGTAGTTGGTGTGGGTGCGAGAGGTCCCGGCCTGGACTTTCATGCTCGCCGCCTGCACCCCCACGCTGGATTCCACCGGCGCGTTTTCGAACACGAACAGGCTATCGAACAGTGGTTGCCCGGCGCCGATTTCACTGCAACCCTGGACAGTCACCAACGGCAGGTGCTCATGCTCGCGCAACCCCAGGTTATGTTCGAACAGTGACTGCAACCACGCCCTGGCACTCTGTGTCGACCCCGCTCCCGGCACGGCTACGCGCAGTGGAATACTGTTGATGAACAGCCCTACTGTCGCCTGCATTTCCGGGAACTCGATGGGCCGCCCCGCCACGGTGATGCCAAACAGTACGTCCCGTTCGCCGCTGTAACGTTGCAACAGCATCGCCCAGGCACCTTGCACCAAAGTATTGACCGTCAGTTGCGCGCTCTGCGCCTTCTGAGCCAATGCGGCACTCTGTTCGCGGCTGAAGTAGACGATCCGGTCGTCCACCCTCGCCTCCCCTTGTTCACGGTTGATGGTGTGGTCGAACGGCAACGGCGTCGGCCGCTCGAAACCACGCAGGTTGTCCGTCCAGAATTGCTTGGAGGCACCCTGATCCCAACCTTCGAGCAAGGCAATAAAATCACGGTAGCGCGAAGGCACCGGCAGTTGCACCGGCACCCTCTTGAGCAAGCCCTCATAAATCTTGAAGAACTCATCCACAATGCCCATTCGGCACCAGGCGTCCAACAGCACGTGGTGGTTGCTGAAAACAAAACCGAAGCGCTCCGGCGCCAGCTGGATCAGGCGCAGGCGGAACGGTACTTCCCTGGCCAGATCGAAGCCCTGGTGCAACTCCTCCGCCAGCTCGGCAGCCAGTTTGCTTTCGTAATCGGCACTGTCGACGTGCTGCCAATCGTAAAAACGAATGGCCGGCTCCGGTCGCCTGTGAACGATCTGCACCATGCGCTCGCTGACATCCCAGCAGAATGAGGTACGCAGTACTTCGTGGCGTCCGACGACGAGCTTCCAGGCCTGCATAAAGGCCGGCACGTCAATGCCGTGCTCCACCAGGTAGCAGTACTGCATCATGTAAATGCCCGAACCGGGCTCCAGCAAGGTGTGCAATAAGAGACCTTCCTGCATCGGCGACAGCGGGTAAATGTCCTCGATGTCCCGCGCAGCCACCGGCAGGCGGTCCAGTTGCTGCTGGGTCAGGCCGGCCAACGGGAAGTCCCCCGGCGTGACGCCTTGGCTGGTTTCGTCAAGACAGTGTTCGATCACCTCCTTGAGTGCCTGCTCGTAGGCACTGGCCAGGCGCTGCACCGTATCCTCGCGGAACATCTCGCGGCTGAAGGTCCAGTCCAGGGTCAGCTCGCCGTCATACACCTGGCCATTGATGCTCAGCCAGTTACCCAGCGGCGCATCGTCGCTCTGACGCTTGCCGGTGCCTTCGCTCGCCGGTACGAACAGAGCGCCCTGCTCCCGGGCGAAACTGCCGTCGAACTGCCCGAGGTAATTGAACGTCACCCGGGCTTCGGGCAGCGCACGCAGTTGAGCGGCAAACGCCTCGGCACCGAGGTAACGCAGCACGCCGTAGCCGATCCCCTTGTTGGGCACCTGCCACAGTTGCTGCTTGATGTGTTTGATGCTCTCGCCAACCGAGGCCTGGGGTGTGAGCTTGACCGGGAACAAACTGGTGAACCAACCGACGGTGCGGCTCAGGTCGATGTCGTCGAACAGGTCTTCGCGACCATGACCTTCCAGGGCAATGCTCACCGCCGGCTGCCCGCTCCACTGGCACAGCACGCGGGCCAGGGCAGTCAACAACAAGTCGTTGACCTGGGTCCGATACGCCACGGGCGCCAGCTTGAGGAGTTTGTGGGTCAGGTCCTTGTCCAGGCGTGAAGAGACGTTGGCGGCCTGACGATTGGTCAGCGCACCGTCGACGAAGTCACAAGGCAACGCCGCGCTCCCCTGATCCAGCGCGTTGAGCCAATAATCACGTTCAGCCGCCAGGGCTTCCTCGCCGGCATAGCGCTCCAGATGCCCGGCCCACAGTTTGAGCGAACTGGTCTTGGCATCCAGGGTGATGGCGACGCCCTGGTTAGCCTGTTGATAGGCGGTTTGCAGGTCATCCAGCAGCACGCGCCAGGAAACACCGTCCACCACCAGATGGTGAATCACCAGCAGCACACGTTGCTGGCCGTCCGGCAGATCGAACAGCACCGCACGCACCAACTGGCCCTCGTTCAGGTCGAGGCTGCCTTGGGCTTCATCGGCTGCGTTGGGCAGGTGCGCAAGGTCATCCAGGGTGTTTTGCCAGAGGATGGGCTGAGGCGCACGGGCCCGGAGTTCAGCACGCCATTGGCCTTGCTGCTCGCTGAAGCTCATGCGCAACGCATCATGGGCCTGCACCAGCGCTTGCAATGCAGCTTCCAGGGCAGCCGGGGCCAGGCGTTCGGCGGGGGTCAACAGCACTGACTGGTTCCAGCGCTGCCGCTGATCGACAGGCGTCTGGAAAAACCGCGCCTGAATCGGCAACAACGGGACGCTGCCATTCACTTCCTGCACCGGCCGTGGTGCCGTGGTGCGAGGTTTTTCCTCAACCCGTTTGGCCACTTGCGCCAGCAGACCGACGGTCTGCTTTTCGAACAATTGCTTGGGCGTAATCTTGATGCCCTGGCGTTTAGCCCGGGCAATGATTTGCAGGCTGAGGATTGAATCGCCGCCCAACGCGAAGAAGTTATCCGTGGTGCCCACCTGCTCAAGCTTGAGCACATCGGCCCACACACTCGCGAGCTTCTCTTCAATCTCGCCCACCGGTGCCACGTACTCGCGACTGACCACTTCAGGCTGGGGCAAGGCACGCTTGTCGAGCTTGCCATTGAGGGTCAGCGGCAAGCGCTCGAGCAGCAGGATGTGGGCCGGGACCATGTAGTCCGGCAAGCGTGCCTGCAACTGCGGGGCCAGTGTTGCAGCATTGATGTCGGGGGCCGCCACGCAGTAAGCCACCAGTTGCAGACGGCTCGGATCACTTTCCAGGGCTTGCGCCAGGACCACCGCATCCTGCACACCCTCGAGGGTGCGTAACAGCTCGGCGATTTCCCCGGGCTCAACCCGGTAACCGCGAATTTTGACCTGCTCATCGGCACGGCCCAAAAACTCCACCCGGCCCTGTTCGACACGTGCCCGGTCGCCTGCCCGATACAGGCGCTCGCCGTGACGCGCCTGCGGGTCTGGCACAAAACGCTCGGCGGTCAGTGCCGCGCGGCCCAGGTAACCCTGGGCAACGCCCTGCCCGCCCAGGTACAACTCACCCGCCACCCGTTCAGGCACGGGGTTCAACCCGCTATCCAGCACCCGCACCCGGCTGTTGGCCAGCGGCCGGCCCACCGGCACGGTGCGATAACCCTCGAGGTTTTCCAGCACTTCATGACTGAGAATCCCCACGGTGGTTTCCGTTGGCCCGTAATGGTTGACCACTCGGCAATCCGGATGCAGTTGACGCACCTTGTCGACCAATGACCAAGGACACGCCTCGCCGCCGACAATTAGCAGACGCCGAGGCAGCACACCGCCAGCGTCGGCGGCCTGCAGCAGCCCCTGCAAGTGACTGGGCACAATTTTCAGCACATCCACCTGGTGCTCGTTCATGTAGCTGGCAAAACTGTCCGGGTCGAAAGCATGGTCCTTGGTCAGCAGGTGCAACAGCCGGCCGCTGGCCAGTGCGCCAAACAGCATGGTGTGACCCAAATCCGCCGCCACAGTCGATGCCATGGCCATGCTCGCCCCCGCCGGTACCTGCAAGCGCTCCAGGACACCTTGCACGTAGTTGGCCAGCATTTGGTGGCTGAGTACCACGCCCTTGGGTTGGCCGGTGGAGCCCGAGGTGTAGATCACATAGGCGGTATGCTGGGGCAATACGTCGCTGCTCACGGCCGCGTCATCGCAGTGACTCCAGGTAGCCGGTTCAAAGGCCAGTACCGGGCAGGCGTCCAGTTGCCCCAACAGCTCATCGCCAGAAGGACGAATCAGCAAGGCCGCAGCGCTGTCGACCAATAGCGTTTGCAGGCGTTCGGTTGGCTGGGCGCCGTCCAGCGGCAAAAAGGCCGCCCCGGTTTTCAGCACTGCAAGAATGCTGATGACCCATTCAATGGAGCGCTCCTGGCACAAGGCAACCAGGCTGCCGGCGCCGATCTGCTGCTGACGCAGGTAAGCCGCCAACTGGTTCGACTGGCGCTCCAGCTGCGGGTAAGTGAGCATTTGGTTGCCACACCGCACCGCTGGCGTGTCACCCGCCATTTCCAGCGACTGCTGCCACAGGCTGAGAAAATCGGTGTGCGCAAACGCGAGCACGTCACCTTCCAGGGAAGCCGGGGCGGCGTGCGGATGGTCGAGCAAGCGACTGTCCGGGGACTGTGCCAATTGCTGCAGCAACTGATGCAACGACTGGGCGATACGCGCAATGGTCGGCGCTTCGAACAGGTCTGTAGCGTAGGTGAACCAGGCTTCGATACCGTTCGGGCTATCGCTGAAGTCAAACGCCAGGTCAAAACGTGCATCAGCACTGCTCAAGGGGAACTCTTCGACGCTCAACCCGCTCAGCGTCTTGCGCGCGCCTGCGCTGCTGGCTTCGCCCGCGACGTTCTGGTTGAGCTTGAACTGGAACAGCGGGTTGTGGCTCAGGTTGCGCTCCGGCGCGAGGGCATCCACCAGTTGCTCGAATGGCAATTCCTGATGGGATTGTGCGCCACCCACCACGTGTTTTACCTGCTCAAGCAGAGCCTGGAAGGTGGTGTATTCATCGACCTGAACACGCATGACCTGGGTGTTGATGAAGAAGCCGATCAGCCCCTCCAGGTCCTTGCGATTGCGCCCGGCGTTCGGCACGCCGATGCGGATATCTGACTGCCCGCTGTAACGCGACAGCACCACGGCCAATGCCGAGAGCATCAGCATGAACAGGGTCTGACCGTTTTTCTGCGCCAGCGCCTTGAGGCTTGCCGACAAGGCCGGGGCAATATCCGCCCGCAGCACGGCGCCCTTGTAGCTGGCCTGGGCTGGGCGCGGGTGGTCCAGAGGCAACTCAAGCACCGGTTGCTCACTGCCCAGTTGTTGTTGCCAATACTGCAACTGACGCTCGCCCTCGCCAGCTTCCAGCCAGGCGCGCTGCCAAATGGCGTAGTCGGCGTATTGGATCGGCAACGGCGGCAGGCTTACCGCCTGCCCGGTCACCAGGCTGTCATAGCACTGCACGAAGGTCTCGACCATCAGTTCGCTGGACCAGCCGTCACTGACGATATGGTGCATGCACACCGTCAACACATGCTCGTCCGCATCCAGGCGGAACAGTTTGACCCGCAGCAGCTGGTCGTTGAGCAGGTTGAACGGCCGACTCAGCTCCTGCTTGACCAGGGTGTCGAGCGTTGCACGGTCGTCCACGGTTTCGTGTTCCAGGGCAACGCCTGGGTGTTCGAGGATCTCCTGGTAAAACTCGCCGTCCTGAGAGACCAGGCGCGTTCGCAGGGTTTCGTGGCGCTGCACCAGTTGGCTTAACGCCTGGTTCAGCGCGTCGAGGCTCAGCTCGCCCTTGAGGCTCACGGCCATCGGGATGTTGTAGAAGGAGCTGTCGGGTTCCAGTTGCCACAGGAACATCATGCGCTGTTGCGCATACGACAGCGGGATGCGCGCCACGTCATGACGGGTAGCCGCAATCGGCAACAGCTTGAAGCTCTGGCCGGTGGCCTGCATTTTTTCCAGGATCTGGCGGCGCTGCTCCAGTGGCAGGCCAACGAAGCGCTTGGCAATCCGTTCAGCTGTAGTCTTATCCATGTTCAAGCCTCCGTCATTTCGTTCATCAGTTGCTCGATATCGGACAAGCCCGCTTCAGTCAGCGATTGGCCGGCACTTTCCAGGGTTCGTGAAAACTCACTCAAGACAGGTGTCTCGAAGATCTGGCGAATTGGCATATCGATGCCCAGTTGGGTGTTGATTCGGGAAATCGCCTGGGCCGCCAGCAAGGAGTGGCCGCCCAGCTCAAAGAAGTTGTCGTGCATGCCGACCCGTTCGATGCGCAGCACCGTGGCCCAGATGTCACACAGTTGTTGCTCAAGGTCCGTGGCCGGGGCCACGTAATGGGCCTGCATCTGACGGGCATCCGGGGCCGGCAAGGCCTTGCGGTCGAGCTTGCCGTTGGGGGTCAGGGGCAGCTCGGCCATCCACATCAGGTGCGCGGGCACCATGTAGTCCGGCAGGCTGCTTCTCAAGTCCTCGCGAATGCGCCCCAGCAACGCGGCCTGGACCTCGGCGTCGGCATGCAGGATGGCCGCATCGGCCGGCACCAGGTAGCCCACCAGTTGCTTGCCGAGCACGCCATCGATATCAATGACCAAAGCGTCGCCCAGCGCCGGGTGCTCCAACAGCCGCGCACTGATTTCCCCAAGTTCGATGCGAAAGCCACGAATCTTCACCTGATGATCAATGCGGCCGACGTATTCGATTACGCCGTTTTCAACGTAGCGTGCCAGGTCGCCCGTGCGGTACAGGCGACCTCCAGGATGTTCGCTGAACGGGTCGGGGATAAAACGTTCCGCCGTCAGCGCAGGGCGATGGTGGTAGCCGCGCGCCAACAGGCCGCCGCCGATCTGCAGCTCACCAATAGCGCCGGGAGCGGTCAGGGCCGCACCGTTATCCAACAGGTAAATCGAGCGCCCGCCCAAGGCCTTGCCGATAGGCATCAACGCCGGCGGTGCCGAACTGTCTGGCGCGGCGAACGCCGTGCAGTCATGAGCGGTGACCGTCACGGTAGCTTCGGTCGGCCCATAGGTATTGAGCAACCGTACATGGCCCAGGCCTGCCTGTTTCCACGCCACGACACCCTCCGGCGGCATGGCTTCACCACCTGCGTGCAACTGGTGCAGGCGCCCGTAATCGCGCGGCCCCTTGGCGGCGAAATCCTTGGCCAACATGAACCAGTAGGCAGTGGTCAGGTCGACCACGCTGATGTCCTTGTCGATCAATTCACGGTAGAACGTTTCGCTGTCCCACAACGCCGGCCCGCGTATCACCACCGAGGCGCCGCACGTGAGTGCGGGGTACAACTGCTCGACAAACCCATCAAAGTTAAAGGTGGCGAATTGCAGGATCCGGTCGCTCGCCGACAGGTTGAAAAACCCCAGCGAGACCTGGGCATGCAGGCTCAGGGAGCCCTGATTAATGGCCACGCCCTTGGGCCGCCCGGTGGAACCCGAGGTGTACATCACATACGCCAGGGACTGCGGGTCAACAGGCACGCCCAGGTTGTCGGCGCTGTAGGCCGCGAGCCAGTCGCCCGGCTGGTCGAGACACAGGCTGGGCAGCCCCGGCGGAATCGGCAGCCGGGACTGCAGGGCCGTCTGGGTCAGTAGCAGGACAATCGCGCTGTCCTCCATCATGTAGGCCAGGCGCTCACGGGGATAGTCCGGGTCCAGCGGTACATAGGCGCCGCCGGCCTTGAGGATGGCCAGCAGGCCGATCACCATGTCCAGGCTGCGCTCAACGGCAACCCCAACCAACACTTCCGGCCCCACACCCAGTTCACGCAGCTTATGGGCCAGGCGGTTGGCCTGGCGATTCAGCTCGGCGTAGCTCAGTTGCTCATCACCCATCAGCAGCGCCGGTGCCTGGGGCTGCTCGTGCACACGCGCTTCGAACAGGCGCGCCACCGCGGTATCGGCCAAGTGGGTGGTCTGTGCACCCTGGCACCAGTCGCGCTCAAGGCGTACCTGCTCCTGCGGCGAGAACAACGGTAACCGGTCGACGCTCACTTGGGGTTGTGCAGCCAGGGCGTGTAACAGGTTCAACCAATGTTCGGCCATGCGTTCGATGCGGGCGTGGTCAAACAGATCACTGGCATACACGAACGTCGCCAGTACACCGTCCGAACGCTCCACGGTATCGAGCGACAAATCGAACTGCGAGGTGCCTTCGATCAGGTCGAGTTCCTGCACATCCGCACCGATCAGACTTTGCCCCGTAACCTGTTCGCCCAGGTCGCGCATGTGGTTGTACATCACCTGGAACAACGGGTTATGGCCAAGGCCACGCTCCGGCGCCAACTCCTCCACCAGAACGTCGAAGGGGATGTCTTTGTTGGCCTGGGCCTGCAGGCTGGTTTCCTTGACCTGGGCCAGTAGCTGATTGAAGGTCGCGGTAAAATCCACCCCGACCCGCACCACCAGGGTGTTGACGAAAAAGCCAATCAGGCCTTCCAGTTCCAGGCGGTTACGGTTGGTCACCGGCACACCGACGTTGATCTTTTCAGTGGCACTGTAACGCGCCAGCAGCAAGCCGAAAGAAGCCAGGAATATGTGGAACAAGGTGGCATTGGCGTTCACCGCCAAGCGGCGCAAACTGGCCGCCAGCTCAGCGGGCAGGTGCACGTCGATGCGGCCGCCGCGGTAGCTCTGGACCTGCGGCCGAACGCGGTCGGCGGGCAGCTCCAGCACGCTGAAGTCATCTTCCAGCCGGGCTTTCCAATAGCCCAATTGGGCCTGCATCTGCCCGTCGTTGAGGCGCTCGCGCTGCCACGTGGCATAGTCCGCGTATTGCACAGCCAGCGGCGCGAGCGCGACAGGTGGCTGCCCCGAAACCCGGGCGTTGTAGCTGGCGATGCACTCACGCACCATCACACTCATGGACCAGCCATCGGAAACGATGTGGTGCATCGTCAGCAACAGCAAATGCTCCTCGGCCCCGACTTGCAGCAGCTTGATACGCAGCAACGGGCCGTTCGCCAGGTCAAAGGGGCGCTGGATCTCCTCCTGCAACTTGAGCTCCAAAGCCTGGCCCTGCAACGCACCGATGAATTCCTCGGCGAGGGGCACCGAAAGGCTCGGCAGGACTTTCAGACAGGGCACGCCCTGCTCTTCCACAAACACCGTGCGCAGGCTTTCATGGCGCGCCACCAGCGCATCGAATGCCGCGCGCAGCGCCAGCTTGTCCAGGGAACCGCTGACTCGCACGGCCATCGGCGTGTTGTAGGCCGAGCTCTGCGGGTGAATTTTCCAGAACAACCATTGCCGGTGCTGGGCATGGGACACCGCGAGGTTCTGCTGGCGATCAAGGATTCGAAACGGCGCGTCATCCGCGCCGGCCTGGCCGGTGATCTCGGCGCAGAAACTGCGCAAGTCCTGGGTGTCGAACAGCAATCGCAACGGGATATCCAGCCCCAATTGACGGCGCGCCCGGGAGACGATTTGCGTGGCCAGCAACGAGTGACCGCCCAGTGCAAAGAAGTTGTCGCCCAACCCCACACGCTCGACCCCTAGCACCTCTGCCCAGATACTCGCCATGAGTTTTTCATGGTCGGTGACGGGAGCCTCGTACTGCCGCTCATCACTCGTAGCGCCTGGGGCCGGCAAACGGCTGGCGTCGACCTTACCATTGGCAGTGAGGGGCATTTCATCAAGAAACACGATCTGCCCAGGGATCATGTGCTCGGGCATAAAGCCCCTGAGAGCCTGTTGCAGCTCGACGCCCGAAGCTTTCAGGGCCGCCTCGTCCTGTGGCGCCTGGCTGGCAACCACGTACGCAACCAATTGCAGCGCATCGGGCACACCGGTGACCCGGACCAGCGCTTTCCTGACGCCCGGCAGCGCTTGCAGACGCTGCTCGACTTCGCCTGGCTCGACCCGATAGCCACGAATTTTCACCTGATGGTCCATGCGCCCGATAAACCGCAAAGCGCCAGTCGGGTCACGCCGCACAAAGTCGCCGGTGCGATACATCCGCGAGCCGGCAGGGCCGTGCGGGTCCGGCACGAAGCGCTCGGCCGTCAGCCCCGGACGAGCAATGTAACCGCGCGCGAGACCAACGCCCGCGATGTGCAATTCACCCTTGGCGCCGCCGAGTGTTGGCAGCAGGCTCGCGTCCAGTACCTGTATCCGGACGTTATCCAGCGGGCCACCCAAATGAAGCGGTTGCCCGGCTACCAGCGGCGCCGTCAGCGCACCCACCGTACCTTCGGTCGGCCCGTAGTGATTGATGACCGCAAGCGCTGGAGAAAACCCGGCAATCCGCAACAGCAAAGCCTCGGAGCAGGCTTCGCCCCCGAGGATCAGGCACTCGCGAGGCAATACTGCACCGCTGCCGCTGGCCGAAAGCATGGCATCCAGGTGCGACGGTACGATCTTCAGCACATCGATCCGGTGTTCGGTCATATAGGCCGCAAATGCATCCGCATCCAGCACCCGCTCCTTGCTCAACAGGTACACGGTCTTGCCATTGCACAGCGCACCGTAAAACACCGTGTGCCCAAGGTCCGCAGCCGGGGTGGAAGTCATCGCCAGGTTGTGGATGTCGGCCATCGGCAAGCGCCGTGAAACAGCCTGCACGTAGTTGACCAGTGCACCATGGGAAACCGCGACGCCCTTGGGCGTGCCAGTGGTGCCGGAGGTGTAGATGATGTAAGCCAGATTACCCGGCGCAACCTCAACGCAAGGTGCCGTACCCGGCAGATCCGCGATGCGGTCGAAGGCGATCGACTGTACGCCCACAGGCAACGTTTGCGCCCAATCCGAAGGGGCGAGGACGTGAACAATGCCCGCATCATCAAGCATAAAGGCCAGGCGCTGGGCTGGCTGATCAGGCTCAAGGGGCACATAGGCTGCACCGCACCTGAGGATCGCCAGCATCCCCACCAACATGCCCGGTGACCGGTCGGCCACCACACCCACTGCCTGCTCTGGCACAACACCTGCCGCCTGCAACTGCTGCTGCAACTGCCCGGCCTGCCGGTTCAGTTCACCGTAGCTGATGGCGTGGCCCTCATGGACCGCCGCCACGCGCTCGGGAAAATCGCGGGCAACCTGTTCGATCAGGTTGTGCACGCACGTGTCCGGCTCGACGGCAAGCCCGTCCTGAGCCCGCAATTGCTCACCCAGGGGCCATTCACCGACAGGCAGTGCGGTTTCCTGCGCCAGGCCCCGCAGCACCTGCACCCAATGCTCAGCCAGACGGACAATGGTCGCCCGGTCAAACAGGTCGACAGCAAAGGTAAACGCCGCCTGCAACTGCCCGTCACTTTCAACGGTATCGAGGGCCAGGTCAAAGCGCGCCGTGGTCTTGGGCTGGGCGGATTTTTCCAGTACCAGCCCGGAGCGGGTCTTGATGGTCTGGACGTCCGTCACGTTCGCCTGATGGTTGAACAACACCTGGAACAAAGGACTGTGGGCGGTGCTGCGGTCGAGGTTAAGCACCTCCACCAGCTTCTCGAACGGCAGGTCCTGGAAGGACTGTGCCTCCAGCGCGCTGGCCTTGACCCGGCGCAACAACTCAGTCGTATCGATCAATGGGTCAATGTGGGTGTGGAGCACTTGGGTATTGATAAAGCACCCGATCAACCCCTCGACCTCAGTACGATGCCGATTGGCAACCGGCACCCCTACGCGCTGGATGTTTTGCCCGCTGTAGCGGTACAGCAACAAACTGAAGGAAGCCAGCATCAGCATAAACAGGGTGACATTGTGTTTTCTGGCGACACCCCTCAGTTGGGCTGCCAATTGCGGATCGATATCCACGGCGTACTGCTCGCCACGATGCCCCGGCACCGCAGGCCGTGGACGGTCGGCCGGTAATTCGAGGACCGGATGCTCGTCACCGAGCTTGTCCAGCCAATACGTCAGTTGCCGTGCCTGCTCACCCGCTTCCAGCCAACTGCGCTGCCACAGTGCGTAATCGCGGTACTGAATGGGCAAGGCCGGCAACGTCGCCGTTTCACCCGAGCTGGCAGCATCGTAGAGCCGCACCAGTTCATCGATCAGAACCCCCATCGACCAACCGTCGGCGACGATGTGGTGCAACGTCACCAGCAACAGGTGTTCGTCATGGTTTTTCTTCAGCAACTTGATACGCAGCAAAGCCCCTTGAATCAGATCGAACGGTGCAAGGGCTTCGGCACGGGTGACTGTGTCGACCCGCCCGTCGCGCTCAGCGTCTTCGAACGCTGAAAAGTCGATGAATTCGACCCTGACCTCCCCGGCATCAAGGACGTGCTGAAGTACCTGGTCATCCTGCTCGCGAAACACCGTACGCAAGGTTTCGTGACGGCCCAGCAGACTATCGACAGCCTGCTGCAACGCTTGCCGATCCACCTCACCCAGCAACTTCACGGCCATGGGCAGGTTGTAGGCACTGCCGCGCGGGTCCAATTGCCAGGCGAACCACATACGTTGTTGCGCATAGGACAAGGCGTCCCGCCCCGCCACCTGAACATCGGACGCAATGGGAAAAAGCGAAAAGTCGACGTTCTCCGCTTTCAAGGCTTCAAGAAACAAATGCCGCTTCTGCGCAGGCAACTCGATAAAACGACGAGCGAGTCTAAGTGAATCTTGAGCGTTCATGCATTCCGTCCTTACTGATCTGCGGCCTGGCCTGCGGGCCAAGGCGTTTCCAGTAGAACGAGCAAGGGAGGGGCTAATTTAGACAGTAAAGCCGCTGGCCGATCACCTGCACGCAACGCCGTTGGGCGCTGCGCCTGGGCTCGCCAAGTAAGCGTTCAGCGAGGTTGCTCGCTATAACCTTGTGCCATCGCCACGACCACCTTCCGGGGCCCGGTAAAGGGCGAACGCGCATGAGCGGCGAGCATGTTGTCGAGCATCAGCACATCCCCCGCCTGCCAGGGAAAACTGATAGCGCACTCGTCCAGTACCCGACGCACCTCGTCCAGCACCTCGGCCTCGATGGGCGAGCCGTCACCGTAATAAACGTTACGGGGCAGGTCCTCTTCATCGACGATGTCCAGCAAGGTTTCCCGCACCTCGTCCGGCAGGTTGGAGACATGGAACAAGTGCGCCTGATTGAACCACACCCAATCGCCGGTCGACGGGTGCCGGGCCACCGCCTGGCAGGTCTGGCGAGTACGCAACTCGCCATCGTCTTTCCACTCCCACTCGATGGCGTGCGCTTGGCAATAGGCCTCTACCACACCCCGATCTTCGGTGTTGAATACCTGCTCCCATCCCACATCCAGGCCATTGCCATAATTGCGCACATACATCAGGCCCTTCTCGATAAAACGCTGGCGAACATACTCCGGCATTCGGCGGTACACCTCCCGACTATCGGCAATCGGCGTTTCACCGCCGGTCTGCGCGGCAATCACGCTGTAGAACCAGATTTTCATTGGCCACTCGAGGGTGTAAGCCTGCTCGTTGTGCAACGGAATGCTCTGATGCGCAGGGTATTCGGTCGAGGTGTACACGCCTTGGGTGACATTGCTGCGCGGTGTGGAGCCAAACTCGTAATTGAGCAACGGATGACCAAATGCCTGAGCAAACTGGCGAAACGCGTCCACACCGCCCACCTCAAAGCCGCGAAACAGGATGCCACCCGCCTGCGGCAGATGCTGTTCAACCAGCGGTTGAAGCTCGTTGAACACATCCATCAATCCGAGACCAGGCTCCGGGGCCTCGATCAACAATGGCAAGCTGCTCCGCTCACTCAACAAAGGGGAGGCATTGAATTCCAGCAGTACGTTCATGTGGCTCGGCTCCAAAGGCACGTCGTCCCTATAAAACGAATCCGGAGGGGAAAAATTAGCGGGGGATTTGTTGCGCAGGCAGCAGTGTCATCAAGGGTTACATCAAACACCAAGTGGCTCGGCGAGGCTGTCCTATCATTGACTCAACCCATCAATTGCAACTACATTTAGTTACAGGCAAGGATCGCCGTGTCGAAAAATGAAAAGCTGCTGGCCAAACTGCTCAATGAGCAATCAGCGTTTACCTGGCCCGAACTCGTCACGCTGCTGGGGCGCCTGGGCTACACACAAATCGAAGGGGCGGGTAGCCGGGTCAGGTTCGACAAAGGCGACCCCAGTGCAATGATCACCCTGCACAAGCCTCACCCCGGCAACGAACTGAAACACTACATTCGGCGCCAAATCATCGAACAATTGAAATCAGGAGAACTGATTCAGTGAACAATCAGCTGAAACACAAAGGCTACATCGGCTCCATCGAAGCCAGCATCGAAGACAATTGCCTGTTCGGAAAGCTGCTTTTCATCAAGGCACTGGTCAGCTATGAGGGGAAAACCGTCGCCGAACTGGACGCGGCCTTTTGCAACGCGGTAGACGACTATATCGAGACCTGCGAAGGCCTTGGGCAAACACCGGAAAAGCCCTGCAAGGGTTCGTTCAACGTCCGAGTCGGCCACGACCTCCATTTAGCCGCCGCCCTCGCGGCGACCCGGCAAAAAGTCACGTTGAACGACCTCACACGGCAAGCGCTGAACGAATTCCTGCAACATCGCGGCGCACTCGTTGCAGGGTAATCAGCCCAACCGCCGATACCCCAACACCGCCGCCCCAAGCACCACCGCCCCCGCCGCCAGCGCCACCCAGAACCCACTGGGGGCGCCGAAGTTGTCGATCATCCAGCCGGAGCTGGCGGCGCCAATGGCCACGCCGATGCTCAGGCCGGTGATCAGCCAGGTCATGCCTTCGGTCAGGCGGCTCGGCGGGACGATTTGCTCCACCAAGGCCATGGACACGATCAGCGTCGGGGCGAAGAACAGCCCGGAGATGAAGATCGCCGCCGCCAACCCGGGAATGTTCGTCACCAGCAGCAGCGGCAACGTGGTGATCGCCGTGGCCACGCCGCAGTACAGGAACTGGCGCGGCAAGGGCGCTTTCAACTTGAGCGCGCCAAACGCCAGCCCGGCCAGGCACGAACCGATGGCGTATACCGACAACACAATGCTCGCGGCGGCGGGCTGGCCTTGATGCTGGGCGAAGGCGACGCTGACCACATCCACCACGCCGACGATAACGCCCATGGCCATCAACAGCACCATCAGGATCAACACCGAGGGCGAGGCGATCAGCCAACGGCCGTGTTCGGCGTGGTGTTCATGCACCGGTGGTTCAGTGCGGCGTTGCATCACGAATGCCGTCACACCCACCGCCAGGAACAGTGCCGCAATCAACGGCCCCGCTTCGGGAAACAGCAGCACACACAAGCCCACCGAAACCGGCGGGCCGACAATGAACACCACCTCATCCAGCACCGACTCCAGGGCAAACGCGGTTTGCAACTTAGGCTGGCCGCGATACAGCTCGGTCCAGCGCGCCCGCACCATGGCCGACATGTTGGGCATGCAACCGGCCAGGGCGGCGAAGATGAACAGCGTCCACGTCGGCGCCTGCAAGCGGGTGCAGAGCAACAGCAGCAACAGCGCGCCGCCGCCGATGGAAGCGGCCACCGGCAACACCCGGCCCTGGCCGTAACGGTCCACCAGCCGTGAGACCTGGGGCGCGCAAAACGCGGTGGCCAGGGCGAAGGTGGCCGTCACTGCACCCGCCAGTCCATATCCGCCGTGCACTTGTGAAAGCATGGTGATCAAGCCGATCCCGGTCATGGAGATCGGCATGCGGGCGAGCATGCCCGCCAATACAAAAGCCCTGGAACCTGGCGCCTGGAACAGCTCGGCGTAGGGGTTTTCCATGTGTGTAACCTCTTCCTGAGCGCCCTGAAACTTGCTATTCGAGGTATTCGGGGCAAAATACATACGGTGCGTATGTGATAAATCATGCGTAACATACGCACCGTATGTCAATCACCTATTGCGAGCCTTACCCATGAGCCGAGCCCGTGCCGACATGATCGAAGACACCCGCGCCCGCCTGATCGCCAGCGCCCGCCAGGCCTTCGCCACGCAAGGCTACGCCCAGACGTCGATGGACGACCTCACCGCGCGCGCCGGCCTGACCCGGGGTGCGTTGTACCATCATTTTGGCGACAAGAAAGGCTTGCTGGCGGCGGTGGTTGCGCAACTGGATGGTGAAATGGACGCGAGCCTGCAGCGTATCTCGGAACAGGCCGTCAACCCTTGGGAAGGGTTTTGCGAGCGATGCCGGGTTTATTTGCGCATGGCTCAGGATCCCGAGGTCCAGCGCATCGTATTGCAGGATGCCCCGGCGGTGCTGGGCGCAACGGACCAGCAGCAATGCGTGGACTCGCTGCGCCGTTTGCTCGATGACCTGATGCAAGCGGGCCTCGTCGAGCAGGCGTGCAGCCAGGCGCTGGCGAGGCTGATCAATGGCAGCCTGGTGAGCGCATCGTTGTGGATCGCCCAGGATGGAGACCCGGGGGCGCGGCTGGAAGAAGCCTTGCATGGGTTGGAGTTGTTGTTGCGCGGGTTGAAGCCCCATGCCGTTCGCTGAACGAGTGCGGCGGGGGTTGTCAGGATCCAGGGGGGCATATCCGTTATTTAGGTAACGGCCGCCTATGGTTCCGCTCTTACAGCGGGTCACTTTTTTACAAACGCCTAAAAAAGTAACCAAAAAACGCTTTGCCCCACCACTCGGTGCCTCGCCTAGGCTCGGCATGCCCGCACTCCGGCCCGATTCCGCGGGCCGCCGCGCCGGGCCATCCATGGCCCGGCGCGGCTAAATCGGCATCCCTGCCGATTTACCCGCTCCACCGTGCCTACTTGCGGCCATCGTGGTTGACGGGGCCCGCAGATCAAGATCAAAAGCAGATCAAGGGCACAGCGGCCTACAGGCCGGCTTGAGTGTTAAAAGCAAAAGCAGAGCTGCTTTTCTGTAGGAGCGAGCTTGCTCGCGAAAAACCTGAGAACGCCGCGTTGAACCAGGATGCCATCGTCATCGTTAACGACCTTCGCGAGCAAGCCCGCTCCCACATTTGAACCGTGCCCGCTTTAGCTTCTGATTTTGCTGTTGCCTTTGCTTCACCACACTCAAGCCGGCCGGGAGGCCGCTGTGCTCTTGATCTGCTTTTGATCTTGATCTTAGGCGCCCCGTTAAACCACGCTGGCCGAACGCAGGCAGTACGGAGCGGGTAAACCGGCAGGACGCCGGTTTAGCCGCGACGGGGCAGGGACGCCCCGTCGCGGCGGCCCGCTTCGTGCTGCCGGAGTGAGGGCACACCGAGCCCAAGCGAGGTGCCGAGTGGTGGGGCAAGAGCGTTTTGCTTACTTTTGCGCTCTTCAAAAGTGAGCCGCTGTAAGAGCGGAACCAATACCAGCCATCACCCAAATAACGGATATGTACCCAGCCCCCCAACCATAAAAACCCACCCGAAACATTGCGCTCACCTGTGCGAACCACAACATTGACCCTAGATACGCCGCAACATCAACGCCGCCACCGCACACGCTGCCAACGCCACACACGCCAGAAAGAACGCATCACTGTAGGCCATCAAAAACGCCTGATGGCGCACACTCTGGTCCAGCAAGTCCAACACCACCTGATGCTCCGGCAACTGCTCTTGCAGCACCCCGCCCCCAGGCAAGCGCTGTTGCAGCGCCGGGTCAAACAGCGTCACCGACTCGCCGATCCGCGCCGAATGCACTCGCTCGCGCACCACCACCAATTGCGCCAGCAGCGCCGTACCGACCGCGCCCCCCAGGTTGCGCAGCATCGAGAACACCGCCGACGCCGACCCCGCCTGCGCCTTGGCCAGCCCATGCACGGCCAGCACCGACAACGCGACCATGATCAACGGCTGACCAATCCCGCGCACCACGATCGAGGGCACGATCACATTGCTGGCGCTGTCCGCCGACAGGTGCGCGCCCATCCAGCAGCCCAAGGCCATGATCGCAAACCCCGAGGCCACCAGCATTTTTGCACTGACCCACTTCATCAAGCGCGGCAGAAACGGCGCCATGATCAATTGCACCAGCCCATACGCAATCAAGCTCACGCCAATTTCGCTGGCGTTGTAGTGCTGCAATTGCGACAAATAATTGGGCACCAGAAACACCAGCCCGTAGGTGCTCGCGCCAAAGATAAACATCGCCACGCTGGCCACGCCAAAGTTGTAGTGCCCCAACAGCCGCAGGTTGATAAAGGCATGCTTGCCCCACAACTGACGGGCCACGAAGCCGATCAATCCCACCACCGCCAACAGCGTCATCCACACGATAAAGGGCGAGCCGAACCAGTCCTTGCGCCCGCCCTCCTCCAGCACGATCTGCAACGCGCCCAGGCCCAGCACCATGCAGCCGATGCCCAACCAGTCGCCCTGGCGCAACAGGCCGAGTTTCATCGGCTGGCGATCGATCGACCAGGCCACCGCCGCCAGCAACGCAATCCCCGGGAACAGTTGCAGGTAGAAGATCCAGCGCCAGGAATACGCGTCGGTCAGCCAGCCACCAATCGACGGCCCGGCGGCCTGGGCCACACTGTTGGCCAGGCTGAACAAGGCCATGCCCAGCGGGATCTTGCTGGCCGGCAGCTCAGTGATGATCAGCTGGAATGACAAGGGAATCAGCACCGCCCCGGCCGCGCCCTGCACCACCCGGATCAGAATCATCACTTGCAGGTTGGGCGACAGCGAACACGCCACCGACGCCACCAGGAATATCCCCGAGCCCCACAGCATCACCCGGCGCAGGGAAAACACCTGCACCAGCCACGCGGTGAGGGGAATCATGATGATTTCCGCTACCAGGTAAGCAGTGGAAATCCACGAACCCTCCTCAAAGGTCGCGCCCAGTGCGCCTTCGATTTCCGGCAGCGCTGCGCTGGTGACGTGCACGTTCATCCCGGCCATGAAGCAGCCGAACAGCCCGCCGATCACCGCAACCCAGGCGCGAAACGGCACACGCCCTTCAGCCTCCATGAACGTGCTCCTGGCTCACGGCAGGACGGGTGTTGACCGTGGCGATGACCGACATGCCCGGAAGAACCCGCGACTCGCCGGGCTCCAGGCGGATCTTCACCGGAAACCGCTGGACGATCTTGGTGAAGTTGCCGGTGGCGTTGTCCGGCGGCAACAGCGCGAACACGGCACCGGAGCCGGGGGCGATGCTTTCCACTTGGCCGTGCCAATGCGCGCCGGCAAAGCTATCCACCGCGATCTCCACCGACTGCCCGGGCGCCATGTGCTGCAACTGGGTTTCCTTGTAGTTGGCAATCACATAGGCCTGTTCCACCGGCACCACCGCCAGCAGTGGCAGGCCTGGCATCACATACTGCTGGCGACGAACCTTGCGCTGGCCCACCACGCCGTCGAAAGGCGCGCGAATCTCGGTGTCCTTCAACGCATTGCCGGCCAGGGCGAGATTGGCCTGGGCCTCGCCGATGCGCGCCTGGTGCTCGACAATTTGTGCCTGCGCCTGTTGCCGGCGCGCCTGCAAGACCTGCAACTGCGCTTGCTGGCGCGCGACCTGGGCGCTGGCTTGTACCAAGGCCGCCTGGGCCTTGGCCTGGCTGGCGCTGACGGTTTCCAGGTGCTGGGCGCTGGCCACCTGTTGTGCGACCAACTCGCGATAACGCTGGTAATCGAGCCTCGCGCGCCGGGCCTCGGCCTCGCCGCTGCTCAACGCCGCCTTTGCCTGGGCAATGCGTTGCTGCTGCTCGCCCATTTGCGCGTCGAGGGTTTGCAGCGAGGCCTGTTGCGCCGTCGCTGCCGCCTGCGCCTGTTGCAGTTGCGCCTGGGCGCTGTTCAGGCGCTCGGTGAAATCCCGGTCGTCTATACGCACCAGCACATCGCCGGCCTTGACCGGCTGGTTGTCTTCCACCAACACCTGGGCCACATATCCGGCGATCCGTGGGCTGATGGCGACCCAATCGGCGCGTACATAGGCATCATCGGTTTCTTCCAGAAAACGCCCCCACTGCCACCAATACCCGGCAAAGGCTGCCAGCCCCAGCAACGTAGCGAGCGATGCAGTGGTCACCAGGGCGCGACGATGGCGTTGCATAACGGAGAGGCGAATCGGTTCAACAGCCTGGTTCATGGTGTGGCTCCATTGACAGCGACAGATAAGGGGGCGGCTGGATCGTCACGCTGCCAGCCGCCACCGAGGGCCTGGAACAGGTCGATCTGGCGATTGATCAGGCGCAGGTCGGACTCGGCCAGGCGGGCCTCAAGGCCCACCAGGCTGCGCTCGCTGTCCAGCAGTTGCAGGGCGTCCAGCGCGCCGGCGTGGTAGCCACGGGAGGCCAGGTCGAAGGCGCGGCGGTTGTTGTCCAGCGCGGCGGCCAGGGCCTCGCGCCGCTGTTGTTCGCCCTGGTACAAGGCCATGGCCTGCTCGACCTGCTTCAACGCGTTGAGCACCGTGCCGTCAAACTGCGCCAGGGCCTGGCGTGCTTCGGCCTGGCTCTGCTTGACCCGCGCCTGGGCGATCTGCCGATTGGGAAAACGCCAGGACACCAGTGGGCCGACGGAGTAAACCGTCGCGTAGCGGTCACCGAGTTTGCCCAGGCTGCTGGCGGATGAACCGAGCATCGCGCCAAAGGTAATTCGCGGGTAAAGCTCGGCCCGGGACAGACCCACCGTCGAGGTCGCCGAGCGCAGTTGCCCCTCGGCACGGCGGATATCCGGCCGCCGTTGCACCAGCGCCCACCCCTCGCCCACCGGCAACGCCGCCTGCAATTGCGGGCTGTGGGCACAGCTGCGTGGTGTGACCTGCTCGGGCGGCAACCCGCTGAGCACCGCCAACTCATACAACGCGCTGCTGCGCCGAGCCGTGAACATCGGCAAGGGCGCGCGGGTTTCTTCCAGCAGGCCTTGCAGGCGAGTCAGGTCCAGGTCCGTCGCCGCACCGGCCTTTTGCAGCTTTTGCGTAACCGCAACGCTCTGCTCCAGCAACTGCACCGAGTGGGCCTGCACCTGCTCCTGAAATCCATAAACACAGGCCTGGGCATAAGCGCGGGCCGTCTGCGCGGCCACCGTCACCCGCAATTCGTCTTCCAGCGCTCGCGCCACTTGGGCATCGGCCCGTGCCGCGGCAATGCGATAACGCACCTCGCCCCACAGGTCGAGGGTGTAGCTCAGGGAAAACTCAGGCGTGTGGCTCCATTCGGCACCGGCATGACGGTTGGTGGCCTGGGCCAGGATCTGGTCATCCCGGCTGCGACCGTAGGCCAGGCCATAGTCCAGAGCGGTGGACGGCAGGCGCTCGCCGTCCACCTGCTCCAGCCGCGCCAGCAACGCGTCGACATGGGCGGCAGCGGCTTCAAGGTCTTTGTTCTGGCGCAAGGCCCGCGCCACCAGGGCGTCCAGCTGCGGGTCGCGGTACAGCTGCCACCAGCGGGCGGGCAATGGCTCGGCCGACTCGACGGATAGCCGCAGCGCGGGCTGCGCGGTGACGGTCGACGGCTGGCCGGACACGCCACTGCACCCGGCCAGCACACTCAACAGGACGATGGGCATCCATGGATGAAAAGAAGGGCTGTGCATCACAAGGCTCGCTCAAGAAGGAGCCTTGCAGACTAGGCAGATGGCCTGTCCGATTCGCCCGCGTCAGGGCCATGTATCGTCGCTAAACGGACAACAGCGTTACATGACGCAACACAGCGTACGGGCGGAGCGGCCTAGCCTCTTAGCAGTACTCTTTGCTGACGACCCCAGAGCGCGGATCCTTCACAAAAACAATTCCCCCGCGACAGGAATCGACGGAGGGGGCATTCTTCTCGGTAACCCCTGTGGCGTAGGGAATTGGGGCATCCGTGTAAATCCCGGGACGGAAAACGGCGCTAAACAATGTCCAACCCGAACTCTGTGCAAACTTTTCAAAATTAGCGTGATTGGATAGTTTTGATATTGCTACGCTGCTCGGCACGGCCCCGACCGCTATCGAAGCACACACCATGCACATGATCATTTTCCTGATGTTCATTGCCCAATCCTCCTTACTCTTTTGCTCAAGGTAATGTGGTCGTGACGCTGATCACAGTTTGCGCAGCGTCCAGCACCATACCCGCCATATAGCTGCCATTTTCAGAGATGACAGCCACTTGGCTGTTGCTCCCTCCGCCTATAGTGGGCACACAAACGCTTCCAGCCGACGGTGCCCACGTGCAACCCGTGATGTATTGACTGGGAGTGACAGCGTTCAACGTGACCCGGCTTCCACCGGCTATTGCCCCTGCGTCTCCCCATACACTTCCAGTGGGTAGCGGGATGAACTGAACAATCGGCAACGGCAAGGTCGACGGCTGCCAGGCAATGTACTGTCTACGCCCCTCGATTGTCGTTTGAACAACCAGAGCCAACCCAGCCTGATTAATGCCGACGGCGGTGTTCCTTGACCCCGTTGATAGCGTCAGCACCAAAGGCGCCGCTGTGTTGCTGCTCCAATAGGCACTTTTAGCGACGTTGGTCGCCGAGTTGGGATAAATACACGTACCGATGAACTGCGATGCGTTATTCGTTTGGGAAACAGTGCAGTAACTGGCCCCCGTTGGCAGCGCCAGCGAGGTCACGCTGAAAGCCGCCCCGGTCTTTTCAGCGACTTTCGCAGTAGAATTCCCGGCACTATTGGGACAGTTGAGCGCGATCATGAGATTGCCTGATGCCGGCAGATTTACATCGACGGCGGCACAGCCGTCTCCCCAATCCGATACACGCTGCGGCGCACCTGTACCTGCTGGGTAAAACACCACAGTGCCTTGGCGGCTCGCGTTAAAACTTGACCCGACAACATCGCCTTGGCCGTTGATAGCAGTGCCTGTGGTGTCAACGTCCTTGGGGCGAAGCAGGGGAATCAGAAGTGTGGCAGGCAAAGAATCCAGCTTGAGCGGTGTGGTGGTTGGAGACACCGAGCTCCACACGACTGCAAAGGAGGCATTGTTGGCATCCGAGCAATCCCCCACTGCTTGCCCCGAATGCGCAAGCCCCCATACCGAGCAAGGCTGCCCACTGACCAGCGTCGCCAAGGGTGATTGAGCACCGTGGGCAGCGCCATCTCCGACCCAAGGTACATTATTGGCGGTGGTGCTGGCGGGCGTACAGTTGCCGACGGTCATACCACTGTTATTGATACTCGCCGGCGTGCACTGGGCACCTGCCGACGATGAAAACGCAACCCATGTCGCGGCCTGGACGCCCCCCAAACCCACAATCGAGAGACCGCTGACCAGTAAAAATCCATGTAGATGATTCATCTTCGATCCTTCCCTGAAAATAACTTTTAGGACTCATCCTGCTTGCCGCTGCGTTTACTAATGCCGCACAAACGAGATATTTACTACTGTCATTTCTAACAGGTACTAAACGAGTTAAACCGTGATTTTCTGGCCCCTCTTTCCCGATTAACCACTCTGGATCGGCCCCTCCGGCATCCCGCTGATTGCTCTGCACTAGCCCAACGAACTCAAAAAAGCGACTAACGGCAACCAGCGCATTGGTTATCAAACCGGCCGAAAATGACTCGGCGGATAGCCCAACGACTTGCGAAACATCGCACTGAACGCACTCGGGCTCTGATAACCATGCTCCAGCGCCACCTCTAGAATCGACACGCCCTGGGCCAGCAGTTTCAAGCTCAAGGCCAACCGCGCGCGCTTGCGCCATTCACCGAAACTCATGCCCAACTCGCGCTGGAACACCCGGCTCAGGGTGCGGGCGCTCATGTTCAGGCTGTCGGCCCAGGATTCAAGGCTGCTGTCATCAGACGGGTTGCGGATGAAATGCGTGCACAGCCTGGCTAGCCGTGCTTCGCCGGGCACCGGCACGTGCATCGCCACCACCGGCGCGGCGAGCAGTTCCATGCGGATCAACTCGATCATGGCCTGCAAACGCGGGCTGTGGTGCCCGGCAATCTGCGTGGCGGCGACGATCAGCTCCCGCAGCAACGCCGACACTTCGATCACCTGGCAGGTGCGCCCCAGCCCCGGCTCGGCCTCGGGCATCAGGAACAGCGTGCGCATATGCACTTCGCCGGCCATGCGGATCTCGTGCGGGGTTCCGGCCGGCACCCACAGCGCATGCCCGGACGGCACCAGCCAACTGCCCTGGGCGGTGCTGACCACCATCACCCCGGACACCCCGTGGATCAGCTGCGCCTGGGCATGGCAATGGGGATGCACCACGTCGTCGTTGCGGTAGTTGTCGGCATAGGCTTCAAGCCAGGGGCGGGTTTGGCGGTTCATCGGCTCAGGTCTCGCATCAATCAGGCGTTGATTCTAGCGAAAAATCCGGTGGCAAAAACGATAGATATAGACAGCCATCGTCGCATTCCAGACAGCCGGTGAACTTGTGGCCCACGCCATCAGTCAGCTAATTGGGCACTCTGAAAAAGGTTGGGTGGGCGATGCGCATTTCGTTGGAGCAACAAGTGGCGCTGGTAACCGGCGCAAGTTCCGGGATCGGCGCGGGGGCCGCCAAGGCCCTGGCGGAGGCTGGAGCTGCCGTGGTGCTGAACTACAACGCCCAGGCGGCGCCGGCTGAAGCACTGGCGGCGCAGATCAATGCCAACGGCGGTCGGGCGATTGCAATTGGCGCCGATGTGTCGAAAGAGGCGGATGTCGAGCGCCTGTTTGCCCAAACCCTTGAGGCGTTTGGGCACCTGGACATTCTGGTGGCCAACTCGGGCATGCAGAAAGACGCCGCTGCCGTCGACATGACCCTCGACGACTGGAACGCGGTGATCGGCGTTAACCTCACCGGCCAGTTCCTCTGCGCCCGCGCCGCCTTGCGCATCTTCAATCGCCAGGGCATCCGCGAAGGCGTTTCCCGGGCCGCCGGGAAGATTATCCACATGAGTTCGGTGCATCAGGTGATTCCCTGGGCCGGGCACGTGAATTACGCCGCGTCCAAGGGCGGTGTGGAAATGCTGATGCGCACCCTGGCCCAGGAAGTCAGCCAGCAGCGCATCCGCATCAACGGCGTTGCGCCGGGGGCGATTCGCACGGCCATCAACCGCGCCGCCACCGAAGGCGCGGCCGAGGTGGAGCTACTCAAGTTGATTCCCTATGGCCGCGTGGGTGACGTCGAAGATGTCGCCAATGCGGTGGTGTGGCTGGCCAGTGATGCCTCCGACTACGTGGTGGGCAGCACCTTGTTTATTGACGGCGGCATGAGCCTTTATCCGGAGTTTCGTGGCAATGGTTGATCTGAAAAACGAACCACAAAGTGCCATCGATGCCCACGGCATCATCGGCGACATGCGCAGCGCGGCGCTGGTGAATGACAAGGGCAGCATCGATTTTTTCTGCTGGCCGGAGTTCGACAGCCCGTCCATCTTTTGCTCGTTGCTGGACTCCCCCGCCGCCGGGATCTTCCAGCTCACCCCGGACTTGCCCGAGGCCCGCCGCGAACAGATCTACCTGCCGGACACCAACGTGCTGCAAACCCGCTGGTTGAGTAATGACGCGGTGGTGGAAATTACTGACTTCTTGACCGTCAGTGAAGAAGTTGACGACCTGCCGATCCTGATTCGCCGGGTGCGGGTGGTCAGCGGCAAGGCGAGCATCCATATGCGCTGCGCAGTGCGTCATGACTACGCCCGCGCCCAGACCCGGGCCACTCAAGATGACGGCGACGTGTTGTTTGAGGCCGCAGACCAACCCGGCCTGCGCCTGACCAGCAGCCACGCCCTGCAGCTGGATGGCGACGCTGCCGTAGCATGCTTTGAACTGGGCCAGGAAGAAGGCGCCGAATTTGTCCTCGGCGGGCTGGAAGATCCCCGAGTCAAAAACGACTGCACCGACCTGTGCCTGGATCGCACCCTGAAGTTCTGGCGCGGCTGGATTTCCCAATCCAACTACCGTGGGCGCTGGCGCGAGATGGTCAATCGTTCGGCCCTGGCCTTGAAGCTTTTGACCTCGCGCAAACACGGTGCAATCCTCGCCGCTGCCACCTTCGGCCTGCCGGAAACCCCCGGCGGCGAGCGCAACTGGGACTACCGCTACACCTGGATCCGCGATGCCTCGTTTACCGTCTACGCGTTTATGCGCCTGGGGTTTATCGAGGAAGCCAACGGCTACATGCGCTGGTTGAAAGGCCGCGTGGGTGACTGCTGCGATCAGCCGATGAAGATCAACATTCTGTACGGCATCGACGGCCGCCAGGAACTGCCGGAAACCGAGCTGAGCCACCTCAGCGGCCACGGTGGCGCGCAACCGGTGCGCATCGGCAACGAGGCCTACGACCAGGTGCAACTGGACATCTACGGTGAGCTGATGGACGCCGTATACCTGGTCAACAAATACGGTGAAGCCATCTCCCACGAGGGCTGGAAACACACGGTGGAAGTGGCCGACCAGGTCTGCGAAACCTGGAACCACAAAGACGTCGGCATCTGGGAAATGCGCGGCGAGCAGCATCACTTCCTGCATTCGCGGCTGATGTGCTGGGTGGCCCTGGACCGGGCGATTCGCCTGGCGTCAAAACGCTCGCTGCCGGCGCCGTTTGCCCGCTGGGACCAGACCCGCCAGGCGATTTACGCGGATATCTGGAGCAACTTCTGGAACGAAGAACGCGGGCACTTTGTGCAGCATATCGGCAGCACGGCTCTGGACGGCTCAATGCTGTTGATGCCGCTGGTGCGCTTCGTTGCGGCAACAGACCCGCGCTGGTTATCGACACTGGAAGCGATCCAGAAAAGCCTGGTGCGCGATGGGATGGTTTATCGCTACCGCAACGACGACAGCCAGATTGACGGCTTGCAAGGCACCGAAGGCGCGTTTGCGGCGTGCTCGTTCTGGTACGTGGAATGCCTGGCCCGGGCCGGGCAAGTGGAGAAGGCGCATCTGGAGTTTGAACAGTTGCTGCGCTACGCGAACCCGCTGGGGTTGTATGCCGAAGAGTTTGATAACCAGGCGCGGCATTTGGGCAATACGCCACAGGCGTTGAGCCATTTGGCGCTGATCAGCGCGGCAACGTTTCTGGACCGGAAGTTGAGTGGGGTGAAGACAGTTTGGCAGCCTTGAACCCGAGCACAATCTGAAGGCAAATGAGTAACCCTGTAGGAGCTGGCTTGCCTGCGAAAGCGGTGTCTCAGTCATTGATGTATGAGCTGATCCACCGCCATCGCAGGCAAGCCAGCTCCCACATAGACCGAGCCAGACTTGGAGACGAGGTGTACCCGGTGCACAATGCGTGGTCCTTCGATCCCTGCCAGGATTCCAATGCACCAGGTTCTGCTGATCATCGACGTACAACCCTCCTTCGCCCCGCCCGATTGGCTGGTGGGCGGCATCAACGCCCTGCTGGGCCGCATGCCTTCAGTGGCCACCATAGAGCGCCACGACGAAAGCATCACCCCGTTCGCTCGCCAACTCGGCTGGCAACCGGCACCTGACGACGACAGCCTGATCGCCGCCGATCATGTCTTCATCAAACACGGCTACGCCCCGACGCCCGAGACCATCAGCCACCTGAAAAGCCTCGCGCCAGACCGGGTGTTGGTGTGTGGCATCCAGACTGACACCTGTGTGCTGGCGGCCGGGTTTGCGTTGTTTGACGCTGGCTTGCAGCCAACGCTGATCAGCGATTTGACTGTGGGTTCGTCACTGGATCGCTCGGGGAAACTGGGCGCGGATTTGTGGCGGCATCACTTCAAACACGTCATCACCCACGCAGAGATTTAAGTCAGCGCCTCACTGTGGCGAGGGAGCTTGCTCCCGCTGGGTCGCGAAGCGGCCCCAAAAAGCTCATCGCCATCCAACTCAAAGAACACAGTCAACAAAACCTGGGGCTGCTGCGCAGCCCAACGGGAGCAAGCTCCCTCGCCACAGGGTATTTGGCAAAAAACACAAGATATGTGTATATCGGTCCCACCGTTTACGACACCGCTAAATATTCAAGGAAGGAATATGACCGCAATACCTGTGGCGAGGGAGCTTGCTCCCGCTGGGTCGCGAAGCGGCCCCAAAAAGCTCAACGCCATCTAACTCAAAGAACACAGTCAACAAAACCTGGGGCTGCTGCGCAGCCCGACGGGAGCAAGCTCCCTCGCCACAGGTTATTGGGCAAACATCATCGTTACCACAAGGCGCGTATTGATCGGCGCTCTGCCGACGCATTACTCGGCGTCACTGCCGGCCTGGTCGCCGACGGAAACATCAGTCACGTTAGGCGCCACGTTGTATCGCGGGCCAATGGAAATCCAAGGCGGCGAGTGGATGTGCCAGGTGCGCGACCCGTGGGGCAACTGCATCGGCTTGCGCCAGGCCGGTCTAGACAAGTAAAACAACTGCAGCCTTTCTGACGATGCTCAGTAACCCGCTTGGTCTACAGTTCCAACACTTTCCCTCCACCCTCGGAGCCTCCATGCCCACCCTTCACATCCGCACGCCCATGCTCGATATCGCCTACGAAGCCCATGGCCCGGAAGGCGGCGAGGTGGTGATTCTGCTGCACGGTTTCCCTTATGACCCTCGCGGCTACGACGAGATCGCCCCGGTAATCGCCGAACGTGGCTGCCGGGTTCTGGTGCCGTACCTGCGGGGTTATGGCCCGACGCGTTTTATCAACGATCAGGTGATGCGCTCCGGCCAACAAGCGGCGCTGGCCAAGGATTTGCTGGATTTCATGGATGCCCTCTCCATCGATAAAGCCACGTTGGTGGGCTATGACTGGGGCGGACGCGCGGCGTGTATCGTTGCGGCGCTATGGCCTGAACGGGTGCGGGGCCTGGTGACGGGCGATGGCTACAACATTCAGGATATTGCTGCGTCGGCCAAGCCTCGGGCGCCGGAAACAGAGCATCGGCTGTGGTATCAGTTTTACCTTCACACCCAACGTGGTGTCGACGGGTTGACCGCCAACCGGCGTGAGTTCTGCCAGTTGCTGTGGGCGCTCTGGTCACCGTCGTGGGCCGAGGGACCAAGCCTGTATGGCAAGACGGCACCTTCGTTTGATAACCCGGATTTTGTCGAGGTGGTGGTCCACTCTTACCGTCATCGCTTCATGTACGCGCCGGGTGATCCGGCACTGGAAAGCATCGAGCAGGCGCTGGTGCAGCCACCACCGATTTCGGTGCCGAGCATCTCGTTGTGCGGCGCCGATGACGGCGTAGGCCCGGCCCCGGTTGAAGATGACGACCTGGAAAATTTCAGCGGATTTTATCGGCGCGAGGTGTTGGCCGGCGTGGGCCACAACATTCCCCAGGAAGCGCCCCAGACGACCCTCGAGGCGATCTTCGAATTGCTGGACCTCAACCCCCAGCAGAGATTCTGAAGCTGAACACGCTGCCCTGCCCCAGCACGCTTTCAGCCCACAAAGTGCCGCCGTGGGCCTCGATGATGCCGTGGGAAATATACAACCCCAGCCCACTGCCGGTGGGGTTGCCCTCGCGGGAGGTCCAGTAGCGATCGAAGATATACGGCAGTTGCGCCGGCTGGATGCCGATGCCGTTGTCACACACCCGAAACAACACCTCGTCCCCCGCCGCCTCGGCAATCACCTCGATCACGCCGCCCACCGGGGTGAACTTCAGGGCGTTGCCCAGCAGGTTGGAAAACACCTGGAACAATCGCTCCGGGTCGGCCTGCACACACAGCCCCGCAGCAGAGCGCCAGGTCAGGTCCACACCCTTGGCGGCCGCCAGTGGCTGCCACATCGAGCAGATCTGCTCCTGGGTCGCTGCCACATCGAGCTGTTGCAGCGAAACGCTGTAGCGCCCGGCCTCGATGCGCGAGATATCGATCAAGTCTTCCAACAGCGTGTTCATGCGGGAAGTAGCGTTTTGCATGGTTTCAATCGCGGAGGAGAGCCGCCGGTTAGCCTTGCTGTCATCGGCGGGCACCATGCTGCGCATCATGCCGCATTGCATCAGCAGGATCGTCAGCGGGCTGCGCAGGTCATGGGAGACCACCGCCACCAGTTCATCACGCGCCTGTACAGCTTTATGTTCGCGCTGAACCTGGCGTGCGAGGTCGTGTTCCAGGGCATTGCGCCGCAGGCTCTCCACCGCATGCAACTCCGACAGCGACCAATACAGCGCGTTGCCATCGACCTGCTGTTTCCACAGTTCAAACGACAGGCGCGGGCTCAAGGTCGTGGCGCCCGGTTCCCGATGTTTGACCGGCTGGCCGCTCCACTCCACCGTGGACTTGACCTCCGGACGAAACCACATCACCGCGTTGTCCACTGGCTTGGGCAGACAGAATGCCAACAGGCCGCTGGCGTGGGCCTGATAAGCCGCCGCCGGCGGGAAATCCACAGACAATTGATGGCTGTGCACCACGCCTTTGCCCTGCCCGCGAACCCATTGGTACAACCCGTGGATCTCAACACGTGTGGGGCAAACACCGAACACATGCAGGCGCTCCTCCACCAGTATCGCCAGGCCACCGGCGGCGGTCAGGTCCAGCAGCGTTTGCGCATGCGGCAACAGGCTTTCCATCACATCGCACTGGACCGCCGTCATGGCAGAGACCAACGCTTCGACCATGGCGGCCTTGTCGCGTTGTTGGCGGCGCTCCTGCTGTTCCTGGAGCAAGGTGATCTGCATCGACAACAGCTGGCCGATGCTGGTGCAGGCGGTGCGCAGTTCATGGGGCACGCGCAACGGCTCACGATGACCACAGGTGATCAGGCCCCAAAGCTGGTCGTCCTTGAGCAGCGAAATGCTCATGGAGGAACGCACACCCATGTTCTTCAGATAGTGGCAGTGCACCGGCGACACGCTGCGCAATACGGCGAAGCTGAGGTCCAGGGGCTGGCCGGTGTCGGGGCGCAGGGCCGGCAGGATTGGCACCGGCTGGTAATCGGCGTCGGGAATCACCCGGATCCAGTTCAGCCGGTACAACTCCCGGGCTTGGGGCGGGATGTCAGACGCGGGAAAACACAAGCCCAGATACGGTTGCATGCCGTCGCTGAGGCTCTCGCCAATGACTTTGCCATGGCCTTCCTGCTCGAAGCGGTACAAGGTGACCCGGTCATACCCGGTGAGGCTGCGAATCTCGGTGACGCTGGTCTGGTACAAGCCCTCGAGCGACTTGGCCGATTGCAAGCGGCGCAACGTGCGAGCGAGTTGCCCGACGGCGCGGTGCTCAAGGGTCATGGCCCGCTCCAACTCCAGAAACAGCAGGCCCTGATGACGATGCAGAAGGATGTCGTAGGCATAGCCATCAAGCGTCAGTTGGTGCATCTCATCTTCATCAGCGTCCAGGTCCGCCAGGGCATGGCTCACCTGCGCCGCAGCCTCGCTGCCAAGCACATTGGCCAGCGCCTGGCCCGATGCGCTCTGCGCGCCCAGGCCCAACGCAACGGTCAGGTTGCTGCTGGCTTGCAGTACCTCAAGCGCCGGCTCGCTCAGCGTCAACAACAACCCGTGAGGCTGGATCGAGCCCGGAATATGGATGGGTTCGCTGGCGCAATCGTCGATCAGCGTATCGACCGGGCTCATCGCAATACCCCACAGTGGGCAAGCCACTGCTCGAAATACAGGAAGGTCGACTCGGCGACCTTCACCGCCTCCAAACGGTCGACCGGGGTTTGCAACGGGTAAAGACAATCAAGGAAGCGCTGCCACAGTGCGCTGGTTTGCGCTCCGTACACATTCATGAACGCGCCGCCGTTGGTGGAGCCCACGCCAATCTTGATCTCGATCAGGTCCCGCAACACCTGGCCGCCGAGGGTTGCGCCTTCCAGCACGTAGAGGGCGCCCAAGGCCTGGGCCACGTTGGTGATGGCGGGCAGTTCAGGGCATATCGGCAAGGCGTCGATCTGCGGGTTTTCCAGGCCCAGCGCCCGCAAATCAGCCTGCAAGTACGGGGTTTTGCTGCGCCGCCCCCATTCCAGGTCAGGGATGATTTCACCCCACGGCGCCAGGGCTCGCTCCAGCGGTTGATAGAAACCGTAGTAGGCGCCCATCAGCTCGCGATAAAGCGCCAGGTCCATGCGGGAAAACGGCAGCCGGGTATCGAGGCGTCGATGCAGCGCAGCGGTCGCCGCGCGTAATTCGACAAGGACAGGAGGTAGTGAATTCATGGGTGTGCGTACGCCGGAAGGGTCGAAACCGCGACGTAGAGGCCTAGGATCAAGACACTGCGCAATGGACTATGAGTAACATAGCACCTTGGTACAAAACCTTACCCATTCGTTCAAACAGGCTCAACTTCAACCGGGTGAGGAAAAACGTTCGCGATACGCCTGGGGCGTGATCGACACCGCCCGCAGGAAGCTGCGGCGCATGGTTTCTTCGCAGCCAAAGCCGCAGTGCACGGCAATACGTTTGATCGACGCGCTGCTGTCGGCCAGTTGCCGGCGGGCGGTCTCCACGCGGATCAACTCGACCGCCCGCGCGGGCGTCTGGCCGGTTTCGGCGCGGTAGTGGCGCACGAAACTGCGCTCGCTCATGCCCGCCTGGGCGGCCAGTGTGGCGATGTTCAAATCGAGGGTCAGGTGTTCGGCGATCCAGGCGTGCAACTCTGCAAAACGGCTGCCGCCCTTTTGCAGGGACAAGGTCACGCTGAACTGCGATTGCCCACCGGGGCGCTTGAGAAACACCACCAGGTGCCGCGCCACTTCCAGGGCCACGGCGCGGCCCAGGTCCTCTTCCACCAGCGCCAGGCACAAGTCGATGCCGGCAGTCACGCCGGCCGAGGTCCACAGGTTGCCCTGCTGGATGAAAATCGGATTGGCCTCCACCGTCAGTTGTGGGTATTTGCGCGCGAGTTCTTCGCAACGGGTCCAGTGGGTCACCACGCGGCGGCCGTCGAGCAAACCACTGGCGGCCAGCAGAAAGGCGCCGGTGCACACCGAGGCGATGCGCCTTGACTGGGTGGCTTTTTGGCGAACCCAGTCCACCAACGCCGAGTCTTCGGCGGCGCCGTATACGCCCCAGCCGCCGGCGATCACCAGCGTGTCGCACGGCGCGTCGGCGGCCGGCAGCGGCTCGGCCATCAGCGCCAGGCCCGCCGAGGTCATCACCGGCTCGGCCTGCGCGGCAATCACACTGACCGCATAGGGTAATGGCAAACCCTGCTGACGTGCCAGGTCATTGGCCGAAGCAAACACCTGCAAGGGCCCGGTGACGTCGAGCACCTGCACATTGGGGAACGCGAGTACGTTGATGATTCTGGGCATGATTGGCGTAATTCGTGGGCTCAATGGCGTATACGCCAAAGCCTAGGTGACTAGAGTGAAGCCGTCCATCCCTTTATCAGGCGTATTCCCATGACCTTGCAGATCGGCTTTTTGTTGTTCCCTGGCATCCAGCAACTGGACCTCACCGGCCCCTACGACGTGTTGGGATCGCTGCCGGACGTGAAACTGCACCTGGTGTGGAAGGACCTGGCGCCGGTCACCTCCAGCACTGGGTTAGTGTTTACCCCGAGCACCACCTACGACGAGTGCCCGACGCTGGATGTGATCTGCGTGCCCGGCGGAGCCGGGGTTGGGGCGCTGATGGAAGATGAGCAAACCCTGGCGTTTCTCAAGGTGCAGTCCCAGACCGCACGTTACGTGACATCGGTGTGCACCGGCTCTCTGGTGCTGGGCGCAGCGGGCTTGTTGCGCGGGCGTCGGGCAACCACTCACTGGGCCTACCACGACCTGCTCGCCCCGCTGGGCGCGATCCCGGTGCAGGAGCGCGTGGTGCGTGACGGCAACCTGTTGACCGGTGGCGGGATTACCGCCGGGATCGACTTTGCCCTGACCCTGGCAGCCGAGTTGTACAGCGAAGCGGCGGCGCAACTGGTGCAGTTGCAGATTGAATATGCCCCGGCACCGCCGTTCAATGCAGGCCGGCCGGAAACCGCGCCGCCGCATGTGCTGGAGGAAGCCCGCAAACGCACCGCCGAGTCGCGCAAGACACGAGGTGAAATCGTGGCACGCGCGGCTGCACGGCTGGGTTAAGCATTCGCATGCCCGTGGCGGTCGGCGGGCACCAGATGCCCGATCGTTCCGTCCCCGTAGGCCCGCTCCACTTTGGAAATCACCACGTGATAGCCGCCGTACCACCGGCGGTACAGGCGCTTGGCTTCCAGGTGGGTCGGGTGGCTGGCAAAGGCGCGGATTGACGCTTCATCACGCCAGTAATAACTGGCGTTGATCAAACGCCCATCCGCCGAGCGCCACGACTCGGCCCCCACGTATCCCGGCAGCCTTGCCGCCAGTGCGTCGATCAAATCCGTGAGGCGCTGGAACTCGTCATCCCGTTCACCAGGCTTGTAGATAAAGGCTGCGATGTACATGGGTAACGTCCTTTTATAAGTGGGATTTCACGTCGGGCGAGACATCAATGCCAACCGTATGGCCAGCACCATCAGCACGCTCGCCAGGCCCCATTTCTGTAAGCCTGCGCTGCCCGATTTGCCGGCAAAAAACCGGCTGAGCGCCCCGCCGAAGATCCCCAGCACGGCATGAAAGACACCGCTGATCAATGTCAGGATGATCCCCAGCACCACCAGTTGCAGCGCGATGGGCCCCGCCTTGGGGCTGACGAACTGCGGCAGGAACACCATGAAAAACAGCAACGCCTTGGGGTTGAGCAAACTGTTGAGCATCGCCCGCACAAACACCCGGCCCAACGGCACGCGGGTGACGTGGGCCGGGTCCAGGGCGGGCGTTTTTTGCAGGGTCTTGAACACCAGCCACAACAGGTACAGCACCCCGGCGTAGCGAATCAGGTCAAAGGCCGGCGGCCAACTAGCGACCAGTGCGGTCACGCCGGTCGCGGTCAATGCCGTGAGCAGCAGGTCCGCCACACTGATGCCCAACCCGGATGCCACCCCGCCACGCCAACCATAGGTCACACCGTGGCTGATGACGAAAGCCATGTTCGGCCCCGGGGATAACAACAGCAGCAGGACTGCGCCAGAGAAAACAGCCAGGGTTGCGAGGTCGATCATGCTCAAGCCATCCACCGGGAAAGCCTGTAGATTAATGAGCTCACCTGATACAAACAAAAAATTGATCTAGATACGCTTTACACGGGAACACGCCATGGCTCAGGTCCGCTACAAACTGATCGTCGATGAACTGGCCACGCGGATTCGCGCCGGAAAATTGCCGCCGGGCACCCAGTTGCCGACCGTGCGCAGCCTGATGAACAGCCATCGCATTGCTCTGGCGACGGCGTTGCGGGTGTACAGCGAGCTGGAGGCCAGTGGTCTGGTAGTAAGCGAGCCAGGGCGCGGCACGTTTGTGCGCGACACCACCCTGCTGCGAGGCATGGGCCTGGTTCAACAACCGCTGCAACCAGGCACCGTGGACCTGAGCCTGAACTACCCTTCGCTGCCCGGCCAGGCCGAAATGCTGCGAGACGGTTTGCGCGCCATCGCCGCCTCGGGCGACCTCGATGCCCTGCTGCATTCTGCCCCTCAGGGTGGCCGCGCCCATGAGCGGCAGACGGCAGCGCGGCACCTGCGTAATCGGCAGATTCGCGTGGGTGGCGAGCAGGTGCTGATCGTCAACGGGGCGCAGCAAGGTCTCTCTGTCAGCCTGATGGCGTTGCTGCAACCGGGGGATGTGTTGGCGGTTGATGCGCTGACGTATCCCGGGTTGAAAACCCTGGCCCAGTCCCAGCGCATAGACCTGGAGCCTCTGCCGCAACCCGCTGGCCATACTGATCTGGATGCGCTGGAGGCCTTGTGCAAACGGCGCCCGGTGCGGGCGTTTTACTGCATGCCCACCCTGCACAATCCGCTGGGCACGGTGATGAGCGAAACCGACCGCCAACGCCTTGCAGCGTTGGGTGAGCGCTACGATTTTCTACTGATCGAAGACGGTGCCTACGCCTTTCTCGCAGAGCCCGCCCCCAAGCCGTTGTTCACCTATGCGCCGTTGCGCACGGTGTACGTGTCCGGCCTGTCGAAGAGCGTAGCGTCGGGGTTGCGGGTAGGGTTTATCGTGGCGCCCAAAGCGTGGGTACCGGCGCTGGAGCAAGCGATTCGCGTCTCGACCTGGAGCACACCGACGCTCACGGTGAACCTGGCGTGCCGTTGGATCGAGTCCGGCGCGGTGGATACGCTGGAGCAACAGAAGCGTCAGGATGCTCGCCAACGCCAGGCGCTGGCCCGGGAGGTATTGCGAGGGTGTGAGGTGATTGCGCATCCGGCGTCGTATTACCTGTGGCTGGTGTTGCCGGAAGGTCTACGGGCGGATGCTGTGGTGGCTGCGCTGGAGGGCCAGGGTGTGCGGGTCACCAGTGCCGAGCCGTTTGCCTGTACGGCCCATGTGCCGCATGCGTTGCGGGTGGCGTTGGGGTCGATTGATTTGGCGACGTTGAGATTAGCCTTGGGGAAAATTCGCGAGGCAATTCGGATATGAATAAAGGGCCAGCAGGGTAAATCCCTTTAATTTGCGGGACGTTTCCGAGACAATCTTTCGGCCTTGTGCCTGTCGGAACCGGTGGCTAGTCTTCGCCCCTTCACTGCTCATCAGTGAACGGGTTTAGTCGCCCGAACCTTCACAAGGCGCATGGTTTCATCATGAGGTTTTATGGTGGCTGTGCGCAGGGCACCTTCGGGTGCGCCGGATTTTCCTTGTGGCCGGTCGACTAACCTGCGTACAGCCGCCACCCATCGTTTAGTCGCGATGGGGCCGGCTCCTGGTCTCATAAGGAGTTACACCATGAACAGATCTGTCCCCGACCCACCCAGCGACCTGCTGAAAAACCGCGCCGCGTTCAATCGCGCACTCGAACACTACCTGCCCTCCCAGGGCTTCCACACGGTAAACGAAGACCTGAGCTTCGAAGACTCCCTGCTCTACACCGCCAGCCTGCTCAGCAGCGCCTCGGCCACCGCCCTCGACTGCGGCGAACTGCTGCAAAGCCCCGAGCGGGCGAAGTTATTGGCGGTGTGGCATTTGCTGGAAATAGCCAAGACCACCGTCGACCGGTCGATTGAGTGCTTGCACTTGCGCAAGGCTTAGCAACATCCGAACTGACCGACATTTTTGAAAAGCGATCTTCAAGCTTAGTACCGCACCGATGTGGTGACGGACTCACGTCCTCACCACTCGTCGCTTGTCCCCGAAAAACCCCGCGTCCTACCTCCGTCAAAAAAAGGTTTTCCTCCCCGGCAGGAAATTTCCCAAATTTGTTCCTACACTCCAAAACGCCAGCATTTTGTTCTCGAAAAACCCGAGAGCTCGACCAAGACAGTCAACAATCTGTCACGTCGACGAGTAGATAATGTGTCTAGACCGATACCCTTATAAAAAAGTCAAAACCTTGACGAATAGGGAAAAGAGAACCATCATTTAGCCATTACCCCGCAAATTCCCTGCAAATAGATAGGTAATTGCGTATTACCCAGCGAAGCAAGCCGTTCGTCTGGCGCCACTTATAAAGCAAGCCCTGCCTTTATGGATGAGCAGCCAAACAAGGAAGCCCTGGTGTGCAATGAGGGATGTTTTTATGCGCGAGAAGTCGTCAGTCGACAGCCTGTTTTTGACCCGGGCCGGTTTTATTGAGTTTTTCGTTGTTTTCGTAAAGTTGATGCACGGTCTCACCGCCGTTTTGCCAGCGCTGATCCTCGTGTTTTATCCAGAACCGATGGCCTCCGAGTTGCGCGCGCACTTTCTCGGCTTGCTGCTGTTCTTCGCGATCCTGACGATTATTCTGTTCCAGGCCATGGGGGTTTACTCCGAGGAGTTGTTCAGCAACCGCCTGCGGTTTCGCACCATGCTGGTGGCCTGGTCTTCAGCGTTTTGCATCCTGCTGTTCATGTACCAGATTCTGCTGATGTTCCCGCAGTTAAGCCCGCGCAACCTGGCGTTCTGGTTTATCACGAGCCTGGGGCTGTTCGGGCTGGAACGGATCTTGATGCTGCGCCTGTTCCGCAACCTGATGGCCAACGGCAAATACTTGCAGCGTACGGTGATCCTTGGCTTCACCGACACCGCCGTGCACGTGGCCGACCACTTGCAACGCAACGGTGATATCCGCTCCGGCCTGATCGGTTTTATCGACGACCGCACCGAGCGCATCCCCAAGGAACTGAGCAACCTGCCGCTGCTGGGCAACACACGCGACCTGGAAAAACTGATCCGCTCCGAGCAGGTCAACCAGGTGATGATCACCCTGCCCTGGGCCGCCGAACAGCGCATCAACGGGCTGGTGAAGCGCCTGCGGCAGATGTCGGTCAACGTCATGCTGGTGCCCGACATGGCCGCCCTGCGTTATGGCCACAGCCGCATCACCGATGTCGGCGGCATCCTGATGTTCAACACCTCCCATGTGCCGCTGCGGGGTTGGTCGCCGTTTATCAAACGCTGCGAAGACCTGATTCTGGCGACCCTGGGCCTGGTGGCGTTGTCGCCGATCATGCTGATCACGGCGATTGCCATCAAGCTCGACTCCAAGGGCCCGGTGCTGTTTCGCCAGAACCGTTTTGGCTACAACGACAACGTGATCCGGGTGTTCAAGTTCCGCTCGATGTACGCCGAGATGAGCGACTTCAACGCCGACCGCCAGACCACCCGTGGCGACCCGCGTATCACCCGCGTGGGCCGGTTTATTCGCAAGACCAGCATCGATGAGCTGCCGCAGTTGTTCAACGTGCTGCTGGGCAACATGTCGATGGTCGGCCCGCGCCCCCACGCCACCGCGACCAAGGCCGCCGGCGTGCCCTACGAAGTCGCCGTCAGTGAGTACAGCTCGCGGCACCGGGTGAAACCGGGCATCACGGGCTGGGCGCAAATCAACGGCTATCGTGGTGAAACCGACACCCTGTTCAAGATTCAGAAACGCGTTGAGTACGACCTGGAATACATCTCGAAGTGGTCGGTGTGGTTCGACTTGTACATCGTTTTCATGACGGTCCCAGCCGTCCTTTCGACCAAGGAAGTCTATTGATGAACACCCTCAACGGCTTGATTCCCTGCATTATTTCCGGTGGCTCGGGCACCCGGCTGTGGCCGGTGTCGCGGCAGAACATGCCCAAGCCCTTCATGCGCATGCGTGACGACCAGAGCCTGTTGCAGAAGACCTTCCTGCGGGCCAGTCACTTGCCAGGCGTGGAAAGCGTGCTGACGGTGACCAACCGCGAGATGCTGTTTCGCACCCTTGATGACTACCGCGTGGTCAACAAGACCCACCTGGCCCTCGACCTGCTGCTGGAGCCATTCGGGCGCAACACCGCCGCTGCGATCGCCGTGGCCGCCCTGCACGTGCAGGAGAATTTCGGCGGCGAGGCGCAGTTGCTGGTGATGCCCGCCGACCACCTGATTCTCGATGAAAGCGCCTTCGCCGATGCCGTCACCCAGGCCCGCGAATTGGCAGAGGCCGGCTACCTGGTGACTTTCGGCATCCAGCCCGACCACCCTGAAACCGGCTTCGGCTATATCGAACAAGGCGATGCACTGGGCCAGGGTTTCCGGGTCAAGCGTTTCGTCGAGAAGCCCGACCTGGCCACCGCCCAGGGGTATCTGGACGGCGGCAAGCACCTGTGGAATGCCGGGATGTTCTGCTTCAAGGCGACCACGTTGCTGGACGAACTTGCGTTGCACGCCCCCGCCGTACTGGACGCCGCGAAAGCCGCCCTCGACCACAGCCACAGCCTGAATAACAACAACTGCCGCCAGCGCGAATTGAACGCTGAAGGCTTCGGGTCTGCGCCGGATATCTCGATCGACGTGGCGCTGATGGAAAAATCCGCGCAAGTGGCCGTGGTGCCCTGTGACATCGGCTGGAGTGATATCGGTTCCTGGGACGCAGTGCGCCAGCTCACCCCGAGCGACGCCAATGGCAACCAAATCAACGGTGAAGCCATCCTGCACGACGTGCACAACTGCTACATCGACTCGCCCAAGCGCGTATTGGGCGCGGTGGGCGTGAGCGACCTGATCATCGTCGACACCCCGGACGCGATCCTGATTGCCGACGCCAACCGCAGCCAGGATGTGCGCTACATCGTCGCCGAGCTCAAGCGCCAGAACCATCCGGCATTCAGCCTGCACCGCACCGTTACCCGGCCGTGGGGCACCTACACCGTGCTGGAAGAAAGCAGCCGCTTCAAGATCAAGCGCATCGTGGTCAAGCCACGCGCCTCGCTGTCGTTGCAGATGCACCATCACCGCAGCGAACACTGGGTAGTGGTCAGCGGCGCGGCGATGATTACCAACGGCGACCGTGAATTCCTGATCAACGCCAACGAGTCCACCTACATTCCGGCCGGGCACAAACACCGTTTGACCAACCCCGGCATCATCGACCTGGTGATGATCGAAGTGCAGAGCGGCGAGTACCTGGGGGAAGACGACATCGTGCGCTTTGACGACATTTACGGCCGGGCTCCGGCCGAAGTGAAAAGCTGATGCGTACCGCCCTGATCATCCCGACCCGCAACGCGGCCAGCCACCTCGACCGGCTGCTGCCGGCGCTGCGCATGCAAACCCTGCAACCGGACGAAACCCTGGTGGTCGACAGCGCCTCCAGCGATGACACCGTGGCGCGTTTTCGCGAGTTCGGCGTACGGGTCGAAGTGATCGATGCCAAGGATTTCAACCATGGCGGCACGCGCCGCTGGGCCAGCGAGCAAGTCGACGGCGACGCGCTGATCGTGATGACTCAGGATGCGATCCCTGCCGAACCCGAGACCTTCGCCAACCTGGTGGGCGAGCTGGAACTGGACCCGCTCAACGGCGTTGCGTACGGCCGCCAACTGCCGCACCCGGATGCCGGTGTGCTGGGCGCCCAGTCACGCCACTTCAACTACCCGCCGCAAAGCCGCAGCAAAAGCCTGGCGGATGCGCCTGAGTTGGGGATCAAGACCTGCTTCAGTTCGGATTCTTTTTCGGTGTACCGGCGCAGCGCCCTGCAAGCCGTCGGTGGCTTCCCCGCGGATGTGATCGGCAGCGAGGACGCCTACGTCGCCGCCCGCATGCTGCTGGAAGGCTACAAGGTGCGCTACGCCGCCACCGCGCTGGTCTATCACTCCCACGATTACCGTCTCATGGATGAGTTTCACCGCTACTTCGACATTGGCGTTTTCTACGGCCGCGAGCCGTGGATTCGCCAGGCTTTTGGCGATGCCGGCGGTGAAGGTAAACGCTATGTACTGGCCGAGCTTCGAGCGTTACGCGAAGCCGGTGCATTGCACCGCGTACCCGAAGTACTGGTGCGCAGCGCGTTCAAATTGCTCGGCTACCGGCTGGGCCATCTGGAGCGCCAGCTCCCCCTCGCCCTCAAGCGGCGCATCAGCATGTTCCCCGGTTATTGGAGGTGAGCATCATGACCTACAGGAAGACCCTTTTGATGAAACGAACCTTGCTCGTCCTGGCCATGATGGCATTGGCCGCCTGCAATACGCCCGCGCGGATCGTCGCGCCCGATGGCAAGACCGTGAACGAGGGCAAGCAGGCCCTCGATCGCATGGCCCAGTTGCCGCCGGCGGTGGAGCGGATCCGTATCGGCGACCAGCTGCGGATCGTCCGCGATGCCGGGGAAATGCCGACCCTCTCGGCGTTCAACGTCAGCACGATTTATGAGCTGACGCTGTACACCGTGCAGAACGACGGCAAGATCAACTACCCCTTCCTGGGCCCGATCCAGGTGGCGCGGCGCACGCCGGCGGAAGTCGCCGCCGAGCTGAGCCAGAAACTCGCGCCGGTGTATCGCGAGCCTCGGGTGACGGTGAATATCAACCAGGCGCCGGGTAACACGGTGATCGTCGGCGGCGCGGTGTTCAACCCGTCGGCGATCTCCATCGCCACGGCCCCGACCATGGAGCAGGCGATTCTCGGTGCCGGCGGCGTCAGCCCGGTGGGCAACGCGAGCATGGTCGCCCTGTTGCGTGAAGATGGCCAAGGTATCTATCACGCTTACTTCCTGGATTTCAGCCAGTACCTGAAGAACGGCGCACTGGGCCGCAAGCCCGTGGCGCTGCAACGCGGTGACGTGGTGTTTGTACCCAAGTCCAACGTCGGCGAACGGATCCAAGGCGTGGACACTTACCTGAACCAGCTGATTCCCTTCACCAAATCCATTGGTGTGGGCTACAGCTACACCACGAACCACTAAAGGAGCGACATCCCATGATCGAGATCCGTTCTTTTCGTGATCTTCTGCGCCTGTTCTTCATCTTCAAGCACGAGTTCAAACTGGCGGCGATTGCCGCGCTGGTGATCATTTTGCTGGGGGCGTTCCTGCTGCCGGCCAAGTATGAATCCACCGCGCGGTTGCTGGTAAAACCGGGCCGTGACTCGACGATGCCGATCGAGGTCAACAACCGTCAGCCGATCGTCATGCCGAGCACTCAGCGCGACCCGATTGTCGACGAAGAGCGCTTGCTGACCGGGCGCCCCATCGTACGTGCCGTGGCCGAGCATTACCTGGAGGTGATGGACAAGATGCAGCCGCCGGAAGGCGTGTGGAAACGCACCAAGTGGTACGTCAAAAAAGGCATCAGCGCCGTGTTTGACGGTGTGCGAGTGGTGCTGGAAACCGTCGGCATCGTCGAAGAAACCACCCCGGTGGAACGCCTGGCGAAAAGCCTGGAGAAGAACTTCGAAGTGACCCACGCCGTCGGCTCTACCGTGATGGACATCAGCTTCCGCTGGGATGATCCGCAAATCGCCCAGGCGGTGGTCAAGGATTGGGTCGAGACGTACATCGACGAGCGCACCCAGGCGTTGGGCCGCAAGAGCCTGTACGCGTTCTACGAAGGCCAGGTGTCTTCAAGCGCTGCCCAGATCAAGAGCTACAAGGACCAGATCCTCACGCACTTGAACCAGATCGGCGCATCGAGCATCACTGACCGCCTGGAAGACTTGTCCGAGCGGATCAACGTGCTGCGTGGCGAAGTGTTCAACTCCACCCGCCTGATTGCCTCGTCTGACAGCGCCATCGAAAGCACCCGCAATCAACTCAAGGGCCAGCCCAAAGAGGTGACCACGGTTCGCCAGATCGCGCTGAACCCGCAGCAACAAGACTTGCGTCGCCTGCTGAACCAGAAGCTCCTGGAAAAAGCCGACATGATGCGTACCTACACGGATAACGCGCCGCCGGTCAAAGCCCTGGACGCCTCGATCCGTGCCATGCAGGCTCAGGTCGCCGGTGAAAGCGACACGGTGCAAAGCTCGGAAAACCGTGCGCCAAACACCCTGGAAATCCACCTGCAACGGGTACTGCTGGATGAGACCAGCAACAACCTGGCGCTGCGCACTCAACTGACGCAACAGCAAAAGCAACTGACGGAACTGGAAGCGCAACGCAAGGACGCCCTGGCTATTGAGCCGGAACTGGCGCGCCTGGCCCGTGAGCTGAGCGGCACCGAGAAAAACTACGCGCTGTATGTCGACAGCCTGGAGAAATCGCGGATCGACCGTGAACTGGACAAGAGCCAAATCAGTAACATCGCGGTGATCGAAGAAGCCACCCTCAACCCTGGGCGCGTCTTCCCGAAAACCCTGTTGATGCTGTTGCTGGCAATCCCGTTCTCCATCGTGGTCGGGCTGCTGGTGATCTACCTGTGCTACCTGCTGGATCAGCGGATCCACGACGGCGGCCTGGTGGAAGGCAAATTCGGCCTGCCACTGTGGACCACCCTGCCGGAACTGGACACCAGTACCGCGCAAAGCACCAACGCCTTCAACGCGAGCATTTATCGCTTGTATGGCTTGCTGCCGCTGGAGCGTATTGCCGAGCAGGGCCTGACCCTGGGGCTGACCTCCGCGCGACACGGTGAAGGGGTGAGTTTTGTGGTCGAGCAGTTGCGCCAGTTGCTGGAAGAGAACGGCGTGCGGGTACGGGTCGGCGGGATTGAGCCGGCCGTTCCGGGCCAAGTGGTGTTGCTGGATGCCTCGGCGCTGCTGGACAACCGTGACGCGTTCATCAACCTGCGTCGTGCCGACCTGATTGCGCTGGTCGTGGAAGCGCAAAAAAGCACGGTACCGGTGGTGGAACATGCTCTGTCGATCCTCACCACGGCGTTCGGCAAGGTCGATGGCATCATCATCAACCGCCGCAAGTTCGAGGTGCCGGTCAAGGTGCTGAAAACCATCGCCAAATACCGGGGTTCGTTCTGATGCGCATCGCCCTGCTCGCTCCCCTGCCGCCGGAAAAGAATGGGATCGCCGACTACGCGAACCATTTCAAGACGGCACTGGAGCAACTGGGCGTCGAGGTGGCTACGCCCTTGACGGGCGTGGTCAGCAGCACGGCGTCGATCAAACAGGCGATTGCCGGTTTCGACTGGCAACGTGTTGACCTGGTCCACGCCGAGCTGGGCGGTGGGCGCCTGGGGGAATTTTTGGCCCTGCGCGAATTGCGCAAGGCCTACCCTGCGCTGCCACTGACTGCCACGGTGCATGACCCGGAACGCATGGTCTGGCGGCGCGAGCAATTGCCCTTTCCGCTGAACCTGCTGGAATCCTTGCCCAGCCCATTGCCGCAAGCGGCGGTGGTGCTGGCCGATCCCTTGACCCTGCGCGAAGAACGGCACGTCGCCCAGGGCCTGACCCGGCTGGTGACCCTCACCCGCCTGGGCGCCGACTGCCTGACGGCGCGCATGCAATTGCCCGCCGGCAAGGTGGCGGTGATCAACCACGCCAACCTGGATATCCCGCCCGTGGCCTTGCCGCCACTGGACACGCTGCACCTGCTGTACTTTGGTTTTATCTACCGTGGCAAAGGCATCGAAGACCTGTTGCAGGCATTGGCCGCCGTCTTTGAAAAAGCCCCCGAATTGCGTGACCGTGTGCGCCTGACCCTGGCCGGTGGCACTGCCGCCGAAATGGCGTTTGGCGTGGGCGGCAATTACCTGGAGCAGTTGAACAGCCAGATCGCCGAACTCGGCCTGGCCGGCTCCATCGACTGGCGGCTGAATTTGCCGGCCAGCGACATCCCGCAGACGATCCAGGCGCACCATGTGATGGTGCTGCCGTATCGCGAATCGAAAAAGCTCGGCCTGTTGGGCCGCCAGCGCGGCACCAGCGGTGCCTTGTCGTGGGCTGCCGCCTGCGGGCGCGGCGCGATCACCTCCGATGCCCGGGCGTTTGCCGAAGAAGTCGCCAGCGGCAATGGCGCCATCTATCCGCAAGGCGATGTAGCTGCCTTGAGCGAACAACTGTTGCTGCTCGCACGCAACCCGCAAAAGGCCCAGGACTGGGCCGAACGCGCCGCAGCAATGGGTCGTGAACGCCTGTGGCCGTTGACCGCGCAGAAGTTCGCGAAGCTGTTTAGTGACGCCATTGCAGGAGGCAACCATGGCACGTAAACGGACTTACCTGGCGACCCTCGTGGTCGTCGCCGCACTGGGCCTGACCGCCTTTCTCTGGGGCCGCCCGGCGGATGCCGAGAGCCATGTGCTCAAGGGCAGCAAAGAGATCGTGTGGAAAGATTTTCTGGGGGTGAACGCGCAGTTCCTGTGGTTCAGCCCCGAGCGTTATCAGAAGCAGATCGACCGCCTCAAGGCCCTGGGCCTGGAATGGGTGCGCCTGGACCTGCATTGGGACCAGCTGGAAACCGCCGAGAACCAGTACAACGTCGCGACCCTCGATGAGCTGGTGAACAAGCTGCAGCAGAACCAGATCAAGTCGGTGTTCTACCTGGTGGGCTCGGCGAAGTTCGCCACCACCGCGCCGGCCTCTTCGCCCTATCAGGACCAGTTCCCGCCCAAGGACCCGGGCATCTTCGCCAACCGCATGGCATTGCTGGCCCAGCGTTACCCCAGCGTGGACGCATGGCAGGTGTGGAACGAGCCGAACCTGTTGGGTTTCTGGCGCCCCGTCGCCGACCCGGCCGGCTATGCGAACCTCTTGCAAGTCACCGCTGCCGCGCTGCGGGTGGTGAACCCGAACAAACCGGTGGTGACCGCCGGCATGGCGTTCTTCAGCGAAATGCCCAACGGCCAGAATATGCTCGACGGGCTGCTGCAACTGGGCCTGCCGAGCCTGAACACCGTGGTGTCTTATCACCCCTACACCCAATTGCCCGAAGGCAACGACCCGTCGAACCTGGACTTTGTCGCCAAAACCAGCGCGTTCAACCAGAAACTGCGGGCCGCCGGGGTCAAAACCCTGTGGAGCACCGAGTGGGGCTGGTCGACCTATAAAGGCCCGAAAGAGCTGCAGGACTTCATCACGCCTCAAGGCCAGGCCGACTACATCGTGCGCCGCATCGCACTGATGAGCGCGCTGGATTTCGACAAGATTTTCCTGTTCACCCTGAGTGACCTGGACCAGCGCGCCAGCGTGCGCGACCAGAGTTATGGCTTGCTCGACATCGACACCAATCCCAAGCCGTCGTATACCGCCTTGAAGAATTTCCTGCAGGTGAGCGGGCCCAAATTGACCCCGGGCGATCCGCCCACCGCCGACCAATTGCCCGACGGTCTGTTCAGCATCGGCTGGACCCGTGCAGATGGGCGCAAGGTCTGGTTCTTCTGGTCGGCCCGTGGCGGCAACGCGCACTTGCCGGGCATGACCACCGCCACCTTGTACGACCCATTGCGCAGCACCGAAACACCGTTGAGTGGCACCAATGGACTGGATGTACCGGTCAAGCCCAACCTGCAAATTCTGTTATGGGATTGAAGCCACCCATGCGCATCCTCTGGATCCTGCCCTACTCGCCTTGGCCCGCTACCAGCGGTGGCAAGACGCGCCAGTTTCATTTGCTGCGCAGCCTGGCTGCGCGCGGGCACCGGATCACCTTGCTGTTGCATGACAAACAGGCGGTATCGCTGACGGATCGCCAGGTGCTGGAAGCCTTTCTGGAACAGCTGATCATCCTGCCGCGCCGCCCGCTGCGCAGCCTGAAAACCCTGCTGGCCGGGCTGTTTGCACCCTATCCGCTGCTGGCCAGTGTGAATGGTTTGTCGGGTGAACTGCAGGACACCTTCGAGCGATTGCTGACCGAGCATTGGGACGTGGTGCAGATCGAACACACCTACACCTTCCAGCCTTACGAAGCTGCGTTGGCCCGTCGCTCCCAGCCGTTTGTGCTGACCGAACACAATGTGGAATCGTCCCTCGGCGCCGCGACTTACGACCGCCTGCCCGGCTGGGCGCTGCCGTTTATTCGCTACGATCAATGGCGCTACGGCCGCTGGGAACGTCGGGTGATGCGCCAGGCCGCGCAAGTGGTCGCGGTGACTGACGCCGATGCCCAGACCCTGGCGCAGATTGCCGGCAAACCGGTGCCGGTGGTGGTCAACGGTGTGGATTGCGCGCACTTCGCCGCCGCCCGCCCTGACCCCGCAACCCGCCGCGTGCTGTTTCTCGGCAACTACGAATACGCACCCAACGTGGATGCCATCGAGTGGGCACTGGATGAAATCCTGCCGAAGGTCTGGGCCCGCTGCCCCGACGCACGCATGAGTGTCTGCGGCTTCGGCATGCCGGAAAGCTGGCGCGAACGCTGGAAGGACGGGCGCATCGAGTGGCAAGGTTTTGTGCCCAACCTGCTGGCCCTGCAATCGAGCTGCTCGGTATTTTTGGCGCCGTTGCGCCATGGTGGAGGCTCCAAGCTGAAGGTCCTCGAGGCCCTCGCCGCCGGCCTGCCGCTGGTGAGTACCGACCAGGGCGTGTCCGGGCTGGATGTGGTGGAAGGCCTGGACTACCTCGGCGGCCAGACCGCCGACAGCCTGGCCGACGCCGTGGTGCGCCTGCTGCAACAGCCTGAAACCGCAGCGCCGATGGGCGAAGCCGGTCGCGCCTATGTGCGCCGCGCCCATGACTGGAGCGTCGCTGCCAGCCAGCTGGAGCAGGTGTACGCCCAACTGTCGCCCCTGAACCAAAAGGAGCCGGCATGCGCGTAGGCCTCGATTACCGTACCGTCGGCACCTCGCCGCAATCAGGCATCAGTCGCCAGGTATACGCCCTGGAAGATGCCCTGCTTGCCATGCCCGGCATCGAGCTGGAGCGCTTTACCGTCGCGCCGCTGGGGGATGAACTGCGCCTGAATGCCCATTGCCCGGACTGGGGCTGCGCCAAGACCGCCATGCATCAACCCCATCAGCGCCTGCGTTTCGAGGCGGGATTCTTGCCCAAGGCCCTGCGCGATGAGCGCATTGATGTGTACATCAGCACCTTCAATATGGGCCTGCCGCTGCCGCCCAAACCCAAAGGCCTGCGTACCGTGGTGCTGTTGCATGACTTGTTTCAGATCACCCTGGACAACTACCACGCGAATCGCCTGAAGGCGATGATCTACAAGGCCAGCGATCGCCTGTCGATCACCTATGCGGTGCACACGGCAGACCGGGTGTGGACGCCTTCGCAGTACAGTGCCGATGAAACGGCGCGGCTGTTTCCCAAGGCGGCCGGCAAGATTCGTGTGTTGCCCAATCAGGTGGTCGGTTTTGTCGGCTTGCCGGCAGACCTCTCGGCCCGGCAACTGCCCGAGCGCTATTGGCTGCTGGTGGGCACCCGGGAATTGCGCAAGAACGTGCCATTCCTGGTGGACGCCTGGCAGCAGGCGCGCAGCCAATCGCCGAGCGTGCCGGAACTGGTGCTGGTGGGCAGCCTGGAGCATTTGCCCGAAGCACAGCGCAACTACCCCGGGATACGCGCGTTGAGCGGCGTCTCCGATGCCGAGCTGCACGGGCTCTATCGCAACGCCTCGCGCCTGTGGCAGCCTTCTTATGCCGAAGGCTTTGGTTTGCCGGTGATTGAAGCCCTGAGCGTCGGCACCCCGGTCGCGGTAGCCAGCGGTACCTCGCTGGACGAAATAACCCCGCCCCTGGCGCCACGGTTTTCACCCACCGACGGTGCGGCGCTGGTGCAATTGATGCTGCACCTGGCCGACCAACCCGTCGAACAACCACCTGAACAGTTACGCAGCTGGGCCGAACGTTTCAACCACCAGGCCTACCGTCGGCGCCTGGCCGAACTGATCGAGGAATTGAATTGAGAATCTCACTGGGTAGCCTCGTCGCCATTGTCTTCGGCCTGCTGTTTGGTGGGTTGATCCTGTTCCTTTCCCCGGCCAAGGCCGTGCTGGCGGTGATCGGCCTGGCCGCTGCCGTGACGATTTTGCGGTTCCCGTTCTGGGGGCTGCTGCTGTTCGCCCTGGTGGCAACGTTCATGCCCTACTCCACGCTTAACCTGGGGATTCGCAGTACGGTCAGTGAGGCGTTGATTGCGCTGACGTGGGCCGCAGTGATCTGGCACGGCTTCCTCTCGCGCCTGCCGGCTGCGCCACCGCTGTCCCGGCGCCCTACCGACCGCATGTTGATGTGGTTGATGATCTTCACAGTGGTGCCGTTTATCGTCGGCCAGGTGAGCATCACCGCCGAGGCCAGCGGCCTGGCGAACTGGTTGCGTTGGTTGCTGAACCTGTCGGTGCTGTTCCTCGCCGCCAAGCTGCTGGTTGAGCAGAAGAACCGCGAAGCGCTGGTGATTGCGCTGTTGCTGGGCACACTGGCGATGCTGGTGATGTCCATCGGCGTGTTTATCCGCTCGCGCTCGGCCTCGGGCATGCTGCCGATCCTGACCCTGATGAATTACGGCAGCCTCGACACCCTGTCCCTGGGCCTGGGCGCCATGGCCTCGCGGATGGGTTCGCCGTGGATGCACCCCAACGCCACCGGCGGGATCATGGCGTTGCTGCTGCCGTTGGCGTTCTGCTACGGCATCACCAACACCGGCTGGAAACGCGGCCTCGGCCTGGGCGTTGCCTGCCTGGGCGCGGCGGCCTTGCTGTTGGCCAGTAGCCGGGGCGCGATGGTCAGCCTGGCGTTGGTGCTGATCTGGATGGCGTCGCGGCGGGTGCCCTACACCGGGCGCTTGCTGATGATCGGCGTGGCATTGGCCGTGGCGCTGGTGCTGTCGTATCCACCGTTGCAGGAACGTCTGGCGACGATCTTTTCGACCCAGAACGCGAGTACCGAAGTGCGCCTGGACGAATACCGGATGTTCCCCCAGGCCGTGGCCAGTTACCCGCTGGGCATTGGCTTCAAGGTTGACCCGCCGGTGCCGGGCACGCACTTGCTGGGGATCTCCAACCTGTGGCTGAACTTCGTCTACAAGACCGGCGTGATCAGCATGCTGCTGTTTATCGCGGTGACCTGGCGCTGGTGGCGTGAGTCCAGGCCGGAAATCGGCCCGATCCGCCTGACCAAGGACAACGCGATCTGGCTGGGCAGCACGGCGGGGATTCTGTCGGCACTGGTCAGCGGCTTTTTTGACCACTACTTCAGTTTCGCCCTGGTGATGATTGCGCTGTTCTGGCTGATGGTGGGCATCAACGTGCTGGAGGCGCGGCGACTGTTTCCGGCGCGGCTGCCACAGGCGAAGACCGTGTCATATCGCAAGCCCGTGCTCGATAGCGTCGGACCCTAGGCATGCTCGGATCGGCGTTCTGGTTGACCCTGGCAACCCTGCTGGGACTGTGCCTCGGGTTTGCCCGTGAGTGGTTGTTGGTGGCCGCGTGGGGCGCGGGCGAGCGCAGTGATGCGTTCCTGATTGCGCTGTTTTTGCCCGAAGCCTTGCGTATGTCACTGGCCGGTGGCGTGCTGAGCGCCGCCGCCCTGCCGCTGTACCTGCAACGCAAGGACGGCGAGCGCCTGGACTGGCTGGCGGTGTTGTTCCCGGCGCTGCTGTTGATTGCGCTGGTGACCAGCCTGCTGTTGACGCTACTGGCGCCGTGGCTGGTGCAACTGCTCGGCCCGGGCCTCGCGGCAACGGCCACCAGCCTTGCCAGCAGCAACTTGCAGATCCTCGCCTGGAGCGTGCCGGGCTTGATGCTGCATGCGTTGTTCAGTATTCCGTTGCAGGCCAGCGAGCGCTTTGTGGTCGCGGGGCTCGGTTCGTTGCTGTTCAACCTGCCGCCGGTGACCTACCTGGCCCTCGCCGGCACCGCCACGCAACCGCACTCGCTGGCGTTGGCCTGCCTCACGGGTAGTTTGCTGATGCCGCTGGCGCTGTTGCCGTCGATGGTGCGCCTGGGCTGGCGGCCCTGGCGGCTACGGGCTTCGACCCTGGAATTGCGCGAGCTGGGCGGGCGCATCGGCCCATTGCTGCTGAGCAATGGCGCCAGCCAGGGTTTGGCATTGATTGAACGGTTGGTGGCGTCGTTGCTGGGCGAAGGCGCGGTGACCTGGGTCAACCTGGCCCGCAAGCTGATGAACTTGCCACTGATTGCGCTGATGAGCCTCAACCAGGTGCTGCTGGGCATGATGAGCCGGCGCCAGGGCGACGAGCGCCTGGCCCTGCTCAAGCGCGGCCTGGAAACCGCCAGCCTGCTGACCCTGCCCGCAGGCGTTGGCCTGGTGGCCGCAGCGCCGAGCCTGGTGGCGTTGCTGCTGCCCAAGCAGTCGGTGGATTCGCCGTTGCCGCTGCTGCTGGCCTGGTTTGCCGTGCCGCTGGTGTTCGGCGCCTGGAACGCCCTGTTGGCGCGTTATGCCTACGCCGCCGGCGACACCCGCCAACCGCTGCGCTGCGAGTTGCTGGGCAGCCTGGTGAACGTGTTGCTGCTGGGTGTGCTGCCGTTTGTGTTTGGCCTGGCGGGTATCCCGCTGGCCGCCCTCGCCGGCGTGCTGTGCACCGCGTTGCTGCTGATGCAACGCCAGGCCTTGCTCGGCGCCCTGCCCTGGAAGGGGCACTGGTTGCTGAGTGGGCTGGTGATGAGCGTGGCGGCGTTGGTGTTGTTTCGGGTTCAAGGTATTTGGCTGCAGTTGGGGTTGAGCACCCTGGCTGGGGCCGTGGTGTTGCTGGGCATGGGCCTGTGGCTCAAGCCGTGGCGCAAGGCAGATTTATAGAGTGGGAGCAGTCAGGTGAAAAAACGCTGGATTCAAATGGATATTGCCAAGGGCATTGGCATCCTGATCATCGTGTTCGGGCATGGTTGGTTCGTGGAGCACTCCCCGGATTTGCTGTACCCGATACTCGCGGTCTTTATCCTGCCGCTGTTCTTCTTCCTGTCCGGAGTGTTCTTCAAGCCCGAGCAGCCCTTCGTTGAAATGGCGGTGCGCAAGGCCGATGCCCTGCTCAAGCCGTTCTTTACCACGATGCTGGCATACGTGTTGGTGCGCGATATCCTGCGCGGCCAGCCGCTGCTGCCCGACATTGGCGGCGTGCTGTACGCCTCGGTGGATACCCTGCCCTGGCAGGCCTTGTGGTTTCTGCCGCACTTCTGGGCGGCAATGCTGTTTGGCTGGGTGATGCTGCGGCTGATGCAACGCCTGGGCCTGTCACTGGTGTGGAGTTGCGTGGTGGTGGGCGTGCAATTGCTGCTGGGGGTCTGGACCCTGGACTGGTTCTGGCAGGTACCGATCACCGTTGGCGGCCACACCTGGACGATGCCGGGGCTGCCCTTCAGCCTGGATGTCACGTTGATCAGCAGTACCTATTTCATCCTCGGTTACCTGCTGCGGGACGTCCTGCGCAAACACCAGAGCTCACTGCTGAGCATGGTGGTGGCGCTGGTGGTGTACTTCGCGATTTTCATCCCGACCTGGGACACCATGGACCTGGCCCAACGGCGCTATGACCATTGGTTGTGGACCAGTGCACTGGCGGTGATCGGTGTGTACATCTGCTGGGCGCTGGCCGGGTTGATGATGACCTCCGCGGTATTGACCCGCGCCATGACCTACATCGGCCAATCGACCCTGATCCTGTTGATTTTCCATGGCGAGATCCAGCACAAGACCATCGCCCTGCTGCAGCACCTGGGCCTGCCGGATGTGGCGGCGGCGTTTATCGGGCTGGTGGTGGCAGTGGTGGTGCCGTTGATGATCGGCGAGGTGATCAAGCGGGTGGCGTTCCTGCGGTTCTTCTACTTCCCGTTCCCGGTGCGCAAGGCGCCGGCGGTGGCCGGAGAAAAGCCTGGAGTTTGAGGCCTGATGTGGGAGCTGTCGAGCTTTAGCGAGGCTGCTATGGCATCACCGCGGTGTGCCTGAATTACCGAGGTGATGCTATCGCAGGCAAGCAGCTCCTACAGAAAAACGCTCAATCATCCAGTGCCGGTTGTGGCGCTGGATGCTTGGTGTTTTTGCCCGCCTTGGCGCCAGGCTTGCCAGCTGCAGGGGTAGCCGGTTCCGGTTCGGCCGGGGCGGCAAGCTCCTTTTCAGCCTGGGGCATCTGATCAATCGCGCTGAAGAAATCCGCCAGGTTGAGGGTATCCGGTGGCACGGTCTTCTCGAGTTTTTTCTCGCCGTCCTTGCCCACCAGAATCACTTTGGTACCACTGCCGGCACCCAACTTGAGTGCCCGGATCAGCGCATTGGTTTCAGGCGGGGCGAGCTTCTTGTTGTCCTTCGCCTCCTTGGCGAACTTCTCGCCTTCGGCGCCGATGCTGCCGAAGGACACGGTGTAGAGCACCATGCTGCGCTCTTCAAAGGACTGCTTGTTGGCAGGCTCTTCCAGCTGTTTCTTGAGGGTGGCCAACGTTGGGTTGCCGGAGTCGAGTTCCACCACCACCAACGGGCGTGACTTGCCCAGGTCCTGCTTGAGCGGATTGAGATCATCCGCGGCCAGCAGCGGCCCCGTAAAAGCCATCAAGGTAGCCAGGGTCAGCGACCGGATGAGCATGCACACCTCCTTTGAATTCCATGCAGGGTTCTTGAGTTTCATGTCTGCGACAGTCAAATTCAAGGATGATTCCTACGCCAGCTTCAGAAAGCGTAGGTCAGCACGCCCGCGACGCAAGGCGTTTAGCCACCTTGGGCCTCATTGTTTCTTCTGATTGCTAAGGCTTACAGCGGCCAATGCCGGGCAAATACTGGCGCCACGATGGGGTCGGCATCCACCTGCGCCAGCATCCGGGCAAACTCAGGCCGCGACTGTTGTATCGCCTCGCGTCCTCCCGCCCAGCGCGACACGGCCGCGGCCATGATCCCCAATGCATTTGGAGCCTGCTGCGGGGTGACCAGTTGGTCGGCGAATTGATCGGCAAACACTTCCCAGGCCCCATGCAGGCGGCGACGGGTGCCGCTGATCAACTGTCCATGCTCCTGCGCATCGGCGCTGTCAGTCCAGCGTTCCGGGTAGTCGATGATGCCAATCGCCGAATAACAGTTGGCGGCGATGTACACCAGGCCGCGAATGACTTGGGCGGGCTCCTCGGGCAGCAACGCCGAGGCGGGAAACTGCAGGCCCAGGTGAATCAGGATCGCCGCGCTTTCGGTCAACACGCTGCCGTCCGGCTGTTGCAGGGTGGGGATTTGCTTGAGCGGGTTGATCTGCGCCAGAGCCTCGCTGCCTGCGCTGTCTTCCCAGGAGCAGGCGTCGACCTGGCGCCACTCGACACCGCAACGCTGCAGGGCGATTTCGATGATGCACGAGCCGGTGCCTTGGGTTCCGTAAAGGGTGTGCACAGTGCTGAGCCTCCTGGCAGTGGATTGAGGTGTTAGGCTAGGCCGTTCAATCGTTCAACGGGAAGCCATCATGCACAGCAAACGCGTCACGATCGAAGACTGGGACGGCGACGGCGCCATTCGCCTGCCGGACGAAGCCTTGCAGGAATTAGGGCTGGATGTGGGCGACACGCTGTACATCGTCGAGACCTACGTAGGCACACAAAAAGGCTTTGTGTTGTCGACCACACCGAAAATTGCCGACCGGATGGATGAGCTGGTGGAAGAGCTGAGCCACAAGCCCTAGCGAGCCAGCCTGGCCAGCAACCCCGCCTTCACCTGCGGCCATTCCGGATCAATGATGCTGAAGCGCACCGAGTTGCGCTTGCGGCCATCGGGCATGATGCGCTCGTGGCGCACGATGCCTTCCTGTACCGCACCGAGGCGCAGGATCGCGGCCCGGGATTTTTCATTCAGTTCATCCGTCGTGAATTGCACCCGCACGCACTCCATCACTTCAAACGCGTGGGTCAGCAGCAACAGCTTGGCCTCAGTGTTGACCCCGGATTTCTGCACCGACTGGCTGATATACGTGTGGCCGATCTCCAGCTTGCGGTTGACCCGGTCAACCTTCCAGAACCGTGTGCTGCCCACCACCTCACCGGTGTCGCGGCGCACGATGACAAACGGCATCATGGTGCCCGCCTCCCGCCCGGCCAGGGCGATGTCCACGTACTTATCGACGGTGTCGGGACCCGGCACGTTGGTCACCTTGAGGTTCCACAGCTGCCCGTCGGCGGCGGCCTGTACCAAGGCGGCCGAGTGTTCGCGTTGCAGGGGGCGGAGTTCGACCGTGGTGCCGGTCAGGATGATTTCAGTCATGGGAGTGCTGCGCCGTCTGGTGGTCGTCAGTGGCCAAGATTGCAGGCTCTCGCCACTGCAAGGCAAGCCGTTTTAGAACAAGCCCATCTGGCCACCTACCAGGGTGCTGAAGTCGTCGTTTACAAACGGCAGGATCGCATCCGCCACCGGTTGCAGTTGCCGGGTGACGTAGTGGTCGTAGTCGATCGGTGCCTGGCGCACTTCCAGCGGTTCGGGTCCGTTGACGCTGATCACGTAGCTGATCCAGCCACCGTTCTGGTACTGGCGCGGGCGACCCTGGCGGTCGTTGTATTCGTCGGCCAGCCGCGCGGCACGCACGTGGGGCGGCACGTTGCGTTCGTAGTCGCCCAATTGCCGGCGCAGGCGTTTGCGGTAGATCAGCAATTCGTCGAGTTCACCGCTCAAGGTGCGACGTACGTAGTCGCGTACGTAGTCTTGATGAGGCTGGCGGTGGAAGATCCGCTGGTAGAGCTCCTGCTGGAATTGCCGGGCCAGGGGCGACCAGTCGCTGCGCACGGTTTCCAGGCCTTTGTAGATCATCTCTTCGCTGCCGTCGGCACGGGTGACCAGCCCGGCGTAGCGCTTCTTGCTGCCCTCTTCCGCGCCGCGAATGGTCGGCATCAGGAAGCGGCTGAAGTGGGTTTCGTATTGCAGTTCCAGGGCGCTTTGCAGGCCGAACTCATTCTGCAGGCGTTCACGCCACCAGGTGTTGACGTGCTGCACCAGGTCCAGGCCGATGCGCGTGGCGTCTTCCTGGGAGTGGGCGCTGCCGAGCCAGACGAAGGTGGAGTCGGTGTCGCCGTAGATCACTTCATAACCCCGGGCTTCAACCAGTTCGCGGGTCTGGCGCATGATCTGGTGGCCACGCAAGGTGATGGACGACGCCAGCCGCGTGTCGAAGAAGCGGCAACCGCTGGAACCGAGCACGCCGTAGAAGGCGTTCATGATGATTTTCAGTGCCTGTGACAGCGGCGCGTTGTGTTCGCGCTTGGCCACTTCGCGGCCTTCGGAAACCCGCGCGACAATCGACGGCAGGCAATGCCGGGTGCGGGAAAACCGCGCCCCGCGAAAGCCTTCCACTGACTCGCTGTCTTCGGGGTGACGCAGGCCTTCGATCAGGCCCACCGGGTCGATCAGAAAACTGCGGATGATCGACGGGTAAAGGCTTTTGTAGTCGAGTACCAGCACGGATTCGTAGAGGCCCGGGCGCGAGTCCATGACAAACCCGCCGGGGCTGGCCTGGGGTGGTTTGTCTCCCAGGTTCGGCGCGACGAAACCCTGGCGATGCATCAGCGGCATGTACAGGTGAGTGAAGGCTGCCACCGAACCACCGTTGCGGTCCGCTGGCAGGCCGGTGACGCTGGCTCGTTCGAGGAGGAATTTCAACAGCTCGGTCTTCTCGAAAATCCGCGTGACCAGCTCGCAGTCCTTGAGGTTATAGCGCGCCAGCGCGGGCTTGTCCTCGGCGAACATGCGGTTGATTTCGTCCATGCGCTGGTACGGCGTGGAGATCGATTTACCTTCGCCAAGCAAGGTCTGTGCGACGTTTTCCAGGCTGAAGGATTCGAAACTCCAGGTGGCCGAACGCAAGGCTTCGATGCCATCGATGATCAGCCGCCCGGCTGCCGCGGCGAAGTAGTGGTTGCGGCTGCCGTGTTCGCGCCAGCCCATGGCGTCGCCGCCACGGCCCAGCAGCAGCGGCACGTTCAAGCGTTGCGCATGCTCGTGCAGGACACGCAGGTCGAACTGCACCAGGTTCCAGCCGATGATCGCGTCGGGGTCATGGGTGGCGAGCCACAGGTTCAGGCGTTCGAGGAGTTCGGCGCGGGTGTCGCAGTAGTCGAGCTTGAAGTCCACTGCGTCAGTTTTGTTGGGCGGGCCGAGCATGTACACCTGGCGCTCGCCGCAACCTTCCAGGGCGATGGAATACAGGTCGCCCTGGGCGGTGGTCTCGATGTCCAGCGACACCAGCTTGAGTGGCGGGCGGTAATCCGGCGCGGGTTTCATCTGCGCCTCCACCAGCATGCCGCCCTCGCCCGCCGTACCGCCAAACCACACTGGCGCGGTGATGAAGCGTTCCATCATGTAGCGATCGGGTGGGCGCACATCGCCTTCGTAGACGTCGATGCCGGCTTTGCGCAGGCGCTTTTCCAGGTCCATCAATTGGCGATGTTGTTTGGTGTAGAGACCCAGCACCGTGCGATGGTGGAAGTCGCAGAGTGCCAGGTCGCGCAATTCGATGCCGCGCTCGCCTTTGAGCTGCAGCTCAGCCGGCTTGCGATGGGCCTGGGGGATGAACATCACGGAGGTCTGCACCGGCAAGCGCACAAACCTTGGGCCCTGATCGGTGGCCAGCCAGAAACTGACCTCCGTGCCCGCCGGGGTGTCGCGCCAATGCCGGGTCAGGACAAACCCCTGCTGTAAATCCACCTTGCCGCACCTCAAGAATCGCTTTCAGGGCGTGATTCTACTCGGCCTGTGACAAGGCGCGGCGATTTAACAGAAATGGCCTGCCTCAACGACAACTGGACCGCTTATAACGCCGGCGGCGCCAGGAGCGGGTGGTCGGAGGGTACGCCTAAGGGGCGGGGCCTCGGCGGTTACCTGACCCAGGGTGACCCACGCGCGGCCAAGTTGTCGGCCAACATCGACTTCTACCCCAGGTTGGACACCAAGGTCACAACTGCGTAGTTTCCCAACCACTGCGCACAAGGACTCCGGCATGTCCCCCGACCTCACTTCCATCGAGCTGTTCCTCAAGGCGGTCAAGCTGGGCAACCTGTCCCGGGCGGCCGAGCACTCCCATCTCTCCCTCTCTGCCGCCAGCCGGCGCCTGTCGCTGCTGGAGCAGCACTTCAAGGTCGCCCTGCTGACCCGCACCTCCACCGGCGTTTCGCCGACGGCGGCCGGGGACGTGTTGGCCCAGCATGCGCAGTCGATCCTTCGGGCAGTGGACAGCATGCACGCCGACCTCGCCGACTACGCCAAGGGCGCCACCGGACGCGTGTGCCTGTACGCCAACAGTTCGGCGATGAGCCAGGAACTGCCGCGCCAGCTGACCCAGTGGAACACGCTGCACCCGGGCATCCGCCTGGACATTCGCGAGGAGCGCAGCCGGGAAATTCTCCAGGCCGTGCGCGACGGCGTGGCAGATGTCGGTATCGTCACGACCCGGCCCAGCGAAGAGTTGCGCTTTGTACCCTACTGCCAGGACCGCCTGTGCCTGATCGTGCCCCATGATCATCCGTTGAAAATGCGCCATGCGCGCTTCGAGGATTTGCTCGGTTATGACTTCGTCGGGCTGGAAGACAACGCCGCCATCACGCCGTTGATTACCGAAGCCGCCGCTGCGATTGGCATGCCGTTGCGGTTGCGGATGCAGGTGCGCAGTTTCGAAGCGGTGTGCCGCTTGATCGCTGCCGGCCAGGGCGTGGGCGTGCTGCCACAGGGCGCGGTGCAGATTTTCCGCAAGGAGATGGCCTTGCGCTTTATCGAAATCGACGACAACTGGGCCGACCGCCAGATGTACCTGTGCATGCGCAAGGAACAGCCTTCGCTGACCAGCCTGGCGTTGTTCGACTACCTGAGCGCTAACCCTGCATAAACCTTCGGCCTTCGAATTTTGCGAAGGCCGATTCCACAATGAGCAATTCCCCTGCTGTAACAGCTGTGCCAAAAATGCCCTCGCCAGACCTTCCTATAAAAACAAGACAGGAGACACGGCGTGTCCCAATCCCACACCCGCCCCACCCATCGCATCGCCGTGATTCCCGGCGACGGCATCGGCCGCGAAGTGGTGCCCGAAGGCCTGCGGGTACTTGAGGCCGTCAGCCGGCGGTTCGGTATTCACTTTCACTTCGACCACTTTGCCTGGTGCAGCGAGCATTACCTGGCCCACGGTACGATGATGCCCGACGACTGGGCCGAACAGATTGGCGGCCATGACGCGATCTTCTTCGGCGCTGTCGGCGCGCCGGACATCATTGCCGACCACACCGCCGTGTGGGAGTCGCTGCTGAAGATCCGCCGCCAGTTCGATCAATACGTGAATATCCGCCCGGTGCGTCTGATGCCTGGCGTGCCCTGTCCGCTGGCCGGCCGCGTGCCGGGTGACATCGACTTTATCGTGGTGCGGGAAAACACCGAAGGCGAATACTCCAGTGTCGGCGGGCGCATGTGGGAAGGCACCTCGCGGGAAATCGCAGTGCAAGAGTCGATCTTCTCCCGGGAAGGCGTGGACCGCGTGGTGGATTACGCCTTCAAACTGGCGCAACAGCGGCCCCGGAAAAACCTGGTGGCGGCGACCAAATCCAATGGCATCTCCATCACCATGCCGTTCTGGGACGAGCGGGTGAACGAGATCGCCCGGCGCTACCCGGACGTGAAGACGGCCAAGTTTCATATCGACATTCTGTGTGCGCACTTCGTGCAGCACCCCGAATGGTTCGATGTGGTGGTGGCCTCCAACCTGTTCGGCGACATCCTTTCCGACCTTGGCCCGGCGTGCACCGGCACCATCGGCATTGCGCCGTCGGCCAACCTGAATCCGCAGCGGCATTACCCTTCGCTGTTCGAGCCGGTGCACGGCTCGGCGCCGGACATCGCCGGGCTGGGGGTGGCCAATCCTATCGGGCAGATCTGGTCGGCCGCACTGATGATCGAGCACTTGGGCGACGGTCATCCGCTTTACCAGGAAGCTGCGGCGGCGATCGTATCCGCCATCGAAACCGTGCTTGCCGAAGGCCCGCGCACCCGCGAAATGGGCGGCAACGCCAGCACCGTCGAAGTGGGCCGCGCCATCGCCGAATGCATCGCAGGGAACAGGAGTTGAACATGACCAACGCACATTACATCGCCAATCAATGGCTGGCATCGACCTCGTTGGAAGACATTCCAGTGATCGACCCGAGCACCGGCGAAACCTACTCGAGCATCGCCCCTGGCACGGCCGCCGATATCGATGCGGCGATCCGCGCGGCGCGCCTGGCACTCGGGGAAACCTTCGATGGGCCGTGGGGTACGTTATCTGCCGTGGAGCGCAGCCGCCTGCTGGCGAAGCTCGGCGTGGCAGTGTTGGACCATCATGAAGAACTGGCGCAGATCGAAGCGCGGGACACCGGCAAGGCATTGAAAGTCGCCCGCGCTGATGCCACTGCCCTCGCCCGCTACTTCGAGTACTACGCCGGTGCCGCCGACAAACTGCACGGCGAAACCCTGCCGTATCAGGCGGGCTACACCGTATTGACCGTACGCGAACCTCATGGCGTGACCGGGCATATCATCCCGTGGAATTACCCGATGCAGATTTTCGGGCGCAGCGTCGGCGCTTCGTTGGCGGCGGGCAATGCGTGTGTGGTCAAGCCGGCGGAAGATGCCAGCCTGTCGTTACTGCGCCTGGCGGAGATTGCTGCCGAGGTGGGCTTTCCGGCTGGCGCGATCAATGTGGTGACCGGTTATGGCTATGAAGCGGGCGCGGCGTTGTGCGCACACCCGGGCATCGATCACATCTCGTTTACCGGTTCCACTGCCACCGGCACCGCCGTATCGAAAGCCGCCGCCGAGCGCCACTGCCCGGTGACGTTGGAACTGGGCGGCAAGTCGCCGCAACTGGTGTTCGCCGATGCCGATCTGGAGGAAGCGTTGCCGGTGCTGGTCAATTCCATCATTCAGAACTGCGGGCAAACCTGCTCAGCCGGCAGCCGCTTGCTAGTGGAACGCAGCATCTACGAAAGCCTGCTCGCGCGCCTCAGCCAGCGTTTTTCCGAGTTGCGTGCCGGGCCTTCTGCGCTGGACCTGGACATGGGCCCGCTGATCAATCAGAAGCAGCAACGCCTGGTGCGGGAGTTTATTCGCGAGGCCGAACTGGCCGGGATCACCGTCGCCGCACGTGGCACGGTGGTGGCCGAGGCTGGCAGCGGCGGGTATTTCCAGGAGGCGGTGCTGTTTCGCGATGTGCCGCCAGACAGCCGCCTGGCGCAACAGGAAGTGTTCGGCCCGGTGCTGGCCGTGATGCCTTTCGACGATGAAGCCGAAGCGATTCGCCTGGCCAATGGCACCGAGTTCGGCCTGGTGGCCGGCGTGTGGACCCGCGACGGCGCGCGGCAAATGCGCCTGGCGCGCACGCTGCGTTGTGGCCAGGTATTCATCAACAACTACGGAGCCGGTGGCGGCGTCGAACTGCCATTCGGCGGCGTGAAGGCCAGCGGTTATGGCCGGGAAAAAGGCTTCGAAGCGCTGCTGGGCTTTACCACCTTGAAGACCATTGCGATCAAACACGGTTGATTCCTCACAACAACAAGAACGGAGAACACACCATGCGTTTAGCCAATAAAGTCGCGATCGTCACCGGCGCCGGTTCGGGTTTTGGCGAGGGCATCGCCAAGACGTTTGCCCGCCAGGGCGCCAAGGTCATCGTTGCGGACACGAACGCCGTGGGCGGTCAGCGAGTGGTCAATGAGATTGCCGAAAGCGGCGGCCATGCGCACTTTATCGAGGTCAACGTGGCCAACGATGAAAGCATGGGCGCGCTGCTACGCGGCACACTGGAGCAATTCGGTGGGCTGGACATCGTCATCAACAACGCCGGTACCACCCACCGTAACCGGCCGATGCTGGAGGTCGATGAGGCTGAGTTCGACCGGGTATTTGCGGTCAACGTCAAAAGCATCTTCTTGAGCGCCAAGCATTTTGTGCCGCACTTTCGCGGCCAGGGCGGCGGCGTGTTCGTCAACATTGCCTCGACGGCAGCGATCCGCCCACGCCCGGGACTGGTCTGGTATAACGGCAGCAAGGGCGCAGTGGTGGTCATGAGCAAGACCATGGCGGCAGAGTTGGGGCCGGACAATATCCGCGTCAACTGCGTGAATCCGGTAGTCGGTGCCACAGCATTGCTCAGCGAATTCATGGGCGTGCCGGACACCCCGGAAAACCGCCAGAAGTTCATGTCGACCATTCCCCTGGGGCGCTTTTCCACCCCGCAAGATGTGGCCAACGCCTGCCTGTACCTGGCGTCGGACGAAGCGGCGTTCATCACCGGCACCTGCCTGGAAGTCGATGGCGGCCGCTGCGTGTAACTCACTTTCACAGGGACCGGAATTGCTATGTGTGATCTTCATAATAAGAACGAGCCGAACACCCGGAAATTGCTTGAAGGCCTGCCAAAGAATTGGGGTAAATGGGGACCGGACGACGAAGTCGGTGCCCTCAATTACCTGACTGAAGCCGAAGTGCTGCGCGGCGTCGCCTCGGTACGCCAGGGCAAGACCTTTACCTTGCAAGTGCAGATCGGTCACCCCGACGGCGACCCGATGTGGCCGGCGCGCAACCCGTCGATGCGCTTCAACACCCTCGACCACAGCCATTACCACTTCGGCAAACAGCCGCACATGACCGGTGGCGCGGCGTACTCCGACGACGTGATCTTCATGCAACTGCAAGGCTCGACGCAGTACGACGCCCTCGGCCACGCCTGGTACGACAATCAACTGTGGAACGGCTACGACGCGCAGACTACCGTCGGCGGCATGGCCAAGGCCAGCGTGCTGGCCATCGCCGAACGCGGCGTTGTGGGCCGCGCCGTGCTGATCGACATGGCCCGCCATCGCGGCAAGAAATGCCTGGGTCGCGGCGAAACCTTTAACCACCTGGACTTGCTCGACGCCGCCAAGGCCCAGGGCGTGACCATTGAAAAGCGCGACATCCTGATCATCCGCACCGGTTCCATGGGTGCGTTTTATGAGCTGGGCAAGACCGAGTTCTTCAAAGACCTGATGGAGCCAGGGCTGACCTACAGCCGCGAGCTGGTGGAGTGGTTCCATGAAATGGAAATCCCCAACCTGGTGACCGATACCATCGCCAACGAAGTGATCACCGACCCGGTGTCCGGGGTGCAGATTCCGCTGCATTGCGCGCTGATGCGCAACCTGGGAATCGCCTTTACCGAGATTGTGTTGCTGGAGGAACTGGCCGCCGATTGCGCGGATGACGGCCAGTGGAAGTTCCTCTACACCGCCGCCCCGTTGAAGATTGTCGGGGGCAGCGGCGCGCCGGTGAATCCGGTGGTGATCAAGTAGACCGAAAGATCAGACCTGGCCTTTGTCCCACAGCCGGACTAACTCTCCAGGTGCCAGGTCTTCCGGCACCTGGAGCAGTAACCGGTCATCGCGATCATCCTGGCGAAAACGCACTTCGATTTGATAGAAGCGCTGGTCGCCCCTTCCTGACTCAGCCGAGGCCAGCGGCAGGCAACCATTGAGCAGCGTGAAGATCTGTTCGCGTTCATCCAGGTTGCACTGGGCAAACTCGATCTCTCGCGGCCGGCTCAGCATCGCTGTCACCCCGCCTTGGCGGGACAGACGCACCGTGGCATCGCTGCCCAAGGGTGGTAGCTGTTTCATCACATCCTCCTCATCCAGGACTCACGCCTACCGCGGCCCAGGCTTCCTCCACGGCCTTGGCCTGGGTCGCACCGAAACGTTCGCGGGCATGGGCGACGGTCAAGGCGGCAAAGCCTTGGAAGTCCGCATCGTTATCGAGTTTTCCATCGCACAGGGTGTCATACCAGACTTGCCCAGCCTGCTCCCAGGCCGAGCCGCCCAAGGCGGTCGCCGCCAGGTAAAACGCGCGGTTGGGGATCCCGGAGTTCAAGTGCACGCCACCATTGTCATCCTGGGTGACGACGAAATCCCGCATATGCGCGGGCTGCGGGTCCTTGCCCAGCACCGGGTCGTCATAGGCGGTGCCGGGATGGGACATGGAGCGCAGGCCCTTGCCCTGAACCTTGTCGGTAAGCAAATCCGCGCCGATGAGCCAGTCCGCCTGCTCGGCCGTGTGCTTGAGTACGTATTGCCGGGTAAGTACGCCGAACACGTCGGAGATTGATTCGTTGAGCGCCCCGGACTGATTGCGGTAAACCAGGCCGGCTTCGCTCTCGATGATGCCGTGGGTCAGTTCGTGGGCGACCACGTCCAGGGACCGGGTAAAGCGCTGGAACACCTCACCGTCACCGTCGCCGAAGACCATTTGCGCGCCGTTCCAGAAGGCGTTGTCGTAGCCTTCCCCATAATGCACGGTGCCGACGAGGGCTAAACCACGATTGTCGATAGAGTCGCGTCCGTAAACCTGCCAGAAAAAATCGTGGGTCGCGCCCAAGGCGTCATATGCCTCATCTACCGCCGCATCGCCGCTGGCCCGCTGCCCTTCGCCGCGCACCAGGTCACCGGGGAGCACCGTCAGGTGGCCGGCATCGTAGAGGTTGCGTTGCAACGCGCCGGCGATTGGCGCCACCGGAGCCGGGCCAGGCTTGCCCGGGTTGGGCCGCAACTGGCGAACGTGCGTCAGGGTATTCAGGGCTCGCGAGCGCTGCCACTCGGAACCATGGTCGATCAGCCGATGGAGAATGTAGGGCGGGATAAATCCCGGGCATGAACCTTGACTGGGCATGGGCGTTCTCCTTGTCAGATAGCGGTCTGGGTTGACCAGGGCGTGCTGGTAACCTACACCGATACCCTGGAAATCAGCACCGCCCACGAGAGCTGATGATTGCGGCATCCCATCCGCTTACGGCTGATGGGGGTTCGCCAGGTAGTTTTCGATGTTGTTCATCTGATCGTCCCAGCCTCGGGAGTTCTTCTTGTAGGCTTTCTGGCGGCGAGCGTCCGGGATCGCGTCAAAACCTGACTCCACCACCCGCAACAAGATACCTTCGGCGTGATCCTCAAGGGTGAACTCCACCAAGGTGGGCGTTTCGGTGTCGTAATCGACATCCTTGTCTACGGCGTAGGGATGCCAACTGAAAGAGAAGCGCGTTTGCGGCTCAAGGCGCTCGATTTTCGCCTTCCAGACCACATGCTCGTAACCGGGGTAAGTGATTTGGGCTTCAATGGCCCGGCCCTGGGCAAACTGCTTGCCCTTGAGAGCGATGCCAAACCAACTGCCGAATTGCTCGGCGTCGGTCAGTGCTTCCCAGACGCGTTGACGTGGAGCGTTGAGCAGGACTTTACGTTTGATTTCATTTGATTCGTGCATGAGACACCTCCTGTATTGACAGTAGGCGACATCGACCAATGCGCAACCTTTAAAAAAGGATGGGGCATGACCAGCGTCATGCCCTCGTGACCTCAGACGTGAGGATCACCCGGCGCCTTGCTTGGCGTCGCGTATTGCGGCTTCAAATGGCCTTCCTGATCAAGCAGCCAGGCGTCCATGATCTGGCGCACCACCGGGCCCGCCACCCGGCCACCGGCCTCGCCGTTTTCAATCATCACCGAAATCACGATCCGCGGGTGCTCCGCCGGGGCGAAGCCAACGAACAAGGCGTTGTCGCGGTTGCGTTCCAGGGTCTTGAGACGGTTGTAACGCTCGCCCTGCTTGATCGCCACCACCTGTGCGGTACCACTCTTGCCGGCAATCCGGTATTGCGCGCCGGCTGCAGCCGCCCGGGCGATACCTCGTGGGTCGTGCATGACCAGTTGCATGCCGTGGTTGACCTGTTCCCAGTCGCGCGGGTCTTTGAGGACAACGTTGGGCATCGGGTTTTCATCCACTGGCGCCACGCCATTGATGGTCTTGGCCAGGTGCGGGCGGTTCCACACGCCTTTGTTGGCGATCAGCGCAGTGGCCTGAGCCAGTTGCAGCGGGGTGACCTGCATGTAGCCCTGGCCGATGCCGAGGATCACGGTTTCACCCGGGAACCACGGTTGGCGTCGGGTGGCGCGCTTCCAGGCCTGGGACGGCATCAAGCCGGCCGACTCTTCGAACATGTCGAGGGACACTTTCTGCCCGAGGCCGAACTCGGCCAGGTAGTCGTGCAGGCGGTCGATGCCCAGCTTGTGGGCAAGGTCGTAGAAGTAGGTGTCGTTGGAGCGCATGATCGCCGCGTCCATGTCCACCCAGCCGTCGCCGCTGTGGTTCCAGTTGCGGTATTTGTGGTCGAAGTCCGGGAGTTGGTAATAGCCGGGGTCGAACACGCGGGTCTGGGCGGTGACCACACCGCTGTCGAGGCCGGCGATGGCCACTTCCGGCTTGATCGTCGAGCCCGGTGCGTAGAGCCCGCGCAGCACGCGGTTGAACAGCGGACGGTCGAGGGAGTCGTGAAGCGCTGCATATTCCTTGAAGCTGATACCGGTGACGAACAGGTTCGGGTCAAAGCTTGGTTTGCTGACCATTGCCAGGACTTCGCCAGTTGCCGGATCGAGAGCGACCACCGAGCCACGCCGGTCGCCGAGGGCTTCTTCGGCCGCTTCCTGGAGTTTGACGTCCAGGCTCAAAACGATGTTTTTGCCGGGGATCGGGTCGGTGTGCTTGAGCACTCGCAGGACGCGGCCCTGGGCGTTGGTTTCAACTTCTTCATAGCCCACGTGGCCATGCAGCTCGGACTCGTAGAAACGCTCGATCCCGGTTTTACCGATGGACTGCGTGCCCCGGTATTCCACAGAGTCGAGGGCCTTGGATTCTTTTTCGTTGATCCGGCCTACGTAGCCAATGGAGTGGGCAAAGTGCGCACCCAGCGGGTAATGGCGGACAAATTGCGGCTCGACATCCACGCCCGGCAGGCGGAATTCGTTGACGGCCAGCACGGCGATCTGTTCTTCGGTCAGCTCGTAAAACAGCGTGACGGGTACAAAGGGATGACGCGCCTGCTTGAGCGCTTTATCAAATACGCCGCGGTCTTCGGCGGGCAGATGCAGGAGGCTGACGATGGCGTCCAGCTCACCCTTGAGATCAGTGGTGCGCTCGCGGGTGATCGTCAAGTTGTAGCTGGGGCGATTGTCGGCAAGTACTACGCCATTGCGGTCATAGATCAGACCGCGCGTCGGGGTAATCGGTAGGACGTGGACGCGATTGTTCTCGGAAATGGTGGAGTGATAGTCGTACTGCACCACCTGCAGGAAGTACATCCGGCCTACCAGTGCGCAGGTGATACCCACTACCAGCAGCGCGCAGGCCAACAGCCGCTTGTTGACCAGGCGGTTTTCTTTTTCGTGATCCTTGATCGGTATCGGTTCAGGCATTTCTACAGCATCTCGTTGAATAAGGTCGACGCCGCTTCCTGCGGAGGAGAAATCAGTCCTTGTGAAAATGTGCTGCACCATACCAAAAATGCAGAAACACTTTGCATCGATTTCCCTGAACGGTGTGCTTATGGGGTCTGTTCATGCACTTTGGTTTGGCTGGTTGACCTTATTCATACGTTTTCATGCTGAGGAATCAGCTGAGGATCGATTTGGGTTCCAGGAAGGCTTCCAGGCCGAATGTGCCGTACTCGCGGCCAATGCCCGATTGTTTAAAGCCGCCAAACGGTGCGAGTGGCTCATGGGCGAGGGTATTGATCAGGACCCGCCCTGCGTCGATACGGCTGGCTAGCCTGCGGGCACGTTCGGGATTTGATGACAGGATGTACGCGTGGAGGCCGTAGGGCGTGTCGTTGGCGATGGCCAGTGCTTCTTCCTCGGTTGCATAGGTAATGATCGATAGCACCGGACCGAAAATCTCCTCACGGGCGATGGTCATTTGATTGGTCACGCGGCTGAATATGGTGGGTCTTACGAACCAGCCCGCCGTGATGCCTTCTGGCAGACCGGGGCCTCCCGCTAGCAGGTGAGCGCCCTCCTCGATCCCGATCTGAATGTAGCGTTGCACGCGCTCCCATTGTTTAAGGCTGACCGTGGGGCCCACGGCCGTGGCTGGATCACGAGGATTACCGGCTTGTACTTTGGTCACTTCCTCGATCATCAGCGCTTCGATTTCAGCCAGGCGACTTTCAGGTATCAGGATTCGGGTGCCGGCGATGCAGGCCTGGCCACTGTTCATGAAGCCTGCCTGGAGAGCCATGGGCACGGCCACCTTGAGGTCCGCATCATCGAGAACCAACACCGGTGATTTGCCGCCCAGCTCCAGGGTGATGCGTTTCAGTGTCTCGGCTCCGGTACGCAGGACTGTTTTGCCGACAGCGGTCGAGCCGGTGAAGGACACTTTTGCGATGTCAGGATGGGAGCTCAACACGGTGCCTACGGTTTCGCCACGACCGGTGACGATGTTGAACACTCCAGGAGGTAAATCCGCTTCATGGAGTGCGCGGGTGACTATGGAGGTCTGGATTGCGCTCATTTCGCTGGGTTTGATCACCGCGGTACAGCCGGCGGCCAGCGCAGCAGCGAGCTTGCCGCAGATAAAACCGGCGTTGCTGTTCCAGGGGGTGATCAACCCGGCCACACCCAAGGGCTGCATGACCACCTCGGCAATACCGATGCGTCGGGAGAAGTTGTAGTTCTCGAGTACAGAAGCAGCATCCTGCAGGACGCTGGCCGCGTGCTTGGCCATCCATCGCGCACGGGAAACCGGAGCACCATACTCCTCGATAATCGCGTCGGTGAGTTCGTCCTCAATGGATTCAACGGCAGCGTGCATGCGTTTTAGATAGCCGATGCGTACGTCTTTCGAGCTGTGGGAAAACTTGATAAACGCTCGTTTGGCGGCAGCGATGGCATCCAGAGCGTCCTGTTCATTTGCCAACCGAACCTGGCCGATACTCTGGCCTGTGGCGGGATTGAACAGGTCAAAAAGCTCTTCGCCATGGGGAGTTACAAAAGCGCCGTTGATGTAAATCTGGTTGATGCGTTGCATAGGTCCTCCGGGACGCTGAGCTAGTGCGTCATACGGTAAGTCACTATGATTGAGCTGATAAGCCGTACAAATCGGCATGAGTTGATGAGTGATCAAGGACAATGAACACATCCGGACTGAATGAACTGGAAGCCGTATTGGCAGTGGCGCGGCATCGAAGTTTTCGTGCGGCGGCGACTGAGTTGAATGTGTCGACGTCGGCGCTGAGTCACTCTATTGCAGGGCTTGAAGCGCGGATGGGGGTGAGGCTGTTCAATCGCACAACGCGCAGTGTGTCTTTATCTGAAGTGGGCGCAGAGTTTGTCGAGACAATTACGCCGGCACTCTTGAGCATCCGCACAGCCTTGGAACAGGCGGGAAATCGCAGCGCAGAACCCAGCGGTACCTTGCGCCTGAATACCTCGGCGGGTGCCGCAAAGCAGGTGATGCCGCTGCTGCTGGAATATCTGCGGCGTTATCCGCGGATGAAACTGGATATCGTCACTGAAGGGCGCCTGGTGGATATCGTTGCGCAGGGGTTTGATGCAGGGATTCGTCTAGGTGACACGGTTCCTCAAGACATGATCGCGGTCGATATCAGCCAGGCTCAGCGTTTTGCGGTATTGGGCAGCCCGGAGTATTTTGCCAATCACCCAGTCCCCGTCAGCCCCATAGATCTGCGGGCCCATCAGTGTATTCGCAGCCGAATGCCTAGCGGTGCGATCTACCACTGGGAGTTTGAGCGTCATGGCGAAGCTATTGCCGTAGAGGTGCACGGGGCTTTGACCCTGGATAATCCGACGTTGATGCTTGAGGCAGCCAGGGCGGGGCTGGGCTTGACCTATCTTACGGAATGGAATGCAGCTGATGATTTGGCGAAAGGCGCGTTAGTGCGCGTACTGGAGGAATGGACACCGTCTTTTGACTGTTTACGTCTCTACTATCCAGGTAGGCGTCATGTGCCGGCCGGGTTGAGGGCACTGATTGAGTTGATTAGGGAGAAAGGATTTTAAACGGCATTTCGTTAAGTTTCCGACCGCCCAAAACAAAACCCCTGATTGCGTTAGCAATCAGGGGTTTCGGAATTTAATCTTGACGATGACCTACTCTCACATGGGGAAACCCCACACTACCATCGGCGATGCATCGTTTCACTGCTGAGTTCGGGATGGGATCAGGTGGTTCCAATGCTCTATGGTCGTCAAGAAATTCGGGTACTGAGTCGTGACCGGTTGGTCTCGCTTCAGCAAATTGGGTATGTGATAGCTTTGGTGTTTTGTGAGCATCTCGAACTTTCGGTTCGTTTCGTCTTCACACACCGCAATCTGATGCTTCTACTTGTTTCCAAGTCAGGAGTAGTCAAATTGCTTGGGTGTTATATGGTCAAGCCTCACGGGCAATTAGTATTGGTTAGCTCAACGCCTCACAGCGCTTACACACCCAACCTATCAACGTCGTAGTCTTCGACGGCCCTTCAGGGAACTCAAGGTTCCAGTGAGATCTCATCTTGAGGCTAGTTTCCCGCTTAGATGCTTTCAGCGGTTATCTATTCCGAACATAGCTACCCGGCAATGCCACTGGCGTGACAACCGGAACACCAGAGGTTCGTCCACTCCGGTCCTCTCGTACTAGGAGCAGCCCCTCTCAAATCTCAAACGTCCACGGCAGATAGGGACCGAACTGTCTCACGACGTTCTAAACCCAGCTCGCGTACCACTTTAAATGGCGAACAGCCATACCCTTGGGACCGGCTTCAGCCCCAGGATGTGATGAGCCGACATCGAGGTGCCAAACACCGCCGTCGATATGAACTCTTGGGCGGTATCAGCCTGTTATCCCCGGAGTACCTTTTATCCGTTGAGCGATGGCCCTTCCATACAGAACCACCGGATCACTAAGACCTACTTTCGTACCTGCTCGACGTGTCTGTCTCGCAGTCAAGCGCGCTTTTGCCTTTATACTCTACGACCGATTTCCGACCGGTCTGAGCGCACCTTCGTACTCCTCCGTTACTCTTTAGGAGGAGACCGCCCCAGTCAAACTACCCACCATACACTGTCCTCGATCCGGATAACGGACCTGAGTTAGAACCTCAAAGTTGCCAGGGTGGTATTTCAAGGTTGGCTCCACGCGAACTGGCGTCCACGCTTCAAAGCCTCCCACCTATCCTACACAAGCAAATTCAAAGTCCAGTGCAAAGCTATAGTAAAGGTTCACGGGGTCTTTCCGTCTAGCCGCGGATACACTGCATCTTCACAGCGATTTCAATTTCACTGAGTCTCGGGTGGAGACAGCGCCGCCATCGTTACGCCATTCGTGCAGGTCGGAACTTACCCGACAAGGAATTTCGCTACCTTAGGACCGTTATAGTTACGGCCGCCGTTTACCGGGGCTTCGATCAAGAGCTTCGCGTTAGCTAACCCCATCAATTAACCTTCCGGCACCGGGCAGGCGTCACACCCTATACGTCCACTTTCGTGTTTGCAGAGTGCTGTGTTTTTAATAAACAGTCGCAGCGGCCTGGTATCTTCGACCGGCATGAGCTTACGGAGCAAGTCCTTCACCCTCACCGGCGCACCTTCTCCCGAAGTTACGGTGCCATTTTGCCTAGTTCCTTCACCCGAGTTCTCTCAAGCGCCTTGGTATTCTCTACCCAACCACCTGTGTCGGTTTGGGGTACGGTTCCTGGTTACCTGAAGCTTAGAAGCTTTTCTTGGAAGCATGGCATCAACCACTTCGTGTTCTAAAAGAACACTCGTCATCAGCTCTCGGCCTTAGAATCCCGGATTTACCTAAGATTCCAGCCTACCACCTTAAACTTGGACAACCAACGCCAAGCTGGCCTAGCCTTCTCCGTCCCTCCATCGCAATAACCAGAAGTACAGGAATATTAACCTGTTTTCCATCGACTACGCTTTTCAGCCTCGCCTTAGGGACCGACTAACCCTGCGTCGATTAACGTTGCGCAGGAAACCTTGGTCTTTCGGCGTGGGTGTTTTTCACACCCATTATCGTTACTCATGTCAGCATTCGCACTTCTGATACCTCCAGCAAGCTTCTCAACTCACCTTCACAGGCTTACAGAACGCTCCTCTACCGCATCACCCGAAGGTGATACCCGTAGCTTCGGTGTATGGTTTGAGCCCCGTTACATCTTCCGCGCAGGCCGACTCGACTAGTGAGCTATTACGCTTTCTTTAAAGGGTGGCTGCTTCTAAGCCAACCTCCTAGCTGTCTAAGCCTTCCCACATCGTTTCCCACTTAACCATAACTTTGGGACCTTAGCTGACGGTCTGGGTTGTTTCCCTTTTCACGACGGACGTTAGCACCCGCCGTGTGTCTCCCATGCTCGGCACTTGTAGGTATTCGGAGTTTGCATCGGTTTGGTAAGTCGGGATGACCCCCTAGCCGAAACAGTGCTCTACCCCCTACAGTGATACATGAGGCGCTACCTAAATAGCTTTCGAGGAGAACCAGCTATCTCCGAGCTTGATTAGCCTTTCACTCCGATCCACAGGTCATCCGCTAACTTTTCAACGGTAGTCGGTTCGGTCCTCCAGTTAGTGTTACCCAACCTTCAACCTGCCCATGGATAGATCGCCCGGTTTCGGGTCTATTCCCAGCGACTAGACGCCCTATTAAGACTCGCTTTCGCTACGCCTCCCCTATTCGGTTAAGCTCGCCACTGAAAATAAGTCGCTGACCCATTATACAAAAGGTACGCAGTCACCCAACAAAGTGGGCTCCCACTGCTTGTACGCATACGGTTTCAGGATCTATTTCACTCCCCTCTCCGGGGTTCTTTTCGCCTTTCCCTCACGGTACTAGTTCACTATCGGTCAGTCAGTAGTATTTAGCCTTGGAGGATGGTCCCCCCATATTCAGACAAAGTTTCTCGTGCTCCGTCCTACTCGATTTCATGACTAAGAGATTTTCGCGTACAGGGCTATCACCCACTATGGCCGCACTTTCCAGAGCGTTCCGCTAATCTCAAAGCCACTTAAGGGCTAGTCCCCGTTCGCTCGCCACTACTAAGGGAATCTCGGTTGATTTCTTTTCCTCAGGGTACTTAGATGTTTCAGTTCCCCTGGTTCGCTCCATACACCTATGTATTCAGTGTAAGGTAACCATCTTATGATGGCTGGGTTCCCCCATTCAGACATCTCCGGATCAAAGTCTGTTTGCCGACTCCCCGAAGCTTTTCGCAGGCTACCACGTCTTTCATCGCCTCTGACTGCCAAGGCATCCACCGTATGCGCTTCTTCACTTGACCATATAACCCCAAGCAATCTGGTTATACTGTGAAGACGACATTCGCCGAAAATTCGATAATACTCAATTAAGAGCAACTCACAAATTTTACCTTAGCCTGATCCGTTACCAGTGAAAGTAACGTTCAGTCTATCTTTCTATCACATACCCAAATTTTTAAAGAACGATCTAATCAAAGACTAGAAATCAACATTCACCATCACAACGATGGAATGCTCATTTCTAAGCTTTACATGACAGAAGCAGTAGTGGTGGAGCCAAACGGGATCGAACCGTTGACCTCCTGCGTGCAAGGCAGGCGCTCTCCCAGCTGAGCTATGGCCCCGTATTTCTACAGGCGTTTCCCACACAAAATTGGTGGGTCTGGGCAGATTCGAACTGCCGACCTCACCCTTATCAGGGGTGCGCTCTAACCAACTGAGCTACAGACCCAATTTCGGGCTGCTTCTTTATCGTCTTCTTCAATGAATCAAGCAATTCGTGTGGGAACTTATGGAGCAGCTGATGTCGTCGATTAAGGAGGTGATCCAGCCGCAGGTTCCCCTACGGCTACCTTGTTACGACTTCACCCCAGTCATGAATCACACCGTGGTAACCGTCCTCCCGAAGGTTAGACTAGCTACTTCTGGTGCAACCCACTCCCATGGTGTGACGGGCGGTGTGTACAAGGCCCGGGAACGTATTCACCGCGACATTCTGATTCGCGATTACTAGCGATTCCGACTTCACGCAGTCGAGTTGCAGACTGCGATCCGGACTACGATCGGTTTTCTGGGATTAGCTCCACCTCGCGGCTTGGCAACCCTCTGTACCGACCATTGTAGCACGTGTGTAGCCCAGGCCGTAAGGGCCATGATGACTTGACGTCATCCCCACCTTCCTCCGGTTTGTCACCGGCAGTCTCCTTAGAGTGCCCACCATTACGTGCTGGTAACTAAGGACAAGGGTTGCGCTCGTTACGGGACTTAACCCAACATCTCACGACACGAGCTGACGACAGCCATGCAGCACCTGTCTCAATGTTCCCGAAGGCACCAATCTATCTCTAGAAAGTTCATTGGATGTCAAGGCCTGGTAAGGTTCTTCGCGTTGCTTCGAATTAAACCACATGCTCCACCGCTTGTGCGGGCCCCCGTCAATTCATTTGAGTTTTAACCTTGCGGCCGTACTCCCCAGGCGGTCAACTTAATGCGTTAGCTGCGCCACTAAGAGCTCAAGGCTCCCAACGGCTAGTTGACATCGTTTACGGCGTGGACTACCAGGGTATCTAATCCTGTTTGCTCCCCACGCTTTCGCACCTCAGTGTCAGTATCAGTCCAGGTGGTCGCCTTCGCCACTGGTGTTCCTTCCTATATCTACGCATTTCACCGCTACACAGGAAATTCCACCACCCTCTACCATACTCTAGCTCGTCAGTTTTGAATGCAGTTCCCAGGTTGAGCCCGGGGATTTCACATCCAACTTAACGAACCACCTACGCGCGCTTTACGCCCAGTAATTCCGATTAACGCTTGCACCCTCTGTATTACCGCGGCTGCTGGCACAGAGTTAGCCGGTGCTTATTCTGTCGGTAACGTCAAAACAGCAAAGTATTAATTTACTGCCCTTCCTCCCAACTTAAAGTGCTTTACAATCCGAAGACCTTCTTCACACACGCGGCATGGCTGGATCAGGCTTTCGCCCATTGTCCAATATTCCCCACTGCTGCCTCCCGTAGGAGTCTGGACCGTGTCTCAGTTCCAGTGTGACTGATCATCCTCTCAGACCAGTTACGGATCGTCGCCTTGGTGAGCCATTACCCCACCAACTAGCTAATCCGACCTAGGCTCATCTGATAGCGCAAGGCCCGAAGGTCCCCTGCTTTCTCCCGTAGGACGTATGCGGTATTAGCGTCCGTTTCCGAACGTTATCCCCCACTACCAGGCAGATTCCTAGGCATTACTCACCCGTCCGCCGCTCTCAAGAGAAGCAAGCTTCTCTCTACCGCTCGACTTGCATGTGTTAGGCCTGCCGCCAGCGTTCAATCTGAGCCATGATCAAACTCTTCAGTTCAAACATCTTTGGGTTTTTAAGAAACCCTAAACTTGGCTCAGCAATCGTTGGTTACATCTTTGATTTCTCGCGGAGTAACTTGTGATGCTGATAATCTTGTTGACTATCAGTCTGACTCCACAAGCACCCACACGAATTGCTTGATTCAGTTGTTAAAGAGCGGTTGGTTAAGATCTTTCGTCTCAACCGAGGCGCGCATTCTACAGCAGCCTCTGTTGCTGTCAAGCGGTTTTTTTAAGAAGTTTTCAAAGTTTCCTTTGTAACTTCAACCACTTGCGCTTCCGATCTCTCGTTAGCGGGAGGCGAATTCTACAGCGTTACACGCTGCTGTCAACACCTCTTTTTCTCCGCTTTCGACCGAGAAGATCGAACCGTTAATAGGGCTAAACAACACGTCCTTACTAACTCCTTCTGGGCTTCGATGATCTGAAGCAGCTCGCTATCGAAACCTACATAACTCTTTGTTTACCAAGGAGTTTTCCGTTTCGACTGCGCCGGAAGTGGGGCGAATTATAGACTTCCAGAATCTGCCGTCAACCCTTAATTCAGCTTTTCTATCAATCAATCCCGACAACCAGAAAATCCACCTATATATAGAGGAATACCGGGCAGGTTGAGCAATATATTGCTCATTGCTGAACAGTTAAGCATCATAGCCACTTCTGCTTCTTTAAATACGACCTTGGACGAACACCCTAATGACCACTTCAACCCGTAGCCTGGCCTCGGCATTATTTCCAGTCGGCCTGCTACTCATTGCCATGGCCTCCATTCAATCAGGCGCATCACTCGCCAAAAGCATGTTCCCCATTGTGGGTGCCCAAGGTACCACCACCCTGCGCCTGATTTTCGCCAGCGTGATCATGCTGCTTCTATTACGTCCCTGGCGCGCCAAGCTCACAGCCAAGTCCCTCCAGACCGTGGTCGTTTACGGAATGGCCTTGGGCGGGATGAACTTCCTCTTCTATATGTCACTGCGGACCGTTCCACTGGGCATCGCAGTAGCCCTGGAGTTCACCGGCCCACTGGCCGTCGCTATTTATGCTTCGCGGCGGGCCGTGGACTTTCTCTGGATAGCCTTGGCCATCATTGGCCTTCTGCTGCTGATCCCCATGGGAGAAGCCAGCAACGGCATTGACCTGACAGGCGCCGCTTACGCACTGGGCGCAGGTGTGTGCTGGGCGCTCTATATTTTGTTCGGCCAAAAGGCCGGCGCTGACAACGGCGTACAAACCGCCGCGCTGGGTGTAATGATTGCCGCACTATTTGTCGCGCCGATCGGAATTGTCCACGCGGGCGCGGCATTACTCACTCCCTCCCTGATCCCGATTGCCATTGGTGTCGCCATTTTATCCACCGCCCTGCCCTACACCCTGGAGATGGTCGCCCTGACTCGCCTGCCCGCCCGCACATTCGGAACCTTGATGAGTATCGAGCCCGCGTTCGGCGCACTGTCCGGCCTGTTTTTCCTTCAAGAACACTTGTCCCTGGCGCAGTGGCTGGCGATCACCTGCATCATCCTGGCCTCCGTTGGCGCAACCCTGACCATGCGTAACGAATCAAAGCCACTCGTTCCTGCCGATTGATTCAGGATTTGACGTAGCTCTGGCATTTGCCGCTCAATTAGGCCATGTTTAGACCGTAACCCAGTGTCAGTCATGGAGAATTTAGATAAGGACATCATGAACGCTACAGTCGAGAGCGAGCAAAGCCAGCTTCGTGCTGTTAAGCGAGGCGGCTATTAAGGATAGGAATGAAGCGAATTTTGATGCTGTTGATGATTGTGGCGATTGCAGGTTGTGCCGCAACCACCAAGACCGAAGTGAAACGGGGAAAAAAGGGCCTGCATATCAACTGCTCGGGACTGTCCTCCTCCTGGGACAAGTGCTATGCCAGCGCAGCTAATTCATGTGGAGCCAAAGGCTATAAGGTCATTGCCAAGTCAGGCGACAACGCCGAAGACCCGGGCGACTACCCGTTCGGCCTCAACCCCGCCGGCTACACCAGCCGAAGCATGATTGTCATCTGCAAGTAGCTGTCGACGCTCTCATAGCTTCGCCAGCTGTTGACTGAGTACATCGTAGTTCGATGACAGGACCTGCGCCTGCACCTGTGGGTTGACCATCATCCGTGCCACTACCAGGGCGCCGATGCATTGCGACAGAATCGACCACGCCAGGTCCTCGCTGCCCAACGTTGCAGCCCAGCCCGCCTGCAATCGGCAAATCCACTCCTGCGCCTGTTGCCGTACCGCCACATCAGACCGCGCAATCTCCGCTCCCAGGCTCGGCAACGCACAGCCCGCTTCCGACTGCTCCACATGGGCCATGCTCAAATAGAACTTCAGACAGCGATCCAGCCGTTCCCGACTCTGCACACCATTGCCATTCAAGCGCTCAAGGCTATGGCTCAACTCACGTTCGACAATCGAGCTGAACAGCTCGTCCTTCGAGGCGAAGTGGCTATAAAACGCACCGCCACTCAAGCCAATGGCTTTCATCAAGCCATCCACCCCGACACTGGCAAACCCTTCTTTCTTCGCCAAGGCCGCGCTGCTATCCAGCAGCTTCTCTCTGGTTTCCTGCTTATGACTGGCCGAATATCGCATCACTTCCCTCTCTGTTGGCAGCTTGACGCATGTCGGATCGTAGCATAACGTTCGTTTGGCTAACGATCGTTTACCAAAGGATCTCCCATGACGAACAACAAGAAAATCGTACTGGTAGTGGGTGCCGGCGATGCCACAGGTGGCGCCATCGCCAAGCGCTTCGCCCGAGAGGGTTACGTCGCCTGCGTGACCCGCCGCAGCGCCGATAAGCTGCAACCTCTAGTGGAAAGCATCCAGGCAGCAGGCGGTGAGGCGCATGGCTTTGCCTGCGATGCCCGCAAGGAAGAGGACGTAATCGCCCTGATCGAACAGATTGAAACCGAGCTGGGGCCCATCGAAGCCTTCGTCTTCAACATCGGCGCCAACGTGCCGTGCAGCATCCTGGAAGAAACCGCCCGCAAGTACTTCAAGATTTGGGAGATGGCCTGTTTCTCAGGCTTCCTCAACGCCAGGGAAGTAGCCAAGCGCATGGTCACCCGTAATCGCGGGACCATCCTGTTTACCGGTGCCACCGCCGGCCTGCGTGGCGCCGCCGGCTTTGCTGCATTTGCTGGAGCCAAACACGGGATCCGCGCGCTGGCGCAAAGCATGGCCCGCGAACTGGGCCCGCGAAATATCCACGTCGCCCACGTAGTCGTCGATGGCGCCATCGACACCGACTTCATCCGCGACAACTTCCCGCAAAAGTACGCCCTCAAGGATCAGGACGGCATTCTCAACCCTGAGCACATCGCCGATAACTATTGGTACCTGCATAGCCAGCCGCGGGACGCCTGGACCTTCGAGCTGGACCTGCGCCCTTGGAATGAACCCTGGTAAGCACGCCTCATAACAATAAACAGCGAGTACACAGCATGAGTAAAACCGTGGAGTTTTTTTTCGATCTCGGCAGCCCTGCCACCTATTTGGCCTATACCCAGCTTCCAGCTCTGTGCGCGGCAAGCGGCGCCCATCTGATGTATAAACCAATGCTGCTGGGCGGCGTATTCAAGGCCACCGGCAATGCGTCACCGGCCACCGTTCCCGCCAAAGGCCGCTACATGTTCCAGGACTTGGCGCGCTATGCCCAGCGCTACAACGTCCCGCTCAAGTTCAATCCGCACTTTCCCATCAACACCTTGCTGCTGATGCGTGCAGTCACCGGCATTCAGATGCACCAGCCCGAGCGCTTTCTCGATTTTATCGACTGCCTGTTTCGCGCGCTTTGGGTAGACGGCCGTCACTTGGGAGACCCGGCCGTAGTAGCCGCAGTACTCGCTGAACGCGGCTTCGACCACGAACACGTCCTGGCGTTGACCAATGACGACGTCGTAAAAGCCGCCCTCAAGGACAACACCGAGCATGCCATCCAGCGTGGCGTATTCGGAGCCCCGACCATGTTCGTCGGCAACCAGCTGTTCTTCGGCCAGGATCGACTGGAGTTTGTACGCGAAGCGCTGAGCTAAATTTCAATCACCAAACGCCCTTTAGCGCTGCCCGCGAGTAACTCGTACGCGGCGTGTGCCGTATGCAGGTCGAAATGACGCGCATCAAGGATCGGCTTGAGCTTCCCGGCGTCGATCAAGCGCGCCGTCTCGGCAAGTATGTGCCCGTGGTGCTCGCGCCCCTTGCCCGTCAGCATCGGCAGAAGGGTAAACACCCCGGAATACGTTGCTCCGCGAAACGACAACGGCGCCAGTCGATGGGAGCCCCAACCAAGACAACTCAGCACATGACCGAAATAGGTCCTCGCCGCCCGGAAGGACGCATCCAGTGTCGGCCCACCCACCGTGTCGTAAACAATGTCAAAACCCTCGCCCGCTGTGTGCGAAGCCACGTACTCCTCAACGCTCATCTGTTGATAGTCGATAAACGTCGCGCCGAGCCCTTCAATCAACGCCCGTTGCCTGCCCGAACCGGTCGCAAACACCTCTGCGCCAAACGCGTTAGCCAATTGCGCCGCGACATGTCCTACACCGCCCGCACCACCCTGAATCAAAACTTTATGCCCGGGCCCTACATGGGCACGGTCCACCAACCCTTCCCATGCAGTAATCAGCACAAGCGGCAATGCCGCCGCCTCACGCATGCTTAGTGTCACAGGCTTTCTCGCCAACAGAAGCGCATCAACCACCGCAAATTCCGCCAAAGAACCCTGGATACCTCCAACTCCGGTTGCCAAGGCGTAAACCTCATCGCCCACTTTCCACTCGCAGACATCCGGGCCAACCCCCTCAACAATCCCCGCCAAGTCCAAGCCCATCACTGCCGGCAGCGGCTGACGGGCATGGGCCGCCTCACCGGCACGTATTTTCCCATCCAGCGGGTTGAGTCCACTGGCCTTGATCCTTACCAGAACCTCACCGGCACTCGGTATTGGCCGTGGAATCGTGACCAACCGTAACGGCCCATTCGCCACATCCACCATCAGAGCCTGCATTTGAGTTGTATCAGTCATGGTCGTGATCTCGGTTCATCAGGAAGTGAACGCCATGATGTCCCGGCCCATTCATGCCGATAAGGCGCAAAATCGCTATAGTGACCATGCTAATAAGGCATGAATTGGTAGCCCCATGGATAAGCTCAACGCAATGGCCATTTTCGTCCGGGTGATCGAGCGCGGGAGTTTTTCTGCGGTAGCCCGGGAGCTGCAGACCACTCAGCCAACCATCAGTAAAGTACTGCGTGCCCTGGAAACCGAACTGGGAGGCAAGCTGATTTCCCGCAGCACTCGCAAACTCTCCCTGACGGATGAAGGACAGCGCTACTACGGGCACTGCCGCCAAATCCTCGCGGCGGTGGATGCCGCGGAGCACAGCTTCCAATCCGGCAAGGAAGCGGTTGCCGGGCCGTTACGCATCGGCTCATCGGTCAGCTTCGGACGCCTGCACATTGCTTCGCGCCTGGCGGGATTTCTCGAACGATACCCGCAGGTAAACATCGACCTGCAACTCAACGATCAGAATCAGGACCTGGTCAGCGAAGGTCTGGACGTTACCCTGCGCATCGGCGAGCTACGCGACAGCGGCCTGATCGCCCGGCAGATCAGCACCACCCACCGAGTCACCCTCGCCAGCCCGGCCTATCTGGCCCGACACCCTGCACCGCAAACCCCGCAAGATCTGGCCCAGCACAATTGCCTGCTCTTCAACTTGCTCAGCAGTCAGAACCAATGGGTTTACGAAAAGGACGGGATGCGACACAGCGTCAAGATCATGGGCAACGCCCAGAGCAATAACTCCGAGGCCGTACGCGAGATGGTATTGGCGGGGCTCGGCATTGCGCTGTCGCCCCTGTGGTTGTTCTTTGATGACCTGACGGCCGGCCGAGTGGTTGCCGTACTACAGGACTACACCCCGCAGTCGCTTCCGATTCACGCCGTTTCGGCGCCGAATCGTCGCCAGTCCGCCCGGGTCAAAGCCTTTATCGACTACATGGCCGATGCCTTGACCCAGGCGCCCGAGCTGCAGCCCCTCAGATAGCGGCTGTACGCACCTGCAACCATTCCAGTGCCGCGCCACTGAGCAGCGGGCTCAGGCGCTCACGGACTTGCGCATGGTAGTCGTTGAACCACTGGCACTCTTCCACCGTCAGCAGCGAAGGCTCCAGGCAGCGGGTATCGATCGGGCACAGGGTGAGTGTCTCGAACTTGAGGAACTCGCCAAACTCGGTCTTGCCCGCTTCACGGTTCAACACCAGGTTCTCGATGCGTACGCCCCAACGGCCCGGACGGTAAGTGCCCGGTTCGATGGACGTAATCATGCCCGCCTGCATCGCCGTTTGCGGCGCAGCGACGGCTTGGTAGGCGATCACCTGCGGACCTTCATGCACATTTAGGAAATAACCTACGCCATGGCCGGTACCGTGGCCGTAGTCCACGCCTTCAGCCCAGATCGGAGCGCGAGCGATGGAGTCCAGCAGCGGCGAAAGAATCCCCTTGGGGAAATGCGCGCGGGACAACGCGATCACACCCTTGAGCACACGCGTGCAATCGCGCTTCTGCTCTTCGCTTGGCGTGCCGATAGGCACCATCCGCGTGATATCGGTCGTGCCGCCCAGGTACTGGCCACCCGAGTCGATCAGCAGCAAACCATCGCCTTCGATCAGCGCGTGCTCTTCTTCAGTCGCGTGATAGTGCGGCATCGCACCGTTGGCGTTGAACGCGGCAATCGTATTGAAGCTCAACGACACATAACCCGGACGACGGGTACGGGCCGCGGTCAGGTGTTCATCAATGGTCAGCTCGGTGATGCGTTCGCGACCCAACGCGCTGTCGAGCCAGGCGAAGAATTCGCACAGGGCCGCACCATCCTGCTCCATGGCCTGACGAATATGCTCGGCGTCCGCCAGGCTTTTGCGCGACTTGGCCAAGGTAGTAGGGTTCAGGCCTTCGATCAGCGTCACGCCACTGCCGAGGTTTTCCAGCAAGCCAGCGGTCACCCGTGCCGGGTCGACTTGCACACTGGCGCCCGAAGGAATGTCCTTCAAAGCCGCCGCAACGTCGCTGTAATCCCGCAGGGTCACGCCATCCTGTTCCAGCACGGCGCGAAGCTCGGCGTCGACCTTGCTCAAGGCCACAAACAACGTCGCCTGCTGCTGGCCAATCAAGGCAAAGGATACAAACACCGGGTTGAACGAAACGTCACCGCCGCGCAGGTTAAACAGCCAGGCAATGTCGTCCAGGGTCGCGATGAAATGCCAGTCGGCGCCTTTCTCCTGCAGGCTGGAACGCAAGGCGGCGAGTTTTTCGCCACGGCTCACGGTGGCCTGCGGCGGCAAATGCTGATAGATCGGCTGGTTCGGCAACGTCGGACGGTCTTGCCAGACTTCATTCAACAGGTCGATGTCCGTACGCAAGCGTGCACCACGTGCCTCCAGCTTGCTGCCCAAGGTACGTGCCGATGCAACGGCCATGACCGCGCCATCCACAGCCACCACACCGCCTTCCGGCGTCTGTTCCGCCAGCCACTCCAGCGGTCCGGGCTGGCCGGGTTGCAGCTTGACCAACTCGATACCACTGCCTTTGAGTTCCTTGGTCGCCTGTTCCCAGTAACGGCTGTCGGCCCACACACCGGCAAAATCAGCGGTGACAATCAGCGTGCCCACCGACCCATGAAAACCCGACAACCACTGACGGCCCTGCCAGTAACCCGGCAGGTATTCGGACAAATGCGGGTCGGCCGACGGCACCAACAGGGCATGAATACCCTCGCGGCTCATCAGTTCGCGGGTGCGCGCCAGGCGCTGGGGAACCGTTCCATGGGTCAAAGGCTGTGTGCTCATCGTGTCTCCTGCTAACCACTAATAATTGTTATGGGGTCAAACGGCCCAGAAAGCCGGTGCGCTGGCCAGTGCGGCCTTGATCAGCTGAACCGCCTGATCGATGTCCTGCTCGGTGGTAAACCGCCCGAGGCTCAAGCGTATGGTGCGACCTGCGCTGCGGGCATCATGGCCCAGTGCCAGAAGCACATGGGACGGTGCATTGCTCGCCGAATTGCAGGCCGAAGTAGCCGAGAAGGCAATGCCCGCGCTCAACGCGGCGGAATTGAACTCACCCTCGCTGAACGTCAGGCTCAAGGTATGGGGAATACGTTGGGTAAGACTGCCATTGAGGCGCACCCCGGCAATCGTATTCAGCTGTTCCAGCAAGCGCTCGCGCAGGGCAACAATGGTCGCCTTTTCTTCAGCAAAGGACGCTGCCGCCAGTGCGAACGCCGTGCCCATGCCGGCGATCTGGTGAGTCGCCAGGGTTCCGGAACGCAAGCCGCCTTCATGGCCACCGCCGTGAATCTGCGCCAGCACTTTCTGCTGCGCACGTGGGCCGACGTACAGCGCGCCAATGCCCTTGGGGCCATAGAGTTTGTGGGCGGAAAATGACATCAGGTCCACCGGCCACTCAGCCAGGTCAATCGCGACCTTACCGGCGCCCTGCGCCGCATCCACATGAAACAAAGCACCGTGTTCACGCACTCGCGCGCCAATCGCCTGGATATCGTTGAGGGTGCCCAGCTCGTTGTTCACCAGCATCAGCGATACCAGGAAGGTGTCCTCACGCAACGCTTCGCTCACCGCCTCGACGCTGATCAAACCCTCGGCGTCCGGCACCAGGTACGTCACCGCAACCCCGGCTTCCTGCAGCTGGCGGGCGGTGTCGAGCGTGGCCTTGTGTTCAATCTGGCTGGTGATGATATGCCCACCGGCCACGCCCCGCGCCTGGGCGACGCCCTTGATGGCGAGGTTGTTGGACTCGGTGGCACCGGAGGTCCAGACGATCTGTGCCGGCTCCGCGCCAACCAGTTCGGCCACTTGGCCCCGCGCCTGCTCAACCGTTTGCCGGGCCTGTTGGCCGAACGCATGGGAACTGGACGCAGGGTTACCGAAGTTGGCGTTGAAGCCCAGGCACTCGACCATCACCTGGATGACCCGCTCATCCACCGGCGTGGTGGCGGCGTAGTCGAAATACAGCGGACGTTTATTCATGACGTTAAAGACTCGCAGAGCATGTTCCCGAGAACAACGTCTCAGGGGCAGCGATCAGGAAGGAAGATGGTTTACCTGATTCAGTGCCGTTAAAGAAAGACCACTTTATTTAAAAGTGCGTAGGAACGCTCCTGAAATTCAGCTTAACAGGCTCCGGGAAACGGATGGCAAACAAAAAGCCCGAGGTTCCTGTGGGAAACCTCGGGCTTTTCAGACCTCGCCACTGACTCAACCGGGGCGACCGTGCAGCGTCATGCCGCGCTCGGCATTCATTTCACCCTGACGGTCGAAACCGAAGGTTTTCTGTGGCAGGCCGGTCAGCTCGGCTTTCTTCTGTTGGTATTCATCAAACGACAGGCCTCGACGGCTCAGGGCTTCCAGCGCCAGCTCCTTGCTCTCCTCAGCCGAGTAGGCACGCAGTTCAGGCGACGAATGTGTCGCGCAACCGGCAAGGACTGAGGTGACAAGCAATACGGAAATGGCGAGAAAACGGTTCATGGCGAAGGTCCTGCGAAACGGGTTGAAGTCAATGAGCACAGGCTACTCCCGCCCCTGCACGGTGAAAAATCATCAGCCGTGATAGTCGCTATCAACCTTCGCGACCCCCGTGATAGTCAATCCGCATATTCCATACAGATCTATAAATATGGAAATACGTTCATTTACGGAATAAACACAACCCTCTATAAATGGCTTCAACGCTCACGCCACTGTTCGCCTGGAAACTGTTGCCCAGGCAACAGTCATTCAACAAAACACCAGGCAGACAACACCGTCATTTTCCAACACCTGGCCCACAACCCGCGCCAGTCAAGGCCTGCGCAGCTTGGTACAGCTCTTGCTCAAGCCCTGCTACTGCTCTTGCCCTGAGCCACTGTTGAAAAAGGAACTGTTGATGACCCGTCCACTGAATGTCGTTGCCCTCTCCGGCGGAACCTGGCGCCCGTCCCGCACCCTGGTGTTGACCCAGGCGGTGCTGGCCGAACTGGCCAATCAATTGCCGATCCAGACCACCCTGATTGAACTGGGCGACATTGCCCGGCCACTGGGCGGCGCACTGTCCCGCCAGGAATTGCCCGCCGATGTCGAGGCGCAACTGCACGCCATCGAACAGGCCGACCTGCTGATCGTCGCCGCGCCGGTGTATCGCGGTTCCTACCCTGGCCTGCTCAAGCACCTGTTCGACCTGGTCGACCTCAACGCCCTGATCAACACCCCGGTGTTACTGGCGGCCACCGGCGGCAGTGAACGCCACGCGCTGGTACTCGATCACCAGCTGCGCCCGCTGTTCAGTTTCTTCCAGGCCCTGACTTTGCCGATCGGCGTGTACGCCACTGAGGCCGACTTCACCGACTACCAAATAACCAGTGAGCCCTTGAAGGCCCGCATTCGCCTTGCTGCAGAACGCGCCGCGCCGTTGTTTGCCGCGCATCCCACCTCTCTGCTGAAAATCGCTTAAGGATTTGTCATGGATGTTTTCTGGTTTCTGCCTACACACGGTGACGGCCATTACCTGGGCACCACCCAAGGCGCTCGCCCGGTCACCCTCAACTATTTGAAACAAGTCGCCCAAGCCGCAGACAACCTCGGCTACCACGGCGTGCTGATCCCCACCGGCCGCTCCTGCGAAGACTCCTGGGTGATCGCCTCGGCGCTGGTGCCTTTGACCGAGCGCCTGCGCTACTTGGTAGCGATTCGCCCGGGGATCATTTCGCCGACCGTCTCCGCACGCATGGCCGCCACCCTAGACCGCCTGTCCAATGGCCGCCTGTTGATCAACGTGGTGACCGGCGGCGACCCCGACGAAAACCGCGGCGACGGCAGTTTCCTCGATCACAGCGAACGCTACGAAGTGACCGACGAATTCCTCAAGATCTGGCGCCGCGTGTTGCAGGGAGAATCGGTGGACTTCGAAGGCAAACACCTGCGGGTGCAGAACGCCAAGGCACTTTACCCACCGGTGCAGAAGCCGTATCCACCGCTGTACTTCGGCGGTTCCTCCGACGCCGCCCACGACCTCGCCGCCGAACAAGTCGACGTGTACCTGACCTGGGGTGAACCACCGGCTGCCGTCGCCGAAAAACTCGCCGATGTGCGTGAGCGCGCCGCCCGCCACGGGCGCACCGTCAAATTCGGGATTCGCCTGCATGTGATCGTGCGCGAAACCGAAGAAGACGCCTGGAAGGCCGCCGCCAAACTCATCGAACACATCAGCGACGAAACCATCGCCGCCGCGCAAAAATCCTTCTCGCGCTTTGACTCCGAAGGCCAGCGGCGCATGGCTGCGCTGCACGATGGGCGCCGCGACAACCTGGAAATCGCCCCTAACCTGTGGGCTGGCGTCGGCCTGGTGCGTGGTGGCGCGGGCACGGCCTTGGTGGGCAACCCCCGGCAAGTCGCCGAGCGGATCAAGGAATACGCGGACCTGGGCATCGAAAGCTTCATCTTCTCCGGCTACCCGCACCTGGAAGAGGCGTATCGCTTTGCCGAACTGGTGTTCCCGCTGCTGCCGGAACCCTACGCGAGCCTGGCCGGGCGCGGCGTCACCAACCTCACCGGACCGTTCGGCGAAATGATTGCCAACGATGTCCTGCCGGCAAAAGCCAAGGCCTGACTTGCCGTCTGCCGGGGTACGCCCCGGCACACCATGAGGAATCCCGCGTGACAGCCAAACCCAACAGCGTCCTGCCCTCACCGTTGCAGACAGCCAAACTGCTGGCCGCCGAATTCGCCCTCACCGCCGTCGAACGCGACGAGCGCGGCGGCACACCCAAGACCGAACGTGACGCCCTGCGCCAAAGCGGCTTGCTGGCCCTGAGCATCCCCACCCAATACGGCGGCCTCGGCGCCCGGTGGAGCGAGACCCTGGAGATCGTGCGCGAATTCGCCAAGGTCGACAGCTCCATCGCCCACGTCTTCGGCTTTCATCACCTGATGCTCGCCACCGTGCGGCTGTTCTCCCGCCCGGAGCAATGGCAACCCTGGTTCGAACAGACCGCGCGCAAAAACTGGTTCTGGGGCAACGCCCTCAACCCGCTGGACACGCGCACGGTGGTCAAGGCCTTCGGCGGCTGGCGCGAGTTTTCCGGCAAGAAAAGCTTCTGTTCAGGCGCCAGCGACTCGGAAATGCTGATCGCCTCGGCAGTGGATGAAAGTGCCGGCGGCAAGCTGCTGATCGCGGCCATCCCCAGCGGGCGCAGCGGCATCACCTTGCACAATGACTGGAACAACATTGGCCAACGCCAGACCGACAGCGGCAGCGCCAGCTTCGAACGGGTACGCGTGGAGGAGTCGGAATTACTCCTCGATCCCGGCCCGCTGAGCACACCCTTCGCCTGCCTGCGCCCACTGATCGCCCAGTTGACCTTCACCCACATGTTCCTCGGCATCGCCGAAGGCGCTTTCGAAGAGGCAAGAAATTACACCCTGACCGAAACCCGGCCCTGGCATAAATCCACGGTGCAGGACATTCGCCAGGACCCGTACGTGCTCAACCACTACGGCGAATTCTGGGTCGCCCTTGAAGGCGTGCGCCTGCTGGTAAAGCGTGCCGCCGAGCTGCTGGACCAGGCCTGGGCCAAGGGCCACAGCCTCAGCGAAAGCGAGCGCGGCGAACTGGCCATTGCCATCGCCACGGCCAAGGTCGCCGCCACCCGCAACGGCCTGGAACTGTGCAGCCGCCTGTTCGAAGTCACCGGCGCGCGTTCCACCCACGCCTCCCTGCGCCTGGACCGGCACTGGCGCAACCTGCGCACACAAACCTTGCACGACCCGGTGGACTACAAACTCCAAGAACTGGGGGACTGGGCGTTGAACCAGTCCCTGCCGACTCCCACGTTCTACTCCTAGAAGAGGTGCCCATGCAGCTTTTAACCCTACCGCCCTCGCCCGCGCTTGCGACCTCGATCCGCGCCACCGCTCAGGTCTTCGAAGACCCGAAATCCCAGGCGCTGCTGGCGCACATCCAGCAAGTCGCGCCCAGCGAAGCCAGCGTGCTGATCATCGGCGAAACCGGCACCGGTAAAGAGCTGGTGGCGCGCCATATCCACAATCTCAGCGCGCGGCGCAACCGACCGTTCGTGGCGGTAAACTGCGGCGCGTTTTCCGAATCCCTGGTGGAAGCCGAGCTGTTCGGCCATGAAAAAGGCGCCTTCACCGGCGCCCTCGGCGCCAAGGCCGGCTGGTTCGAGGAGGCCGATGGCGGCACCTTGTTCCTCGATGAAATCGGTGATTTGCCGATGGCCATTCAGGTCAAGCTGCTGCGAGTGCTCCAGGAGCGCGAAGTGGTGCGCCTGGGCTCACGCAAAAGCATTCCCATCGACGTGCGGGTATTGGCGGCCACCAACGTTCAATTGGAAAAAGCCATCAACGCCGGGCATTTCCGCGAAGACCTGTACTACCGCCTCGACGTGGTCAGCCTCGAACTCAGCCCATTGCGGGATCGGCCCGGCGATATCCTGCCACTGACCCGACACTTTATCGAAGCCTACAGCCAGCGCCTGGGTTACGGCCCGATCACCATCAGCCGCGAGGCCGAGCAGAAACTCAAAAGCTACAGCTGGCCGGGCAATATCCGCGAGCTGGAAAACGTGATTCATCACACCCTGCTGATCTGCCGCAACGGCGTGATCGAACGCGACGACCTGCGTCTGTCGAACATGCGCATCGAGCGTCAGGACGACAGCCAGCACGGCATCGACAACAGCGCTGAAGCCCTGCTGGAACGCGCCTTTCAAAAACTCTTCGAGGAACAGGCCGGGGCCTTGCATGAAAAGGTCGAGGATGCGCTGCTACGCGCCGCCTACCGCTTCAGCCATTACAATCAGGTGCACACCGCCAACCTGCTGGGCTTGAGCCGCAACGTGACGCGTACGCGCTTGATCAAGATCGGCGAGCTGGCAGTGAACAAGCGCCGCCCCGGCGAGAACGTGCAGGGCGAGCGCATGTTGCACCTGTCAATTTAGTCGGCAGTGCAAAGCGTTGTCATGGCTGCGCTCGATACTGCGCAGCACCTGAAACGAACCAAAGGTCACCGCCGTGGCCTGGTGGGCGCGTATCAGCGTCCAGAAATCTTCCTCACCGTGCTCAAAACACTTGAAGGCCGCCTCACCGTCCTCGCGGGAGCGCCATTGCAAGTAGCTGAGCACCCGGCGTCCATCATCGCTGACCTGCACGCTGGCATTGATAAAGCCGCCATGGCCCTGGGCCAAACGCTCGCTTTGGGATGACAGGGCGGCTACCAACGCGGATTGCTGCTGAGGTTCGATCTGGAACTCGACCATCTGGGTAAAACTCAGACTCTTCTCTAATACCTGCATGAACAATCCCCTCTCACTGTAGGCACAATCTTGCGATTCGATGCCACGCAGGGTAAAACCTCTAGTTAAGTCAAGGTCAAGGGCTATTTCATGGTCACCAAAGAACTCACCGTCGGCCAATTGGCGGCTCGCAGCGGCGTGGCCGTCACCGCCCTGCACTTCTACGAAACCAAGGGCTTGATCAAGAGCAGCCGCAACGCCGGCAATCAAAGGCGCTACTCGCGGGACGTGTTGCGCCGGGTGGTGGTAATCAAGATTGCCCAGCGTTTGGGCATCCCCCTGGCGACGATCCATGAGGCGCTGCAAACCCTACCCGATGGCCGCACGCCTAACGCTGCCGACTGGGAGCGCCTGTCTGCAATGTGGCGCGAAGACCTGGACCAGCGCATCGACAAGCTGATGCTGCTGCGGGACAAACTCAATGGCTGCATTGGCTGCGGGTGTCTGTCGCTGGAGGCGTGCCCGCTGCGCAATCACGACGACGTACTTGGTGAACGCGGGCCTGGCGCTCAGCTGTTGGAGCCCAGCTAGACGCCCCTCGTCGGCATAGCCCAAACCCTTGATTGGCGTGGCCTATAGTGAAAAGGCCGTCCCTCCATAACCACAATCAAGGAGAACGATATGAGCGTTAAACCCATTCCCGAGGGCTATCACAGCATCACGCCGTACCTGGGTATCGAAAAAGCCGCTGAAGCCATCGAGTTCTACAAGAAAGCCTTCGGCGCCACCGAAGTCATGCGCCTGGACATGCCCGACGGCAAGATCGGCCATGCCGAACTGCGCATTGGCGATTCGGCGATCATGATGGCCTCACCCTGTGGCGAGATGTCTTTTGGCAGCCCGGGAAAAGAACATCCCAGCGTGTGCCTGCATCTGTATGTGCAGGACGTCGACCAACAGTTCGCCCAGGCGATCAAGGCTGGCGGCACGGCGATCTCAGAACCCAAGGATCAGTTTTACGGTGACCGCTCAGGGACGCTGAAAGACCCGTTCGGGCATGTGTGGTTTTTGGCCACGCGCAAGGAGGATTTGACCGAGGCGCAGGTTCGCCAGCGTGCCGAGGAGATGTTCAAACAAGGCTAGAACCTTGCATAAACCCCGTGGCGAGGGGGCTTGTCCCCCGTTGGGCTGCGCAGCAGCCCCCAAAAAAAGCGGGAGCGCTTCGCACTCCAACGGGGGACAAGCCCCCTCGCCACAGGTAAGCCTGACCTCAGCAAAAGCCTGACCAGAGCCAGAAAGCCGGCTTCAACACACTTCATGAACAACCCCTCCACGCTTTCCCCCTTGCCCCGAGCGCCGTGTGATTTCAGGATGCAGGCAATCATCACAAGGAGTCATTCCATGTTCGCCGGATTCCAAAAAGACCAGCGCCACGTCAACGGTGTGGACATCTGCTACCGCAAAGGCGGCACAGGTCCTGGCCTGCTCCTGCTGCACGGGCACCCGCAGACCCACGTCATCTGGCACAAGGTCGCCGAGCAACTGGCCGAACACTTCACCGTGGTCGCCGCCGACCTGCGCGGTTACGGCGACAGCAGCAAACCCGCCGCCAATGACCAGCACACCCACTATTCCAAACGCGAAATGGCCCGCGACGGCGTCGAGCTGATGAAGGCCGTGGGCTTCGATGAGTTCTCGGTATTGGCTCACGACCGTGGTGCCCGCGTCGCCCATCGCCTGGCCCTGGATCACCCCAAGGCTGTACAGCGCATGGTCCTGCTGGACATCGCACCGACCCTGTCCATGTACGCCCAGACTGACGAAGCCTTCGCCCGCGCGTACTGGCACTGGTTCTTCCTGATCCGCCCGGCGCCCTTGCCCGAGAGCCTGATCGAAGGTAACCCTGAGCTATACCTGCGCAGCGTCATGGGCAGCCGCAGTGCCGGGCTCAAGCCGTTCACCGACGAAGCCTTCGCCGAATACCTGCGCTGCCTGAAACTGCCCGGCACCGCCACCGGCATCTGCGAAGACTACCGCGCCGCTGCCGGCATCGACCTTGAGCACGACCGCGCCGATATCGACAAAGGCAATCACCTGGAACTGCCGTTGCTGGTGATGTGGGGCGCCGAAGGCACCGTCGGCCGCTGCTTCGAACCCCTCAAGGAATGGCAGAAAGTCGCTACCGACGTACGTGGCAAGGCCCTGCCGGCCGGCCACTATATCGCTGAAGAAGTCCCTGAGCTGTTGCTCGGCGAAGTCCTGACCTTCCTTCGCTGAGCCTTTATGCACCGCTGATCTGACCGCTCCCGCCCCGCAGGCTTGAAACAGCCTGCGACGGGAGCTGCTTGCCCAAAAAACGTCTCGAGATAATAAAAATGACAATCAGAAAACTGCTGGGAACCCTGTATGTGCAGGTGATCATCGCCATTGTGCTGGGCGTGCTGATCGGCAACCACTGGCCCCAGGTGGGCATCGACCTCAAGCCGTTGGGCGACGGCTTTATCAAGCTGATCAAGATGATCATCGGCCCGATCATCTTCTGCACGGTGGTCTCCGGCATCACCAGCATGCACGACGTAAAGCAGGTGGGCCGCGTGGGTGGCAAGGCGTTGCTGTACTTCGAGATCGTCTCCAGCATCGCCCTCGTAATCGGCATCCTCGCTGCGCACCTGCTGCACCCGGGCGTGGGTTTCAACATCGACGTGAAGACCCTCGACACCTCGGCCATCGCCGGTTTCGTCGGCCAGGCCGAACACGGCGAAGGCGTCACCGGGTTCCTGATGCATGTGATCCCGACGACCTTCTTCGACGCTTTCTCCAAAGGCGAAATCCTGCCGGTACTGTTTGTATCGGTGCTGTTTGGCCTCGGGCTGGTGATGATCGGCGAGAAGGGCCGGCCCCTGGTGGGCGTGATCAACCAGGCCAGCGAAGTGTTCTTCCGTATCGTCGGCATGATCAGCCGCGTCGCACCAATCGGTGCGTTCGGGGCGATCGCCTTCACCATCGGTAAATACGGCCTGGGCTCGCTGCTGCCGCTGTTGAAACTGGTGGGCACGTTCTACGTCACCGCGTTTTTCTTCGTCGCCGTGGTGCTGGGCAGCATTGCCCGGTATGTGGGGTTCAGCATCTTCAAGCTGCTGACCTACATCAAGGCCGAGCTATTGATCGTGCTGGGCACCAGCTCATCCGAATCGGCCCTGCCGCAACTGATCCAGAAACTCGAAAGCCTCGGCGCATCCAAAGGCGTGGTGGGGATCGTGGTGCCCACCGGCTACACCTTCAACCTGGATGGCACCAACATCTATATGACCCTGGCGGTGCTGTTCCTGGCCCAGGCGACCAATATCGACCTGACGCTGGAGCAACAACTGACACTGCTGGCGGTGGCGATGCTCACCTCCAAAGGCGCGGGTGCGGTGGTGGGTGCAGGTTTTGTCGCGCTGGCCGCGAGCCTCGCGGTGGTGCCCACGGTGCCGGTGGCGGCGATGGTGCTGATCCTGGGTGTCGACCGCTTCATGGCCGAGTGCCGTTCGCTGACCAATATCATCGGCAACGCCGTGGCTGCGCTGGTGGTGGCCGCCTGGGAAGGTGAACTGGACCGCGAGAAAATGGCCCCCATCGCCCTCAAGCATGGCCGCCATGCGCGGGCCGCCGCACAGGCGAAGATCGCTGCCGAGTGAGCGCACCACCGGGCGGACCTTATGGCTTGCCCATCCGGTGCTATTCTGGCGGCTCATGCCGCCACGCCTGCTTCTGATGACTAACAAGAAAGATACCGTGCCCCTACCTGAAGACCTGCGGGTATTCCTGACTGTGATCCGCAAGGCCGGCTTTGCTGCGGCTGCCGATGAGCTGGGGTTATCCCCGGCCTATGTCAGCAAGCGTATCCAGATTCTCGAAACCACCCTTGCCACTCGCCTGCTGCACCGCACCAGCCGCCGCATTGCCCTGACCGAGGACGGTGAACGGGTGCAGCGCTGGGCCGTACGTATTCTCGAAGATTTCCAGCAGCTGTCCGACGAGCTTTCCGACGCCCACGACAGCCCCCGTGGCCATCTGCACTTGTGCAGCAGCTTTGGCTTCGGCCGCAACCATGTGGCGCCGGCCCTGTCGTTGCTGGCCGAACAGTACCCGGACCTGGAAATCCGCCTGGACCTGTTCGACCGGGTGGTGGATATCGTCAGCGAGGGTTTCGACCTGGAGATCCGCGTAGGCGATGACATTCCCGGCCAACACATCGGCCGCCGGCTGGTGAGCAACCGCCGGGTGCTGTGTGCGGCGCCCGCCTACCTCGAACGCCGTGGCACACCGCAGCACTTGAGTGACCTGGAACAGCACGATTGCCTGGTGCTCAAGGAGCGGGACAACGCGTTTGGCATCTGGCACCTGGAGCGTGATGGCGTGCAGGACAGCGTGCGTGTGCGCGGGCCGCTGTCATCCAACAATGGCGAAATTGTTTTGCAATGGGCCCTCGACGGGCGCGGGGTGTTGCTGCGTTCGATGTGGGATGTGAAGCCGCTGCTGGAACAAGGGAAACTGGTGCAGGTGCTGCACGACTACACCCAGAGCGCCAACGTGTGGGCGGTGTACCCGACGCGGTTGGCGTACTCCGGGAAGTTGCGGGCGTGTGTGGAGTTTTTGCAGGAGCACTTCAAGGGGTTGTCGATCTGACGCCCCGGTGAGCCCTGAATCCCATCCATAACCCCATGACCACCAGGGCGCTTAACGGCAGCCCATGGAACAACACAATCACCTGGGCCGGCGTCCACGTCAGGTAGAACGGCCCGACCACCAGCATGCCCACGCCGAAGCCGGCCATCTGGATCAGGGTCAATAAACTGAACAGCGGCAGGCGCAGGCTATCGGGCTCATTCTGGGCCCGGGAGATAAGGGCCACCTCGGACACACCGTCCCCCAGCCCGGCCCACACCACCAGCATCAATGCCAGCCAAAGCTCGGTTTGCTGGAAGGTCAGGATAAAGCCGCTGGACATCAGCGCTACGCCGGCCATGAACAGGCGCTCCATGCCTGGGTTGCCACGGTTTTTTAAAACCGCACTGGCCAGGCGCGCGCCGACGAACTTGCCACAGGCCCACACCGCCAGCAGATAACCCATGACGGTTTTTGCGGTATCGGGAGAAATGTACTGGGACAGGACCGGCCAGCCGACGTTATGGGCGGCGCTGCCAAGCGTATCGAGCATGCTGATCAGCAACATGGCGGCCAACACCGGCGCGCCCCGTAGTCCTTTCTTCAGCTCATGCCATTCCGCCGAGAGCCCCCGATGCACGGCAATGGCGGCGGAGTAAAGCCCGCGCAGCGGCAGAATCAGGCAAGCAGCGACGACATAGGTGCCGATGTTGACGGCAAACACCGCTTCAAATCCACCGGTGGCGATCAACAGTCCGGACAGCAAACTGCCGAAGACCGCACCGGTAGCGGCTGCTGAAGTAATCCACGCATTGGTGGAAACGCGGTGCTCCAGCGCGACCCAGGTCGGCAACTGACTGTTGAGGCCAATGGCAAACAGCGAATTGCACAAGCCGATCCCGAAGGCGATGAAGGGCAGAACGCTGAGCTGATGGGCCGGGATCAACAGCAGCAGCGGCGTCAGCAGCAGCGCCCGGGCAAGGTCCAGCCCGGCTAATGTGCCACGCCCGGCAAAGCGCCTGAAAAATGGAATGCCAAACAGGCTCGCGACAATACCGCCGGTGACGCGGCATGCCAGGAAGAAACTGACAAACACCACGCTTTGGCTGAGCCAATAGACGTAGGTGGACAAGGCCACCATGTTGAGGAACGCGCCGAAATCCGAAACGCCCCTGGCGAAGATTATCAGCCGGGCGTTTCGGGTCGAAAGCGCGAACTCGGGATTGCGGTTACACACGCTGAAATTCCTTTTTCCGTGACGGGCCAACCTCCTTGTCGCGCCCCACTTAAGCCCACAGGTCTTGAAGTGTCAACTTGTAGGCGCTGAATCACCGCGGTGCACCTGCGAGAACGCAGCGCCTGCATCGCAGCCTCGCTAAAGCTCGACAGCTCCCACGATTAATCCTGCTTGCCTTGAGTAAGGTCGTCAGTTGAGCCAGGGATTGGCCGCCAGGTGCTCGCGCTCAAACGACTTGATCTGCTCGCTGCGCTGCAACGTCGTGCCAATGGCATCCAGCCCCAGCAACAACGCTGTCTTGCGCAACGTATCAATCTGGAACGCAATCACCTGCCCGTCCGCCAATCGAATCTCCTGCGCCTCAAGGTCCACGCTGATCTGCGCCTGCTCGGGCTGGCTGACGGTCTGCCCCAATCGCTGCAACACCGCCTCCTCCAACGTGATCAACAACACCCCGTTGCGCTGGCAGTTGTCATAGAAAATCCCGGCAAAGCTGCTGCCGATCAGCGCGCGAATGCCCATCTGCTTCAAGCCCCACACCGCATGCTCCCGGCTGGAACCACAGCCAAAATTCGGCCCCACCACCATAAAGCTCGCGCCCTGCCAGGCTGACTGGTTCAACACAAACTCCGGATTTGGTTCGCCCGACGCCAAAAAGCGCAAATCAAAGAACAAACCGCGATCCAGCCCGTTACGGTCGATGCCCTTGAGAAACTGCTTGGGCATGATCACGTCGGTGTCGATATTGGCCGCGAGCATCGGCGCGGCCCTGCCGGTGATCCGGGTGAAAGGTTGCAGGCTCATGTGCGGTCTCCAAAGTGGCGAATGTCCGTCAGGCGGCCGGTGATGGCGGCGGCTGCAACCATGGCCGGGCTCATCAGATGTGTGCGGGCTCCCGCACCCTGGCGGCCTTCGAAGTTGCGGTTGGTGCTGGAGGCGCAGCGGTCGCCCGCCTCCAGCACGTCGTCGTTCATTGCCAGGCACATCGAGCACCCGGACTGACGCCATTCAAACCCGGCCTCGATAAAGATCGCAGCAAGGCCTTCGGCTTCGGCCTGGTCACGCACTTCGGTGGAACCCGGCACGATCATCGCCCGCACATGGTCGGCCACGTGCTTGCCGCGCACCACGCTGGCGGCGTCGCGCAGGTCTTCGATGCGGGCGTTGGTGCAGGAGCCGATAAACGCGTGGCTGATGACGATCTCGCTCAGCGGCATGCCAGCTTCCAGGCCCATGTAGTTCAAGGCGCGGCGCATGTCCTGGCGCAGGATCAGGTCGCTGACGTCATGCGGGTCTGGCACGCGGGCGCCGATGGGCGCGGCCTGGTCGGGGCTGGTGCCCCAGGTGACCATCGGCTCCAGGCCGGTGGCGTCCAGTTGCACTTCGAGGTCGAACACCGCATCGGCATCCGAGTGCAGTTGGCGCCAGCCCACCAGAGCGTGCTCCCACAACTCGCCCTTCGGCGCGCGGGGTTTGCCCTTGAGGTAGGTGAACACTTTTTCGTCCGGCGCCATGAAGGCGCCGCGGGCGCCCGCTTCCACCGCCATGTTGCAGATGGTCATGCGCGCCTCGACGCTCAGGGCATCGATGGTCGAACCGCAGAACTCAATGGCGTAGCCGGTGGCTCCCGAAGCGCCGATCTTGCCGATCAGCGCCATGATCACGTCTTTGGAAGTCAAACCGTGGGCCAGTTCGCCGTCCACGGTCACGCGCATGCTTTTCAGGCGCTTGTAGACCAGGGTTTGCGAGGCCAGCAAATGCTCGATTTCCGAGGTGCCAATGCCAAAGCCGAACGCGCCCAAGGCTCCGTAAGTGGTGGTGTGGCTGTCGCCGGCGGCGATCACCATGCCCGGCAGGATAAAACCCTGCTCCGGGGCGATCACATGTTCGATGCCCTGGCGCTTGTCGAGAATATCCAGCAGCTCAATCCCGAAGTCACGGCAGTTTTCCGCCAGGTACGACACTTGGCGTGCGCCGCCCGCATCCGGCATGGTCGCGATGCGCTTGGGCGTGGTGGGGTTCACATGGTCGACCACCGCCAGCGCCGTGCCGGGGCGCCATACGCCACGCCCCGCCTCGCGCAAGCCGCTGAAGGCTTGCGGGCTGGTGTATTCATTGATCACCTGGCGGTCGATGTACAGCAGCACATGGCCCTGGTCATCCAGGCGGCACACCGTGTGGGAGTCAATGTGTTTGTCGTAGAGGGTTCTGGCAGAAGTCATTATTGGGCTCGCTCAACGGTATGACCCCATCATAGGCAGCGCCCCCGCCCCATCAATCCCGCCTTGGTGATGACTCGGAACATGTTTCGTGTTGCATGAATGAGTATCTGAAACATTTACTTTCATATCCGCCTTAGGGTTTTGCGTTTCTCATCCGTCTTAACTTAGATACAGCCGCTCGCGTCAGCAAAAGCTACGGGCGGCGTTTTCCGGGCCTTTACTGCCCCCCTCCGATCAAGACCCTCATTCACATGTCGAAGAAGTCACGCTCAAAACTCTGGTTTCTCGTGCACAGCTGGCTGGCATTGCCCATCTGGTTCTTTGTGCTGATCGTCTGCGTCACTGGCACCCTGGCGGTGGTCAGCCAGGAAATCGTCTGGCTAGCCAACCCGGACATCCGCGCCAGCAAGCCGTCGGACGATGCCGAACTGCTCAGCTACGAACAAGTCATCGAGGCCATGAACCGCGCCGAGCCGCAGACCATCGTCAAATCCCTGAGCCGCCCCGACGAGTCGCATTTCGCCCTGACCTCGAACGTGGCCTATCCCGACGGACGAACCGTAGAAGTGTTTGTCAACCCCTACACCGGGGTGATCCAGGGGATCGCCCCGGCGTTCGACTTCCAACAATTCACCCGCGCACTGCACGGCTGGTGGCTGGTGCCGTTCACCAACGGTTTCAGTTGGGGCTGGTACCTGGTCTCGTTGCTGGGTTTGCCGCTGCTGGCCTCGCTGGTTACGGGCCTGGTGGTCTACAAGCGTTTCTGGAAAGGCTTTTTCAAGCCGACCCTGCGTTTCAACCATGGCGCGCGAATCTTCTGGGGTGACTTTCACCGATTGAGCGGGATCTGGTCGATCTGGTTTATTGCAGTCATTTCCATAACCGGCACCTGGTTTCTGATTCAGGCGATTCTCTTCGATAACCAGATCTCGATTTCCAGTGAACCAATTGTCCCGGTGATCACCCGGGACAAGGTGCCACTGTCCAGCACGGGCGTGCGCGCGCCGATGATTCCTCTAGACGAGGCAATCGACATCGCCACCCAGCGCATTCCAGGCCTGGAAGCCAGTTTCGTCAGCCTGCCGGCGACGGCCTATAGCCATTTGATGATTGGTGGCCGGGGCTGGTACCCACTGATGTACCAAACCGCGCAAATCAACCCTTACAACGGCGAAATCGCCGCCTCGCACCTGCTGTCCGACCGCTCCGGCCTGGAGTTCGTCACCGAATCCATGCGCCCGCTGCACACCGGGGATTTTGGCGGACTGTGGATCAAGATGATCTGGTTTTTCTTCGGTCTGGTACTGAGCATGATGGTCTTGAGCGGTCTGCTGATCTGGAGCAAACGCACAGCGCTGGCCACGCTCAACGCACTCAAGCGTAGCGCCAAGGTGCGCCGGCAACCGCTGGAAAATCCGCTTGGACAGGCTGAAACCACGGAGGGCAACCGATGAACAAGGCCACGACGATTAACCCGCCCTCTCCCCTGCATGCCTTCTGGCTAAGGTGGCGCTTCCACATCAATATCCTGCTGATTTTGGTGCCCCTGGGCTTTATGCCCAAGTACTTTGCCGACGCCGCGCTGTTTCGCGGTGACAGCGGTCTTGGCGAGCGGGAGATAGGCGAAGTGCAGGTCGGCCCGTGGAGCGTGAAGCTCGCCGAACTGCGTAACGAGGCCCCGCGCCCCGACCCGGCGGGGCCGATGAAATCCTTCAATGCCGCCCTGTGCGCCACTTGCATCGACCAGGTCAAGGCGACCTACCTGCGCATCGGCAAGCCTCGCAGCCTGCGGGCCGCCGGGGTGATCTTCTTCGGCACACCGTATCGCATGGGCGCCATGCTGCCGATCCCCGAACGCACCCCACTGGACGCCGAAGTGTGGATCACCATGGAAGGCTGGGACGGCGCCATGCACCAGGCTTCCATTCCCTTGAGCCAGGCATCGCCGGCCACCATCGACTGGCTGAAAAAACGAGGAGTTAAACCATGACTTTGCCGCAACTGGCCCGCACCGTTGGCGCGCTGATCCTCAGTGCCGGCTTCAGCACCGTTGCCCTGGCCCACAACCCGATGTGCGAATGCAAGGAAATCCCCGGCGAGCAGATCCAGTGCACCGGCGGTTTCTCCGATGGCAGCGGCGCCCCCGGCGTGACCCTGGACGTGATCGGCTACGACGAGACCATCCTGGTGCCCGGCAAGCTGGGTGAAGACTCGAAGCTGACCTTCAAGAAACCCTCCGCCGAGTTCTACGTATTGTTTGATGCGGGCCCCGGCCACGTTGTGGAAATCGACCAAGCGGATATCCAGCCCCAATGAGCCGTACAACCCAAGTCGTGCGCCCTGCCGGTGCCGGCCACGAAACCCTGTATGTCCTGCTGTTGTGCCTGATCATCCTCGCCGTTGCCGGCACCGTGGTGGCCATGCGCGGTGAAAGCCAGGAGATCGCCGCCGTGCCCAGCCACCAACTAGACGCCCGCCGCGACCTCAGCGCCGCCGAGCAAGGCATCTATGCCGACCTGCGGGTGACCCTGGATGAAATCCACTTGCTGCAGGAGGAACACAGCGCCCTGCCGACGCCTGAACAGCTGGCCGAAGAGGGATTCGCGCCCTTCGCCCAGGACGCCAGCTCGGTGAGCCGCGGCGACCACCGCTGGCAGTTGCTGGACGCGGCCTACCTGGGCCTGAGCCAGACACCGGACCTCAGCGGTTCGTTGTTGATGCGCATCCGTGGTGCCGAGCCGGATATCTGGCTCAACCGCAGCGCCAACCTCACCGCCCCCACCGACCTCACTGACCAGGCGCTGATCAGCGCGGGCTGGCAGCAAGTGGTCGCGCAATTCGATGCCGGTGTCACCCGCCAGCATCGTCATTGAATTCACGCTGTAGCGAGAGAAGACCATGTCTATTTCATCTCCATTATTACGCCTGGTGCTGGTCGGCCTGATTACCGTGCTGCTGGCCCCATTCGCGAGTGCCGACCCTGCCAAACGCCTGCGCATCGGCATCACCCTGCATCCTTATTACAGCTACGTGGCCAATATCGTCGGGGACAAAGCTGAAGTCGTGCCGTTGATTCCGGCCGGCTTCAACCCCCACGCCTACGAGCCCCGTGCCGAAGACATCAAGCGCATTGGCACCCTGGATGTGATCGTGCTCAATGGTGTCGGCCATGACGATTTCGCCGACCGCATGATCGCCACCAGTGAGCGCCCGGACATCCCGGTGATCGAAGCCAACGCCAACGTGCCGCTGCTGGCCGCCACCGGCAACGCCGCGCGCGGTGCCGGCAAGGTGGTCAACCCGCACACCTTCCTGTCCATCAGCGCCTCGATTGCCCAGGTGAACAACATTGCCCGGGAACTGGGCAAACTCGACCCGGACAACGCCAAGACCTACACCCAGAACGCCCGCGCCTACGGCAAGCGCCTGCGCCAGATGCGCGCCGACGCCCTGGCCAAACTCACCAGCGCACCCAACCCCGACCTGCGGGTGGCTACGGTGCACGCGGCGTATGACTACCTGCTGCGGGAGTTCGGCCTGGAAGTCACTGCCGTGGTGGAGCCGGCCCATGGGATCGAGCCGAGCCCCAGCCAGTTGAAGAAAACCATCGACCAACTGCGGGAGCTGGACGTGAAAGTGATTTTCTCGGAGATGGACTTCCCGTCCAGCTACGTCGACACCATCCAGCGTGAATCCGGGGTGAAGCTGTACCCGCTGTCGCACATCTCCTATGGCGACTACAGCCCTGAAAAGTACGAAGTGGAAATGACCGGCAACCTCAATACCGTGGTGCGGGCGATTCAGGAGTCCGGGGCATGACGGCGGCTGAACACTTGAGCGTGGCCAGCGTTGGCCCGACCCTCGACTTCAAAAATGTGGCACTGACCCTGGGCCGTACCGTGATCCTCGACGCGGTGAGCTTCCAGGTCCAGCCCGGCAGTATTCATGCGCTGGTGGGGCCCAACGGCGGCGGAAAAAGCTCGCTGATCAAGACCTTGCTGGGGCAAACGCCGCACCAGGGCCAATTGAGCCTGCACTGGCCGGAGGCACCCGGCACCATCGGCTACGTGCCCCAGGCGCTGGAGTTCGACCGGGGCTTGCCGATGACTGTCGACGATTTCATGGCTGCGATGTGCCAGCGGCGTCCGGCCTTTCTCGGGTTGTCCAAACACTACGCTGCCGCGATTGGCGACGCACTGGAGCGGGTCGGCATGCAGGACAAGCGCAAACGGCGCATGGGTGCCCTGTCGGGTGGTGAACGCCAGCGCGTTCTGCTGGCACAAGGCTTGATCCCGGCGCCGCAATTGCTGGTGCTGGACGAACCGATGTCGGCGCTGGATGAAGCCGGTATCCAGGTGTTCGAGCGCTTGCTGAGCGACTGGCGCCAGGCCGGGATCACCGTGCTGTGGATCGAACACGATCTGGAAGCCGTCGGCCGCCTGGCTGACCGCGTCACCGGGCTGAACCGCCGCGTGCTGTTCGACGCCACGCCCAAGGAGGCGCTGACCCCGGACCGCCTGCTGACCCTGTTCTCCACCCACCCACGGAGCCCGGCCTTATGAGCTACGAAGCCTTTCGCTTGATGGTCCAGGGCTGGGCGTCTTCCGGGTATTTACCGGAAGCACTGGCCTATGGGTTTGTGGTCAACGCGCTGCTGGCCGGGCTGCTGATCGGCCCGGTGCTGGGCGGTTTGGGCACCCTGGTGGTGGTCAAGCGCTTTGCGTTCTTTTCCGAAGCCGTGGGCCATGCCGCACTGACCGGCGTGGCCGTGGGCATTCTGCTGGGTGAACCCTACACCGGGCCTTACGGCAGCCTGTTTGGCTACTGCCTGTTGTTCGGGATCCTGCTCAACTACTTGCGCAACCGCACCGGCCTGGCGCCGGACACCTTGATCGGCGTGTTCCTGTCGGTGTCCCTGGCCCTGGGCGCGAGCCTGCTGCTGATTCTGGCGGGCAAGATCAACGTGCACATCCTTGAAAACGTGCTGTTCGGCTCGGTGCTGACAGTGAACGGCAATGACCTGCTGGTGCTGGCGATTGTCGGCTCACTGGTGATGGCCCTGGCCCTGCCGCTGTACAACCGCATCATGCTGGCCAGCTTCAACCCGCAACTGGCGGCGGTGCGCGGGGTAGCGGTGAAAACCCTGGATTATCTGTTCGTGATCCTGGTGACGCTGATCACCGTTGCGGCAGTCAAGGTCATCGGCGCGATCCTGGTGGGTGCGTTGCTGGTGATTCCGGCGGCCGCCGCACGCCTGTTGAGCCAGTCGCTCAAGGGGTTCTTCTGGATCTCGGTGGTGATTGCCACCGTCAGCACCCTGTGCGGGATCCTGCTGCCAATCATCTTCGACCTGCCGATTCCGTCCGGTGCCGCAATCATTCTGGTAGCTGGTATCGCCTTCGCCCTCGCCGCCATCGCTCGCGGCACGCTCCCCAGCCTGAAAGGGAATCTTGGATAATGCGCCCGATTTTTCGACCACTGCTGCTGGCCCTGGCAATCGCCACACCGGCGTTCGCTGCCGACGGCGTCAAGCCGTTGCAGATCACCGCCAACCAAGGCGTTGGCCATGCCGCCCTGAACAAGGCCCACGGGTTAAAGCCGGTGAAAGTACTCGCCGCACTGCCGATTACTTACGGCCTGGCGCAGGTGCTGCTCAAAGGCACCGATGTGCAACTTGAACGCGCGGCACCGGCCAACCTGCCCGGCTCGCGGCAAGTCGCCTATTTCACCGGGCGCGGTGCGCAGGCATTGAACACCCTGGCGCTGGACGCCGACGCGGCCATCGGCCTGCGCTCGTTGTGGCCGGATGACCCGCTGTATCCGGTGGCCCGGCGCAGCAATATCCGCATCATAGAAGTCGACGCTGCCCGCCCGGTGGACGGTGGTTTACCGGGGATTGCCGTGCAGCCGGGCGCCATCGACGGTTTGAACAGCCAGCCGTGGCAAGCGAGCAACAACATGGGACGCATGGCCGATGTGATGGCCGCCGACCTGAGCCGCCTGGCACCCGAGGCCAAGCCGCAGATCGAGGCCAACCTGGCCGGCCTCAAGCAACGCCTGCTCAAGCTCACGGCCGACAGCGAGGCGCGACTGGCCAAGGCCGACAACCTGACGGTGGTCAGCCTGAGCGATCACTTTGGTTACCTCGTCAGTGGCTTGAATCTGGAGCTGGTCAGCACCGATGCGCGGGCTGATACCGAATGGACACCCGAGGCGTTGCAACAACTGACTGCAAGCTTGAAGGAAAATGAAGTAGCCGTGGTGTTGCATCATCGCCAGCCAAGCGATGCAGTGCAGGCAGCTGTTGCGGCGGGCGGGACGAAGTTGCTGGTGCTGGGCACCGATGGCGGCGACCCGGTGGCAGAGCTGGAAGGCAATGTGGATCAGGTGATCAAGGCCCTTTAACGCGCCTCTCACAGGCGAAACACAGTAAATGTGGGAGCGGGCTTGCTCGCGAAAGCGGTGTGACAGTCAATACAGACAGTGACTGACACGACGCCTTCGCGAGCAAGCCCGCTCCCACATTGGGTTCTATGTGATGCCCGAGACCTGGCTCAGCCCGCCAACGCCTGGCTGTCCATCTTCTGGCGCAGGCTCAACGGACGCATGTCGGTCCACACTTCTTCGATGTAGGCCAGGCACTCTTTCTTCATCCCGCTCTTGCCCACGGTGCGCCAGCCTTCCGGCACGGCCTTGTAGTCGGGCCAGATGGAATATTGTTCTTCATGGTTGACCACTACCTGAAACAGGATGTCTTCGCGGTCGAATACTGAGGTCATTGCTGTTCTCCGTCGGTGTAAGGCTGGCTGCGCACCACGCACAGCTGATGTAAGAAAGAACGTGCCAGCCCGGTAAAAAATTAGAGGCTGGCGACCGCTGCCGCCAGGGCGCGACCAAATATCTCGGCCACACGGTCGATTTCTGCGGCGGTAATCACCAGCGGCGGCAGGAAACGCACAACGCTGCCATGGCGCCCGCCCAGTTCGAGAATCAACCCGCGCTTGAGGCATTCGCGCTGTACCAGTGGCGCCAGGTGGCGATGCACCGGCGGGTGGCCCTGGGTATCAGGCACACCGGCGGGGTCCACCAGTTCCACCCCGAGCATAAGCCCACGGCCACGAATGTCCCCCAACTGCGGGAAGTCGCGCTGCAGGATGCGCAGGTGTTCGCCGAGGCGCTCGCCCATCGCCGCCGCGTGGGCGGGAATGTCGTGATCCTTGAGGTAGCGCATCACCGCCGACCCGGCGGCCATGGCCATCTGATTGCCACGGAAGGTCCCGGCATGGGCGCCTGGCAACCAGGTGTCGAGCCAGTCGCGATACACCACCACCGCCAGCGGCAGGCTGCCGCCGATAGCTTTGGACAGCACCACCACGTCCGGGACGATGCCGGCGTGTTCGAAAGCAAACATCTTGCCGGTACGACCAAAGCCGCTCTGGATTTCGTCAACGATCAGCGCCACACCGGCTTGTTCGGTAACACGGCGCAGGCCACGCAGCCAGTCGAGATCGGCCGGGATCACGCCGCCCTCGCCCTGCACCACTTCAACAATCACTGCTGCCGGCAGCAAAACACCGGCCTCGGGGTCGTTGAGCAGGTTTTCCAGGTAATGCAGGTTGACCTTGACCCCTTCCGCCCCACCCAGCCCGAACGGGCAACGGTAGTCGTAGGGAAACGGCAGGAATTGCACGCCATTACTGAGCAAGGCACCCAGCGGCTTTTTCGGCCCCAGGCTGCCCATCAGGCTCAGGGCGCCCTGGCTCATGCCGTGATAACCGCCCTGGAATGACAACACCGTGCTGCGGCCGGTGGCGGTGCGCACCAGTTTCAGCGCGGCTTCTACCGCATCGGTACCGGTTGGGCCGCAGAACTGGATCTTGGCTTCCCGCGCCAACGCCGGCGGCAACAGGCCGAACAGGTCCTGCACAAACTGATCCTTGACCGGCGTGGTCAGGTCCAGGGTGTGCAACGGCAATTCATCGCTCAACACCTGGCGAATGGCCTCGATCACCACCGGGTGGTTATGCCCCAGCGCCAGCGTGCCGGCACCGGCCAGGCAGTCGATAAAGCTGCGGCCTTCGACGTCCTCGACGTAGATCCCGCGGGCGCGCTTGAGCGCCAGGGGAATGCGCCGTGGGTAGCTGCGGGCATTGGATTCCTGCTGGCGCTGGCGGGCCAGCAGCGGGGTTTCGTCGAACTGGTAGAGCGTTTCCGCAGGGACCGCTTGGGTCTCTTCAATACGGCTGGTAGCGACTGACATTTCCAGATCCCTCAATACGCTGATGATGGTGACCAAACTGCCAACCCGTTGGCGTCTGGCCCAAGGGCAACGCACGGATTTCCTGTTCTGGAAACGCATCAGCGAGGGGAGGATTTACACCCACAGAGTTAAAACCCACATTTACGCCAGTCTATCCCCACAGGAATGTGGGAAATACCCTCATAGTCCTGTGTACTTTTCATTCAAGGCATACAGAATCGCGCAGGTCTGCGCATCCAGCCGCCCGCTGTAGTCAGAGGGCCGAAAATGCATCTGGAACGCACGGACACGCTGCTGGAAACCCAGGCGATTTTTCGCCGGGGCATAACCGTAGCGCTGGAACGCCCGCTCCACTTCAACCTCTGGCGGCAGGCCGATGTCGAACCGGCGTTGATAGGCCATCTTGGCCACCTCTTCATACCAGGCCCCCACGCCCGCCTCGAACAGGCAGCGCCATGGCAAGCGGGGGCCGGGGTCGCTCTTGCGCCAATAGGAAATGTCGGAATGCCCGAGGATGTCGGTAGGACCGATCGCCGGGTAACGCCCCTGAATGTCGCGAATCAGGGCAATCAACACGTCGATCTGTTCAGGGCCATACGCGGGAAAGGTAAACACACCGGCTTCATCCCGGGCCTGATTGACAATTTCAATCCCGATCGAGCGGCTATTCAGGTTCTCGCGCCCGGCCCAGTGGCTGGCGCCGGCATGCCAGGCGCGCTGCGCTTCATGCACCAGGCGGAACACCCGCAGTTCGTCGTAGCCGGCGGCGCGGTAGCTGGCGTCATGGGGATCAGGCAACAGGTAGTGCGCACTGACACCGTCACGGGTCAGCGTACGCAATGACGAAGCAAAAGGCGCGGCGGTGTAATGCACAATCACCTGGCGCACGGCTTCGCCATTGCGCTGGTTAAAGTCTTTTGCGGGAAACGTGGAATCGATGACCAACATAGGCGCTGTCCTTTTCAACACAGGCTGAGTCATTCAGCCCGTTCAAACACAAAAAAATGACCGCCATCCTGAAGCGTTACGCTTGAAGATGGCGGTAGCTATTTGTGCCGTGAAAAGAAGGTTCAGCGACGCAACGGCATGCCCAGGTCGACGCGCATGCCATCTGCCTGGCTGTCGAACTTCAAGGAGCACGAGCAGCGCTGCACGATTGCCTGGACAATCGCCAGCCCCAGGCCGCATCCCGGGCTGTTGCCGTTGCGCCAGAAGCGCTGGGTCAAGTGTTGCAAGTCTTCACTGGAAATCGGCGCGCCGTGGTCGCGCACCCGGAACACCACATTATCGCCAGTGCTGGACACACTCAGTTCCACCCGGGTGTCAGGCGGGGTGTGGCGCAAGGCGTTGTCCAGCAGGTTGCGCAAGGCGGCGACGGCCAGGCCCACCGGCATTTCCACCGGTTTGTCGGACAGGCCATCTGCCAGGATCAGGTCAATGCGCTGATTTTCGCCGCCATTGGCGTCCTGGATCGCCAGTTGTGCAACTTGTTCGGCACTCGATTGCAGGCCGTCATCAAACGACAGGCTGCCTTCGACCCGCGCCAGCAGCAGTAACTGCTCAAGTGTGCGGTGCAAGCGATCGGCGCCTTCTTCGGCGTGGGCCAGGGACTGGTCACGGGCAGCGCCTTCGGTCATGCGCGCCACTTGCAGGTGGGTCTTGATCGCCGTCAACGGGCTGCGCAACTCGTGGGCCGCATCGCCGGTCAAGCGGCGTTCGCGCTCGATGGTCTTGGCGATGCGTTGCAGCAGTTGGTTCTGAGTGTCGAGCAGCGGTTTAAGCTCGCTGGGCAGCGGGCTGATCTGCAAGGGTTCGAGGGAGTCGGCACTGCGGCGCATCAAGGCGTCACGCATGCGGTTGAGCGGCAACAGGCTTTGGCCGATCCCCAGCCACAACAGGCATAGGCAGCCCAACAGCGCCACACCCACCGGCACCGAAGCCGCCAGCAGGATCGACAGGTTCAAGGCTTCACGCTCCACCTGCCGGTCGGCGGTGGTGATAAACAAATCGCCACGGGACAGGGTGAAGCTGCGCCAGCCCACGCCATCAATCATCTGGTCGCGAAAGCCGCTCTTGCGCGACTCCAGGCCCTGGTCCGGCGTGGTGTGGCTGCGGGCGAGGACCACCCCGCGCACCGAGCTGACCTGGCACGCCATACCACCCGGTACATTCAGTTGTTCGGCGCTGAAGTGCGCGCCCTCACCCGTGCTGGAAAGGCCCGGCATCTGCTCCATCAGCCCGGCAACCATGCGCGCCGACGCGACCAGGCGCTGATCGAGGGAGAACATCATCTGGTTGCGCAAGTCGTTGAGCATCCACGCGGCCGCCAGGACCCAGATCAGCACAAAGGCCGCGCCGAGCTTGAAGGTCAGCCGCAGGCGCAGGCTCATCACGAAGCGTCCTCTCCACCGTCAGCCGGGCCCAGGCGATAGCCAAGGCCACGCACGGTCTCGACGATGCCATTACCGAGTTTGCGCCGCAGGTGGTGGATGTGCACGTTGAGGGCGTTGCTTTCCAGTTCGTCGTTAAGCCCGTAGACGCTGTCTTTGAGCTGCTCGCTGGACAGCACCCGGCCGCGGTTTTGCAGCAAGGCCTGCAACAACGCCTGCTCGCGGCGGGACAGGTCAACCGACTCGCCACCCAGCAACGTTTCGCGGCTGCTGGGGTTGTAGGTCAGCCGCCCGTGTTCGATCAGGTTGACGCTGCGCCCGGCCACCCGACGCAACAAGGTGTGCAGGCGCGCGGCGAGTTCCCGCAGGTCGAAGGGCTTGAGCAGGTAATCGTCGGCACCGGCCTGCAGGCCGTCGACGCGGTTGGTCACCGAGTCCCTCGCGGTGAGGATCAGCACCGGAATCTCCAGGCCCTGGCTGCGCAATTGCTGCAACAGCTTCAAGCCGTCTTCATCCGGCAGGCCGAGGTCGAGTACCATCACGTCGAACTCCGCGACCTTGAGCATCGCCCGGGCAGCGGCGGCGGTGCCGACGCGCTCGACGGTCAGCCCTTGGGCGCTGAGCCCGGCAACAATGCCGCTGGCGATCAGCTCGTCGTCTTCACAGACCAGTACGTGCATGGTGAACCCTTTGCAAAATGTGAGGGTGATTAAAAAGGCAGTGGATTAAGCGCGCATTATGCCGCCAGCACGCGTAAACCCGGATAATCCCTACTGTCTAGGATAGACCGGTTAATCATCGGTTAATCAACACCACACATTGTGTGTCCCACTTGCTTCGAACTAAGGCTTGATCATGCGGCATCTGTTTATCTTTCTGCTGGTAGTGTTTGCTGGATTCGCCCAGGCCGCGCCGGGCAACAATCCGTTCGAGACCAAACCCGACTTCCTCCCGGTGGGCAAAGCCTTCACCTTTACCTCCGAGCGTCTGGCCTCCGGCGAAACCCAGCTGTATTGGCAGATTGCCGACGGTTACTACCTGTACCAGCAGCGCATGAAATTCGATGGCCTGGCCGAGAAGCCGACGCTGCCTCAAGGCGAAGCCCACAGCGACGAGTTCTTCGGTGAGCAGCAAGTCTATCGCCAGGGCCTGGAAGTGAAGATTCCCGCCGGTGCCACCGGCCAGCTCAAGCTCGGCTGGCAAGGCTGCGCCGATGCCGGCCTGTGCTACCCGCCGCAATCGATCACCGTTGACCTGGGTGGCAACCCCGCCGTAGCCGCTACCGGCCAGGCCCAGGACCAAAGCCTGGCGAGCGGCCTGCAACAGCGCAGCCTGGGCTGGAGCCTGCTGGTGTTCTTCGGCCTGGGCCTGCTGCTGGCCTTTGCCCCGTGTTCCTTGCCGATGCTCCCGATTCTCGCCGGCCTTGTGGTAGGCAGCGGCGCCAGCCCACGGCGCGGCTTTGCCCTGGCCGCCAGCTACGTGGTGTGCATGGCGCTGGTGTACGCCGCCCTCGGCGTATTGGCCGCACTGCTCGGCGGCAACCTCGCCGCCCTGCTGCAAACGCCGTGGATCCTCGGCAGCTTCGCCGCGTTGTTTGTGATCCTGGCCCTGCCGATGTTCGGCTTCTTTGAACTGCAACTACCGGCCTTCCTGCGGGACCGCCTCGACAACGTCAGCCGCAACCAGAGCGGCGGCAGCCTGGTGGGTGCCGGGGTGCTTGGCGCCTTGTCCGGATTGCTGGTGGGCCCGTGCATGACCGCGCCCCTGGCCGGCGCCCTGCTCTACATCGCCCAAAGCGGCAATGCCCTGCACGGCGGCTTGATCCTGTTTGCCATGGGTATTGGCATCGGCGTGCCACTGTTGCTGCTGGTGACCGTGGGCAACCGCTTCCTGCCCAAGCCCGGCACCTGGATGAACATCCTCAAGGGCATCTTCGGTTTCCTGTTCCTCGCCACCGCCGTGCTGATGATTCGCCCGGTGGTCGGTGAAACCCTGTGGCTTGGCTTGTGGGGTGTGCTGGCACTGATCATGGCTTATTGTGGCTGGCGCCTGGCCCAGGATTTCGGGCGCACCGCCATGCTGTTCGGTGCCGGCTCGCTGGTGCTCGGCCTCTGGGGCAGCGTATTGGTGATCGGCGCGGCCGGCGGCAGCGACGACCTGTGGCAACCGCTGAAGGTCTACAGCGGCTCGCGGGTGGCCGGTGCCCCCAGCGCCCACGACGCCTTCATGACCATCAACGACCCGGCCGTATTGCAAAGCCAACTCGACAGCGCCAAGGCCCAGGGCCAATGGGTGCTGGTGGACTATTACGCCGACTGGTGCGTGTCGTGCAAGATCATGGAAAAACAGGTGTTCGGCAAACCCGAAGTCATGGACGCCCTCAAGGAGGTGCGCCTGCTGCGCCTCGACGTCACCGCCGACAACACCGCCAGCCGCGAGCTGCTGGGCCGCTATAAAGTCCCCGGCCCGCCGAGCTTCGTCTGGATCGGCCCCGACGGTGAAGAGCGCCGCGCCCAGCGCATCACCGGCGAAGTCGACGCCGCCGCCTTCCTGCAACGCTGGACCCAAGCCCGGGAAGCCCTCTGATGCTGACACTGACCATCGGCACCTTCGCCATCGCCCTGAACCACTTGCTGCTGATCACGGCGTTGATCCTCGCCACCCTGGTGGGCTGGCGGGTGGCCAAGCGCGGCGGCGAGAACCCGGAGTCGGTGCTGTTCACCCTGTTTCTGGTGGGCATGCTCGCCGCACGCGTCAGCTTCGTGCTGATGTACTGGTCGTATTACCAGAATGACCCGCTGCAAATCGTCGACCTGCGGGACGGCGGCTTTCTCGCCTGGCCCGGCGTCATCGCGCTGATCCTTGGCGCCCTGATCTACGGCTGGCGCCGCCCGCTGCTGCGCAAGCCACTGAGCGCCAGCGTGATCACCGGCCTCGCGTTCTGGGCCCTGACCAGTTTGTCGTTGACCCTCTACGAAAAAGGCACGCACCTGCCGGACATCACCCTGCGCAACGCCAATGGCGAAACCGTGCAACTGGCCGACTACAAGGGCGGCCCGCTGGTGATCAATCTCTGGGCCACCTGGTGCCCGCCGTGCCGGCGCGAAATGCCGGTACTGGAAAGTGCCCAGCGCCAACGCCCGGACGTGACCTTCCTGTTCGTCAACCAGGCCGAAAGCATGCAAAGCGTCGCCACCTACCTCGCAACCCAAGGCCTGAACCTGGACAACGTGCTGTTCGACGCCAGCGGCCGCCTCGGCCAGGCCGTCGGCTCCATGGCTTTGCCTACCACCCTGTTTTACCAACCGGACGGTCGCCTGATCAACAGCCACCTGGGCGAGTTGTCCCAAGCCAGCCTGGCCCGCGCCATGGAGCGCTTCGAACCGATCAACGCTAAACCGGCCCAGCCGGCTACCACAAGGAATTCGCCATGCTCCGCCTCCGCCACCTGCTGACCCTGTTACCCCTGACACTGGCTGCCACCCTCGTCCAGGCTGAAGACTGGCCGGCGCCGATCAAGAACATTGAAGCCAAGGGTGCCAAGATTATCGGCAAGTTCGATGCCCCCAGCGGCCTCACGGGTTATGCGGCGCAATACCAGAACCGTGGCATGGCGTTGTACCTGACTGCCGACGGTAAAAGTGTGATCGCCGGCAACCTGTACGACGCCGACGGCAATGACCTGAGCACTGCGCCCCTGGAAAAGCTGGTGTATGCGCCGATGGCCAAGGAGGTCTGGGCCAAGATGGAACACAGCAACTGGATCCAGGATGGCAACAAGGATGCGCCGCGCATCGTTTACCTGTTCAGTGATCCGAACTGCCCGTACTGCAATATGTTCTGGGAACAGGCGCGGCCATGGGTGAAGTCGGGCAAGGTGCAGCTGCGGCATATCATGGTGGGGATTATTCGTGAGGACAGCCCGGGCAAGTCGGCGGCGCTGTTGGCAGCCAAGGATCCGCAGCAGGCGTTGGAAGCCCATGAGTCAGCCGGTAAAGGCAGCAAGTTGCAAGCGCTGGAGAAGATTCCGGCGGCTATCCAGGCAAAGCTTGATTCGAATATGAAGCTGATGGATGAGCTGGAGTTGTCGGCCACGCCGGCGATTTTCTATCTGGATGACAAGGGTGGGTTGCAGCAACAGCAAGGGGCGCCTTCGCCGGATAAGCTGGTGAAGATTCTGGGGCCGAAATAGTTTTTGGTTGAGTGATCGGGGGGGGGCATATCCGTTATTTGGGTGATGGCTGGTATTGGTTCCGCTCTTACAGCGGCTCACTTTTGAAAAGCGCAAAAGTAAGCAAATCGCTCTTGCCCCACCACTCGGCACCTCGCTAATGCTCGGTGTGCCCTCAGCTCCGACAGCACGAAGCGGGCCGCCGCGACGGGGCGTCCCTGCCCCGTCGCGGCTAAACCGGCGTCCTGCCGGTTTACCCGCTCCGTACTGCCTACGTTCGGCCAGCGTGGTTTAACGGGGCGCCTAAGATCAAGATCAAAAGCAGATCAACAGCACAGCGGCCTACCGGCCGGCTTGAGTGTGGTGAAGCAACAGCCAAATCAAAAGCTAAAGCGGGCACGGTTCAAATGTGGGAGCGGGCTTGCTCGCGAAGGTCGTTAACGATGACGTTGGCATCCTGACTCAACGCGGCGCCCTCAGGTTTTTCGCGAGCAAGCCCGCTCCTACAGAAAACAGAAAAGCAGCTTTGCTTTTGCTCTTAACACTCAAGCCGGCCGGTAGGCCGCTGTGCTCTTGCTTTTGATCTTGATCTGACTGCCCCATTCAGCCCGAGGCCGAACGCAGGCAGTGCGGAGCGGGTAAACCGGCAGGACGCCGGTTTACCCGCTCCGGGCCATGGATGGCCCGTCGCGGCGGCCCGCTTCGCGGTGCCGGAGTGAGGGAACGCCGAGCCCTAGCGAGGCGCCGACAGGCGGGGCAGAGCGTTTTGGTTACTTTTGCGCTTTTTGTACGGACCGGACACATGGTTGACGGGTGTACGGGGACATGGTGGACACTTTTCGGCGAGCTAACTACGCCGGAAAACCATCATGCCCTGGAATACGAGAGACGCCATGAGCCTGAAAAAAGAGTTCGTTGCCTTAGCCCGGCAACCCGGCAGCAATAAACGAGAACTGTGTCGACGGTTCGGTATCAGTCCCCAAACCGCGTACAAGTGGCTCGGTCGCTACGAAGAACAAGGCCAGCAAGGTCTGCTGGAGAAATCCCGCAGGCCAGCCACTAGCCCAAAACTTACCGAGCCCGCGCTGGAGACTGAAGTCTTGGCAATTAGGCGGGAGCATCCAGCCTGGGGCGGCCGCACGATCAGCAATCTGTTAGATAAGCGTATCGCTCCTAGCACTGTCACCAATGTCTTACATCGCCATGGTTTGGTTCAAACGGTCCCGAAAGAGTTACAGGCAGCAAGGTTGAGGTTTGAACACGACGCGCCCAATGATCTTTGGCAGATGGATTTCAAAGGGCATTTCCCAACGCAACAAGGCCGATGCCATCCGCTAACTGTTTTGGACGACCATTCTCGTTTCAACTTGGCAATCAAAGCCTGTGCCAACGAGCGCACAGCCACGGTACAGGAGCAGTTGATCGCGGTTTTTCGGCGCTACGGTTTACCAGCTCGCATCAACGTCGATAACGGGCCCCCATGGGGCTCTCCGCGTAATCAGGGGGAGATCACGGAACTGAGTATCTGGCTTGTTCGCCTAGGTATCAGAGTAAGTTTCAGTCGGCCTTTCCACCCTCAAACCAATGGAAAGATCGAACGATTTCATCGGTCACTCAAGGCTGAAGTGCTCAACGGCCGCCATTTTCGGACGCTTGCAGAGGCGCAAACAAATCTCGATCAATGGCGAGAGGTTTATAACCATCAACGCCCTCATCAAGCCCTGGGTTACAAGGTTCCAATGGACCGATACCGAGAAAGCCCCTGGGCTTATCCGGAGACGCTTTTGGCGTTTGAGTACGGGCCGGACGATTTAAAGGCCAAGGTTTATCACAGCCGATTTAAGTTTCAGAAGCGCTATTTCAGGATCGCCAAAGGCCTGGCCGGACATCACATCGCACTACGTCCCAACACTGAAAGTGACGGGCTATTTGACGTCTATTTCTGCCATCATTTTTTGCGAACGATCGACGTGAAACAGCCTGATTACGGTTCATAATGTGTCAACCATGTCCCCGCACATGTGTCCGGTCCGTACACGCTTTTGCAAAGTGACCCGCTGTAAGAGCGGAACCCTCAGCGGCCGTTACCCAAACAACGGATATGCACGCAACCCCATCCGCCCTACAACCCCTCCAACTCCGCCATCAAATCACTCAGCCGATCCACTTTCTCCGCACTGATCTCATTCGCCGCAAGCCCGTCGATATACCCCGCCAACTCCTCCACCGTGCTGCACTCGAACATCGCCCGCAACGGCACATCCCGCTGCAGCGTCTTCTGCACCCGTGAAGCAATCTGCGTGGCCAGCAACGAATGCCCGCCCAGCTCAAAGAAATTATCCTGCACCCCCACGCGCTCAACTTTCAGCACCTCGGCCCAAATCCCGGCCAATGTCTGCTCCAGCTCATTACGCGGCGCCAGATAATCCTGGCTGTGCAACTGACCAATCTCCAAAGCAGGCAAAGCCTTGCGATCCAGCTTGCCGTTGGCATTCAGCGGCAAACGCTCAAGCCACAGCCAATGCAGCGGCACCATGTACTCCGGCAGCTCCGCACGCAGGCGTTGCTTGATCCGATCAAGGCGCTCGCCTGGATTCAACAGCGCATCCGCCGCCACCAGGTACCCCACCAGATGCTTACCGTTGACCCCCTCCTGCACGCCCACCGCCGCATCCCGCACTTCCGGTTGCTCGTGCAGGCGCGCTTCGATTTCCCCGAGCTCAATCCGGTATCCGCGAATCTTCACCTGATGGTCGATACGCCCGACGTACTCCAACACACCATCGCTGCGCCGACGCGCCAGGTCGCCGGTGCGATACAACCGCTCCCCCGCCACACCAAACGGATTCGGCACAAACACCTGGGCCGTGCGCAGCGGGTCACTGACATAACCACGACCCACGCCGGTCCCCGCGACGCACAACTCGCCGACCGCACCTTGGGGCACCAATTCCAGCGCACCATCCAGCAGGTACAACCGGTTGTTGTCAGTCGGCGTGCCAATCGGCAGGTAAGTGCCACGGGTCGACGCCAGGTCGACGCGGAAGAACGCCACGTCATCCGAGCATTCCGCCGGGCCATACGCATTGACCAGGCCAATCTCCGGATAGCGCAACAACCACTGATGCGCCAGCTCCGGGGGCATGGCTTCGCCGGTCGGCAGCATCCAGCGCAAGCCGTCCAGGGTCATGCGTTCCTGGGCAAGCATGCCCTGGATCAGAGACGGCACGCTTTCCAGCACGGTGATGCCTTGGGCCTGGACATGCGCCAGCAAGCCTTGCGGATCATGGGCAATCGTATTCGGCACAATATCTACCCGCGCGCCGAACAGCGGCGCGGCGAGGAACTGCCACACTGAAATATCGAAACTTTGCGAGGCGGTTTGAGCGATCACATCGTGCTCAGTCAGCTGCAGATACGGCACCTTGCTCAGCTGGTTATTGAGCATGCCGCGCTGCTCCACCATCACGCCCTTGGGCAAGCCGGTAGAGCCGGAGGTGTAGATCACGTAGGCAAGGTTGTCCGCTGCGCTGTAGATCCCGGGGTTTTCCTCAGACCCGGCCAAGGCGTCCCAAACCAGTAGCTTCGGCCGACCGGAGCAGGCGAACTCTTCCAGCAGCAACTGCGCCTGTTCACGGCACGCCTCGGTGCACACCAGCAGCGGCGTGCGGCTCAGGTCGATAATCCGGCTCAAGCGCTGCGTCGGCAGCCCCGGGTCCAACGGCAAGTAAGCGGCACCGGCCTTGAAGCTGCCGATGATCATGCCCAGCAAATCCAGATTACGTTCGGCCAGCAACGCCACCGGTTGATCCGGCCCGACACCGGCCGCGATCAATGCATGGCCCAGGCGGTTACCGCGCCGGTTCAGTTCGGCATAGCTCCATTGCTGATCCAGGCAACTGGCAGCAATCCGCTGTGGATGCTGCTGCACCTGGGCTTCGAACAGCTCAACATAGCTGCGCTCCAGCGGATATTCATGCTCGCTCTGGTTGCAGCCTTCCACCAGGAACTCACGTTCCTGCTCGCCAATCAGCGGCAAGTCGGCCATGTCGCCATGGAAGCCCTGCACCAGCGCCAGCAGCAGGCGCTTGAATTCGCCGAGCATGCCTTGCACGGTGGTTTCATCGAAGTAACGCTGGTCGTAGGACAGGTGCAGGCCCAGGTCATCGCCCGGATAGCACACGGCGGTCAGCGGGAAGTTGGTGTGGGTACGCCCGGAATCCGAGGTGGCATTCAGGCTTTGCGCACGGTCCAGCACCGAGACTTCCACCGGGGCGTTTTCGAACACAAAGAGGCTGTCGAATAGCGGATGGCCCTTGGGCAGTTCGCTGTTCTCCTGGATGGTCACCAGCGGCAGGTATTCGTACTCACGCAGTTGCATGTTGCTGTCGAGCAGGCCACTCAACCACTGGCGTACGCTGCACGTCTGATCGTCCTCCGGCAGCTTGACCCGCAAGGCGATGCTGTTGATAAACAGCCCGACGGTGCGCTGCATCTCGGGCATTTCCACCGGGCGCCCGGCCACGGTGACGCCGAACAGCACGTCGCGATCGCCACTCAAGCGCCGTAGCACCAGGGCCCACGCCGCCTGGGCGAAGGTGTTCACCGTCAGTTGATGGGCCTGGGCCAGCTCGCGCAATTGCGCGCCGTCGCACACATCCAAGCGGGTGTAGCAGTCGCCCACCACCATGCCGCCGCTATGGCCTGCATGTTCCCGCAGGAACGGCCGGTCACTCGGAATCGGCGTGGTGCGTTCAAACCCTTGCAGGTTCTGCTGCCACCACTGGCGCGCCTCGGCGAGGTTCTGGCGTTGCAGCCAGGCGATGTAGTCGCGATAACGCGGTGGCGTCGCCAACTGCGCGTCGCGGCCTTCGCCGAGGGCCGTGTAGATGTCGAAGAAATCGTTCATCAGCAGCGAGCGGCACCAGGCATCGATCAGGATGTGGTGATTGCTCATCATGAACCAGTAGCAGGCTTCGCCCACGCGGATCAGCCGCAGGTGGAACGGTGCCTGATTGAGCAGATCGAAGCCGGCCTCACGCTCGCTTTTCAGCAACGCTTGCAGACGCGGTTCCTGTTCGCTCTCCGGCTCCTGGCTCCAGTCGAGGTACTCGATCGGCGTGCTGCCGGGCTTGTGGATAACCTGCAGCATGTCTTCGCCGACGTTCCAGCAGAACGAGGCGCGTAACGCTTCGTGACGGGCAATCACCGCCTGCCAGGCCTGGGCGAAACGCTCGGGGTCCAGGGCGCTGTTGATGCGGTAGCGGTCCTGCATGTAGTAGAGACCGGTGCCCGGTTCCAGCAAGGTGTGCAGCAGCAAGCCTTCCTGCATCGGGGTCAGCGGGTACACGTCTTCGATGGCATTGGCCGGCACCGGCAGCGCGTCGAGTTGCCCTTGGGTGAGGTGCGCCAGCGGGAAGTCCGACGGCGTGAGACCGCCCGCGTCTTCCTTGAGGCAATGCTCGATCAGGCTTTGCAGTTCCGCCAGGTAGGCGTCCGCCAGTTCAGCGATGGTCTGGCTGTCGTGACGTTTGCGGCTGAAGGTCCAGCGCAGAACCAGTTCGCCGCCGTACACCTGGCTGTCGACGCTCAGCTCGTTGGGCAGCGGCGCGTCCGGGTCATGGGCGATCCCGGCGGATTCGTCCAGCGGGTGAAAGAGTGCGTCAGCGCCAAAGCTCTGGTCGAACTGACCGAGGTAGTTGAAGGTGATACTGGCGCTCGGCAACGCGGCCATGGTCTGGCGACACAGGTCGTCAGCCAGGTAGCGCAGCACGCCGTAACCCAACCCTTTGTGGGGCACGCCGCGCAGTTGCTCCTTGATCGCCTTGATCGAGGCGCCTTGCCCGGCGGCTTCTTCGATATGCAGCGGGGTCAGGCGCAACGGGTAGGCGCTGGTGAACCAGCCGACGCTGCGGGTCAGGTCGATCTCGTCGAACAGGGTTTCGCGGCCGTGGCCTTCCAGCTGGATGAGTGCCGATTCATGGCCACTCCAGCGGCACAAGACTCGGGCCAGGGCGGTCAGCAGCAAGTCGTTGACCTGGGTGCGGTAAGCACTCGGCGCCTGTTGCAACAGCTGGCGGGTACGCTCGGCATCCAGGCGCACGCTGACGGTATCGGCGTCGCGATTGCGCAGCGAACCTTGCGGACGATCCACCGGCAGTTCAGCGGCGGGACCGGCCAACTGCTGCTGCCACACGTCCAGTTCTTCACGCAGGGATTCGCTGCCGGCATAGGCCTGCAAGCGTGCCGCCCAATCGCGCAGGGCACTGGTCTTGGCCGGCAAGCTGACGGGTTGGCCGTCGCTCAACTGGCGATACACGGTCTGCAGATCTTCCAGCAACACCCGCCAGGAAACCCCATCCACCACCAGGTGATGGATCGCGATCAGCAGCCGGCGCTGGCCTTGCGGGCCGTCCACCAGCAGCGCGCGCATCAGCGGGCCGTGGGCGAGGTTGAGGCTGCGTTGAGTGTCGGTGAACAGCGCGCTGCACTGCTCCATATCCGCCACCTGGGCTTGCAACAGCAGGCCGCCTTCCGGCACCGCCAAATGCTCGGCGTGCCACTGGGCGTCGCGCCGGGTGAAGCTCAGGCGCAGGGCGTCGTGGTGTTCCAGCACCGCCAGCAGCGCCTGTTCCAGGCGATGGGGTTCGAGGGCCTCAACCGGCTCCAGCAGCAGCGCCTGGTTCCAGTGTTGGCGCTCGGGGATGTCGGTGTCGAAAAACCAGTGCTGGATCGGGGTCAGCGCGGATGCGCCAGTCAGCACGCCTTGTTCGGCGATAACCTGCTCGGTGCGGGTCGCCACAGCGGCCAAGGTTTGCACGGTCTGGTGCTGGAACAAGTCACGCGGGCTGAAATGAATCCCTGCCTGCCGCGCGCGGCTGACCACCTGGATAGACAGAATCGAGTCGCCGCCCAGCTCAAAGAAGTTATCGTCGAGGCCCACCTGCTGCACGTTCAATACCGCGCACCAGATCGCCGCCAGGGTTTGCTCCAGTTCGTTACGCGGCGCCACGTACTGTTGGCGATTCGCCTCGGGATCCGGCTGCGGCAAGGCGCGGCGGTCGAGTTTGCCGTTGGCAGTCAGCGGCATGCTGTCGAGCACGATCAGGTGCGCGGGCACCATGTAGTCCGGCAGCTGCGCTTTCAAATGCGCCTTGAGGGATTCACGCAGTGCACCGTGTTCTTCGTTGCTGACCAGATAGGCCACCAACTGTTTGCCGCTCGGTGAATCCAGCGCCAACACCACCGCTTCACGCACCGACTCGTGTTCCAGCAGGCGGGTTTCAATTTCCCCCAGCTCGATGCGGAACCCGCGAATCTTCACTTGATGGTCAATACGGCCAAGGTACTCCACCAGGCCATCGGCACGCTGGCGCACCAGGTCGCCGGTGCGATACAGACGACCGCCGTTCGTGGCAAACGGGTCCGCGACAAACCGCTCCGCCGTCATCCCCGGACGCTGGTGATAACCCTGTGCCAGGCCGGCACCGCCGACGTACAGCTCACCCGTCGCGCCCTGCGGCACCAACGCCAGGTCCGCATCCAGAATATAGGCCACACGCGCGCCGATGATGCTGCCGATCGGCACGCTGCCGGCGCCCTCTTCCAGTGTTTCCGGAGCAAGACTGGCGAGTGGCATCACCACCGTTTCAGTCGGGCCATAGGCGTTGAAAAACAGCGCCGGCTTGAACGCAGCGCGGATACGCTGCAAGTGCTCGCCGGTCAAGGCTTCGCCGCCGGTGATGCACATGCGCACCGGCAAGGTCTGGTTTTGCGTGGCCAGCCATTGCGCCAACTGGCTGCCGTAGCTCGGGGTGAAACCGAGGATGTTGATGCGGTGCTGACGAATCAGCCCACAGATTTCTTCCGCGTCCCATTGGCCCTGGGCACGCAACACAACCTGGGCGCCGCTGAGCAACGGCACCAGCAAGCGCTCGGTGGCGGCATCGAAGTTGATGGAATAGAAGTGCAGCTCGCAGTCATCCGGGCGCATGCCGAAGCGTTCGATCACCGCCTGGCAATGCATGGCGATTTCACCGTGGGACACCACCACGCCCTTGGGCTTACCGGTGGAACCTGAGGTGTAGATCAGATAGGCCTGATGTTGCGGCAGGCTGATGAAAGGCAACTCGCTGGCCGAGTAGTCGACCAGGGTCGGCAGGTCATCTTCCAGGCACCAGCGGCCGACGCTGGCGGGCAGCTCGCCCAACGCGTCGAACATCGCAGCGTCGCTGAGCAACAGGCCGATGCCACTGTCTTCGATCATGTAGTGCAGGCGGTCCAGCGGGTATTCCGGGTCCAGCGGCACATAGGCGCCGCCGGCCTTGAGGATCGCCAGCAGGCCGACCACCATCTCCAGCGAACGTGGCAGCGCCAGGCCAACCCGCACCTGCGGGCCCACGCCACGCTCGCGGAGCATCCAGGCCAGGCGATTGGCGCGGCCGTCGAGTTCGCTGTAGCTCAGGGTCTGCCCGGCGAAGGTCAACGCCGGGGCATCCGGGCGGGCCAGGGCCTGCTCGCTGAACAGGTGGTGAATGCACTGGTCGAGACTATGCTCGCCGGCCTCCATGCCAAGGCTATCTTGCAACGAGCGTTGCTCGGCCGCTTCCAGCAACGGCAACTCACTCAGGCGCTGTTGCGGATCGGCAAGCAAGGCTTCCAGCAGGTTTTGCCAATGGGCGGCCATGCGCGCAATGCGCGGCTCGTCGAACAGGTCGGTGCTGTAGGTCAGGCAGCAACCCAGGCGATGGTCGAGGTCGGTGACTTCCAGGTTGAGGTCGAACTTGGTGGCGCGGGCATCGTTGGCCAGGTACTCGACGGTCATCCCGGCCAATGTACGGCTCTGCTGGAACTCCCAGCGTTGCACGTTGCACATCACCTGGAACAGCGGGTTGTACGCCGCGCTGCGGGGTGGTTGCAGGGCTTCTACCAAGTGGTCGAACGGCAGGTCTTGATGGGACTGGCCTTCGATCACGGTGTGGCGAACCTGGTCGAACAATTCGCCGACGCTCATCTGCCCGTTGAGCTGGCAGCGCAGCACCTGGGTGTTGAGGAACGCGCCAATCAGCCCTTCGCTTTCCGGACGAATCCGGTTGGCGACTGGCGCACCGATACGCAGGTCGGTCTGGCCGCTGTAGCGGTACAGCAATACCGCGAGGGTGGCGGTCATGGTCATGAACAGGGTCAGACCGCGTTCGGCGTTGAAGGCCCGCACGCGGGCGGCGAGGTCATCGCTCAAATCGAAACGGAACAGCTCGCCCTGGTGACTTTGCACCGGTGGTCGCGGACGGTCGCCCGGTAGTTCCAGCAGCGGGTGTTCGGTACCCAGTTGCGCGGTCCAGTAATCCAGTTGGCGCTGGCGCTCGCCGGATTCCAGCCACTGGCGCTGCCACACGCTGTAGTCGAGGTACTGCACCGGCAGCGGTGCCAACGGCGATTCGCGGTCGTCGATAAAGGCTTCGTACAGGGCGCTGAGTTCACGGGCAAAGATATCCATGGCCCAGCCTTCGGTGACGATGTGGTGCAGGGTCAGCACCAGGTAATGTTCCTGCTCGCCGGCCTTGACCAGGCAGGCGCGCAGCAGTGGGCCGGTCTCCAGATTGAACGGCGTGTGAGCTTCATGATCGGCCAGTTGCTGCACACGCTGCTGGCGCTCGGGCTCACTGAACGTCGAGAAATCCTGCCAATCCATGCGCACGCCGGTTTGCGCCGCAACCTTCTGCTGCGCCACGCCATTGATGCTCGGGAAAGTCGTGCGCAGGGTTTCATGACGCATGATCAAGGCCTGCAACGCCGCCTCGAAACGCCCCACGTCCAGCACCCCGCGAAAGCGCGCCATGCCGCCGACGTTATACGCCGGGCTGTCGGGTTCCATCTGCCAGAGGAACCACATGCGCTGCTGGGAATAGGACAGCGGCACCGGTTGGCTGCGGTCGACCTTGCCGATTGCCAGTTGTTGGTTGCGCTGGCCCGAGGCCTGGATCAGGCTGACTTGCTCGGCGAAAGCCCCCAACTCGCTGGCTTCGAACAAGGTGCGCAATGGCAGTTCGACGTCGCAGGCCTGGCGGGTGCGGGAGATGATTTGCGTGGCCAGCAACGAATGGCCGCCGAGGGCGAAGAAGTCGTCCCGCAGGCCGACGCGTGGCAGGGCCAGGACTTCGCGCCAGATCGCGGCGATTTGCTGCTCCAGCGCTGTTTCGGGTTCAACGTGCTCACGCACCTGCCACACCGGCTCCGGCAAGGCACGGCGATCCAGTTTGCCGCTGGGACTCAGGGGCATCGCGTCCAGGCGCATCAATTGCGCCGGGACCATGTACTCCGGCAGCTCGGCGGCCAGGGCGGTTTTTACATCCTGCTCATCCAGCGGTTCGTTGGCGGTGTAGTAACCGATCAACTGCGCACCGGCAGCGGTTTCACGCACCAGCACCACCGCTTGGGCGATGCCATCAAGGGCCAATAGACGGGCTTCGATTTCTTCAGGCTCGACACGGAAGCCCCGCAGTTTGACCTGCTGATCCAGGCGTCCGAGGTATTCCAGCGCACCGTCGGCGCTCCAGCGCACGCGGTCACCGGTGCGATACAGGCGTGCGCCCGCCTCGCCCAACGGGTCGGCGACAAACCGTTCAGCGGTCAGCCCCGCACGCCCGAGGTAACCCCGGGCCAGGCCGATACCGCCGATGCACAGCTCACCCGGCACACCTGCCGGCAGTGGGTTGAACTGATCATCCAGCACCCGGCAAATCACATTGCCCAGCGGACGGCCAATCGGCGAACGCTCGCCGTCCTCCGCCTGGCACTGCCAGTGCGTCACGTTGATCGCGGTTTCAGTCGGGCCGTAGCGGTTGTGCAACTGCACTGCCGGCAACTGCGCCAACACCCGGTTGCGCAGCTCGGCAGGCAGCGCTTCACCGCCGGAGAACAAACGACGCAGGCTGGTGCATTCGGCGGCCAATGGCTCGTCGACAAACAGCTGCAACAACGGCGGCACAAAGTGCAGCGTGGTCACGCCGTGCTCCTGCACCAACTGGGCAATGCGATGCGGGTCGCGATGCTCGCCGGGGCCGGCCAGTACCAGGCGGCAACCGGTGATCAGCGGCCAGAAACACTCCCACACCGAGACGTCGAAACTGATGGGCGCCTTTTGCATCAGCACATCGGTTTCATCCAGCTTGTAGGTAGCCTGCATCCACAGCAGACGCTCGGCCAGCGCGGCATGGGTGTTGCCCACGCCCTTGGGCTGGCCGGTGGAGCCGGAGGTGTAGATCACGTAGGCGAGGTTGTCGCCGTTCAGGTGCAGGCCCGGCGCGTGGGTCGGCCAGCTTTCCAGCTTGAGGCTGTCCATGGCGATGACGCAGACGCCTTCAGCCGTGGGCAGTTGCTCCAGCAGCGAAGTCTGGGTCAACAGCAGTTGCACGCCGCTGTCCTTGAGCATGTAGGCCACGCGTTCTGCCGGGTAGTCCGGATCCAGCGGCACATAGGCACCGCCGGCCTTGATGATTGCCAGCAGGCCGATCAGCAGTTGCGGCGAACGCTCGGCGGCGATGGCCACGCACACGTCCGGGCCGACGCCCTTGTCCCGCAGGTAATGGGCCAGGCGGTTGGCCTGGGTGTGCAGTTGGGCGAAGGTCAGGCTGCCGTCCTGCCACACCAGTGCGGTGCGTTCCGAGACCTGTTGGTTGAGTTGTTCCGGCAGCCAGCTCTGCGCCGGTGTGCACGGCGCGGCGCTCCACTGGCGTTGCTGGGTGTGTTCGTCGGTGTGCAGCAGCTTCAGGTCACCGATGGCCTGTTGCGGTTGCTCGCAGATGGCTTGCAGCAGGTTGATGAAGTGTTCGGCCAGCCGCTCGATGGTGGCGGCGTCGAACAGTTCGTCGGCGTAGTCGAAGGACAGGCTCAGGCGGCCGTTGCGGTCTTCTTCCGAGTGCAGTTGCAGGTCGAACTTGGCTTCGCGGCTGTGCCACGCCAACTCGTCGGCAAGCAGGCCCGGCAGGCGGCGCAAGGCACTGAGGTCGCGTTGCTGATGGTTGAACATCACCTGGAACAGGCCCTGCTCCCGGGCTTGCGGGAAGGCTTCCAGCAGTTGCTCGAACGGCAAGTCCTGATGGGCCTGGGCGTCCAAGGCAGCGGTTCGCGTCGCGGTCAGCAAGTCGGCGAATGGCAGGCGCGCATCCAGTTCGGCACGCAGCACGAGGGTGTTGATAAAGAACCCGATCAGGCCTTGGGTTTCCTGGCGCGGACGGTTGGCGTTGGGCACTCCGATGCGGATATCGCGTTGGCCGCTGTAGCGATAGAGCAGGCTCTGGAACGCTGCGAGCAACAGCATGAACGGCGTGGATTCGTGGGTTTGGGCGGTTTTGCGAATAGCTTCGCTGAGGCTCGCGTTCACCCGCACGCTGTGGCGTGAAGCACTGCGCAGATGCTGCGCCGAGCGCGGGTGATCGGTGGCCAGGCTCAGGGTTGGGTGGTCGTCCCCCAGCTGTGCTTTCCAGTAAGCCAGTTGCCGCTGGCCCTCGCCTTCGGCCAGCCACTGGCGCTGCCAGCTGCCGTAGTCGGCGTATTGCAGGGCCAGCGCCGGCAACTCCAGGGCTTGGCCTTGGGACGCGGCGGCGTACAAGCGGGAGAATTCGTCGATCAACACGTTGAGCGACCAGCCGTCCGCGATGATGTGGTGCATCGTCACCAGCAGTTGGTGGTCTTCGTCATCCAGGCGCACCAGCGTTACCCACAGCAGCGGGCCTTTCTCCAGGTCGAACTGGGTGCGGGCTTCGTCTTCGCGGATCTGGTTGGCCCGGGCATCGCGCTCGGCGGCGGGCAGGTCGCTGAGGTCGATGACTTGCAGGTCGAAATCGGCCTTGGCGTCGACCCGCTGGAAGCCTTGGCCATCGCGTTCAAAGAAGCGCGTACGCAGGGCCTCGTGGCGCTGGATCAGTTGCTGGAAGCTTGCGCGCACCGCGTCTTCATCCAGCTCGCCGCGCAACCGCAGGGCGCCGGGGATGGTGTAGGCGCTGCTCTGCGGGTCGAGTTGCCAGGTGATCCACAGGCGGTTCTGCGCGAGGGATTGCGGCAGGTCTTCCTGGCGTGACAGTGCATGGATCGCGCCTTGGGCCACGCCGCCGTCCTGCTGCAATTGCGCGACGCTGGTGGCGAAGGCAGCCAGGGTTGGCGCTTCGAACAACAGGCGCAGGTTCAGCTCCAGGCCGAGGGTTTCCCGCAGGCGGGCGACGACCTGGGTGGTGCTGATGGAGTTGCCGCCCAGCAGGAAGAAGTGATCGTCGGCGGCGACCTGCGTCACCTGCAATTGCTCGCACCAGATCGCGGCAATCTGGTTTTGCAGTTCGGATTGCAGGGCAGCATCGCCGACCGGCGCCTGCACGCCGGGGAACTGCGCATAACTGTCGAGGCTGCCATCCGCCAACCGTGTGCGGCAGGCCGAACGCTGCACCTTGCCGCTGGAAGTTTTCGGCAAGCCGCCGGGGTTGAGCAATATCACCACGCTCGGCGCTTCCTGGCAGGCCTCGGCCACTGCTTGGCGAATCGCCTTGATCAGCGCTTCAGGCGGCAGGATTTTCTGCACGCTGCGGCTGATTTCGGCGGCGATGCCGATGCCTTCCAGGCCCTGGTCATTTACCGCAAACGCGGCGACCCGACCCTTGCGCACCACTTCCACTTCACGCTCGATGGCTTGCTCGATGTCTTGGGGATACAGGTTGTGGCCCCGCACGATCAGCAGGTCTTTCAAGCGACCGGTGATGAACACTTCACCTTCGCGAATAAACCCCAGGTCGCCGGTCCGCAGCCAGGTACGGCCTTCATGCTGGACGAAGGTCTTGGCGGTGGCTTCAGGGTTGCGCCAGTAGCCGTGGGCGATGCTCGGGCCGGTGGCCCAGATTTCACCGACGGCATTGTCAGGGAGCGTCGCCAGGGTGGCGGGGTCGGCAATCAGCACCGCGTGTTCGGGCTGGCTGGTGCCGCAACTCATGATCGCCGCGCCCTGCCCTGGCTCGGCGCGATTGGCGGCAAGAGCCTGTTCGTCCAGGCACAGGGCCGGGATGCCGTGGCCACGGGTGCCGCCGGCAACGAACAAGGTGGCCTCCGCCAGGCCATAGGATGCGAAGAAATTATTCGAGGTAAAACCGCAGGCGGCGAACTTCTCGGCAAAGCGTTCCAGGGTGTCGAGGCGGATCGGCTCGGAGCCGGAATACGCCACGCGCCACTTGCTCAAATCCAGGCGATCCAATGCCGATTCACTGACTCGCTCGCTGCACAGCCGATAGGCAAAATCCGGCCCGCCGCTGATGGTGCCACCGTATTCGCTGATCGCTTCCAGCCAGCGCAATGGCCGGCCGAGGAAGTACGCCGGCGACATCAACACACACGGCACACCACTGAAGATCGGTTGCAGCAGGCCGCCGATCAGGCCCATGTCGTGGTACAGCGGCAGCCAGCTGACGATCACGTCGTCGGGGTTCAGGTCGATGCCGAAGCCCCGGCGAATCAGCAGCTCGTTGGCTACCAGGTTGCCGTGGGTGACTTGCACGCCCTTGGGCAACGCAGTGGAACCGGAGGTGTATTGCAGGAAGGCGATGTCATCGTCTTGCAAATTGGGCGCGAGCCAATTGCTCGCGATCTCGGCCTGAAGGCTGTCGACGCACAGCAACTGCGGTGCACCTTCGAGTTGCAGCAGCGAATCACCGAGGCTGGCGGTAGTCAGCAGCAACCGTGGCTCGGCGTCCGCGATGATCGACAACAGGCGCTCCTGATGATGGCGGCGGGTGGACTCAGGCGGGTAAGCCGGCACCGCAATGACCCCGGCATACAGGCAGCCAAAGAACGCCGCGACATAATCCGGCCCGCTGGGAAACAACAGTACCGCGCGGTCGCCCAGGTTTGCGTTGGCCTGCAAGGCGGCGGCGATGGTGCGGGCGCGCAGGTCGAGGTCGCGGTAACTGAGGACGACGCTTTGCTCGGCCGTCTCGGCCAGGAAGCGCAACGCCAGTTGATCCGGGGTTTGTGCGGCGCGGCGCTGAAGGGACTGGACCAGGGTGCGGGGAAGTTCGAAGGCGTCCATCATGGGGTTCCTGCCTGAAATCGGCTTACTGGGAAATCGGGGAATGTGTGGCGGAGGGGCTTGTTCAGCCGGCGGCCCGGGCCATCTGCCGCGCGGCGTCATTGCGCCAGCGGGCCAAGTGTTCGTCGGCGTAACGCCGCACACAGCGCAGTACAGAACTCTCGTGCTGCATCAGGAAGAAGTGGTGACCGTCGAACATGTCGAGGGAGAAACCGCTGGCGGTGTCTTGCTGCCAGTCCAGCAGTTGGTCGGCACGCACACTGTCCTGCTTGCCGCCAAAGACATGGATCGGCAGGGGCAGCGGCTCGCGCTCGCCATACTCGAAACTGCCGCAAAGAAGGAAGTCGGCCCGCAGGATCGGCAACATCAACTGCATCAGTTCGGCATTGGCCAACACCTCTTCGCCGGTGCCCTTGAGTTCACGCAGGCGGGCGATCAGTTGCTCGTCGTTTTTCTCGATGGCGTATTCGCTGACATCGCGACGGGCCGGGCCGGCGGTACCCGACGCAAACAGCGCCAACGGCTGCGGCACACCGCGCTCACGCAGGGCATGGGCCAGCTCGAACGCCAGCAGACCGCCGAGGCTGTGGCCGAACAAGGCGTAAGGCTCGTCCAGTTCCGCGCTGATCTCATCAGCCAGTTGCGCGGCCAATGCCTTGATATCGCGCTGCAACGGCTCGTCCATGCGCATGCCGCGCCCCGGCAGTTCCAGCGGCCGCACCTGCAACCACTCGGGCAGCGCCCGCCGCCAACGGCTGTAGACCATGGCGCTAGCGCCGGAATACGGCAGGCAAAACAGGCGTAATCGAGCCGGCGTGTTCATTTCAGACCACTCCCGCTCACACGATAAAAACCCATTTTGTCCTCCTCCAGGCGCTGATCCTTGGCCGGTTTGTTAACTGGCCTGTCACCCATGAGAACGGATGGCACCTGGAAATAATTAGTCAGCGAGACGCGGTTCACACCTATCGATAAAGCATAAGATTAGTTCGTCTTCTCATTTGACAATCATTATCATTAAGCATAATTTGTTGCCCGATGTGTAGGAGGCCTCAGCAAGGACGCCCTCCCCCAACCTCTTTTGCAGCAAGGTGATTTCCATGACGGAACAAGTATCCACAGGCAGGTGCGACTCACCCCTACTCCAGGCTTTCGTCGACAATCGACTGATCCTGGTCAAGATCGCAGCACGCATTACCGGCTGCCGCTCCCGCGCCGAAGACGTGGTGCAAGACGCGTACTTCCGGTTGCAATCGGCACCCACCATTACGTCGTCGTTCAAGGCGCAGCTGAGTTACCTGTTTCAGATCGTGCGTAACCTGGCCATTGATCACTACCGTAAGCAGGCGCTTGAGTTGAAATACTCCGGCACTGAAGAGGAAGGCTTGAATGTGGTTATTCACGGGGCTTCGCCTGAGACATCGCACATCAACTTTTCGACGCTGGAAAATATCGCGGATGCGTTGACGGAGTTGCCTCAACGCACGCGCTATGCGTTTGAGATGTACCGGTTGCATGGGGTGCCGCAGAAGGATATTGCCAAGGAGCTGGGGGTTTCGCCGACGCTCGTGAACTTCATGATTCGGGATGCGCTGGTGCATTGCCGGAAGGTTTCCGGGACTCATAGCGACACGTTTGCGCGGCGGGTTTGATTGGCTCTGCTGCTGGGTGAATATCCGTTATTTGGGTGATGGCCGCCTATGGTTCCGCTCTTACAGCGGCTCACTTTTGAACAGCGCAAAAGTAAGAAAAACGCTCTTGCCCCACCACTCGGCACCTCGCTTAGGCTCGGTGTGCCCTCACTCCGGCAGCACGAAGCGGGCCGCCGCGACGGGGCGTCCCTGCCCCGTCGCGGCTAAACCGGCGTCCTGCCGGTTTACCCGCTCCGTACTGCCTACGTTCGGCCAGCGTGGTTTAACGGGGCGCCTAAGATCAAGATCAAAAGCAGATCAAGGGCACAGCGGCCTACAGGCCGGCTTGAGTGTGGTGAAGCAACAGCAACAGCAACAGCAAGATCAGAAGCTAAAGCGGGCACGGTCCAAATGTGGGAGCGGGCTTGCTCGCGAAGGTCGTTAACGATGACGCGGGCATCCTGAATGAACGCGGCGCCCTCAGGTTTTTCGCGAGCAAGCCCGCTCCCACAGAAAAGCAGCCCTGCTTTCGCTCTGGATCTTGCCTCTGCTTCTAACACTCAAGCCGGCCGGTAGGCCGCTGTGCTCTTGCTTTTGATCTGCTTTTGATCTGACTGCCCCATTCAGCCCGAGGCCGAACGCAGGTATTGCGGAGCGGGTAAACCGGCAGGACGCCGGTTTAGCCGCGCCGGGCCATGGATGGCCCGTCGCGGCGGCCCGCGGAGTAATGCCGGAGTGAGGGAACACCGAGCCTAAGCGAGGTGCCGACAGGCGGGGCAGAGCGTTTTGGTTACTTTTGACTGGGCCGGCATTCCGGCTTTTCAAAAGTGACCCGCTGTAAGAGCGGAACCATAGGAGGCCGTGACCTAAATAACGGATATGCCCGGGGGTGTCAGAAATTTTGTGTTCGGGCATACCATGAGCAAGAGGTGCATGTATGCCAACCAAAAAGAAACCACCGCTGCGTGAACTACCAAAAATCCCGAAAGAGCTGCTCGAGCAGTTCGCTGACGGCATGATGACCGCCGAGGCCATCGAAGACGCCTCAGCGGCTTTCAAGAAGGCTCTGATCGAGCGAGCCTTGAATGCCGAGCTCGGCCATCACCTGGGCTATCCGCCGGGCGCGCAGCGCCCAGAGGATGAAACCAACCAGCGTAATGGCAAAAGCGGCAAGACGGTTCTCACGGGCGATGGGCCGCTCCGGCTGGATATTCCGCGTGACCGGGACGGCAGTTTTTCGCCCATTCTGATCCCCAAGCACGAACGCCGTTACACCGGTTTCGATGACAAGATCATCGCTATGTACGCCCGCGGCATGACGGTCAGAGAGATCCGCGCGTTTCTCTCCGAGCAGTACGGTACGGACGTTTCGCCTGATTTCATCAGCTCGGTGACCGACGAGGTCATGGCTGAGATCGGCGCATGGCAACAGCGGCCCTTGGAGCCGATGTATCCGGTTATTTTCTTCGATGCCCTGCGGGTCAAAATCCGCGAAGAAGGACTGGTGCGTAATAAGGCGATCTACTTGGCACTGGGTGTTCTGCCTGACGGCACACGGGATATTCTCGGCATTTGGATCGAAAATACCGAGGGCGCCAAGTTCTGGATGAAGGTGTTCAACGACCTCAAAACACGCGGTATTGAAGATGTACTGATCGCCGTGACAGATGGACTCAAAGGCATGCCAGAAGCCCTTGGCGCTGTCTTTCCAGCGACGACACTGCAAACCTGCATTGTTCATCTGATCCGTAACAGCCTTGATTACGCAGCGTGGGATAAGCGTCGCGAACTGGCCAAGGCGCTCAAGCCGATCTACCAGGCGGTCACCGCCGAAGCGGCTGAACAGGCGCTGGACGCGTTTGAAACCGGGCCCTGGGGCAAGCAATACCCGACGGTAGTGGCTGCTTGGCGAAGGGCCTGGGATCGAGTCATTCCATTTTTCGTCTTCCCGCCAGCAATCCGAAAAGTGATCTACACCACCAACGCCATCGAGAGCATCAACGCTCAGCTACGAAAGATCATCAAGACTCGCGGCCACTTCCCGACCGACGATGCGGCAACCAAACTGATCTGGCTCGGGCTGCGAAATATCACTGCAAACTGGGGCTCGGCGGCCCATGACTGGAAAAGTGCGATGAATCAATTTGCGATTCTGTACGGAGATCGATTTATCAGGCCAACCTGGTAAAAGCACGGCCTGCCTGACTGCAGGCCGTTACCGGCCCGCACACAAAAAAACTGACAGTCCCATATGCCCCCGATCAAATCAACCCACACCGCTCAAAAAACCGCTCCCGCCCCAGGATCATCAACGCCGCCCGCTTATGCGGAAAATCAAACTCCTTCTCACAGTGGAAACACTGATTCTGCATATGCCCAATCATCCGCCCGTTATCCGCCCGAGGCTCCGCCACCACACGCTGCGTACGCGGATCATCAAGAAACAGGTAATGCACCAACGCCGACAACCAACTCGCAACCTTATGCGGCCCCCGGTGATGCTCCTCACCCACCAGCATATGAATCCCGCGATCGTAATCCGCCACCTCATAGAACGGCGCAATCCGATCCTCCTTGGCCCAATACGCCTCGAAATACGCAAACGGCTCATCGTCGAAACACCCGATCAACGTCAACGCATGGGGATCCGCGTCCAGCTTGTCCAGATACTCCCGATGCTGCTCCAGGCTGCCGGTCTCCTGCCAGAAATTCGCCACCCGCACACTGTTCTGCCAACGATTGAATCGCGCCAGATCAACATCAATCTCAACCGTGCGCAGCGAAATCCAAGCCCCCAACCGCGCATCAAACCGCCGATAAACCTCACCCCGAGGCTTCGGCGCTCGAGCGGGATGGCGCTTGCCACCACTGATCACCATCTGCTGCGGATAAGTCCCTGTGAGCGACTGCCCCAACCACGGTTGCGGCAACTGCCAAAACAACGTGCGCTCACAATAAAACTGCCCGGCAACCTCGGTCGCCACCAGCAACCCACTGCGCAACGCATCCTCCGGCGCATGCTCAAGCCGCCAGGCCAGCCGTTGACGCTCAGGCTCTTTGGCAAACAACCAGTAACAGGCCGCCCACAAAGCACGGGCAGCCGGCACACGGTCGGGCTCCTGCAAATGCACCAGCAGCTCATCACCCCATTCAAGGCGCAAACGAATCAGCGGCTGCCCCTCAAGGGTCAGGCTCAGACGGCTGTCAGTTTCATCAGCATTCAGGGCAGGCCCCGCCGGCAACGGCAGGATAGACAGGTCATTCAGATTGGACATGGGATGGGCTCACGAATCGTCGACAGTTCAACAAGTGACGTGAGCCAGGGGCAAAAATTTAGACGATCACGGCACCGGCATCACATCGATGCGGTAAGGCTCGAAGATCTTCAGCAACTGGCCATTGTCCCGCAGTTGCTTGAGCAGCCCGGCGAACACCGGCCCCGTGATCGGCGCCTTGGGCCGCAGCAGCGCGAAATGGTGGTACACCTGGTCAATCCGCTCAGACACCAGGAACTGCCCCGCCGTCTCGGTGTTGCGCACCAGGAAATCGCTGAGGTAGGAGCGTGTTACCAATGCAATGTCGGCGCGGCCCCGGGCGACCATCAACAGGTTGCTGTCGTGGGAATAGGTCAAGGTGGCGTTGAAGTGCTCCGCCATATTCCTGGGGTCGGGGTTGAAGTTCGCGAACGCGTAGTGATAGCCGCTGAACACCGCCAGGCGCTTGCCGGTCAGGTCAGTGAAGTACGATTGGTCGCGGCCGGGCTCACGCTGGGCGACGAAGATTTCCGCGTCTTCCAGGCCCATGTCGACCGCCGTGTGGGGGATGTCCTGCCAACCCCATGCCGGATTTTCGAAGATCGCCATATCCACCCGGCCTTGCTGGAAATCGCGAAAGCGCCGGGGGATCGAGGTGGGCACCAGCACAAACTGGTAATCGGTTTGCAGGGCATTCAAGGCTTCCAGCAATTGCGGCAGCAACCCGGTGTCGGCGCCCTGCTCCGGGCGCACGGTGTAGGGTGGAAAATGCGCAGCCCCCACCCTCACCAACTGAGCGGCCGAAGCCGGCATCAGCCACAGTGTGCCAAGTGCCAATATTGAGAGTCCTGCAGCCAATCGCCAGGGCGAAAACATCAAGGCACACACCGTCGAAAACATTGATCCCGCTAAGCTAGGCGTTTTTGTCTATCGAGACAACTTTCCGCCACACAATTAATAGCTTGCACGAACGGGCTAGTCAGCTTTCAAAACCATTAGCAAGGCTTCGTCGGCCAGTTGCTCCAGGGTCATGCTGCCCTGGGCGCGAAACCAGGTGGTGGTCCAGGACAAGGCGCCAGTCAGGAAGCGCCGGGTGATAAACACATCGCCCCGGATATAACCGACGTTTTTCGCCTCCCCTAGCACCTGCAACCAGATGTCTTCGTAGATATCGCGCAAGGCCAGTACCTGGGCCTGGCCCTCGGCCGACAGTGACCGCCATTCATACACCAGCACCGCCATCGCCTCACCACTGCCGCCCATGATCGACTGCAATTCGCAGCGAATCAGCGCCAGCACCCGCTCGCGCACGTTGTTCGCCTCGGCCAGGGACGCCCGCATCAGGGCGGTGTTGTAGTGGATGGTTTCCTCCATCACCGCCCGCAGGATTTCGTCCTTGCTCTTGAAGTGATGAAAGATGCTGCCGGACTGGATCCCGACCGCGCCGGCCAGGTCACGCACGGTGGTGCGCTCAAAGCCTTTATTGCGAAACAGGTGGGCCGCGGTTTGCAGCAACTTGCCACGGGCACTGTCGGGGTCGGTCAATTGGCCGGCGTCGACCATGGTGCGCATCACCCGCAGGGCTTTTTGCTCATCCATGCTGCTCTCCTTAACTTCTGGTTACGTCTTGGGCGGCAATTTAGGCCGTGGCAGCCAACCAAGCAAGCGCTTGGGGCAAAGTTGTGACCAGAGTTTACAAACCAAGCGCTTGCTTGGTAGTCTCGGAACCAGCCAACCAGAGGAAGGACGCCCCATGAACAAGACGGTACGCATCGGCTGCGCCAGCGCCTTCTGGGGCGACACCTGCACCGCCGCTGCGCAGTTGGTACAGGGCGGCGCGCTGGATTACCTGGTGTTCGACTACTTGGCAGAAGTCACGATGTCGATCCTCGCCGGGGCACGGATGAAAGATCCCCAGGCCGGCTATGCCACGGATTTCGTCGAGGTGCTGACGCCGCTGCTGGCCGATATCCAGCGCCAGGGCATCCGCGTGATCAGCAATGCCGGCGGCATCAACCCCCAGGCCTGCGCCGTCGCGTTGCAGGCGGCCTGCGACCAGGCGCAAATCCCGTTGAAGATCGCCGTGCTGCTGGGGGATGACCTGCAACCGCAGTTCAAGCAACTGCACGGCATCACCGACATGTTCAGCGGCGCGCCTTTGCCGGCGATGTGCGTGTCCACCAACGCCTACCTCGGCGCGCCCGGCATCGTACAGGCGCTGAAGCTGGGCGCTGATATCGTCATCACCGGCCGTGTAGTCGACAGCGCGGTGGTCAGCGCGGCGCTGGTGCATGAATTCGCGTGGTCCTGGCAGGACTACGACCGCCTGGCCCAGGCGGCATTGGCCGGGCATATCATCGAATGTGGCGCCCAGTGCACCGGCGGCAACTTCACCGATTGGCGCGAGGTGCCGGACTACGAACACATCGGTTTCCCGATTGTGGAGGTCAATGCCGACGGCCAGTTCACCGTCAGCAAGGTCGACGGCACCGGCGGGCTGATCAGCGAACTGAGCGTCGCCGAGCAACTGCTGTATGAAATCGGCGACCCGCGCGCCTACCTGTTGCCCGACGTGATCTGCGACTTCAGCCACGTAAAGCTCCAGCAACAAGGCAAAAACCGCGTGCACCTGCACGGCGCCAAAGGCCTGCCGCCCACCGATCAGTACAAGGTCAGCGCCACTTACCCGGACGGCTTTCGCTGCACCGCCAGTTGCCTGATTGCCGGGATCGACGCGGTGGCCAAGGCCGAGCGGGTCAGCCAGGCGATCATCAACAAGACCTCAGAGCTGTTCAGCCAGCGCGGCTGGGCGCCCTACACCGACGTCAACATCGAACTGTTGGGCAGCGAAGCCACCTACGGCCCCCACGCCCAACGCCAGGACTGCCGCGAAGTGGTGGTGAAACTGGCGGTGCGTCACCCGAGCAAACAGGCGCTGGTGCTGTTCGCCCGGGAGATCGCCCAGGCGGCCACCGGCATGGCGCCAGGGCTCACCGGGATCGTCGGCGGGCGGCCCACGGTGTATCCGCTGATTCGGCTGTTTTCGTTCCTGATCGATAAAAGCGCCTGCCAATTGCAGGTCGATTTTCTTGGCGAGCGGCATGCCTGCGAACTGCCTGGCACCGAACCGCTGAACACTCCCATCGCCTTGATCGACCCACCCAAACCCCAAGGCCGCGCCGACGCCAACGTGCCGCTGATCAAACTGGCCGTGGCCCGCTCTGGCGACAAGGGCAACCACAGCAACATCGGCGTGATCGCCCGCGAGCCCGAATACCTGCCGTGGATCGCCGAAGCGCTGACGCCCGAAGTGATCGTCGACTGGATGAGCCACGTGCTCGACCCGATCCACGGCCGTGTCGAGCGCTGGTACTTGCCCGGCAGCCATAGCCTGAACTTCCTGCTGGAAAACGCCTTGGGCGGCGGCGGGATCGCCAGCCTGCGCATCGACCCCCAAGGCAAGGCCTTCGCCCAGCAACTGCTGGAAATACCGATTGCCGTGCCGCAGCACATTGCCGATCAATTCACTTAAAGGACCCACGCCGTGGCCTTCGACTCGATCTTCAAAGCCGACTTGTTCCAGGGGCAGACCATCATCGTTACCGGCGGCGGCAGTGGCATTGGCCGCTGCACTGCCCACGAGCTGGCAGCCCTCGGCGCCCATGTGATCCTGGTGGGTCGCAAGCCGGAAAAACTGCAAACGGTCGCGGCGGAGATCAGTGAAGACGGCGGCCGCGCCAGCTGGCAGGCCTGCGATATTCGTGATGAAGAAGCGGTCAAGGCGCTGGTCAGCCAGATCCTCCAGGAGCACGGCCCGGTTCATGGCCTGGTGAACAACGCTGGCGGCCAGTACCCCTCGCCGCTCGCGTCGATCAATCAGAAGGGCTTTGAAACGGTGTTGCGCACCAACCTGGTGGGCGGCTTCCTGATGGCCCGGGAATTGTTCAACCAGTGCATGAGCAAGCACGGCGGGTCCATCGTCAACATGCTCGCCGACATGTGGGGCGGCATGCCGGGCATGGGCCACTCCGGCGCGGCACGTTCGGGCATGGACAACTTCACCAAGACCGCTGCCTTCGAATGGGGTTACGCCGGGGTGCGGGTCAACGCCGTGGCGCCCGGCTGGATTGCATCGAGCGGCATGGACACTTACGAAGGCGCGTTCAAGGCGGTGATCCCGACCTTGCGCGAGCATGTACCGCTAAAACGCATCGGCACCGAATCGGAAGTCAGCGCGGCGATTGTGTTTTTACTCAGCCCCGCCGCCGCGTTCGTCAGCGGCAGCACCTTGCGCATCGACGGCGCCGCCAGCCTCGGCAGCCGCGCCTGGCCGCTGCACAAGGCGCAACCGCCGAATGCGTCCTTTAACGGTTTCCACCGGGCGTACTTGCCGGACGTGCTCAAGGAGGAGAAATAAGCCATGCCGGTGATCGACTCGCAACTCGACGCCCACAGCCCGCAATTCGCGCAGAACCGCGAAGCACTGCTCACAGGCGTCAATCAACTGCGCCAGCTGGAGCAAAATCTGTTGAGCAAGGCGGCTGAAGCCAAGGCCAAGTTCGACAAGCGCGGGCAACTGCTGCCACGGGAACGCCTGAATTTACTGCTGGACCCTGGCGCGCCGTTCCTCGAGCTGGCGAGCCTGGCCGGCTACAAACTGCACGACGACAAGGACGGCAGCGCTGCCGGTGGCGGGTTGATCGCCGGCATCGGCTACGTCAGCGGCGTGCGCATGCTGGTGGTGGCCAACAACAGCGCGATCAAGGGCGGAACCATTTCCCCCTCGGGCCTGAAAAAATCCCTGCGCCTGCAACAGATCGCCATGGAAAACAAACTGCCGGTGGTGACGCTCGCAGAAAGCGGCGGCGCCAACCTCAACTACGCCGCCGAGATTTTCGTCGAAGGCGCACGCAGCTTTGCCAACCAGGCGCGGATGTCGGCCATGGGTTTGCCGCAGATCACCGTGGTGCATGGCTCGGCCACGGCGGGCGGTGCGTATCAGCCGGGGCTTTCGGATTACGTAGTGGTGGTGCGCGGCAAGGCCAAGCTGTTTTTGGCCGGCCCACCGCTGCTCAAGGCCGCCACCGGCGAAGTCGCCACCGATGAAGAACTGGGCGGCGCCGAGATGCACGCGCAAACCGCCGGCACTGCCGAATACCTGGCGGAAAACGACGCTGACGGTGTGCGCATCGTGCGTGAGATCGTCAGCCTGTTGCCGTGGGATGACCGCTTGCCGCCTCTGCCAAAGCGCGCTTATAGCGAGCCGCTCTACCCGATTGAAGAGCTGCTGGGGCTGATCCCCGACGACCCGAAAAAGCCCTACGACGTGCGCGAAATCCTCGCGCGACTGGCGGATGGTTCCAACTTCCTGGAGTTCAAGGGCGAGTTCGATCCGCACACCGTCTGCGGCCATTTGCATATCCAGGGCCGTGCCTGTGGTTTCATCGGCAACAACGGGCCGATCACACCGAAGGGCGCGAGCAAGGCCGCGCAATTTATCCAACTGTGCGACCAGAGCCTGACGCCACTGCTGTTCTTCCACAACACCACCGGTTTCATGGTGGGCACCGAGTCGGAGCAGCAAGGCGTGATCAAGCATGGCGCGAAGATGATCCAGGCGGTGGCCAATGCCCGGGTGCCGAAATTGACCATCGTCGTCGGTGGTTCCTACGGTGCCGGCAACTACGCGATGTGCGGCCGCGGCCTCGACCCGCGTTTCATCTTCGCCTGGCCCAACAGCCGCACCGCCGTGATGGGCGGCGCCCAGGCGGGCAAGGTGCTGCGGATCGTCACCGAAGCCAAGCAATTGAAAGACGGCCTGGTGCCCGACCCCAAGGTGCTCGACATGCTCGAACAGGTCACCGCACAGAAACTCGACAGCCAGTCCACCGCCCTCTACGGCAGCGCAAACCTGTGGGACGACGGGCTGATTGATCCACGGGATACACGAACCTTGCTCGGGTTTCTGCTGGACATCTGCCAGGAGGCCGAGGTACGGCAATTGCAGCCCAACAGCTTTGGTGTGGCGCGGTTTTAACCCTTCAGGAGAACAATAAAAATGATCTTCACCCAGGAACACGAAGAACTGCGTCGCACCGTCCGAGGCTTTGTCGAGCGCGAGATCAATCCGCACGTCGATGAATGGGAAAAGGCCGGACGCTTCCCGATCCACGAGATTTTCCGCAAGGCCGGCGACCTCGGACTGCTAGGTATTTCCAAGCCGGAAAAATTCGGCGGCATGGGCCTCGAGTACAGCTACTCCATCGTCGCCGCCGAAGAGTTCGGCAGCATCCGTTGCGGCGGCATCCCGATGTCCATCGGCGTGCAAACCGACATGTGCACCCCGGCCCTGGCCCGTTTCGGCTCCGATGAGTTACGCGAAGAGTTCCTGCGCCCGGCCATCAGCGGCGAGCAAGTGGGCTGCATTGGCGTCTCGGAAACCGGCGCCGGCTCCGACGTAGCCGGGCTGAAAACCCATGCCCGCAAGGACGGCACCGACTATGTGATCAACGGCAGCAAGATGTGGATCACCAACTCACCGAGCGCCGACTTTATCTGCCTGCTGGCCAACACCTCCGACGACAAGCCGCACATCAACAAGTCGCTGATCATGGTGCCGATGAACACCCCGGGTATCAGCGTCAGCCCGCCCCTGGAAAAGCTCGGCATGCACAGCTCGGAAACCGCCCAAGTGTTTTTCGACGACGTGCGCATCCCCCAGCGCAACCGCATCGGCCATGAAGGCGCGGGGTTCATGATGCAGATGCTGCAGTTCCAGGAAGAGCGACTGTTTGGCGCGGCCAATATGGTCAAGGGCCTGGAGTACTGCATCGACAGCACCATCGAGTACTGCAAGGAGCGCAAGACCTTCGGCAAGCCGTTGATCGACAACCAGGTGATCCACTTTCGCCTGGCCGAACTGTCTACCGAAATCGAATGCCTGCGGGCCTTGGTGTACCAGGCCACCGAGCAGTACATCAAGGGCCAGGACGTGACGCGACTGGCCTCCATGGCCAAGCTAAAGGCCGGTCGCCTGGGCCGGGAAGTGAGTGACAGTTGCCTGCAATATTGGGGTGGCATGGGGTTCATGTGGGACAACCCGGTGGCCCGGGCTTATCGGGATGTGCGGCTGGTGTCGATTGGTGGTGGGGCGGACGAGATCATGCTGGGGATCATCTGCAAATTGATGGGCACCTTGCCGGGGAAAAAGTCGTGAATACGTTGTTGCTGGAGCCGCATAACGGGGTGTTGCATGTGACGCTCAATCGGCCTGACAGCCGGAATGCCATGAGCCTTGAGATGGTGACCGAGTTGCGGGCGGTACTGGCCGATGTGTCAGGGGACAAAGCCTTGCGGGCGGTGGTCATCAGTGGCACCGGTGGGCATTTTTCGGCGGGTGGGGATGTGAAGGACATGGCTCGCGCCGGGGCCACCGGTGGGTTGCAGGCGTTGAATCGGGCGTTTGGCACACTGCTGCAGGAAGTTGAGGCGTTGCCGCAGGTGGTGATTGTGGTGCTCCAGGGGGCGGTGCTGGGGGGCGGGTTGGGGTTGGTGTGTGTCAGTGATGTGGCGATTGCGGATCATCAGGCGCAGTTTGGGTTGCCGGAGACCAGCCTTGGGTTGTTGCCGGCGCAGATTGCGCCGTTTGTGGTGAAGCGTATCGGGTTGACTCAGGCGCGGCGGTTGGCTTTGACGGCGGCGCGGTTTGATGGGGTTGAGGCGCTGCGGTTGGGCTTGGTGCATTTTGTGGAGCACGATCCGCAGGCGTTGGCGGAGCGGGTGGATGAGGTGTTGGGGCAGGTTTTGCGTTGTGCTCCGGGGGCTAATGCGCGGACCAAGGCGTTGGTCTTGGCCAGTGATGAGCAGGCTTTGGGGCCGTTGCTGGACCAGGCGGCTGAGTGGTTTGCCGAGGCGGTTAGCGGAGAAGAAGGGATTGAGGGGACTCAGGCTTTTGTGCAGAAGCGCAAGCCGCGGTGGGCGCGATGAATTGGGGGCATATCCGTTTCTGCGGTTATGGCCGCTATTGGTTCCGCTCTTACAGCGGCTCACTTTTGAACAGCGCAAAAGTAAGCAAAACGCTCTTGCCCCACCACTCGGCACCTCGCCTAGGCTCGGTGTGCCCGCACTCCGGCTTTGGACCGTGGGCCGCCGCGATGGGCCATCCTTGGCCCAGCGCGGCTAACCCGGCGTCCTGCCGGGTTACCCACGCTCCAAAGCCTGCGTTCGGCCAGCGTGGTTTAACGGGGCGCCTAAGATCAAGATCAACAGCAGATCAAGGGCACAGCGGCCTACAGGCCGGCTTGAGTGTGGTGAAGCAAAAGCAAAATCAGAAGCTAAAGCGGGCACGGTTCAAAATGTGGGAGCGGGCTTGCTCGCGAAGGTCGTTAACGATGACGCTGGCATCCTGGATGAACGCGGCGGTCTCAGGTTTTTCGCGAGCAAGCTCGCTCCTACAGAGAAGGAAGCCGGCCGGTAGGCCGCTGTGCTTTTGCTTTTGATTTTGATCTGACTGCCCCATTCAGCCCGAGGCCGAACGCAGGCAGTGCGGAGCGGGTAAACCGGCAGGACGCCGGTTTAGCCGCTCCGGGCCATGGATGGCCCGTCGCGGCGGCCCGCTTCGCGGTGCCGGAGTGAGGGAACGCCGAGCCACAGCGAGGCGCCGACAGGCGGGGCAGAGCGTTTTGGTTACTTTTGACTGGGCCGGCATTCCGGCTTTTCAAAAGTGACCCGCTGTAAGAGCGGAACCATAAGCGGCCGTTACCAAAGAAACGGATATGTACCCGACAAGCCAAGGGACACCACCATGCCGATGTTCAACAAAATTCTCATAGCCAACCGTGGCGAAATCGCCTGCCGCATCCAGCGCACCGCCCAAACCCTGGGCTACCGCACGGTAGCGATCTACAGCGACCCCGACGCCAACGCCCTGCACGTCCAGATGGCCGACGAAGCCGTCAACATCGGCCCGGCCCCGGTCAACCAGTCCTACCTGAACATCGAAGCCATCCTCAACGCAGCCCACCGCACCGGAGCCGACGCCATCCACCCCGGCTACGGCTTCCTCTCCGAAAACCCCGACTTCGCCCGAGCCTGCGCAAACGCCGGCCTGACCTTCATCGGCCCCAGCCCCGAAGCCATCGAATTGATGGGCAGCAAACGCCTTTCAAAAGTCGCCATGCTCAACGCCGGCGTCCCCTGCATCAAAGGCTACCAAGGCCCCGACCAGGACGACCCAACCCTGCAACAGCAAGCCGACCAAATCGGCTACCCGCTGATGATCAAGGCCAGCGCCGGCGGCGGCGGTCGCGGCATGCGCCTGGTGCACAGCCCCGACACCCTGCTGGAACACCTGCGCACCGCCCGCTCCGAAGCACAAAACGCCTTCGGCAGCGCCGAACTGATCCTCGAACAAGCCCTGATAGACCCCCGCCACGTCGAAATCCAACTGTTCGGCGACACCCACGGCAACCTGATCTACCTCGGCGAACGCGACTGCTCGATCCAGCGCCGCCATCAGAAAGTCATCGAAGAAGCCCCCTGCCCCGTCATGACCTTTGAGCTGCGCCAAGCCATGGGCGAAGCCGCCCTCAAGGCCGCCCGCGCCGTGAATTACGTCGGCGCCGGCACCGTCGAATTCCTCCTCGACCGCAACGGCAACTTCTACTTCCTGGAAATGAACACTCGCCTCCAGGTCGAACACCCCGTCACCGAACTGATCACCGGCCTCGACCTCGTCGCCTGGCAACTGCAGATCGCCGCCGGCCAGCCGCTTCCCCTGAGTCAGGACCAAGTAACCCTGAGCGGCCACGCCATGGAAGTACGCCTGTACGCCGAAGACCCGGCCCAGGGTTTCCTGCCACAAACCGGCGATGTGCTGCGCTGGGAACCGGCGGCCGGTGTGCGCATCGACCATGGCGTGCTCGAAGGCCAGCGCATCACCCCGTTCTACGACCCGATGCTGGGCAAGATCATCGCCCACGGCGCCACCCGCGAAGAGGCTCGGCGCAAGCTGGTCAGGGCCGTGGAAGACTGCGTGCTGCTCGGCGTATCCACCAACCAGCGCCTGCTGGCCAGCCTGCTCAAGCATCCAGACTTCATCGCCGGCGAGTTCAGCACCGGCTTTATCGCCGAGCATTTCAGCGACATCGCCCGAACCCACGCGACCAACGACGAACTGGCCCTGGCCGCCGCGCTGCTTTACCAACACAGCGCCAGCACTCACACCCAGCCGCTATCCGGCTGGCGCAACAACGCCAGCGTGCCATGGCGTTATCAGTTGGCCGACCAGGATGAGCCACGGGCAATCAGCCTGAGTGTGCTGGCGGACAATTGCCTGCAAGTCGAGATTGATCAGCACGCCATCGAAATACGCGACCTCAGCATCGACGGACGCTGGGCCATAGCCGTGGTCAACGGCATTCGCCGCCGCATCGCCTATCACTTGCAGGGCACACAGCTTTGGCTGCCCGGCATATGCATCACCAACCGAACCCAAACCGTTGCCAGCCGCCAGGCCGAGGCCAGTAACGGCATGGTCAAGGCGCCGATGGATGGGGCGATTGTTGAAGTTCAGGTCAGCGAAGGCGATTCGGTCAGCAAGGGCCAGCTTTTGCTGGTGCTGGAAGCGATGAAAATGGAGCACCCACTCAAGGCCGGCATGAGTGGTGTGGTCAAGCGAATCCAGGCCGTTGCAGGAGATCAGGTCAGGAGCCGTCAGATTTTGCTGGAGATCGAGTAACTGCTGGGCGGAACTAGCAGGCTTGGCTACGCTCTATCCCCATCAGGACGGGAAGAGTACGGGAACCTGCGATGCCTCATTGGCTGATTATTGATCTTGAAGCCACAACGGATGAAGGCGGCTGGCCCGTGACCGAGATGGAAATCATCGAAATCGGTGTGAGCCTGGTCAACCGCCGGGGCCGTGAACTGGACCATTTCCAGCGTTTCGTGCGGCCGTTGCGCAGGCCGTTGCTGACGCCGTTCTGCCGCCAGTTGACCCACATCACCCAAGCGAATATCGATGCTGCCGCACCGTTGATTGAGGTGTGGCCACTGTTCGAACGCTGGCTCGGTCAACACCAGGCACGCCTGGAAGGCTGGGCGAGTTGGGGCGATTACGACCGCCAGCAACTGGAACTGGAGTGGCAGCGCCATGGCTTGAGCAGCGTGCTGGGCCAGACGCCCCACGTGAACCTCAAGCAGCGCTTCGCCAAGGCCCGGCGCCTGGACAAGCCGCTGGGGCTCAATGGCGCGCTGCAACTGGCCGGCATGCAGTTCCATGGCCAGCAGCACCGGGCGCTGGAAGACGCGCGCAATACCGCACGGCTGCTGCCGTTGATTTTGCCCGTGTAGAAGGCATACTGGCCGACCTTTCTTGACCCTTTTCCGAGGATTCGCCCATGTTTAAAGTCAACGAGTACTTCGACGGTACCGTCAAGTCGATCGCTTTCGGCACTGCAGAAGGTCCGGCGACCATCGGCGTCATGGCCCCGGGTGAATACGAATTCGGCACCGCCCAGCGTGAAATCATGCACGTGGTGTCGGGCGCGCTGACCGTCAAGCTGCCAGACAGCACAGACTGGGAAACCTTCGAAGCCGGTAGCCAGTTCAACGTGCCTGCCAACAGCAAGTTCCAGCTGAAGGTAGCGGTCGACACGGCTTACCTGTGCGAATACCGCGGCTGATCTTTGCGCCGGCCATAAAAAATGCCCGTCTCGCAAGAGACGGGCATTTTTCATTTCAGCGCGGCTTACTCCAGGATCGTCACCGGCATGCCGACTTCCAGACGACCCACACCATCGTTGACCAGGTTCTGCCCAAACATCACATCACCCTCTCGCTCGCGGTAGGTTTTGAGGGTGGCCAGCGGTTCGCGGTCGGCGCTGCGTTCGCCGCTCGCCGGGTCGATGGTGGTCAGGATGCAGCGTGAGCAGGACTTGACCACGCGAAACTCCACGTCGCCAATCCGTACCCGCTTCCAACCGTCTTCGGCAAACGCTTCGCTGCCCTCGATCACCAGGTTGGGACGAAAACGCAGCATTTCCATCGGCCGGCCGACCCGCTGCGACAAGTCATCCAGCGACGCCTGGCCGATCAGCAGCAATGGAAAACCATCGGCAAACGCGACCTTGTCATCGTCATTGCCGTAACCGGCCTCGGTAGTCCGCGCACGTGCCAACGGTACCTGCACCAGGCGCGTGGGTTTGCCGATGAACTCGCTGACCCAGGCGCCCGCTTCATCACCGGCGTCGGGCACGCGCAAGGTGTCGCGCCAGATGGTCACGCCGCGCAACTCGGCATCGCTGCCGGGCAGTGGCACGTCGAGGGCGGGTTGGCCTTCGGCGCTCAAGGTCAGGCCACCGGCACTGTTCCACAGCGCCGACAGCTGGCTCATTTTGGCCACGGCCCGCTGGGTCAGGAACCGCCCGCTGGCCTCGTCCACCAGCATCCAGCGTCGATCCCCGTCGAGCCCCAGCTTGTCCAGGCCAATCTGCTGCAAGGTTTCACCCTTGCCGGACTTCAAGGGGTATCGGTACAACGCGCTGAGACGAAGCATGGGCCTGCATTCCTGAGGGGCAAAGCCGTCACCCTAAGCTCAAGCCGGTACTTCGTCCAGCATCAGGCGCTGACGCACCACGTCCACCAACTTGTCGGGCTGGAACTTGGAGAGGAAGTTGTCGCAGCCGACCTTCTTCACCATCGAATCGTTGAAGCTGCCGGACAACGACGTGTGCAGCACCACGTACAGGCCACGCAGGCGCGGGTCGTTGCGAATCTCAGTGGTCAGGCGGTAGCCGTCCATCTCGGGCATTTCGGCATCGGTAAAGATCATCAACAGCTTGTCGGTCATCACTTGGCCGCTGTCGGCCCAACCCTTGAGCAGGTTCAGGGCCTTGAGGCCATCACTGGCGATGTGCATCTTCACCCCCAGTTGGCCGAGGGTGTCACGCAGTTGCGAGAGAGCGACGTTGGAGTCATCCACCAGCAGCACTTCACGGCCGCGGGCGCGCTCCAGTACCGGGTCTTCGAGTTTCTCGCGGGAAACCTTGGCGTTGTAGGGCACGATTTCGGCGAGGACTTTTTCCACGTCGATGATTTCCACCAACTGGTCATCGACCTTGCTGATGGCTGTCAGGTAATGCTGGCGCCCGGCACTCGCCGGGGGTGGCAGGATCGCCTCCCAGTTCATGTTGACGATCCGGTCGACGCCGCCCACCAGGAATGCCTGCACCGAACGGTTGTACTCGGTGACGATAATGGTGCTGTTGGGCCCCGGAATCAGCGGGCGCATGCCAATCGCCTGGGACAGGTCGATCACCGGCAGCGTCTGGCCACGCAGGTTGACCACGCCGCAAACAAACGGATGGCGCTGGGGCATCAGGGTCAACTTGGGCAGTTGCAGCACTTCCTGCACCTTGAACACGTTGATCGCGAACAACTGCCGCCCGGCCAGGCGAAACATGAGGATCTCCAGGCGATTCTCACCCACCAATTGTGTGCGTTGATCTACCGTGTCGAGAATGCCGGCCATTAAAGACTCCTGGGTTTAGCGGATGGATAGTGCGGGTCACTGAAGCAGGTTATCGGCGGCAAACGCCGGACCTTGACCCCCATTAAAATGCCATGCAAATCCATTGATGTCACACTGACATCATGCTTTACTGAGCCAGCTTCAACACAACACCCATCACCGCCGTCGCGTGACCGCAAAGTCAGCGCGAGGTTCCCCTATGTAAGGGATTCCCCTATCCACAATCAGGACCAACCTGATATTCGCGATATCTAATAGCCATTAATGTGACGCCATTCTCATTGCATGAATGGAGTCAGGCTTTTGTTGGCTATCGCAAGCCCACGGCCCACGGGTCGTCCTAAGACTTACGTCTTGGCAACCAAAGAAGTTGTGCGGATGCCCTTGAGCAATCAGGGGGGTTCAAACGATCGCGGCGATCAATCAAATAAAAGTCCTACTGGAAAGTCGGAAGCAACCTACAGATATTCGTCATATTTCAGCAGTACTTTGAAGCCATTCACCCGGTGCGACATCTCATTATCCGACCGTATGTTTTGGAGACTTGCATGATGAACGACGGCACAGAGTGGCAACTTGCACTTCCCGAGTTTCTCCTGGAGGCGGAAATGCTGCTGGCCAAGTCCCAGGAGTGCTTGAGCCACCTGCATTTGATCCGTAACGACAGCGACGCGATCGACTGCATGAAAAGCAGCCTGATCAAGCTCGCCGAAAAATCCGACGCCCTTGCCCTACGGGCCATTGGCGAGTTCTCCCGGCATGTACAGTACTTGATCAGCAATGCTGCCAGCCCACTGCAACTGCATGACCAGGCGCTGGATGCGCTGAATGCGTGCCTCACATTGCTGGCCTGGCAACTGGAGTTGATCGACGCAAAAACCGGCAAACTCAGCCTGGATGAAACCGAACAAACCGTGCTGATTGCCACCGTCGTTCAACACATCCCGCAAAGCGACTTTGGCTACACACAACAGCATCACAGGCCTTACGCGATTTGAGCCTTCTTCGCATTTACTCGACAAAAATGTCGCATTCAATCGCTGACTTATCCAAAAACGACAGCCACAACTAATCATGCATGACGTCGTCGTTAGCAGAAAAATATCAATAAGCCACTAACGACAATACCGATACAAAACAACTTCAATGATACAACTCCCCCACTCTTTGAACTCCGGGACTGCCTCCCGGGGCGTTGCCATGATTAATACGCCTCATCAAGCTCGGCGAAAGGCGACCAACGGTAATAGTGGTGGTACCATGCCCCGCTCGAAGTGACTCAACTTCATGATGCATATAAACGTGAAATGCGCCTCCTATGTACGCCAGCCTGAAGTCACTCATCGCAAGGTCCGTGTCCCGAAGCAATGCACGCAGGATGACCCTCGCGCTATGCCTGTGCGCGTGCCTGCTCAGCCTGTGGGCTTATGCACGCTCGGCCGATCTGCCTCTGGCCTTGCTGCTATTGAACCTGGCCACCCTGTTGGTGGTGGGCCTGCAACAGTGGCGCTCACGCAAGTCCATCAAGTTCCAGCCCCAGGAACTGGCCGAACGCCTGTTGCAGGTTCAGGAAAACGAACGTCATCGCCTGAGCCGTGAATTGCACGACGATATCGGCCAACTGTTGACCGCCGCCAAGCTGCAAAGTGAATGGCTCAAACGCCGCCTGCCGGAAGACCTGCAAGGCCATTGCTCAGTGCTGTGCAACACCCTGAACGAAACCCTGGCCAAGGTGCAGGACGTGTCGGCCATCCTCAATCCCCGGCAGTTGGCGAGCCTGGGGTTGGAGGCGAGCCTGCGGGCGCACCTGCTCAAGACACTGGAAAACACCCGCGTGAGCTGGAGCCTGGAATGCCATCAACGGCTGACCGGCATCCCGGAAGAAATGGCCGTTGCCGCCTTTCGCATTACTCAGGAAGCCGTCACCAACATGCTGCGCCATGCCCAGGCACGCAACCTGCTGGTACGCCTGCAACGCCTGCCCGAAGGCCTTTCACTGTTTATCAGCGATGACGGCCTGGGCTTTTCGCCCGCCATCAACCCCGCCCAGGAAGGCCAGCGGGGCATGGCCGGGATGTCCGAGCGGATTGATCAACTGGGCGGCACATTGTCCGTCAATAGCCAGCCAGGCTTTGGCACACGGATCGAAGCGCTTTTCCCCTGGGCGCCCCGCGCCCTCGAACGGGCCAACCCCCATAAGGTTCTAGAGTGACGTGCAATTTACTCCTGGTGGATGACCACTCCCTGATCAGGGCCGGCGTGCGTGCGCTGGTCATGGATATTCCCGGCTACACGGTGATCGGCGAGGCGAACGACGGCGCCCAGTTGCTGGAGCGATTCGACGCGCTGCAACCCGACATCGTGCTGCTTGACCTGTCGATGAAGCACACCGGTGGGCTCGATGCCTTGAAGAGCCTCAAGCAGGCCTATCCAAAGAGCAAAGTGCTGATCCTCTCGATGCACACCGACCCGGAACTGATCATGTGCGCCCTGGAGTCCGGCGCCCATGGCTACCTGCTCAAGGACACCACCGCCAATGAGCTGGAGCACGCGCTGCTGGCCTTGCGCAACAACGAACGCTACCTGAGCCCGGCCATCGCCCACACGGTGATCAACCAGGCGCTGGTCCGCAATCAGGCCCAGGCCAATCCACCGCCCCACAGCCACAACCTGACCGCGCGCCAACTGGAAATCCTGCGCTTGATCGTGCGCGGCAAGTCCACCCGGGAAATCGCCAATGGCCTGGGCTTGAGCATCAAGACCGTGGAAGCCCACCGCTCGCAAATCATGAAGCGCTTGCAGATTTTCGATGTGGCGGGCCTGGTGTTGTTCGCGGTGCGCGAACAGATCATCAGTCTGGACGATTAGTCAGCAACGGCGAATCCGCCGGCAAATGCACCCGAAGCGCCTGGGGCAAGGCCGAAAAGTGCAAGTCATCACCCTGGAGCGGCTCGCCGTCGAGGTTGATCGCCAGCCCCTCGGCCACCTTGATTTCGACCCACGGCAAGCGCGCCCGCACAAACATGTTGTCCAGGCCCCAGCCGTCGGTCATCAGGCTACGCAGGGTGCCGACCACTTCCTGAGGCGCCGGCAGAATGCTGATATCCAGCAAACCATCATCGGCCAGGGCATCGGGGCACAGCACATGGCCGCCGCCGGCCTGGCGCCCGTTGCCGATGCCCAAGGCCAGCAGCTCGCCGCGCCAGTGGAAGTCGGGGCCCTGCAATTCACCGTAGGCCGCACGCAACTCGCTGAAACGTGACAGGCCGGTAAACAGATACGCTGCGCCGCCAAGGACCTTCTTCAGGTCTTCGGAGGTGTTGGCGGTGACTTGGCTACCAAATCCGCCGGTGGCCATATTAAGGAAGATCTGCCCACCCACTTCGCCCAGGTCGATGGCACGGGCCGGCACGTCCAGCAGGTCCAACGCCTGCTCAGGCTCCAGCGGCACACCGGCGGCACGGGCAAAATCGTTGGCGGTGCCGAGGGGCATCAGCACCAGGCTGGCCTCGGTCTTGGCCCGGGCCATGGCCTCGGCCACATCCCGCAGCGTGCCGTCACCGCCGCCGGCAATCAGCCGCGTGTAGCCATCGGCGAGGGCCTGATCGACAAACCGCTGGGCATCGCCGCCCTCCCATGTCACCCGCACGGCCAACTCCCAACCCTGCTCGCGCTTGCCCTGCACTGCCGCCCGCACCTCGTCGTTGAGGGCTTGTTTGCCGTGCAGAATCAACAGTGCCTTGGGTGTGCTCATGGATGAATGCTCCTGGGTTTAAGGTTCCTGGGGATGTTGACCGTGGCCAATCGAAAAAAAGCCATTGGTTTTGGAAATTAACCGGGGTTTGTGGCGTTTCTGACACGGATCAACTCGCATTTCGCGAAATCCGCCTAGACTTGCACCCATTCTTACCCGACAAGGCCGTCGCACCATGATCACCATGTCCGCCTTCCACTCCATGCTCATCCCGATCCTGACCGGCATGATACTCCTGGCCGTAGGCTTCAACTTTCGCGACAAAGCCATCGGCGTATTCGGCATGTGGATCGGCATGCTGCTGATCCTCGGCACCGTGGTTTACAAGATCCTCGCCAAACTCGCGGAATGACAATCTCACTCGCATTGCACTTGACGGCCTCGTACACTCGGCCAATTCGTCGTTTTTAAGGTTGACCGCCTCGTGCTTGCCCGTCTGTTTGCCCTGCCCTGTTGCCTGTTTTTCTGCCTGCTGACTTTGCTGCCCATGGCGCCTGCCCACGCCGTGAGCCTGCCGGGCCTGCTGGGCAGCACTAACAAAACCCAACCACAAGCCGACGTCCCGTTGGGCCAGTCACTGGACGAGGTGATCAAGACCCTGGAAAACGACCAGCAGCGCACCAAGCTGCTGAGCGACCTGAAAAAGCTCCGGGAAACCACACAAAAAGCCCAGCCCGCCGCCGAATTGGGTGTACTCGGTTTGATCGGCGGCACCCTGTCCAGCCTGGAGCAACAGTTCTCCGGCGCCGACAGCCCGATCAATCGCTGGTCCAACGAGTTTGACCTGGCCAAGGACGAACTCACTGCATTGATGCTGCCGGCCAGCGAATGGCTACCGATCATCTTTGCGTTTGCCATGATCCTGATGCTCTGGAGCCTGCTGGCCGCCGTACTGATCTGGCTCAGCCACCGGGTGCGCGAGCGCTTCGGCCTGACCGAAGAACTGCCCCAACACCCCAAGACCTGGGACCTGTTGCGCTTCGCCCTGCGCAAGCTCGGGCCATGGCTGATCGCGTTGGTGATCACCGTCTACATGAGCTACGCGCTGCCATCGTCCCTGGGCAAATCCCTGGCGATGGTGCTGGCCTACGCGCTGGTAGTGGGCACCTGCTTCTCGGCGATCTGCGTGGTCGCGTTTTCCGTGCTGGACGGCCCGCACCGTCACCGCGCGCTGTACATCCTGCGCCACCAGGCCTTTCGCCCGTTGTGGCTGATCGGCAGCTTTGCCGCCTTTGGCGAAGCCGTCAGCGACCCGCGCCTGGCCGAGAGCCTGGGCCAGCATTTGTCCCATGTCGCCGCGACCATCGCCAATGTCATGGCCGCGCTGTCCACCGGCGTGTTCATCCTGCGTTTCCGCCGGCCCATTGCGCACCTGATCCGCAACCAGCCGCTGTCCCGCCGCCTGACCCGCCGCGCCTTGAGCGATACCATCGAAATCGTCGGCACGTTCTGGTACCTGCCGGCGTTGCTGCTGGTGGGCATCTCGCTGTTCGCCACTTTCGTCTCCGCCGGCGACACCAGCACCGCCCTGCGCCAATCACTGTTGTGCACAGTGTTGCTGGTGCTGTGCATGGTGATCAACGGCTTGGTGCGCCGCCATTCACTCAAGCCTCAGCGTGGGCACAAGCGCCATGCGCTGTACTCCGATCGCCTGAAAAGCTTCGTCTACACCCTCGCCCACCTGGTGGTGTGGCTGGTGTTTATCGAACTGGGCCTGCGGGTCTGGGGGCTGTCGCTGATCCGGTTTACCGAAGGCGACGGCCATGAAATCAGCGTCAAGCTGTTCGGTCTTGCCGGCACGTTATTGTTCGCCTGGCTGATCTGGATCCTCAGCGACACCGCCATCCACCACGCCCTCACCCGCTCGCGCAAAGGCTTGGCCAATGCGCGTGCGCAGACGATGATGCCGTTGATTCGCAACGTGCTGTTCGTGACCATCTTCATCATTGCCGCCATCGTCGCCCTGGCGAACATGGGCATGAACGTCACGCCACTGCTGGCCGGTGCCGGTGTGATCGGTTTGGCCATCGGTTTTGGTGCACAGTCGCTGGTGGCGGATTTGATCACCGGCCTGTTCATCATTATCGAAGACTCCCTGGCGATTGATGACTATGTGGATGTCGGCGGCCACCTGGGTACGGTCGAAGGCTTGACCATCCGTACGGTGCGCCTGCGGGACATCGACGGGATCGTGCATACGATCCCGTTCAGTGAGATCAAAAGCATCAAGAACTACTCCCGGGAATTCGGCTACGCGATCTTCCGGGTAGCGATTCCGTACAACATGGAAATCGACGACGCCATCAAGCTGATGCGCGACGTCGGGCAGAAGATGCGCAACGATCCGTTGCAGCGGCGCAATATCTGGTCGCCGCTGGAGATTCAGGGTGTAGAAAGTTTCGAGTCCGGCAGTGCGATTCTTCGCGCCCGCTTCAAGACCGCGCCGATCAAGCAGTGGGAGGTTTCGCGGGCGTTCAACTTGTCGCTCAAGCGTCACCTCGATGAAGCCGGGCTGGACCTGGCCACCCCGCGCTTGAGCGTGCAAGTGGTGACGGCGGCGGGAGGCGTGCAGGAGAAAGAATAAGCGCTGCCCGGACGACGTCAGGATCAACAACAATAATCATGGAGAGTCCTTATGCGTTTGACCGGTCTTACACACCAATGGGTATTCGGCCTGCTGTGGGGTGTCGCCAGCAGCGCGGTCATCGCCGCCAGCAGCGGCCAGGACAGTGCCCGCGAAGAAATCGCTGCCCAGGCGAAAGTGCTGGAACCAGCCTTGCTGGAAACCCGGCGCGACATCCACGCCCATCCTGAACTGGGCAACACCGAAAAGCGCACCGCAGAACTGGTGGCCAAGCAATTGCGGGAGATGGGGCTGGAGGTCAAGACCGGCGTCGCCCGCACGGGTGTCGTCGCGATCCTCAAAGGCGCCCTGCCCGGCCCGACCGTCGCCTTGCGCGCCGACATGGACGCGCTGCCGGTCAAGGAAGTGTCCGGCCTGCCCTTTGCCTCGAAGGCCAAGGGCGTGTACCTCGACAAAGAAGTCGACGTGATGCACGCCTGTGGCCACGACGCCCACACGGCCATCCTGCTGAGCACGGCGAAAATCCTGACCGGCCTGCGTGATCGTCTGCCGGGCACCGTGGTGTTTTATTTCCAGCCGGCTGAAGAAGGCCCGAGCGACTTTATCCCCGATGGCAAGAACACCTGGGGCGCGAAGATGATGGTGCAGGAAGGGGTGATGAAATCGCCCAAGCCGGATGCGGTATTTGGGCTGCACGTCTGGGCGGGTGTGCCTGCGGGGCAGATCGCGTATCGGCCGGGGCCTACCCTGGCGAGTTCGGATGACCTGCGGATCAAGATCCTGGGCAAACAGACCCATGCGGGGAGGCCGTGGGACGGGATTGATCCGATTACCGTGGGGGCGCAGGCCATCGTTGGGTTGCAGACGGTGGTGAGTCGGCGTACCGACATTTCTTCGTTTCCGGCGGTGGTGAGTATTGGCACCATCAATGGGGGGACGCGGTACAACATCATTCCTGAGTCGGTGGATATGAGTGGGACCATTCGCTCTTACGACTATGGCATTCGCCAGAAACTGCATGCGGATGTGCGGCAGACCGTCGAGAAAATCGCCGAGAGTGGTGGGGCGAAGGCTGAGGTTTCGATTATTGAGAAGTATGATCCGACCATCAATAACCCGGCGCTGACCGAGAAGATGCTGCCGAGTTTGCATTGGGCGGCGAAGGGTGATGTGGTCAACGCCCCGCTGGTAGGTGGCGCTGAGGACTTCTCGTTTTATGCCAAGGAGGCACCGGGGTTGTTTGTGTTTTTGGGGGTGACGCCGAGGGATCAGGATATGAGTAAGGCGGCGCCCAATCATAATCCGGGGTTCTTTGTGGATGAGTCGGCGCTGGTGGTTGGGGTTAGGACGCTGGCTTCGTTGGCGACGGATTATTTGTATGCCAATGCGGCGCCTTGAGGGGAGCATATCCGTTATTTAGGTAACGGCCACTTATGGTTCCGCTCTTACAGCGGCTCACTTTTGAACAGCGCAAAAGTAAGCAAAACGCTCTTGCCCCACCACTCGGCACCTCGCCTAGGCTCGGTGTGCCCTCAGCTCCGGCAGCACGAAGCGGGCCGCCGCGACGGGGCGTCCCTGCCCCGTCGCGGCTAAACCGGCGTCCTGCCGGTTTACCCGCTCCGTACTGCCTACGTTCGGCCAGCGTGGTTTAACGGGGCGCCTAAGATCAAAATCAAGATCAAAAGCCAGAGCACAGCGGCCTACAGGCCGGCTTGAGTGTGGTGAAGCAACAGCAACAGCAACAGCAACAGCAACAGCAAAACCAGAAGCGGGCACGGTCCAAATGTGGGAGCGGGCTTGCTCGCGAAGATCGTTAACGATGACGTGGGCATTCTGGATGAACGCGGCGTTCTCAGGTTTTTCGCGAGCAAGCCCGCTCCCACAGAAAAGCAGCCCTGCTTTCGCTCTGGATCTTGCCTCTGCTTCTAACACTCAAGCCGGCCGGGAGGCCGCTGTGCTCTTGCTTTTGATCTTGATCTGACTGCCCCATTCAGCCCGAGGCCGAACGCAGGTATTGCGGAGCGGGTAAACCGGCAGGACGCCGGTTTAGCCGCGCCGGGCCATGGATGGCCCGTCGCGGCGGCCCGCGGAGTAATGCCGGAGTGAGGGAACACCGAGCCTAGGCGAGGTGCCGACAGGCGGGGCAGAGCGTTTTGGTTACTTTTGACTGGGCCGGCATTCCGGCTTTTCAAAAGTGACCCGCTGTAAGAGCGGAACCCTAAGCGGCCGTGACCTAAACAACGGATATGTACACAGAAAACCCGTCAAACCACATCCACCCCCACATGAATCGCATCATGCCGCCAAAACTCCAGATCACAATCAATCAACCGCTCATGCTGATCATAATTAACCCGAGCAATCCGCAACCCCGGGCTCCCCACCGACACCCTCAACGCCGCAGCCGCCTCAACCTGTAATGACGTCGGCACAATCTCAAACCGCACCCGCCCGTAATGCAAGTCATACACCCGCGCATACAACTCCGTAATCGACTGATTCAAATCACACTCCAGAATCCCCGGAAAATACTGCGGGTTCAGATAGTGCTCCACATACAACACCAACCGCCCATCAATCCTGCGCCCCCGGCAAATCTGAATCACGCTGGACAACGCCGGCAACTGCAACCACGCACACACCGCCGCCGAAGCCGGCTGCAACCGCGCCGAAATCACCTCAGTCGACGGCACCCGCCCCTGCGCACTCACCATCGCGTGAAAGTGACTGCGCTGCATCAGGTTATAGGCCAGCCTCGGAGGCGAAACAAACCACCCCCGCCGCTCCTCGCGATAAATCTGCCCTTGGGCCTCAAGTTGTAACAAGGCTTCCCGCACCGTAATCCGGGTGGTACCAAACAACTCGCTCAGCTTGCGCTCGGCTGGCAGTTTACTGGCAGGCGCCAACAACCCATGGTCGATCTGCTCTTGCAGCGCCAGGCCAATGGTTGTCACCGCCTTGGTTGCCTCATCACGCATCAACGTTACCTATCTGGACTAGACCAGCACTATTCAGGTGCACAAAACGCCCGCTAAACGCGCCTCTGCTATTGCGTGCAAGCCTAGGCATTGCACATGACCGACAGATGACAGCGCCGCGCGACGTCTTGCCACAAGACCTGCAATACATCGGCCAAGTCCAAGGCTTCCGGGCCGTTTGGCATGGTCTACGCTTACCCGGCAACCCCTCGTCCAGGCCAACAAAAAACGACATCGACATGAAACTGTCATCCCCCGCGCCTAAATTGGCTCGTGTATTGCTGACCTAGACCAACACCTTCGCAATCGTTCATAAAAACGCAGCGTTGAAAACGCCCAAAGGAGCTTCGGATGAAACAGCTTTTCCTGGCATCACTGTTAGGCTCGACCATTGCCATGTGCACCGCCGCCATGGCTGCTGATACCGATTTGAAAACGCTCGAAGCCGCCGCGAAAGCGGAAGGCGCCGTCAACAGCGTCGGCATGCCCGATGACTGGGCCAACTGGAAAGGCACCTGGGAAGACTTGGCCAAGATCTATGGCCTCAAGCACATCGACACCGACATGAGTTCGGCCCAGGAAGTCGCCAAGTTCGCGGCAGAAAAAGACAACGCCAGCGCCGACATCGGCGACGTTGGTGCAGCCTTCGGCCCGATCGCGGTGAAACAGGGCGTAGTGCAACCGTACAAACCGACTACCTGGGCACAAGTCCCGGATTGGGCGAAAGACAAAGACGGTAACTGGGCACTGGCCTACACCGGCACCATCGCCTTTATCGTCAACAAAAAGCTGCTGCACGGCTCCGAAGCCCCAAAAAGCTGGGCTGACCTGAAGACCGGCAAATACAAGGTTTCCATCGGTGACGTGAGCACCGCCGCCCAGGCTGCCAACGGCGTACTCGCCGCTGCACTGGCCAACGGTGGTGACGAGAAGAACATTCAGCCTGCATTGCTGATGTTCGCCGACATCGCCAAGCAAGGCCGCCTTTCGCTGGCCAACCCGACCATCGCCACCATGGAAAAAGGCGAAGTGGAAGTGGGCGTGGTCTGGGACTTCAACGGCCTGAGCTACAAAGCCAAGATGGCCAACCCGGACGACTACGTGGTGCTGATCCCGTCGGACGGCTCGGTGATTTCCGGCTACACCACCATCATCAACAAATACGCCAAGCACCCGAACGCCGCCAAGCTGACCCGCGAATACATCTTCAGCGATGCCGGCCAGACCAACCTGGCCCGTGGCAACGCGCGGCCGATTCGTGCCGAGCACCTGACCTTGCCAGCCGACGTACAGGCCAAGCTGCTGCCTAACGAGCAGTACAAGAAAGTAACGCCGATCAAAGACGCCGACGCTTGGGAGAAGACCTCCAAGGCACTGCCGCAGAAGTGGCAGGAAGAAGTCATCATCAATATGCAATAAGGCTGTAACCCACATTGGAGATCCGCTGGAGATCCAATGTGTGAGCGGGCTTGGGTGGGAGCGGGCTTGCTCGCGAAAGCGCAGTGTCAGTCAATACATGTGTGACTGACCCACCGTCTTCGCGAGCAAGCCCGCTCCCACAAAAGCCCACTCCCACACTTAACTGCGTTCCCTCAGGGGAAATTGAGTCAAGCCTATTTGTTGCGGAGCCCCAGCCCCTATGAAGCACAACGTCATCCTTGTCGTGCTCGACGGCCTGAATCACGAGGTTGCCCGACACGCCATGGGGCACTTGCAGGCCTACGTCGGCGCAGGACGCGCAGCACTGTACAAACTGGAATGTGAACTGCCGGCCCTGTCCCGGCCTCTGTACGAATGCATCCTCACCGGCGTCCCGCCGATCGAAAGCGGCATCGTCCACAACAACGTCTCGCGCCTGTCCAACCAGCGCAGCATTTTCCATTACGCCACCGACGCCGGATTATCCACCGCGGCGGCGGCTTATCACTGGGTCAGCGAGTTGTATAACCGCAGTCCCTTCATCGCCGCCCGCGATCGTCATACCAACGACCCGGCGCTGCCGATCCAGCACGGGCATTTCTACTGGAATGACCATTACCCGGACTCGCACCTGTTTGCCGACGCCGAAAGCCTGCGCCTCAGACACGCGCCGAATTTCCTGGTGGTGCACCCGATGAACATCGACGACGCCGGCCACAAGCACGGCCTCGACACCCCGCAGTACCGCAACAGCGCACGCTCGGCCGACATCATCCTCGCCGACTACCTGCAAGGCTGGCTCGACGCCGGTTACCAGGTGCTGGTGACGGCCGACCACGGCATGAACAACGACCGTTCCCACAACGGCCTGCTGCCGGAAGAACGGGAAGTGCCACTGTTTGTGCTGGGTGATGCCTTCAGCTTCGACGCCCACGCCACGCCCAAGCAAACCGAGCTGTGCGGCACCGTCTGCGAGCTGCTGGGTGTGCCCCACGACAAACCTGTATGCCGGGAGCTGTTGAAGTGAATTCAGTGATCCGCGGCAAATGGCTGGCGGCCTTGTGCCTGGTGCCCTTCGCCCTCTTCTTTATCGTGTTCGAGATCGCCCCGCTGGTGTGGGTGATGATCAGCAGCGTCCAGTCGGAAGAGTTCGGCTGGGGCCTGGCCAACTTCAGCAAAATCTTCAGTTCGAAGTTCTACCTGCAGGCAATCCAGTACAGCCTGGAGATCAGTTTCTACTCCAGCGTATTCGGGATCATCATCGCAGTGCTGGGCAGCTACTCGCTGCGCCGGGTGGACGGACGGCTGCGCAATTTCGTGACCGCATTCGCCAACATGACCAGCAACTTTGCCGGCGTGCCATTGGCCTTCGCGTTCATCATCCTGCTGGGGTTCAACGGCAGTATCACCATCATGCTCAAGCAGGCCGGGATCATTCAGGACTTCAACCTGTACTCCAAGACCGGCCTGATCATCCTTTATACCTATTTCCAGATTCCCCTCGGCGTGTTGCTGCTCTACCCGGCCTTTGACGCGTTGCGCGAAGACTGGCGCGAATCCGCTTCATTGCTCGGCGCGGACGGTTGGCAGTACTGGCGGCATATCGGTTTGCCGGTGCTGACCCCGGCGCTGCTGGGCACCTTCGTGATCCTGCTGGCCAACGCCCTCGGCGCCTACGCCACGGTGTACGCGCTGACTACCGGCAACTTCAACGTGCTGCCGATCCGCATCGCGGCGATGGTCTCCGGCGACATCTCCCTGGACCCGAACATGGCCAGCGCCCTGGCCGTGGTGCTGGTGGCGCTGATGACCGTGGTGACCGTGGTCCATCAACTGCTGCTCAAGAGGAGCTACCATGTCTCGCGCTGAACCTGGCTCGGCCGCCCTCTACCACCGCGTAGTGGTGTACCTGTTGTTTGCGATCCTGGTGCTGCCGTTGCTCGGCACCCTGGTCTACTCCATCGCCAGCAGTTGGTCGGCGACCATCCTGCCGTCCGGGTTTACCTTCAAGTGGTACACCCAGCTGTGGAGTGACCCGCGTTTCCTGAATGCCTTCGGCCAGTCATTGCTGGTGTGCGTCGGCGCGCTGATCTTGTCAGTGGTGCTGATCCTGCCGCTGCTGTTTGTGGTGCATTACCACTTTCCGAAACTCGATGCGCTGATGAACATTCTGATCCTGCTGCCCTTCGCGGTGCCGCCGGTGGTGTCGTCGGTGGGGCTGTTGCAGCTCTACGGGTCGGGACCGTTTGCGATGGTGGGTACGCCGTGGATCCTGATCGGTTGCTACTTCACCGTGGCGCTGCCGTTCATGTACCGGGCGATCACCAACAACCTGCAAGCGATCAACCTGCGGGACCTGATGGACGCTGCCCAACTGCTCGGCGCCAGTACCTTCCAGGCCGCGTTCCTGGTGGTACTGCCCAACCTGCGCAAGGGCTTGATGGTGGCGTTGCTGCTGTCGTTCTCGTTCCTGTTCGGCGAGTTCGTGTTCGCCAACATCCTGGTGGGCACCCGCTACGAAACCCTGCAGGTGTACCTCAACAACATGCGTAACAGCAGCGGCCACTTCACCAGTGCCCTGGTGATCTCCTATTTCTTCTTTGTGCTGGTGCTGACCTGGGCCGCCAACATCTTGAACAAGGACAAAAGCCAATGAGCTTCGTCAGCGTCCAACACCTGCAAAAAGGCTACGCCGGCACGCCGGTGTTCAGTGACATCAACTGCGAAATCGCCAAGGGCGAATTCGTCACCCTGCTCGGCCCGTCGGGTTGCGGCAAGTCGACCTTGCTGCGCTGCATCGCCGGCCTGACCTCGGTAGATAGCGGGAAAATCCTGCTGGATGGCCAGGACATCGTCCCGCTGAGCCCGCAGAAACGCCATATCGGCATGGTGTTCCAGAGCTACGCGCTGTTCCCCAACATGACCGTGGAACAGAACGTCGCCTTCGGCCTGCGCATGCAGAAGGTCAATGCCGACGACAGCCACAAACGTGTGCAGGAAGTGCTGCAACTGGTGGAGCTGAAAGAACTCGCCGGACGCTACCCGCACCAGATGTCCGGCGGCCAGTGCCAGCGCGTGGCCCTCGCCCGCTCTCTGGTGACGCGCCCGCGCCTGTTGTTGCTGGATGAACCGCTGTCGGCCCTTGATGCACGGATTCGCAAGCACCTGCGCGAACAGATTCGCCAGATCCAGCGCGAGCTGGGCCTGACCACCATCTTCGTGACCCATGATCAGGAAGAAGCCCTGACCATGTCCGACCGGATCTTCCTGATGAACCAGGGCAAGATCGTGCAGAGCGGCGATGCCGAGACCCTCTACACCGCGCCGGTGGATGTGTTCGCCGCCGGTTTTATCGGCAACTACAACCTGCTGGATGCCGATAAGGCCAGCAAACTGTTGCAGCGCCCGATCACCGGGCGCATCGCCATTCGCCCGGAAGCCATCGAACTCAGCCGCAGCGGCGAGCTCGACGCATTGGTGCGCAGCCACAGCCTGTTGGGCAACGTGATTCGCTACCGCATCGAAGCCCGTGGGGTGGAACTGGTGGTCGATGTACTCAACCGTTCGGCCGACGATTTGCACCCGGACGGTCAGCGATTGGCACTTTCCATCGACCCAAGTGCGTTGTGTGAAGTAGCCTGACGCACGATTTATTTGAGAGAGCGTGACTGATGGCATTGGTAATTTTTGATCTGGACGACACCCTGATCCACGGCGACTGCGCCACCCTGTGGAGCGAGCAGATGGGCCGCCTGGCCTGGGTGGATGGCGAGTCGTTCATGCGCAAGAACGACGAACTGATGGCGGCCTACAGCCGCGGCGAGCTGGCCATGGAGGACTATATGGACTTCAGCCTGGAGCCGATGATCGGGCGCACGCCGGAAGAGATCGAACACCTTGTAGAGCCGTGGGTGGAAGATGTTATCGAGCCGCTGATCTACAGCGAAGCCACCCGGACCATCGCCCAGCACCGCAAGAACGGCGACCGGATTCTGGTGATCTCGGCGTCGGGGACGCACTTGGTCAAGCCGATTGCGGCGCGTATTGGCATCGATGAAGTGCTGGGGATCGAGCTGGACGTTGCGCATGGGGTGTACAGCGGCAAGACCACCGGTGTACTGACGTACCGCGAAGGCAAGATCACCCGGCTGATGGAATGGCTGGAGCAGGAAGGCGAGCACCTTGATGGGGCGTACTTCTACTCGGATTCGCGCAATGATTTGCCGCTGTTGCTGAAGGTGGAGAACCCGCAGGTGGTGAATCCGGACCCGGTGTTGCGGGCGCATGCTGAAAAGGCTGGGTGGCCGATTCATCATTGGGTCTGACGTTTTGCGCTGGTTTGAGGTGAGTACATATCCGTTGTTTAGGTAACGGCCGCTTATGGTTCCGCTCTTACAGCGGCTCACTTTTGAACAGCGCAAAAGTAAGCAAAACGCTCTGCCCCGCCTGTCGGCGCCTCGCTGTGGCTCGGCGTTCCCTCACTCCGGCACCGCGAAGCGGGCCGCCGCGACGGGCCATCCATGGCCCGGCGCGGCTAAACCGGCGTCCTGCCGGTTTACCCGCTCCGCACTGCCTGCGTTCGGCCTCGGGCTGAATGGGGCAGTCAGATCAAAATCAAAAGCAAAAGCACAGCGGCCTCCCGGCCGGCTTCCTTCTCTGTAGGAGCGAGCTTGCTCGCGAAAAACCTGAGACCGCCGCGTTCATCCAGAATGCCAGCGTCATCGTTAACGACCTTCGCGAGCAAGCCCGCTCCCACATTTGGACCGTGCCCGCTTTTGATTTGGTTTGTGCCTTTGCTTCACCACACTCAAGCCGGCCTGTAGGCCGCTGTGCTCTTGATCTGCTTTTGATCTTGATCTTAGGCGCCCCGTTAAACCACGCTGGCCGAACGCAGGCTTTGGAGCGTGGGTAACCTGGCAGGACGCCAGGTTAGCCGTCCTGGGCCAGGGATGGCCCATCGCGGCGGCCCACGCTCCAAAGCCGGAGTGAGGGCACACCGAGCATTAGCGAGGTGCCGAGTGGTGGGGCAAGAGCGTTTTGCTTACTTTTGCGCTGTTCAAAAGTGAGCCGCTGTAAGAGCGGAACCATAGGCCGCCGTTACCTAAATAACGGATATACACACAGCCCAACTCCCCCCCAAACACAAATGATGCATCTGAAATCAGGTCAGACTCTCGTCAATCACCAACACCAGCTTCCCGGAAATCTGATTAGTCGCCAGTTCCGCAAACGCAGCCTCGGCATCCTTGATCGCAAAAGTCTTGGCCAATTGCGGACTCAAACGGCCCTCAGCAAACAACGGCCAAACATGCTGGCTCAAGTCACTGAACAGGTCAGCCTTGAACTGATCATCCCGGCTACGCAACGTCGACCCCAACACCTGCACACGCTTGGCCAACACCTGCGCCAAATCGATCTGCGCCTCACGGCCGCCCATCAAGCCAATCAACACCCAGCGCCCATCACGCGCCGCGAGCTTGAGATTCAACGCAGCATAGCTCCCGCCCACCGGGTCAAGAATCACATCGAACGGTCCGAAATCACTCAGCCCCTCGATGCCGTCAGTACGTACCACACCCCCCTGAGCCCCCAGCGTTTCACAGTACGCCAGGCGATCCGCCGACCCCACACTGACCCAGCAAGGGCTACCAAACGCCTTGCACAACTGAATCGCCGCCGACCCCACGCCGCTGGCGCCAGCATGCAACAGCACCTTCTCACCAGGCTTGAGGCCCGCCAACTGGAACAGATTCAGCCACGCGGTGCTGTACACCTCGGGCAACCCGGCAGCTTCCACCAGCGAAACGCCCTCCGGCACCGGCAGCACATGCCGCGCATCCACTACCACTTCTTCAGCCATCCCGCCGCCAGCCAGCAGGGCGCAAACGCGATCACCTACTTGCCACGACGAACCAGCACCGACTTCGCTGATCACCCCGGAACACTCCAGGCCCAGCACCTGACTAGCTCCTGGAGGCGGTGGATAGAGCCCTGACCGCTGTAATAAATCGGCCCGATTCAGGCCCGCAGCCGCCACACGAATGCGAACTTGGCCTACATCACATGTAGGACTCGGCTCATCTTGCCACTCCACATGACCTTCAACGCCTTGCAATGCTTTCACAGTGCCTCCATAGTGAGTCTGGACTGAGCCCGTTGCTGTAGCGCCGGGCTTTTTGCATTATGCGACCGGCCCATATGGAACCGGCGACTTCAAAGACGGCCTAATATGCGTTATCAATTGCCCCCGCGTCGAATCAGCATGAAGCATTTGTTCCCCAGCACCGCCCTCGCTCTTTTTATTGGTATCGGCCTTCTGCCGCTATCGAGCAATACGTTCGCAGCCAACAGCTGGGACAATCTTCAGCCTGATCGCGATGAGGTGATTGCCAGCCTTAACGTCGTTGAGTTGCTCAAGCGCCACCATTACAGCAAGCCGCCGCTGGACGACGCTCGCTCGGTGATCATTTACGACAGCTACCTCAAGCTGTTGGATCCCTCGCGCAGCTATTTCCTGGCCAGCGACATCACCGAGTTCGACAAGTGGAAGACGCAGTTCGACGACTTCCTCAAGAGCGGTGATTTGCAGCCCGGCTTCACCATCTACAAGCGTTACCTGGACCGCGTCAAAGCGCGTCTGGACTTCGCCATTGGTGAGCTGAACAAGGGCGTCGACAAGCTCGACTTCACCAAGAAAGAGACCTTGCTGGTTGACCGCAAGGACGCTCCTTGGCTGACCACCGAAGCCGAACTGGACGACCTGTGGCGCAAACGCGTCAAGGATGAAGTCCTGCGTTTGAAGATCGCCGGCAAAGAGCCGAAGGCCATTCAGGAACTGTTGACCAAGCGCTACAAGAATCAGCTGGCACGTCTGGATCAGACCCGTGCCGAAGATATCTTCCAGGCCTACATCAACACCTTCGCAATGTCCTACGACCCGCACACCAATTATCTGTCCCCAGATAACGCGGAAAATTTCGATATCAACATGAGTCTGTCGCTGGAAGGCATCGGTGCCGTCCTGCAAAGCGATAACGACCAGGTGAAAATCGTGCGTCTGGTGCCGGCAGGTCCTGCCGACAAGACCAAGCAGGTTGCTCCGGCCGACAAGATCATCGGTGTGGCCCAGGCCGACAAAGAGATGGTCGACGTGGTCGGCTGGCGTCTCGATGAAGTGGTCAAGCTGATCCGTGGTCCGAAAGGCAGCGTGGTGCGCCTGGAAGTGATTCCGCACACCAACGCGCCGAACGACCAGACCAGCAAGATCGTGTCCATCACCCGTGAAGCGGTGAAGCTCGAAGACCAGGCCGTCCAAAAGCAAGTCCTCAACCTCAAGCAGGATGGCAAGGACTACAAGCTGGGCGTGGTTGTGATCCCGGCGTTCTACCTGGACTTCAAAGCGTTCCGCGCCGGTGATCCGGACTACAAGAGCACCACTCGCGACGTTAAGAAAATCCTGACAGAACTGCAGAAGGAAAAAGTCGACGGCGTGGTCATCGACCTGCGCAACAACGGCGGCGGCTCCCTGCAGGAAGCCACCGAGCTGACCAGCCTGTTTATCGACAAGGGTCCGACCGTACTGGTGCGTAACGCTGACGGCCGTGTAGACGTGCTGGAAGACGAGAACCCGGGGGCCTTCTACAAAGGGCCGATGGCGTTGCTGGTCAACCGCCTCTCGGCATCGGCTTCGGAGATTTTCGCCGGCGCGATGCAGGACTACCACCGGGCGCTGATTATCGGCGGCCAGACCTTCGGCAAAGGCACCGTGCAGACCATCCAGCCGCTGAACCATGGCGAGCTGAAACTGACCCTGGCCAAGTTCTACCGGGTTTCCGGGCAGAGCACCCAGCATCAGGGCGTACTGCCCGATATCGATTTCCCGTCGATCATCGACACCAAGGAAATCGGCGAGAGCGCCCTGCCCGAGGCCATGCCGTGGGACACCATCCGTCCTGCGATCAAGCCGGCGGTAGACCCGTTCAAACCGTACGTGGCGCAGTTGAAAACTGATCACGATACCCGCTCCGCCAAGGATGCCGAGTTCATCTTCATCCGCGACAAACTGGCCCTGGCCAAGAAGTTGATGGAAGAGAAAACCGTCAGCCTGAACGAAGCCGACCGTCGTGCGCAGCACACCGACATCGAGAATCAGCAACTGGTGCTGGAGAACGCCCGCCGCAAGGCCAAAGGCGAAGCTCCACTCAAGGAACTGAAGAAAGAAGACGAAGACGCGATCGCCGCCGAGCCTGATAAAACCAAGCCGGAAGATGATGCCTACCTGAGCGAGACCGGGCGGATCCTGCTGGATTACTTGAAAATCAGTAAGACGGTGGCCAAGCAGTAAATGATGGCAATTTAATGTGAACGCTCCCCGGAGTGTCATCAAATAGACATCATTCTGTCGTGAAATGAAGGACCTGCCCAAGCAGGTCCTTTTTTTTCGACCCGAGAAAATCATGACCATGACCGAACAGCTGAATGCATTGGGCTCAATCCTGGCTCAAGGCAGTTTGCACAGCCTGTTCCAACCGATCATTTCCCTGTCCGAACGCCGCGTCGTCGGTTACGAAGCCCTCAGTCGCGGCCCGTCCAACAGCCCACTGCACTCGCCTATCGCGCTGTTCTCCGTGGCCCGCCACGCCGGGCGCCTCAGCGAGCTGGAGATGGTCTGCCGGGAAAGTGCCTGCCGACGGTTCAGCGACCAGAAGCTGCCGGGCAAGCTGTTCCTTAACGTCTCGCCCGAATCCCTGCTGGAAACCGCGCACCAGCCCGGCCGTACCCTGCAACTGCTCAGCGACTTCGGCATCCCGCCCAGCCAGGTGGTGATCGAACTGACCGAGCAAACCCCGACCGACGATTTCCAACTGCTGCAAACCGCGCTGCATCATTACCGCGCCATGGGCTTTTCGATTGCCCTGGATGACCTGGGCGCCGGCTATTCCAGCCTGCGTCTATGGTCGGAATTGCGCCCGGACTACGTGAAGATCGACCGGCATTTTATCGACGGCATCCACCAGGACGCCCTCAAGCGCGAGTTTGTCGGCTCGATCCTGCAAATCGCCAAGGCCTCCCGGGCCCAGGTCATCGCCGAAGGCATCGAATTGCCGGAAGAGTTGGCGGTGCTCACCGAGATGGGCGTCGACCTGGTGCAGGGCTACCTGCTCTGCCGCCCCCAGGAACATCCGCCGCAGGAAGCCCGGCTGATGCTGCCAAAGCCGGACAGCGCCAACGTCGCGCTGAATGACGAAGGCAGCGACCTCAGCGCCCTGCTCAACGAACAACCGGCGGTGGGCCAGCACACCGCCACGGCGCAGGTGCTGGAAGCTTTCCGGCGCCAGGCCAACCTCAACTCCCTGGCGGTGCTGGATGAGCGTGGCCATCCAATCGGCATCGTGCACCGGCACTCGTTGTCGGACGCCCTGCTCAAGCCGTTTGCTACCGACCTGTTCGCCCGCAAGCCCATCAGCCGTTTGATGAGTGATGACTTCCTCGCCGTGGAACTGAGCCAGTCCTTGCAGCAAGTCAGCCGCCTGCTCACCAGTCGCGCACGCCAGCGCATCGAGGAAGATTTCATCATCACCCTCAACGGTGATTACCTGGGGCTGGGCCGGGTAATCGACGTGCTCAAGCTGATTACCGAGCTGAAAATCCAGCAGGCGCGCTACGCCAACCCGCTGACCTTGCTGCCGGGCAACGTACCAATCCAGCAGTGCCTGACGCGGTTGTTGCAGCAACAGCGTGAGTCAGTGATCTGCTACGTGGATATCGACAGTTTCAAGCCATTCAACGATATCTACGGCTATGGCCGCGGCGATGAAGTGCTGCTGTGCCTCGCGCAATGCCTGAACGACCGGGTAGACCCCAGCCGCGACTTTGTCGGGCATATCGGCGGGGATGATTTTTTGCTGGTGTTGGGGCCGCAGGATTGGCGCAAACGGCTTAACCAGCTGCTGGACGACTTCCACACTCAATGCCGGCGCTTCTATCGCAGCGAGCATCTGGACGCGGGCTGTTTCGTTGCACTGAACCGCCAGGGTGTGCGCCAGGAGTTTGCGTTGCTGTCGCTGTCCATCGGCGTGGTGCATTTGTATCCACAGGCCTGTGGACAACTCGATGCCAGCCAATTGGCAGAACTGGCCTCGCAAGCCAAGCACCACGCGAAGAACGTGGCGGGCTACAGCATTCATGTGATCGACAGTCTGGAGTTGGGCCAGGCAGAACCGGAGCCGCTCTAGATCAGAGTTGTTCCAGGCGAATCTGCGCCAGCGGGTGCCCGGCTCGGGCGGCGATTTTCCACCAGCGTGCCGCTTCCAGCGGATCCGGCGCCTTGCCAAGGCTGCCCGCGAGGCTCAACACCCCAATCTGGTACGCAGCCTTGCCATCTCCGGCCTGAGCCGCCAGGCGCAACAGCCGCACGCCCTCTTCACGGGCGCCGAGGCCCTTGCCACGAAATGTCAGGATATGTCCGTAGAAACTCTGTGCCCCTACGTCGCCCAGATTGGCCATGCGTGCAAACTGACCTTCAAGCCATTGCCAGCAACGAGGCTGCCGCATGAACCAGGACCAATGAAACAATTTGCGCGCCAGCCAATAACTGACATACGCCTTAAGCTTCCAAAACACTAAGCCTCCGCTGACTCGGGATAATCGTACTCAAACACCCGCACCACCTCCGATGCGTGCCACGACGCTGCTGCCACGCCATCGGACGGCCCGCAGAAGCGTCCAAGACGCTCCACACATTCAAAGAAACCGGTACGTGGCAGACGGCTGGCGCCCTGGCTAATCACCAGGGAACTGCGCAGCGGTTGGTCGGCCTTGGCATCCAGCGCCGCCAGGTGTTCCAGCGCGGCCGTCAGGGTCTGCATGGCCGGCGTGGGAAATTGCAGACGCTCCAGCAATGCGCGGTAGGTCAAGAGATGGCGCTGTCGGCGCGCCTGATCAAGTTCGTTGATTAACCCATCCCAATGCTGACGGCTGATGCGTACGCTCACGTTTCGTCCCTCCAACCTGCGACGCCCAGTTCCCAGGCCAGGCTGCGGCGGATGGCTGCGTCCGGCTGGCGTTCACCACTTTCGATCAAGCCCAGGTAAGACGGGCTGATGCCCACTGTGCGCGCCAGAGCCTCGATGGCCAGGCCCTTGGCGTCGCGCAGGCTTCGCAGCTGCTCCAGGGGGCGTAGATCGGGTTCGGCAGCGGTTTGGCTAAGGGTCGAAGCAGGAGGTGTGGGCTGTTGCTGCCCGGCGGCTTTTAACAGCGCCTGATACTGAGCCCATGGCAGAACCGCATATTCGGGTTCGCCATCCTTTCTAATTATCTGAATATCCATGAATGCCCCGTAGGATCACAACACTTACTTCGTAAGTACTTTCCTTAGGAGTGTAATCCTAACAGCCACAAAGAGCGCAGGGGGATATTCGCAAGCTTCAGTTTTTTTTCAGGTGTTCCTGCTCAAGCAACAGAGGCGTCGCTGGCAGGCGCTCAACCACCGCGAGCTTCTCCGGGACCTGACGCTCGCGCCAGGCGCGAAAAGCGCTCAGCTCACCGTTCAGGGTCTTCATGACCCACGCCAGCACGGCAATGTCGTCGAGCATGCCGAACACCGGGATAAAGTCCGGGATCGCGTCAATCGGGCTGAGGAAGTACATCAGCCCCGCCACCACCGAAATCAGCGCCTTGGGGCTGATGGCCCGGTACTCGCCGCGCCAGTAGGCCAGGCACAAGGCCTGGAGCAGTTTGAGGTCGTCCTTGAGCTTGCCCAAGCGGTTGCCCTGGCTCGAGCCTTTGGCGGCAACGGCGAACAGCAATGTAGGCAAGCGCCCTCGGCCAAGCAGGCGGGCGGCCATGGGCAGGAAACGGGTGAAATTAAACGGTGCTTTCATCGTCACTCCAGTTCCAGACGACAGAAAAGGTTATCCACACAAATTGTGGATAACCTTGTGAACAGAGCCTATTTTCCAGGCTGAAAGCCACGTAATACAAGGCCTACAGTCAGATCGGGCGTTTTTTGCGCACATAAAAAAAACCCAAGAATTCATTGACTTGGAGATAATCTGCGTCTACCCGTACTCAGGTCTTTTATCAGACTGCTCTAGACCGCGTGGGTTCGGTTGATTTTGGCCGGGATCCAAATGGAAAAGTTATGCACAGGCCAGAAACAACAACGCCCCGTCGAGACGGGGCGTTGTGTGTTCAGGCGCTGATTACTTCTTGGCAGCCGGTGCAGCCGGTGCGTCAGGTGCTTCAGCCTTGGACGGGTCCTTGATGGCCAGCAGTTCCAGGTCGAATACCAGCACGGAGTTGGCTGGAATCGCCGGGCTCGGGCTCTGGGCACCGTAGGCCAGGTCGGACGGGATGTACAACTCGACCTTCTCGCCAACGTGCATCAGTTGCAGGCCTTCGACCCAACCTGGAATCACGCCGCTGACCGGCAGGTCAATCGGGCTACCGCGATCCACGGAGCTGTCAAAGGTGGTGCCGTTGGTGAGCTTGCCGGTGTAGTGAACAGTCACTACGTCGGTAGGCTTGGGTTGAGCACCGTCAGCTTTCTTCACGATCTTGTATTGCAGACCGGAAGCAGTGGTGACAACGCCGTCTTTCTTGGCGTTCTCTTCGAGGAATTTCTTGCCGGCGGTTGCCGACTCTTCGCTCATCTTGGCCATACGCTCTTCAGCACGTTTTTGCAGTGCGGCGAAGGCTTCGACCAGCTCGTCGTCTTTCAGCTTCTGTTCTTTCTTGCCGACGGCATCTTCGATGCCTTGGGCTACGGCTTTGGAGTCCAGGTCATCCATGCCTTCTTGAGCAAGGCTTTTGCCCATGTTCAGGCCGATACCGTAGGAAGCTTTTTGCGCCGGGGTTTTCAGCTCTACGCTGGTTTGCGAATCACAACCCGCAAGTACCAGGCTAACCAGGGCCACCGCCGCCGCCAACCGATGCTGTTTCATGCTATTTCCTTGTTCGTGTGCCAAAAGGGCATTCGAGTAAAGTCGCGAGCTTATCAGGCGGCCACGACCAATGGCTACCGGCATGTGAGCAGGAAATTTCTGATAAGTTCACGTGTTTAAAAGCATTTTCATTCAATCCACGACCCTGCAACGGACAGCTGGAGCGCTGGAACCAAGCTCATGGCCACTTGCCGCACTGCTGGCCTGATGGCATAAGAACGCTAGAACTCGACAAGGATAGTTATCTTGCGCATTTTTTCCCGTGTTTTGCTGATGATTTTCATACTGCTGGGCCTGATCCTGGCGGTGGTGCTCTATTACGTGGTCAACCCGAAGCTGCCGGTTTACGTGCCGGTGGAACAGGTGCATTACCAGGATCAATGGAGCGCCGCAGATCGCCAGACGTATTACTTCACGCCCCAGGGCACCCAGGTCAAGGGCCTGCGCTATGACTGGTTCACTGCGCTGGAACTGCCGTTCTCCGAACAGCGTTTCGCCACACCCGAATACCTGGCGCGCTTCGGTTTCCTGGTAGACCCCAATCAAGTGCCCACCGCGCAAAACCCCGGCAACCTGCCGGTGGGTTTCGCCCGGCATAAAAACGCTGGCAGCAATGATGAGTTCCTCGACATCACGTGCGCCGCCTGCCACACCGGCCAGTTGAACTTCAAAGGCCAGGGCCTGCGGGTCGACGGTGGCCCGGCGCAACATGTGCTGCCGTCCAGCGTACCGACCCTGCGCGGCGGCAGCTTCGGCCAGGCAATGGTCGCCAGTTTGGCCTCGACCTACTACAACCCTTGGAAATTCGAGCGCTTTGCCCACACCGTGCTGGGCCACGACTACAACGACCAGAACGCCGCGCAACTGCGCCAGGACTTCAAGAAGTCCCTGAACAACTTTCTGAAAGTCGCCTGGAACGACACCCACCGCGGCCTCTACCCCACCGAAGAAGGCCCGGGCCGCACCGATGCCTTTGGCCGTATCGCCAACGCCAGCTTCGGCGACGCCATTTCCCCCGACAACTACCGCATCGCCAATGCACCGGTGGACTATCCGCAACTGTGGGACATCTGGACCTTCGACTGGGTGCAATGGAACGGCTCGGCCCAGCAACCCATGGCCCGCAATATCGGCGAAGCCCTGGGCGTCGGCGCCACCCTGGACTTCTTCGACAGCGCCGGCCAGCCTCTCAAGGGCGATGCGCGCTACGCCTCCAGCGTGCGGGTACGTGACCTGAACACCATCGAAGAAACCCTGCAACGGCTCAAGCCACCCACCTGGCCTGAAGACCTGTTCGGCGCCATCGACAAACCGTTGGCGGCCCAAGGCCGCGCGTTGTTCACCGAAAACTGCGCCGGCTGCCACGTACCGGCAGTTTCCCAAGTCGATGGCCGCCCGGTGCGCCAGTTGAAAATGCTCCCGGTGGAAGTCATCGGCACCGACCCCACTACCGCCAACAATATCGCTGACCACCGCTTCGACCTCAGCGCCCTGCAATGGGACCCGGCGGAGTTGGCGAAAATGAACGTCGAACTGCACCCCACCCCCACCGAGCCGCTGGACCTGCGCGGCATTTCTTCAGCCAAAGGCTTGGCGTACATCACCGCCTTTGTCGAAGACCACGCCTACCGTGCAGCCGGCGTGACACCTGCCGAACGTCCGCGCCTGGACGGCTTCGGCCTGCCCATTGGCGTGCGCGAATTGCGTGCCTACAAGGCACGGCCACTGGCCGGGGTATGGGCGACACCGCCGTTCCTGCACAACGGTTCGGTGCCGACGATCTATCAATTGCTCTCGCCTCAGGACGAGCGCAGCCCGACCTTCTATAAAGGCACCTTCGAATACGACCCGCGCCACCTGGGCTATCAAACCGCGGCGTTCCCCAACGCGTTCCTGTTCGATACGCGCATCACCGGCAACCACAACAGTGGCCACGAATTCCGTGCCGGGCAGCGTGGCAACGGGGTAATCGGCCGAGGCTTGCTGCCTCAGGAACGCTGGGCGCTGCTGGAATATTTGAAAGTGCTGGGTGGCCCGCTGGAACAGCAGCTGCCCTGACTCAACCGACTTCGCAGAAAAGGATTTTTAAATGCTCGCTCGACTTTGGCTGCGCCTCGGCGCGTTTCTTGGCAAGACCCTGTTGTGGCTGTTGGGCCTGGGCCTGCTGGGCTGGTTGCTGTCCACCCTGTGGTTCGCCTGGCAACACAGCGGCCCGGTGTCGCCGGATGAACAGATTCCACCGGGTGAAGCCGCCATGACCCAGGGCATCATCCAGACCGCGGTGCGCATCGTCGACCAACATCGCGAAGGCACGCGTTACCTGCGGGATGCGCATGCCAAGGCCCATGGCTGTGTAAAGGCCGAGGTCAGCGTACTGCCGGACCTCGACCCTGCATTGCGCCAGGGGGTGTTCGCGGAGCCCGGCAAGACTTGGCAGGCGATGATGCGCTTGTCCAACGGCAATGCGTATCCGCAGTTCGACAGCATCCGGGATGCCCGTGGCATGGCGATCAAATTGCTGGATGTGCCGGGCAAGCAACTGCTCGCGGATCAGCAGACGCGGGGTGAGCAGGACTTTGTGATGTTCAGCCATCCGAACTTTTTTGTCAGTGATGTGGCGGAGTATGCGCAGAACGTTTCGGCTCAGGCGGATGGCAAGAAGGTCCTGGCGTTCTTCCCCGGGGTGGATCCGCGCAGTTGGCAGGTGCGGCATCTGTTTATCGCGCTGGCGACGTTGGCACCGCCGCCGGTGAGTCCTACGCAGACGACTTATTTCTCGGTGTCGCCGTATAAGTTCGGGGCGGCGAATGCGAAGTTTCGGGTGGCGCCGGATCCCCAGGGCTGTCCTGCGTATGTGCTGCCTAAACAGAATCAGGACCTGCCGAACTTTTTGCGCAGTGCGTTGAATCAGCAACTGTCGACAGACCGGGTGGCGGCGTGTTTTGTGTTGCAGATTCAGCGGCAGAATCAGCAGAAATTTATGCCGATCGAGGACACCAGCATTGAGTGGAAAGAGAGTGATGCGCCGTTTGAGACGGTGGCCAAGGTGGTGATTCCGGCGCAGGATTTTGATACGCCAGCGTTGAATCTGGCTTGTGATAATCAGTCGTTTAATCCGTGGTTTGGAGTGGAGGCGCATCGGCCGATTGGGGGGATTAATCGGTTGCGTAAGGCGGTGTATGAGGCGGTCAGTGATTATCGGCATAGCCGGAATTTGTAGCTCTGCGGTGTTGGGTGCATATCCGTTGCTGCGGTCAGGGCTGCTATTGGTTCCGCTCTTACAGCGGGTCACTTTTGGAAAAGAGCCCCAAAAGTAACCAAAAGGGCTCTTGCCCCACCACTCGGCACCTCGCTTGGGCTCGGTGTGCCCTCACTCCGGCTTTGGAGCGTGGGCCGCCGCGATGGGCCATCCTTGGCCCAGCGCGGCTAACCCGGCGTCCTGCCGGGTTGCCCACGCTCCAAAGCCTGCGTTCGGCCAGCGTGGTTTAACGGGGCGCCTAAGATCAAGATCACAAGCAGATCAACAGCACAGCGGCCTACCGGCCGGCTTGAGTGTGGTGGAGCAACAGCAACAGCCAAATCAAAAGCTAAAGCGGGCACGGTCCAAATGTGGGAGCGGGCTTGCTCGCGAAGGTCGTTAACGATGACGCGGGCATCCTGAATGAACGCGGCGCTCTCAGGTTTTTCGCGAGCAAGCCCGCTCCCACAGAAAAGCAGCTCTGCTTTCGCTCTGGATCTGGCCTCTGCTTCTAACACTCAAGCCGGCCGGGAGGCCGCTGTGCTCTTGCTTTTGATCTTGATCTGACTGCCCCATTCATCCCGAGGACGAACGCAGGTATTGCGGAGCGGGTAAACCGGCAGGACGCCGGTTTAGCCGCGCCGGGCCATGGATGGCCCGTCGCGGCGGCCCGCGGAGTAATGCCGGAGTGAGGGAACACCGAGCCTAAGCGAGGTGCCGACAGGCGGGGCAGAGCGTTTTGGTTACTTTTGCGCTTTTCAAAAGTGACCCGCTGTAAGAGCGGAACCCTAAGTGGCCGTTACCTAAAAAACGGATATACACACAACAGCCACGTAAAGATTCCGTATAGATTCAACCCCAGCCATAACGTTTATGTCGTCTCTATTGAGCAACTAATCCCCCCTCCACTACTGTGAACTCCACACCAATCACTCCCGTAGGAAGTCATCGTGGAAAGTTCAACTTTAGGCATGATCGTCCTCTCAATGATCGCCCTGTTCGGCGCCGCCGCCTTCTGCTTCGAACAACTCGCCACCCGCGAATCAAAGAAAAAGAAAGCCAAATAAGCTGATCATCAAAAGCAGCAGAACCCCAGACTTTCAAGGGATACCCCGCCCCCGGGCTATCCCTTGTTTTCGTTCGTCCACCACAAAACTATCTATACACCGTCTCAATACCCAAACCCGCAATCAGTGCCCGAACTTGATACCCAACCTCTTAACCTCCCCGCGTCCGCAATCGCGGCTTATTAATCAGGGGAGTTCCACCGTGCTCACACTCAAGTTCATCTATATCGCCAGCGGCTTATGCGCCGTCGGGCTGTTCGCTTATCTGGGCTATGCCCTCATTCGCGCCGAAAAGTTCTAGGGAGCCCGCCATGTACGACGTGATTTTTGTAGGCCTCTCCCTGGTGTTTTTCGCCACGACAGCCATGGCCATTGTCGCCATGGGCAAGATTTGAACGGAGCCTCGACATGCTAAGCACTTTGCTGGAATTTGCGCTGGTCCTGGGGTTGATGACCGGGCTCGCCGTGCTGATGGGCAAGTGGCTGACCCGGGTGTTTACCGGAACCCGCCACGCCCTGCCGGAACGTTATACCTATCGCCTGCTGGGCATCGACCCGCTGGAAACCATGGGCTGGGCCCGCTACGGTTCGGCCCTGCTGTTGTCGAACGCGGCGATGATGCTGCTCGGCTATATCATCCTGCGGCTGCAAGCCGTCATGCCGATCAACCCACTCGGGCTGGCCGCGCAAACCCCGGACCTGGCGTTCAACACCGCCGCGTCCTTTATCACCAACACCAACTGGCAGGCGTACTCGGGCGAAACCAGCCTGTCGAACTTCAGCCAGATGGCGGTGATTACGTTCCTGATGTTTGTCGGCGCCACCTCGGGCGTGGTCGCCGCTGCGGGTTTTATCCGTGGCTTGAGCCGCTCAAGCTCGGCGGATATCGGCAACTTCTGGGTCGACTTCACTCGCACCCTGTACCGCGTGATGCTGCCGCTGTGCGTGGGCATGGCCCTGGTATATGTGTGGCAAGGCATGCCGCAGACCTTTTCCTCCCAAGCCTTGGCCACAACGCTTGAAGGCGCGCAGCAACAACTGATTGTCGGCGCCGTGGCGAGCTTTGAATCGATCAAGCATATCGGCACCAACGGCGGCGGTTTCTTCAGCATGAACGCCGCGCACCCGTTCGAAAACCCGACGCCGCTGACCAACACCCTGCACATCCTCAGTATGTTGCTGATCCCTTCAGCACTGACTTACACCTTCGGCAGCATGCTGCTGCAACGCCGTCAGGGGTGGGTGTTTTTCGGCACCTTCCTGGTGATGTTCATCGGTTTCCTCGCACTGGTGTATGGCGCCGAGCAAAACGGCAACCCGCTGCTGACCCAGGCCGGTGCCAACCAGACGCTCTCCATCGAGCAAAGCGGCGGCAATATGGAAGGCAAGGAGCTGCGTTTCGGCATCGCCGACAGCAGTCTGTTTATCGCCACCACCACCGCGGCCACCACCGGTTCGGTCAACGCGATGCACGACTCATTGACCCCCATGGGCGGCTTCGTGCCCCTGGCGCAGATGATGCTCAACTGCGTGTTCGGCGGCGACGGTGTGGGCTTTATCAACCTGATCCAGTACGCGCTGCTGACGGTGTTTCTGGTGGGCATGATGATCGGCCGCAGCCCGGAATTCCTCGGCAAGAAGATCGAGGCCCGGGAGATGAAACTGGTGATGCTCTCGGTGCTCGCGCACCCCATCAGCATCCTCGGTTTCACCGCCCTCGCCGCCCTGTGGCCCGACACCATGGCCAGCCTGAATAACCTCGGCCCCCACGGTTTCAGCGAGGTGCTCTACGCCTACACCTCGGGCACCGCCAACAACGGTTCGGCGTTCGCCGGGCTGAACGCCAACACGCCGTTTTTCAACACCACCATTGGCCTCGCGATGCTGGTCGGGCGCTTCTTCACCATGCTGCCGATGCTCGCCGTGGCCGGTTCCCTGGCGATGAAAAAGACCGTGCCTGCCGGTGCCGGGACCATTCCCACCGCAACCCCGCTGTTCATGGTGCTGGTGGTGTTTGTGGTGCTGGTAGTCGGCGGACTGACTTTCCTGCCGGCGCTCGCGCTCGGCCCGCTGGTGGAGCAACTGCAGTTGCTGTCCGGCCAGACGTACAACTAAGGACACGTTGATGACGACTCAATCGATATTCAAAGGGCTGTTGCGCCCGGTGCTGGTTTCGGCGGTGTTTTTCATGGCGCTGACCGGCCTCGCCTACCCTATCTTCACCACCTTTGCCGCGCAGTTGCTGTTCCCGTTCCAGGCCCAGGGTTCGCTGATTGAACGCGACGGCCTGGTGATCGGCTCGGCGTTGATCGGCCAGGACTTCACCAAGCCCGGCTACTTCCACGGCCGCCCGAGCATGACCCTCGGCGCAGACCCGCAAGACCCGAGCAAAAGCGTGTCGCAGCCTTACAACGCCGGCTCCAGCGGCGCCAGCAACCTGGGCCCTACCAGCCAGAAACTGGTAGACCAGGTCGCAGCCCGAGTTAAAGCCTACCGTCAGGACAACGGCCTCACCGCCGACGCCCAGGTGCCGGTGGATGCGGTCACCGCTTCCGCCTCTGGCCTGGACCCGCATATCTCCGTGGCCAACGCGCGCATCCAACTGGCCCGGGTCGCCCGCCTGCGGCAGATCCCCGAAGCCGAACTGCTGCAACTGGTGAATGAAAACACCGCCGCCCGCACCCTCGGTTTGCTCGGCGAACCACGAGTCAATGTGCTGCAACTCAACCTTGCGCTGGACGCCCGCCTGCCTTCGCGCCAGCCCCCCATTGCGGCCAGTGAGTAAGAGATTCCCCCATGATCAAGAATGCTCGTTTACCTCTGTTTGATCGCGCCATCGTGCTCACCGCTTGCGGGGATGCGTTCAAGAAACTGCTGCCCCAGGCGCAGTGGAAAAACCCGGTGATGTTCGTGGTGTACCTGGGCAGCCTCCTCACCACGCTGCTGTGGTTCCAGTCCCTCAGCGGCCAGGGTGAAGCCCCCAGCGGGTTTATCCTGAGCATCAGCTTGTGGCTGTGGTTCACCGTGCTGTTCGCCAACTTCGCCGAGGCCCTCGCCGAGGGTCGCAGCCGCGCCCAGGCCGCCAGCCTGCGGGGGATGAAACGCCAGACCCTGGCCAAACTGCTGCAGCAACCCAAGCACGGCGCGGCGTGGCTGCCGACCGAAGCGACGCTGTTGCGCAAGGACCAGGTGGTGCTGATCGAAGCCGGCGACCTGGTGCCGCTCGATGGCGTAGTGATCGAAGGCGTGGCCTCGGTGGATGAAAGCGCAATCACCGGCGAATCAGCACCGGTGATCCGCGAAGCCGGCGGCGACTTTTCCTCGGTCACCGGCGGCACGCGGGTGTTGTCGGACTGGCTGGTGGTGCGCATCAGCGTCAACCCGGGTGAGTCGTTCCTCGACCGCATGATCTCGATGGTCGAATCCGCCAAGCGTCAGAAAACGCCCAACGAAGTCGCGCTGACGATTTTGCTGGTGGGCCTGACATTGTTGTTCCTGCTGGTGATCGCGACGCTGAGCCCATACTCGATCTTCGCCGTGGCCATGAGCGGCAGCGGCAGTGTGATCAGCGCCACGGTATTGGTGGCGTTGCTGGTGTGCCTGATCCCCACCACTATCGGCGGCCTGCTCTCGGCCATCGGCGTGGCAGGTATGAGCCGCATGATGTCGGCCAATGTGATCGCCACCTCTGGCCGTGCGGTAGAGGCGGCGGGCGACATCGATGTATTGCTGCTGGACAAGACCGGCACCATCACCCTGGGCAATCGCCAGGCCAGCAGTTTTCTGCCGGCGCCGGGCATCAAGGAAGCCGACCTGGCCGACGCTGCACAACTGGCGTCCCTGGCCGATGAAACCCCGGAAGGCCGCAGCATTGTGGTGCTGGCCAAGCAGAAGTTCGACATCCGTGCGCGGGACATCAATGCCCTCGGCGCAAGCTTTGTGCACTTCACCGCGCAGACTCGCATGAGCGGCGTCGACCTGCCCGAAGGCCGTGGTATTCGCAAGGGCGCCGCGGATGCCATCCGCAGTCATATCGAAGCGTTGGGCGGGAGTTTTCCGGCAGCGTTGCAGGCCAAGGTCGACGAAGTGTCGCGACGCGGCAGCACCCCGCTGGTGGTGTCCGACGGTTCAAAAGCACTCGGCGTGGTAGAGCTAAAGGACGTGGTCAAGGGCGGCATCAAGGAGCGCTTCGCCGAACTGCGGCGCATGGGCATCAAGACCGTGATGATCACCGGCGACAACCGCCTGACCGCCGCCGCGATTGCGGTGGAAGCCGGCGTGGATGACTTCCTCGCCGAGGCGCGCCCGGAAGACAAGCTGCAACTGATCCGCGACTACCAGGCCCAGGGCAAGCTCGTGGCCATGACCGGCGACGGCACCAACGACGCCCCGGCACTGGCCCAGGCCGACGTGGCAGTGGCGATGAACAGCGGCACCCAGGCGGCGAAAGAAGCCGGCAACATGGTCGACCTCGACAGCAACCCGACCAAGCTGATCGAAGTGGTCGAGGTGGGCAAGCAGATGCTGATGACCCGTGGCGCACTGACCACCTTCAGCGTGGCGAATGACGTAGCGAAGTACTTCGCGATCATCCCGGCGGCGTTTGTCGCGACCTATCCGCAGCTCGGCGCGCTGAACGTGATGCACCTGACCAGCCCCAACTCGGCGATTCTCAGCGCGGTGATTTTCAACGCGTTGATCATCGTGGCGCTGATTCCTCTGGCCCTGCGCGGCGTGACGTACCGGGCGATTGGCGCGGCGGCGTTGCTCAATCGCAACCTGCTGATCTATGGCCTGGGCGGGGTGCTGGTGCCGTTTGCCGGGATCAAGCTGATTGACATGGTGCTGACCGGGTTAGGTCTCGTGTAGCACCCGATCCACTGTAGGAGCGAGCTTGCTCGCGAAGGGCGTCAACGATAACGCGGGAAACCTGACACCCAACGGCGCTCTCCGGTTTTTCGCGAGCAAGCTCGCTCCTACAGTCCACTTGAGGAATGACATGCCCGCATTAAACGAAGAACGCCCCGACCCCGACGCCCTCCTCGCCCGGGTCCAGCAGGAAGAACAGGCCGCCTTGCGCGGCAAATTGCGTATCTACTTCGGCTCCAACGCCGGCGTGGGCAAGACCTGCGCCATGCTCGATGCGGCGCAACGGGAAGTCAGCCTGGGCCGCGACGTACTCGCCGGCGTGGTGGAAACCCACGGCCGCCAGGAAACCGCCGAGCTGCTCAACGGCCTCGAACAACTGCCCCGGGCCCACCGTGTGCACCGCGACTTTGCCCTCACCGAATTCGACCTCGACGCCGCCCTGCAACGCCATCCCGCCGTGGTGCTGGTGGATGAACTGGCCCACAGCAATGTGCCCGGCTCACGCCACCCGAAACGCTGGCAAGACGTGGAAGAACTGCTCAGCGCCGGCATCGATGTGTGGACCACCCTCAACGTCCAGCACCTGGAAAGCCTTAACGATCTGGTCAGCGGGATCATCGGCATTCGCGTACGGGAAACCGTACCGGACCATGTGTTCGACAACGCCCACGAAGTGGTCGTCGTGGACCTGCCGCCGGATGATCTGCTGCAACGCTTGAAGGACGGCAAGGTGTACCTGGGCCCCCAAGCCGAGCGCGCATCGCGGCATTTTTTCCGCAAGGGCAACCTGTTGGCCCTGCGGGAACTGGCCCTGCGCCGCACCGCCGACCGGGTCGACACGCAGATGCGCGTGTACCGTCGCGAACAATCGATCAAGACCCTCTGGCCCGCCCGCGAGCGGTTGCTGGTAGGCGTGGCCGGTGACGCCGGTGATGAGCGCCTGGTGCGTGAAGCCGCACGCCTGGCGCAAAAGCTTGAGGCGGACTGGATCGTGGTGCACGTCGCCTCCGCCCAGGGGCGCGGCGCCAAGCGTTACCTCACGGCGATGAAAACCCTGGCCCTGGCCAGCGAGTTTGGCGCCGACACCGCAACATTGCCGGGCATGGACGTCGCCGAAGCGCTGGCCGCCTGCGCCCGGGAACACAACGCCAATCGCCTTGTGCTCGGCCATCATCCGCGCCGGGCATGGCGGTTCTGGCACCAGTCGGTGGGCGACCGGATCAGCCGGCACCATCCGCAGATCGACCAGATCGTGATTGCCCACGGCGTGTTGCCGGGCACTGTTCCTGCCATTGAAAAACCCACGCCAGCGCCCGGCAGAACCCTGGCCTACCTCTGGGCCACCCTCGCCTGTTTCACCGCCAGCGCCATCGCCTCGCTGCTGCTGCAAGTGTTCGAGTTGGCCAACGTGGTGATGCTGTTCCTGCTCACGGTGGTGCTGGTGGCCCTGCGTTTTGGACGCGGCCCCGGCGTGTGGGCGGCGATGCTGGCGGTGCTGTGTTTCGACTTCTTTTTCGTCCAGCCGCGTTACTCATTTACCGTCAACGACACCCAGTATTTCTTCACCTTCGCGCTGATGCTCGGCATCGCCCTGATCACCGGGCAACTCACCGCGCGCCTGCGCCACGAAGCGCGCACCGCCGCCGCTCGAGAACGCCGCGCAACCTCACTGGCACGCCTGGCCCGGGACCTGTCGGCGGCGTTGACCGTGGAGCAAATCAGCGAAGTGGCGCTGCGCACCTTCAGCGGCGTGTTCGAAGCACGGGTCGGCCTGGCCTTGCCGGACGCCGCCGATGGTGTGCACAGCGTGGGGGCGGGCGGGTTGCCGATCGACGACAGCATCGCCCAATGGACCTACGACCACGGCCAATCCGCCGGCCAGGGCACCGACACCTTATCCGCCGCCAAGGGGTGCTACCTGCCGCTCAAGGCGCCGATGCGCGTGCGCGGCGTGCTGGTGCTGGAACTGGCGCAAAGCGAACGCCTCAACGAGCCCGAAGAACGCCGCCTGCTGGAAGCTTGCATGAGCCAACTGGCGATTGCCCTGGAGCGCGTGCACTTTGTCGAAGTGGCGCAAAGCACGTTGGTGCAGATGGAAGGCGAGAAGATGCGCAACACCTTGCTCGCGGCGATTTCCCACGACTTGCGCACGCCCCTGACCACACTGATCGGCGCCGCCGACACCGCCCTGCCCCATGCACCGCCGGGCCCGCTGACCGAGTTGCTGCACGGTATTCATGAGCAGGCGACCTCAATGCAACGCCTGATCGAAAACCTGCTGGACATGGCCCGCATGCAAGAGCGCGGCGTGCGGCTCAACCGGCAATGGCATTTGCTGGAAGAGATCGTCGGCAGCGCCCTGCGCCAGTTGCGTGAACCACTGGCCCGGCATGTGCTGCACACGACGCTGGATCCGCAATTGCCGCTGGTGGAAGTCGACGCGCTGTTGATCGAACGGGTGTTGGTCAACCTGCTGGATAACGCCGCCAAGTACACCCCGCCGGGCACGGTCATTACCGTGGCCGCCCGCGCCGTTTCGGACAGCATCCTGCTGGAAGTCAGCGACACCGGCACGGGCAGCGCGCCGGCCAATCTGTTCGAACCGTTTGCCCGTGGCCAGCAGGAATCCTCGGTCGCCGGGATCGGCCTGGGGCTGGCCCTGGCCAAACGCATCGTCGAAGCCCACGGCGGGCGCATCGAAGCCAAACCCGGCCGCGAGTGCGGCATGCATTTCGTCATCACTTTACCGGCGGGCACCCCGCCCCCAATGGACGCCCTATGAGCACTGCACGCATTCTGATTGTTGAAGACGAGGCCAATATCCGCCGTTTTGTCGGCATTGCCCTGCAGGATGAGGGCTTCCAGGTGTTCGAGGCCGACAGCGTCAAGCGAGCGTTGATCCACGCCTCCAGCCGCCAGCCAGACCTGGTAATCGTCGACCTCGGCCTGCCGGACGGCGACGGCAAACAGTTGATCAGCGAGCTGCGGGGTTGGCTGGCGGTACCGATCCTGGTGTTGTCGGCGCGGGATCGCGAAGAGGAAAAAGTCGCCGCACTGGACGCCGGCGCCGATGACTACCTGACCAAGCCCTTCGGCGTGCCCGAGTTGCTCGCGCGCATCCGTGCGCAACTGCGTCGGCACGGGCAAACCGGCACCGTGGCGGCCACCAGCAAGGTGGCGTTTGGTGATATCGAAGTGGACCTGGCGACCCATGAAGTGTGGCGCCAAGGCCTGCCGGTGCACCTGACGCCCATCGAATACCGCCTGCTGTGCGCGATGATTCGCGGGCAGAGTCGGGTGCTCACCCATCGGCAGTTATTGCTCGAAGTGTGGGGCCTGGATTACGTGGACCGCGCCCACTATCTGCGGGTGCATATGGCGCATCTGCGGCAGAAGCTGGAGGCCGACCCAGCCCAGCCGCAGTACTTCATTACCGAGTTGCAGGTGGGCTACCGACTGGTGGGCTTGTGAACAGGTGCGCGGCAGCGAAGTCGACAAACACGCGGATCTTCGGCGAGAGATGCCGGCTGGACGGCCACAGCGCCCAGAACTGCCCCTGGTCGTCGGAATGGCCGTCGAGCACGGTTTCCAGCTGGCCTTGGGCGAGTGCTTCGCGCGCCAGGAAGTCCGGCACGTAGGCAATGCCATGGCCGTCCATCGCGGCCCGGAGCATGGCTTCCATGTTGTTCAAGGTCAGGGCGGTGGGCAGGCGCAACTGGGTAATGGCCGGGTTGGCGGATAAGGTCCAGTCCAAGATTTTTCCGGTGGTGGCGAAGCGGTAACGCAAACACGGGTGATGCTCCAAATCGCTCAGGGACTCTGGCCGACCGTTGGCCCGCAGGTACTCGGGTGATGCACACAGCACAAACCTGAACGGTCCCAGTTTGCGGGCCATCAGGGTCGAGTCCGCCAGGCCGCCGCTGCGGATGACCACGTCGAAGCCCTCTTCGATCACGTCCACCAGGTGGTCGTTGAAGTCCAGCTCCAGCTCGATCTCCGGGTAGGCTTTGCGGAACGCCATCATGTGGGGAAAGAGGAAGCGATAGCCGATGGTGGGCAGGCTGACCCGCAGCTTGCCCCGAGGCGCCTGCATCGCATGGGAAAGCATGGCGCGGGCGTCTTGCAAATCATCGAGAATTTTCCGACACCGTTCGTAGAACAGCAGGCCTTCGGCGGTGAGGCTGACCTTGCGCGTGCTGCGGTGCAACAGCCGAACATTCAGTGACGCCTCAAGCTTGGCGACATTCTTGCCCACCGCCGACGCGGAAATCCCCATTGCCCGGGCCGCACCGGTGAAGCTCAGGGCCTCTGCCGTTTTGACGAAGGCGATCACGCCGCTCAGGTTATCGGTCACGTCATTGCATCCATCAAGTCCGTTATGAACGGAATGTAAGCCCGTTTATCTGTGATTGCATCCTGATTAGAGTCTTTTAATTTTCAGACTCGCGGGAATGCCCCTATGAACACGACAACCGAATCTGCGCCCGCCCATGGCCGATATTCCATCCTGGCCGCGATTTGCCTGGCTGCCCTGGTATTGCCCATGAGCTTTACCGGTGGCGCCGTCGCCACGCCTTTTATCGGCCAGGCATTTGCCGCCCAGCCCAGCCAACTGGCGTGGATCACCAACGCGTTCATGCTGAGTTTCGGCAGCCTGTTGATGGCCGCCGGCACCCTCGCCGACCTGTATGGGAGAAAGCGTCTTTTTTTGTGGGGCATGGCGCTGTTTACCGTGGTCTCCTTGCTGCTGGCAGTGGCACCGGGAATTTTCTGGCTGGATGTGTTGCGTGGTGTGCAGGGCGTCGCGGCAGCCACGGCACTGGCCAGTGGCTGTGCGGCGCTGGCCCAGGAGTTTGACGGCCATGCCCGTACCCGTGCCTTCAGTTTGCTGGGCACTACGTTTGGTGCAGGCTTGGCGTTTGGGCCATTGCTGTCGGGGGTGCTGATCGAACACTGGGGCTGGCGCTCGATTTTTCTCGGCAACGCGCTATTGGCCGGTATTTCGCTGCTGTTTGCCGCGCCCAAAATGCGCGAAAGCCGCGACCCGCAAGCGCTGCGGCTGGACACATCAGGCGTACTGACGTTTTCCGCGATGCTGGTGGCCCTGACCACGGCGGTGATCCTCGCCCCGGAGCACGGCTGGTCATCGCTGATGGTTGAATCTCTGCTGATAGCGGCGGCAGTGTTTTTGCTGGTGTTTATCCTCGTCGAAAATCACTCAAGCCAACCGATGCTGGAGCTGCGGCTGTTTCGCTTCCCGCGCTTTATTGGCGTGCAGCTCCTGCCGATCGGCACCTGTTACTGCTACATCGTGTTGATCGTGTTGCTGCCCCTGCGGTTTATCGGCGTGGAAGGCGCAAGCGCGCTGGACGCGGGTTTGATGATGCTCGCGTTGTCGGCACCGATGCTGGTGGTGCCGATGATCGCCGCATCGCTGACGCGCTGGCTGTCGGCAGGTGTGTTGTGTGCCATTGGCTTGCTGATCGCAGCGGCGGGCCTGTGGGGATTAAGCCTGGCCGACCAGCCTGGGCAGACTGTCGCTGCGATGCTGGTCATCGGGATCGGCACCGGGCTGCCGTGGGGCTTGATGGATGGCTTGGCGATCAGCGTGGTACCCAAAGAGCGCGCGGGAATGGCGGCGGGGATTTTCAATACCACCCGCGTGGCCAGCGAAGGCGTGGCGCTGGCGATCACGATGGCGGTATTGGGCGCATTGGTTGCGCACCACTTGCGCGGGAGCGCAGCGGCGGATGTTTCGGTGATTGCCCAAGCGCTGGTGATGGGCGATGTCCTGCAGGCCGGCACGACGATTCCGCTGGCGCAATTGCGCGCGGCCTACACGGCCGGGTTCAACACATTGCTCCAACTACTGGCCGGTTTCACGCTGGTAACGGCCTTGGTGGTCTTGGTGTTTTTACGGCGCCAGGATGCGGTGGATGGAAGCAATATGAAGAAAATGGAAGAATGCGCGCATGACTATTCCAAAAAAATGGCGTGACCAATTCCCCAACGCACTCATCGAGCCACAGACCATCGGCGAGTCGGGAGCCGACGTCTTCCGCCTGCGCTGCGGCAACGGTGAGGACCTGTTCCTGAAATCCGAGCCCATCGGCCCACTCGCCGAATTGCCCGACGAGATCAAGCGGCTGCGCTGGCTCCAGCAATCGAACTTGCCTGGGCCTGCCGTGCTGGATGTGCTCACGGAAAACCATCGCCACTGGCTGCTGATGAGCGCCGTCCCGGGGCAGGATCTGGCCAGCGCCAGCGACCTATCTGCGCCGCAGGTCATCCGCCTGGTGGCGAGCGCACTGCGCAGCCTGCACCAGGTGTCGATTGCACAGTGCCCGTTCGACCACTCACTGGAACACCGTATTGCGGCCGCCGGTAATCGCGTGAACGCAGGGCTGGTTGACGAGACCGACTTCGACGATGAACGCCTGGGCCGAACCGCCACGGATGTATTCGCCGAACTGCTGTCGACGCGCCCCGCCGCCCATGACCTGGTGGTGACCCACGGCGATGCCTGCCTGCCAAACTTCATGGCTGAGGGCGATCACTTCAGTGGTTTCATCGATTGCGGCCGCCTGGGCATCAGTGACCGTTATCAGGACCTTGCACTGGCCACCCGTAGCATCGAGCGCAATCTCGGAGCGGCCTGGGTGGCGCCGTTCTTCGAGCAGTACGGCGTCGAACCCGATGAGCAGCGCATCGCGTTCTACTGCTTGCTGGACGAGTTTTTCTAAACCCAAACCCCAGACAGCCAAAAGCCCGCTCAATGAGCGGGCTTTCCGTGGTACCTGGCGTTCAGCGTTCCAGGTGACCGAATATGGCGCAGCGGACGGGACTCGAACCCGCGACCCCCGGCGTGACAGGCCGGTATTCTAACCGACTGAACTACCGCTGCGCGTAACACTGGAAGCGAATGGTGGGTGATGACGGGATCGAACCGCCGACATTCTGCTTGTAAGGCAGACGCTCTCCCAGCTGAGCTAATCACCCTTCACTTTCGGTGTGGGGCGCATTCTATAGCAATTTTTCGTAATGTCATGATTTAAATGCAATTTATTTAAAATATTTTGCCTTCGACCCTGCGAACCCCGCAAAACCGGCGTTTTGCGCGCAAACGCGAGTCTATTGCGTTTGCACAAGCCTTGGCCCCACAATTAACAATTATTCTCAATAACACCTGAGCCGCGCCTTATGCCTGTGGGTGAACCGCCGTTCCAACGGGAGATTACCGAGCTGTACAGCGAGCATCACGGCTGGCTGTTCACTTGGTTGCGCCGAAAACTGGGTTGTACCCACAACGCCGCCGACGTGGCGCAGGACACCTTTGCACGGATTCTGCACGCACGGGAGTCGGTGACCGGCATCCGCGAGCCCCGCGCCTATTTAAGCACCACCGCCAGGCGGCTGATCATCGACCAGGCCCGGCGCAAGCAGATTGAGCACGCCTACCTTCAGGAACTGATGCTGACGGTGGAAACCCTGGAGGGTTTTCAGTCGCCGGAACAGATCCACACCACCCTGGAAGCCCTTGAGCACATCGCCTTCATTCTTGAAGGCATGCACGACAATGTGCGTCAGGCGTTTGTGCTGTATTACCTCGAAGACCTGACCCAGCAGCAAATCGCCCGCCACCTGAAATTGTCGGAACGTACGGTACGCAAGTATTTGATCCAGGCCCTGCTGCATTGCAGCCACAGCGTGGATATCTGAACCGCACATGCCCGCCTCCCGCCAACAGATCGACGAACAAGCCGCCGAATGGATGATTCGTCTGCACGAAGGCGAATTGACCGAGGCCCAGCGGCAGGCGTTCGAGCGCTGGAAGCAGCAAAGCCCGCAACACGCGGCTTCAGCGGCGCGCATGGAAGACGTGATTGCGCGAGTGCAGGCCCTGCGTGGGCGAAAAGCACCGGCCCGGGCGGCCTTGAGCGCGGCCTTTCCTCGGCAGGGGAAAGCCCGCAAAAATTACGTCCGCGCGTTGGTATTGGCCTGCAGCCTGGCCCTTCCCGCCGCGGCGCTGCTCTACAGCCCTTACCCGCAACAGTGGATGGCCGATGTGCACAACGGCCCCGGCGAATGGAAAACCCTGCGCCTGGCAGACGGCTCCACGCTGACCTTGAACGGCATCAGTGCGGCGAACCTGTATTTCGACAGCCGGCAGCGGCGCATTGAACTGCTGCAAGGCGAGATCCTGGTGGAAGTGGCCCACGACGGCGACCGTCCGTTTGTGGTGCAGACGGCCCAGGGCTCCCTGCGTGCGCTGGGTACGCGGTTTGTGGTCAGGCGCGAAGGTGATGTCACCGTACTGAGCATGCTCGAATCCCGCGTTGCCGCCCAAAGCGCGAATGGCCAGCAGACGCTGGAAGTGGACGCAGGCTCGCAGGCGCGGCTCAGCAAGGATGCCGTGCGCCTCTCCGGCAGCATCGATACGGCGAGCATCAATGGGGCCTGGCGCCGCCATCAACTGGTGGTGGACAACCGGCCGTTGCCGGAAGTGCTGGATGAGATCGCCCGCCACCGCTCGGGCCACTTGCAGTTTGATCGAGCCGCACTGGCAAATCTCAAGGTCTCGGCGGTACTTCCCCTGGGTGACACCGACCGCACCTTGCAGATGCTGGCTCAAACCCTGCCGATCAAGCTGAAAACCTTTACCCCATGGCTGATAATTGTCAGCCCGGATACCGAGAGCAAAAAATAATTATTCGCATTGCTTCCGCTTTTTTTCGGGTTGCCCGTCAAGGAAGGTATATCGATGACTAAAGGACTGCCCTCACCATGCCCTTCCCTTCCAAGCCTCGCAGACGCCTGCTGAGCAGCGCGCCGCTGACCCTCACACTGCTCGCGACGACGCTGCTCAATACCCACTTGGCCCAGGCCGACACGGTAAACGTTGCGGCCCAAGCCTACGACATACCTGCAGGGCCGCTGGGCGCCACACTCAACCAGTTCGCCCAGCAAGCGGGCGTGGCCATTGTGTTCCAGTCCCAGAACCTGCAGGGGCTGAATGGGCCGGGGTTGAAAGGCACTTATAGCGTGGACGCAGGGTTCGACAGGCTGTTACAGGGCAGCGGCTACCGCGTGATCAAAAGTGATCAGGTGTACGCGCTGGAAGCTAACCCCGCGGCTACCGACGCCATGGAACTGGGCCCGACGCAGGTAAGCGCCAACCAGTTGGGCAACGTCACCGAAGGCACTGATTCCTACACCCCAGGCAGCATCGCGACGGCGACGCGGCTGGTGCTGACTCCCAAGGAAACCCCGCAATCGGTGACCGTCGTCACCCGCAAACACATGGATGACTTCGGTCTGAATAACGTCGACGACGTGATGCGCCACACCCCGGGCATCACCGTTTCGGCCTTCGACACCGACCGCACCAACTACTACGCCCGCGGTTTCTCCATCAACAACTTCCAGTACGATGGCATTCCTTCCACCGCGCGCAACGTCGCCTATTCAGCGGGTAATACCCTGAGCGACATGGCGATCTATGATCGGGTCGAAGTGCTTAAAGGCGCCACGGGTCTGCTCACCGGTGCCGGCTCGCTGGGCGCCACGATCAATCTGGTGCGCAAGAAACCCACGGCTGACTTCCAGGGCCATGCCAGCCTCGGCGCGGGCTCCTGGGACAACTATCGCAGCGAACTGGACGTCAGCGGCCCGATGACCGAAAGCGGCAACGTGCGTGGCCGGGCCGTCGCGGCGTATCAGGACAAGCGCTCGTTCATGGACCGTTACTCGCGCAAAAGCCCGGTGTACTACGGCATCATGGAATTCGACCTGTCCCCAGACACGATGCTGACCGTGGGCGGCGATTATCAGGACAGCCTGCCCACCGCCTCAAGCTGGTCCGGCAGCTTCCCGCTGATCAACGCCAATGGCGATCGCAATAGCGTAAAGCGCTCGTTTAACAACGCGGCCAATTGGAGCAGTTGGGAGCAATACACCCGCACCGCCTTCGCCATGCTCGAGCATGACTTGGGTAATGGCTGGGTCACCAAGTTGCAACTGGATCACAAGATCAACGGCTACCATGCACTGATGGGCTCGATCCAGGGCGATGAGCCACGGGCAGATGGCACCGCACATATCACTTCGGGCAAATACACCGGGGAGACTGTCAGCGACTCCGCCGACCTGTATGCCAGCGGCCCGTTCAGCTTGGGCGGCCGCGAGCATGAGCTGGTGGTGGGCGGCTCCATCGGCATTTCGGACTGGAACGGCAAGGGTTACTGGAACCTCACCCCCAACATGGTGGACTTCAATAACTGGCACGGCCACGCCACACAACCCGATTGGGGCGCGCCGCAGCAATATATCGACGACACCATTCGCCAGACCGGCGCCTATATGACCACGCGCCTGAACCTGGCCGATGACCTGAAGCTGCTGCTCGGTGGCCGCGTGGTCAATTACCACCTGACCGGCAATAACCCGTCCTACCGCGAGACCGGACGCTTCGTACCGTATGTCGGCGTGGTGTACGACCTGAATGACACCTACTCGGTCTACGCCAGCTACACCGATATCTTCATGCCCCAGGAGAACTACAACCGCGACCGGCAAAACCAGTTGCTTGAGCCGGACGAAGGCCAAAACTACGAGCTGGGCATGAAGGCTGATTTCTTCGACGGACGCCTGAACGCCAGCGCGGCGTACTTCGAGATCCATGAAAACAACCGCGCCGTTTCCGACGACGACTACAACAACCTGAAACCTACGCCGCAGAACTATGCCTACAAAGGCACGAAGGCCGTCACCAAGGGCTACGAGCTTGAAGTGTCCGGCGAGTTGAGCCCGGGCTGGCAGATTCAGGCCGGCTACACCCACAAGGTGGTGCGTGACGACCAGGACCTGAAGATTTCCACGTTCGAGCCTGAAGACCAGGTCAAGCTGTACACCACTTATAAGCTCAAAGGCGACCTGGACAAGCTGACCGTCGGCGGTGGCGTGCGCTGGCAAAGCGTGGGTTGGCAGGACATCTACAACAACCCCCATGGCGGTTATGAAGAATTCTCCCAAGAGGCATACTGGCTGGTGGACCTGATGACCCGCTACCAGATCACCAAGAACGTGTCGGCGACGCTGAACGTCAACAACATCTTCGACAAGTCCTACTACACCAACATCGGTTTCTATAACTCCGCGGCTTATGGTGAGCCGCGCAACTTTATGGTCACCACCCGCTGGGATTTCTAAACCCAATAAAAAACGCCCCCGATCACTGCACATGATCGGGGGCGTTTTTTAGACCGGCGGTTTTAGCAAACCCCAGACAGCAAAAAGCCCGCTCAATGAGCGGGCTTCCTGTGGTACCTGGCGTTCAGCGTTCCAGGTGACCGAATATGGCGCAGCGGACGGGACTCGAACCCGCGACCCCCGGCGTGACAGGCCGGTATTCTAACCGACTGAACTACCGCTGCGCGTAACACTGGAAGCGAATGGTGGGTGATGACGGGATCGAACCGCCGACATTCTGCTTGTAAGGCAGACGCTCTCCCAGCTGAGCTAATCACCCTTCACTTTCGGTGTGGCGCGCATTCTACGGAGCGACCCATGGTCTGGCAAGCACTTTCTTAAATAATTTTTTTCAGGCCTTCCAATGGCTTAGCGAGGGTTGGCCTATGACGCCATGAGGAGAATAATGCCCCCCTTTGTATATAAGGAGAGACTCACCCCATGTGGTTCAAAAACCTGCTTATCTATCGCCTGACCCAAGATCTGCCTGTTGATGCCGAGGCGTTGGAAACTGCACTGGCCACCAAACTGGCGCGCCCTTGTGCAAGCCAGGAGTTGACCACTTACGGTTTCGTCGCCCCTTTCGGTAAAGGCGAAGACGCGCCACTGGTGCACGTCAGCGGTGATTTCCTGCTGATCGCTGCGCGCAAGGAAGAACGTATCCTGCCGGGCAGCGTGGTGCGTGATGCGGTGAAGGAAAAGGTCGAAGAGATCGAAGCCGAGCAAATGCGCAAGGTCTACAAAAAGGAACGCGACCAGATCAAGGATGAAATCATCCAGGCCTTCCTGCCGCGTGCGTTTATCCGTCGCTCGTCGACCTTTGCCGCCATCGCGCCGAAACAGGGCCTGATCCTGGTGAACTCCGCCAGCCCGAAACGCGCCGAAGACCTGCTGTCCACCCTGCGTGAAGTGATCGGCACCCTGCCGGTACGTCCGCTGACCGTGAAAACCGCGCCAACCGCGATCATGACCGACTGGGTCACCACCCAGAAGCCGGCCGATGACTTCTTCGTCCTCGACGAATGCGAACTGCGCGACACCCACGAAGACGGCGGCATCGTGCGCTGCAAACGCCAGGACCTGACCGGCGAAGAGATCCAGCTGCACCTGACCACCGGCAAAGTCGTGACCCAATTGTCCCTGGCCTGGCAGGACAAGCTGTCCTTCATGCTGGACGACAAAATGACCGTCAAGCGCCTGAAGTTCGAAGACCTGCTGCAGGATCAGGCGGAACAGGACGGCGGCGACGAAGCACTGGGCCAACAGGACGCCAGCTTTACCCTGATGATGCTGACGTTTGGCGACTTCCTGCCGGCGTTGGTGGAAGCACTGGGTGGCGAAGAGACCCCACAAGGCATCTAAAGCCTTGTGAAGATCAAATTGTGGGAGCGGGCTTGCTCGCGAAGGCGGTGTGTCAGCCAAGAAGGTATCAACTGACAGGACGCCTTCGCGAGCAAGCCCGCTCCCACATTTGATCGCATTTGCACTTCCAAAATCGAATAACAAGGACCAACCCCATGCGCGCACTCGCCACCTTGAGCCGTTTTGTCGGCAATACCTTCGCCTACTGGGTGCTGATTTTTGCCGTGGTTGCGTTCCTGCAACCCGACTGGTTTATCGGCCTGAAAGGCGCCATCGTGCCGCTGTTGGGCCTGGTGATGTTCGGCATGGGGCTGACCCTCAAACTTGAAGATTTCGCTGAAGTCGCGCGCCACCCGTGGCGCGTGGCATTGGGTGTGGTCGCGCATTTCGTGATCATGCCCGGCGTGGCCTGGCTGCTGTGCCAGGTCTTTCACCTGCCACCGGAAATTGCCGTGGGCGTGATCCTCGTCGGCTGTTGCCCGAGCGGCACGTCCTCCAACGTCATGACCTGGCTGGCCCGGGGCGACCTGGCCCTGTCGGTGGCCATCGCCGCCGTCACCACCCTCCTCGCCCCGCTGCTGACGCCCGCGCTGATCTGGCTGCTGGCCTCGGCCTGGTTGCCGGTGTCGTTCATGGAGTTGTTCTGGTCGATCCTGCAAGTGGTGCTGTTGCCGATCGTGCTCGGTGTGGTGGCGCAGCGGTTGCTAGGCGCCCGGGTACGGCACGCGGTGGAGGTATTGCCGCTGGTGTCGGTGGTCAGCATCGTGGCGATCGTGGCCGCCGTGGTGGCGGCCAGCCAGGCGAAGATTGCCGAGTCGGGCCTGCTGATCATGGCGGTGGTGATCCTGCATAACACCTTTGGTTTCCTGCTGGGCTACTTCACCGGCCGCGTGTTCGGCCTGCCGCTGGCGCAACGCAAATCCCTGTCGCTGGAAGTGGGCATGCAGAACTCCGGCCTGGGCGCCGCGTTGGCGAGTGCGCATTTTTCGCCGCTGGCTGCGGTGCCGAGTGCGCTGTTCAGCGTCTGGCACAATATTTCCGGGGCTTTGTTATCGACGTACTTCCGGCGGATGAGCGAAAAGGAAGATCGCGAACTGTTGGCGAGCAAGTCCGAAACTTGATCACCTGATCAATATTCGGCACTCTACCGGGCTTCGCGGGGACGACCTCGCGACGCAATCAAGCGATTAATCCGGGGACGACCCCACCTTGGAAGGGAGGTCATCATGTCCTGGATCATTCTGTTTTTTGCCGGACTGTTTGAAGTCGGCTGGGCCGTCGGACTGAAGTACACCGACGGTTTCAGCAAGCCACTGCCCACGGCCCTGACGATTGCCGCCATGGCCGTCAGCCTCGGGCTACTGGGGCTGGCCATGAAGGAACTGCCACTGGGTACCGCCTATGCCATCTGGACCGGAGTCGGTGCGGTGGGCACGGTGATTGCCGGGATTATCCTGTTCGGGGAATCCATGGCGTTGTTTCGCCTGGCCAGTGTGGCGTTGATTATCTGCGGGCTCATTGGGCTCAAGATCAGCGCTTAGGCCACTACCGCCTTCGCGGGCAAGCCCGCTCCCACATTTGTGTGGGAGCGGGCTTGCTCGCGAAGAGGCCCTCAAACACACCAAAAACTACCTGACACCCCCGCGCAATTCCCCCACCAACCCATGCAACGCCTCAGGCGTCGCCGCCTCCACCGTCACCGGCGCACCGGCCACCAAGGTCACCCGCGACCAGATCCGGTGAAAGAAACCCTTGTTTGGGTCACGACTGAAGAAACTCCCCCACAACCCCTGCAACGCCATCGGAATCACCGGCACCGGCGTCTCTCCAAGAATCCGCGTCACGCCGCTTCGGAATTCGTTCATCTCGCCATCGGAAGTCAGCTTGCCTTCCGGAAAGATGCACACCAGTTCACCGTCTTTCAGATAGTGAGCAATCCGCTGGAACGCCTTTTCGTAGATCTGAATGTCCTCATGCCGTCCGGCAATCGGAATCGCTCCGGCGGTACGGAAGATGAAGTTCAGCACCGGCAGACGGTAGATCTTGTAGTACATGACAAAGCGAATCGGCCGACGCACCGAACCGGCAATCAACAGCGCGTCGACAAACGACACGTGATTGCACACCAGCAATGCCGCGCCCTCGTCCGGGATCAGCTCAAGGTTTTTATGCTCGACCCGGTACATGGAGTGGCCGAGCAGCCAGATCATGAAACGCATGGTGAATTCGGGCACGATCTTGAAGATGTAGGTGTTGACTGCGATGTTCAGCAGCGACACCACCAGGAACAACTCGGGGATCGTCAGCTTGGCCATGCTCAGCAAGACGATCGACACAATCGCCGAGACCACCATGAACAACGCATTGAGGATGTTGTTGGCCGCGATCACCCGCGCCCGCTCGTTCTCGGCGGTACGCGACTGGATCAGTGCGTACAGCGGCACGATATAGAAACCGCCGAATACGCCGAGGCCGAGGATATCGAACAACACCCACCACGCCTGGCCGTAGCTCAGCACGGCGATCCAGTCATTCGCCTGGACGTTCTGCGGGAAGCCGCCGGAATGCCACCACAGCAGCAGGCCGAACACGGTCAAACCGAACGAGCCGAACGGCACCAGGCCGATCTCGACTTTGCGCCCGGAGAGCTTCTCGCACAGCATCGAACCCAGGGCGATGCCCACCGAGAACACCGTGAGGATCAGCGTGACCACGGTTTCGTCGCCGTACATCCATTCCTTGGCGTAGGCCGGGATTTGCGTCAGGTAGATCGCGCCGACAAACCAGAACCACGAGTTGCCGACAATCGAGCGCGACACCGCCGGCGTCTGCCCCAGGCCCAGCTTGAGGGTGGCCCAGGACTGGCTGAAGATGTTCCAGTTCAGGCGCATCTCGGGGCTGGAAGCCGCCGCGCGGGGAATGCTGCGGCTGGCCAGGTAACCCAGCACCGCGATGCCGACGATGGCGGTGGAGACTACCGGCGCGTAATGGGTGGAAGACATCATGATCCCGGCGCCGATAGTGCCGGCCAGAATCGCGAGGAACGTGCCCATCTCCACCAGGCCGTTGCCGCCCACCAGCTCATCTTCGTGCAACGCCTGGGGCATGATCGAGTACTTCACCGGCCCGAACAGGGCCGAGTGGGTGCCCATGGCAAACAGCGCCAGCAGCATCAGTTCCAGGTGGTTGAACATGAAGCCCACCGCGCCCACCGACATGATCACGATCTCGCCGATCTTGATCAGCCGGATCAGCGCGTCCTTGTTGAACTTCTCGCCAAACTGCCCGGCCAGGGCCGAGAACAGGAAGAACGGCAGGATAAACAGCAAGGCGCAGAGGTTGACCCAGATCGAGCGGTCGCCCTCGATGCTCAGCTTGTAGAGAATCGCCAGGATCAACGACTGCTTGAAGATATTGTCGTTGAACGCCCCAAGAGACTGGGTAATGAAGAACGGCAGGAAACGCCGTTTGCGCAGCAATGTGAATTGCGAGGGGTGGCTCATCGTCCGTGTTCCTGCGTGGCCTGAAGACTGTTATTGGTTTTTCCAGGCCACGACTTTACCTAATCCCGCTTACTTATTCGCTAGTCCTGCAATGCACGGCGATACAAAAAGCTCACCTTTATAGGCACCTTGCACCGTGCGCTTGGCAACGATCAGCCACATCAGCGCCAGCGCCGCCACCAGCACACTGCCGACGATACTGAAGAAACCCAGGTGCAAGGTGCTCGCCAGTTTCAGCGTGGCCAGCGAGTACACGCCCAACGGGAAGGTAAAACCCCACCAGCCAAGGTTGAACGGAATGCCGGCCCGCAGGTAACGCACGGTGATCAGCACCGCGATCAACATCCACCACAAGCCGAATCCCCACAGGGTGATCCCAGCCACCAGGCCAATGCCGTTGGCCATCTCGCCAACACCGGGCAAGCCATTTGCCGCAAAGATGGCCGGTGCATCACCGCCCAACACCAGCATGCCCAAAGCGCCGGTGCCGATGGGGCCGAGGGCCAGCCAGCTCGACGCGGCCATATTGGCGTGGGGCAGTTTATGCAAGGCCATGCGCAGCATCAGGATGGTCAGGATGCTGAACGCCACCGGCAGGGAAAACGCCCACAACACGTAGCTGGTCACCAGCATCACCAGTTGCGAATGGGCATCGGCCAGGTGCGGCGCCAGCAGGCCACCACTGGCAGCGGCGACTTCAGCAGCCACCACCGGCAACAGCCATACGGCGGTCATCTGGTCGATGCTGTGTTCCTGGCGGGTGAACATCATGAACGGGATCAACACCCCGCAGGCCAGGGCCATCGCCACGTCCAGCCACCACAGCACCTCGGCCAGCTGTACCACGCCATCGCCCCAGCGCGGTAGGCCGAATACCAGGAAGCCATTGATGATGGTCGCCAGGCCCATGGGAATGGTGCCGAAGAACATCGACACCGTGGAGTGCCCGAAAATACGCCGTGCCTCGTGGAAAAACATTACCCAGCGCGCCGCGTACAGCACGCTGAACAACACAAACAGGCCGATGGTAAACAGCCACAGCCCTTCGGCGACGGCATGCAGCCCTGGCACGCTGACCGGCAATTGCGCCAGCGCCAACGCCAGCACTCCGGTGCCCATGGTGGCGGCAAACCAGTTGGGGGTGAACTGTCGAATCACTTCCCGGGGACGGGTCAGGTGACTGAAAGGTTTCAAGCTGCTGTGAAGGGTATTGGGGCAAGTCATGGTGAATTCCTCTTCCTCGCATGAGGTTGAGACCATGGTAGAACCCAATCGAATATCTATATAACGGGTAATATCTCTAACTGTTATCTGTTTTGTAGATATACAGTCAAACACTGCCTTCGGATTCAATCACCAGAATCCGTGCCGGGCCCTGTGGATGGGCCACATGCTCGGTGCCGACGCTGGCGTAGAAGATGTCACCGACGTGCAGCAAGACGATCTGCTCGGTGCCGTTTTCGCGATAGTGCATCTGCACCTGGCCGTCGAGCACTACGAACACTTCTTCCCCGTCATTGACGTGCCAGCGGTACGGCTGGTCGGTCCAGTGCAACCGGGTGGTGATGCCGTTCATGTTGGCGATGTCCAGCGCCTCCCAGGCGCGGCTGCCGGTGAAGTCCTTGCTGCGGATGATCTTCATGTGTGAATCCCAAGGCGTACGGGTGGCGGATTATTACCGAATCAATTGCCCGCCGTCGCCCTGCTCCGCGCCAAATCCTGCAATAGCAACGCCACCAACGCGCCGAGCGCCAATACGATCAGCACCACGCCGTAACCGTCGGTGGTGGCGATCAAGCCGAAGGTGCGCGTCAAGTTGCCCGCCAACAGCGACGGCACGCAAAACGCCAGGTAACTCAGCACATAGAACGCCGACATCAAGCCGGCCCGCTCATGGGGCAAGGCCAACGGTAAAACGCTGCGCAGTGCGCCGAGGAATCCCGAACCAAAGCCTGCGCCAGCGATCAGCGTGGCCATGAAGAACAACGGTAGGCTGGCGCTATGGACGGCCGTAAGAATCAGTGCAACCCCCACCGCCAACAACACGGCGCCCAACCTCAGGACCTTGTCTGCGGGGCGGTTGCGCAGGCTGAAAATCATCACCGCCCCGCTCAGCGTCAACACCGCGACCAGCCCGCCGCCGATCAGGTTCGAGGTGGACCCAGTCGCTGCCCGCACCAGCGAGGGCGCCAGGGACAGGTAAAAACCGCCCATGGCCCACACCGCCACATCTACCGGCAACGAGATCCACAGCGCACGACGCGCCTGGGGCGGCACATGCAAGGTGGGCCACAGTGAGGCCAGTGCGCCTGGAATCCGGCTCACCGTTTCCGGCAGGCGCCAGACGTAGAGTGCCTGCAGCATCATCAACACGAGCAGGGTCCAGTAAATCAACGTGGTCGGCATTGGCGCGAACTCCACCAGCAGGCTGCAGCCCATAGCGCCACAGGCCATGCCCAACAAAGGCGCTACGCTGTTGATCAGCGGGCCTTGCTGGCGGTCGGTGTCGAGCAGCGCGGCGCCCAATACGGCGGTGGCCATACCGGTGGCAAAGCCTTGTACAGTGCGAGCGGCAATCAGCCAGCCAACGCTGTCGGCATTGATAAACAGCAACATCGCCAGCATATCGAGGAGCAGCGCGGCAAAAATCACCGGCTTGCGCCCCAGGTGGTCCGACAGTGAACCCACGGTCAGCAGGGCAGCCAGCAGGCTCAAGGCGTAGACGCCGAACACCAGGGTCAGCATTGCCGCCGAAAAATGCAGGCCTTCCTGATAGAGGTGGTACAACGGCGTCGGCGCGCTGGAGGCGGCGAGGAACGTGAGCAAGGTGATCGCGAGAAACACCAGGCTGGAACGATGGGAAGTAACGCTGGACATGGGCACGCTCCGCTAAAGCTAATATTTTGCTTTTGCGGAGTGTGCTACTGGATGGCGCTTAAAGCAAATTCTTTGTGTTAAGGTTTTACGCATGGCGATAAAAGAAGGGCTCCGCCCGGGGGGCCGTAGTGCCCGGGTTCAGGAATCAGTGCATTCGGCGGTGCGTGAATTGCTCGACGAGCAGGACCGTTCCAGCGTGACCGTGCCGCAGATAGCCACGCGCGCCGGGGTCACGCCCTCGACCATCTACCGCCGTTGGGGTGACCTTGCTGCGCTGTTGGCGGATGTCGCCATGGCTCGTCTGCGACCGGACAGTGAGCCGGCTGACACTGGCAGCCTGCGCGGAGACCTGCGGGCCTGGGGTGAGCAATATCGCGATGAAATGAGCTCGGATCTTGGCCGGGAGATGATGCGCGATGTGCAATGCAGCCAGGCGCCGGGGTATTGCGTGGGGATCCTTACCGGGCAGTTGGAGACGATCCTGGAACGTTACTCCATCGACGCCGGCACTTTGCCCAGCGTGGATCGGCTGATTAATCTGATCGTCGCGCCCACTGTGTTTCGCAGTTTGTTTTCTACTGTACCGTTGGAGGTTGAGGAGCTGCATGAGCTGATTGAGTTGGCGTTGGGGGGGTGAGGTGGTTTTTGGGTTTGGGTGTATATCCGTTGCTGCGGTAACGGCCGCCTATGGTTCCGCTCTTACAGCGGCTCACTTTTGAAAAGCGCAAAAGTAAGCAAAACGCTTTTGCCCCACCACTCGGCACCTCGCCTAGGCTCGGTGTGCCCTCACTCCGGCTTTGGACCGTGGGCCGCCGTCATGGGCCATCCCTGGCCCAGGACGGCTAACCTGGCGTCCTGCCAGGTTACCCACGCTCCAAAGCCTGCGTTCGGCCAGCGTGGTTTAACGGGGCGCCTAAGATCAAGATCAAAAGCAGATCAAGAGCACAGCGGCCTACAGGCCGGCTTGAGTGTGGTGAAGCAAAGGCACAAACCAAATCAAAAGCGGGCACGGTCCAAATGTGGGAGCGGGCTTGCTCGCGAAGGTCGTTAACGATGACGCTGGCATTCTGGATGAACGCGGCGGTCTCAGGTTTTTCGCGAGCAAGCTCGCTCCTACAGAGAAGGAAGCCGGCCGGGAGGCCGCTGTGCTTTTGCTTTTGATTTTGATCTGACTGCCCCATTCAGCCCGAGGCCGAACGCAGGCAGTGCGGAGCGGGTAAACCGGCAGGACGCCGGTTTAGCCGCGCCGGGCCATGGATGGCCCGTCGCGGCGGCCCGCTTCGCGGTGCCGGAGTGAGGGAACACCGAGCCTAGGCGAGGTGCCGACAGGCGGGGCAGAGCGTTTTGGTTACTTTTGACTGGGCCGGCATTCCGGCTTTTCAAAAGTGACCCGCTGTAAGAGCGGAACCCTAAGCGGCCGTTACCGAAGAAACGGATATGTACTCCCCCAAAAACGCAAAATCAACGCTTAGGTGCGCATCCCACGCCCACTCACCAGCAACCGCGCACACCCCACATACAGCACCACAGTCGCCACCAGCATAAACGTGATCGCCACACTGATCTTGATATCCGAAACGCCCAAGATGCCATACCGAAACGCGTTAACCATATGCAACACCGGGTTAGCCAACGACACCGTCTGCCAGAACGGCGGCAGCAACGTGATCGAATAAAACACCCCACCCAGGTACGTCAACGGCGTCAGCACAAACGTCGGAATAATCGAAATATCATCAAAGTTGCGCGCAAACACCGCGTTGATGAAGCCCAGCAACGAAAAGATCGTCGCCGTCAGCACCACCACCAGCAAAGTGATCCCCAGGTGATGCACCTGCAAATGGGTAAAGAACAACGACAGCAACGTCACAATCACCCCAACCATCAACCCGCGCAGCACGCCGCCCAGGGTGTAGCCGATCAGAATCGTATGAGGCGACACCGGCGACACCATCAATTCCTCGATGGAACGCTGGAACTTGCTGCCAAAGAAACTCGACACCACGTTGCCATAGGAGTTAGTGATCACCGACATCATGATCAACCCCGGCACGATGTATTCCATATAGGTGAAACCACCCATATCACCAATCTGCCGACCAATCAGGTTGCCGAAGATCACAAAGTACAAAACCATGGTGATCGCCGGCGGCAGCAGGGTCTGCGGCCAGATTCGGGTGAAGCGCTTCACTTCGCGGTAGACGATGGTCTGCAGCGCGACAAGGTTGGGTTGCAGTTCCGAACTCATACCGCCACCTTCGCCAGATTTTTCTCCACCAGGGACACGAACAACTCCTCAAGGCGATTGGTTTTGTTACGCAGGCTCAGCACTTCGATGTTCTGGGTGGCCAACTGGCCGAACAACGCGGTGATGCCCACGGCTTTGTCTACCTGGACTTCCAGGGTGTGGCTGTCCACCAGGCGATTCGGGTAGCCGATCAGCTGGGGCGCAACCGTCATGTCGTTTTTCAGGTCGAGCAGGAAGGTCTCGACGTGCAACTGGCTCAGCAGTGAACGCATGCTGGTGTTTTCGACGATGGTGCCGTGGTCGATGATGCCGATGTTGCGGCACAGCTGCTCAGCCTCTTCCAGGTAGTGGGTGGTGAGGATGATGGTGATGCCTTTCTGGTTCAGCTCGGTGAGGAAGGTCCACATCGAGCGACGCAGTTCGATGTCCACACCCGCCGTCGGTTCGTCGAGGATCAGCAGGCGCGGTTCGTGAACCAGGGCGCGGGCGATCATCAGACGGCGCTTCATGCCGCCGGACAGGGAGCGTGAAGGCACGTCGCGCTTGTCCCACAACCCCAGTTGCGTGAGGTATTGCTCGGCACGTTCCTTGGCGATCTTCGGCGGGATGCCGTAGTAACCGGCTTGGGTCACAACGATGTCGAAGGTCTTTTCGAACTGGTTGAAGTTGAACTCCTGGGGCACCACACCAATGCTGCGCTTGAGCGCCGCCGGGGATTTATCCAGGTCGTGGCCAAAGATATTCACCGTGCCGCTGGTCTTGTTGACCAGGGTCGAGAGAATACCGATGGTGGTGGATTTGCCGGCGCCGTTGGGGCCGAGCAAGGCGAAGAAATCACCTTCGGCGACGTCCAGATCGATACCACTCAGGGCCTGGAAACCGTTGCCGTAGGTTTTGGTTAGCTGCCGGATGGACAGAGCGGAACTCATATCTGATTACGCACCAAAGAAGAGGAATAGAATTGTTACATGAGGGCAGACCGCACGGAATACAACGGCTGCGCGTGACAAGCATGGTGCTTGTCCGCGCCGCACAAGTACAGTCACCCGTATTAATAGTGGGTATCAGGTCAACGCGGTCATGACCGATTTTTGATAGGCCAGGCGCTGGCGCAGGCGCTGGTACCAGTCCTCCAGATTCGGCATCGACGGGCGCTCGATGGGCATTTCGAACCAGGCATAAATGAAGCTGCCCAAGGGAATGTCGCCCATGCCGATCTCGCTGCCGGACAGGTACGGTTGCGTGTCCAGGGCCTGCTCCACGGTTTGCAGCACGTCGATACAGGTTTGGCGCCCGGCGTGGATGGTGTCCCAGTTCTGCTTTTCAGAAGGGGTACGCAGTACGCCCCAGAACACGGTCTTGAAGGGTTCGGCCAGGGTCGAGGTGGTCCAGTCCATCCACTTTTCAGCGTTGGCGCGGGCTTGCAGGTCGCCGGGGTACCAATTCGAATCCGGTGCATGTTTGGCAGCCAGATAGCGCACGATGGTGTTGGATTCCCACAGCACAAAGTCGCCATCTTCAATCATCGGCACGCGGCCATTGGGGTTCAACGCGCGGTACTGCGGCGTGTCGACCACACCAAAAGCCCCGCCCGCATCAATTGCCTCATAGTCCAGGCCGAGTTCCTCGGCGCACCACAGTGCTTTCCTGACATTTGACGAATTTTTACGACCCCAGATTTTCAGCATGACCGCCCCGATTTTGAAAAAGATGGTTGGATGAATGCCGGGGCAGCATACGCCGGATCACGTCCGGCTTAAATCACTCTGCATGTCCCCCAGCAACATCGGCATCTGCTCGCCAAACAGGTGTGGGTAACATTTTTGAATGTGGGCAAAGAAGAATTCTTCGGGCACCTCGGCGAACTGCCCATGGTCCACCACATACTCCATGGAGCGCTGGCCCTTGCGGTTGAAGGCGTGGAAGACACTGTCGTGGATGCCGTCGAACTCCAGGGGCGGCACGTCGAACAGTTCACACAGTTGCTGGTTGAACGCGGGCGTGGCCTTGACCCAACGGCCGTCCAGATATAGCTCGGTGTAGCCGTGCATGGCAAATACGTCACTTCTGAGCAGTTCAATCAAACGCGGCGTCGAGAGGTGGTTGCGCACGTCAGCCAGGCCGATGCGTGCCGGAATCCCGCAGTGCCTTGCACATGCCGCCAACAGCGTCGCCTTGGGCACGCAATAACTCTCGCCGGCCGCCAGGGCGAAGCTGCCGCTGAGGGTTTGCGGGTCGCGGCTGAACGTGTAGGGGTTGTAGCGCACCGCCTCGCGAACGGCGTAGTAAAGACTGACTGCCTGGTCACGGGGCGCGGCACTCGAACCGCGATGTTTTTCGGCGAACTCCACCACCGCAGGGTGGTCACTATCGATGAAGCGGCCGGGATTCAAGTACGCATTCATGAGGTTAATCTCAGATAGCAAACCCTGAGTCTAACCACAGGCCTGCACCTGGGATAACGACGATTCGGCCAATTGTCGGCGCCTGGTGCTGATCATTGCCGGCACACCACGTAACACCCTCGTCACCCCGCTTGTTCGGATGCCGACTAAGCTCTGAGGTGATTTCGCATCTGGTTTCACGGAGGATTGAATATGCTGTTGTTGTGGATACTGGTTCTGGTGGTGGGCATTGCCTACCTGGCGCACCGGCGCATCGCGCCCCTGCCCGCCATCGGCGTGGTCGCCGTCTACCTATTGGCGATGGGCGCCTTCAGCCACGCACCAGGCTGGTTGCTGCTGATCTTCTGGGTGCTGATCGCCGTGGTGGCCGCCCCGCTGCTGCTGCCTGACCTGCGTCGCAAGTACTTCACCGCGCCGCTGTTCAACTGGTTCCAGAAAGTCCTGCCGCCGATGTCCGAGACCGAGCGCGACGCCATCGACGCCGGCACCGTGTGGTGGGACGGCGAGCTGTTCAGCGGCCGCCCCGACTGGGACAAGCTGCTGGCTTATCCCAAGGCGCAACTGACCGAAGAAGAACAAGCCTTCATCGACGGTCCCACCGAAGAACTCTGCGCCATGGTCACCGACTGGGAAATCGGCCAGGCCATGGACCTACCGCCTGCCGCCTGGGAACACATCAAGCAGCATGGCTTTTTTGCGCTGATCATCCCCAAGGAGTTCGGCGGCAAGGGCTTCTCCGCCTACGCCCACTCCCAGGTCGCGATGAAGCTGGCGACCCGCAGCGGCGACCTCGCCTCCACGGTCATGGTGCCCAACTCCCTCGGCCCCGCCGAATTGCTGCTGCACTACGGCACCGATGAACAACGCAACCATTACCTGCCACGCCTGGCCCGTGGCGACGATATCCCGTGTTTTGCCCTGACCGGTCCGCTGGCCGGCTCCGACGCCGGCTCCATGCCCGACACCGGGGTAATCTGCAAAGGCGAATGGGAAGGCAAGGAAACCCTCGGCCTGCGCCTGAACTGGGAAAAACGCTACATCACCCTCGGCCCGGTGGCGACCTTGCTTGGCCTGGCCTTCAAGGCCCACGACCCGGACCATCTGTTGGGCGACAAAGAAGACCTCGGCATCAGCCTCGCGCTGATCCCCACCGACACACCGGGCGTTGAAATTGGCCGCCGTCACCTGCCACTGGGTGCCGCGTTCATGAACGGCCCCAACTCCGGCAAGGACGTGTTCATTCCCCTGGAGTTCCTGATCGGTGGCCAGGAAATGCTCGGCAAGGGCTGGATGATGCTGATGAACTGCCTGTCGGTAGGCCGTTCGATTTCCCTGCCAGCAGTTGGCACCGGCGCGGCCAAGTTCACCAGCCTGGTGACCGGTCAATATGCCCAGGTGCGCGAGCAGTTCAACGTACCGCTGGCGGCCTTTGAAGGCATCCAGGAAGCCCTGGCCCGCATCGGCGGTAACGCGTGGCTGATGGACAGCGCGCGAATGCTCACCGCCAATGCCGTCGACCTGGGGGAAAAACCCTCGGTGCTGTCGGCGATCCTCAAGTACCACCTGACCGAACGCGGCCGCGAGTGCATCAGCCATGCAATGGATGTGCACGGCGGCAAGGGCATCATCATGGGGCCCAACAACTACCTGGGCCGCAGCTGGCAAGGCGCGCCGATCTTCATCACCGTGGAAGGCGCGAATATCCTCTCGCGCAACCTGATGATCTTCGGCCAGGGTGCGATTCGTTGCCATCCGTTCGTACTCAAGGAAATGGCCCTGGCCGGTCGCGAAGACCATGACCAGGCCCTTAAGGAATTCGACGGACTGCTGCTGCAGCACATCGGGTTTGCCGTGAGCAACGCCGCCAGCACCCTGGTGTTGAACCTCGGTTTCGGCCACTTCGAAAAAGCCCCGGGCAACCGCTTGAGCCAGGGCTACTTCCGCGCACTCAACCGTCAGGCCGCTGCGTTCGCAATGCTGGCTGACCTGAGCATGATGCTGCTGGGCGGCGAATTGAAACGTCGCGAACGCCTGTCGGCGCGCCTCGGTGACGTGCTGAGCCATATGTACCTGGCGTCGGCGGCGCTCAAGCGTTATCACGACCTGGATTCGCCAGACCACCTGGAACCGCTGTTCGCCTGGGCCATGGAAGAAAGCCTGGGCCACTCCGAGCGTGCACTGGACGAACTGCTGACCAACTTCCCGAGCAAGGCGCTGGGTTGCCTGTTGCGGGTGATCGTGTTCCCGCTCGGTCGTCGCCATAAGGGCCCGTCCGATGCGCTGGATGCAGAAGTGGCCGCGGTGATTGGTCGCGCCAAGGGTGACCCGGCCCTGGAAGCAGTGCTGGCGGGCTGCTATCGCCCACAGTCCGCAGAAGATCCGGTGGGCGCCCTGCAACATGCCTACGACCTGTTGGCCGACAGCCATCTATTGCAGAAAAAACTCCACGAAGGCCTCAAGAGCGGCCAGGTCAAACCGACCGCAGGCGAACATGCGATCGACGCCGCGCTGCATGCCGGCGTGCTGCAACCGGCCGAGGCGCAAACCCTGCGTGACGCCGAAGCAGCGCGACGCAAGGTGATCGACGTGGATGATTTCAGCAAGGAAGAGCTGAGCCAGGCTGAGGGAAAAGTCCGCTGAGTCCAGCGGTCATATAAAAACGGGCGCTTGAGCTATATACTCTCGCGCCCGTTTTGCTCTTGAGGACTTATCTCGTGTCCAATGTCGTTGCCGATCATCTCGTCTTGCTCGACCACCTGCGCAGCATCCTGGTTGCCGTCGGCGAAGCCGAACAGGTTCCCGAGGAAAGCCACCTTCTGTTCCTGGAGCGCTTCGATGAACTGCGCGCCCTGCTGCCGATCGACCCGATCGAAAGCCAGTACCTGGGCCAGGACATGATGAGCCAGGTCATCCTGCGCTACCCGCAAATTGCTCACCTGGTGCCGCGCGACCTGCTGTGGTTCTTCGGTGGCGACTGCCTGCACTTCATGCCCGATGACGAGCTGGACCTGTACCAGGCCCTGGAAGAGCGTCGCTTCGAAGCTGAACAGAACGACGAACCGTTCGACTGGAACCAGGAAAAGCAGTTGTTGGCCATGTCCAATGACCAGCCCAAGCACTAACACGGGCCGACTGTAGGAGCGAGCTTGCTCGCGAAGGACTCAAAGGCGCCGCGTGCATTCAGGATGCACGCGTTATCGTTAACGTCCATCGCGAGCAAGCTCGCTCCTACAGTTTCTTCAGCGTCGGCTCTTTAGCCATGCACTCCACCAAATAATCAATAAACACCCGCAACTTCGGCGGCAGATACCGCGTCGGCGAATGCAGCAACCAGGCATCCCCGTGGTACGACGCAATAAAATCCCACCCCGGCAACACCTGCACCACCTCCCCCGCTTCCAGCGCATGCCGCGCCGTGAAATACGGCAAGCTGCCAATTCCCACATGTTGCAACACCGCATCCAGCCGCACCCCGGTGTGATTGGCCGCATACCGCCCGCGCACCCCGACTGTCACCGCCTTGCTGCCCTGGCGAAACTTCCAGCGCGCATCCCCCGGCGTCTCGCCCAGGTAGATGCAACTGTGCTCCAGCAAATCATGGGGATGCTGCGGCGTACCATGCTCGGCCAGGTACTGCGGTGTGGCGCAGATCAAATGCTCGATTGGCAGCAATTGCCGCCCCACCAGGCCCGGCGGCGGGCTGTCGGTGATGCGGATGCTCAGGTCGACATTGTCATCAATCAGGTCAACATGCCGGTCCTCAAGGATCAATTGCACATCGACCTTGGGATAACGCCGCAAAAACTCCGGCATATGCGGATGCACCACAAAACGCCCCACCGCCTTGGGCACGCTGACCCGCACCAACCCTTCAGCTTCATGGGTGTACTGCCCGCTGATTTCCATTACCGAACGCGCGGCGCTGACCATTTCCTGGCAGCGCTTGAACACCTCTTCGCCGCCTTCACTGAGGCGCAACTTGCGTGTGGTGCGTTGCAGCAGGCGAGTCGCCAGGGCTTTTTCCAGGCGCGAGATGCTGCGGCTCACGGAGGAAGGCGATGCACCCAACTGTCGCGCGGCTTCTGAGAAGCTGCCGGTTTCCACCACCTTGACGAAAATCGCCATTTCACCGAGCAGTGGCAAGGGAAGATTGATGCTCATGACGCACAAGTCCATTGAGATTTGAACGGATTATCACCCATTGGCGCACTTCTTATACTGCCGGATAGAAACCCTGATGCGGATGTAGAGATGACCCAGCGCCTGTTTTTTACCCATGACCACCTGAATGCCGAACTTGAAGTGCTGGGATGCACGCCTTTTGATAACCAATTTGCAGTGACCCTGCACTCAACGATCTTCCACCCCCAAGGTGGCGGCCAGCCTTGCGACACCGGCTGGCTGGGAGAAAGCCAGGTGTTGAAGGTCGTGCAGGAAGGCGATCGCATCGTGCATTACGTCGACCGCCCCGTAGCACCCGGCGCGATACAGGCACGCGTCGATGAAGACCGCCGCACCCTGCACACGCGCCTGCACTCGGCCGGGCACCTGATCGGCAATGCCGGCGAAACCTTGGGCTGGATGCCGATCAAGGCCCATCACTGGCCGGGCGAAGGCAAGATCACCTTTATTCGCGGTACTTCGGCTCAAGCCATGGACGCCGAGGTGATTCAGCGGCAAGTCGACCAATGGATCGCCGCCAACCTGCCACGCCATATGGCACTGGATGAGGGCACGCGGGAAGTGGGTTTTGGCGAGCTGCCGGCGTATGCCTGCGGCGGTACGCATGTGCAGGCATTGGGGGATGTGGGCCAGATAAAGATCCTGGCCCTTTCGGAAAAAAAAGGGGCACTGTCGGTGCGATACAGCCTGGATTGAGAAACATCTTCTGGCTGGCAAACAACCTGTGGCGAGGGGCCTTGTCCCCCGTTGGGCTGCGCAGCGGCCCCAGAAGGCAATCAGCTTCTCCTCAGGAAGAGCTCGACATGAGATTTTCGGGGCCGCTTCGCAGCCCAACGGGGGACAAGCCCCCTCGCCACAAAAGCCCTCCTCAGCTAGTCAAACCGCAATCGCTCCCGCCCTGCCCGGCTCCACCACAAACGACTTGAGGGTCGAGACGCTGGCATTCGGATCCTTCGGATCGGAAATCACCCGGAAGTGCGTCAGCATGCTCTTTTCCTCAAGCGCCACCGACACATAGCCGCGCTGGCGGCTGTCGAAAAAATTCACATGGGGATTGAGGGGCAGGATCGCACTGAACGCCTTAAACGGCGGCCCGTCAGAGGTCACCGACGTGCCGACAAACTCGGTAGCGACCACCGGCGAATCCAGATTCCCTCCGTCAGCGTGCAGGTCCGTCGCCCAGAACGAGTGAATATCGCCGCCCCAGAACACCGGGTTATTCACCTTCCTGCGCACCATCGAAGCGAGCATCCGTTCACGGTTGGCCATGTAACCATCCCAGCCATCGGTCCAGCGGCCGGGCTTGTGGTTGGTCAGGTCTCGTTGTGTGAGCGGCGCGACCAACAGGTCCTGGGCGATCACGTTCCATTGTGCCCGGGACTCGGCAAAGCCCTGATCCAGCCACGCTTCCTGCTCCCAGCCGAGCATGGTGCGGCGGGGATCGCGCAGGTCGGCACAGGTATTCGCGGCGACATGCCCCTTGTGGCTGCCATTGGCCAGAATGCACGGCTGCTCGGAACGGTACTGGCGACCGTCCAGCACGTGGAAACGCGCTAGTCGGCCGTAATCCAAACGCCGATAAATGCGCATGTCCGGCCCTTGCGGCAAGCTGCTCAAACGCAGCGGCATATGTTCATAGAACGCCTGGTAGGCCGCCGCCCTCTGCTTGAGAAAACTCGCCACCGGGATGTTCGGGTCCTGGGACCACTGACTCGCGTAGTCGTTTTGCACCTCATGATCGTCCCAGGTGACCACACTCGGCGCCGCGGCATGCAGTGCCTGCAAATCCGGATCGGTCTTGTACAGGGCGTAACGGTTGCGGTAATCCACCAGGTTCAGCGCATTGCCGCTGCCGTGGGGGCGAATGATCTTGCCGGAGTCGGCCGCGTAGGAACTGTCGTAGATGTAATCACCGAGAAAAAACACCAGGTCGGGCTGCTCGGCCGCCAAGTGACGATAGGCGCTGAAGTAGCCTCGCTCCCAATGGGAGCAGGAGACAAAACCCAATTGCGCCGACGCCATGGCATACACCGCCGGGGCCGTGCGCGACTGCCCCACCGGGCTCTGCGCACCGAGGCCTTCGAACTGGTACCAGTACGGTCGACCCGCTTCCAGCCCGGCGACTTCCACATGCACCGAATGGGCGAAACGCTCGCTGGCCATTACCTCGCCCTGGCGCACAATCCGCGTCATCGCCGCATCACTGGCCACCTTCCAGCGCACCGGCACTGCTCGGTTCAATCCGCCGCGACCGTCTGCGGCATTGAACAACGGCGCGAGGCGCGTCCAGATCACGAAACCATCGGGCAACGGATCGCCTGAGGCCACACCGAGGGTGAAGGGATAGTCGATGCCTGCACTGCGGGCAAAAGGACTGAGGATCGAAAACGCGGTGGCAACTGCAAGCCCGCCCAGTACGCGACGGCGGTCGTGATCGACGCTCATCAACCGCGCTCCGTCCAGTCGGCACTCACCAGGCCATACAACAACATGTCCTCGTGGACCCCGTTCTTGAGGAAGGCGCCCTTCATGCACCCTTCGTAACCCAAGCCGATTTTTTCCATGACCCGAGCGGACCCTTTATTACGGGCAAAGCACTGGCTGCCCACACGCTGCAGCGCCAATTCGCTAAACCCAAACGCCATGATCTGAGTCGCTGCTTCGGCGGCATACCCCTGACGTCGACGATGCGCGGCCACCCAATACCCGAGGTGTCCACTCCTATGAGCCGCAGACAACCTGAGGCTGATCACGCCGATCAATTCGCCGGTTTCCCGCAGATGAATACCCAGTCCCAGTGAATGACCCGAGCGGTAATTCTCTGCCTGCCCGTCAATAAAGGCGTGTGCAACTTCCAAGGTGTAAGGCGATGGAATCGCAGCCGTGTTGTTCGCAATATCGGGACCGTTGGCCAGCACCGACAACGTCTCGGCCTGCTCCTTTTGCAGAGGCTTCAACAGCAGGCGCGGGGTAGATAAATGCGGCAGTGCAATGCTCATGCAGAGGGACTCGCGAAATAAATTCTCCAAGAATGTACTCGCGTCGTGTCAGTTTCATTACGTAGATAAATAGACCCGCGAGTTGTCTGTAAGACGCGTCCTAGAGCCTTAAAAGCTTAAATTAAAGTTAACCATTCGGTCATTTTTGGTTGCTAGCGTGTCGCCCCTAATCAACGGCGAGGTAGCGGAATGAGAACTTGGGATGAACCCAAAAAGCGCAAGGCACACATCGAACTGATCCCGATGATCGACGTGATGATGTTCCTGTTGGTGTTTTTTGTACTGGTGAGTTTGAACGTGATTCCGGCCCTGGGCATGAAGACTCAGTTGCCGAGCGCCAGCAGTTCACAACAGCTCAAGCCGCAAAATAAATTCATCCTGACCCTGGGTCTGGAAGGCCAGCTGCAGCTCGATGGCAAAGACATGAGCGTCGAGGCGTTGGTGCCGGCACTCAAGGCTGCCGAGAAGCCTGACACCAAGTCGACGATCATCGTCAACAGTGACAAAGGCGTCGAAGTTTCTCGCCTGGTCGAGGTGATGGACACCCTGCGCGTGGGTGGCTTTACCTCTGTCTCCATCGCTACGAAAAAGTCCTGATCATGTACGCCTTGTTTCGTGCGCGTCGGCTGCTGGGCAGTGTCCCGGCCCTGATCGCCCTGGTGCTGATTGCACTGGGTATCCAGTCCCAACCCCTGAAGATCCAGCCGCAGTACGACGAGTCTGCGGTTGAACTTGCCCTGGTGGAGCCCGAGCCGGAAGTGGTCCCCGAGCCCGTGATGGAGCAAGAGCCACCGCCGCCGGTGATCGAAGACGAAGAGGCCGAACCCGCCCCACCGCCTCCGCCACCCAAACCGGTGCCAAAGCCACTGCCAAAACCTGAGCCCAAGCCGAAACCCGTGCCCAAGCCCGTGGTCGCCAAACCGACGCCTGTGCCTGCACCCGCGCCGGTCGCCGCCAAGCCCGTGCAAGCCGCTCCCGCGCCCACGCCGGCACCCGCAGCACCGCCCGCACCGCCGAAAGTCGACGGCCAGGCACTGGAAGGCGGCTACCTCAAGGGTTTGCGCAACGAGCTGGACACCTACAAGCAATACCCCACCGGGCGCCAGGCGTCCCTCGAGCGCCCGAGTGGCGAGGTGGTGGTCTGGTTAATGGTGGACCGTCAAGGCCGCGTTCTCGACTCCGGGATCCAGACCCCAGGGCCGAGCATGCTGCTCAACCGGGCCGCCACCAACAGCCTGCGCCGTATCAAGCAGGTGAAACCGTTCCCCGAACAAGCCTTCAGTGGACGTAACGAGCAGCGCTTCACCGCCACCTTCAACTACAGCGTGCAATAAGCACACACCACCAGGACGACAGTGATGAAGTTCACCCGGATTCACCTGGCACTCGTTGCCGCGACGAGCATGACCCATGGAGTGGTCATGGCAGACACCAGCGACAGTGACGTCGGGACCATTGGGGTACAGGGCAAGGCAACCGCGGGGGGCGGTTACATGGTCCAGGAGGAGAGCGCCAAGGGCCGCTCGACCATCACCAAGGAAGCGCTGGACAAACAGACGGCCACCGGCAACGCCATCGACAAGCTCAAGTACACCCCGGGCCTGAACATCTCCAGTGAAGACAACACCGGCCTCTCGGGTTTCCGCTTCACCATGCGCGGCATGAACTCCGACCAGGTGGGCATGTCGGTGGACGGCATGCCGATCAACGACTCCGGCAACTATGCGTTGTACTCCAACCTATTGGGCGACCCGGAAAACATCGACCAGATCTTCGTGACCCAAGGCTCGTCGGAAGCCGACGGCCCGCACATCGGTTCCAGCGGCGGCAACATCGGCATCGTGACCATTCGCCCCACCAGGAAACCGGTGCCTTCGTCAAGCAAGTGGTCGGCAGCAACGCCACCCGCAAGACCTTTGCCCGCCTCAACACCGGTGAAGTCAACGGCCTGAGCAACTGGCTGTCGGCCTCCCACACCGAAGGCCAGATGTGGCGCGGTTCGGGTGCCGTGCGCGCAGACAAGGTGGAGTGGAACAGCTTCTTCGACGCCGGCAACGGCAACACCGCCAACCTGATCCTCAAGTACCACGAGCAGGACAACAACAGTTACAGCCAGTTGACCAAGTCGCAGTTCCAGCAGTACGGCCGCAAGTACGATCCGTACCCGGCGACACCGGCGGTGGGTTCCAACGGCAAGATCAGCAGCTACTACGACCTGGCGCAGAACCCGTTCCAGACCTTTACCGCCGTGCTCAACACCCAGTACAAACTGAGCGACAACCTGTCCCTCTCGGTGATCCCGTATTACTACTACGGCAACGGCAGCGGCGTGGGCTCCTCCGCCTATGCGCTGAACAGCGGCTCGAACAAGGGCGGTGTTTTCGACCTCGGTAACCTGCCGACGCAGGCCCAATACAACGCCGACGGTTCCGCAACCACCGGCGTCTACTACCGCCCTTCGCGCACCCAGACCTGGCGCCCGGGCATCACCACCAAGCTGAACTGGGACCTGGGCGACCACAGCCTGCAATTCGGCTACTGGTACGAACGCGCCCGCCAAAGCCAGACCCAACCGTTCATTGCCCTGAAGAACAATGGCAAGCCGAGCGACACCTGGCCGGACGGCAACTCGGTGGTCGACGCCAATGGCAACACCGTCCAGGGTCGCGACCGCTACACCGTCACTCCGGCACAGAAAGTCTGGGCCCAGGACACCTGGTACATCAACTCGGACTGGACGCTGATCGCAGGCATTGCCTACATGAATGTCGAGCGTGAAGGCACCAACCACGGCAGCCTCACCGAGCAACCGGGCAAGGCCAACCAGACCTACAACAAACTGCTGCCCAACGCCGGCCTGAAGTACCAGATCGACGAGCGTGACCAGCTGTTCTACAGCCTGTCGCGCAACATGCGGATTCCACAGAACTACGTGCTGTACGACAAAGGCGTCGGCTCCCTCGACTCCAAGCCGGAACTCAGCTGGAACCAGGAACTGGGCTGGCGCTACACCGGCGAAGACAGCACCCTCGCCGCCACCCTGTTCTACATGCAGTTCAAGAATCGCCAGCTCACCTCCCTGGACAGCAATGGTGATTCAGCCGACATCAACGCCGGCACCGTCATCAACAAAGGCCTGGAGCTGGAGTGGAGCGGCAAGCTGCCGCACAACTTCAACTACTACACCTCCTACACCTACACCAGCTCCAAGCAGCAGGATGACCTGACCGTCTACAGCGGCGGCAAGCCGATCGTGCTGCCTACCAGCGGCAAGCAATTCGCCAACGTGCCGACGAACATGCTGGCAGCCAACGTCGGCTATGACGACGGGCGCTTCTACGGCACCTTCGGCGGCAAGTTCACCAGCAAGCTCTATGGCGACCTGACCAACGACGAAGCCATCTCCGCCCGCACCATTTTCAACCTCGGCGCCGGTATCTACCTGCCGGTGGACAAGAAAGTCGTCAAGGACGCAACCCTGCGCCTGAACGTCGACAACCTGTTCGACAAGAAGTACCTGGACGGCGTGTACACCACCAAGACCAACGCGGCGAGCTACAGCGGGTTCCGCGATGGCGACCCGGCTTACATCGTTGGCCTGGACCGCACCGTCACCGTTTCCCTGGAAGCCAATTTCTAACTGCGAGGCTCAGCATCATGGACATGAACCTGCTTCACCAAATCACCTTTTATGTGATGTACGCCGCACTGGCAATTGCAATCTTCATCACCATCGAACGTGGCATCTACTTCGCCTACGTGCGCCGTCAGGCACGTGCGTTGACTGAAGTGCTGGGCGCCAATGTGCACAGCGAGCGCGACCTGCCGGAAACCCTGACCCGCCGTGACAGCCTGCCGCTGAGCATGGTGCTGCCGATCCTGGCGCAGAAGGCTTCCCATGGTTCGCGCAAGGACCTGGACGACGAGATCGAAACCCAGTACCTCAAGACCCGCGCGCCGCTGTCCCGCAGCCTGTGGATCATCGAAACCATCACCACCGCCGCGCCACTGCTCGGCCTGCTGGGCACCATTCTCGGCATCATCGACACTTTCAAGGCGCTGGCCACTGCCGGCGTGTCCGACCCGGGGCAGATTTCCGGTGGTATCGGTACGGCCCTGTTCGCCACGGGTTTGGGTATCGCCATCGCGCTGTTCTGCGTGGTGTTCCACAACTTCTTCCAGGACAGCCTGGAGCGCATCAACGACCAGCTGAAAATCCTGCTGATCCGCGCTGCAACCGGTGCCCGCGTACAGGGTGAAGTGCCGCACCTGGTGCCGGCGCCGCTGCACAGCCGCACTGCGTGAATTTCCCGGGGCGGGCGCATCATGCGCCCGCCCTTTCTTTTTGCCCGATGAGACGCCTATGTCCATATCGTTAAAGTTACGTATCGCCGGCCTTGCAGGCCTGCTCCTCAGTCCGCTTGCCCAGGCGGACTTTTTAATTCCGGGGTTTGAGTTGGTGCATACCGTGCCGGTGGACACGCAACTGGGAACGGCGGACCTGCGCCAGCCCGGCCCGGTATGGATCGGGCTGTTTGACGGCGCGAAAAGCCGCATCGACATCGGCCAGTTCTACGCGGCAGATCATCCTGGCTCGGTGATGGACAAGGTGATTGAACACCTGGAAGCCGCCGGTAAACGCGGGGTGAAGATTCGCTTCCTGCTGGAAGAAAAAGGCGTGCGGCTGTCGGAAGCTTCCACCTTGGACCGCTTGCGGGCGATTCCCAATTTGACCTTCCGCATCCTGCCCTATGGCAAGCTGAGTGGCGGGATCATCCACGCGAAATACATGGTGGTGGACGGCAAGCAGGCGTTTATCGGCAGCCAGAACTTCGACTGGCGTTCGCTGGAGCATATCCACGAAACCGGGCTGTTGATCAGTGATGCAACCGTCGTGGCGCAGACCCAGGCGATTTTTGAACAGGACTGGCAGGCCCAGGCAGCGTTGGCCGCCAACAAGCCTGTCGCCCTGCCCGCCGCGGGCGCTACACCGGCGCGCACCGGCAACTACCTGGTGGCCAGCCCCCAACGCTACAACCCGCCGGGCGTGGGTGATTCACAGCTGGAGCTGCCACGCCTGCTGGGCGAGGCGAAAAAGGAAGTGCGTGTACAACTGCTGGACTACGCGCCGCTCTCCTATGGGCCCGACAGAACCCGCCCTTATTACGCGGTGATCGACAACGCCGTGCGTGCGGCAGCGGCGCGCGGGGTGTCGATCAAGTTGATGGTGTCCAACTGGAACACCGAAGCGCTGGAATTGCCGTACCTGAAAAGCCTGGCCGTGCTGCCGAATGTCGAGGTCAAGATCGTTACGTTGCCCGAGGCCAAGCAGGGATTTATTCCTTATGCGCGGGTGATTCACAGCAAAACCATGGAGATCGATGGGCAAGTGGCCTGGGTGGGGACCAGTAACTGGCTGGGCGGCTATTTCGATAACTCGCGCAACCTGGAAGTGGTGATGCGCAGTGAAGCGATGGCCAAGCGTGTGGGAGATTTACACGAGCAGCTGTGGGACGGGCCGTATGCCAAGGCACTGGAAGTGACGAGCGAGTACCCGGAGCCGCATCCGGGCAAGTCGTGAACCGTTGCCCGCAAAGAGCATGACTTTGCGGGCAATGTCACATTGCCAGATATGAATGTTGCACTTTTTCGCCTTTGCGCTGACCAACCCTGCATAACTCATGGATGGAGAGCAGGGATGAACAACATACGCAATGGACTGTACGGAGCCGCGCTGCTTTTGGCGGCCATCGGGCTGACAGGTTGTGCCAACTCCATGACCTCCACCGGTGTGCCGGGCGTGAAGATGGGCGACAGCTATGAGCAGGTACTCGCCGTGGTCAGCCGCGATAATACGGTGACCAAGAAGATCGACGGGGAGGGATTCCGGGCTGAGGGTTACTCACAGGCGTTCAGGGATTGTCGCAGCACCTATTTTATTTTCCAGGGCGCCGACGGCTTGCAGATGGTTAGTCATGAGCCCGCGCCGAATCTGTCGGTCAGCCAGAACTGCCGCCAGCCATGAGCACTTTACGCGTAATTCCCGCCCTGTTCCTCGTGCTCCTCAGCGGCTGCGGCCAGGTGTATAACATCCGCTCCCTCAACACCGCCTACACGGCGCCGCCATCCACCGAGACGGCGCACGTGCGCGTGATCAGCGACGGCATGGTGCGCGCGGTGCCAGGGCATGATTGCCTGGACTGGAACGTCCCCGGCGCCGGCGTGATGGTGTCGGCCAAATCCGGCTTCTCCGACCGCAATGGCGCAAGCCTCGGTATGCCGGGGCCGACTTACACCTGGGACGGTGCGGTGTCGTCCGAACTGGTGATTCCGGCGAACATGCCCATCGCCTTTCACTACCTGGGGCTGCCGCAAGCTGGCCGGCAATGTTTCAACACCATGACCTTTATCCCCAAGCCCGGCATGGATTATATGGTGCGCGCGTCCCTGTCCCGCAGTTGCGCGTTCGAGTTGGCCGAGTTGCCGAAGGGCGCTGAACGGTGGAACCCGATTGAACCGACGCCGTCGGGAAGGCTGTCCATGTGCCACGCGATGGATAACTTCTAACGGCCCAGGCGCAACGTGGGATGGGGCGTTGCGCCCCAGCCCATAAAAAATCCACAAACAAAAACGCCGATCATTGCTGATCGGCGCTTTCGTTAAATATGGAGCGGGAAACGAGACTCGAACTCGCGACCCCGACCTTGGCAAGGTCGTGCTCTACCAACTGAGCTATTCCCGCAAATGGCGTCCCCTAGGGGACTCGAACCCCTGTTACCGCCGTGAAAGGGCGGTGTCCTAGGCCACTAGACGAAGGGGACACGCTACTGAAACAAATGGTGTGTATTTCAGTGCCCAGAGATTAAATCCGAAGATTATGCCCTGGTTTCACTCAGTGCCGCCCGAGAGCAACACTGCTTAAATTTGGAGCGGGAAACGAGACTCGAACTCGCGACCCCGACCTTGGCAAGGTCGTGCTCTACCAACTGAGCTATTCCCGCATATGGCGTCCCCTAGGGGACTCGAACCCCTGTTACCGCCGTGAAAGGGCGGTGTCCTAGGCCACTAGACGAAGGGGACACACGTACAACATTCACTCCCTACCGCGTTTCGCTGTGTGCTTTACGCTGTAAGTGGCGCGCATTCTATGGATGGATTGGGAGGTCGTCAACCCCCAAGGATAAATTTATTTAAATCAATGACTTCGCCGTGGTTTACGGGGGTTGCAAGGGTTTCTCGCCGTCCAAGCTTTGGCGCCTATATTCTGGCGTTCCACAAGGCGCTATAGTTGGCAACAGCAAATGATGGCAATGTGCATCCATGCAGGGACTGCCCAGCTATATAGAAGAAACTACTGACGCAACTGGTCGCTCAGTCCTATCCGGCCACTGCACCAGTCACTACACTTCAACGCAAACCCCATAAAGAGGTCACACCGGTGACACCACTCATGATCACCCTGCTGGTAATAGCCGGGATCGTAATACTGATCGCCATTGGCTACATGAACCACGTGGTGGAAAACAATAAACTGGAAAAGAACCGGACCCGGATCGAACTCAATGACCGGCTGCGTCGCTGCGGTGAAATCACCGAGACCTTTCCAGGCCAATTGATGACGCCGCGACTCAAGTTGCTGCTGACCCGCCTGGAGCTCAACGTCAACCAGCGCCTGTTGAACCTGGACAAGTCGAATGCGTCGCTCAAGGCACGCATCACCGAGCTCAACGCACTGGTGGCCCAGGGCGAATCGATTCCGGTGAACAACCCGCCCGGCCCGATCCAGACCGAAGCCAAGGCCAAGGATGTACGGTTCCTGCTGGAAGCCCTGCATGGCCAGGTAACTCGCGCGGCCCAGGACGGTTTCCTGCCGACCAATGAAGCCAAGCACTGGATCAAGGAAATCCGCCACATCCTGGTGCTGTTGCACATCGAGTTCTTCAACAACCTGGGCCAGCACGCGCTGCAACAGGGCCAGCCGGGCCAGGCACGCCTGGCGTTCGAACGCGGCGTGCAGTACCTGCGCAAACAGCCAGAGCCCGTGGTGTACAGCCAGCAACTGCAATTGCTGGAGAAACAACTGGCGCGCGCCAACTCCATGGTGCTGACCAACCTCGAGCCGGCTGAAGACGAGGTCAACGAATTGACCCAAGGCTTGAAAGAGGTGGATGCGGACGCGGACTGGAAGAAGAAAGCCATCTACGACTGATCCCCGGCCATTGTGGTGGGCGGTAAACCCGCTCGCCACATGCCATCACTCTGCATCTATCCCCCTCCCGCCGAATAGCGTAAAAAAGGCCCCCTCTCTCCGTTAACGAAAAGGGCCTCGCCATGCCTGTCGTGATCATCGATGGACAACCGCTGCACTACCTCGACCAGGGCACCGGCCCCGCCGTTCTCCTCGGTTCCAGCTACCTGTGGGACAGCCAGATGTGGGCGCCGCAGATAGAAGCCCTTTCGCAACAATACCGAGTGATCGTCCCCGAGTTATGGGGCCACGGCGAGTCCGGCCCACTGCCTGCAAACACCGCATCCCTGGACGACCTCGCACGCCAGCACCTGGCCCTGCTGGATCATCTGGACATCGCCCAAGTCAACCTCGTAGGTTTGTCGGTCGGCGGCATGTGGGGCGCACGCCTGGTGCTGCTGGCACCCGAGCGGGTCAACAGCCTGGTGCTGATGGACACGCACCTGGGTGCCGAGCCGGAAGCCACTCGCCAGTACTACTTCTCGCTGTTCAAGATGATCGAAGATGCCGGTGCCATTCCGGAACCGCTGCTGGACGTGGTGGCGCCGATCTTCTTCCGCCCCGGCATCGACCGGGAATCGGCCTTGTACCAGGGCTTTCGCAACGCACTGAAGGCCTTCCCCAAAGAGCGCCTGCTGCAAAGCATCGTGCCCCTGGGCCGGATAATCTTCAGCCGCGCCGATGTGCTGGAGCAGCTGTCGCGCCTAAACGCTGACACCACCCTGGTGATGTGTGGGGAGCAAGACAAGCCACGCCCACCTGCCGAATCAGAAGAAATGGCAACCTTGATCGGCTGCACGCTGACGTTGATTCCGGAAGCAGGGCATATTTCCAGCCGGGAAAACCCCGACTACGTCAACGAGGCGCTGCTGACTTTCCTGGTCAACAACGCCTGACGGCCCTGCCCTTTGATCGCCGCAGGCTTGCGGTGATCAAAGGCGGAAGTGCCCGACCATCCCTTTAAGCTCCGTACCCAACTGCGCCAGCTCAATGCTCGACGCCGCGTTGCCCTGCATGCTCAACGCCGATTGATCGGCACTGGCACGGATGCTGGTGACGCTGCGGTTGATTTCCTCGGCCACCGAACTTTGCTCTTCGGCCGCCGCGGCAATCTGCTGGTTCATCTGCTGGATCAGTGACACCGCCGCCGCAATGCTGCCCAGGGCACTTTCAGTCTCCAGGGCATCACTGACCGCCAGCTTCACCAGTTCGCCACTCTGTTTGATCTGCTGCACCGAAGACTGTGCCGCGCTGCGCAAGGTGCTGACCAGTCGCTCGATCTCCTCGGTCGATTGCTGGGTACGCTTGGCCAGTGCCCGAACTTCATCGGCCACCACCGCAAAACCACGGCCCTGCTCGCCCGCACGGGCCGCCTCGATGGCCGCATTCAGGGCGAGCAAGTTGGTTTGTTCGGCCACGCTTTTGATCACCTCGAGTACCGTGCCGATATTCTGGATTTCCGCACTCAGGCTTTCGATGCTGGTACTGGCAGAGGTCGCAGAACTGGCCAGCAATTCGATGCGCTGCAAGCTCTGGCGCACCACCTGCTGGCCGCTGTCGACCTTGTCATCTGCGGTCTGCGCAGCCTGGGCCGCTTCTTCGGCGTTGCGCGCCACGTCGTGCACGGTGGCGGTCATCTGGTTCATGGCCGTAGCCACCTGCTCGGTCTCTTCCTTCTGGCTGCTGACCTCGATGTTGGTCTGCTCGGTTACGCTGGACAGCGAATGAGCCGAGCTGGCCAGTTGCTCGATACCCGCCTGCAACCCGCTGACCATGTTGCTCAAGCCGCTGCTCATCTGCTGCATCGCGAGCATCAACTGGCCCATTTCGTCCCGACGGCTGACTTCCATGCGCCCACTGAGATCACCGGCGGCGATCTGCTGGGCCACTGCAATCACACGGCGCAGCGGCGCCACAATCAACCGGGTAATGATCCACGCGGCAATCAGCCCCACCAGCAACGCCAACGCGGAGGAGCCAATGATCAGCAATGCGCTTTTCTTCAACTGTGCCTGCATCGACAGGTCTTCTGCGTCATAGGCCTGATTGACCCGCGTGACCACCTCGGCAGCACGCTCGTGCAGTTGCTTATAGACGACCTTTTCCTGGGCCAGCAGGCCGGTGTACTCGCCGAGTTTTTCGCTGAAGGCCGCGATATGCCCGGACACCTCGTTGAGCACGGTTTGATAACCGGAATCCTTGACCGTGGTTTTCAATTGCTCGACCTGGGCCAGGGCCTGGTCGGCCTGCTCGATCTTGCCTTGCTCGGTGTTCTCGTCATCGCCCTTGCGGCTTTGATCCAGACGCACGTGCGCTTCGTTCATGGCTTGCAGCATCAGGCGCGATACCTGGCTGACCTGCCCCGCCTGCTCGATAAATTCGGCGCCTTCCTTGCCCTGGCTTTCCTTGAGGCCATAGGCGCCGTCGTCCGCCAGCCCGGCCTGCAACACATCGAGGTTGTTGGCGACACTGGAGACCGACCAACTGGCCATTTCCAGGGCCAGGTCCTTGGTCTGGGTCAGCTCGACAAACTCATCGAACGCCTTGCGGTAGGCCGCCAACGCCTGCTCGACGTCGGTCATCACCGGGACGTTGGCGGGCGACTGGCCCTTGAGAATCGTGGCCTGGGCGGCCAATGCGTCGACGCTTTCGTGCAAGGCATCCACCGACTTGGGGTCAGCATGCAGCGCGTAGTCCTGCTCGATCAAGCGCACCTTGAGCAGGTCGCTGTTGAGCGCCGACATGGCTTTAAGGCCCTCGAAACGCTGGCCAACGGTTTGCAGCGACCACACGCCAATCGCGGCCACCAGCGCCGTCAACAGCAACACCAAGGCAAAGCCCAAGCCCAGTTTCTTTGCCATACCGAGGTTGGCAAAACGTCGTTGCACGGCAGAAATCATTGCACTTGAGTCCTCTTGCAATGGCGGGTGCCATCAAGCCCGGTTTCGATGCAGCGAGATTCGCAACCCCGGGGCACTGAACACAAGCGTTTGGCGCCACAATAATGGCAAAAAGCTACATCCTCGTCGTTTTCAGAATGGTAGAGGTCGATCCTGCCGGGCCCATGGCCTTGAACAGCGCGAGGGCGCGCTGATCAGAAGCATAGGCCACGTTGATGCGCAGCCAGTCACTGTGTTCACCCGTCGGGCTGAAAAGCGCCCCTGGCGACAGCAACACCCCAAGCCGACGAGCCTGCGCGTGCAGCGTCGAACAGTCACCCACGCCAGGCCGCGCCCACACAAACATGCCACCCGCCGGCACCGCAAACACCTCCCACTCCTCGTCTTCCAGCACCTGCAAGGTGACGGCCATTTCGGAGCTCAAGCGCCTACGCAGGCGTTGCACCCACTTGCGGTAGGCACCATTGGCCAGCAATGTGGCCACGACCGCCTCGGCGAACCGCGAGGTGCCGATACCGGTCATGGTCTTGACCTTGGATAACTGCGCGATGATCGCCCCGCTGGCCGTGAGGTAGCCCACGCGCAAAGCGCTGCTGAGGGTCTTGGAAAAACTCGAGATATAGATCACCCGGTCCTCGTGGGGCAACGCCGACAGCCGGGTACAGCTGGCATGTTGCAGATCGCCATAGACGTCTTCTTCGACAATGAAGAAGTCCCGGGAATGAGCCAATTGCAACAAGCGCTCGGCCACCGCCAGGGACAGGCTGGTGCCGGTGGGGTTGTGATACAGGCTGTTGATGAACAGACACTTGGGCCGATGCCCGTGCAACAGCGCCTCCAGTGCAGGCATGTCCGGACCACTGCGTGTGCGCGGCACTTCCAGCAGCTTGATACCGTGAAAGGCCAGCTGGCGGTACAGGTTGCCGTAGCCCGGGCTTTCCACCACCACGGTGTCGCCAGCCTTGAGCAGTGTGCGGATCAGCAGGTCCTGGGCATGGCTCGCGCCCTGAGTGATAAGGATATGGTCGATCCGGGCCGCCACATGAATGTGGGCCAGTCGCTTGAGCAACTGTTCGCGCAGCGCCGGCAGGCCCAGCGGCGTGCTGTAGTTGAAGACGGCGGCGGTATCGGTGCGGGTGACTTCACGAATCGCGTAGCTGATGTCGTCGCTTTCGCGCCAGGTGTCCGGCAGCCAGCCGCATCCCAGTTTCAGTCCACCCAGTTGATTATCGACGAAGGCGCCCCACCCGGACTCGGCGCCCTCATACCATTGGTTTTCGCAACGAAGGCCGCGCTCGGCGGGAGGCTGGGCCACACAGAAACCCGCGCCTTGCCTTGATGCCAGCACGCCTTGGGCAACCATCCGCTCAAACGCCTCGATCACGCTGGACTGGCTGAGCAGGTTCTCGTGGGCCAACTGCCGAACCGAAGGCAACCGCGTCCCGGGCCTGGCTCCGCTCTCGCGAATCCAGGCGGCCAACGCGCTGACGATTTGCTGCACTACCGGTACAAGGGCTTGTCGATCGATCCCTAAATCCATGAGCCACTCACTTAAACTGTTGTCATTTAACCCAAACCAGTTAAGCACAGAAGCCCAATGACAGCCGTGGTGAAGATTTATTAAATCATTGATTTAATTAGATTATTTACCTACTGATACACATTCGACCAAGGCATCTGGCCATCTGCGGAAAAGCCTCACAGCGCGGCCAACGCTTTTCTGAATGGCATCAGCGTCAGTTCCTAAATGGCAGTCGCGCCACCGTCCACCGCCAATGCCTGGCCTGTGGTAAACGCAGCACCGTCGCTGCACAGGTAAAGCACCGCGCTGGCGATTTCCTCGACCTTGCCGATACGCCCGACCGGGTGCATGGCGGCGGCAAACTCCGCTTTGCGCGGGTCGGCCTCATAGGCACGGCGGAACATATCGGTGTCGATCACCGCCGGGCACACCGCGTTGACGCGGATTTTCTTTTTCGCGTATTCGATCGCCGCCGACTTGGTCAGGCCGATTACCGCGTGTTTGGACGCGGCATAGATGCTCATCTTCGGCGCCGCCCCCAGCCCCGCCACCGAGGCCGTGTTGACGATGGCACCACCGCCCTGGGCCAGCAGCAACGGCAATTGATACTTCATGCACAGCCACACACCTTTGACGTTGACCCCCATGATTGCGTCGAACTCATCCAGGCTGCCATCGGCCAACTTGCCCTTTTCGATCTCAATCCCGGCGTTGTTGAAGGCATAGTCCAACCGACCATAGGTGGCCACGGTCTGCTGCATCAACTGCTGTACGTCCGCTTCGAGGGTGACATTGCAGCGTACAAACACCGCTTCGCCACCGGCCTGATGAATCAGCGCCACAGTGCCCTCGCCGCACGCCGCGTCCAGGTCGGCGACTACGACCTTCAAGCCTTCAGCGGCGAACGCCAGCGCAGTGGCGCGGCCAATGCCCGCGGCCGCGCCGGTCACCAGGGCTACCTGGCCGGAAAATGTCATGCTCATGGTGATGTCCTTCGATGGGGATGCTCGATGACCCCAGTCTAGCCAGAGCCGCCCCGGGCACGTCAGCACTATCAAACGCCCGGTTGGGGAACCATGAGCCGCAGTGATAACGACACCGGCGTCACTATCATTGCAGTGGATCGACGGGCATTCGCAGGTGCCGCGCACCTTGCCGGTGCGGCTCGAAGGGTCTATCACTCAAGGTCCACTTCTCAAGAGTCCCTGCCATGACTGCCCAGACCAACCGCCAATTCCTGCTCGCCAAACGCCCGGTCGGCGCTGCCACGCGGGACACCTTCACCTACCAGGAAGTACCGGTGGGCACGCCCCAGGACGGGCAGGTGCTGGTGCACAACGAATACCTGTCCCTGGACCCGGCCATGCGTGGCTGGATGAACGAGGGCAAATCCTACATTCCGCCGGTAGGTATCGGCGAAGTCATGCGCGCTTTGGGCGTAGGGAAGGTCATCGCGTCGAACAATCCGAAATTTGCCGTGGGGGACTACGTCAACGGTGCCTTGGGTGTGCAGGATTATTTCGTCGGCGAGCCACGGGGTTTCTACAAGGTCGATCCGAAACTCGCACCGCTGCCGCGCTACTTGTCGGCACTGGGGATGACTGGCATGACCGCCTACTTTGCCCTGCTGGACACCGGCGCACCCAAGGCCGGAGATACCGTGGTGATTTCCGGCGCGGCCGGTGCAGTGGGCAGCATTGCCGGGCAGATCGCCAAGATCAAAGGCTGCCGCGTGGTGGGCATTGCCGGCGGCGCCGACAAATGCAAGTTCCTGGTGGATGAGTTGGGTTTTGATGCGGCCATCGACTACAAGAACGAAGACGTGCACGCCGGCCTCAAACGCGAGTGCCCGAAAGGTGTGGACGTGTATTTCGATAACGTCGGCGGTGACATTCTCGACGCCGTGCTCAGCCGCCTGGCATTGAAAGCGCGCGTGGTGATCTGCGGTGCCATCAGCCAGTACAACAACAAGGAAGCCGTCAAAGGGCCGGCCAATTACCTGTCATTGCTGGTCAATCGTGCACGTATGGAAGGGTTTGTGGTGATGGATCACGCGGCGAATTTTGCCGCTGCCGGGCAGGAAATGGCCGGGTGGATGGCTCAGGGCAAGCTCAAGAGCAAGGAAGATATCGTCGAAGGACTGGAGACGTTCCCGGAAACGTTGATGAAACTGTTCAACGGCGAGAACTTTGGGAAGTTGGTACTGAAAGTCAGCTGACGCACCGCAGATCGTTCTGCACACACGGTTAATGTGGGAGCCGGGCTTGCCCGCGATGCAGGCGACTCGGTGTTTCAGTGATACCGAGGCGATGCTATCGCAGGCAAGCTAGCTCCCACAGAGACCGTGGCTGCTTTAGTCAGGCGATCTCGGCAACCACCGCCGCCAGCGCCTTGGCCGGGTCGGCCGCCTGGCTGATCGGGCGACCGATCACCAGGTAATCGGAACCGGCGTCCAACGCCTGGCGCGGCGTCAGGATGCGACGCTGGTCGTCCTGGGCGCTGCCCGCCGGACGAATCCCCGGGGTCACCAGTTGCAGCGACGGGTGGGCGGTCTTCAACGCCTGAGCTTCCAGCGCCGAGCACACCAGGCCGTCCATACCCGCCTTTTGCGCCAGGGCGGCGAGGCGCAGCACTTGTTCCTGTGGCTCGATATCCAGGCCGATGCCGGCCAGGTCTTCACGTTCCATGCTGGTCAGCACGGTGACGCCAATCAACAATGGCTTGGGGCCGGTGCGCTGATCGAGCACTTCACGGCACGCGGCCATCATGCGCAAACCGCCGGAGCAGTGCACATTGACCATCCACACGCCCATTTCGGCGGCGGCCTTGACCGCCATCGCGGTGGTGTTGGGGATGTCGTGGAATTTCAGGTCGAGGAACACCTCGAAGCCTTTGTCACGCAAGGTGCCGACAATTTCTGCCGCACAACTGGTGAACAATTCCTTGCCGACCTTGACCCGGCAAAGCTTGGGGTCCAACTGGTCAGCCAGCTTCAGTGCGGCGTCACGGGTGGGGTAATCCAGGGCGACGATGATAGGAGTCTGGCAGACGGACATTGGAATGGGCTCTCAGGCAAGTCGAAATCGGCGCGGATTGTAGCGCAAGCAGCGCGTTTGCGGGATCCGATGATCGGTAATTCGCGATTTAGCCGCCAGATTGCGGGCTCCCTGGCAATTGTGTCGAAACCGATACATTCCCGACATGCCTGCAATACCCCCGAAGATTAGCCTCGCACACGTGAACCACCGTACAGAACTTCCAGCCCCGGGGCTGGGCGCCTATGCTGAACGCAACAACCTCGCCGCCGATCTTCGGCCCGGCGGCCCACCAGGTAGATGATCGCACCATGCAAACCCTGACTCCTGCGCTGAATGACGATCAAAAAGGCTCGCTTGTGGGTGAAGACAAGCGCTGGAACACCCGCGCGCTGATCGTCGACGACGACGTGCCGATCCGCGAACTGCTGATCGATTACCTGGCGCGCTTCAATATCCTCGCCAGCGGCGTGACCGATGGCGCCGCCATGCGCCAGGCCATGCAAGCCGAAACCTTCGACGTGGTGGTGCTCGACCTGATGTTGCCCGGTGAAGACGGCTTGTCACTGTGCCGCTGGCTGCGAGCTGAGTCGGACATCCCGATCCTGATGCTCACTGCCCGCTGCGAACCCACCGACCGCATCATCGGTCTGGAACTGGGAGCCGACGATTACATGTCCAAGCCCTTCGAGCCTCGCGAGCTGGTGGCGCGTATCCAGACCATCCTGCGTCGCGTGCGGGATGATCGCACCGAGCAACGGGCGAATATCCGCTTCGACAACTGGCGCCTCAACAGCGTGCTGCGCCAACTGGTGGCCGACGATGGCCTGGTGGTGCCGCTGTCCAACGCCGAATTCCGCTTGCTGTGGGTGTTTATCGAGCGCCCGCGCCGGGTGCTGAGCCGCGAGCAATTGCTGGATGCGGCCCGTGGCCGTTCCATCGAAGCGTTTGATCGCAGCATTGACCTGCTGGTCTCGCGCCTGCGCCAAAAACTCGGGGATGATCCCAAGGCTCCGCAGTTGATCAAGACCGTACGCGGTGAAGGCTACCTGTTCGACGCCCGGGATATCGGCTGATGCGCAACGCCTTCAACACCCTGTTCGGGCGGCTGTTCGGTGTGTTGCTGGTGGCGATTGTGTTGGCCCACGCGCTGGCATTTTTCTGGTTTCACCACTATGGCCCGCCGCCGCCACCGCCACACGAAACCTTCATCGAGGAACCGGACGGCACCCTGACGCCAATGCCCAAGGCGCATCGCCGTCCCTGGTTCGGCGGGCCTGTGGTGCCGCTGACGTTTCAGTTTTTCTCGCTGATCATCGCGGCCTGGTATGGCGCCAAGTTACTCAGCCGGCCGATCCAGCGCCTGAGCGCCGCAGCCGAACGCCTGAGCCTGGACCTCGACAGCCCACCGCTGAACGAGTCCGGCCCACGGGAAGCACGGCAGGCGGCGTCGACCTTTAACCTGATGCAAAAGCGCATCCGCGAACAGGTCACCCAGCGTGCGCGGATGCTCGGCGCCGTGTCCCATGACCTGCGCACCCCGTTGTCACGGCTCAAGCTACGCCTGGAACAGATCGAAGACACCAAGCTGCAGGGCCAGATGCGCCAGGACCTGGATGACATGATCGGCATGCTCGACGCCACCCTGAGCTACCTGCACGAACAACGCACCAGTGAAACCCGGCATTGGCTGGATGTGCAGGCGCTGGTGGAATCCCTGAGTGAAAACGCCCAGGACCGCGGCTCCGACGTGCAATGCAGTGGTGAATGTGTGCCGCTGCAGGTGCAACCGATGGCCCTGCGTTCGAGCCTGAACAACCTGATCGACAACGCCTTGCGCTATGCCGGCACCGCGCGCATCGAACTGGCGGACAGCCCGCAGGCGCTGGTGATCAAGGTGATCGACCATGGCCCGGGGATTGCGACGGATAAACGCGAGGCGGTGTTTGAGCCGTTTTATCGGCTGGAAGGCTCGCGCAATCGTAACTCCGGCGGCGTGGGGTTAGGGATGACGATTTCCAAGGAAGCGGTTGAACGCCTCGGTGGACGGCTGAGCCTGGAGGAAACGCCGGGCGGTGGCCTGACGGCAGTGATGTGGCTGCCGAGGGCGTAGGAATGATCCCTACGCCCTGCATGAACCCTTACTGCCCGGCTTTATCCTCCCGCCGTACCTGAGCCTGGCTGGCGCTCCAGTCCGTCAGCAAGCTATACGCCACCGCGAGCAATGTCGGGCCGATAAACAGACCGATGAAGCCAAACGCAATCAACCCGCCAAACACCCCCAGCAACACGATCACCAGCGGCAGGTTGCCGCCACGGCTGATCAGGTACGGCTTGAGCACGTTGTCCACGCCGCTGATGATGAACGTGCCCCACACGCCCAGGAATACCGCATAGGTGTAGTCGCCCTTCCACGCCAGCCATGCGGTGGCCGGGATCCAGATCAGCGGTGGGCCCATGGGAATCAGGCTCAGCAGGAACGTTACTATGCCCAGCACCAATGCCCCCGGCACCCCGGCAATCCAGAAGCCGATCAGCGCCAGCAGGGCTTGGGCGGCAGCGGTGCCGATCACACCGTTGACCACCCGCTGCACCGTGCCCGCGACCAGTTCGATGTAGTAACCCGCACGATCGCCGATCAACCGCTCCAGCAGACGATGGACAAACATCGCCAGACGCGGCCCGTCACGGTAGAAAAAGAACACAAATACAAGGCTCAGGGTCAGCTCCAGAATCCCGCCGCCAATCTGCGCGCTTCGGGCCAGCAACCAGTTGCCCACCTGCCCCAGGTACGGCTTGAGGGTGACCATCAACGCCGCGCCCTGCTGGTCGATGCTGTCCCACATCGCCACCAACCGCTCGCCGACAAAAGGAATTGAGCCGAGCCAGGTAGGTGCCTCGGGCAAACCATCCACCTGGATATCCTTGATCAAGCCAACGGCGTCGCGCACATGGTCAGCCAGGTTGAACCCCAGCCATACCAGCGGCAACGCCACCAAGAGCATCCAGACCAGGGTCAGGATTCCGGCAGCCAGGGATTCGCGTCCACCCAGCCAGCGGGTGAGCAGGCGCATCACCGGCCAACTGGCAAACGCCAGCACCGCGCCCCAGAACAGCGCCGACCAGAACGGCGCCATCACCCAGAAGCTGGCACCAAACAACACCAGCAGCAGGATCTGCACCAGCAGGCGATCGTTATTGAGCATGTGGTTTCTCGAAAAGAAGTCTGTAAGAGGAAGAGCTTAGGCGAACGGCGCGGGTCCGTTCGCCCTGGAACGGTCAGCGTATCAGATGCAGGTGCAAACCCTTCGCTTCGCCAGTGCCGGTTTCCAGCCGGGCCGCACGTACGCCCTGATCAATCAAGCCCTGGCGCCATGCTTCGGCGGTGGGCCCGGTCAAACTGACCCGCAAGGTGGCATCCAGGTTCAGTCCACGGGAAATAAGGGTGAGCCAGGTGGCGTCAGGTTCGGTACCCAGCTTGGGGAAGTCCAGCTCGCCAGTGCTTTTCAGCTCCCGCAGCAGCGTGGCGGAAGTCGGTAGCAAGTCACCCAGCGGTGCGCTGGCGTCCAACTGCTCTACATGCAGATACGCCCGGCGATTGCCCCGGGTGATGCCGTACAGCGCGACCAGGGAATTGTCTTGGGGCGCCGCCAGGCGCAGCAACAGGTATTCCTGCTGGCCGTCGGCGCCTACCAGCTTGGCGTTGCCGAAGACTTCATTGGCCCACAGGCTGCTTTCGCCGCAATCGCGGGCCTGGCACCAGAACAGCAACTGCGCGCCCTGGGCCTGCAAGGCTTCGCGGGTGGCGGTGAATGCAGCGCTGGAAGTGTGTTCGGCAGGCAGTTCATAGGTGATGGCGGTGGTTTGGCCGCGGGCGGTGGCCTGGCCTTCGTAGCGCAGCTGGCCGCTGATCTTGCGGATCGAGCCCAGCGGGTAGATGCGTTCTTTATCTTCAGCGGGGCGGTAGTCGACGATCTGCGCGTCGGCCTGACGGGCCACGGCGGGCAAGTCCTGGCTACCCGGTACGTCGGCGGCGAACACCAGCGGGCTGAAACAGCACAGCCCCAGAATACGGATAAATCCCTTCGGCATACTCATCGGATGAGCGCGCCCTGGCCATTGGGGTGCGCTGCGGTGTTGAGATCGTTCATGGTTGACTCCCTTTCGATCCGCCCAGCCTCGGCAGTTGACCCCGCCAAGTCAAGGCGTGGAGAAGAACCGATTGAAACAGTCTGCAACAAGGGTAGCGCCTGACTCGTCGTTCAGGTGCAAATGATGGCCACCGGGCAAGGTGGTCACCTGGAATGGAAGCCCGGAAAGCAATTCGGAATGTTTCGCCAACATGCCGTCTTCGGCGACCACCAGTTGCGTCGGACAGCCGACTCGACGCACGAAGGCCATCGCCTGCTCTTCTGTCAGACGCATAGGGGAAGCCAGGGTCAGCCGGCTGTCGCTGCGCCAGGTGTAACCTCCGGGAACTGGCATAAGGCCGCGTTGGGCCAGCAGTTCGGCGGCTTCGCGACTGACCGCCACCACGCCTTTCATCCGCGCTTCCACCGCCCGATCGAGGGTGCTGTACACCGGTTTGCGTTTGTCCTGCAGGTTCAATTGCGCCTGCAACGCCATGCCGAGGCGTTCGGCCGAGTTGTCTGCGGTGCCGGTCGGCGGGATCACGCCATCGATCAATCCCAGGTGTGTCACTCGCTCCGGCAAGGCGCCGGCCAACACCAGGGAAACGATGGCGCCGAGGGAGTGGCCAAGTAATGCAAAACGTTTCCAGCCCAGTTGCTCGGCGACTTGCAGCACATCGTGGACGTAATCCCACAGGGAGTAACCGGCACCGACGGGACGATGAGCCGAATGACCATGGCCGGCCATGTCCAGCGCAACGATGCGCAGGCCATCGAGTTTCGGCGCCAGGCGCGCGAAGCTGTTGGCATTGTCCAACCAGCCATGCAGGGCAATCACCGGCAAGCCGTCTTCAGGGCCAAACAGATGCGCCGCCAACTCGATGTGCGGCAACGCCAGGCGGACTTCTTCGACGGGCGCGGTCATGCGCAACTGCGCTCGCGCTGGCGAGCTTCCCAACGGGCAAACAGATTCTTGATCAAGGTGGCAGTGTCCTGTGGGCGCTCAAGAGGAAACATGTGGCCACCGGGCATGGTCAGCATTTCGCCCATGGGCATGCGTCCAACACCGCTGGCATGGTGACGCATCACTACCCGGCTCTGGCGGCCACGCACCACCGCCAGCGGCACTTTCAATTGCCGGGCCTGGCCGGGACTGGTGTGGGGCACACCACGGTAAATGCTGATCTCGGTGGCCGGATCAAAGCGCAGGCGCAGGCGGTCACCCACCTGCTCCAGGCCATGTTGCAGGTAAGCGTCGAAACACTCGGGATCAAAGCCGCGAAACAGGGTCTTGCCAGCAAAGTACTGGCGCGCTGCCGCCAGGTCGGCGAACTCTTCACGCCGCCCCAGGGTACGACCCGCCGGGGTCAGCCGGTCGATAAAACCGAAGCGCTTGGCCGCACGGATCACCCAGCGATCGGCCAGGGTCAGCACCGGGGAATCGAGCATCACCACGCCGCGATATAACTGCGGGCAACGCATGGCCGCGTGCAGGTGCAGCACGCCCCCCAACGAATGGCCCACCCCCCACACCGGTTCCGGTTGTTGCTCAAGGTGGTGGATCAGTTCGTCCACCAGGTTCTGCCAGTTGTCATCCACCGGAAACCTCGGGTCGTGACCGTGCTGCGGCAAATGCGCGACGGCGTACTCCGGGGCCAGGGCGGCAAACAACTTGCCGTAGGTCGCCGAAGGAAAGCCATTGGCGTGAGCGAAAAACACGTGCTGCGACATACCTGATCCATCACCCTAAACAGAGCGTTGATTCTCCCCAGACCGGGCAGTCACGGCAATGACTGTAACTGCCAGGAATGATGACACTCACGCCACACCTATCGAGCCGGCGGGTTCTCGCCCAGCGGCACCACGGCCATGGTCAGGCGCGATACGCAGCTGGCCTTGCCTTCATCGCTGGTCAGGCGGATGTCCCACACGTGGGTGGTGCGCCCGATATGAATCGGCTTGGCCACCGCCGTCACCCGCCCGCTGCGCAAGCCGCGCAGGTGGTTGGCGTTGATTTCCAGGCCCACGCAATAGAACTTGCTGGCGTCGATGCACAGGTAACTGGCCATGGAGCCCACGGTTTCCGCCAGCACCACCGACGCGCCGCCGTGCAGCAGGCCGTAGGGTTGATGGGTGCGGTGGTCGATCACCATGCTGGCGGTCAGGGACTCGTCGTCAAAGCTTTCGAAGCGAATATCCAGCACTTCACCGATGGTATTTTTCTGGATCGCATTGAGTTGTTCGATATTCGGTTGGGTGCGCCACAGGCTCATTGATCGGTCCTTATTGGTTTTATGTCAGTGCTCAATCCTGCCACAGCACGGCTTCGGAGCGCGCGCTCCAGGCCGGAAACTGCGACCCGTAGACGGCTTCAATCACGTTACGCTTGATCTTCAAGGTCGGCGTGAGGAAACCGTTTTCCACCGCCCAACTGTCTTTCACCACCACCAGTTGGCGCAAGCGTTCATGTTTATCCAGCGCCTGGTTGACCTCTTCCAGCAGGCGCTCGAGGCTGACCTGCAACGCCTGACGCCCCTGGCCATCGGCATCTTGCAGGCCCACCACGGATAACACGCACAGGCCTATGGGCGCGCTCAAGCCATCGCCTACCACGCACACCTGCTCGATACGCGCATGCTCGGCCAGGCGGTTTTCAATCGGCGCCGGGGCCACGTATTTGCCTTTGCTGGTCTTGAAGATTTCCTTGAGCCGTCCGGTCAACCGCAGTCGGCCATCGGCGTCCTGCTCGCCCTTGTCGCCGGTGCGCAGGAAGCCGTCGGCGGTAATGGTTTCGGCGGTTTTCACCGGGTCCTTGAAATAACCGAGCATGGTCGCGCCGCTACGCACCTGGACTTCGCCGTCGTCACCGATGCGCACTTCAACGTCCGGACATGGCGGGCCGATCCAGCCGAGTTTCTGCTCGCCGGGGCGGCACACGTGGGAGTAACCGCAGCTTTCAGTCATGCCGTAGACCTCCAGCACATCCAGGCCGAGCCTGCGGTACCAGACCAACAGGGCTTCGGGCACGGGGGCTGCGCCGGAGATTGCCACGCGTACGGCGTCCAGGCCCAACCCGGCGAGCACTTTGTGGCCAACGCGTTTGCCGATAAAGGGCAGGCGTAGCAAGGTGTCGAGGCGGCTTGCGGGGATTTTGCTGTAGACGCCCATCTGGAATTTGGTCCAGATGCGCGGTACGCCGAACAGTGCTGTCGGCCTGGCCCGCTTGAGGTCTGTCAGAAACGTGTCGAGGCTCTCGGCGAAAAATACGGTTTGCCCGGTGTAGATCGAGGCCATTTCCACAAACATGCGCTCGGCCACGTGGCACAGCGGCAGGTAGGACAACAGGCGATCGCCCTCCCCCAGGCCGAACAATTCAGTGCCGCGAGTGGCCGCGAAAGCCAGGGCGCCGAAGCTGTGCATCACGCCCTTGGGCAGGCCGGTGGTGCCGGAGGTGTAGATGATGGTGGCCAGGTCCGAAGCGGCTGGCGCGGGGTTGTCCTGGATGGGTGAGCAGGCTTGCAGGTCAGCCCAGGTGAAGTCGAATTCGCCTTCGGGGCACAGCGGCAGGCTGATGGTGGGCAGGTCGGCCTTTACTCCGGCGGACATGGCGGGCCAGTCGTCCAGTTTGCCGATAAATGCCAATGCGGATTCGGAGTGTTCAAGTACGTGGGCGACGGAGTCGGCGGTGAGGTTGGGGTAGAGCGGCACGGAGACGTGGCCGGCCATCCAGATGGCGAGGTCGGCGATGATCCAGTGGGCGCAGTTTTTGGAGATCAGGGCGATGTGGGAGCCCTGGGGGAGGTCGCGGGCGCGCAGCCAGTGGGCGGCGCAGCGGGCTTGGTGGCCGGCGTCGGCCCAGGTGAGGGTTTCAACCTCGCCGCCTTTGATGGGCTGAACCAGGAATCGTTGCCGTGGGTGGCGGGCTTCGCGGTCGAAGAAGACTTGCAGCGGCAAACGAATAGCGACAGACATGGACGCGCTCCTTTGTGTTCCGATGGTAGCCAACCAAGCACTTGCTTGGGCTGACTATTTCATGGGAGCGCGGGGGGTGCAAGTTCTGCTGTTTTTGGGGGCATATCCTTTATTCAGGTAACGGCCGCTTATGGTTCCGCTCTTACAGCGGCTCACTTTTGAAAAGCGCAAAAGTAAGCAAAACGCTCTTGCCCCACCACTCGGCACCTCGCCTAGGCTCGGTGTGCCCGCACTCCGGCAGCACGAAGCGGGCCGCCGCGACGGGGCGTCCCTGCCCCGTCGCGGCTAAACCGGCGTCCTGCCGGTTTACCCGCTCCGTACTGCCTACGTTCGGCCAGCGTGGTTTAACGGGGCGCCTAAGATCAAGATCACAAGCAGATCAAGAGCACAGCGGCCTACAGGCCGGCTTGAGTGTGGTGAAGCAACAGCAACAGCAAAATCAGAAGCTAAAGTGGGCACGGTCCAAATGTGGGAGTGGGCTTGCTCGCGAAGGTCGTTAACGATGACGCGGGCGTCCTGATTCAACGCGGCGTTCTCAGGTTTTTCGCGAGCAAGCTCGCTCCTACAAAAAAGCAGCTTTGCTTTCGCTTTTACCACTCAAGCCGGCCTGTAGGCCGCGTGCTCTGCTTTTGATCTGCTTTTGATCTTGATCTGCGGGCCCCGTCAACCACGATGGCCGCAAGCAGGCACGGTGGAGCGGGTAACCCGGCAGGACGCCGGTTTAGCCGCGCCGGGCCATGGATGGCCCGTCGCGGCGGCCCGCGGAACCGGGCCGGAGTGCGGGCATGCCGAGCCTAGGCGAGGCACCGAGTGGTGGGGCAAAGACCTTTTGGTTACTTTTGGCTGGGCCGGCATTCCGGGCGTTTGCCAAAAGTGACCCGCTGTAAGAGCGGAACCATAAGTGGCCGTTACCGAAGAAACGGATATGTACCCAATCCCAAACCCAAACCCAAACCCAACCTTAAGGATTCCGAACACTCAAAAGACTCATCAACCCCGCCAACGGAAAATCCCCCTCCAACTCCGCCAAACTCGCCGTACTCATAGCCTGCGGCTGCCGCAAATGCCCATGCTGCAAATAACTGATCAGCCCCCCCACAAACGGCTGATGACTGACCAACAATACATCATCGTCATTATCGAGATGCTTGAGCACCTCCAGCGGATTACTCTCGGGCGTCAACCAAGGCACAGTGCGGATTTCAGGCTCAAACCCCAACGCCTCCCGCACCAACTGCGCCGTCTGCTGCGCCCGCACATAAGGACTGGCAATAATCGCCCGCACAGGCTGCCCAATCAGATGCCCCGCACTGCGCAAAACCTCCTCACGCCCATGCGCCGTCAAATTGCGCTCAGCATCCGTACGCGCATGCCCCTCGGCCTCACCGTGACGCAACACCCACACCTTCATAGCTTCGGTTCCTCATCACGCACAGGATGCGGCGCCGGCGGCACGCTGTGAGCAGCCTCACCTTCCGGTGCACGGGGCGTCGGCCAATCAGCAAACGGCCAAGGCTTCTGATCACTGTGAAAACTGCCAAACCGCCCAATCTGCGCCAAAAACTGACTCAGGCTGTCACCAAAATTCATCAGCCCAAGGTTCGGCGCGCCGTACACCAACCGGTAAACCAGTTGCACTACCACCAGCGCACCCAGCAGAAACTGCGCCACTTGCCACACCAGGGCAAACACCAGCATCCACAGGACACGCAGGCCGATGGATTCGTATTTGGGAGCTGCTTTCGGATCGTTCATGACGCGTTCCTCAGTTGAAACCACTGGTGGAAATAAAGTCGACATCGGTCTTCGGCTCGGCCCGCATCAGCAACTCGATGACCTGGTTCAAGGTGCGCCCTTCGAACAGGATCGCGTGCAAACCGGCGACCAGCGGCATGTACACCCCGACTTCCTGGGCCTTGGCCTTCAGCACCTTCAGGGTGTTGACGCCTTCGGCCACTTCGCCCAAACGCGTCACGGCGTCTTCCAGGCTCAGGCCCTGGCCGAGGGCGAAACCTACCTGATAGTTGCGGCTTTTCGGTGACGAGCAGGTGACGATCAGGTCGCCCACGCCAGCAAGCCCGAGGAAGGTCATCGGGTTGGCGCCCTGGTTGACCGCAAAGCGGGTCATCTCGGCCAAGGCACGGGTGATCAGCATGCTCTTGGTGTTTTCACCCATGCCCAGCGCAACCGCCATGCCGGCGATGATCGCGTAGACGTTTTTCAACGCCCCGCCCAGCTCGACGCCGAAGCGGTCGGCACTGGCGTAAACACGGAAAGTGCGACCGTGCAGCACTGCCTGCACCCGCTCGCAAAGTTCTTCGTCTTCACTGGCGATCACGGTGGCGGTCAGCGCGTGCTCAGCCACTTCCCGCGCCAGGTTCGGGCCGGACAACACGCCAATGCGTGCCTCGGGGGCGATTTCTTCAAGGATTTCGCTCATCAACTTGAAGGTGTGCGCCTCGATGCCCTTGGTCAGACTGACCAGCAGCTTGCCCGCCAACCGCTCGGCGTGGGGCGCGAGCACCGAACGCAAGGCGCTGGATGGCAGGGCGACGAAGCACAGGTCGCACTCGGTCAGCGTCGCCTGCAAATCAGTCACCGGCTCCACGGCCGGCAGAATCTTGATGCCTTTAAGGTAACGGGGGTTTTCCCGGTTGACCCGGATGGCCTCGGCTTGCTCGGGGTCACGCATCCATTGACGCACCTGGTGACCATTTTCAGCCAGCAGATTAGCCACGGCGGTACCAAAACTTCCGCCTCCCAGGACCGCAATAGGGCGCTGTTCAGTCATATGCAATCCGTTAATCCATAGCAGTGGCGATGGCCGCATTATACGGAGCGACCCGCTTGCGGCCAGCCCCCGCGTCAATTCAAACGCTTGTCGGAAAATGCGACATTTGTGCGAAGTAATTACAGGGCCGACGACTGGCAAAAGGCCCCGCCTCAGTTAACATGGGCGGCTATCCGTAATTATCAAGGCCGTGCCGTGTATTTGGGCCCTCCTCCTCGCTCATCCCTTCTGCTGACGCTGTTGTGCATGCCGTGGTGCAGTGCACCGTTGCTGGCCGACGATCTGTTCCTCGACAGCCAACCGCTGCCGCAGGTACTGACCGCTACGCGGCTCAAGCAATCGGCCGCCGCCGTGCCCGGTAGCATGACGGTGATCGACAGCGAGTTGATCAAGGCCAGCGGTGCGCGGGATATCCCGGAACTGCTGCGGTTGGTACCCGGGATGATGGTCGGCTACACCACCGGCAACCAGGCCGCCGTGAATTACCACGGCACCCAGGCCGGCGACGCCCGGCGCATGCAGGTGTTGATCGATGGTCGCTCGGTGTACCGCGCGGGCCTGGCGACGGTTGACTGGAGCGATATTCCGGTGGCCCTGGAAGACATCGACCGCATCGAAGTCTTCCGTGGCCCCAACACCGTCAGCTACGGTGCCAACGCGCTGATGGCGGTGGTCAACATCCTCACCCGCTCGCCGGCCAACAGCCACGGTACCCGGATGAAACTCACCCAGGGCGGACGCGGGATCAACGACTGGTACGCCAGCCAGGGCATGGGCTGGGAAACCGGCGACTTGCGCCTGTCACTGTCCGGCCAACAGGACGATGGTTTTGACAGCGACCGTGTGGGCGCCGACCGCCGTGACAGTCGCCGCCTGAGCCGCTTCAGCCTCGCCGTGAGCCAGACCCTGAATGCGCAACAAAGCATCGACTGGCAACTGGACGCCAAGGAAGGTACCAACCAACGCCCGTACACCTACCAACCGGTGTTCGACGGGATTACCGAAGGCGGTACAAATTCCGACGTCAGCGCCAAGGATTACGCCGGCTCCCTGCGCTGGAACTTCGACTTCAATCCTGATCACAGCCTGTATATCCAGGGCTCGGCCCAGCAGTGGGATCGCCGGCAGATCTGGCGCGCCTGCGACGCCAAGGTCTCGTTCAGCCCGGAGTTGACCCAGCTGTGGCAACTCAATCCCAACTATGCCGAGCGACTTGCCCGGCACATGAACAACTTCAACCCCGGCAACCTTCCACCCGGCAGCCCCGCCGAACAGGCGCTGGCCCGGCAGGTGCTCCAGCAATGGGGTGACGGCGGCAAGGACCCGGTTTGCGGCAACATCGACCAAAGCACCAAGGAAAGCCGCTACGACCTGGAGATTCAGGACACCCTCAGCCTGTCCGACAGCCTGCGCCTGGTCAGCGGCATGAACTACCGCTACGACCGCGCCGACTCCGACACCTACTTCAACGGCATCCTGGACGACACCACCTGGCGCATGTTTGGCCATCTGGAATGGCGTGCCAGCGAACACTGGCTGCTCCAGGGCGGCGCAATGTATGAAGACACCCACCTGAGCGGCAACTCGCTGACGCCCCGGGTGGCCATCAACTACCTGATCAACCCGCGTCACGGCCTGCGTGCGGTGTACTCCGAAGCCATCCGTTCGCCGGACATGTTCGAGAACAACGTCAACTGGAGTTACCGCGTCACCAACCTCAGTTCGCCGGCCTACGGCCAGAACTCCGGTCAATATTTCGTGGTAACCCGCGGCCCGGGCAACCTCGACAAAGAGCTGATGCGCTCCCGGGAGCTGGGCTACAACGGCTTTTTTGCCGACATCGGGCTGAACGTCGACGTGAAGCTGTTCTATGACGAAATCAGCGACATGGTCAGCGAGCCGCTACGCAACAACCAGTACATCGCCAGCAACTCCAACAGCTCGCGCTTTACCGGCACTGAAACCCAACTCGACTGGCACATGAGCACCGCCGACCGGCTGCGGCTGACCTATGCTTACGTAGACGCCAGCGCCACCAACCCTCTGGACAGACAGCAAACCGCCCGCAACAGCGGCTCGGCCGGCTGGATGCGGGAATGGGGCCATGGCTGGTCCAGTGCGGTGTTCTACTATGGCGACGACGCGCTCAACCAGTATCGCTTCGAACGGGTCGACCTGCGGGTGGCCAAGCGCATTGCCTTGGGCAAAGCCAACGTGGAGCTGGCCGGCATGTTGCAACAACGTCTCGACAATCAGCCCACCACCTGGCCCGACAACAACTATGACCAACGCCACGTGCTCTACTTCAGTGCGGAGTTAGAGTTCTAGTGGATAGCGACTTGTCACGGATGACCCTCTCCTTTACCGCCCGACTCTGGCGGTGCTGTGTGTTGTTTGGGGTTTTACTGTTTGCCGCACCGACATGGGCGGCGGAAATCCTGCTGACTGCCGACGAAGACGGCCCGGGCGTACAAGCATTCGTCCAGGCCCTGAGCGAACAGCGCCCCGAAGACCATGTGAAGTTCACCCCACTCAAAGACCTTCCCGCCCCCGCGCACTTGCCCGCCAGTACCCGCCTGATCCTGCTGGACCTGCCCAGCCTCGACTGGCGCCTGCAAGACACCCAGGGCCCGCCGACCCTGGTGCTGCGCATCAGCCGCCTGCAAGCCCGCCAGCGCCTGGGCGACAGCGTGCCATCGAAGATCAGCCTGTTGTGGAGCGACCCGCCACTGGACCGCCAACTGCGCCTGATCACCGGCATCCTGCCCCAGGCCCGGCGCATCGGTGTGCTCTATGGGATCGACAGCGAATTCCTGCTCCGCGAGTTGCGCCAGCATGCGGCGCCGATGGGGCTGGAGATCGTGCCCCAGCTTTGGGACAACACTAACGACAGTCGTCCGCTGCAAAGCCTGTTCAAGAGCAGCGACGTCTTGCTGGGGCTGGATGATCCCCAGCTGTACAACCCGAAAACCGCGAAAAACCTGCTGCTCAGCAGCTACGCCAGGCAATTGCCACTGGTCGGGCCCAACGCCGGGTTCGTCAAGGCCGGCAGCCTGGCCAGCACCTACAGCGATCAGGCCGACTGGCTGAATGTACTCGACCGGCTGCTGGACCATGCGCCCGCCAACTGGCCGCGCTCGTTGTACCCGGAACGCTTCAAAGTCGTGGGCAACCCGCAGGTTGCGCGCTCACTGGGGATCGAACAGGTGGACGAAACCAACGTCGCCGCCCGCCTGGCCGAAGGAGAAAAACGCCCATGACATTTCGTCGCCGTTGGGACATCAACACCCGAACCCAGCTCATCACCCTGGGCCCGGCACTCCTGTTGACGCTGCTGTTGATCAGCTTCTTTACCTTCGTACGGATCCAGGACTTGCGCCAGGAGCTGGACCACACCGGCCAATTGATCGCCAACCAACTGGCACCGGCCACCGAATACGGGGTTATTTCCGGCAACAACGACGTGCTCGAAAGCCTGTTGCGGGCCACCCTGGCCACGCCGCATGTGCGCTTTCTGGAGATACAGGACAGCACGGAAAACATTCTGGTGTACGTCGAGCAACCGTCGGAGAAGCACGACCGCTCGCTGTCGGTGAAAGTGTTCCAGGCGCCGATTCGCCTGCAACATATCCAACTGGGCAATGACTTCTTCCAGGACAACATCGCCGAGCCCAAGGCGCCTCGTGCGGATTACCTGGGCCGGGTGATTGTGGGTATGTCCAACGATGCGTTCAGCCAGCGCCAGCAGGAAATCCTGTTCAAGGCCGGGATTCTCGCGCTGTTCGCCCTGTTGTTTACTTTCTTGTTGGCCCGGCGCCTGGCGGCCAGCCTGTCGCAGCCGATCAGCGCCATGGGCAATGCGGTCAAGGCGATCCAGCAGGGCGATTACCAGACGCCACTGCCCATTGTCGATGACTCGGAACTGGGCGACCTGTCGCGTCACATCAATAACCTCGCCGACGGTTTGAACCAGGCCAGTCGCGAACAGCACCAGGCCATGGCCCAGTTGATCCAGACCCGCGAAGAAGCCGAGCGGGCGAACAATGCCAAGTCGGATTTCCTGGCAATGATGAGCCATGAACTGCGCACGCCGATGAATGGGGTGCTGGGCATGCTGCAGTTGCTGGAAACCACCGACATGACCGAGGAGCAGACCGAGTACGCGGCGCTCGCTTCGGAGTCCACCGAACACCTGCTCAAAGTGATCAACGATATCCTCGACTTCTCGCGCATCGAGCGCGCGGCCCTGGAGCTGGAGCACATTCCGTTCGACCTGATGGAGCTGATCAGCAGCTGCGCCCAGGCCTTCCAGCATGCCGCCCAGCAACGCGGGCTGGCGCTTGAAGTGCCGATTCCGCAGGGCCTGGACTCGCTGCAGGTGCAGGGCGACCCGACGCGTATCCGGCAGATTCTGGTGAACCTGATCGGCAATGCCCTCAAGTTCACCGAGCACGGCACCGTCACCGTCGAACCGCACTGGCAAACCCTGGACCATGAACTGTTGTGGTTCACCTGCACCGTGCGCGACAGCGGGATTGGCATCTCGGCCGAGCGCCTGGAATTGATGTTCGATGCGTTCCAGCAAGCTGACAGTTCCATTTCAAGACGTTACGGCGGCACCGGACTGGGCCTGCCTATCGCACGCACCCTGGCCGAACGCATGGGCGGCACCCTTCGCGCCCAGAGCGAAGAAGGCCAGGGCTCGGTGTTCACCCTGGAAATTCCGCTGGCGATTTACCAGCAGAGCTTGCCGGTGATCGTGCCGAACGCCGAAGGCAGTGCCAGTGCAGGCGAAGGCCGTAACGTGTTGCTGGTGGAGGACAACCCGGTCAATCGCACCGTGGTTGAAGCCATGCTGCGCAGCCTTGGATTTGAAGTCAGCATTGCCACCGACGGCGCCGAAGCGATTCGCAGTGCCGAGAGCCTGATTTTTACCGCGATCCTGATGGACTGCCGACTGCCGGGCATCGACGGTTACGAGGCCACCCGGCAGATTCGCCAGTTGCCCGGTTGCGCCGACCTGCCGATCATCGCCCTCACGGCCAACGCCTTGCAGGGCGACCGCGAAGCCTGTTTGGCGGCTGGAATGAACGATTACCTGGCAAAGCCGTTCAAACGCACGGATTTACAGCAAATCCTGCAGCGATGGGTGCAGTAACACGGTGCCATCAGCCAACTGCGACTGGCGTGAAAGACGAAAGTGCGGCAGTCTTAGGCACCCGAACGGGCCCGTAAACCGGCCCGGTTTATAATTTCAGTGCACAAGTGTACATTCATGACCTTGACGCTGTGACTTTCACTACAACGCAATAGTCTATGTGTAGGCTGCCGATATGAGGCATGAACGCTTCAGTCGGCCGGGAAGATTTGCCCTGCCCTGCCGCATGGGATTATTGAGGAGCTCGCATGACCAAACAAAACGCCTTTACTCGGGAAGACCTGCTGCGCTGCAGTCGCGGTGAGCTGTTCGGCCCAGGTAACGCGCAACTGCCCGCCCCGAACATGCTGATGGTGGATCGCATCACCCATATCAGTGAAGAGGGTGGCAAGTACGGCAAAGGTGAATTGGTCGCCGAGCTGGATATCACCCCTGACCTGTGGTTTTTCGCCTGCCATTTCGAAGGCGATCCGGTGATGCCGGGCTGCCTGGGCCTCGACGCCATGTGGCAGCTGGTTGGCTTCTACCTGGGCTGGCAAGGCCTGCCGGGCCGCGGTCGCGCCCTGGGTTCGGGCGAAGTGAAGTTCTTTGGCCAGGTCTTGCCGACCGCCAAGAAAGTCACCTACAACATTCAAATCAAGCGCGTCCTCAAGGGCAAGCTGAACCTGGCCATTGCCGATGGTTCGGTGACTGTCGACGGTCGCGAGATTTATACTGCCGAAGGCCTTCGGGTCGGCGTATTTACTTCCACTGACAACTTTTAAGGGTTATCCGCATGCGCCGCGTCGTTATCACTGGTCTGGGCATCGTTTCGTGCCTGGGCAATGACAAAGAGACCGTCTCCGCTAACCTGCGTGCAAGTCGCCCTGGCATCCGCTTCAACCCGGAATATGCCGAAATGGGTCTGCGTAGCCAGGTTTCCGGCTCCATCGACCTGCCCCTCGAAGAGCTGATTGATCGCAAGATCTATCGCTTCGTCGGCCACGCAGCCGCTTACGCCTACCTGGCCATGAAGGACGCGATCACCGATTCCGGCCTGAGCGAAGACCAGGTTTCCAACGTACGCACCGGCCTGATCGCCGGTTCAGGTGGCGCGTCGACCTTGAACCAGATGGAAGCGCTGGACATCCTGCGCGAGAAAGGCGTCAAGCGTGTTGGCCCGTACCGCGTCACGCGGACCATGGGCAGCACCGTTTCCGCCTGCCTGGCCACGCCGTTCAAGATCAAGGGCGTGAACTACTCGATCTCCTCCGCTTGCGCCACCAGTGCTCACTGCATCGGTACCGCGGTTGAGCAGATCCAGCTGGGCAAGCAAGACATCGTGTTTGCTGGTGGCGGTGAAGAAGAACATTGGAGCCAGTCGTTCCTGTTCGACGCCATGGGCGCCCTGTCGACCCAGTACAACGAAACCCCGGACAAAGCCTCCCGCGCCTATGACAAAAACCGTGATGGTTTCGTCATTGCTGGCGGTGGCGGCATGGTGGTGGTAGAGGAGCTGGAACACGCCCTGGCCCGTGGTGCGAAGATCTACGCGGAAATCGTTGGCTACGGCGCGACTTCCGACGGCTACGACATGGTTGCGCCAAGCGGCGAAGGCGCCATCCGCTGCATGCAGATGGCCATGTCCACCGTTGATACTCCGATCGACTACCTGAACACCCACGGTACTTCGACTCCGGTCGGCGACTCCAAGGAAATGGAAGGTGTGCGTGCGGTATTCGGCGACAAGGCTCCGGCGATCAGCTCTACCAAGAGCCTGTCGGGTCACTCCCTGGGCGCCGCTGGCGTTCACGAAGCGATCTACTGCCTGCTGATGATGGAAGGCAACTTCATGGCAGGTTCTGCCAACATCGAGGAACTGGACCCGGACGTGGCTGACATGCCGATCCTGACCAAGACTCGTGAAGATGCGACCATCAACACCGTGATGAGCAACAGCTTTGGCTTTGGTGGCACTAACGCTACCTTGGTGCTGAAACGCTGGCAGGGTAAGTAAAAGCCCTCGCGCCTTGATCGTCTGAAAACGCCCCGACTGGTTCGGGGCGTTTTTTTTGCGTTGGTTGTTGGGTGTATATCCATTATTTGGGTAACGGCCGCTTAGGGTTCCGCTCTTACAGCGGCTCACTTTTGAACAGCGCAAAAGTAAGCAAAACGCTCTTGCCCCACCACTCGGCACCTCGCTTAGGCTCGGTGTGCCCTCACTCCGGCTTTGGACCGTGGGCCGCCGCGATGGGCCATCCTTGGCCCAGCGCGGCTAACCCGGCGTCCTGCCGGGTTACCCACGCTCCAAAGCCTGCGTTCGGCCAGCGTGGTTTAACGGGGCGCCTAAGATCAAGATCAAAAGCAGATCAAAAGCACAGCGGCCTCCCGGCCGGCTTGAGTGTTGAAGAGCAAAATCAAAAGCTAAAGCGGGCACGGTCCAAATGTGGGAGCGGGCTTGCTCGCGAAGGTCGTTAACGATGACGCGGGCATTCTGGATGAACGCGGCGCTCTCAGGTTTTTCGCGAGCAAGCCCGCTCCCACAGAAAAGCAGATCTGTTTTCGCTCTGGTCTTTGCTTTTGCTTTTAACACTCAAGCCGGCCGGGAGGCCGCTGTGCTCTTGCTTTTGATTTTGATCTGACTGCCCCAATAAGCCCGAGGCCGAACGCAGGCAGTGCGGAGCGGGTAAACCGGCAGGACGCCGGTTTAGCCGCGCCGGGCCATGGATGGCCCGTCGCGGCGGCCCGCTTCGCGGTGCCGGAGTGAGGGAACGCCGAGCCACAGCGAGGCGCCGACAGGCGGGGCAGAGCGTTTTGGTTACTTTTGCGCTTTTTCAAAAGTGACCCGCTGTAAGAGCGGAACCCTAAGCGGCCGTTACCGCAGCAACGGATATGTACACCGTCCAGCAACCTAAACCGAAAACCTAGCCACCATGGTGTTGAGATCCACCGCCAACCGCGACAACTCCTGACTCGCCGCACTGGTCTGATTCGCCCCCGCCGACGTCTGCTGCGCCAAATCGCGAATATTCATCAAATTGCGATCCACCTCCCGCGCCACCGCCGCCTGCTCTTCAGAGGCACTGGCAATCACCAGGTTGCGCTCGTTGATCAGCGTAAACGCCGAAGCAATCTCCTCCAGCGCCGTCCCAGCCGACTTGGCAATGTCCAGCGTCGACCGCGCCCGGGTGTTGCTCTGCTGCATGGAGCTCACCGCCTGATCAGTCCCCTGCTGAATCCCGCTGATCATCTGCTCGATTTCCTGCGTCGACTGCTGGGTCCGATGGGCCAGCGCCCGCACCTCATCCGCCACCACTGCAAACCCACGCCCGGCGTCCCCGGCCCGCGCGGCTTCAATGGCAGCATTCAACGCAAGCAAATTGGTCTGCTCGGCAATCGAGCGAATCACATCCAGCACCTTGCTGATGCCATACACCTTCTGCGCCAGGTCCTCCACCTGCGTCGCATTGGCCGTCACATCATCCGCCAAGGACTCAATCGACAACACCGTCTGATGCACCTGCTCGCGACCATGCTGGGCAATACGGTCCGACTCACGGGACGCCTGTGAAGTGGCCACCGCATTGCTCGCCACCTCCTCCACCGCCGCCGTCATCTGGTTCACCGCAGTAGCTGCCTGTTCAATTTCCTGACTTTGCTGATGCAGCCCACGGGTGGCATCTTCCGTCACACAACTGAGTTCTTCGGAAGCCGACGCCAACTGGCTCGACGAATCAGAAATACGCCGAATGGTTTCCCGCAGGCTCTCCTGCATGCTTTTCAGCGCCTGCTGCAAACGCGCCGGTTCATCGTTGCCGCTGACGGTAATCACACCCGTAAGGTCGCCACTGGCCACGCCCTGGGCGACTTTCAGCGACTGGGATAACGGCAGCACGATACTGCGGGTCAGCAGCAGTGCCAGGCCAATGGTGATCAGCGCCGTCACGGCAATCATGCCAACCACCCAACTGCGCGATTGGGTAAACACGCTTTGGGCCAGGCTCGCCGCCTGATTTGCACTGACCTTGTTCAGCGTCACCAGCTCACGCAGGGTGCCGGCCAACTCATCGGCCAACTGGTTCATCTCGCCGTTGACTACCTTGATCGCGTCTTCCAGCTGATTGGCCCGGGAAAATGCCAGCACTTGCTCTTGGCGTTGCAGGTAGCGCGCTTCCTCGGTCTTGAAGCGATCGAACAGCACCCGTTCTTCCGGCAGCACAATCAAGCCTTCATAGAGCGACTGAGCCTTATGCAGGCCGTTTTTCAGTTCGGTGATTTTCTGTTCATTCTGCGTGATTGCCTGCGGGTCGCGGTTAAGCAGCAGGCGCAGCGTCAGGGCCCGTACCCGCAGCAGGTCCTGATTCATCTCGCCGACCGCCATCACGCTGGGCAGCCAGTTGTTTTCCACCTGGTCCGACTGCTGGCGCATATTGCCCATCTGCGACAAGGCAAACCCACCCAGGGCAAACACCATCAGCGCCAGCAAACCAAACCCCAGGCCGGCGCGAGGGGCGATATTCAGACTTCTGATATTCATGTTCGGAATCCTTCCAAAAGCGCTGCATCCACCTGCAGCGGGCTCTTGAAAGGTATCGGCGAAGAACGAAGTTTGCGTAAGACGAAAACGCGATATCAAAACGCCTTATGATCGCCCGGCCCCGGCTGTAGCGATTCAGCGAACGGTAAAGCTCTTTTGCGTGAGCAGACGATCACCCTGGAACACCATGAAACGCCACTCGCCCGGCACCACTTCGTGGTTTTCGGTGAACTCATAGGCCATCACGTCCTGTGGGGCACCGGGCACCAGCTTCTGGGTTACTTCTAATTTGTCGTGACGCACACCATCCGGCGTGCGGACGCCCGGGGTGAAGTAGAGCAAGGTCAGCGGCGTGCCTTCGGCGACTTTGCCGAGCAGTTGATAACGCAGGCCGAATTTGGTGCCCAGCTTCGCCGGCACCACGGTGGTGGACTGAATCTGTTCGTTGCTGCGGCGCAGCACGCGCTCTCCGGCCTGCAACTCGGCTTTCGGGCCATCAAACACGCCGTACTCCACCGGGCCTTCGATACGCACTTCGGCACTGGCGAGGCTGCTAATCATCATCAGCGCCGCCAGGGCGCCTGAACGGGTGAATTGCATGCTGCACTCCTTGTTTGAGAAGGCCGCAGCTTATGACGCAGGGATGACGACAGGATGACAAACCCCATCACTTGGGCTTGGGCAGAATCGCCAGGAAATTGTCCCGCGCGACCTTTTTGGCCACGTCTTCAGGCAGCGCATCAAGGAACGGGTCGAAGCTGCGCATTTCCTTACCCAGCTTGTTGAAGCGTCCTACCACGTCCGAGCCAAGCATGAAGCGGTCCGGGAAGCGCTCTACCAGCTTTACCCACTCAGGGCGTGGCGTTCCCGCCTCATCCAGCAAGTAAGGCGTGAGCACGCTCCAGGACAGGTCGACGTACAGGTTCGGGTAAGCCTCCAGCAGGCGTGCCAGGGTCGGCAGCAGGAAATCCATCTGCGTCTGGTGCCGATGGATTTCCATGCTGCTGCCCGCGTGAGCCCAGATAAACCGGGTGTGCGGATGGTTGCGCAGCGGCTCTTCCATTTCCGCGAGGTACAACGGATTTTTCTCACGCTTGGAGGTGATGTTGGAATGCACCATCACCGGCAGATCGTTCTCCGCCGCCAAATGATAGATGCGGGTCATCGCCTCGTTGTTGGCTCTTGGGGTGTCGCCGGAGGTCAGTGCAGTCAGGTCGTCGTGGCGGGTGAAGACTTCGCCGATGCCTTGCCACAGCCCTGGATTGAGGTCGAGCATGCGCTGGATGTGGGACGCGGCGTTTTTATCGTTGGGGTTGAAACCGCTGAGGAACGGGTGAAAGCGCTGGCGTTGCTCCGGGGTGAGCTTATTCACCGCATCGGCGACAAACACGTCAGTGGCGCTGTACCAATACGCGTCGGCATCGTCGCCAGCGTAATAACGCGGGCGCTTGGGCTCGTCTTCGTGCCATTTCTTGGCCACGGGAATGCCGGAAATCATCACGTGTTCAATCCGATTATCGGCCATGGCCTTGAGCAACTTGTCCATGCCCGCCGACTCCTGGAAGAAGTCGACGTAATGCAGGTGTGCATCGCTGTAGGCATAGTCGCGGGCCTGCGCGGCAAGGCTCGCGGCGGCCAGTAACAGGGCAATACTCAGGCGGGTACGGCGCACGGTGGCATCTCAAACAAGGGCTAATGAAGGTAGACCTCAGGCCGCGCCTACGGGTTCAGCGGTAAACAATGGGGAACACCCAGCTGCCAGCATGCTCTATAACTGCATGAGCTTCTTCCTGCCACCCTGTGAGGTTTGCCATGCCTGTTACCGTGAATACGCTGAACGCCGAAAACTTTCGCCACAGCGTCAACATCAATAACCATGAGCTGTTTACCGACCTGCCCAAGAGCCTGGGCGGCGACGATTCGGCGCCCTCTCCCCACGATTACTTCGATGCCGCGCTGGCGTCGTGCAAGGCGCTGACGGTCAAGCTCTATGCACAGAAAAAAGACATTCCGCTGACCGGCGTCACCGTGGAAGTCACCCACGACAGCACCGAAGAGCAAAAGGGCAAATACAAGCTCAGCGTCAAACTCACCCTCAAGGGCGTACTCACCGACGAGCAGCGGGATGAATTGCATCGCGTGGCGGATCGCTGCCCGGTGCATAAGCTGATGACCACCGCCGAAGTCACCATCGAGACCAAACTCTCGGAAGGCGCCTTCAGCCAGTAGCGGCAACCTCCCGTCGAGCGGGTTATGCTCATTGCCATCTAACCCGCTCAGACTGGGATGCACCATGACCACAGTGACCGTGATTCGCCCGCGTGCCGAAGATGTGGAAGGCCAAACGATCCTGCGCCCGCTGCCGTCCAGGCAATGCCGCAGCGTCGGGCCGTTCGTGTTTTTCGACCACATGCTGCAAACCCGCTATGCCCCGGGCACCGGCATGAATATTCGCCAGCACCCGCATATCGGCCTTTCCACCCTGACCTACCTGTTTGAAGGCGAACTCCTGCACAAGGACAGCCTCGGCTCCGACCAGGTGGTCAAGGCCGGGGATGTCAGCTGGATGACAGCCGGCAGCGCCATTGCCCACGTTGAACGCAGCCCTGAGGCGTTGAAGGCCAGTGGTTTCAACCTGCACGGCTTGCAAGTGTGGCTGGCCTCGCCCAGGGAACATGAGCAAGGACCTGGGCATTACAGCCATCACCCCGCCGCCAGCTTGCCGGTCAGTGACAACCTGGGCGTGCAGATTCGCCTGATTGCCGGCAGCGGCTTTTGCCTGGAGTCTCCGGTGCCGGTGTTGTCACCCACGCTGTATGCCGAAGTGCGGATGCAGACGGCTACGACGCTGCTGATCCCGGATGAGCATGCGGAACGGGCAGTGTATGTGCTGGAGGGTGAGGCGCAGTTGGAGGGCGAGGTGCTGGAGGTGCATAGCCTGGTGGTGTTGCCGGCAGGCGAAAGCATGGCGCTGTTTGCCGAGACCGATTGCCATCTGGTGGTGTTCGGCGGCGCGGCGCTGGATGGGCCACGGCGGATTAACTGGAATTTTGTGGCGAGTGATCCGGCGTTGATCGAGCAGGCTCGGCAGCGTTGGGCGGCTGGGGATTGGCCGACAGTGCCGGGGGAAACCGAGCGGATTGAGTTGCCTGAAGGTAAGGCTTAAGCGCTTTATTGCCTATGAAATAGCCTTCGCGAGCAAGCCCGCTCCCACATTTCGACCGCGTTCCTTCAGGAAGTACACGGTCGAAATGTGGGAGCGGGCTTGCTCGCGAAGGGGCCAGCTCAGGCAACCGAACTATCAGCCCTTGAACACTTCATCCAGCAAGTTATGCATCGACTGGAAGGCTCGTGCAGCGGTCTTCGCGTCATACATCATCTTGCCCGGCACGTTCGCGTGCGGGTCGGTAAACGAGTGCACCGCACCGCCGTAGCTCAGCAATTGCCAATCCACACCGGCCGCGTTCATTTCATCTTCAAACGCCGGCAGTTGCTCTTTCGGCACCAACGGGTCGGAAGCGCCGTGCAACACCAGCACTGAACCCTTGATGTTTTTCGCGTCGGCCGGGGTCGGTGTGTCGAGGCTGCCATGGAACGAAACTGCCGCTTTCAACGGAGCACCGGTACGCGCCAGCTCCAGGGAGCAGCAACCACCGAAGCAGAAACCGAAGGTTGCCAGCTTCGAGGTATCCACCGCGGCTTCGGTCTGGGTTTTCAAGTGATCAAGCGCGACCTGCATGCGCTTGTTCAGCAACACCCGGTCGTTCTTCAACGGCATCATTGCTGCGCCTGCTTCATCGCCGTTCGACGGGCGAACCGTTTGCCCGTACAGGTCGGCGAGCAGCACCACGTAGCCCTTGCTGGCTACGCTCCTGGCGATCTCTTCAGCGCCGGCGCTGACACCCATCCAGTTCGGCGCCATTAACAACCCTGGCAGCGGGCCCTTATGACTGGCATCAAATGCCAGGCGACTTTCATAAGACTGGCCATCAATCTGATAGACCACGGAACGCACGGTGATTTGGCTCATCATTTACTCCAGGTGAAAGGCTCTAAAACGAAAAAACCCGCCGAAGCGGGTTTTTCTACAACGGTGTTAAACCGACAGTTCAACCAACAGCTTGTTCAGTCGGCGCACATAAGCGGCCGGGTCTTTCAGGCTGTCGCCGGCAGCCAGGGCTGCCTGGTCGAAGAGGATGTGCGACAGGTCGCCAAACCGCTCTTCGCTCTGCTCGCCGTCGAGTTTCTCGATCAACGGGTGAGCCGGGTTGAATTCGAAGATCGGCTTGGAGTCCGGAACCTTCTGGCCGCTGGCTTCCAGGATCTGACGCATCTGCATGCCCAGGTCCTGCTCGCCGATGGCCAGGATCGCCGGGGAATCGGTCAGACGGTGGGAAACCCGCACTTCGCTGACAGCATCGCCCAAGGCGGTCTTGATTCGCTCAACCAGGCCCTCTTTGGACTTGGCCACTTCTTCGGCAGCTTTCTTGTCTTCTTCGGAATCCAGGTTGCCCAGGTCCAGGTCGCCGCGGGCGACGTCAACAAAGCTCTTGCCGTCGAAGTCGCTGAGGTAGCTCATCAGCCACTCGTCGATCCGGTCGGTCAGCAGCAGCACTTCGATGCCTTTCTTGCGGAAGACTTCCAGGTGCGGGCTGTTCTTGACCTGAGCGTAGGTTTCGCCGGTCAGGTAGTAGATCTTGTCCTGACCTTCCTTGGCGCGAGCCAGGTATTCGGCCAGGGAAACGTTCTGCTCGCCATCATCACCGTTGGTCGATGCGAAACGCAGCAGGCCGGCGATTTTTTCCTTGTTGGCGAAATCTTCTGCCGGGCCTTCTTTCATGACCTGGCCGAAGTTTTTCCAGAAGCCCTTGTATTGCTCAGGCTCGTTCTTCGCCAGCTTTTCCAGCATGTCGAGGACACGCTTGGTCAGCGCCGACTTCATCGAGTCGATGATCGGGTCTTTCTGCAGGATTTCCCGCGACACGTTCAGCGACAGGTCGTTGGAGTCGACCACGCCTTTGATAAAGCGCAGGTACAACGGCAGGAAGGATTCCGCCTGGTCCATCACGAACACGCGCTGCACGTACAGCTTCAGGCCTTTCGGCGCTTCACGCTGGTACAGGTCGAACGGCGCACGGGCCGGGACGTAGAGCAGCGAGCTGTATTCCAGCTTGCCTTCGACCTTGTTGTGGCTCCAGCTCAGCGGGTTTTCGTAGTCGTGGGCGATGTGCTTGTAGAACTCCTGGTATTCCTCGTCTTTGACTTCGGTACGAGGACGGGTCCACAGGGCGCTGGCACGGTTGACCACTTCCCATTCCTGGGCAGGCGCCTCTTCGCCTTCGGCCGCCGCTTGTTCTTTCGGCAGTTCGATCGGCAAAGCGATGTGGTCGGAGTATTTCTTGATGATATTGCGCAGGCGCCAGCCATCGGCGAACTCGTCTTCACCGGACTTCAGGTGCAGCACGATGCGGGTACCACGGTCTGCCTTGTCGACGGTGGCGATTTCAAATTCGCCCTCGCCCTTGGAAGACCAGTGCACGCCTTCGCTGGCAGCAAGGCCGGCGCGGCGGCTGAATACTTCAACCTTGTCAGCAACGATGAAGGCCGAGTAGAAGCCCACGCCGAACTGGCCGATCAGGTGCGAATCTTTCTTCTGGTCGCCCGACAGGTTTTTCATGAAATCAGCGGTGCCGGATTTGGCGATGGTCCCCAGATGGGTGATCGCATCGTCGCGGCTCATGCCGATACCGTTGTCTTCGAGGGTGACGGTTTTCGCGTCCTTGTCGAAGCTCACACGGATTTTCAGTTCCGCGCCGCCTTCCAGCAACTCAGGCTTGGACAGGGCTTCGAAACGTAATTTGTCGACAGCGTCAGAGGCGTTCGAGATCAATTCGCGAAGGAAAATTTCCTTGTTGGAATACAGCGAATGGATCATGAGGTGCAGCAGTTGCTTCACCTCGGTCTGGAAGCCCAGGGTTTCCTTTTGAGTTTCCACACTCATGGTCATCAAACTCCAATTGGATGGCAGTGGCCGCGCCCTTGAGGGTTGGCGGCGGGTTGTCATCAAAGTTGGGGGCTAAGACCAGGATTTCAAGGGCGGGCCGATTCCTCAATCTTGAAATGCGCACGGGCGGTGGCAATCGGTTCGGCCGGGGTGCTTTGCCAGGCAGTAATCGCCACATTGGCCACCCGTCGGCCCTGGCGCCACACCTGGCATTTGGCGTAAGTGTCGCGAAACTGGCCGGCGCGCAGGTAATCCAGGGAGAAATCGATGATTTTGGGGACGCCAGGTGCACCGGTAAAAACCAGCAAATGCAAGGCTGCGGACAGCTCCATAAAGCCTGCGATCACCCCACCATGGATCGCCGGTAATATCGGGTTACCAATGTTGTCCTTGTTGGCTGGCATGCGGAACAGCAATTCGTCCCCCAGCCGCGTGCATTCGATGCCGATCAGCTTGGCGTAGGGAATCAGGTTGAGCAGCGCCTCATAGTTGCCGCGTTCATGGGCTTGCTGCAGACGGGTCTTGAACTGATGCTTCATGGCTGTTCTCCCTTGATCGAATTGCCCAGGCCCTGGCTGCCCTTGAGGCGCTTGCCCATGCGCATGAAGGTGCCCACCACATGGGCAATGGGTTGCTGCGGGTCGTCCTGATAGGCGAAGCCGCGGGTGAAGATCACGTCGGTGGTCACCCGGTAGCACTGGGCAAAACCGAATACCGGCTTGTGGGGTTCGGCCGGGTGCATGTAATCGACGCGCAGGTCCAGGGTCGGGCAAACCTCGAACTCCGGCAGCACACACAAGGTGGCCATGCCGCAAGCGGTGTCCATCAACGATGTGAGGGCGCCGCCATGGATCACTCCGGTCAGCGGATCACCCACGATATGCGGACCATAAGGCAGTATCAGGGTCATGCCGTCTTCACTGGCGGCATGGACCTGGATACCCAGCACCTGACAGTGGCGCAAGGCTGAAACGAAGCGTGTGGCACGGGACAAAAGAAGATTTTCGGTCATTCGTTAAAGACTCTTATTAGTGTGGATCCGACGAAATAGACAACCCTAGTGAAAGTTCCCTGGAAAAACGTCTTATATATCTGTGAGATTTAAGGAACTAAGCGTTGGGCATAGGCTCGAAAGGCCAGTAGATATCTTCAATAAGGAGAAACACCCCATGCGCAAGACTTTAGCTATTTCCTTGATGTTGGCCGCTGCCCTCGGCCTCGCTGCCTGCGATAAAAAATCCGAGGACAAAGCTCAGGATGCCAACCAACATGCTGAACAAGCTCAAGAAAAAATGAGTGAAGCTCAGGATAAAGTGAACGACGCTGCAAAAGAAAACGCTGAAGCTGCCAAAGCCCAGCAGGAATCGAACAACGCAGCCGCGAAAGAAGCAGCACCTGCAACCGGTTCTTGAGTCTGACGACTTGAACACCGTGGTTTGAAAAACCATGTTGCAAAGTAAAGCCCGCCAAGTGCGGGCTTTACTTTGTCTGCTGCTTTTATCAGCCCAGTAAAGTGCGAAAAATCGGACTAAGCCTTAATCAGCCCAAGGAACCAGCCCCACACTTTGAATCACTCAATTGACGCCCCGAGGGTACGGAGCTCCGCCATCGCTGGAATAGAAGGGAATGCCATGCTACTTCAGAGATAGAACCACCATGCTCGCCCCCTCCCAGCTCTCCAGTCCGGCATCCACCCCACCCGTTGCCCCGCCGCCCATCAGCAAACCGACGGCGCCCGCTCAGCCGTCATCGCGACCCGTTACGCAGCCTCATCCAGCGGGCTTGAATCACAATGATTTCGTCGCGCCCACTGTGCGCGGCATAACGCCTGTCGTCGCGGATAGCAACCGCCCTGCCACAACCACCGTCCAATCCCAATTGATTGACCAGCACACGAAACTGAACAAACAGATCACAGAACTGCTTAGCCACCAGACGACATTCCATCGGTTTGTTCAGGTCCAGTTGAAAAAAGCCTTTCCCGAGTTCGAATCAATTGAACCGAATTCAATTCACGTCAAAACCTACCGGCAACAGCCCGAAGGAGATCGCCAAACGCTGTCCCAGGCACTGTTTGACAAGATCATGGAAGTGAACCTGAACGCGCTCACAGGTTCGCCTGACAAAGAAACCGAGGCCGCTTTTTATATCGATGCACCAGGCGGAGGTGCTCAGCGCAAGCTCGAGCCCCGATGTTCATTGCTCACGATCGCCCGGAACATTGCGACCCGGCTGCCCATCGCACTCAGCAGCTATTGGAAAAAACCACCCTCAGGCCATGCCCTCCAAGCGCCGCGACAAGAGCAGTTGCTGGCCTTGCACCGGCAGATGCTCTCTACAGAGGCTGCACTACGCGTTGAAGATGGAACACTTAGCCATCCCGCCAAACAACTGGTCGACACTGCGTTTCAGTTTCCCACCCTTGCAGCACGCGAAGGTGCATTTGCATCAGGCAGTCGGCCGGGGGTGTACCCCATCAGGATTGATGACAACACTACCAATGGTGCGCTTTTAGCCGGTTGCTTCCTTATCACCAGTAAAGACGGGTCGTCGGCTGACGCGCCGTACACAGCAACGGACATCCGGACTATCGCGCTCGACGCACCTAACGGGCCGGTTGTGCTTTACACCCCCTGCGACGGTTTCGAAGAGTTCGCGACCCCGGCTGATGCCCGTGAAGCTTTGTTACACCGGATCAATGACGATGACGAGAAAGCCAGCGTGCTGCTGAAAAGTTTGCCGCTGTCGGTGCAGCACAGTCGCAATCCACAATGGGGGAATGACTTGATGTTGGGGTTCGCTCCCGTATCGGGCGACGTGGTGGCCCAGGCATTGCCGCTGTTGATGAAACGCCAGGCAGACGAGGTCAAGGAAACGCTGCAGTACGCCTTCACCGCCGCGCCTGACAAAGCAGGCACCGGGAATTTGCTCGATCCCGCAATCGTCACGGATATCAATGACGCCGCCGACCTGTCGCTGCACTTTGATGGCAGCAATGCCATGCTCGCACGCAACGAAAAATTAATGGAAAAGCTCCAGCCGCCATGGCTCAAAGAACTGACCCCAGGGCAGGAAGCACACTACCGGGACCTGGAGCAGGCAGAGCAGTCGAGTTTTGCCCGCCTGAAACCGCTGCTGGAGAAGCTTCCCTCCCTGGGACATTTTGCAAAAGAATTGCTGGTTCAGGCACTGAAAGACAAATTACAAAAGCGATACCCGAAGGAGGACATCGACCCCGACAAGCTCATGGTCTGGGTAACGAGAGAAAAAACAGTCCACCTTGGGCTGGCTGCGCTTCCTCGTGTCGCTTTGCCTCCTACCACCGAAATGATAACGCTGACCGATCTGGCCCTCAGGAACACCTCGGCCTGGGACGCTGGCTCTCCACTACTGTCGACCCAGACAACCTGGAAAGCGCACGTGGTCGGTGCAGACGGAAAACGCATAACGCTGGACACGCAGTGGCTTGAGGAACTGATCAAACCCACCGATGTGGGTGGCAAATACCTGACCTTGCTCGGTGAAAAGCTGGACCCGAGTGCCACATCGGGAGAGGCCGTCGCATTGCGCAGTGCCTGGAAGCAAAACCAACGGGCGAGCCTGGCCAAGGACGCTTTATTGACCTCCCTGGACCCGGAAGCCTATCTGAACAGGCAAAAAATCGCAGAACAGTGGATCAACGCAACGATAGAGCATACAGATCCCACAAAATGGCCCGTTGTGAATGGATCCTCAATCATCTCCCATAGTGTCATCAGGGATGGAAAGCCGATTCAAGGCATGCTGGTCATCAAGCCGACCGACCATCCATCGTTGGTGCTATACAGCCCGGATGCTCCCGACGGACGTGTCTTCAGGGAAATAGTCAGCCAAGGCCAGCTTCACGCTTTGCTGGCCAAGCCCGAGTGGCAAACCTATATGGACCGCCGGGTCTCGCCGGCTGACAAGTACTCGACTCACGACAAACTATTCATACACCCGGTCAGCATGATTCTGAAGCAGCTGGCAGTCGACCATGAAGCCGGTATTGCACTCAAACCGATCAAAGGCTCCCTCGGCGACCATCTCTACGCGCAAAACGTGGCCCTGGTCGCAGCCAAAGCCGGTGCCCAGTTCACCACGAGCACTGAAGTAGCGGCCCAAAGCGCTACCAACCAGTTGGTATTTGCCGGTGAAGTGGCAACGTTAATACTGGACCTGATCCCTGTCACCAAAGGAGTTTCCGCCGTCAACAGGCTCTCCAAAGCCGCCTTAAAAGCCCTGCGCGTTCCCGGCCGAAGCTTGCCTAAACTACTTACCCAGCCGGGCCGATGGGGCGCTGTCTATTCGGACTTTGCCATGGCGGCGTCAGGTTTCCCGCTGCTTCGAAAAACACCGTTGCGCCCGGTGTTCAGGGCGCCAACTGCTTTGCAGAGAGACGTCAAACTGCCTGAAAACTTACTGTCTCCAAGCAGCTCTTCCAATGCCGGCAGTTGGCAATCAACGTCGTCGTCTCAAAAAACACTTCCAGTGTTGGCCAATACCAAAGCTCGTGACCTGAATGCCGAGAAACATCTGGCCGGCGGGGCATTGAACACCAGAGCTCCCCGAGCGGAACTGGTGTCGATCACAAAGCCGGAGGACCTGAACGTTGTATCCAAGCCCAATACCGTCAGCAAGTTCGTCTTCACGCAAGACAACCAACTGATCGTCGGCAATATCGACAAAGGTGTGCCGCCAAAATGGTTATCCCACCCTGCCATTGCGGAAATCGGCGCTGGCACTGGTCAATCAGAACAGGTGATCAGCGCAGGCTACATAAGGAAAGACCGCATGGGAAAAACCCACCTTTCCAATGTATCTGGACACTATCTACCTAAACAAAGCGATTTGAAGCCTGCCCAGGAATATTTGAAAAACATGGGAGTGGGTTCGACAAAGAGCAAACTCCCGATCCCCTGAAACAGGCAGCTTGTCCTGACACCGCGCATAAAAAAGCCCCGGAGCATTTGTTCCGGGGCTTTTCGATTACGGCAGGACCAGAGGCGTTAAGCGATCGCTTCGCTACGCTTGCCCAGAAGACGGTCAACCACTACCGCAACGACCAGGGTCATCACCGAAGGCACCAGCCACGCCAGGCCCTGCTCGCTCAGCGGCAGGTGAGCCAGTTGCGATGGCATCCAGTCTGCCAGGCCAGCGCCCTTCAGCGCATCAATGCAGCCGAAGATGAACGACACCAGCATCACCGGGCCGACGATCCGGCCCTGCTCCTGCCAGAAGTCCTTACAGAAGCTCAGGGCCACCAGCACGATGCACGGCGGGTAGATCGCGGTCAGTACCGGGATCGAGAAGGCGATCAGCTTGGTCAGGCCCAGATTGGACACAAACAGCGAGAACACCGCTAGGATCACTACGAGGGTCTTGTAGGACAGCGGCAACACACGGCTGAAGTACTCGGCGCAGGCGCAGGTCAGGCCTACAGCGGTCACCAGGCACGCCAGGGAAATCAGCACGGCGAGGAAGCCGCTGCCCAGGGAGCCGAAGGTGTGCTGGACGTAAGCGTGCAGCACGGCGGCGCCATTGGCGGCACCGGCGGCCACTTCATGGCTGCCGGAACCGAGGCGGAACAGGCTGATGTACACCAGCGCCAGGCCCACGCCGGCAATCAGCCCGGCAATGATCGCGTAGCGGGTAATCAGCTTCGGCGACTCGACGCCACGGGAGCGAATCGCGTTGACGATCACGATGCCGAACACCAGGGCGCCCAGGGTATCCATGGTCAGGTAACCATTGATAAAGCCTTGGGAGAATGGCGCAGCGACGTATTCAGGGGTGGCAACCCCCACATCACCGGCCGGCAAGGCGAAGGCAGCAATGCCCAATACGGCCAGGGCGATGATCTTCAACGGTGCCAGGAATCGACCGACGGTATCCAGCAAACGGCCTGGGTACAGCGAGATGAAGAACACCAACAGGAAGTACACCGAGCTGTAGAGGAACAGCGCCAGCGGGCTTTCACCAGTCAGCGGCGCCAGGCCCACTTCAAACGACACGGTCGCGGTTCGCGGGGTGGCGAACAACGGGCCGACGGCCAGGTAGGCAGCCGCTGCCAGCAAGCCACCGGCGATCTTGCCGATCGGGCTGCTCAGCGCGTCCATGCCGCCACCGACCTTGGCCAGAGCGACAACGGTGATCACCGGCAAACCGACGGCGGTGATCAGGAAGCCCAGCGCCGCCATCCAGACATGTGGCCCGGACTGCAAACCGACGATAGGCGGGAAGATGATGTTGCCGGCGCCCACGAACAGGGCAAAGGTCATAAAGCCCAACGCCAGGATGTCCTGGCTTTTCAACACTTTCATTTGAGGAAATACCACACTACTGAATCGGAATTTAGAGAGGGCTTCCCTATGGATGAGGGAAATACTGCCGGTCCTGATGGGGACCGACCGGTCTAGCGCGAGGCTTCCTTTTGGGATGCGTACGCATAAAGAGGCGGCTAGCCTAACGAATTTGCGGGTCAAACGCACTGTTGCGGGGCGAACTGTCCGATAAGCGACATTTTTATGTCGCGTTTTTATATTTAAATTTTGAAATGCTCCCACATGTTGATCTCTACCAACCTGCAGAATGCACAAAGGCCACCCGAAGGTGGCCTTTGTGTGGTGAAGCGTCAGTTAAGCGCGAGGCTTACTTGACAGCCCAACCAGTCAGCTCGGCCAAAGCCTTGCCGATGTCTGCCAGCGAACGCACGGTTTTAACGCCTGCGTCTTCCAGGGCAGCAAACTTCTCGTCTGCAGTGCCCTTGCCGCCAGAGATGATTGCGCCAGCATGGCCCATGCGCTTGCCAGCAGGGGCAGTCACACCAGCGATGTAGGAAACAACCGGCTTGGTCACGTGTGCCTTGATGTAGGCAGCCGCTTCTTCTTCAGCCGAACCGCCGATCTCACCGATCATCACGATCGCTTCGGTCTTCGGGTCTTCCTGGAACAGTTTCAGGATGTCGATGAAGTTCGAACCCGGGATCGGGTCACCGCCGATGCCGACGCAAGTCGACTGACCGAAACCGGCGTCAGTAGTCTGCTTGACAGCTTCGTAAGTCAGGGTGCCGGAACGGGAAACGATACCGACTTTACCTGGCAAGTGAATGTGACCTGGCATGATGCCGATCTTGCATTCGCCTGGAGTGATCACGCCTGGGCAGTTAGGGCCGATCAGGACTACGCCCAGCTCGTCGCACTTAACTTTAGCGTCCAGCATGTCCAGGGTAGGAATGCCTTCGGTGATGCAAACGATCAGCTTGATGCCGCCGAATGCTGCTTCCAGGATAGAGTCCTTGCAGAAAGGAGCTGGAACGTAGATCACGCTGGCGGTGGCGCCAGTGGTAGCTACAGCTTCTTTCACGGTGTTGAACACTGGCAGACCCAGGTGCTCGGTGCCGCCTTTACCAGGAGTAACGCCACCGACCATCTTGGTGCCGTATTCGATGGCTTGCTGGGTGTGGAAACTACCTTGCGAACCGGTAATACCCTGGCAGATAACCTTGGTGTCTTTATTGATCAGGACGCTCATTATTTGCCCTCCGCAGCTTTGACAACTTGTTGAGCAGCGTCGGTCAGGCTGGTAGCAGCGATGATGTTCAAACCGCTTTCTGCCAGTACTTTAGCGCCCAGTTCAGCGTTGTTACCTTCAAGGCGAACAACAACCGGGATTTTAACGCCAACTTCTTTCACTGCACCGATGATGCCTTCGGCAATCATGTCGCAACGAACGATGCCGCCGAAGATGTTGACCAGTACTGCAGCGACGTTGGAGTCGGACAGGATGATCTTGAACGCTTCGGTAACGCGTTCTTTGGTGGCACCACCGCCTACGTCGAGGAAGTTGGCTGGTTTGCCGCCATGCAGGTTGACGATGTCCATGGTACCCATGGCCAGGCCAGCACCGTTGACCATGCAACCGATGTTACCTTCCAGGGCTACGTAGTTCAGTTCGAACTTGGCAGCGTGCGCTTCGCGCGGATCGTCTTGCGACGGATCGTGGAAAGTCTTCAGCTTAGGCTGACGGTACATGGCATTGGCGTCGATGTTGATCTTGGCGTCGAGGCAATGCAGATCGCCGTCAGCCTTGATCACCAGCGGGTTCACTTCCAGCAGGGCCAGATCGTGATCCTGGAACAGTTTGGCCAGACCTACGAAGATCTTGGCGAACTGGGCAACTTGCTTGCCTTCCAGACCCAACTGGAATGCCAGCTCGCGACCCTGGAATGGCTGAGCGCCAACCAATGGATCGATAGTGGCTTTCAGAATTTTTTCTGGGGTTTCTTCGGCGATCTTCTCAATGTCCACGCCACCTTCGGTGGAGGCCATGAACACGATGCGACGGCTCGAACGGTCAACGACAGCGCCCAGGTACAGCTCTTTAGCGATATCAGTGCACGATTCAACCAGGATCTTGGTGACTGGCTGGCCATTGGCATCAGTCTGGTAAGTCACCAGACGCTTGCCCAGCCACTGCTGAGCGAAGGCTTTGGCGTCTTCTTTGCTGCGAACCAGCTTAACGCCGCCCGCTTTACCGCGACCACCAGCGTGAACCTGGGCTTTGACAACCCACTCGGTGCCGCCGATTTTGTCGCAAGCTTCTGCTGCTGCTTCCGGGGTGTCTACTGCGTAACCCTTGGATACTGGCAGGCCGTACTCAGCGAACAGCTGCTTACCCTGATACTCGTGAAGATTCATGCTTATTACCGTCTTCGTTAGGTACTGCGCATTCGGCGCTGCGCTCTTTATTGAGTGCCGCGCCACCTGTGACTGCTGCTTGCACAGTCAAACCACCAAAGGCCTGAACCCTGGGTGGTGAAACTGCGCAAGACTGCGTCCAGCGGATATTCCGCGGTGAGTCTTGCGCACAAGGCTCACGACGGGCAACCGCCGTGGTTTCTTATTATCTCGCTTAGCGCTTCTTCTTGTTGGCGATGTGGATGGCGCCGCCATTCACTGCCAACGCGGCTTCGTGCAGCGCTTCAGACAGGGTCGGATGGGAGAAAACCATCATGCCGATGTCTTCGGCGCTGGTGCCGAATTCCATACCGATTGCGCCTTGCTGAACCAGTTCTGCAGCGCTCGGGCCAATCACGTGGACGCCCAATACGCGGTCAGTCTTGGCATCAGCGATGACTTTGACAAAACCACCGGTGTCGTTGGCTGCCATGGCACGGCCAGAAGCGGCAAACGGGAAGGTGCCGACGTTAACTTCAACGCCTTCAGCTTTCAACTGCTGTTCGTTCTTGCCGACCCATGCAATTTCCGGGTGGGTATAGATAACAGATGGGATCAGGTCGTAGTTCATCTGGGTCTTGTGACCCTTGATGCGCTCGACAACCATGATGCCTTCTTCGGAAGCCTTGTGCGCCAGCATCATGCCGCGAACCACGTCGCCAATGGCGTAGACGCCCGGCACGGTGGTAGCGCAGTGATCGTCAACGTGGATGAAGCCACGCTCGTCGATGTTCACGCCGCTGTCGGAAGCCAGCAGATCAGTGGTCACCGGACGGCGACCAACGGCTACGATCAGCTTGTCGAAAGTGATGGTTTTTTCGCCATCCTTGTCGGTGTAGGTCACGACGACTTCTTCGCCGTTAACCTTGGAGCCGGTAACGCGAGCGCCCAGCTTGATGTCCAGACCTTGTTTGGTCAGGGTTTTCAACGCTTCTTTGGACACTGCGGTGTCGGCAGCCAGCAGGAACGTGTCCAGGGCTTCAAGGACGGTCACTTCGGAACCCAGACGGGACCAGACCGAACTCAGCTCCAGGCCGATCACGCCAGCGCCGATCACGCCCAGACGTTTTGGAACCGATTGGAATTCCAGGGCGCCGGTCGAATCGACGATCACGTTCTGGTCAACTGGAGCCGGTGGAATGTCGATTGGACGCGAACCTGGAGCCAGGATCACGTTCTCGGCTTCGATGACTTCTACCGAACCGTCAGGCTTGGTGATTTCAACTTTCTTGCCGGCCAGCAGTTTGCCGTGGCCTTGCAGGGAAGTAACGCCGTTGGCCTTGAACAGGGTAGCAACGCCGGAAGTCAGGCCTTTAACGATGTTGGCCTTGCGGCCGACCATTGCTGGCACGTCCATGGTAACGCCAGCGTGGTTGATGCCGTGGATGGCAAAACCGTCTTGCGCTTCGTGGAATTTCCAGGAGCTGTCCAGCAGCGCCTTGGAAGGAATGCAACCAACGTTCAGGCAAGTACCGCCCAGAGCCAGTTTGCCTTCCTTGTCGGTGTATTTTTCGATGCAAGCAGTCGAGAGGCCCAGTTGTGCGGCCTTGATGGCGGCAACGTAGCCGCCAGGGCCTGCGCCAATCACTACAACGTCAAATTTCTGCGACATGAAAAAAAATCCTCTTTAGCTAAAAGCTTCAAGCCGTGAGCCGCACTCCGGCCTGCCTTGCGGCAGACCGGGTGGTGCGGCGCACCGCCGCTTTATCAGATATCCAGCAGCAGACGAGCCGGGTCTTCCAGCAGGTTCTTGATGGTCACCAGGAAAGTCACGGCTTCTTTACCATCGATCAGGCGGTGATCGTACGACAGCGCCAGGTACATCATCGGGCGGATAACCACTTGGCCGTTGATCGCCATAGGACGCTGCAGAATGTTGTGCATGCCCAGGATCGCAGCTTGTGGCGGGTTGACGATCGGAGTCGACATCATCGAACCGAAAGTACCACCGTTAGTGATAGTGAAGGTACCACCGGTCATCTCGTCGATGGTCAGTTTGCCGTCACGGGCTTTCTTGCCGAAGTTGGCAATGCCGCCTTCGATTTCAGCCAGGCTCATCAGTTCGGCGTTACGCAGAACCGGTACCACCAGGCCACGGTCGCTGGACACGGCAACGCCGACGTCAGCATAACCGTGGTAAACGATGTCGCTGCCGTCGATGGAAGCGTTGACTGCCGGGAAGCGTTTCAGCGCTTCGGTGGCCGCTTTCACGAAGAACGACATGAAGCCCAGGCGCACGCCGTTGTGGGACTTCTCGAACAGGTCTTTGTACTTCGAACGCAGGGCCATGACTTCGGTCATGTCGACTTCGTTGAACGTGGTCAGCATCGCCATGTTCGACTGTGCTTCAACCAGGCGCTTGGCCACGGTGGCACGCACGCGGGTCATCGGTACGCGCTTCTCGGTGCGGTCGCCAGCGGCGAACACAGGAGCAGCGGCAGCCGGGGCAGCAGCCTTGGCAGGCGCGGCAGCTGGAGCGTTTTTCTTGGCTTCAACAGCGGCAACCACGTCTTCCTTGGTCACACGGCCGTCTTTACCGGTGCCTTTGATGGAAGCCAGGTTGATGCCGTTTTCATCAGCCAACTGACGTGCAGCCGGTGCAGCGATTGGATCTTCGCCACCCGCAGCCGGTGCAGCAGTTGGAGCTGCGGCAGCAGCGGCCGGTGCAGGAGCGGCGGCAGCAGGAGCAGCGGCAGCAGCGCTGCCCTCTTCGATCGAGCCCAGAACCTGGTTCGACAGAACGGTAGCGCCTTCTTCGGCAACGATTGCGCCCAGCACGCCGTCAGCTTCAGCCAACACTTCGAGCACGACCTTGTCGGTTTCGATGTCGACGATCAGGTCGTCACGCTTGACGGCCTCGCCTGGTTTCTTGTGCCAGGTGGCAACGGTGCCATCGGCAACCGATTCCGGGAATGACGGGGCTTTGATTTCGATAGCCATTATCTGTGGGTCCTTAAAATTCGGTTTCAGTCAGCGCGAAGGCGTTAAACAGTGAAAGCATCTTTCAGCAGTTTTTCCTGCTGTTCGGCGTGCATCGACGCATAACCACACGCAGGTGCAGCAGAAGCATCACGACCGGCGTACTCCAGGCCCAGGGCCTGTTTGTGGTTGCCGATGCTGCGACGCAGATGATGCTGACTGCTGTACCAAGCGCCCTGGTTCATCGGTTCTTCCTGACACCACACCGCATTGGTGAGGTTGGTGTAAGGCGCGATGGCCTCCATCAGGTCGTCTTCCGGGAACGGGTAAAGCTGCTCGATCCGCACGATGGCGATGTCTTCGCGGCCCTCGCTACGGCGTTTTTCCAGCAAGTCGTAGTAAACCTTGCCGCTGCACAGGATCAGGCGAGTGACCTTGGCCGCGTCCAGGGTGTCGATTTCTGAAATAACGGTCTGGAACGAACCATCCGCCAGATCTTCCAGGGTCGAGATGGCCAATTTATGACGCAACAGCGATTTCGGGGTCAGCACTACCAGCGGCTTGCGCAGCGGGCGGATCACCTGGCGACGCAGCAAGTGGTAGATCTGGGCCGGGGTAGTCGGCACGCACACCTGAATGTTGTGCTCGGCGCACAATTGCAGGTAACGCTCCAGACGGGCCGAGGAGTGCTCCGGACCCTGACCTTCATAACCGTGTGGCAGCAGCATGGTCAGACCGCACAGACGGCCCCACTTGTGCTCGCCGCTGGTGATGAACTGGTCGATAACCACCTGGGCACCGTTGGCGAAGTCGCCGAACTGGGCTTCCCAGATCACCAGCGCCTGAGGCGTGGTGGTCGAGTAACCGTATTCGAACGCCAGTACGGCTTCTTCGGACAGGAACGAATCGTACAGGTCGAAACGTGGCTGGCCTTCGTACAGGTTCTGCAACGGGATGTAGGTACCCGCGTCTTTCTGGTTGTGCAACACAGCGTGACGGTGCGAGAACGTACCGCGGCCGATGTCCTGGCCGGTCATGCGAATCGGGTGACCTTCGAACGCCAGGGTCGCGTACGCCATGGTTTCAGCGTAACCCCAGTTGATCGGCAGGCCGCCGGCTTGCATTTTCTGACGGTCTTCGTAGATCTTCGCAACCTGGCGCTGTACGACGAAACCGTCTGGAATTTCCAGCAGCTTGGCCGACAGTTCCTGCAGGGTTTTCAGATCGAACGAGGTGTCGTGACGCGCAGTCCAGGCGTGGCCCAGGTACGGACGCCAGTCAACGAACAGCTCTTTGTTCGGCTCTTTAACCAGGCTTTTTACTACATGCAGACCGTTATCCAGCGCGTTGCGGTATTCATCGATCTTCGCCTGAACACGTGCATCGTCCACCACGCCGGCCTTGATAAGGCTATCGGCATACAGTTCACGGGTGGTGCGCTGCTTGGTGATTTGCTGGTACATCAACGGTTGGGTGCCGCTAGGCTCATCCGCTTCGTTGTGACCGCGACGACGGTAGCAGACCAGGTCGATGACCACGTCACGCTTGAACTGCATGCGGTAATCGATGGCCAACTGGGTCACGAACAACACGGCTTCCGGATCATCACCATTCACATGGAGGATCGGCGCCTGGATCATCTTGGCAACGTCGGTCGCGTACTCGGTAGAGCGTGCGTCCAGCGGGTTGCTGATGGTGAAGCCCACCTGGTTGTTGATGACGATGTGAACCGTACCGCCCGTCTTGAAGCCGCGAGTCTGCGACATCTGGAAGGTTTCCAGGACCACGCCCTGACCGGCGAATGCCGCGTCGCCGTGGATGGAAATCGGCAGGACCTTCTCACCGGTGGAGTCATTACGACGGTCCTGGCGAGCACGTACCGACCCCTCGACCACTGGAGAAACGATTTCCAGGTGGGATGGGTTGAACGCCATGGCCAGGTGAACTTCACCGCCGGTGGTCATTACGTTGGACGAGAAGCCCTGGTGGTATTTAACGTCACCGGAACCCAGCTCGACCTTCTTCTTGCCTTCGAACTCGTCGAACAGCTCGCGCGGGTTCTTGCCGAAGGTGTTGACCAGCACGTTCAAACGGCCACGGTGGGCCATGCCGATCACGATTTCCTTGGTGCCGTAGGAACCGGAACGCTGGATCAGCTCATCGAGCATCGGGATCAGGCTTTCGCCGCCTTCCAGGCCGAAACGCTTGGTGCCCGGGTATTTGGTGCCCAGGTATTTTTCCAGGCCTTCCGCTGCAGTGACGCGCTCGAGCAAGTGGCTCTTGACGTCCGCAGACAGCACCGGGCGACCACGCACGCCTTCAAGACGGTGCTGGAACCAGTGGCGCTGCTCGGAATCAGTGATGTGCGTAAATTCGGCACCGATGGTGCGGCAATATGTCTGCTGCAACGCTTCGTGAATTTCGCGTAGGCTCGCTTCCTCTTTGCCGATGAACAGGTCGCCGGCACGGAAGGTCGTATCAAGATCGGCATTGGTCAAGCCGTAATGATTGATCGACAGGTCTGCAGGTGCAGGACGCTGCCACAGCCCCAGCGGGTCAAGCTGGGCTGCCTGGTGGCCACGCATACGGTAGGCCTGGATCAGTCGCAGTACTTCAACTTGCTTCTTCTCGTGCTCACTGCTCACGCTTGCGGCAGAAACCGGCTGGGCGCGGCGCTGGTTCTTTGCCAGCAGCACGAACTGATCGCGAATTGTTGCGTGCGATACATCGGTGGCAGCGTTGCCGTCTGAAGACAACGTCTGAAATTTGGTGCGCCATTCTTCTGGCACAGCGTTAGGGTCGTGCAGGTAGAGCTCATAAAGCTCTTCCACATAGGCAGCGTTACCACCTGAAAGATAGCCGCTGTTCCACATGCGCTGCATCACGCTTTCTTGCATGCTTGGTCACCCTCGATTTGGGGACACCACCGGCGAAAACACCGAGTTTGCTTGCAAAAGGCCAAGTGCAGCGACCAAAACAAGCCACTTAGGATCACGCTGATAGTTCGGGTACCAACCCGAATGCCCCTGCTTGTCTCATTTCTTCAAAATAAGAGCCGCGTCTTTGTAAGTCGCTGCTCAAGTTAAAACTACGGCGCCGGTTGAAGCCTGCGCCGTAGCATCTACGGGCACAACGGTCCTGCTTTTACTACAACGTCGGTTACACGCCGCTTTGCAGCAGCATGCTACGTACGTGACCAATGGCCTTAGTCGGGTTCAGGCCTTTAGGACATACGTTGACGCAGTTCATGATCCCGCGGCAGCGGAATACGCTGAACGGGTCATCCAGTGAAGCCAGACGCTCGGCAGTCTTGGTATCACGGCTGTCTGCCAGGAAGCGGTACGCTTGCAGCAGGGCAGCTGGGCCCAGGAACTTGTCGGGGTTCCACCAGAAGGACGGGCAGGAAGTCGAGCAGCAAGCGCACAGGATGCACTCGTACAGACCGTCCAGCTTCTCGCGCTCTTCCGGCGTCTGAAGGCGCTCGATGGCCGGAGCCGGAGTGTCGTTCAGCAGGAATGGCTTAACCTTTTCGTATTGCTTGTAGAAGATGCTCATATCGACGACCAGGTCACGGATAACCGGCAAACCTGGCAGTGGACGAACGATCAGCTTGTTGCCTTTGACCACGGCAGACAGCGGCGTGATGCACGCCAGGCCGTTTTTGCCGTTGATGTTCATGCCGTCGGAACCGCAGACACCTTCACGGCAAGAGCGACGATAGGAGAAACCTTCGTCCTGCTCTTTAACCAGGGCCAGTACGTCCAGCACCATCAGGTCTTTACCACCGGTATTGACCTGGAATTCCTGCATGAACGGCGCGGCGTCCTGATCAGGGTTGTAGCGATAAACACTGACTTTCAACATATCGGCCACCCTTAATAAGTCCGAATCATTGGTTCAAACGTAGGGACTGTTTTTGGCGAGAAGTTCACGGCACGCTTAGCTACGCGCTTGTCACCCGGGAAGTACAGGGTGTGGCACAGCCAGTTAACGTCGTCGCGCTCTTCGAAGTCTTCACGGGCGTGAGCGCCGCGGGACTCTTTGCGAACTTCTGCGGCGATGGCAGTTGCTTCAGCCACTTCCAGCAGGTTTTGCAGCTCAAGGGCTTCGATACGAGCGGTGTTGAACGCTTGGCTCTTATCGTTGATCTTGACGTTGGCGATGCGCTTACGCAGGTCAGCCAACTGGGCAATACCTTTCTGCATGTATTCGCCGGTACGGAACACACCGAAGTAGTTCTGCATGCAGCTTTGCAGCTCTTTGCGCAGGGAAGCAACGTCTTCGCCGTCAGTACGCGAGTTCAGGCCATCCAGACGTGCCAGGGCAGCGTCGATGTCGGACTGGCGTGGACGAGCGTAATCAACGCCTTCCTTCAGGGTCTGCTCCAGGAACAGGCCGGCGGCGCGACCGAATACCACCAAGTCGAGCAACGAGTTGCCGCCCAGACGGTTGGCACCGTGAACCGATACGCAAGCCACTTCACCTACCGCGAACAGACCAGGGATGATCTGGTCAACGCCGTCGGCGTCCTGGGTGATCGCCTGGCCATGAATGTTGGTGGCAACGCCGCCCATCATATAGTGGCAAGTTGGAACAACCGGGATCGGCGCAACAGCCGGGTCAACGTGGGCAAAAGTCTTGGACAGCTCCATGATGCCTGGCAGACGGCTATGCAGAACTTCTTCACCGAGGTGATCGAGTTTCAGCATTACGTGGTCGCCATCAGGACCACAGCCGTTACCGGCGATGATCTCTTTAACCATGGAACGGGCTACAACGTCACGACCGGCAAGGTCTTTGGCGTTCGGAGCATAACGCTCCATGAAACGCTCGCCGTTCTTGTTGATCAGGTAACCACCTTCACCACGGCAACCTTCTGTAACCAGTACACCGGCGCCGGCGATGCCTGTGGGGTGGAACTGCCACATTTCGATGTCTTGTACCGGAACGCCTGCACGCAGGGCCATGCCGATACCGTCACCGGTGTTGATCAGGGCGTTGGTAGTGGACGAGTAGATACGGCCTGCACCGCCGGTCGCCAATACGGTGGCGTTAGCCCGCACGTAAGAGGTTTCGCCGGTTTCGATGCAGATAACGATCATGCCTACAAAGGCACCGTCTTCGTTCTTCACCAGGTCGACGCCGTAGTATTCGTTGAGGAATACGGTGCCGGCCTTCAGGTTGGCCTGGTACAGGGTGTGCAACAGCGCGTGACCGGTACGGTCGGCTGCGGCGCAGGTACGAGCGGCCTGGCCACCCTTACCGAAGTCTTTGGACTGACCGCCGAACGGACGCTGGTAGATGCGACCCTGTTCGGTACGGGAGAACGGCAGACCCATGTGTTCCAGCTCGAAGACCGCTTCCGGGCCTACGGAGCACATGTATTCGATAGCGTCCTGGTCACCGATATAGTCGGAACCCTTGACGGTATCGTACATGTGCCAGCGCCAGTCATCGTTTGGATCGGCAGAGGCGATGGCGCAAGTGATGCCACCCTGGGCCGAAACGGTGTGGGAACGGGTCGGGAACACCTTGGTGATCACGGCAGTCTTGTGACCGCCCTGGGCCAGTTGCAGCGCAGCGCGCATGCCGGCACCGCCGCCGCCAATGATGATGGCGTCGAATGAAAGCGTATTAACTGTGTTAGCCATGAATCAGATACCCCAAAGAATCTGCACACCCCAGACGAAGTAAGCGAACATCGCAACGCCGCATACTGCCTGGAAGAGAAACCGTACTGCTGTCGCGGACTTGCCCAGCGCCATTGGCGTCAGGTAGTCGGTCGCGATGGTCCACATGCCAACCCAGGCGTGAGCGCCCAGGGCTACAAGGGCCAGCAGACTGAAGATGCGCATCCCGTTGTGAGCGAACAGGCCGTGCCATTGGGCGTAGCCAATGCCAGGGTTCGCCGCGAGGTACCCGATCAGGAAGATGAAATAAGCCGCGAGAACAACCGCAGACACACGTTGCGCCATCCAGTCATAGAGGCCCGAACGCGACAGGTTCGTAACGCTGGTTACCATATCCAAACTCCCGCCAGAACGATCAGCACCACGGAAATGGCGATGACGATTTTCGAGCCCAGCTTGCCGCCTTCCAGCGTCTCACCGATACCCATGTCCATGATCAAGTGGCGAATACCGGCCACAAGGTGATAAAGCAGAGCGGACAGGAGGCCCCAGGCGACGAATTTGGCCAGCGGACTGGTCAAGCATGCCTTCACCTCGGCGTACCCTTCTTCCGAACCCAGGGATTTGCTCAATGCATAAAGCATGATGCCCAGGCCAAGAAACAGGATGATGCCGGATACACGGTGCAGGAATGACGTTACGCCGGTGATGGGGAGTTTGATGGTCCTTAGGTCTAGGTTTACAGGTCGTTGGCTATTCACGGCTTTTTTTCACACTGAAGAGCCCCTAACAATCAGGGCAAAGTTGTTGGGGAGTGCACTGGTCAGGTAACCACCACCCAGGGAGTGCGACCCCCATCAAAACGGGCCCAAAAGCCCCTGGCGGTCGGAGGCCGAGTATAGACAGTTAGGCAACTAATGACAACGCGCACTCCTCACCCTAATAGCGCATTGCGCTGGCGGCATAAAAGGCGTAAACGGCAGGTAATTTCGAGGAAAAAGTACGGTTAAAGCCTTCTGGAGCAAGACTTTAGGCAAATTGACATCTGAATTTATCTCACTATAGTGGTGCGGGCCCTGCGTGGGGGGTCTGTCTGATGATTTGAAGCATAAATAGGAGGCCACATGGCTGACAAAAAAGCGCAGTTGATCATCGAGGGCGCAGCCCCCGTCGAGCTGCCCATTTTAACCGGCACCGTTGGTCCCGATGTTATCGACGTACGGGGCCTGACGGCCACGGGCCGTTTTACATTCGACCCAGGCTTCATGTCGACCGCCTCTTGCGAGTCGAAGATCACCTATATCGACGGTGATAACGGTATCTTGCTGCACCGCGGTTACCCGATCGAACAGCTTGCTGAACAGTCGGACTACCTGGAAACCTGCTATCTGCTGCTTAATGGCGAATTGCCAACAGCCGAGCAAAAGGCCCAGTTTGTCAGCACCGTGAAGAACCACACCATGGTTCACGAGCAGTTGAAGACCTTCTTCAACGGCTTCCGTCGCGACGCCCACCCTATGGCCGTCATGTGCGGCGTAGTCGGCGCCCTGTCGGCCTTCTATCACGACTCCCTGGACATCAATAACCCGCAGCATCGCGAAATCTCCGCGATCCGCCTGGTTGCCAAGATGCCTACCCTGGCCGCAATGGTTTACAAGTACTCCATGGGCCAACCCATGATGTACCCGCGCAACGACCTGACGTACGCGGAAAACTTCCTGCACATGATGTTCAACACCCCGTGCGAGATCAAACCGATCAGCCCGGTGCTGGCCGCCGCGATGGACAAGATCTTTATCCTCCACGCCGACCACGAACAGAACGCCTCGACGTCTACCGTACGCCTGGCGGGCTCTTCGGGTGCCAACCCGTTCGCCTGTATCGCCGCCGGCATCGCCGCACTGTGGGGCCCTGCCCACGGCGGTGCGAACGAAGCCGTATTGACCATGCTCGATGAGATCGGCGATGTCTCGAACATCGACAAGTTCATCGCCAAGGCCAAGGACAAGAACGATCCGTTCAAGTTGATGGGCTTCGGTCACCGGGTCTACAAGAACCGCGACCCGCGCGCCACTGTGATGAAGAAGACCTGCGACGAAGTGCTGAAGGAACTGGGGATCAAGAACGATCCGCAACTCGAACTGGCCATGCGCCTGGAAGAGATCGCCCTGACCGACCCGTACTTCATCGAGCGCTCGCTGTACCCGAACGTCGACTTCTACTCGGGGATCATCCTCAAGGCGATCGGCATTCCAACCAGCATGTTCACCGTGATCTTCGCCCTGGCGCGGACCGTGGGCTGGATCTCCCACTGGAAAGAAATGCTCTCCAGCCCGTACAAGATTGGCCGCCCGCGCCAGCTGTACACCGGCTACGAGTCGCGTGACATCACCAAGCTGGAAGACCGCAAATAAGCATTGTCTTGCGATAACCGCTTAGCTGCACCGAATACGGCCTCCTTATGGAGGCCGTATTTGTTTGTGCCCCATGCACCGCTCTCCCCCATAAAAAATGCCCCGGTCTCTCGACCGGGGCATTTTTGTCAGTGCAACTTATATAGCTATCTCGATACAACCCTTAGTGAGAAACCGCCCCACTCGCCCCAAGACCCGTCTGCGAACGCACAAACTGCGGGAAGTACAGCGCTCGTTCCTTCTCTGCCGCCGCCGATTTGTCGGTGATGGAGAAGAACCAGATACCGACGAACGCAATGATCATCGAGAACAGCGCCGGGTACTCGTAAGGGAAAATCGCCTTCTCATGGTGCAGGATCGAGACCCAGATGGTCGGGCCGAGGATCATCAGGCCAACGGCACTGACCAAGCCCAACCAGCCACCAATCATTGCACCGCGGGTGGTGAGATTTTTCCAGTACATGGAAAGCAGCAGCACAGGGAAGTTACAGCTCGCCGCAATGGAGAACGCCAGGCCCACCATGAACGCGATGTTCTGGCTCTCAAACAGGATACCCAAGCCAATCGCCAGCACTGCCAGGGCGATGGTGGTGATCTTCGATACGCGAATCTCATCCTTCTCGTTGGCCTTGCCTTTCTTGATCACGCTGGCGTACAGGTCATGGGACACCGCCGAAGCACCCGCCAGGGTCAAACCGGCAACCACTGCCAGGATGGTGGCAAACGCCACGGCCGAGATGAAGCCCAGGAAAATACTGCCGCCCACCGCGTTGGCCAGATGCACCGCCGCCATGTTGTTACCGCCGAGCAAGGCACCTGCAGCATCCTTGAACGCCGGGTTGGTGCTGACCAGCAGGATCGCGCCAAAGCCGATGATAAAGGTCAGGATGTAGAAGTAGCCGATGAAGCCAGTGGCATACAGCACGCTCTTGCGAGCTTCTTTTGCGTCACTCACGGTGAAGAAGCGCATCAGGATGTGCGGCAGGCCAGCGGTACCGAACATCAGTGCCAGGCCGAGGGAGAACGCCGAAATCGGGTCTTTCACCAGGCCGCCCGGGCTCATGATCGCTTCACCTTTAGGGTGAACCTTGATCGCCTCGGCAAACAGCATGTTGAAGTCGAAGTTGACGTGTTTCATCACCATCAGCGCCATGAACGAGGCACCGGACAGCAGCAGCACTGCCTTGATGATCTGTACCCAGGTGGTCGCCAGCATGCCGCCGAACAACACATAGAGGCACATCAGGATGCCCACCAGGATCACCGCAACATGGTAATCAAGGCCGAACAGCAGCTGGATCAGCTTGCCCGCGCCGACCATCTGCGCGATCAGGTAGAACGCCACCACCACCAGCGAACCACACGCCGACAGGCTGCGGATCTGGGTTTGCCCGAGGCGGTAGGACGCCACGTCGGCAAAGGTGTATTTGCCCAGGTTACGCAGGCGCTCGGCGATCAGGAACAGAATGATCGGCCAGCCCACCAAGAAGCCGATCGAGTAGATCAGGCCGTCGTAGCCGGAGGTGAACACCAGCGCGGAAATCCCCAGGAAAGACGCCGCCGACATGTAGTCACCGGCAATCGCCAAACCGTTCTGGAACCCGGTGATCTTGCCGCCGGCCGCATAGTAGTCAGCCGCCGACTTGTTGCGCTTGGACGCCCAGTAGGTGATGCACAAGGTCGCGCCAACAAAGGCCACGAACATCAGGATCGCTGCGATATTCAGCGGTTGTTTATGCACTTCGCCGGTCAATGCATCTGCCGCCCAAACGGCAGGTGCAAAGGCCGAGGCGCCGAGTACAGCCAATAGACGACGGATCATTGCGCAGCCTCCTTGAGAATCGCATTGTTCAGGTCGTCGAATTCGCCGTTGGCGCGTCGTACATAGATGCCAGTGAGGATGAAGGCCGACACAATCAGCCCGACCCCGATAGGGATCCCCCACGTGATGGACGAACCGGGGCTGATCTTGGCCCCCAGTATTTGTGGCCCATAGGCAATCAGAAGAATGAAAGCGGAGTACAGCCCAAGCATGATTGCCGAGAGAATCCAGGCGAATCTTTCCCTTTTACTAACCAGCTCCTTGAAACGCGGGCTGTTTTGAATCGAGAGGTAAATGCTGTCGTTCATTGTTTTTATCCTCGCAGCACAGCTTTTTATTATTGGAACATATCCACTGTATGCGGCTGAGGAACAGGTTCCAGACGACCTTAGTAGTAGAAGGAGTGTAGCGAGGGTTTACGGGTGTGCAGAAACAATTGCAGGAGCGAGCTTGCTCGCGAAAAACGTCAACGATAACGCGTTCATTCTGGATGATCGCGGTGCCCTTGCCTTCTTCGCGAGCAAGCTCGCTCCTACCGTTTTGGGTATTACTTAGCGGTCCACTCGGCGACACGTTCAGGGTGCTTGGCCACCCAATCCTTGGCCGCCGCTTCAGGCTTGGCGCCCTCTTGGATCGCCAGCATGACTTCACCGATTTCATCCTTGGAGGCCCACTGGAATTTCTTCAGGAACGCCACGACTTCCGGGGCTTTCTTTTCCAGGCCTTTGCTGCCGATGCTGTTGACGGTTTCAGCAGCACCATAAATTCCTTTTGGGTCGTCCAGGAAACGCAGTTTCCACTTGGCGAACATCCAGTGTGGCACCCAACCGGTGACCGCAATGGATTCCTGTTTGTCTTCGGCACGGGTCAGCTCGGCGATCATCGCCGCGCCCGAACTGGCTTGCAGCTTGTAGTCCAGGCCATAGGCCTTGATCGCTTCGTCGGTCTTGAGCATCACGCCTGAACCGGCGTCGATACCGACGATCTTGTTCTTGAAGGTGGTGTCGGTCTTGAGGTCTTCGATGGATTTGGCTTTCACGTACTCAGGCACGATCAGGCCGATCTTGGCGTCCTTGAAGTTGGGGCCGTAGTCGACCACCTTGTCCTTGTTCTTGGTCCAGTATTCACCGTGGGTCACAGGCAGCCAGGCGGAGAGCATGGCGTCGAGTTTGCCGGTGGCCACGCCTTGCCACATGATCCCAGTGGCGACCGCTTGCAGTTTCACGTCATAACCGAGCTTCTGCTTGATCACTTCTGCCGCCACGTGGGTGGTGGCGACACTGTCCGACCAGCCATCCACATAGCCGATGCTCAGGGTTTTGCTGTCGGCGCTGGCCAGTGTGGAGCTCATCGCAACTACCAGCGTGGCAGCTGCGCCCAAGAGTCGTCGCATTTTCATAGTGCTTCCCCGAAAGTGCTGCGCCCGACGGATGCCGAGCGACGTCAATCTGTTGTTATGTGGTGCACCGCGCCCCCTTCACGCGCATCGATCACGTGGGTGCCTCATCAGTGGAGGGCTGACACTTCGATAATCAACCTGCTGCCACAAGCGACCTGCTCTGACTACGACCTCAGGTGAGCAAGAAACGACATCACATCGCCAGCAGGACGATTTGTAGGATATTCACCGACGATCCCGCCCGAACTTTGCATGTCAAAATTATGCTGCCCCACTGGGAGGGCACAAATCCGGGTAAGATGCGCGCCTTTGCCCCCAGACGGCCTGATCATGCCCGCGACTGCACGTTTCCCGCTCCTGCCTTATTTATTTGCCCTGATCCTCGGTGTGTTGGCCCTCGGCGGCTATTGGTACGGCCTTGGCCAACCGGTGGTGCTGCCGGACGTGGCGAGCGCCAGCCACAAGCTGCAATGCGCGTCCTACACGCCCTTCGACAAAGACCAATCGCCGTTCGACCAGCCGTTCAAACTGCGCCCCGAGCGCATGGACGCCGACCTCGCTTTGCTGTCCACACGCTTTGAATGCATCCGCACCTACTCCCAGACCGGCCTTGAAGCCTTGCCCGAACTGGCGCGCAAACACGGCCTGAAGCTGATGAGCGGCGCGTGGGTCAGCAGTGATCCGGTGGCGACGGCGAAAGAAGTCGATGCGCTGATCGCTTCGGCCAACGCCAACCCCGACGTCATCACGTCGGTGATCGTGGGTAACGAAACCCTGCTGCGCAAGGAAGTTACCGCCGCGCAGTTGGTCAAGTTGATCCACCAGGTCAAAAGCCAGATCAAGCAGCCGGTCACCTATGCCGACGTGTGGGAATTCTGGTTGCAACACCCGGAAATCGCCCCGGCGGTGGATTTCCTGACCATTCACTTGCTGCCTTACTGGGAAGATGACCCGTCGGGCATCGACCAGGCGCTCAAGCATGTGGGCGATGTTCGCCAGACCTTCGGCAACAAGTTTGCGCCCAAGGACGTGATGATCGGCGAGACGGGCTGGCCGAGCGAAGGCCGCCAGCGGGAAACCGCAGTGCCGAGCCGGGTCAACGAAGCCAAGTTCATGCGTGGGTTCGTGGCCATGGCTGAAGCCAATGGCTGGCACTACAACTTGATCGAAGCGTTTGACCAGCCGTGGAAACGCGCCAGCGAAGGTGCTGTGGGTGGTTACTGGGGTCTGTTCGATGCGGATCGCCAGGACAAAGGCGTGCTGGCAGGGCCGGTGACCAATGTGCCGTACTGGCCGGTTTGGCTGGGGGTTGGCGGGATTATCCTGCTGGGTACGCTGCTGCTGGGCGGCCGCGTGCGCACCACCCGTGCTGCGTTGTTGTTGCCGTTGCTCGGGGCCGTGGCTGCCTGTTCGATCGGCACTTGGGCCGAATTGAACCGGGTCACAGCGCGCTTCGCCGATGAGTGGGTTTGGGCTGGATTGCTGGTGGCCTTGAACCTTGCGGTACTGGCTCACGCCGCCCTGGCGTTGAGTGCACGTGAAGGTTGGCGTGAACGCACCTTCAACTGGATCGAGCAACGCGCTGGCTGGCTGGTAGCAATCGCCGGGTTCGCCGGTGCGGTCATGATGCTGGCGCTGGTGTTTGACCCGCGTTATCGCAGCTTCCCGAGTGCCGCGCTGGTGCTGCCGGCGCTGGTGTACCTGGTGCGTCCGGTGAGCGGGCTGCGTCGGGAGATTGCATTGCTGGCGTTCATCATCGGTGCCGGCATTGCGCCGCAGCTGTACCGTGAAGGGGTGATGAACCAGCAGGCGTGGGGTTGGGCGGTGGTGAGCGGGTTGATGGTGGCAGCGTTGTGGCGGTGCCTGCGAGTGCGCAAAACCTGACACCCGTTACTTGTAGGAGCGAGCTTGCTCGCGAAGGTCGCCAACGATAACGCGGGAAACCTGATACCCCGCGTTGTATTGAAGCCTTTCGCGAGCAAGCTCGCTCCTACAGGGTTAGACGTCTGTCAGGCTGCCCGAGGCGCCCTGACCAACCGCAACCCCGCTATCACCACCGCAAACACCGCAAACGTCGTGTTGTACAACGCCAATGCCGGAAAGCCGAACACCAGCGCCAATACCGCCAACCCCCACCCGGCCCGGCCCGGCACAAAAAACGCCAGCACCGACGTGACCAACGCCGCCCAGCCCAGCACCTTGAAGTGAATCATCAACCCCAGGTTGGAACGCACCTGGCATTCCCAGCGGCTGGCTTCGTCAGCACAAATGCCAACCCAGCGGCCATCCTCCATGAATCCATAACGCGCGCCATAACTGGCGGCCAGCCAAAGCGGCAGGGCAATAAGCAACAGGATCAGCGGAAAACGGCGGGACATGGGGCACTCCGATAGACGAAAACGGCGCCCAGCTTAATCCCCCGGCAGCCGTTGGCAAGGCTTGGAAACAGATAAGTATTCAATAGTGCCTGCCAAAGTGTATCGTCTCGCTACTATTACCCCGATTCCGACGTTTTTTCCGACTTTTAGTGCCGAGGGCTGGCACTTCGGCAGCAACGCGGTGGTCATAGCCTGCGAACTCCAATTCAGCACATTTTCCTCTTAGGGATTTAGTCATGCTCCGTTCCTTGCGCTGTGCGGCCCTGTTGGGCAGCCTTTTTCTGAGTGCGTCAGCACTGGCGGTCGATATCGACCAAGCCAGCTATGGCTACCCTTTGACCAACCCGTTTGAAGCGACCATCGCGACCACCCCGCCGAACCTGCGGCCGGAACTGCCGTCCGACGATGAAATCAATCAGTCCGACTACACCCTGACGATGCGCCCCGAGCGCGAGTTCAGCCTGCCCGACAACTTCTGGGCGGTGAAGAAACTCACCTACCGCATCGCCAAGCAAGACCGTGCCGCACCGCTGATCTTCCTGATCGCCGGCACCGGCGCACGCTTTGACAGCACCATCAACGAATACCTGAAAAAGCTGTACTACAAGGCCGGTTACCACGTCGTCCAACTGTCGTCCCCCACCAGCTTCGACTTCATCGCCGCCGCCTCGCGCTTCGCCACCCCCGGCATCAGCCAGGAAGACGCCGAAGACATGTACCGCGTGATGCAGGCCGTACGCGCGCAAAACCCGACGCTGCCCGTGACCGACTTCTACCTCACCGGCTACAGCCTCGGCGCCCTCGACGCAGCCTTTGTCAGCAAGCTGGACGAAACCCGTCGCAGCTTCAACTTCAAGAAAGTCCTGCTGCTGAACCCGCCGGTCAACCTCTATACCTCAATCACCAACCTCGACAAGCTGGTGCAGACCGAGGTTAAAGGCATCAACAACAGCACCACCTTCTATGAACTGGTGTTGAACAAACTGACTCGCTACTTCCAGCAAAAGGGCTACATCGACCTGAACGATGCCCTGCTCTACGACTTCCAGAACTCCAAGGAACACCTGACCAACGAACAGATGGCGATGCTGATCGGCACCTCGTTCCGCTTCTCGGCGGCCGACATTGCCTTCACCTCGGACCTGATCAACCGCCGCGGCCTGATCATCCCGCCCAAGTACCCGATCAGCGAAGGCACCAGCCTCACGCCGTTCCTCAAGCGTGCGCTGCAGTGCGACTTCGACTGCTACCTCACCGAACAGGTGATCCCGATGTGGCGCGCCCGTTCCGACGGCGGCAGCCTGTTGCAACTGGTTGACCAGGTCAGCCTGTATGCCCTCAAGGACTACCTGCACGACAGCCCGAAAATCGCCGTCATGCACAACGCCGACGACGTGATCCTGGGCCCGGGCGACCTTGGCTTCCTGCGTAAAACCTTCGGCGATCGCTTGACCGTCTACCCCCTGGGCGGCCATTGCGGCAACCTCAATTACCGCGTCAACGCCGACGCCATGCTGGAGTTCTTCCGTGGCTAAATATCTTCTGCTGCTCGCCGCCCTGATGTGCGCGGGCGTGGCCAATGCCGACAACAGCAAGGCTCACACGCCGACCGTAGTCGACTCCGACGGCTTCAAGGAGCCACTGAGCCATCTCAAGTTCAACCCTGGCCTGGACCAGCGTGAATTCGAACGCTCGTCGGTCAACGCCCTGAATGTCTACGACCCGCTCGAGTCGTGGAACCGCCGGGTCTACCACTTCAACTACCGTTTCGACCAGTGGGTGTTCCTGCCGGTGGTGGACGGCTACCGCTACGTCACCCCGAGTTTCCTGCGCACCGGCGTCAGCAACTTCTTCAACAACCTGGGGGATGTGCCCAACCTGTTGAACAGCCTGCTGCAACTCAAGGGCCATCGTTCCCTGGAAACCACCGGCCGCCTGCTGCTCAACACCACCATCGGCATCGCCGGCCTGTGGGACCCGGCCACCGCCATGGGCCTGCCGCGCCAGAGCGAAGACTTCGGCCAGACCCTGGGCTTCTACGGGGTACCGGGCGGCGCCTACCTGGTGCTGCCGCTGTTTGGTCCGTCGAACCTGCGCGATACCACCGGCCTGCTGGTGGACTACGGCGCCGAGACCGAGATCAACTTCCTGAACGTGTCCAAGGTCAGCGAAAACCACCCGGAAATCTGGGCCCTGCGCGCTGTCGACAAGCGCTACCAGACCAGCTTCCGCTACGGCCAGATGAACTCGCCGTTCGAGTATGAAAAGGTGCGCTACGTGTACACCGAGGCGCGCAAGTTGCAGATCGCCGAGTAATGCCCCCCGTAGGCGCTGGCTTGCCAGCGCCTACATTCCCCGCCGACACCACTTACGCCACGTAAACCTCAACTGCAGCACGGCCGCCCTGGCCATTTCCCGATCCTGTTCCGTCAATACCGAGGGCTGCTCAAGCGCCTCCAGCATCGCAACGCTGGCCGCATCCATCAGCGACTCATTCGCCACGCTCGGTCCGCCCTCCTCCAGCGCCGCCTCCAACGCCCGCAAGTAGCGATCACGCTCAATCGCCAACCCGCCACGACTGCCCGCCAAGCACGCGCGCAACTCCAGCAACTCATCCCCCAGGTCCAACCCCAACAATCCATTGTCCCAATGCGCGCGGCGATCAGCAGGCAAGGTTTCGCTATAGCGCGACAGGCGAATCAGCCGGTCCGCCATGCGCCCGCCAAACCAGCTTTCCGCCTGTTCCAGCGGGCGCGAGGTCAATTGCGCCAGGTCGAACAACGACGCCTTGAACATCCGCCGATAGTGATGCTCGCCGGGATTAAGCTGGATCAGCCGAAACACCACCACGGCAATCCCGACACCCACCAGCGTCGCGATAGCCTTATTAAGGAAGGCGGCGAAGTCGTAGGTCATCACATTGCTGGGCCCGACGTTGTTGACGAAAAAGATGCAGAACGCCGAAGCCGTCGCCGCCAGTTTGATGCGGCTCATGCACAGCGAGGCGAAAAACAGCGGCACGCCCAACGCCAGGCATAACAAGGGAAAGCCATCGAAGCCGGGTAGGAGCACGAAACACACAAACCCCGCCACCGGGATCGAAAGCGCAATGCCCTTGAGGAAATTCAGGCTTGAGGCCGACGGGTTTTCCCGTGCCGCAAACAGGCTCAGCACCACACCACAAATCGACACCGCGCCCAAACCCGAAGGCCATGCTGTAAAGATCCAGAACGCCGCCACCGCCAGGAACGCCAACGCACTGCGCAACCCACCGAGCACGCCCTGCTCAATATCCCGGTGCCAGGACATCGCCCCCGGCGCGCCGGGCGGCACCCTGCCCTGTTCGACCGCGACCAGGGTCAATCCCCCCAGCTCAATCAAACGCAGTACCCGAGCCAGTTGCATCAGGCAAAAGTGCGCCTCCTGGCCAAGACGCGGATCCTGCAACGCCAGGCCGAGCCGTTGCGCCAGCTCGGGCAAGTCATCGAGACGCTCTTGCTGCAATGCGCCCGCCACCTCTTCAATCAATGGCAGCACCGCAGCCGTCTCATCGAGCATCATCCGCTGGCGCGCCACACCCCGCGCCGCCCGCAGCAGGCTGAGCAGGTCACGGCTGAGCACCCGCAAGGCCTGGGAGCGCCGCCGGCCCTTGGGCCCTTCAAACCAGGCGTGGTCGCGCTGGCTGTCCACCGCCACCAGGCGGCTCAACGCGTCGAGCAACCCTTTACGCTGATCGTTACCCAACAGCTCCGAAGCGGCGGCACGCACCCCGGCCTGCCAGGCGGCGCGCGCTTGAACCGCCAGGACCTGCTCGACCCGGCGCGGCCACAAAATCGTGCTGGCGATGGAGGCGCAGAGGATCCCCAGGCTGATCTCCTGACAGCGCGCCACCGCCTCATCGAACACCCCCAGCGGCGCCGCCGTAGCGGGCAGCGCAATAATCGCCGTGGTGTAACCCGCCAGCACAAAGCCATAGGACGCGTGATTGCGCAGCAACGAAGCCCCGGTGGTACAGAACGCCAGCCACAGCGCCATGCACAGCAGGAACAACAACGGCGCCTGGCCAAACACACCGATCATCGCAATGGAGACCATGGCCCCGACAAACGTGCCCACCAGTCGATACGCGCCTTTGGCCAAGACCATGCCGCTGGTGGACTGGCCAACGATGAATACAGTGGTCAAAGCCCATTGCGGCTGCTGCAAGTCGAAACAGAAGGCCAGGTACAACGCGACCCCGCCGGCGATCATGTTGCGCAAGGCAAACAGCAGATCGTTGCGGGACGGGGCCAGCGTCACTTGCCAGAAATCAGGGAGCTCAAAGGTGGAGGATTTCATGAAACCCGCATATAGATAGCAAGCTAATGATTAGCATCGTATCTATATTTGCCGCGAATGCCAATTCCCGGCTATTTGACCAGGCGCTTTTCCTTGGACGGCCTGTAGCCAAAGTACGCGCTGTAGCACTTGCTGAAATGGCTCGGCGAGACAAACCCGCAGGCCACCAGCACGTCGACCTGGGACAGCTCGGTATGTTGCAGCAGCCGGCGGGCCTCGGTGATGCGCAGTTCCAGGTAATAACGCTGGGGCGTGGTGCCAAGCTGCTCCTTGAACAAACGCTCCAACTGGCGCCGGGAACGGCCGGCATACACCGCCAGTTGTTCAAGCTCCAGGGGTTCTTCGAGATTGGCATCCATCAGGTTGACCACCTCGCGCAACGGCGCGCTCAAGCAGACGTTCTCGGTCGGTTTCACCCGCCGGTAGCGCGACTCCTCAAACGCCAGGATGTCCTCGATCCCCTCGACCAGCGCTTTGCCGTAAAGCCCCTTGATCCAGTCCAGCGCCATATGAAACGCACCGGAAGGGCTTGATGCCGTCAGCCGGTCGCGATCAATCACATAGGGTTCGCTGCTGACCTGCGTCGCCTTGCAGAAATCGGCCAGGGCCGGGCGATGTTCCGGGTGCACGGCGCATCGATAGCCGCTCAGCAAACCCGCACGCCCGAGGAACCACGCGCCATTCCACAAGCCGGCGAGGTGCACACCCGGCTCCGCAGCGCTTTTCAGCAGATGGATGAATTCGTCGGAGGCCTTCAGTTCGGTGCGGTAACCACCGCAAATCACCAGCAGGTCCAGCTCTTTAAGCACCGAAGACTCAAGCCGCGCATCAGGCCGGATCACCAGCCCCAGGTCGCTGGTCACCTCGCCTTCCTGCAAGCCGAAGGTCGAGGTAGAAAACGACGAAGGCCGCAGCAGGTTCGCGGTGATCAGTGTATCCAGCGCCTGGGTGAACGCCGGCAGCGAGAAATGTTCGAGCAACACAAATCCCGCACGCACCGTTTGACGGGCCTCGCCGGGATTTTCATTCAGATAACGGAGGTTCTTGCCTTTCATGCCCCCGCTGAATTGCCGCCGCTCGATCAAGTGCCTACGCCCTCACCCGCTTCCAAAGGTTACCCACCACGCTGACCACCGCCAATACCGCGGCCCCGGCAATGATCCCCGCCACCGCATTGAGCAACGTCGGCATCAACCACGCCAGGCCGCCGGTACTCTGGCTCACCGTCTCGATCCAGTGATGCACCACCGGCACACCGTGGGTCAGGATGCCGCCGCCGACCATGAACATCGCCGCCGTGCCGATCACCGACAGGCTTTTCATCATGTACGGTGCGGCCCGCAAGATCGCTCCGCCAATACTGCGCGCAGCCTGGCCGGGCTTCTGAGTGAGCCACAGGCCCAGGTCATCGAGTTTGACGATACCGGCCACCAGCCCATAGACGCCGATGGTCATGACGATGGCAATACCCGACAACACGATCACTTGCTGCATCAGCGGCGCATCGGCCACGGTGCCGAGGGTGATGGCGATGATTTCGGCGGAGAGGATGAAATCGGTACGGATCGCGCCCTTGATCTTGTCCTTCTCGAAGGCCACCAGGTCCGTGGCCGGATCCGCCACGGCTTCTACCAAGTGCGCCTGTTCTTCGGTGCGTTTGTGAAAGAAGGTATGCGCGAGTTTCTCGAAACCTTCAAAACACAAATAAGCGCCGCCCAGCATTAACAGTGGCGTCACCGCCCACGGCGCAAATGCGCTGATCAGCAACGCAGCCGGCACCAGGATCAGCTTGTTGACGAACGAACCCTTGGCCACCGCCCACACCACCGGGATTTCCCGCTCGGCGCGCACCCCGGAGACTTGCTGGGCGTTCAGCGCCAGGTCATCCCCCAACACGCCGGCGGTTTTCTTCGCGGCCATCTTGGTCATCAATGCTACATCGTCGAGCACCGCGGCGATGTCGTCGATCAATACCAGCAAACTGCTTCCTGCCATGGCTCAGGCTTCCCGTGATTCAAAGTGTGCCGAGAATAACGCGGCGCACACCGGGTTAGCGAGCCGTTCAGTGCTGAGGGGTTTGCCAACCGCCGCCCAGGCTCTGGATCAGCGCCACACTGCCCTGGCTGAGTTGGCCCTGGGTGTCGCGAAGATTCTGCTCGGCTTGCAGCAGCACCAGTTGCTGGGTCAGCACATTCTCCTGGCTCACAGTGCCGGCGCGCAGTTGCGCTTCCTGGCTGCCGAACAGTTGCTGGTTGCGCTGGTACACCTGCTGGAACGCATCGGCCTGGGTTTGCAGATGGTTGATTGCCGAGAGGTTGTCTTCGACGTTCTGCAGGGCGCTGAGCACGGTGCCGCGGTAGTTGGCGGCGATCTGGTCGTAGCTGGCCTCGGCCTGCCTGACCGCCGCTTCACGGGCGCCGCCGTCAAATAGCGTTTCCGCCAGCGCCGGCCCCAACGTCCAGATGCGATTGGGCAAGGAGAACAATCCGCCCAGGGCGCTGCCGCGATAGCCGGCCTCGGCGGTGAGGTCCAGCGTCGGGAAAAACGCGGCTTCGGCCACGCCGATTTTCGCGTTGGCCGCCGCGGCCGAACGCTCCGCCGCGACCACATCGGGACGCCGTTGCAGCAAGGTCGAAGGCAGGGTCAAAGGGGGACGCGGCAGCACGAAGCGGTAGTCATCCCGCGCAGCTACGGCAAACTCGCTCGGCGCCACGCCCACCAGCACCGCCAGCGCGTGTTCGTATTGCTCGCGGTCGCGCAGCGAGGTCTGCAGGTCGGCAATCGAAGTGGTCAGTTGATCCTGGGCCACCAGCAACTGGTCGTTGGTGGCGACGCCCTGGGTGAACTGCACCTGGATCATGTCGAGCAACTTCTGGTTGATAGTCTGTTGCTGCTGCAACAGGCGCACGTCGATATCCATCTGCCGCAGGGCGAGGTAGTTGCTGGCCACGCTGGAGCTGATGGACAACCGTACTCCGGCCAGCAACGCATCGGATTGCTGGGCCGTGGCCTGGCTGGACTCAATCCCGCGCCGCACCAGGCCCCACAGGTCCGGCTCCCAACTGGCGGTCAAGGTTGCGCTGACGCTGTTCGCCACTCCACCCGACGTACTGCCGGTAGTCGACGTACCGCTGCCGCTGCCCGCCGTCCCCCGCGAACCCGACAACCCTACGCCAACGGTGGGCCACAACCCCGCCCGGCTGGACGCCACCTGTGCCTGGGCCAGACGATAAGCCGCCTCCGCCGCGATGATCGACTGGTTGGCCTTGGCCGAGCGCGCCACCAGGTCGTTCAGCACCGGATCCTGATAAGCCAGCCACCACTGACTGTCCATCGCCCCTTGGGGGTTGGCCGCCGCGCGCTGCCACTGCGCGCCTTCCTTGAAGGTCTGCGGCAGTTCCATGGCGGGCTTCTGGTAATCGGGCCCGACCATGCAGCCGCCGAGCAGCAGGCTGATGCAAAGCACGCTGTATTTCACGTTCATAACTTTGCTTCCTTACGCCGACCCAGGCGCTGTGACGCCCGGTCAAGCCACAGGTAAATCACCGGGGTGGTGTACAGCGTCAGCACCTGGCTGAACAGCAGGCCACCAATAATCGAAATCCCCAACGGCCGACGCAACTCCGAACCGTAGCCGGTACCGAGCACCAGCGGCAGCGCGCCAAGGATCGCCGCCAGGGTGGTCATCATGATCGGCCGAAAGCGGATCAGGCAGGCCCGGCGAATCGCTTCCTTGGCCGTGAGGCCGAACTCCCGCCGCTCGGTGATCGCGAAGTCGATCATCATGATCGCGTTCTTCTTCACGATACCGATCAACAGAATCACCCCCACCAGCGCAATGATCGACAGCTCGGTGCCGGTCAGCAGCAAGGCGATCAACGCACCGACACCGGCCGAGGGCAAGGTCGAGAGGATGGTCAGCGGGTGCATCAGGTTTTCGTAGAGGATGCCCAGCACGATATACACCGAGAGCAGCGCGGCGACGATCAGCAACGGCTCGCTGGCCACCGACGACTGGAACACCTGGGCCGTACCGGCAAACTGGCCGACCACACTGGCGGGCATGCGCAGTTGCTTCACTGCATCGTCCACCATCGCCGTCGCCTGGCCGATGGACGTGCCGGGGGCCAGATTGAACGAGATGGTCACCGCCGGGAACGTGCCCTGGTGACTGATGGAAATCGCGGTGCGCGCCACCGTGTTGTCCGCCAGGGCCGACAGCGGCACCAGCGTCTGTCCGGTGGTCAGGTTGGGCGCTGCCGTAGTGCCTTTGGTGGTCGTGGCCTGGGTGCCCGTCGGCACGTAAATGCCCTTGAGCGCGGAAGGGTCGGTCCAGTATTCCGGGGCGATTTCCATCACCACGTGGTACTGGTTGGCCGCGCGATACAGGGTGGCGACCTGGCGCTGGCCAAAGGCGTCGTACAGCGCCTGGTCGACCGCCGAGATACTCACCCCGAGGCGCGCCGCCGTGTCGCGATTGATCTGCACATTGGCCAGCAGGCTGTTGTCCTGCTGGTCGGTATTGAGGTCGGTCAGTTGTGGAAACTTACGCAGCACCGCCACCACCTTGGGCACCCATTCATCCAGCGATTCCTGGTCATCGGCGGTCAGGGTGTATTGGTACTGCGCGCCACTTTGCCGGCCACCCACGGTGATGTCCTGGGCCGACTGCAAATACAGCTTGGTGCCGGGCAGGTCGCCGAGGCTGCGACGGATTTGCCCGATGACTTCGGTAGCGCTGTCCTTGCGCTCGCCCAGCGGCTTGAGCAAGACAAACATCTGCGCGCTGTTGACCGCCCCACCACCGCCGCCTCCGCCGCCGACAAACCCGGCGGCGGTTTCGATATTCGGGTTTTTCATCACCTTGCGGTTGATCTCGGTGAAGTCCTTCTGCATCGCCCCGTAGGAAATGCTCTGGTTCGCCAGGATGCTGCCCTGCAAGCGCCCGGTGTCTTCCTGGGGGAAAAAGCCCTTGGGCACCAGCACATACAAAACGCCGGCGAGGACGATCACCAACACCGTGCCGAACCCCATCAGCACCGTATGGTCGATCACCCAACCCAGGGTGCGATCGTAGAAGCGGTGAAAACGTGAATCCGGATGTTCGTTGCCTTGGTGAATCTCCTTCGGCGCGCGCAACAGCACACTGGCGAGCATCGGCGTGACCGTCAGGGAGATCACCATCGAAATCACGATGGCCACCGACAACGACACCGAAAACTCACGGAACAGCCGCCCGACAATCCCGCCCATCAGCAGCAGCGGAATAAACACCGCCACCAGGGACACGCTGATGGTCAGTACCGTAAAGCCGACTTCACGGGCCCCTTCCAGCGCGGCCTCCACCCGGGTCTTGCCGCGCTCCAGGTGGCGCATGATGTTTTCCACCACCACGATCGCATCGTCCACCACAAAACCGGTGGAAATGGTCAGCGCCATGAGTGACAGGTTGTTCAGGCTGTAGCCGAGGAAGTACATCGCGCCAAAGGTGCCGAGCAGCGACAGCGGCACCACGATCGCCGGCACCAGGGTGCTGCGCCAGTCGCGGAAGAAGCCGAACGTGACCAACGTCACCAACAGGATCGACACCAGCAACGTGATCTCGACGTCGTGCAATGAGGCGCGAATAGTGGTGGTGCGGTCCATCAGCAAGTCGAGCTTGATCGTCGCTGGAATCGAGCTTTGCAAAAACGGCAGCGAGGCTTTCACCGCGTCCACCGTCTCGATCACGTTGGCCCCCGGCTGCTTGAACACCACCAGCAGCACCGCCGGCTTGCCGTTGGACAGGCCGAAGTTGCGCAGGTCCTGCACGTCTTCGCGCACGTAGCCCAGGTCGGAGATATGGATCAGGTCGCCGTTGTGGGCCTTGACCACCAGCGGCCCGTAGTCCTCTTCGTTGAGCAACTGGTCGTTGGCGGCAATGCCGTAGTTACGGTCGCCGATGGCCACGTTGCCCTTGGGCAGGTTGACGTTGGAGGCGTTGATCACCTGGCGCACCTGCTCCAGGCTCACGCCGTACTGGTTGAGCCGGTCGGGGTTCAACTCCACCCGCACCGCCGGCAGCGCGCCGCCGCCCACCGTCACGTCACCGACGCCGGTGGTCTGCAACAACTTCTGCTCCAGCAGGGTCGAGGCCACGTCATACATCTGCCCCGGCGTGGCGCTGTCGGAGGTCAGGCTGATGATCAAAATCGGCGAGTCCGCCGGGTTGACCTTGCGGTACGTCGGGTTGCCCGACAGGTCGCTGGGCAGGTTGCTGCGGGCGGCGTTGATCGCGGCCTGCACGTCCCGGGCGGCGCCGTCAATGTCGCGGTTCAAGTCGAACTGCAAAATGATCCGTGCCGAGCCCAAGCTGCTGGACGACGTCATCTGCGTGACCCCGGCAATCTGCCCGAACTGCCGCTCCAGGGGCGTGGCCACCGAACTGGCAACCGTAGTGGGATCGGCACCGGGCAACGAGGCGCTGACGCTGATGGTGGGGAAATCCACCTCCGGCAGCGGCGCCACCGGCAGCAACATAAAGGCCAACGCGCCAAACAGCGCGAGGCCGGCCGCCATCAAGGTGGTTGCAATCGGGCGGCGAACAAACGGCGCGCTGAGGTTCATCGCCATCAGACCGCTTCAGCCGGACGGCGGCTGAAGCGCTGCCCCAGGCTGTGCATGGCAAGAAAGATCACCGGCGTGGAAAACAGCGTCAGCAGTTGGCTGAGCAACAACCCGCCGATAATCGCGATGCCCAGTGGATGACGCAGCTCCGAGCCAATCCCCGTCCCCAGCGCCAGCGGCACCGCGCCGAACAGCGAGGCCATGCTGGTCATCAGGATCGGCCGGAACCGCAACTCCGCCGCCTGGCGGATCGCAGCCGTCGGGCTCAAGCCGCCCTCGCGTAATAACTCCAGGGCAAAGTCGACCATCATGATGCCGTTTTTCATCACGATGCCGATCAGCAACACAATGCCGATCAAACCGATAATGTCGAACTGCGTGCCGGTCACCAGCAGCGCCAGCAAGGCCCCGAGTGCCGCCGAGAGCAGCGTCGAAAGGATCGTCACCGGGTGCACGAAGCTCTCGTACAGAATCCCCAGCATCAGGTACACCACCACAATCGCCGCCACCACCAGGAACACTTGGTTGGACAGCGACTGCTCGAACGTCGCCGCCGCACCTTCGAGGTTGGCCTGCACCGACAGCGGCAAACCGACCTTGGCCTCGATGTCCTTGAGCCGCGTCACCGCCGCGCCAAGGGTCTGGCCGGGGGCGAGGTTGAACGACACGTCGGCATAGGGAAACTGGCCCAGCCGGTTAATGGTGACGGGGGCCCGCACCACCTGCAGCGTCGCCATGCTCGACAACGGCGCAACCCCGCCGCCCGGGATGTCCACGTACAAGCCCGTGAGCAGGTCAGGCAAGTTGCGCGGCGGATGGTCGGTGGCGATTACCACGTGGTACTGGTTGAGTTGGGTGTAGATCGTCGACACCTGGCGCTGGCCGAAGGCGTCGTACAGCACGTCATCGATCGCCTGGGGCGTGATGCCCAGCCGCGAGGCGGTGGCGCGGTCGAACGTCAGCTGGATCTGGTTGCCGAACTGCATCGCCTGGCTTTGCACGTCGGTGAACATCGGGTCTTGCTTGATCGCGGCCAGCAGCTTGTTGGTCCACGTTTCCAGTTCGTCCGGGTCGGTGGCTTGCAGGCCCAGGCGGTAGCTGGTGGTGGACACCGTGGCGTCGAGGGTCAGGTCCTGCACCGAGTGCAGGTACAGGCGGATGCCGGCGTCGTCGGCGTTGGCATCGGAGAGCCGGCGGATCACTTTGGTGGCGCTGTCACGTTCACCCCGCGGCTTGAGGTTGATCAGCAGGTTGCCCTGGTTGATGGTCGGGTTGGTCTGGTCAATCCCGACGAAGGACGACAGGTTTTGCACGGCCGGGTCCTTGAGGATTCGGGCGGCGAGACGTTGTTGTTCGGTCTGCATCTGCTGGAACGAAACCGTCGGCGCCGCCTGGGAAATACCCTGGATCAGGCCGGTGTCCTGGTCGGGGAAAAAGCCCTTGGGCATGATCACCAGAATCATCAGGGTCAGCGCGGCGGTGAGCGCTATCGAGATCAGCGTTAACGTGCGGTGTGCCAGTACCCAGTCGAGGCCACGCACATAGTGGGTGTTGATGCGGTCGAAGAAATCCGCGCGGCGCTCCTGGTGCTTATTCTTCAGCATTCGCGCGCACATCATCGGCGTCAGGGTCAGCGAAATAAACGCTGAAATAACAATAGTCACGGCCACGGTCATGGCGAATTCACGGAACAGCCGGCCGACCACATCGCCCATGAACAGCAGCGGGATCATCACTGCGATCAGCGCGATGGACAGCGAAATAATCGTGAAGCCAATTTGCTCCGAACCCTTGAGCGCCGCCTCCAGCGGTGAGTCTCCCGCCTCGATATAGCGCGTGATGTTTTCGATCATCACGATCGCGTCGTCCACCACGAATCCGATGGCGATGGTCAGCGCCATCAGCGTCAGGTTGTTCAGGGAGAAGCCCAGCGCATAGGCCACCGCCAGGGTACCCACCAGCGTCAACGGAATGGTGACGGCGGGAATGATCGTAGCCGGCACGTTGCGCAGGAACGCAAAAATCACGATCACCACCAGCCCGATGGCCATGGCCAACTCGTACTGCACATCAGTGACCGAGGCGCGGATGGTTTGCGTGCGGTCGGTCAGCACCTCGACCTTCAAGGTGCCCGGCAAACTGGCCCGCAGCTTGGGCAGCAATTGCTGCACGCGGTCGACCACTTGAATCACGTTGGCGCCGGGTTGGCGCTGGATATTCAGCACAATCGACGGCGTGCTGTTGGTCCACGCGGCCTGGCGCGGGTTCTCCGGGCCCTGGGTGGAAGTGGCGATCTGCGACAGGCGAATCGGCGCGCCGTTTTTATAGGCGATCACCAGGTCGCGGTATTCCTCGGCCGATTGCAGCTGGTCGTTGGCACCGATGGAATACGCCTGGAACTTGCCGTCGATATTGCCCTTGGCCTGATTGACGTTGGCCGTGCCGAGCGAGCTGCGCAGGTCGTCGATGGACAGGCCAAGACTGTTGAGCGCCGAGGTATTCGCCTCGACCCGCACCGCCGGACGCTGGCCGCCGCTGATGGTCACCAGACCGACGCCGGTGATCTGCGAGATCTTCTGCGCCAGGCGCGTGTCGGCGAGGTCTTCGACCTTGGTCAGCGGCAATACGTCGGAGGTCAGGGACAGGGTCAACACAGGTGCATCCGCCGGGTTGACCTTGCTGTACACCGGCGGGTACGGCAGGTTGGCCGGCAGGAAAGTGCCGGCGGCGTTAATCGCGGCCTGCACCTCCTGTTCGGCGACGTCCAGGGACAGCGACAGGTCGAATTGCAGGGTCACCACCGAAGCGCCGTCGGAGCTGGTGGAGTTCATGGATTTCAGGCCCGGCATTTCGCCGAGTTGACGTTCCAGCGGCGCGGTAATCGACGAGCTGACCACGTCCGGGCTCGCGCCGGGGTATTGGGTGAAGACCTGGATGGTCGGGTAATCGACTTCGGGCAAGGCCGACACCGACAGCAAGTGATACCCCAACAGGCCGAGCAACAGCACCGCCACCATCATCAGGGTGGTGGCGACGGGACGTTCGATAAAGGGCCGCGAAATGTTCATGCTCGGCAGCTCCTCACTGGGCGACGACCTTCACAGCCGAACCGTCATCCAGTTTGTCGGCGCCTTCGGTGATCACCTGCTCCCCCGGCTTGACCCCGTTCTCGAGCACCGCCGACACATCGCCCATGGACGGGCCGGTCTTGATGTTGCGCAGGCTGGCCTTGTCGCCATTCACCACGAACACGAAATCCCCCTTGCTGCCATGCTGGATCGCCCGGGTGGGCACCACGGCGACCTGGGTCAAGGTGTCGGCCTTCAGGCGCGCATTGACGAACTGGTTGGGGAACAGCGCATTGCCCGAATCATCGAACTGCGCCTTGACCTTGATGGTGCCGGTGGTGGTGTCTACCTGGTTATCCAGGGCCAACAGGCTGCCGGTGGCCAGCAGGGCTTTCTTGTTGCGGTCGTAAGCCAGCACCGTCACGGCGCCACGGCCCAGGGCCTGGTTGATAGCGCCCAAGTCGTCCTCGGGCACCGCGAACACCACGGTGGCCGGGTTCATCTGGGTAATTACCACAATGCCGGTGGTGCTGGTGGTGGTGACGTAGTTGCCCGGGTCTACCAGGCGCAGGCCCACCACACCGTCGACCGGCGAGGTAATGGTGCAGTAACCGACCTGCACTTCAAGGTTCTGCACATTGCCTTGGTCGGCGGCCACGGTGCCCAGCTGTTGCTGAACCTGGGACGCCTGGGTGTCGACAGTTTGCTGGCTGGTGGAGCCGGCCTTGACCAGTTCGCGGTAGCGCGCCAAATCCCGCTGGGCATTGCTCAACACGGCCTGGTCGTGGGCCAGGGTACCCTTGGCCACGGCCAGTTGGGCCTTGAGGGCACGGTCATCGATCCGCGCAATCACCTGGCCCTTGCTGACGTGCTGGCCTTCCTTGAATTCCACGCTGCTGAGGATGCCATCGACCTGGGAGACCACGGTCACACTGCGGGTCGGCGTGACGGTGCCGAGGGCATCGATGTAGACCGGCACGTCCTGCAAGGCGACAGGCACCACGGCGACCGGTTCACCGGGTGCGGGTGGCTTGCCTTTGTGCCCACCTGCAAAGAAGTGCAAACCCAGGGCAATCAACAACGCTAGCAGTAACAACGTGCCAACTGCCCAGGCGAACGTACGTCGTCTGCTGTTCTCCACGGTTTCTCTCTCGAACGCCGAAATCAGGATGGGGCGAGCCACCTGATCGGCCGCTCGCTGCCCTGAACTCTAGCAGCGCGCCCGGCCTGTGCCTGTACGACCGTGAATGCGTTCAGCATCAAGACAGACAAAGTCAGCTGAGCGCCCGCAGAGCAAGGGCTACAGCGGGATTCTTGAGCCCTGCGCAAAGCCGGTGCTACCATGCCCGACCGCCTGTCTTGGCAAGGAATGACCTGGTCTATGAGCACCATTCGCGAGCGCAACAAAGAACTGATCCTGCGGGCTGCCAGTGAGGAGTTTGCCGACAAGGGCTTCGCCGCGACCAAAACCAGCGACATCGCCGCCAAGGCCGGGCTGCCCAAGCCCAACGTCTATTACTACTTCAAGTCCAAGGACAACCTCTACCGCGAGGTGCTCGAAAGCATCATCGAGCCGATCCTGGCGGCGTCCACACCGTTCAATCCCGATGGCGACCCCAAGGAAGTGCTGAGCGGGTACATCCGCTCGAAAATCTGCATTTCCCGGGATCTGCCGTTTGCCTCCAAAGTGTTCGCCAGCGAAATCATGCACGGCGCCCCGCACCTGAGCGCCGAACAGGTGGAACAGCTGAATGCCCAGGCCAAGCACAACATCGACTGCATTCAGAGCTGGGTGGACCGAGGGCTGATTGCAGAGATTGACCCGCATCATTTGATGTTCAGCATCTGGGCGGCGACGCAGACGTATGCGGATTTTGACTGGCAGATTTCAGCGGTGACCGGGAAGGTCAAGCTGGATGAAGCGGATTATGAGGCGGCGGCGCAGACGATTATTCGGTTGGTGCTTAAAGGGTGTGAGCCGGACTGAAAGGCATCGCAGGCAAGCCAGCTCCCACACTGGATGTGTGCCAGACATAAATTGTTTAAACGACGCAGATCCAACGTGGGAGCGGGCTTGCTCGCGAAAGCGCCCTCCCAGACACATCCTGCACAAAGCCAGACCATCATCCCCAGATTCCCCAACCTAGCCTCTCAGGACACTTTCTGAAGAGAGGCAAAGGAATGCCTGATCCAGCTACTTCACATCGCCTGCGTATCGGGCGATTCAGCGAATCCAACCGCATTTACCTGATCACCACCAACACCCACGAACGCGTGCCAATATTCAGTGACTTTTATCTGGGCCGGCTGGTGGTCTGGCAATTCAGGGTCGCCCAATACCAAGGGTTGGCGAACTCCCTGGCCTGGGTGGTCATGCCCGACCACTTTCACTGGTTGATCGAGCTGCAAAAAGGCTCATTGGGAGACCTGATGTGCCAGGTGAAGTCCAAAAGCACTCGAACCGTTAATGGCGCTACCCGCCGCAAGGGGCGGCTTTGGCAAACCAGCTTTCATGATCGGGCGCTGCGCAAGGACGATGACTTGGTGAAGATGGCTCGGTATGTAGTGGCTAACCCATTGAGAGCCGGGTTGGTGGAGCGGATTGGCGACTATCCTTTGTGGGATGCGATTTGGGTTTAGAGCCGGGACCGAGTTGCCGCTTTCGCGAGCAAGCCCGCTCCCACATTTGACCGCACTCCAAAGCTGGAACTCGGTAAAATGTGGGAGCGGGCTTGCTCGCGAAGAGGCCCTCCCAGTCACCTCAAATCAAGCCGAAACCCCCGCATCCGCCCACAACCCCTGCCCCTCAATCGCACTGATCGCACACTGCTCATCAATATCCGACGTATCCCCGCTGATCCCGATGGCTCCCAGCACCACGCCCTCCTGATCCCGAATCAACACCCCGCCCGGTGCCGGCACCACGCTGCCCTGCCCCAGGCTGTTCAACGCCGCAATAAACGCCGGCCGCTGCTGCGCATCCAGTGCCAGTAGCCGCGAGCCCTTGCCCAGGGCAATCGCACCCCAGGCCTTGCCGATCGCGATCTGCGGGCGCAACAGGCTCGCGCCATCTTCGCGCTGCAACGTAATCAAATGCCCGCCGCTGTCGAGTACCGCAATGGTCAGCGGCGCTGACGAAATGGTGCGGCCTGCCGCGATGGCATGACTGGCCAGGTTGACTGCGACTTTCAAGGTTAAAGCGCTCATGGGTGCCGTCCTTATCTTGTTATGGGAAAGCCGTGGGGCTCTGTTTGATCAGAAGCCGGATCAAACAAATAGAACACAATAGATTTATTTTTTGTATACAATATTTCTAAACATACGCACCACACGTCGAAATATTCCTGTCCAAAAGCCTTCCGACGAACGTAAAGGCCACCCAAGAAAATGGATTGACCTGCCCCGCTCGCCGTGAATACACTTCGGACCAACACCACTTGTATACAATTACAAAACGCAAGAGGCACCAAAACCATGAGCAAAATGAGAGCAATCGAAGCCGCTGTCCTGGTGATGCGCCGTGAAGGGGTCGACACCGCCTTCGGTATCCCGGGCGCCGCGATCAACCCGCTGTATTCGGCCTTGCAGAAGGTCGGTGGCATCGATCACGTCCTTGCTCGCCATGTTGAAGGCGCCTCGCACATGGCCGAGGGCTACACCCGCACCAAGGCCGGCAATATCGGCGTGTGCATCGGCACGTCGGGCCCGGCGGGCACTGACATGGTCACCGGCCTGTACAGCGCCTGGGCCGACTCGATCCCGATCCTGTGCATCACCGGCCAGGCGCCCCGTGCTCGGATGCACAAGGAAGACTTCCAGGCTGTCGACATCACCAGCATCGTCAAGCCGGTGACCAAGTGGGCAACCATGGTGATGGAGCCCGGCCAGGTGCCGTATGCCTTCCAGAAAGCCTTCTATGAAATGCGCTCCGGTCGCCCAGGCCCAGTGCTGATCGACCTGCCATTCGACGTACAAATGGCCGAGATCGAATTCGACATCGACGCCTACCAGCCGCTGCCCCTGGCCAAGCCGTTGGCGACCCGCATCCAGGTGGAAAAAGCCCTGGCCCTGCTGGACCAGGCCGAACGCCCATTGCTGGTGAGCGGTGGCGGTGTGATCAACGCCGACGCCAGCGAGTTGCTGGTGGAATTCGCTGAATTGACCGGCATTCCGGTGATCCCGACCCTGATGGGCTGGGGCACGATTCCGGACGATCACCCGCAGATGGTAGGCATGGTCGGCCTGCAAACCTCCCACCGTTATGGCAACGCGACGATGCTCAAATCGGACGTGGTGCTGGGCATCGGCAACCGCTGGGCCAACCGTCACACCGGTTCGGTGGAGGTGTACACCGAGGGCCGCAAATTCATTCACGTGGACATCGAGCCGACGCAAATCGGCCGCGTATTCACCCCAGACCTGGGCATCGTTTCCGACGCTGGCTCAGCCCTGACCATGTTCATTGAAGTGGCCCGCGAGTGGAAAGCCGCCGGCAAGCTCAAGGACCGCAGCGCCTGGCTGCACGACTGCCAGCAGCGCAAGGCCACCCTGCACCGCAAGACCCACTTCGACAACGTGCCGGTCAAGCCGCAACGGGTGTACGAAGAGATGAACCAGGTGTTCGGCAAAGACACCTGCTACGTCAGCACCATCGGCCTGTCGCAGATTGCCGGCGCGCAGTTCCTGCACGTGTACAAACCCCGTCATTGGATCAACTGCGGCCAGGCCGGCCCGCTCGGCTGGACGATTCCAGCGGCGCTGGGTGTGGTCAAGGCTGATCCGACCCGCAAAGTCGTGGCGCTGTCCGGCGACTATGACTTCCAGTTCATGATCGAAGAACTGGCGGTGGGCGCGCAGTTCAAGCTGCCGTACATCCACGTGGTGGTGAACAACTCCTACCTGGGCCTGATCCGCCAGGCCCAGCGCGGGTTTGAAATGGACTACTGCGTGCAGCTGTCCTTCGACAACCTCAACGCGCCGGAACTCAACGGTTATGGCGTCGACCACGTGGCTGTCGCCGAAGGCCTGGGTTGCAAGGCCCTGCGCGTATTCGAGCCAGGTCAGATCCAGCCTGCACTGCGCAAGGCTCAGGAAATGATCGAAGAGTTCAAGGTGCCGGTAATCGTTGAAATCATTCTGGAGCGGGTGACCAATATTTCCATGGGAACCGAGATCAACGCCGTCAACGAATTCGAAGATCTGGCACTGGTGGGCAACGACGCACCGACTGCCATTTCACTGCTCGATTAAGGAGAAACCCATGCCGCGTTTTGCCGCCAACCTGTCCATGCTGTTTACCGAACAGGACTTTCTTGCCCGTTTCAAAGCCGCCGCCGACGCGGGCTTCAGTGGCGTGGAGTACCTGTTTCCCTATGAGTTCAGCTCGGCTGAAATCAAGGCGCAACTCGATGCCCACGGCCTGACCCAAGTGCTGTTCAACCTGCCGGCCGGTGACTGGGCCAAGGGCGAACGCGGCCTGGCGTGCCACCCGCATCGGGTCGAGGAATTCCGTGCCGGGGTCAACCTGGCCATCGCCTACGCCCAGGTGCTGGGCAATACCCAGATAAACTGCCTGGCGGGGATTCGTCCTGCCGGTGTGGATGACGCCACCCTGGAAAAAACCTTCGTCGCCAACCTCAAGTACGCCGCCGACAAGCTGCAAGCGGTGGGCATAAAGCTGGTGATGGAGATGATCAACACCCGCGACATTCCGGGCTTCTACCTCAACAACACGGCGCAGGCCCTGTCGATTCGCGAACAGGTGGGCAGTGCCAATCTGTTCCTGCAATACGACATCTATCACATGCAAATCATGGAAGGCGACCTGGCCCGCACCATGGCCGCGCACCTGGGTGAGATCAACCACATCCAGCTGGCGGACAACCCGGGCCGCAACGAGCCGGGCACCGGTGAGATCAACTACCGCTTCCTGTTCGAACATTTGGACCGCATTGGTTATCAGGGTTGGGTCGGCTGTGAGTACAAGCCGTTGACCACCACTGAAGCCGGGCTGGGATGGCTCAAAAGCCACAACGCGATCTAACTGAACACACACAGCACCCAATGTGGGAGCGGGCTTGCTCGCGAAAGCGGTGGATCAGTCGACATCAATGCTGAATGTCGGCCCCATTCGCGAGCAAGCCCGCTCCCACATTGGATCTCCTGTGTTTAGCAGGCCGCGCCAGGCCTGCACACCTAACAATAAGAGGATTTTCATCATGGCTAAAATCGGATTTATCGGCACCGGCATCATGGGCCAACCCATGGCCGCCAACCTGCAAAAGGCCGGTCACCAACTGTTCCTGTCCGAGCATCACGGCAAGGCCCCGGCTGAATTGATCGACGCTGGCGCGGTGGCACTGGCCAACCCGCAGCAAGTGGCTCAGGAAGCCGAGTTCATCATCGTCATGGTGCCCGACACCCCGCAGGTCGATGATGTGCTGTTCCGCGCCGACGGCGTTGCTGCAGGCCTTGGGCCGAACAAAGTAGTGATCGACATGAGCTCGATCTCGCCCACCGCCACCAAAGCCTTCGCCGCGAAGATCAACGAGACCGGCGCACGCTACCTCGACGCACCGGTATCCGGTGGGGAAGTCGGCGCCAAGGCCGGCACCCTGAGCATCATGATCGGCGGCGACCCGCATACCTTCGAACGCGCCCTGGCGCTGTTCCAGGCCATGGGCAAGAACATCACCCTGGTGGGCGGCAATGGCGATGGCCAGACTGCCAAAGTGGCGAACCAGATCATCGTTGCCCTGAACATCCAGGCGGTGGCCGAAGCGCTGCTGTTCGCCTCGAAGAACGGCGCCGACCCGGCCAAGGTGCGTGAAGCGCTGATGGGCGGTTTTGCCTCCTCGAAAATCCTCGAAGTGCATGGCGAGCGGATGATCAAGGGCACCTTCGACCCGGGCTTCCGCATCAGCCTGCACCAGAAGGATTTGAACCTGGCACTGGCCGGTGCCAAGGAACTGGGGATCAACCTGCCGAACACCGCCGGCACCCAACAGGTGTTCAGCACCTGCACCGCAATCGGTGGCGGCAACTGGGACCACTCGGCGCTGATCAAGGGCCTGGAACATATGGCGAATTTTTCGATTCGCGATAAATAACGCCCGTTGAAATGCGATCGAATGTGGGAGCGGGCTTGCTCGCGAAAGCGGTGTATCAGTCAGCATGGATGTCGAATGGTAGACCGCTTTCGCGAGCAAGCCCGCTCCCACATTTTTGACCGCATTTCACATCGAATTTGAGTCACCCCTAATAACAAGAATCCCCGGGAGCCCGCTTATGTCGGTCGATCCGCAACACCTGCTTCGCGAGCTGTTTGCCACAGCCATCGACGCCGCCCACCCCCGGCAAGTCCTCGAACCCTATCTGCCCGCCGATCGCAGCGGCCGTGTCATCGTGATCGGTGCCGGCAAAGCCGCCGCCGCCATGGCGCTGGTGGTGGAAAACTGCTGGCAAGGCGAAGTCACAGGCCTGGTGGTCACCCGCTACGGCCACGGCGCGCCCTGCAAGAAAATCGAAGTGGTCGAAGCCGCGCACCCGGTGCCGGATGCCGCAGGCCAGGCCGTAGCAAAACGTGTGCTGGAACTGATCAGCAACCTCAGCGAAGACGACCGCGTGATCTTCCTGCTCTCCGGCGGTGGCTCTGCGCTGCTCGCCCTTCCGGCCGCCGGTATCACCCTGGCGGACAAGCAAGCGATCAACAAAGCCCTGCTCAAATCCGGCGCTGCCATTGACGAGATGAACTGCGTACGCAAGCACCTCTCTGCGATCAAGGGCGGTCGCTTGGCCAAGGCCAGCTGGCCGGCCACGGTCTACACCTATGCGATTTCCGATGTGCCGGGTGACCAGGCCACCGTCATCGCTTCGGGCCCCACCGTCGCCGACCCGAGCACCTCGCAACAGGCGTTGGCGATCCTCAAGCGCTACCAGATTGAAATCCCGGCGTCCGTACGCACCTGGCTGCAAAGCCCGGAGTCGGAAACCGTCAAGCCCGGCGACCCGGTGCTCGCCCGCAGCCATTTCCAGCTGATCGCGCGCCCGCAGCAATCCCTGGAAGCCGTGGCGGTGAAAGTCCGCCAGGCCGGTTTCAGCCCGCTGATCCTCGGCGACCTGGAAGGCGAAGCCCGAGACGTGGCCAAGGTGCACGCCGGGATCGCCCGGCAAATCATCCAGCACGGCCAGCCGTTGGCGGCGCCTTGCGTGATCCTTTCTGGCGGTGAAACCACCGTGACCGTGCGCGGCAACGGCCGTGGCGGACGCAATGCCGAATTCCTGCTGAGCCTCACCGACAGCCTCAAGGGCCTGCCCGGCGTCTACGCCCTGGCGGGTGACACCGACGGCATCGACGGTTCCGAAGACAACGCCGGCGCAATCATGACACCCACCAGCTACGCCCGCGCCGAAGCCCTGGGTTTGAGCGCCCGCGATGAGCTGGACAACAACAATGGCTACGGCTACTTCGCGGCCCTCGACGGCTTGATCATCACTGAGCCGACCCGCACCAACGTCAACGATTTTCGCGCCATTCTGATTCTAGAGAGCCCTGAAAGAGAGTCCCCTGAACATGACGCCTGACAAGAAGGTCAAGATCCTCGCCACGCTGGGCCCCGCCACCGACAGCATCGACGACATTCGCGAGCTGGTGGAAGCCGGGGTGAACATCTTCCGGCTGAACTTCAGCCATGGCGATCATGCCGATCACGCCCAGCGCTACCAGTGGATTCGCCAAGTGGAGCGCCAGCTCAACTATCCCCTCGGCATCCTCATGGACCTGCAAGGCCCGAAGCTGCGGGTCGGACGTTTTGCCGAAGGCAAGGTGCAACTGATTCGCGGCCAGGCCCTGCGCCTGGACCTGGACCCGACACCCGGTGACCAGCGTCGGGTCAACCTGCCGCACCCGGAAATCATCGCGGCCCTGAAGCCCGGCATGGACCTGCTGCTGGACGACGGCAAGCTGCGCCTGCGGGTGATCACCAAGCACGCCGACGCCATCGACACCACCGTGCTCAATGGCGGCGAATTGTCAGACCGCAAAGGCGTGAACGTGCCCCAGGCGTTGCTGGAACTCAGCCCGCTGACCCCCAAGGACCGCCGCGACCTCAGCTTCGGCCTGGAACTGGGTGTGGACTGGGTGGCGCTGTCGTTTGTGCAACGCCCGGAAGATATCCGCGAAGCCCGCGAGTTGATCGGTGACAAGGCGTTCCTGATGGCCAAGATCGAGAAACCGTCGGCGGTGCAGCGCCTGCGGGAAATCGCCGAGTTGAGCGACGCGATCATGGTCGCCAGAGGGGACCTGGGGGTGGAAGTGCCGGCGGAGAGCGTGCCGCAAATCCAGAAGGACATCATTGGCGTCTGCCGTCAGTTGGGTAAACCGGTGGTGGTGGCCACACAGATGCTCGAGTCCATGCGCTTCTCCCCGGCGCCGACCCGTGCCGAGGTCACTGACGTGGCCAACGCGGTGGCGGAAGGCGCGGATGCGGTGATGCTCTCGGCAGAAACCGCTTCCGGCGAATACCCGCTGGAAGCGGTGTTGATGATGAGCAAGATCATTCGGCAGGTGGAAAACGGCCCGGACTACCAGACGCAACTGGATGTCAGCCGGCCCAAGGCGGACGCCACGGTGTCGGACGCCATCAGCTGCGCGATTCGCCGTATCAGCAGCATCCTGCCGGTGGCGGTGCTGGTGAACTACAGCGAGTCGGGCAGCTCCAGCCTGCGGGCGGCGCGGGAACGGCCGGCGGTGCCGATTCTCAACCTGACACCGAACCTGTCGACGGCGCGGCGCTTGAGCGTGGCGTGGGGCGTGCATTCGGTGGTGAATGATCGGCTGCGGCAGGTGGATGAGGTGTGCTCCACGGCGCTGGAAATTGCCCAGGCACAAGGTATGGCGCAGCGCGGGGATACGTTGGTGATAACCGCGGGGGTGCCGTTTGGGCAGCCGGGGTCTACTAACTCGTTGCGTATCGAGACGTTGATCTAATCCCCTGTGGCAATGCTTTCCTTGTGGTGAGCTGGCTTGTTGTGGCGAGGGGGCTTGTCCCCCGTTGGGCTGCGCAGCGGCCCCAAAAAAAGCGGGAGCGCTACGCACTCCAACGGGGGACAAGCCCCCTCGCCACAACAGCCCTTCAACACAATAGCCTCCTCACCACAGGGTTCGGCTCTTTCCTGCAGATTATGCTCATGCCCAACCAATCCTGCCCCGACTGGGCCGAAGCCTTGCTCAACGGCTTCAGCCAGATTTTCCTCCAGCGCCACCCGCTGTGTGGCCTGCTCTGCCTGCTGGCAATCCTGATCGGCGCCCCGACCCTGCTCGGCGGTGCACTGCTGGGCGGGGTCGCCGGTTTGCTGACCGCCCAACGCCGCGGCTATCCCAAGGTCGAGCGCCAGGCTGGCCTTTATAGCTATAACGGTGTGCTACTCGGCTTGCTGATCAGCCAGCATTTCACTTGGTCCGCACTGCTGCCGCCGCTGATCCTCGCCTGCGGCGGCCTCAGCGCAATCCTCACCCGCCAATGGCTCAAACGCGCCGCCAACCCTGACGACCTGCCCGCCTACACCACACCGTTTGTCGTACTCGGCTGGCTGCTGCTGGGCACCACCGCGCCCGCCGCATTTGCCGCCAGCGAACCCGGCACCTGGGCGCTACTCTGCGCGCCGTTCAGAGGCCTCGCCCAAGTCATCCTGCTGAACCAACCCTTGGCCGGCCTGTTGATCGCCCTCGGCCTGCTGCTCGCCAGCCGCCACGCCGCGTTGTGGGCGCTGGCCGGTGCGAGCCTCGGCGTGCTGGTCGCCCTGCTGATGGACGAACCCGCCACCGCCCTGCTTGGCCTGCACAGCTATAACCCGGCACTGGCGGCATTGGCCCTCAGCCGGCATCGCCGCCAACCCTGGCTGCCGCTGATCGGCATCCTGCTGGCGATCATCCTCACGCCTGGCTTCGCCGGCCTGAACCTGCCTGCGCTGACCGCGCCGTTTATCCTCGCCACCTGGCTGGTGCGCGCCAGCCATCGAGTGATGCACAAAGCCCGCATGGACAGCCCCTTCGAATCCCCCTAGGCTTGCTCGACATTCGATTCAGGCGGGTTTTATGGACAGCAACAACGACTGGCGTCAGCGGCTCTACGTCATGGTATTCCAAAGCGACACCGTCGCCGGGCGGCGCTTCGATGGCATCCTGCTGCTGATCATTCTCGCCAGCCTGGTGATCGTGATGCTCGACAGCATCGACCAGGTACACCAGAACTACGCTGATGTGCTGGCCTATATCGAGTGGGGCTTCACGCTGATCTTTCTGATCGAGTACGGGTTGCGTCTGTACTGCTCGCCCAAACCCTTGCGCTATGCCTTCAGCTTCTACGGGCTGGTGGACTTGCTGGCCATTGTCCCCGGCATCCTGGCGCTGTATTACAGCGACGCGCAGTACCTGCTGATCATCCGGATCATTCGGATGCTGCGGATTTTCCGTGTGCTCAAGCTCAGCCCGTACCTCAAGCAAGCCAACTACCTGATGGCGGCGCTGCGGGGCAGCAAGCAGAAGATCGTGGTGTTCCTGGTCAGCGTCTGCACCCTGGTCACGGTGTTCGGCACCTTGATGTACGTGATCGAAGGCCCGGAACACGGCTTTACCAGCATTCCCAAGGGCATCTATTGGGCGATCGTGACCCTGACCACCGTAGGGTTTGGCGATATCGTGCCGAAGACCCCGCTGGGCCAAGTGATTTCGTCATTGGTGATGATCACCGGTTACTCGATCATCGCCGTGCCCACCGGGATCTTCACTGCCGAACTGGCCAATGCCATGCGGGGTGACGCGCTGCAAACCGATTGCCCGGTGTGCAAGAAAAACAGCCATGAGCCGAACGCCGCGTTTTGCTCACGCTGTGGTAACGGGCTTTTCAAGAAAGTGGAATAAGCAAAGTTCTTTTTAATCTTTAAGCGACTATGCGCCCCCCCGTTATAGTCGCTGGCATATTGCCCCTACATCGTCGACAACCTTCTCGAACAACAAGGAATGAGCAGTGAAAAAACTCGTTAGCGCCTCTCTCCTGGCCGCCGGCCTTGCACTGGCTGGCGTCGTCCAGGCCGCCCCGGTCACTCTGCTCAACGTCTCCTACGACGTGATGCGCGACTTCTACAAAGACTACAACGCCGCCTTCCAGAAGCACTGGGCCGCCGAGCATCCAGACGACAAGCTGACCCTGCAGATGTCGTTCGGTGGCTCGAGCAAACAGGCACGCTCGGTGATCGACGGCCTGCCGGCTGACGTGATCACCATGAACATGGCCACCGACATCAACGCCCTGGCCGACAACGGCAAGCTGGTGCCGGACAACTGGGTTACCCGCCTGCCGAACAACAGCGCGCCGTTCACCTCGGCCACGGTGTTCATCGTGCGTAAAGGCAACCCGAAAGCCCTGAAAGACTGGCCGGATCTGGTCAAGGACGGCGTACAAGTCATCGTGCCGAACCCGAAAACTTCCGGTAACGGCCGCTACACCTACCTGTCGGCCTGGGGGTATGTGCTGAAGAACGGTGGCGACGAGGAGAAGGCCAAGAAGTTCGTGGGCGACCTGTTCAAACACGCACCCGTGCTGGACACCGGTGGCCGTGCCGCTACCACCACGTTCATGACCAACCAGATCGGCGACGTACTGGTGACGTTTGAGAACGAAGCAGAAATGATCGCCCGTGAATTTGGCCGTGATCAGTTCGAAGTGATCTACCCAAGCGTCTCCGCCGAGGCTGAGCCGCCGGTGTCGATCGTCGACAAAGTGGTCGAGAAAAAAGGCACCAAAGTGGCTGCCGAGGAATACCTGAAGTACCTGTGGTCGCCAGAAGGCCAGGAAATTGCCGCCAACAACTACCTGCGTCCACGTGACCCGAAAGTACTGGCCAAGTACACCGACCGTTTCCCGAAAGTCGACTTCCTGTCGGTAGAGAAGACCTTTGGTGACTGGCGCACCGTGCAGAAGACCCACTTCAATGATGGTGGGGTTTTTGACCAGATCTACTCCGGCCAATAAGCAGTTCTGACTGGAGAAACCTGGTCAAACATGTGGGAGCGGGCTTGCTCGCGAATGCGGTGGATCAGTCGGTACATCCGGTGACTGTCACACCGCATTCGCGAGCAAGCCCGCTCCCACATTTGTTTCAGTGTTCAGCCGTTACATCGGCGGCGTCACGCCATCCTTACCCGCAGAAATCGCCTGGGCCGTCACGCTCCCATCCGCGCCCTTCGCCGCAAACATCACCACTTTCACCCCCGGCTTCAGCAAGCTGCGATCACCCGGCTCCAGGTTGACGATCGGCACATCGTCCGGCACCACGATCTTCTGTTCGCCGCCCTTGTACTTGACGGTCAACGTCCGGCCATTGCTCACCACCAGGTCACCCACGGTGCCGTTGGTCATGCTGCTGCCTTCCTTCAGGTCGAACGCCCGGTGCCCGTCGCCGGTACCTGCCATTGCCGGTGGAAACACATGCACTTCCAGCGCCGTCAGGGTGCCATCCGCGTTCGGCATGGCCGCCGAACCGATGTAACTGCCCGGCTTGATGTCTTCGATCTTGGCCAGGGTAACGGCGCGCACCAGGGTGTCTTTGGTCAAGTGAACAGTGACGTCTTCGCCGCTGTTGACCTTGACCTGCATCGCGTCGCCGTCCATCGCGGTAATCGCACCCCGCACGCCGACACGCGGGGCATCCTGGGCCTGGGCAACACCCACGGTCATCAGCGCGGCCAGGCTTGAGGCCAAGAGCATCTTGTTGAATATCGTCTTCATGGCAGTCGATTTCCTGTTTAAGCAGTTGTGACTAAATGTATCATCGAGCCTCAGCCCGAAAGTTAACGTTTCAGTCATTAATTCCCGGCATGAGTGTTATCACCACAGACAGGCTACTCGCCCCCAGGCTCAATCATTATTCTCGCTCGCCTCTTTCCTTCGCTTTTATGAGAACGCCATGAACGCCACGCCCCACGCTACAAGCACCATGACCCGAGGCATGGTGATGCTGTTTGCGTTCTGTTGCGGCGCCATCGTCGCCAACATCTACTACGCCCAACCGATCATCGAGCTGATCGCCCCGGATATCGGCCTCACGCCGGCCATGGCCAGCCTGATCGTGTCCCTGACCCAGATCGGCTATGCCCTGGGCCTATTCTTCCTGGTGCCATTGGGCGACCTGCTGGAAAACCGCCGGCTGATGATCATCACCACCGTGGTGGCCATCGCCAGCCTGCTGGGTGCGGCGTTCACCGAACAGCCCAACCTGTTCCTGCTGGTGTCGCTGCTGATCGGCTTCAGTTCGGTGTCGGTACAAATCCTGATTCCGCTAGCGGCACACCTGGCGCCGGCTGAATCCCGTGGCCGGGTGGTCGGCAGCATCATGGGCGGTTTGCTGCTGGGTATCCTGCTGGCGCGGCCGGTGTCCAGCGTGGTGGCCGACCACTTCGGCTGGCGCGCCATGTTCATGGCCGCCGCGGCCCTGATGGCGTTTATCAGCGTGGTGCTGATGCTGACCATCCCCAAGCGTCAGCCGGATCACGCCGCCAGCTATGGCCAGTTGCTCGGTTCACTGGGCACCCTGCTGCGCCGCCAGCCGGTGCTGCGCCAGCGGGCGTTTTACCAAGGCTGCATGTTCGCTACCTTCAGCCTGTTCTGGACCGCCGCCCCGCTGGAACTGTCCCGCAACCATGGCCTGAGCCAGAGCCAGATCGCCCTGTTTGCCCTGGTCGGTGCCCTTGGCGCCATCGCCGCCCCCATCGCCGGGCGTCTGGCGGATGCCGGCCACACCCACCGCGCCTCATTGCTGGCCATGCTGTTTGCCGCGCTGAGCTTTCTGCCGGCCTTCGTGCACCCGTTGTACAGCGTGATTGGCCTGGCGGTGACCGGCGTGGTCCTGGACTTCTGCGTGCAGATGAACATGGTCCTCGGCCAACGCGCCATCTACGCCCTCGACGCCAACAGCCGCAGCCGCCTGAACGCGCTGTACATGACCAGCATCTTCATCGGCGGCGCCTTCGGCTCGGCGATTGCCAGCAGCGTGTACGAACACGACGGCTGGCTGGGGGTGATGCTGGTGGGCAGCGCCTTCCCGCTGGTGGCGTTGTTGCGCTTCTTGAGTGCATCGCGGCAAGGGGCGGTAGCGACTGCCTAGTTACAACCGCACCAACTTCTCCAAAGCCGCATCGGCCAGAAATGACGAGCGGCTTTTCACTTTGTGCTCGCGCACATAACGGTCGATACGCTGGATCACATAGCCGGGCAAGGTCACATTGACCTTCTCGGTCTTGCCCAGATACGGCGAGATGTCGAGCTCCAACATCCCCCAGCCCATGCCGGCGTAGTCCTCATTATCGTGATGGGCGGCCACCGACGTTGGCATCGGAATCACCCGGCCTTCTGCCGCGATCTCCTGCAACAGGATGTGCGCCACTTCAACCGCAGCGTTGTAAGCCTCTTCAAAACTGTCCCCGGCAGTCACAGCACCTGGAATATCGGGGATCTGAATACCGGTGGCGACAAAGTCATCACCCCATTCGATACAGATTGGGTATTGCATGGAAAATCTCCTTAAACCGTCCTAAAACGAAAACAGCCCGGCACGTTTCCTGATACTTCGCACGGTACCCATGGGCAGATCCTTCTTGGGATGGGGCACCGGTATCGTGTACGGGTTATAGCGATGGGTGAAAATATGATGGCTGCCCGTCACCCGATCCAGCACCCAACCTGCCTCTTGCAGCTCTTTGATCAATAGCCTGCTTTGCACCACAGCCTCCTTGCTCCGGCTCGAATAAAGGTAACTCCAGAGTTATCTTTACTCAAGCACAGAATTCATCAGGCTGACTGGTGGCTGTTTTACCGGATGTTTGGAGTCGAGGAATACGACCGTTCAGCGATGGCCAGTAGGTGAACAGGCAAGGACCGGCCAATACTGCTGGGCGAAGACGCAGCAACTCACCGATGGCTTGCGCGGCAATATTCAATGCAAGGCGCTGGCCGGGACATTGATGTTTCCCGGCACCGAAACTGAAGACTCGGCGTTGTACTCGCTCAAGCAAAAAACTATCGGGTTGCGGGTTCGCATCGGGATCCCGATTGGCAGACGCCAGCAGCACCAGAACAGTATCGCCCGCCTCCAACACGCGGCCGCCAATCGTGCAGCGCCTGGCCACAAATCGCCGGGTGTTCTGCACCGGCGAATCGTAGCGGGCCACCTCCTCGACCAACGCGATGGCCAGGGTCGGCATGTGCTGAATCTTCTCAAGCAGCTCAGGCTGTCGATGCAGCGCAACCAGCGTATTGCCGATCAGCCCGGCGCTGGCTTCGCAGGTTTGCGAAAGCAGTCCGATCAGATTGGCAATCAGCGCGTCCGGGTCTTGCCACTCGCTGGCTTCGTAGTTACGACGGATGTGCGCCAGCAACGCTGTCGGCTCCAACGGTGCGCTGAATATCTGCCTTAGCCAGGTAGCACCGGCATCGGCATCCTGCCGTTGAGTTTCACTACTCAAGGGCGACAGGCAGGCGACGAAATCCCGTGTCCGCCTGGCGACTTCCTGCAACTGCTCACGCGGGACACCCAGCAAAGACGCAATCACCGACACGGGCAGCGTGAACATGAGTTGATTGAGGTTATCGACGGGCCCAACGACTTGCGCGACCACATCAGCAATGCTCGCCGAGGCCAACGCTGGCTCGATGATCGCCCGGGGGCACCGATGGCCCGGGCCTTCATTCATGCGCATCAACGATGCAAACACCTGCCCCGCCGCACCTTGCGCAATGGCAGCGGGCACTGGCTCGTGCAGCGGCCGGACCCGGCAATCGGGATGCGCCAGAACAGCCTCGACCATCCTGGCACTGCTGGCTATCCATAACCCCAGACCTTCATCGAACAGCAGTTCGTCGTTGAGCCTCAAGCAGGCGTAATAATCATAGGGATCGTTATGTGTAGCGGCTTCCAGCGGTGTCATTCAGTACGTCCTGTGTCTAAAGAACCGCTACTATCAGCTACCGTCTACGGTAACGATTCGTTCAGGAACGAAATATGAACGCCCACAACGATGACTGCGCTATTTCCCAGGTCGCCGGCGCCATTGCGGAACCTGCCCGGACGAAAATGCTCTGCGCACTGATGGACGGCCATGCGCGCACCAGCACGGAAATGGCGGTGATTGCCGAGGTCAGCGCCTCCACCGCCAGTGCCCACTTGGCGAGGCTCAAGGAAGACGGGCTGGTCAAGCTGCACACTCAGGGCCGGCATCGGTATTACAGCCTCGCGGGCCCTCACGTTGCCCAGGTGATTGAAGCGCTGATGGTGATCAGCAGAAACACTGCAACGGCGTTTGTTGCGACCACGCCCAATCGCTTGCAGTTCGCACGGACCTGCTACGACCACATGGCGGGGACGTTGGCCGTGCGCCTGCATGATCATTTCATCGAGTCTGGCTGGCTGGTTGGCGACGGCACCTACCAGCTCACTGTGGACGGCGAAAAAGCGATGAGCGAATTGGGTGTCGATGTGGCAGCGCTTCGCGCTCAGCGGCGTCGTTTTGCGTGTTCGTGCCTGGACTGGAGCATGCGCCGCCCGCACCTGGCTGGCGCGTTGGGGGCCGCGTTGCTGGAAAGCGTTATCCGGCGTAAATGGGTGACCCAGGACCTTGATAGCCGTGCCCTTGGACTCACACCCAAGGGTCGAAAGGAACTGGCTTGCCGATTTGGCCTTACCGCTCAAGACGGTTTGGCGAGGCGTTGAAACAACTGCAGCAAGGCTGACAACGTCTTCGTGACCATCTCGCTTAGCTGTGAAAGCAGATCCGGTTTCACATCAATCGACGGCGTCGGCTCCGGAGCCGGTTGCGGCACTACGGTCGGCACTGGCTGCACATTTGGCTTTTGCCCTTGCCACTGCACATCCGCAGGCTTGATCTCGCCAATGCCCTTGACCAGGAAGTCGGCAGTGCCACTGCCCCTCAGGTCGATCTCCAGGCTTGAACGCCCCGTCGCAGCATCATGCTTGAGTATCGCCTCGCCCGCCCGGCCACTGAACCGATCAGTAAACACAAGGCCGCTGACACCCGCCCCTTTCAAAACGCCCGAGACATCTATTTTGTCGGTGCCACTGGTAAAGTTCTCGATCAGGTCAGGGTTCTGCGGCGTGGAATCACTGGCCTTGTCGTAGGTACAAACGTCCGCCCCGCCGCCGCCGCGCAACGTGTCGCCACCCGCGCCACCCTTGAGCCGGCAGCCACCCTGATTAGCGATCAGCAGATCGTTTCCCGAACCGCCTATGGCGTTCTCGACCAAACAGTCCTTGGCGATGGAAACATTGCCCTTCAAACCACCCACATCCGAAAACGACTCGGCGTTCAAATTGATTGTCTGGTTTTGGGAAAATCCGGAAAAATCCAGCGTATCGTCGCCGCCGCCGTCCCATACGCAGAAGATGGGTTTGTCGCTGGCACCCTTGAGGGTCATTGCCTCGCGCTCGGTATTGGAATTAAAACCGTAGGTCGTGTCGGTATTACGGGTTTGGCGATTGGCCCCGTAAAGCCGTTGGGCCGCCGCAATATCATCCATCATCGGCGCGGACGGGTTCAGCGCCTGGAAGTTGTGACCGGATTGGTTTTTCTCCGACCAGTAACTCATCACGCTGCGCGCCTTGGTATCTCCGGCATACACCGCGCCACTGTTGTAACTGGAGCCACGACCGTTGTAGTTACCCGGATGTTGAAGGCCGATGGCGTGGCCGATTTCATGCACGGTGGTCACCGAAAAGTGGCTGCCCAGCGCTGGTGAACCACCGGCCCTCTGTGTGCCGATGGTCGCCGATGTACTACTGGTGGAACGCGTGGGTAAGGTAGCGACGCCACTGTCACCGCGGCGGTTGTTTTTGATGTTTACCGTACCATCCACACCGGTGGCCCGTTCCTTGAAGGTAATGTTTGCAACATCCTGCCAGGACTGCACCGCGTCGCGTACGCGTCGCTGCTGCTGTGCAGTGAAACTCGGATCGACGGTGTAGGACAGGTCAACTTTCTTGTCGCCGTTTCGGTCGTGAAACCGCTGGCTGTCCCGCGTTATCTGCTTGCCGGCCTGATCCGTGGTGTACGTCGGCTTTGTGTTGGCGCCGAAGCCAATCGGATCAGGCTCAAACTCCGGCAAGCTTTGAAGCATGGGCCTGAGGGAAACCGCGTCAAAAGTATTCATGAGACAGAGCACTCTTCCAATTAATAAACGAGCCGGAACAATCGGCATCAGCTATTAAATTCCCATGCATAAAAAGCTTGGGACAGCGCTTATTTGGTTCTCGCTGAAACACTTTAACGCGGTGAAACACCCATTAAGACATTCAATAAATTACTTGCAATTCAAACAATTCAACACACACGCGCACGGTAAGCACCCGATTGGTTTATCAGGAAAAAAATAAACACCTACAAAGTGGCGCCCATTTGAATACGCCAAATCGGTATTAACAAAGACACATCCCTTCAAACTTTTCATCCAAATACCCTTGTGATCAGGACTTCACCGTTTGACATGAATTCCCACGCTAAAGCACGCGCCCGTCCCACCCTACCGTCACATGGCGCGGCAACTCCCGCCGATGCTGCAACAACCACGCATCCAGCGTATGCCCCACATGAGTCAGCACACCCAACTGCGCCTTCACCTCGTCAATACACTGCAACGCCAACGTCAGGTCATTGTGATTACGCGGTAACTGCGGTTGCGGCGGCATGGAGCAGTCGATCACCAGCACATCCAGCGGTTCGCGTTGCAGCCAGTCGCGAGTAGCGGGTGGCAGGCCGACGGTGTCGGTGAGGTAGGCGATGCGCCGCCCTTCGCCTTCCAGCAGATAACCCAAGGTGGGTTTGGAATGCACCAACGGCAATGCAGTGACGCTCAGCTCGCCCAGCCGGCGGGTTTCAAACTCGGCAAACGGCTGGCTGAAATCGAGGATGCCGGGGTGCTTGTACAGGTCGGACAACCCTTCCGGATCCAACGGCCCATGCACTGGAATCACCAGCCCTTGCCCCCACCGCAAATGCAGCAGGCCTTGGGCGTGATCGGCGTGGTAATGGGTCTGGAGAATCCCGTTGAAACTGCGCGGCGGGAAGCGTTCGGTGAGGTCGGGCAAACCGCTGTCGATCAACCAACGCTGGTCGCCGCACTCGATCAACGCGCTGCATGGGCGACGCCGCAGGCTCTCGTCGCGTCGGGCCAAATCACAGGCCGCGCACTCACAGCCATACACCGGGACTTGCCGCGCATCGCCGGTGCCCAGCAGGGTCAGGCGCATGCCGGTTGCCCGTCGAGGCAGCCCAGCAGGCGCTCGACCGTGTGTTCCAGTTGGCCGGAGTTGTCGAGCAGGAACACATCCGGTGCCGTGCTCAAACCTTCAGCGAATCGCGCATTGCGTGCCAGCCGCTGATCAATCTCCGCCAGGGATTCGCGGGCCCGTGCCAGCAAACGCTGGCGCAAAACGCCTTGATCCACCGTCAGCAACACCACCAGCAGGTTCGGATAACGCAACCGGGTTTGCGCCAGGTGACCGCGAGAACCGTTGACCAGCACGTCGTCCCCCGCCGCCAGCCACCCATCGATTTCCCGGGGTATGCCATAGGACAAGCCGTTGGCATGCCAACTGAGGGCAAAGGCGCCCTCGGCCTCCATCGCGGCATACTGCGCGGGGCTCACACCCTGCGCGGCTTCTCCCACCGCTTCCGCAGAGCGGGTAATGACCCGCCGCACAATGCGGCAGCCACGCTCGGCCAAACGCGGGCGTGCGGCATCCAGCAGGCTGTCCTTGCCCGAACCCGATGGTCCGATGAGATAGATCAACCTGCCTGCCATCAAAACACCCTCTTCGCTTGTCGCCAGACTTGTTGGACCACTGGCAGTCCGTCGCGGCTTTTTTTGGCTTGCACCAGGTCGGCCCGCAGACCGATAGCGATTTCGCCGCGATCCCTCAGGCCCGCCGCGTGTGCAGGCGCCAGGCTGATCATCTTGACCGCCCGGGAAAGATCGCCGCCGTCCTGTTGATCGGCCAGCACGAACGCCGCCTGCAGCAGGCTGGCCGGGTAGTAGTCACTGGAAAGTATATCCAGCAATCCTTCGGCAGCCAGGCCGGCGGCGGCCACATTACCCGAGTGGGACCCGCCACGCACCACGTTCGGCGCACCCATCAGAACTTTCATGTTCAGTTCCTGGCAGCCACGCGCCGCTTCCAGGGTGGTGGGGAATTCAGCGATGGTCATGCCATAGCGCGCCGACTCCTCGACATGCGCCAACGTCGCGTCGTCATGGCTCGCCACCGACAGCCCGCGTTCCAGGCAATGCTCGACGATAGCGGCGCGGTAGCGGTCGCTGTATTCCTTCGAGTTGGCCATTTGCAGCTTGATGAACGCGTCCATGGTCTCGTCATTCAGGTGGTACTTGCCCATGTAGTACTCACGGTACTTGGATTCGAGCACGAACTGGCGCTGGCCCGGCGAGTGGTCCATCACCGACACCAGGCGCACCAGCGGGTTTTCCACCAAGTCGCGGAATACGCTCAAGGTGTCGGGGTGGCACAGCTCGCAGCGCAGGTGCAGGCGGTGTTCGGCGCGTGTCAGGCCGGCGCTTTCTGCCGAGGCGATGGCGTTGAGCATCGCTGGTAGCTTCTGCATGCGGTTGCCCTTGGGATTCACATCGCCAATGGACACCGCGTCGAACACCGTGGTTATGCCGGCCGCGATGATCTGCGCGTCGTGGCTGAGCACCGCCGAAGTCGACGGCCAGTCCACGCCGGGGCGCGGGGTCATGTGTTTTTCCAGGTTGTCGGTGTGCAATTCCACCAGGCCCGGCAGCAGGAAGTCACCGTCCAGGTCCTGGGCCTGGGGCAGTTGGCTGCGGCCTTCGGCGATGTCGACGATCAGCCCGTCGCGCAGCATCACGCTGCCAAGGAACACACGGTCAGCCGTCACCAGCTGGGCATTGCTGAGGATCTGTTCAGCGGGCATGGGCGTATTCCTCTTGGGCAACAGGCGCAGGGGTCATGTCGAAATGACGGTCGGCAACCGCTTCACGGGCGGCGCGGTCGTGGAAGATGCCGATCAGTGCGGCACCGCCGGCCTTGGCTTCGTTCATCAGCTCCAGCACGACCTGACGGTTGCTGTCGTCGAGGGACGCGGTGGGTTCGTCCAGCAGCATCACCGGCCAATCCACCATGAAGCCGCGGGCGATGTTGACCCGCTGCTGCTCGCCACCGGAGAACGTGCCGGGTGCCAGTTGCCACAGGCGTTGCGGAATGTTCAGGCGGGTCAACAGATGTTCGGCGCGTGACTGTGCATTGGCCTTCGACCAGCCACGGGCCAGGGCCGGCTCCATCACCACATCCAGGCACGCCACGCGCGGGATCACCCGGAGAAACTGGCTGACGTAGCCCAGGGTTTGCTGGCGTACTTGCAGAATTTCCCGAGGCTCGGCGCCTACCAGTTCCAGCCACTCACCGGCATGCCGCACACGAATGCTGCCGCCCGCCGGCAGATAGTTGCCGTACAAGGTGCGCAGCAGCGTGCTTTTACCGGCGCCGGACTGGCCGTGCAGCACCAGGCACTCACCGCCTTTCACACTGAATTCCACCCCGCGCAGCACGTTCAGCACCACGCCGTTCTGCTGGTGCAAGGTGAAGGTTTTCGAGAGGTCACGGACCTCGATCAAGGCATTCATCATGGCTGCAATACCGAAGACACCAGCAGTTGAGAGTAAGGGTGCTGTGGATCGTCGAGGATCTGGTCCGTCAGCCCGGTTTCCACCACACGGGAACGGCGCATCACCATCAGGCGGTCCGCCAGCAGGCGCGCCACGGCGAGGTCGTGGGTCACGATCACCACGGCCAAATCCAGCTCGCGAACGAGGCCGCGCAGCAGGTCGAGCAAGCGCGCTTGCACCGACACATCCAGGCCACCGGTGGGTTCGTCCATAAACACAAGGCGCGGGCTGGAGACCAGGTTGCGGGCGATTTGCAGGCGCTGTTGCATGCCGCCGGAGAAGGTACGGGGCAAGTCGTCGATCCGCTGCGGGTCGATTTCTACCTGGCCGAGCCAGTCGAGGCCGGCGCCGCGCAGTTGCTGATAATTGCGCACGCCCTGGGCCATCAGGCGCTCGCCGATGTTGGCGCCGGCCGACACGCCCATGCGCAACCCGTCCCGCGGGTTTTGCTCGACAAAGCCCCACTCGGTGCGCAGCAAGGTGCGGCGTTCGGCTTCGCTGGCGCTGTACAAATCCAGCCATTCGCCGTCCTTGCTGCGATAGCCGATGTTCCCGGCCTGCGGCGGCAAACGTCCGCTGAGCAACGAGAGCAAGGTGGACTTGCCCGAGCCGGACTCGCCGACAATCCCAAGCACTTCGCCGGGGTACAAATCGAAGCTGACGCCTTGGCAGCCCTTCTCTTCGCCGTATAACAACGACAGGTCACGCACTTGCAAAAGAGGCTGGCTCACTGGTTGTTCTCCTTCACCCGTTGGGCGCAGTACCAGGTGTCGGAACACACAAAACTCTGGGTACCGGCGTCGTCGAGAATCAGCTCATCGAGGAACGATTCATGGCTGCCGCAGATCGCGCAGTTGTGTTCCCACTTCTGCACTTCGAACGGATGGTCTTCAAAGTCCAGGCTGGTGACCTGGGTGTACGGCGGCACCGCGTACAAGCGCTTTTCGCGACCGGCACCGAACAGCATCAGCGCCGGGCTCATGTCGAGTTTCGGATTGTCGAATTTCGGGATGGGCGATGGGTCCATCACGTAGCGTTCATCCACCATCACCGGGTAGGCATAGCTGGTAGCGATATGGCCGAAGGTCGCGATGTCCTCGTAGAGTTTGACGTGCATCACCCCATAGTCGTTGAGGGCGTGCATGGTGCGGGTCTCGGTTTCCGACGGTTCGATAAAGCGCAGCGGCTCGGGAATCGGCACCTGGTAGACCATGATCTGGTCGGCGTGCAACGGGGTTTCCGGGATGCGGTGACGGGTCTGGATCACCGTGGCGTCCGGGGTGCTTTCAGTGGTGGCGACGCCGGCGGTGCGCGCGAAAAAGCGGCGGATCGACACGGCGTTGGTGGTGTCGTCGGCGCCCTGGTCAATGACCTTGAGCACGTCGTCAGCTCCCAGAATCGCGGCGGTCAGTTGCATGCCGCCGGTGCCCCAACCGTAAGGCAGCGGCATCTCGCGGCCACCGAACGGCACCTGGTAACCGGGGATCGCCACGGCCTTGAGCAAGGCGCGGCGGATCATGCGTTTGGTCTGCTCGTCGAGGTAGGCGAAGTTGTACGCCGGGTCACGCGCAGGTGTTTGGGTCAGGTCATTCATGGCGCGTGCCCTCGGCCGGTTGGCGCAGTTTGCGGATCAGTTCCAGCTCGGACTGGAAGTCCACGTAGTGAGGCAATTTGAGGTGGGAAACGAAGCCCGCCGCCTCGACGTTGTCGCAGTGGGACAGCACGAATTCTTCCTGCTGGGCCGGTGAGACGATCTCTTCGTTGAACTCGTTGGCGCGCAAGGAGCGGTCCACCAGCGCCATGCCCATCGCCTTGCGCTCGGCATGCCCGAACGCCAGACCGTAGCCCCGGGTGAACTGCGCCAGCTCGGTGGCCGAGCCGACGAACTGGTTGACCATCTCGCACTCGGTGACTTCGATACTGCCCAGGCAGATCGGGAAACCCAGCTCTTCCGGGTCGATCCACACCTCGACGTCGCCGATGCGAATCTCACCGGCAAACGGGTGGTTGCGGCCGTAACCACGTTGGGTCGAGTAACCCAGCGCCAGCAGGAAACCTTCGTCGCCACGGGCCAGGGCTTGCAGGCGCTGGGCGCGGTTGGCCGGGTATTCCAGCGGGTCGCGGGTGATGTCGGCGACGCTGCCGGTGTCGTCGGATTCGTTCTTGATCAGGCCTTCCTTGGCCAGCAAGCCGAGAACCCTCGGGCACGGTTCAAGGGTGGCGTCCGGTGTGGTTTGCGGGCCCGGATATTCACCTTCGGCCAGCAGCGCGAAGTCCAACAGACGGTGGGTGTAATCGAAGGTCGGGCCCAGCAGTTGCCCGCCTGGCACGTCCTTGAAGGTGGCCGACAACCGCCGGCTCAGTGACATCTGCGCGGTATCGATCGGCAGGCTCGGGCTGAAGCGCGGCAACGTGGTGCGGTAAGCCCGCAACAGGAAGATCGCTTCCACCAGATCCCCCGCCGCCTGCTTGATCGCCAGCGCGGCCAGCTCCGTGTCGTACAGCGAGCCTTCGCTCATCACCCGGGCGACCGCCAGCGGCAATTGCTCGCGGATCTGCTCCACGCTCAGTTCCGGAATGGAGGTATCGCCCCGGCGTTTTTTCGCCAGCAGGCGGTGGGCATTGTCGATGGCCTGTTCGCCACCCTTCACGGCTACGTACATCAGGCATGCTCCTGTGCAATTCGGGTGCTGCGTGGCAAGCCGATCAGGTGATGGCCGGCGGCGAACAACACGTCCAGGCCACGGGGAAACGTCTCGCGGCGTTGACGTTCGAGCCAGAATGCTTGAGGCACCGGCAGGTTGACCTGACGCTGGGTCTTGATCCCCGGACCGCGCCAGTTCAAGGCGCGACCGGCTTCCAGGTCGGTCAACTGGACCAGCAAGGTGCAGGACTGATCGGGGTAACGGTCGTTGCCGTGGTCGAAGCCGCTGAGGTCGAGCAAGTCCTGTTCACCGAGCAAGGCGAACGCGGCCTCTTCACGGTTGGCGGTCAGCGGGCAGCCGCAGTGGAACGCCAGGTTGGCGCGAATCAGCGGTGTGTCGAAGCACGGTGCGAGCCACAGCGGCGTGTCCATATCCAGCAGCGCGAGGCACAGCGCGTAGGTGGCCGGCGCCAGGCCTTCAAGGCTTGGGGCGGCGGGCAAGGACTGGATCAGGCCGGGCTCGGCGAGAGCCTTGAGGGCGCCGCGAAAACCGCGCTGGGCATCCAGCACCGGGTCTACAAACGCCGGTTGCAAGCGTTGGGCATTCATCAGTTTTCTCCTCGAACCAGGGTGAAGAACTCGACCTTGGTGGCGGCGGTGTCGGCCTCTTTTTGCGCCCGGCGCTCGGCCTGGGCGTTGGCCAGTGAGCCGATCAGATCGCTGAGCCAGGGGCTCGGGTGTGCCCCCTGCAAATGCGCATCCGCCAGGGCCGCCAGTTCGGCATGGACCTTGTCGCGCCCGGCCAGGTAGCTGTAGCCGGTGCGCCCGTCAGCCAGGCGCACCACGCAGCGGGTCACGCTCATTTCACCAACGTTGAACGGCGCGCCGTTGCCGCCCATGCGGCCGCGTACCAGGGTCATGCCGATTTCCGGGGCGCGGATCAGTTGGTAATCCACGTCGCGCAGGGCGTCTTCATGGGGCAGCAATTCACTGCGAAAGGCGCGGGCGAGCACGCCGATCCAGTGTTGACGCGGGGACAGGTTCATCGGGGTCTCCATCAGGTCACCACTTGGTACTGGAAGCGATCCGAGCGGCTGGTGGACTGCGCCAGCTCCACCGGGCGGCCGTCGCGATCGCGGGAAAGAGTGAATACAGTCAGCGCCGGCAAGTGCCGGGGCATCATCAGCAGCGCGGCTTCGTCGCGGTTGGGCAAGCGCGCGCCGATCAGGCTTTGGGTGCGGGTCAACGGCATGTCGCGTTCCCGCAGGTAGTGGCGCAAGGAGCCGCCGCTGTAGTCCGCCAGCAGCGGCGCATGGCTGGCGCAGTAGCGGTGGCGAATCAGGCTGACCGGCTGGTGGTCGAGCTTGCGCAGGGTTTGCAGCTCGATCATCGGCGCCATCTCGGCGATGCCCAATTGCTGCGCCTCTTCGCGGCTCGCGAAGCAGTAGCGGCGCTTGAGCAACATCGCTTCCACGCCCACGCCTTGGGCCGACAACGACTGGCTGTAGGAGGTCTCGGCGCCCATCGGGTAAATCAGCGGGCGGTCCAGCACCTGGGTGCCCTTGCCCTGGCGGCGCAACAGGCTGCCTTCGAACACCAGCTCATCGATGGCGCGGCGCAGGGTGTGGCGGTTGACACCAAAGCGTTCAGCCAACTGCACCTCGCCCGGCAGGAATTCACCGGCCTGGTAGCTGCTCAGTTCGCGGCGCAGGATGTCGGCGAGTTCGCGGTACACCGGCTCATCTTGTCTAGACAACTGCATGCTTAAAAAAAAGCGCCCTGGGGCACCCCTCCGACGTCAGATGAACTGCTTGCGCAGGCGTTGGGACAACACGTCGATACAGCTCACCACCACGATGATCACCAGCAGCACCGCGCAGGTCTGCACGAACTGGAAGGCGCGGATGTTCTCCCAGAGGATCACGCCGATCCCGCCGGCACCGACCATCCCCACTACCGTCGCCGAGCGCACGTTGGCTTCGAAGCGGTAGAGCGCGTAGGACACCCACAGCGGCATCACTTGCGGGATCACGCCGTAGATCACTTCCTGCAAGGCACTCGCGCCGGTGGCTCTTACACCTTCAACCGGGCCCGGGTCGATGGCTTCGACGGCTTCGGCAAACAGCTTGGCGAGGACGCCGGTGGTGCTGATCCACAAGGCCAGGACACCCGCGAAAGGACCGAGGCCCACCGCGACCACGAACAACATGGCGAACACCATTTCGTTGATCGAACGAAACGCATCCATCACCCGGCGCAGTGGCTGGTGAATCCACCACGGCGTGATGTTGTCGGCACACAGAATGCCCAGCGGCACCGAGCAGACAATCGCCAGTACCGTGCCCCAGAGGGCGATTTGTACGGTGACGATCATTTCCTTGAGGTAGGAGCGCCATTCGTGGAAGTCCGGCGGGAAGAAGTCGGCGGCGAAGGTCGCCATGTTTCCGGAATCGCGGTACAGCGCCAGCGGGTTCATCTCGGCGCCGTGCCAGGCCCAGGCCAGCAGGATCAGGAACAGGCCCCAACCGAGGTACTGCGGCCAGGTGCGTTTGCCTACGGCTTCAGCGTGCAACGTAGTCATGGGTCACTCTCGGTGTAGAGTTGGAACTGGGCTCAATGTGGGAGCGGGCTTGCTCGCGAATGCGGTGACTCAGTCGCCGGATGCGTTGAATGACGCACCGTATTCGCGAGCAAGCCCGCTCCCACATGAACCCGATTCCTACAGGGGGTTAGCCGTTGGCGGCGGTCTTCTTGTCCAGTTCGGTGATGCGCTGTTGCAGCTTGGCGAGGTCGGCGTCGATATCCGCGAGCTTCTTGGTCTTGTCGGCGGCTTCCAGCTTGTCGTCGGCGCTGATGGTGGTGCGCTGCTTGAACAGTTCCAACTGGCGGATCGGCAGCAGTTGGTCGTCGCTGGACTTGAGGAACTTGCCCAGTTGCATGTTCTTCAGCACGGCCTTCTCTTCGTCGGTGTCACCGTAGTTGGCGAAGAAGTCGCGGATCTTGGTCTTCTCGCTGTCGCTCAGGGCCTTGCTCCACACCATCGGGTCGGCCGGGATCAGCGGCGACTTCCAGATCACCTTGAGCATCGCGGCCTTGTCTGGCTGGGTAACTTCCAGGCGGTCCCAGCTTTCGGTATTGAAGGTCGCGACGTCCAACTGCCCTTTGGCCACGCTCAGTGCGTTGACTTCATGGCTGGAGTTGAGGGTGCGCTTAAAGGCGGTGGCGGCGTAGACGTGGTTCTTGGCGAACACGTAGTAGCCGGGTACCAGGTAGCCCGAGGTGGAGTTCGGGTCACCGTTGCCGAAGGTCAGGTTCTTGGCGTTCTTGAGCATGTCTTCAACGTTGTTGATCGGGCTGTCCTTGCGCACGATCAGCACGCTCCAGTAACCGGCAGCCCCGTTGGCCGCGGCGGTCTGGGCGAAGATTTCGCCGTTGGAACGGTCTACCGCTTCCATCGCGGCCTTGTTGCCCAGCCAGGCCACGTCGACCTTGTTGAAGCGCATGCCCTGGATCAGGCCGGCGTAGTCGGAGGCGAAGGTGGCGTTGATGGTGAGGCCGGTCTTCTTGTGCATGTCATCCAAAAATGGCTGCCAGATGCTCTTGAGGTTCTGCGAAGACTCGGTGGACATAATGCCGAAATTGATCGCCTTGTCGGCGGCCTGGGCATTGCCCATGGCCACGCTGGCTAACAGCACGGCGGACAGAAACACATGACCGATACGGTTCAACATGGAGAGGATTCCTGTGGGTCGTTGGAGGGTTTCAAGCGCGAGCCAGGGCCAACCGTGCAGGGACGACGGGTGTGCGGGTCTGGTCGGAAAACATCAGGCTGGTGTCGACATCGGCACCGTACAAATCGTTGAGGAACTGGCTGCTCAGCTCGCTGGCGTGGCCATCGAAGTGAATCCGCCCGCCCTTGAGCGCCACGGCGCGGGGGCAATAACGCATGGCGTAATCGACTTGGTGCAGGGTGACCACCACGGTCTTGCCGTCGCGGCCGTTGATGTCGGCGAGGATCTCCATGACCTTGCGCGCCGACTCCGGGTCCAGCGAAGCGATGGGTTCATCCGCCAGGATCACTTCGGCGCGTTGCGTCAAAGCGCGGGCAATTGCTACGCGTTGCTGCTGGCCGCCGGACAAGGTAGAGGCGCGTTGCGCGGCCAGGTCAGCCAGGCCGACGCGGGCCAGGGATTCCATGGCGAACTGTTTTTCCTCGGCGTTGAACAAACCGAGGTTGCCACGCCAGCGCGGCATGCGGCCCAGACAACCGAGCAGCACGTTGTCGAGCACGCTCAGGCGGTTGACCAGGTTGAACTGCTGGAAGATGTAGCCGATGTCGGCGCGCAGGCGCCGCACCTTGCCATTCAACCGCCCGCCGGCCTGCACTTCCCGGCCCAGCACCTTGACGCTGCCGCCGTTGCTCTTGTCGCAACAGGCCAGGCCCGCGAGGTGGCGCAGCAAGGTCGACTTGCCGGAACCGGAAGCGCCAATCAGCGTGACCATCTCACCGGTGGCGACGGTGAGTTCGAGGTCGACCAGTGCGGACTTCTTCGCAAAGGTCTTGTTCAGATGATCGACATGGATAGCTGGAGTCATGGGCTTCTCTGTCTGGTTGAACAGCCATCCGTGGCTGCGTTTGAGTTCAAACGACAGTAGGCGCGGGCTGTGTCAGCCCTATGACTTGCACATGACTGGAGTAAAACCGTTTGATGAAGGTTTGATGAAAGGTTGGAACTGACGCTGAATACCTAACCTGTGGCGAGGGAGCTTGCTCCCGCTGGGCTGCGCAGCGGCCCCAAGCCTGGGTGACACGGTCTGTCAGATGTACTGAAGTGGCTGACTTGGGCCTGCTTCGCAGTCCAGCGGGAGCAAGCTCCCTCGCCACAAGGTCTTCGCCCGGCATTGGAAATGTGCCGGACTGTGGTGCAATAGCTGGCCGCCAATATGTGCAAGAGGGCAACGTGATAGGAAAAGACAAGGCATGTCCGGTCGTTCTGCGAACCCGCCAATCGCTGGAAATCCTCGCATTCAAACACCCCCTGGCAGGCCTTCAACTGGTCAAGGGCAGCGTGGAGCCTGGCGAAAGCACCGACGCAGCTGCGATTCGGGAATTACAGGAAGAAGCCGGGATAACCGGCAAGGTGATACGTGACCTGGGCACTTGGCACTCAGCGTCCACAAGGCATACATGGGCCTTTCATCAATGCCAGGTCGCAGAAGAGACACCAGATACCTGGACCTATTTTGCAGAGGATGATGGAGGCCATGAGTTCCGGTTCTTCTGGCACTCGCTGGCGAGCGAACCGTCAGAAGAGTGGCATCAGGTGTTTAAAGATGCCCTGGAGTTTCTAAAGCCGCGTCTTGCCGAAGTATCGCTTCAGGAATAATCAAGATCCCGGTAGATCGGTGATTTTTCCTACGATCTCGATGGCTTGCAGCAGCCTTAACTCGCCGCTAGCCTCTCCAAGTCGCTGCTCATCAGCGATCGGGTTTGGTCGCCCGGGTTAGAATGGCGCACAGTGCCGCGCAAGCGGCATTATCGTGTTCGCTTTATGGCGAGCTGTGCGTGGGAGGGCCCTGGCCCTGCCGGGTTTCCATTCCCTGGTCGACCAACCTGCGTACAGCTCGCCACCCACCTGCTTGGTCGCAGATGTGGTGAGCTCCAACTGAATGGAGAGTCATTGCATGTACAAGGTCACGCCCAATCCGCCAGAAACGTCTGGCTCCAAGTCTGAAAAAAACAAGCTTCAGGACGCCGCCCAGCGGGCCATCGATCACTACCTGAAACCCGCCGAAACCAAAGCGTCCACCAATGAAAAAAACCACTTCAGTCTGTTCACCGTATCAGCCAACGTTGAAACGGAAGCACTGCTGAGCAACGCCTACGAAACACTCCAGTCTGCCAATGCAATGGCGTTGGACCTTTCCGAAAACATTGATGGCAAAGACCGCAGCCTGGTATTGGCGATGCAACAACTGCTGGAGTTGGGATTGTTGTTGGTGGATAGAGCGCTGGATCGAGAGTGCCCGGTGGCCTGATCAAAACCGAAATCCAACTGGCAACGTAAATACAATGTGCACAAGCGGGCTTGCTCGCGAAAGCGGTGGATCAGTCACCAGATGTATTGACTGACCCTCTGCATTCGCGAGCAAGCCCGCTCCCACATTTTTGATCTTCACCAGGTTCAAATTACCCGGTGTTATTGGGCGGGGCGAGTATCGGTATTGTCACCTTGGCATTCCTGGTGCTGGCGCTGGGGGTGATGGCCGGGGGTATCCATTGGCTCAGTGCACCGCGCCAGGGAACGGTACTGACGCTATCGCGGGAATCCTCCGATAACGACGTATGAAAAACCGCGAACAGCAGTAAACACCCGACTTATCCGGTGCCAGTCCTAGGAAACTTCGGAAGTTTTCTGTTTATTTTGCCTGGCAAGAACAACTGGGCTATATCTCATCACGAAGTACTATTCCGCCCCATGAGAGAGATAGACAGAATGAGCTGTATTTTTTGCGACATCGTTCAAGGAGTATCCCCTTCGCATGTCATATGGGAAGACGATAGGCACATGTCGTTCCTATCAATCTTCCCAAACACGCAGGGCTTTACGGTAGTTATCCCAAAAATTCATCATGACAGTTACGCATTCAAGCAGTCGGACTCGACGCTGTGCGAACTCATTGTTGCAGCCAAAAAAACCGCGCTACTGATAGATAAATCCCTGCCAGATGTCGCCCGTACCGGGTTGATCCTAGAGGGATACGGGGTAGACCATCTACACGCGAAGTTATTTCCAATGCATGGCACCGGCCAAGACAGCACATTCAAAAAGATCAGCTCACGGGTGGACAAGTTCTATGAGGTGTATGAGGGTTATATTTCCTCACACGACTCAAACAGGGCAGATGACGGTGAACTCGCTGAACTCGCCGCGCATATAAGGTCGTTTAAATAAACGACCTTATCGGGTCAGTATCAGTCCCGATAAACAGCCAAGTTCATTGCGCGTACTGCTTGCTCAACCCCGGCGGTACGCCATGGATGTCGGTCTCTTCCCAAGGCCCATTCGGGCTGATGGAGCGGCTCCAGCCGTTGCTCCAGCGGTAGTAGGTGCGCTGGCGGTAGAACGTATCGTCCTGCTCGTCCAGCACGTACACCTGCATCTTGCCGTCCCAGTGGCTGGCCGCACCCGGTGGCGGAGCGAAGGTCGGCGAGGAGGTCGGCACCGGCTTCGACGGTTTAATCACCGGGCCCGAAGGCTGGGTGCCTGGCTGGGTGCTCGGCTGGGTCGACGGCCCTGTCGGTGGAATGGTCGGCCCGGTGGGCGACGGAGGCCGATGGACCGCACAAGCACTCAACCCCAATACCAGGCTGAGCAGGGTGATACGTGCGATAGCGGTCATGGGCATTTCCTCGAATTATTTATCCGGACTGTCGATGGTCAGCTGCTGCAGCGCAGTGGTGCTGCTGGCCAAGGGTTGGCTGCGGCCGATCCACTCGCCAGCTGTCGGAACACCAGCCCGGGATATGCGCGCAACCAGTTGGACTTCGGGAAAGTTGGACAGTTTCAACTGCGGCATCATCGCATCGCTGTCGCCCAACTCGACGGTGATCGGCAGGTCGGCGACTGTCACACGCTTGGCCGCCAATGGCGCCGGCGGGCCTTTGACGGCACGGGCGAAGATGAACACGCTGTCGGTCGGCAAGGCCTTGGCCTTCACATCCGCTGCCAGGTCCACACGCACTTGCATCTGCTTTTGTGCCTTCACTGGTGCCACGCTACCGCCGCTCTCTTTGAGCTTCTCGGCCGCACGGTCGATCCCGCCTTGCAGCGCGGCCCGGGAGTTGTCTTCCGGCGGCAGTTGCGCCAGCAGGCGGTTCCAGTAGTTGATCGCTTCCTGGTAACGCTGGCCTTCAAAGGCGGCGATGCCCAGCAGGCCGAGGCTGGTGACTTCTTTCGGGTCGAGTTTCAGTGCTTCGTCGGTCAAGGCCTGGACCTTGGGCGACCACTGTTTGTTGTCGGCAAAGTATTGGGCCTGGGCCCACTGCCCGAGCAACTCGGGCTGGCGACCGGCCAAGGCCACGGTGCGCTCGAAGATCTTGGCCGCATCGGCCGAACGGTCCTGGGCCATGTAGGCGCGACCGAGGAAGTACAGGCCTTCCGGCGAATCCGGTTGGGCGGCAGCGGCGCGCTCCAGACGGCGGGTCATGTCTTCCATGGACACCGGCGGCTGGGAGAATTCGCGGGTCAGTTCGACCTTGTCGCTGGCCCCGTAATGCAGGTACAGCGCAACGCCCAGCACCGGCACCAGAAAGGCCGCGAGCAACGGCAAGGGTTTGCCGAGGCGCGACTCCCGAGGCTTTTCCACACCTTCGGTATCGGCCAGCAACTCGCGAGCCGCTTCAGCGCGACCGCTGTCCAGTTGGGCCGCATCCAGCACGCCTTCGGACTGCTGGGTTTGCAGTTCCGCCACACGTTCTTGATACAGCGCCACGTTCAGCGCGGTGCGATCCTCTTCACGCTGGGCACGGCGGCCGCGTAACACCGGGATCAGCAGGAAACTCAAGGCAATCAGAAGCAGCAGACCGGCTGCGAGCCAGAAATCAATCATCAGTTTTTTTGTCCAGCAGTTGGTCGAGGCGTTGACGCTCATCGACGGAAAGCGAGTCCGAGCCATCGGCCGGAGCGACACGACGGCGGCGCACAATCACCGCCATGACCACGACACCGGCGAGCAACAACCCGGCCGGGCCGAACCACAGCAACGCAGTCTTGCCGGTGAGCGCCGGCTTGTAGCGCACGAAGTCACCGTAGCGGTCGACCATGAAGTCGATGATCTGCTGATTGTCCTTGCCCTCGCCGAGCATGCGGAAAATCTCTTTGCGCAGGTCGGCGGCGATCGGTGCGTTGGAGTCGGCGATGTCCTGGTTCTGGCACTTGGGGCAGCGCAGTTCCTTGGTCAGTTCGCGAAAACGCTCGCGGTCACCGTCCTTGGCAAATTCGTAAGTGTCGATGGCGGCGTGAGCCACGCCGACCATGCTCAAGCCCAATACAGCGGCGGCTAACCAACGCTTCATGGCTTGGCCTCATCCACCAGCGCCTGGTACTTGGCGGCCAGTTGCTCGCGCCACACCACTTCGTCGATCACGCCTACGTACTTGTCGCGGATCACGCCCTTGTCGTCGATGAAGAAGGTTTCCGGGGCGCCGTATACGCCGAGGTTCAGGCCGAGGTTGCCGTCTTCGTCGCGGATATCCAGCTGGTACGGGTTGTGGAATTCCGCCAGCCACTTCAGGGCGGCAGCGTTGTCGTCCTTGTAGTTGATGCCGTAGATCACCACGCCCTTCTCCGCCAGCTTGTTCAGCACCGGATGCTCCACGCGGCAGGAAATGCACCAGGTACCCCACACATTGACCAGCGCCGGTTTGCCCAGCAAGTCAGCCTGGGTCAGGGTTTTGTCGCCCTGCACCGTCGGCAGCGAGAACGCCGGGAATGGCTTGCCGATCATCGCCGACGGCAACTCGGCCGGGTCCAGGTACAACCCGCGATACAGGAACACCGCCACCACCAAAAACGCCGCCAGCGGTAACACCATCAACCAACGCTTCATACCGCCGCTCCTTGCAGGCCGAGGGCTTCACGCACCCGGCTCTTGACCTTGACCCGGTAGCGCCGGTCCATTGCCGCCAGCAAACCACCGAACCCGGTGAGCAGGCCGCCGAACCAGATCCAGCGCACAAACGGTTTGACGTGGACCCGCACGGCCCAGGCGCCATCGCCCAGTGGTTCACCCAGGGCGACGTAGAGGTCGCGGGTGAAACCGGCGTCGATCCCGGCTTCGGTCATCATCGAGCTTTGCACGGTGTACAGGCGTTTTTCCGGGTGCAGCACCGCGATTTCCTTACCGTTGCGCACGACGCGTACGGTGCCTTTGTCGGAGGTGAAGTTCGGCCCTTCGAAGTGCTTGGCGCCTTCGAAAATGAAGTGGTAACCGGCCAGGTCCATGGACTCGCCGGGTGCCAGGCGCAGGTCGCGCTCGGCACTGTTCTGGCTGGACAACACCACGCCCAACGCACACACGGCGATGCCGATATGCGCAACCTGCATGCCCCAGTAGCTGCGGGTCATGGTCGGCAAGCCTTTGATCAAACCTTTGTGGCGGGTCTTGTCGATCAGGTCACGTACGCCGGCCAGCAACACCCAGGCAGCCAGCATGAAGGTGGCGAGCACGGCCCAGTTGAAGTCGCCGTAGGCAATACCGGCGATCACGCCCAGCGCGGCGCTGCCGAGCAGTACCGGCGCGAGCATGCCCACCAGCCATTTCACCGGAGTGTCTTTCCAGCGCACCAGCATGCCGACCGCCATCACCACCATCAACAGCGCCATCAACGGGATGAACAGTGCATTGAAATACGGCGGGCCGACGGACAGTTTGGCGCCGCTCAGGGCATCCAGAGCCAGCGGGTACAGGGTGCCGAGCAGGATCATCGAAGCCGCGACCACCAGCACCAGGTTATTGCCCAGCAGCAGGGTTTCACGAGACCACAGGTTGAAGCCGACATGGCTCTTGACCACTGGCGCGCGCAACGCAAACAACGTCAACGAGCCGCCCACCACGAACAGCAGGAAAATCAGGATGAACACGCCGCGCTCCGGGTCGGAGGCAAACGCGTGAACCGATGTCAGCACGCCGGAACGCACCAGGAACGTACCCAGCAGGCTGAGGGAAAACGCGGCGATGGCCAGCAATACGGTCCAGCTTTTGAACACGCCGCGTTTTTCAGTGACTGCCAGCGAGTGAATCAACGCCGTGCCCACCAGCCATGGCATGAAGGAGGCGTTTTCCACCGGGTCCCAGAACCACCAGCCGCCCCAGCCGAGCTCGTAGTAGGCCCACCATGAGCCCAGGGTGATGCCGATGCCGAGGAACGCCCAGGCGACGATGGTCCATGGCCGCGACCAGCGCGCCCAGGCCGCATCGAGACGCCCGCCAAGCAACGCGGCGATGGCGAAGGCGAAGGCGACCGAGAAACCGACATACCCCATGTAGAGCATCGGCGGGTGCACGATCAGGCCGATGTCTTGCAGCAACGGGTTGAGGTCATGGCCGTCTACCGGGATCTGCGGCAGGATGCGGGTGAACGGGTTGGAGGTCATGATCAGGAACAGCAGGAAGCCGATGCTGATCATGCCCATCACCGCCAGCACCCGGGCCAGCATGACTTGCGGCAACTGCCGGGAGAACACTGATACGGCAAAGGTCCAGCCACCGAGGATCAACGCCCACAGCAGCAATGAACCTTCGTGGGCCCCCCACACGGCGCTGAACTTGTAGTACCAGGGCAAGGCGCTGTTGGAGTTGTTGGCGACGTAGGCGACGGAAAAGTCGTCGGTCATGAAGGCGTAGGTCAGGCAACCGAAGGCGAACAGCAAAAAGGCGAACTGGCCCCAGGCAGCCGGCTGGCCCAGGCTCATCCACAAACGGTCACCACGCCAGGCACCCAATAACGGGACCACGGCCTGGACGATGGCAAAGCACAGGGCGAGGATCATCGCCAACTGGCCCAGCTCTGGAATAAACAATGCGGACGTCATGATTTAGCCCTCCTTGGCTGGGGTCGGGGCGGATTGGCCGCTGTCTTTCAGGGCCTTGGTGACTTCCGGCGGCATGTATTTTTCATCGTGCTTGGCCAGCACTTCGTCGGCCACTACCACGCCGTCGGCGTTGAGCTTGCCGAGGGCGACGATGCCCTGCCCTTCGCGGAACAGGTCCGGGAGGATGCCGCGGTAGGTGATGGTCACGGATTTGTTGAAGTCGGTGACGATGAATTTTACGTCCAGGGAGTCGCCGGAGCGTTGCAGCGAGCCCTTCTCGACCATGCCGCCGGCACGAATTCGCGTGTCCAGCGGCGCTTCGCCGTTGGCAATCTGGGTCGGGGTGTAGAACAGGTTGATGTTCTCCCGCAGGGCACTCAGGGCCAGGGTCACGGCAATGCCGACACCGGCCATGATGGCCAGGATGATCAACAGACGCTTTCTACGCAGCGGATTCACTTTTCGGTCTCCCGGCGCAAACGACGCGCCTCTTGTTGCAGGTAACGCTTGCGGGCCAGGATCGGCGCGGCGACGTTGAGGGCCAGCACCGCCAGGCAGATGCCATAGGCCGTCCAGACATACAGGGCGTGATGGCCCATGGCGAGAAAATCACTGAAAGAGTTGAAGCTCATCCACGGGCTCCCAGGCTGTTTTGCACTTCGGCCTTGACCCAACTGGTGCGGGCTTCACGCTTGAGCACTTCGAGGCGCATGCGCATCAGCAGCACGGCGCCGAAAAAACAGTAGAACCCCAACACCATCAGCAGCAGCGGCGCCCACATTTCCACGGGCATGGCCGGCTTTTCGGTGAGGGTGAAGGTGGCCCCCTGGTGCAGGGTGTTCCACCACTCCACCGAGTATTTGATGATCGGGATGTTGATCACGCCGACAATCGCCAGCACCGCGCAGGCCTTGGCGGCGCTGTCGCGGTTGCTGATGGCGTTGCCCAGGGCGATCAGGCCGAAATACAGGAACAGCAGGATCAGCATCGAGGTGAGGCGCGCGTCCCAGACCCACCACGAACCCCAGGTCGGCTTGCCCCAGATCGCGCCGGTGACCAGCGCCACGGCGGTCATCCAGGCACCGATGGGCGCGGCGCATTGCAGGGCGACGTCCGCCAGCTTCATCTTCCACACCAGGCCGACGATGCCGCACACCGCCAGCATCACGTAGCAGGACTGGGCCAGCATCGCGGCGGGAACGTGGATGTAGATGATGCGAAAGCTGTTGCCTTGCTGATAGTCCGGCGGCGCGAAGGCCAGGCCCCAGACCAGGCCGATGCCGATCAGCAATACCGCGGCGATGCTCAACCACGGCAGCAGTTTGCCACTGATGCCGTAAAACCATTTGGGCGAGCCGAGCTTGTGAAACCAGGTCCAGTTCATGCTGTTTCCATCACGGTTGCTTCTCGTCGTTGCGAGAAGCTTAGGGTCTTTACTGGTTAAGGTTCTATCGCTTAACCAGACCTCATTATTCGCCGACGCTGATCTTCAGGCCAGCCGCTATAGCAAAGGGTGTCAGGGTTACCGCCAGGGCGGCCAGGCTGCCAAGCCACAGGAGGTAACCGCTCGCCGGCATGCCCTGGAGCGCGGCTTGCAAAGCGCCGCTGCCCAGGATCAACACCGGGATATACAAAGGCAAAATCAGCAGGGCCAACAACAGGCCGCCGCGTTTCAAGCCGACCGTCAGCGCCGCACCCACGGCGCCCAGTAGACTGAGAACCGGCGTGCCAAGCAACAAGGAAAGGAGCAACACCGGCAGGCACTCGGTAGGCAATCCCAGCATCATTGCCAGCAACGGCGCGAGCAATACCAGCGCCAGGCCGGAAAACACCCAGTGTGCCAGTACCTTGGCCAATACCAGAAGTGGCAGGGGGTGCGACGAAAGGACCCACTGTTCAAGGGAACCATCTTCAAAATCACTGCGAAACAGCCCGTCCAGCGAGAGCAGGACCGACAAAAGTGCCGCCACCCAGACCAGTCCCGGAGACAAGGTTTGCAACAGTTTAGTCTCGGGGCCCACCGCCAACGGGAACAGCGCGATCACAATTGCGAAGAACACCAGCGGGTTGGCCAATTCGGCCGGGCGGCGACAGAGTAACCGCGCTTCGCGGGCGACCAACAGGGCAAAAACACTCATACCGCCCACCGGCCCAGGTCCAGGTCGCGGTAACCGGCGGGCATGCGCGCCAACGTGTGGTGAGTGGTCAGGACCACCATGCCGCCCTGCTCGCAGTGCGCGGCCAGGTGTTCTTCCAGCTGGGCGACGCCTTGTTTGTCGAGGGCGGTGAAGGGTTCGTCGAGAATCCACAACGGCGGGCCGTCCAGATACAAACGGGCCAGGGCCACGCGGCGCTGTTGACCGGCGGACAGGGTGTGGCAGGGAACGTCCTCGAAACCCTTCAGGCCAACGGCGGCGAGGGCTTGCCAGATCGCCTCGCGACTTGCGGGATGATGCAGGGCGCTGAGCCAGCTGAGGTTTTCTTCGGCGGTGAGCACATCCTTGATCCCGGCGGCGTGACCGATCCAGATCAGGTTGCGCGCCAGCTCGGTGCGTTGCTCGTGCAACGGTTTGCCATTGAGCCGCACTTCGCCCGCCGTCGGCTGCATCAGGCCGGCCAACAGGCGCAACAGGCTGGTCTTGCCGCTGCCGTTGGGGCCGCTGACCTGCACCATGTCGCCGCCCGCCAGACGCAGTTCGAGGTGTTCGAACAGCATCCGCAGGTCACGTTCACAGGCGAGCGCTACGGCTTCTAGAAGAGGGCTGGTCAAGAGATCGCGGGCCTTTACGGTTCAAGTCGGCGGTGGAACGGCCGTTAAAGAGATGCACATTAACTGCTTTGGCGACCGTTTTTAGAGAGCTGGATCAATCAGTTGTGTTGTTTTTAACGCTCTCTTTGAAGACGGGCGGCATTATACATGTGATGCCCTACTCTAAAGAGGGCAATTTCCCTTGAGACGGCGCGCACGATGACCGGTGAGATCAATCTTCCCACGCTTCCTCCCACGCTGCCGGCCGGGCCTGCGCCCGCGCCTGCGACAGGTGAGTTGCTGAAACTCCTGGAGCCGCAGACCGGCCTGATTGACCCAGGGAAAACCGTGAACGCCGAGGTGCTGGCGCTTAAACAAGGCGGCGATGCCTTTCAGTTGCTGCTCAAGCTGACCCTGGAAGGCGGCCGGCAAACCCTGGTGCAGGCCAGCAGCAGCCAGCCGCTGCCGCTGGGCACCCAGGTGGAGGTCAGCCAGACGTCGTCGGGCAACTTGTCCATCAGCTTGCAACAGGCGTTGAGCTCCAGCGTCGCCGCGCTGACACGCATCGACACCAGCCAACTGCCGGTGGGCACGCTGCTGCAAGGCAAGGTGCTGACCACCCAGGCGCTGCCCCAGGGCGCCAACCAGCCGGTGGTGTATCGCTCGCTGGTGTCGGTGCTCAATAACGTCCTCAGCGGCGCGACCCTGACCGTCGAAAGCCCGCAGCCATTGCGCATCGGCAGCCTGCTCAGTGCCGTGGTGCAAAGTGCCCAGACCTTGAGCTTTGTGCCCCTGAGCGGGCGCCAGGACCAACTGGCCGTGGCCCAACAACTCTCCACCCAACAAAGCCGCCAGGGTTCGCTGGACGTCGTGTTCACCGCGTTGCAAAGCTTGCCGGCGACCCGTAGCGACAGCACCTCAGTCGATTTGCGTGCCGCCGCCGAGCGATTGCTGGCGAGCCTGCCCGACCTGGCCCAGGCCAGCAATCCGAAAGTACTGGCGCAACTGATCCAGAACAGCGGCACATTCCTCGAAGCCAAACTGCTCGCCGGGCAAAACCCGCAGATACCGCCGCTGGACATGAAAGGCGCCCTGCTGCGCTTTGTCGCCGACGTGCTGCCTAACCTGCCCGCCAGCACCAACCTCAACGCGATCCTGGCCGCCAACACCCTGGCGCAACTGCTGCCCAGCTTCGTGCGCAGCCCGCTGGGCACCCTCGGCCAGGTCGGCGCCCGCCAAGCACCCGCGGGCTTCCCGCTGCCGGATCGACTGATGCAACGCCTGGAAGGTGAGAGCGATCTGGAAAACCTGCTGCGCCTGGCCGCCGGCGCCATTTCCCGCTTGCAAAGCCATCAGCTGTCGAGCCTGGAACAAACCGGCACCACCGCCGATGGCAAGCTCTTGACCACCTGGCAGCTGGAAATCCCGATGCGTACCTTGCAGGACATCGTGCCGTTGCAGGTCAAGTTCCAGCGTGAAGAACCGGCCCCCGACAAGGAACAGCCGGAACGCAAGGACAGCAAGGACCCCAAGCAGATGCTCTGGCGCGTGGAAATGGCCCTCGACATGGAGCCCCTGGGCCCGTTGCAGGTCCAGGCGCAACTGAGCCAGGGCAAACTGTCGAGCCAACTGTGGGCAACCCGTCCGTTCACCGCCAGCCTGATCGAAAGCCACCTGGGCAGCCTGCGCGAGCGCCTGGTGTCGTCGGGGCTCAACGTTGGCGACCTGGACTGCCACCTCGGCACCCCGCCGCGCGGCCCGAAAACCGGACTGGAACAACGCTGGGTGGATGAAACCGCATGAAAAACCCCAACCCGCCCCGCCAGGCCATTGCCCTCAAATACGACGGGCAACAAGCACCGACCCTGACGGCCAAGGGTGACGACGCCCTGGCCGAAGCCATCCTCAAGCTGGCCCGGGAAAACGAAGTCCCGATCTACGAAAATGCCGAGCTGGTCAAATTACTGGCGCGCATGGAGTTGGGCGACAGCATCCCGGAAGAGTTGTACCGCACCGTCGCCGAGATCATCGCGTTTGCCTGGACGTTGAAGGGCAAGTTCCCGGTGGGATATGACCCGGATGCAGGGCCGGTAGAGCGGGATGTGACGGAAAGAGGCGACGATTATTAATGTGGGAGCGGGCTTGCTCGCGAATGCAGAGTATCAGTCAATACATCTGTAACTGATCCAGCGCTTTCGCGAGCAAGCCCGCTCCCACACTTGATTTGCCCACATTAAGCCGTAACAACGGCGGATTAATCTGTCGCGAACCCTTAATCCCGGAGCGCGGCAGTTGAAACGGATTTCAATCCTGGTGGCACTGAGTCTTTGTGTCTTTCCCCTGACGGCAACGGCCAGCAACGAGGCCCATGAATACCTTGCGGCCTGCCGCGAAGCCACGAAGATGCCGTCGGGTGCGCCGCCTTCCTACCAGGCTGCCTATTGCCTTGGCATCACCACGGGCGTGCTGAGAACGCTGGAGTACAAGGACGAATTCACCCGCAGCAACCGCCGCCTTTGCCTGCCGGAAAACCTGGAGCCAGGGCGTTTGGTCGATTTGGTTCTGGAGTACAGCAAGAAATACCCTGCGGCAGAGCAAAGTGGCACGACCCGGCTGGTGCGGGGTGCAATTACCGAACACTATCCGTGTCCGAAGAGAAACAACACTCTTTAGCAGGAAGTAGCAGGCGCTGATGTATAGCAATTATATCTTTCAAGGTATAGATTATCCCGAACTCGATAGTTCAGGATAAAACCCATGAGCCCTACCCGCCCGATCCTCAGTCGAAAGCTACTCGCCGAAGCGCTGGCCCGTGATTTGGCGGGCGAGTCATTTGCCGATTACAGCTCCGGGATGTTCCTCGCGGCGCCTCGTCGTACGGGCAAGAGTACGTTCCTGCGTAACGACCTCATCCCCGAATGCAAGGCCCGAGGCTGGCTGCCGGTGTACGTGGACCTCTGGATGAACCGCGAAATCGACCCCGCCGAGCTGATCTCCGGGGCCATCGGCAAAGCCCTGGGCGAGTTCGAAAGCGCAGTGAGCAAAGCGGCCAAGAAGGCCGGTATCGAGAAGATCAGCCTGCTGCGCACCTTGAGTTGGGACTTCACCAAACCTCAATTGCCCGCCGGCACCACGCTCACCCATGCGCTGGACGTGCTGCACCAAGTCTCGGGGCAGATGATCGTGTTGATCGTCGACGAAGCCCAGCACGCCCTCAACAGCGAGGGTGGCGTGAACGCAATGTTCGCGCTCAAGGCTGCACGGGACCATCTCAACGGCAGCAACACCACAGATGGCCTGCGCCTGGTCTTCACCGGGTCCAGCCGCGACAAACTGGCCAACCTGGTACTCAAGAGCAAACAACCGTTTTTCGGCGCCCACATCACGCCATTCCCGTTGCTGAGCCGCGACTTTGTGGAGTTCGTGACGGACCTGTGGAACCAGCGCCTGGCCGCGACCAACCAGTTCAACCTTGAGGATATGGACTATGCGTTCCAGCTCGTCGGCCGGCGCCCGGAAATGCTCAACAAACTGTTGACCGAAGTCAGCGTTGGTCTTGGCGAAGCCAGCAACCTTGGCGAGTTGCTGAGGACGGGAGCACTGAATCACCAGGCCGGAATCTGGAGCGACTACGAGAGCGCCTACAACGACCTGTCACCCTTGCAACAAGCGGTGCTGGAAGTGATGGGCGAACGAACCCTGGGCAAGCAAGCGTTCTCGCCTTTTGCGGAAAAAACCTTCCAGGATGTGAACCGCAAACTGGAGTTGGCCCAGGTCGAGCCGAATGCAAGCACGCCAAACGTTCAGAAAGCGCTGGAAGTGCTGCGGGAGAAGGAGTTGGTCTGGAAGGCCAACCGTGGTGAATATGCGCTTGAAGACTCGACCATGGCCGAATGGCTGAGCAACCGGCATCAGCTATAAGCGGCAAGCAAACCCGCTTGCCGCTCGTAACCTTCAGCTGTCCTTGTGCAACCGGCTCATCAACTGCGCTTCAGCCTGGGTCAACCCGCAGGACTGGGTCAGCTCATCCACCGTCGCGCCCATACCTACCAGCTTCGCCGCCTGGGCGAATGACAGGCTCGACGGGTCACGCTGCTCCAGCGCAGACAGCTTGTCCGGCAACGGCGCCAGCACCGAACGCAGTTCGTGCACTTCATCCCCTACACGTACCGCGCTCTGCTGGAAGTGGTCGACCCGCTTGACCAGTTCCAGGATGCGCCGGTCGCGCACGGCGTCGCGCTCGGCCTGTTGCATGGCCAATTCCCGTTGCTGGCGCACGTAGCGCAGCAGGAAGCCCAAGGTCCCGGCCCATAGGATGGCCAGGACGATCACCGCTACCTCAAGGAACAATCAGATATTCTCCAGATCCTGCCATTCTTCTTCGCTCATCATCTTGTCCAGCTCAACCAGAATCAGCAGCTCGCCGTTCTTGTTGCAGACACCCTGGATGAACTTGGCCGATTCTTCGTTGCCGACGTTCGGCGCGGTTTCGACTTCAGATTGGCGCAGGTAAACCACTTCCGCCACGCTGTCGACCATGATCCCGACCACTTGCTTGTCGGCTTCGATGATCACGATGCGGGTGTTGTCGTTGACTTCGGTCGGCACCAGGCCAAAACGCTGACGGGTGTCGATCACAGTTACAACGTTACCGCGCAGGTTGATGATGCCCAGCACGTAGCTTGGGGCACCCGGAACCGGAGCGATTTCGGTGTAGCGCAGCACTTCCTGCACACGCATCACGTTGATGCCGTAGGACTCGTTGTCCAGCTTGAAGGTGACCCATTGCAGGATTGGATCATCCACCAGACCTTGTGCGGACACTGACTTGTTCATACTCCAGACCCCTTCAAATACCGTTGGTTACGGTGTGTGTTCTTGGGCAGCGCCGTAGCGCTGCTGCTTGTTATCAAGTGCGCTTGTTGAGCGGCATCGCTTTTACCGCGCCGCTGGCAATCAGCTCCGCCAGTTCGGCGACATCCAGCAACGCGCACATGTGTTCGATCACGGTGCCCGCCAGCCATGGCCGCTGGCCCCGGTGGCTGCGCCATTTGATTTCGTTCGGGTCCAGGCGCAATGAGCGGCTGACCTGATGCACTGCCAGCCCCCACTCGTAGCCCTGGACCGAAATAACGTATTGCAGGCCCTGGCGGAAATCATCCCGATAGCGGTCAGGCATCACCCAACGCGCAGTGTCCAATACCTTCAAGTTGCCCTGCTGGCTCGGCAGGATCCCGAGAAACCATTCCGGCTGGCCGAACAGCGGCGTTAACTCCTGGCCTTCCAGGGAGTAGATCGAGCCCAGGCACACCAGCGGCACCGCCAGGGTCAACCCGGCAACGTCGAACAGCAAACATTCGAACGGCTCGGCGGCCCACGCCGGCCGACCATCGCCCTGTACCGGCGGCGGCGTGATGCTCGGCGGGAGATGAACCTCAACCACCGGCTCGACCACCACGGGCGCGATCACCACAGGCGCAACAGGCACGGGCACGGGCACGGCAACCGGTGCCGGAACCGCTACGGGGACCACCAACGCATCTCGGGCCTGCTCTTCCAGGACCGCCAGTTGAAACTCGTCCAGGGCCGCAGGTTCAGGCTCGATGACTTCATCGAGGATCAGAATCGGTTCCGGCATTTCCTCGGTCGCGTCCTGGAGCAAGGCGTCCAGGTAGGACTCCAGCGCCAGTTGCGGCCGGGTCTTGAAATCAACGGGACGGTTCATCTGTATGCCCACGCGCAAGCCCCATCAACCCGGTGTTTAGAGGTTATCGGCCTGTGGGTGTCCGGACTTGAATCGAGAGCCGGTTTTGTCGCGAAAACTGCGGCGTCTGCATCGCTGGCAAGCCAGGCTCCTACAATGATCATCACGCCACCTGCGCCACAAGTTGCTGGGACAACAGGTGCTTGAGCAACGCCCGATACGCCAGCACGCCACGGCTCTTGCCGTCGAACTGCGAAGGCGTCAGCCCTGCCCGGCTCGCGTCCCGCAGGCGCGTGTCCACCGGGATGTAGCCTTGCCAGATGGTGTCCGGATACGCGTCGCGCAATACCCGCAAGGTGCCGAGGGACGCCTGGGTACGGCGGTCAAACAGGGTCGGCACGATGCTGAACGGCAACGCCTGTTTGCGCGAGCGGTTGATCATCGCCAGGGTGCTGACCATGCGTTCCAGGCCTTTGACGGCCAGGTGCTCGGTCTGCACCGGGATCACCAGCTGTTGACTGGCGGCCAGGGCGTTGACCATCAGCACGCCCAGTAAAGGCGGGCTGTCGATGATCGCGTAGTCGAAGTCCTGCCACAGCTGCGCCAGGGTCTTGGCAATCACCAGGCCCAGGCCGCTCTGCCCCGGAGACTGGCGCTCAAGGGTAGCCAGGGCGGTGCTCGACGGCAGCAACGAGATCTTTTCATTACTGGTAGGCAGCATCAGCTGGCCCGGCAAATCCGCCGGCACACTGCCCTTGTGCAGGAACAGGTCGTAGCAACTGTGCTCCAGGGCATCCGGGTCGTAGCCGAAATAGCTGGTCATGGAGCCGTGGGGGTCCAGGTCGACCACGACCACACGCTTGCCGGCCTCTGCCAGCAAGCCGGCCAAGGCGATGGAAGTGGTGGTTTTACCGACACCACCCTTTTGATTGGCAACTGCCCAGACTCTCATTCGGATTGTTCCTCCCGGCAGGCACAGGCTCGACCGAGAAATTGCATAGGGTTATAGAGCCGGTGACGGAGAATTGACGGCACTCCCGCGAACCGGCGCCTTTACGGGCGCTGGTGCAGTTTGTGTGCCAGCCCGCTTCAAGGCGGCATCCGGTGTTGCATTGGCGGTGCCGGTACCGGTCAGGCTGCGGCGCACATCGAGGTTGCGCGACACCACCAGCACCACCCGACGGTTACGCGCACGGCCTTCTGCCGTGGCGTTATTGGCCACCGGCTGGAACTCGCCGTACCCCACCGACGCCAGGCGCCCGGGATTCACGCCCTGCATCGCCAGCATCCGCACAATACTCGCCGCGCGGGCCGAAGACAGCTCCCAGTTGGTTGGATACTGCGCCGTGCTGATCGGCAGGTTGTCGGTAAACCCTTCAACGTGGACCGGGTTTTCAAACGGCTTCAGGATCGCCGCCACCTTGTCGATGATGGTGAACGCCTGGTCGCTGGGCATCGCATCGGCGCTGGCGAACAGCAGGCTGGAATTAAGCTCGATTTCCACCCACAACTCATTGCCGCGCACGGTCATCTGGTTGGAGCTGATCAGGTCGCCAAAGGCTGCGCTGATGTCATCGGCGATGCTTTTCAGCGGGTCGCTGGTGCCACCGATGCCGGCGGCGGTTTCATCACTGTCGTTGACCAGCGGTTTGGCCGGGGTCACGGTCTTGGGGCGTTCTTCGCCGATCGGGATCGGCTTGAGGGCGCGGTCAGCGTCGTTGAACACGCCGATCAGCGCCTGGGAAATGACTTTGTACTTGCCTTCGTTGATCGAGGAAATGGAGTACATCACCACAAAAAACGCGAACAACAGCGTAATGAAGTCGGCGTAGGACACCAGCCAGCGTTCATGGTTGACGTGTTCTTCAGGCTCGCGGCGGCGACGGCTCACAGGCGATTACCTCCGCAAAACAAATCAACTGTAGGAGCGAGCTTGCTCGCGAAAATCGTCAACGATAACGCGGGCATCCTGGATGAACGCGTTGTTCTCGGGTTTTTCGCGAGCAAGCTCGCTCCTACAGGGTTCATGACCATCAATCCATGAAGCCCTGGAGCTTCAATTCGATGGAGCGTGGGTTTTCACCCTCGGCAATCGAGAGGATGCCTTCCAGCAACATCTCGCGATAACGCGACTGGCGCATGGCGATCGACTTGAGCTTGCTGGCCACCGGCAACAACACCAGGTTGGCACTGGCCACGCCGTAGATGGTGGCGACGAACGCCACGGCAATCCCGCTGCCCAGTTGCGACGGATCGGCCAGGTTGCCCATCACGTGGATCAAGCCCATCACCGCACCGATGATGCCGATGGTCGGCGCGTAGCCGCCCATGCTTTCAAAGACTTTGGCGGCGTTGATGTCGCGGCTTTCCTGGGTGTAGAAATCCACTTCCAGGATGCTGCGAATCGCTTCCGGCTCGGCGCCGTCCACCAGCAATTGCAAGCCTTTGCGTGCGTAGCTGTCGGGCTCGGCATCGGCCACGCCTTCCAGGCCCAGCAGGCCTTCCTTGCGCGCTGTGAGGCTCCAGTTAACCACGCGGTCGATGCCACCCGGCAAGTCGACACGTGGCGGGAAAATAATCCAGATAAGGATCTGCATCGCGCGCTTGAACGAACTCATGGGCGATTGCAGCAAGGCTGCGCCCACGGTGCCGCCGATCACGATCAACGCCGCCGGGCCGTTGGCCAGGGCACCCAGGTGGCCGCCTTCGAGGTAGTTGCCGCCGATAATCGCGACAAACGCCATGATGATGCCAATCAGGCTCAATACATCCATTACAGGCAGGCCTCCACCAGATGCTTGCCGATGTCGTCCAGGCTGTAGACGGCGTCGGCCAGGTCGGCTTTGACGATGGCCATGGGCATGCCATAGATCACGCAGCTGGCTTCATCCTGGGCCCAGATCGCGCTGCCGCCCTGCTTGAGCAAACGTGCGCCTTCGCGGCCGTCGGCACCCATGCCGGTCAAGACCACCGCCAGAACTTTGTCGCCGTAGGACTTGGCTGCGGAACCGAAGGTGATATCCACACACGGCTTGTAGTTCAGGCGCTCGTCACCCGGCAGGATTTTGATCGCGCCACGGCCATCGACCATCATCTGCTTGCCGCCAGGGGCCAGCAGCGCGAGACCCGGGCGCAGGATGTCGCCATCCTCGGCTTCCTTGACGCTGATGCGGCACAGCTTGTCCAGGCGCTCGGCAAAGGCCTTGGTGAACGCGGCCGGCATGTGCTGGATCAACACGATCGGGGCCGGGAAGTTGGCCGGCAGTTGGGTCAACACCCGCTGCAAGGCAACCGGGCCGCCGGTGGAGGTACCGATGGCCACCAGCTTGTAGGCTTTGCGCTTGGGAGCAGGCGAATGCGCCGTGGGCGCAGCCGTACGCACAGGCGCTGCGGCCGGACGCGCAACCGGCGCAGGCGCCGGGCGACCAAAGGTGCTCGGGGCTGCCGGGGGCGGTGTAACAGGTGCCGGCGCCGGCGCACTGAACAGGCTGCGACGGTTACTGCGGGAGATGCTGTGCACCTTCTCGCAGAGCATCTGCTTGACCTTCTCGGGGTTGCGCGAGATGTCTTCGAAATTCTTCGGCAGGAAGTCCACCGCGCCGGCGTCCAGCGCATCCAGGGTGACCCGGGCGCCTTCGTGGGTCAGCGAGGAGAACATCAACACCGGAGTCGGGCAGCGCTGCATGATGTGCCGCACCGCCGTGATGCCGTCCATCATCGGCATCTCGTAGTCCATGGTGATCACGTCTGGCTTGAGGGCCATGGCCTGATCGATCGCCTCTTTGCCGTTGGTGGCCGTACCGACCACCTGGATATTGGAATCCGATGAAAGAATTTCCGAGACGCGGCGGCGGAAGAAACCTGAATCGTCCACCACCAGGACCTTGACTACCATAAACACTCCGTTAGGCCGGGCGAGGGACAACCGCCCTGCCCGGGCCGAATCAAATACGCCGTGCGGCGTAACGCTTGAGCATGCTCGGAACATCCAGAATCAGCGCGATCCGACCGTCACCGGTAATGGTCGCACCCGACATGCCCGGGGTTCCCTGCAGCATTTTGCCCAAAGGCTTGATGACCACTTCTTCCTGGCCCACCAGTTGATCGACGACAAAGCCGATACGCTGGGTGCCCACGGAAAGAATCACCACATGGCCTTCGCGCTGCTCTTCATGCTTGGCCGAAGCCACCAGCCAGCGCTTGAGGTAGAACAGTGGCAGCGCCTTATCGCGCACGATCACCACTTCCTGGCCGTCCACTACGTTGGTGCGCGACAGGTCGAGGTGGAAGATTTCGTTGACGTTGACCAGCGGGAAGGCGAACGCCTGGTTGCCCAACATCACCATCAGGGTTGGCATGATCGCCAGGGTCAACGGCACCTTGATGACGATCTTCGAGCCTTGGCCCTTGGTCGAGTAAATGTTGATCGAGCCGTTGAGCTGGCTGATCTTGGTCTTCACCACGTCCATGCCCACGCCACGGCCCGACACGTCGGAAATCTCGGTCTTGGTGGAGAAGCCCGGGGCGAAGATCAGGTTGTAGCACTCGGTGTCAGTGAGACGGTCGGCGGCGTCCTTGTCCATCACGCCACGCTTGACCGCGATGCCCCGCAGGATATTCGGGTCCATGCCTTTGCCGTCATCGGTGATCGACAGCAGGATATGGTCGCCTTCCTGTTCGGCCGCCAGGATCACTTTGCCCAGACGGTTCTTGCCCGAAGCTTCACGTTCTTCCGGGGACTCGATGCCGTGGTCGACAGCGTTGCGCACCAAGTGGACCAGCGGGTCGGCCAGGGCCTCGACAAGGTTTTTGTCGAGGTCGGTTTCTTCACCCACCAGTTCCAGGTTGATCTCTTTCTTGAGCTGGCGTGCCAGGTCGCGAACCAGACGCGGGAAGCGGCCGAAGACTTTCTTGATCGGCTGCATCCGGGTCTTCATGACAGCGGTTTGCAGGTCGGCGGTGACCACGTCGAGGTTCGACACGGCCTTTTGCATGGCCTCATCGCCGCTGTTCAGGCCCAGGCGCACCAGGCGGTTACGCACCAGCACCAGTTCGCCGACCATGTTCATGATGTCGTCCAGGCGCGCGGTATCAACCCGCACGGTGGTTTCGGCTTCACTGGCTGGTTGCTTGTCTGCGGCCGGAGCAGCAGCGGCACGCGCGGGCGCGGGCGCCGGTGCAGGTTTTGCAGCCACCGGTGCAGCGGCCTTGGCAGCCACCGGAGCCGGCGTTGCAACCGCAGTGGCCGCTGTAGCAGCCGGTGCAGCAGCGCCGGCCACTTCGGTGAACTTGCCCTTGCCATGCAGTTCATCCAGCAGGGCTTCGAATTCGTGATCGGAGATCAGTCCATCGGCAGCCGGTGCAGCGGCAGCAGCAGCGGCGGGTGCGGCAGGTGCAGCGACTGCTGCAGCAACTTCCGGCAGTGCATCGGCAGCAAACGAGCCTTTGCCATGCAACTGGTCCAGCAACGCTTCAAATTCGTCATCGGTGATTTCGTTGCTGGCAGGCGCCGCTGCTTCCGCTGGCGCTGGCGCTGCGGCCACCGCGTCCGGGGCAAACTGGCCCTTGCCGTGCAACTGGTCGAGCAATGACTCGAACTCGGCGTCGGTAATGTCTTCGGTGGTCGGCACCATGGCCGGCGCACTGGCCGCCGGAGCTTCGGCTTCGGCCTTGACGGCGTTCAGCGAGTCCAGCAGTTGTTCGAATTCGCTGTCGGTCACGTCGCCCGCAGGCTCGGCGACAGGCTCAGCCACCGCCTCGACCACCGGCGCATTGGCCGCAGGTTCTGCCAGGCGCGCCAGGGCGGCCAGCAGTTCCGGGGTGGCGGCCGTGATCGGTGCACGTTCGCGCACTTCACTGAACATGCCGTTGACCGCGTCCAGCGCTTCCAGGATCACGTCCATCAGTTCCGAGTCGACGTGCCGCTCACCCTTGCGCAGGATGTCGAACACGTTCTCGGCGATGTGACAGCACTCCACCAGCTCGTGGAGCTGGAGGAAGCCGGCGCCCCCTTTTACAGTGTGAAAACCGCGAAAAATTGCATTGAGCAGGTTCGCATCATCCGGTCGGCTTTCCAGCTCGACCAGTTGTTCGGACAGTTGCTCTAAAATTTCGCCGGCCTCTACAAGGAAATCCTGAAGGATTTCTTCATCGGCGCCGAAGCTCATGGGTGTGCTCCTTAGAAGCCTAAACTGGACAGCAAATCGTCTACGTCGTCTTGCCCGGATACAACGTCTTCACGTTTATCGGCATGAATCTGCGGACCTTCACCCTTGGCGAGGTGTTTTTGTGGATCTTTTTCAGAAAGGATCGCTTCGCGGTCATGTTCGATGCCGGCAAACCGGTCAACTTGACCCGCCATCAACACCAGTTTGAGCAGGTTGCTTTCCACTTCGGTGACCAGTTGGGTCACGCGCTTGATCACCTGACCGGTGAGGTCCTGGTAGTCCTGGGCCAGCAGAATGTCATTGAGGTTGCTGGAAACCGTGCGGTTTTCCTGCTCGCTGCGGGACAAAAAGCCTTCAACCCGACGCGCCAGCTCACGAAACTCTTCAGCGCCCACTTCCCGACGCATGAACCGGCCCCAGTCAGTGCTCAGGGCCTTGGCTTCACTGGCCATACCGTTGACCAGAGGCGTGGCGTTTTCCACCAGGTCCATGGTGCGGTTGGCCGCCGCCTCAGTCAGCCTGACCACATAGGACAGGCGTTCGGTGGCATCCGTGATCTGCGAGATTTCTTCGGCCTGGGGCATGTGCGGGTCAATCTGAAAATTGACAATCGCACTGTGCAACTCACGGGTGAGCTTGCCCACTTCCTGGTACAGGCCGCGGTCACGGGTCTGGTTGAGCTCATGGATTAACTGCACCGCGTCACCGAACTGGCCTTTTTCTAGGCTTTCGACGAGTTGGTGGGCATGTTTTTTCAGGGTCGACTCGAAGTCGGCCTGCGATGATTCTTTATGCTCCATAGCTCCCCCGTGGCAGCATCAATGACCGATGCGTTCGAAGATCTTTTCGATCTTCTCTTTCAAGGCCAGTGCAGTGAATGGCTTGACCACGTAGCCGTTAACCCCGGCTTGGGCGGCTTCGATGATCTGTTCACGCTTGGCTTCAGCGGTCACCATCAGCACAGGCAGGCTGCGCAGTTTTTCATCCGCGCGCACGTGGCGCAGCAGATCGATACCGGTCATGCCCGGCATGTTCCAGTCCGTTACCAGAAAGTCAATGCTCCCGCTGTTGAGGATCGGAATCGCCGTAATGCCGTCATCCGCCTCGACCGTGTTAGTGAACCCAAGGTCACGCAACAGGTTTTTTATGATCCGCCGCATCGTTGAGAAGTCATCAACGATGAGGATTTTCATGTTCTTGTCCAATTCGACCTCCAAGCAGTCTTAAACGCGCCCAGCACCTGGGCGCGCCATATCAATCAACAGGCGTTACACAAAAAGGACTACCGGGGGCGCACCACGGGCCAAGCCCGTCCGGGCGCAGCGCCCGGACGGTATCGTTCGCAGTGTCCCCACACTGCCTGTCAGCGCGCTCGCCACTCTCCCAAACGCCCCCGCAAGCGGGCCGCGCACTGGCTGTGTAACTGGCTGACTCGCGATTCGCTGACTCCCAGGACCTCACCGATTTCCTTGAGGTTCAGCTCTTCGTCGTAGTACAGCGCCAACACCAGTCGCTCACGCTCCGGCAAATTGGCAATCGCGTCCGCCAGCGCAGTCTGGAAGCGTTCATCTTCCAGATCGCGTGACGGTTCGAGATGAGCACTCGCGCCGTCCTCGTGCAGCCCTTCATGTTCGCCGTCCTGCAAAAGGTCGTCGAAACTGAACAGGCGGCTGCCCAAGGTATCGTTCAAAATCCCGTAGTAATCGTCGAGACTCAATTGGAGTTCGGCCGCAACTTCATGATCTTTAGCGTCGCGACCGGTTTTTGCTTCAATTGAGCGAATTGCGTCACTTACCATGCGCGTATTGCGGTGTACCGAACGCGGCGCCCAATCACCTTTACGCACTTCATCGAGCATGGCCCCACGGATACGAATACCCGCGTATGTCTCGAAACTTGCGCCCTTGCTCGCGTCGTATTTGGTCGACACTTCGAGCAAGCCGATCATCCCGGCCTGGATCAAGTCTTCGACCTGGACACTGGCGGGCAGGCGCGCCAGCAAGTGATAGGCAATGCGCTTGACCAGGGGCGCATAGCGCTCGATCAATTCGACTTGACTGTCACGTGCCGACTTCTTGTAAAGGTTGTAGCCGCTGGCTGTCATAGCACCGGTCCTGCGCTCGTCTGATGCACCAATCGCTCGACGAAAAACTCCAGATGCCCACGCGGGTTGGCGGGCAACGGCCAGGTATCGACCTTCTGGGCAATAGCCTTGAACGCCAATGCGCACTTCGAACGAGGGAACGCTTCATAGACCGCACGCTGCTTTTGCACGGCCTTGCGTACGCATTCGTCGTAGGGAACTGCGCCAACGTATTGTAAGGCGACATCGAGGAAGCGATCTGTGACCTTGGTCAACTTGGCGAACAGATTCCGGCCTTCCTGGGGGCTTTGGGCCATGTTGGCCAGCACGCGGAAGCGGTTCATGCCGTAGTCGCGGTTGAGCAGTTTGATCAGCGCGTAGGCGTCGGTGATCGAGGTCGGTTCGTCGCACACCACCAGCAACACTTCCTGGGCTGCGCGCACGAAGCTGACCACGGACTCGCCGATCCCGGCGGCGGTGTCGATCACCAGCACGTCGAGGTTGTCGCCAATGTCGCTGAACGCCTGAATCAGGCCGGCATGCTGCGCCGGGCTCAGGTGCACCATGCTCTGGGTGCCGGACGCGGCCGGCACGATGCGAATCCCGCCGGGGCCTTGCAACAGTACGTCGCGCAGCTCACAGCGGCCTTCGATGACATCGGCCAGGGTATGTTTGGGCGTCAGTCCCAGCAGAACGTCAACGTTCGCCAGACCCAGGTCAGCATCCAGCAGCATGACGCGACGGCCAAGCTCTGCCAGGGCCAGGGACAAATTCACTGACACGTTAGTTTTTCCGACGCCACCTTTGCCGCCGGTCACCGCGATCACCTGTACGGGATGCATGCTGCCCATTTTATTTCTTTACCTTGTCTTGCTTAGACGCAGGCTACATGACTTGGCCGCGCGAACTGCTGGCAGACCATCGATGTAGATACTTTGCACTGTCATTTGTAAATTAAAGGCCATGTTGCCTCAGCCGACACGTTTGTTCGGGCTGTGGTAGAGGTCAGCAAACATGTCAGCCATCGCTTCCTCACTGGGTTCTTCCTGCATTTGCACGCTGACAGCCCGGCTGACCAACTGATGACGGCGCGGCAGATGCAAATCATCCGGAATCCGCGGCCCGTCGGTCAGGTAAGCAACCGGTAATTCATGACTGATGGCCAGGCTCAACACTTCGCCCAGGCTCGCCGTCTCATCCAGTTTAGTCAGGATGCAGCCCGCCAGCCCACAGCGCTTGTAGCTGTGATAGGCGGCGGTCAATACCTGCTTCTGGCTGGTGGTAGCAAGTACCAAGTAGTTTCTGGATTTGATCCCGCGCCCGGCCAGGCTTTCCAGCTGCATGCGCAGGGCCGGGTCGCTGGCTTGCAGGCCGGCGGTGTCGATCAGCACCACGCGCTTGCGCAGCAGTGGATCGAGGGCGTTGGCCAGGGACTGGCCCGGGTCGACGTGGGTCACCGGCACATTGAGAATGCGGCCCAGGGTCTTGAGCTGTTCCTGGGCGCCAATGCGGTAGCTGTCCATGCTCACCAGCGCGATGTTCTGTGCGCCGTACTTGAGCACGTAACGTGCGGCCAGCTTGGCCAGGGTGGTGGTCTTGCCCATGCCGGCAGGGCCGACCATGGCAATCACGCCGCCTTCTTCCAGGGGTTCGATTTCCGGGGTGACGATCATCCGCGCCAGGTGGGCCAGGAGCATGCGCCAGGCCTGGCGAGGTTCTTCAATTTGCGTGGTCAGCTGTAGCAGGTCGCGGGACAACGGGCCGGACAGACCGATGCGTTGCAGGCGACGCCACAGGTTGGCCTGTTGCGGCTGGCTGCCCTGCAACTGGTTCCAGGCCAGCGAGCCCAATTGCACTTCCAGCAGTTCACGCAGGCCGTTGAGTTCGAAACGCATCGAGTCGAACACTCGCTGGTCTACCGCTGCCGCCGGGGCGGGCGCAGCAGGACGCGGCGGCTCAACAAAAGTCGGTTCTACCAGAGGCTCGGACGCCGTCAGCGGCAACCCGGCAAACAGCTGGCGATTGGTGGAGGCGTCGCTGTCGCCACGCATGCTCAATTCAGCCTGGGCCGAGACAATGCGCGAAGCGGTCTTGCGCAGCTCGTCTTCCAGTTCCATGTTCGGCACACGCGGCGCCAGGGCCGAGGGTTTGTAATCGAGGGCAGCCGTCAGCTCGACACCGCCGGCAATACGACGGTTACCGATAATCGCAGCGTCGGCGCCCAGCTCATCACGTACCAGTTTCATGGCCTGACGCATATCGGCGGCGAAAAAACGCTTCACTTGCATATCCCACTACCTCAGCCGTTGGGCCCTACTGTCGCGACGATAGTCACTTGCTTATTGTCAGGAATTTCCTGGTAAGCCAATACATGCAAATTCGGTATAGCCAGGCGTCCAAACCGCGACAACATCGCCCGGACGGGGCCAGCCACCAGCAGGATCACCGGATGGCCTTCCATTTCCTGGCGCTGCGCGGCCTCAATCAACGAACGCTGCAGTTTCTCAGCCATGCTTGGCTCCAGCAACACGCCTTCATCAGCGCCCTGCCCAGCCTTCTGAATACTATTGAGCAATATTTGTTCCAACCTTGGTTCCAAGGTGATCACAGGCAGCTCAGAGTCAAGCCCTACAATGCTTTGGACGATTGCACGCGACAATCCGACGCGCACTGCGGCCACCAGGGCGGCAGTATCTTGACTCTTGGCGGCGTTGTTGGCGATAGCTTCGGCAATACTGCGAATGTCCCGTACCGGCACCTGTTCGGCCAACAGCGCCTGCAGCACCTTGAGCAGTTGCGAGGTAGACAGCACGCCCGGCACCAGTTCTTCGGCGAGCTTTGGCGAGGCTTTGGCCAGCAATTGCAAGAGTTGCTGGACTTCTTCGTGGCCAATCAGCTCGTGGGAATGCTTGTACAGAATCTGGTTGAGGTGCGTCGCGACCACGGTGCTGGCGTCGACCACGGTATAGCCGAGCGACTGCGCCTGGCTGCGCTGGCTGATTTCGATCCAGACCGCTTCCAGGCCAAAAGCCGGATCTTTGGCGGTAATGCCGTTGAGCGTACCGAACACCTGGCCCGGGTTGATCGCCAGTTCGCGGTCCGGGTAGATCTCGGCTTCGGCCAGGATCACCCCCATCAAGGTCAGGCGGTAGGCGCTGGGGGCCAGGTCGAGGTTGTCGCGGATGTGCACGGTGGGCATCAGGAAGCCCAGGTCCTGGGACAGCTTCTTGCGCACGCCCTTGATCCGCGCCAGCAATTGGCCGCCCTGGTTGCGATCCACCAGGGGAATCAGGCGGTAGCCGACTTCCAGGCCGATCATGTCGATCGGGGTCACGTCGTCCCAGCCCAACTCCTTGGTTTCCTGGGCCCGGGCCGGTGACGGCAGCAGTTCCTGCTGGCGTGCGACTTCCTGTTGGGCAATCACTTTGATGTTGTTTTGCTTTTTCCAGAACAGATACGCACCGCCTGCCGCCAGCGCCGCCATGCTCAAGAAGGAGAAATGCGGCATACCCGGGACGATGCCCATGATCGCCATGATGCCAGCCGCCACGGCCAATGCCTTGGGCGAGGCAAACATCTGCCGGCTGATCTGCTTGCCCATGTCTTCGGAGCCCGAAGCACGGGTCACCATGATCGCCGCTGCTGTAGATAACAACAGTGATGGCAATTGCGCCACTAAACCGTCACCGATGGTCAGCAGGGCGTAAACCTTGCCGGCGTCGCCGAAGGTCATGCCGTGCTGGAAGATGCCGACTGCCATGCCGCCGATCAGGTTGATAAACAGAATCAGCAGGCCGGCGATGGCGTCACCGCGCACGAATTTGCTGGCACCGTCCATGGAACCGTAGAACTCGGCTTCCTGGGCGACTTCAAGACGGCGGGATTTGGCCTGGTTCTGGTCGATCAGGCCGGCGTTGAGGTCGGCGTCGATGGCCATCTGTTTGCCGGGCATCGCGTCGAGGGTGAAACGCGCGCTCACCTCGGAAATCCGCCCGGCGCCCTTGGTCACTACCACGAAGTTGATGATCATCAAGATCGCGAAAACGACGATACCGACCACGTAGTTACCGCCGATCACCACCTCACCGAAGGCCTGGATCACCTTGCCTGCGGCGGCGTGGCCGTCCTGGCCGTGGAGCATCACCACCCGGGTAGAGGCCACGTTAAGCGCCAGCCGCAGCAGCGTGGCGATCAGCAGAATCGTCGGGAATACCGCGAAATCCAGCGGTCGCAGAGCGTACACGCACACCAGCAGCACGACCACGGACAGCGCGATGTTGAAAGTGAAGAACACGTCCAGCAGGAACGGCGGCATTGGCAACATCATCATTGCCAGCATCACCAGCAACAACAACGGCACACCCAGATTGCCTCGCGAGAGGTCAGTCAGGGTGCCACGTGCCGTGTTGAGCATTTGAGAACGATCCACCGGTATTCCTCGTTTCCTTGAAGCAAACTTTTGACGCCGGGAGGCGTCCTGGAGGCGGTATTGCAAGAAGCCTTCCAACTTTTGCTTGAGGGAGCAGATCGGCCTCGCGGGCAGCAAAGAGCTACCGCCGTACACACATCACCTGTGGCGAGGGAGCTTGCTCCCGTTGGGCTGCGCAGCAGCCCAAGAACGGCATACGCGTTTTGCCTGAATAACCGCGATAACTTTATTTGGGGGCGCTTCGCACCCCAGCGGGAGCAAGCTCCCTCGCCACACAAGCCCGTTCGCGGGAGATGGCGAAACATCCGACAGGTATTTAGAGTTGCTGGTGGGAAAGTCGATCTCTAGTCTTCGGGCACCGCTGCAAACGCAGCGGGCGGGCGTCGCGGCCCGAGTGAATTCAGGGTACCTCCAGCATATTCTCCAGGAGCGTCACCATGACCAAAACAACTTCCCATAACCTGCGCAACGCCGAAAAAGGCGCTATCGAAGATAGCCATTCCTCCTCCCACAACGCCCCCGTCGTGCTATTCACCGTCATTGATGGCCTCAGCACCGAAGACCTGCTGGTCAACCTCACCGAAACACTGGCTTCAGCCCATGCGCTGACCTGCGACTTTGCCTTTGAACTGGAAGGATCGCGGCGGGAAGGCGCGCTGGGGATTGCGCAGTTGATTGAGGTTGGGCGGTTGCTGGCTGATCGGCTACTGGATGACATAGCGCCCTCGCCAGCGACTTAAACGTTGCCATAGGCAATTCCGGGAACACCCAGGAGATTTTTTGTTGCCTTGACGGACGCCTTCGCGAGCAAGCCCGCTCCCACATTGGACCGTGTACCTTCTGTAGAAACGCGGTCGAATGTGGGAGCGCCCTCGTCTGCGATTTAAACGTTGCCAGATGCAATTGCGGGAACGCTCAGGAGTTCTTTGTTGCCTGGGCGGACGTCTTCGCGAGCAAGCCCGCTCCCACATTGGACCGTGTACCTTCTGTAGAAACGCGGTCGAATGTGGGAGCGCCCTCGCCAGCGAGTTAAACGTTGCCAGATGCAATTGCGGGAACGCTCAGGAGTTTTTTGTTGCCTGGGCGGACGCCTTCGCGAGCAAGCCCGCTCCCACATTTGACCGTGTACATTCTGTAGAAACGCGGTCGAATGTGGGAGCGGGCTTGCTCGCGAAGAGGCCGGCACAGACGCTACAAAACTCAGGAATCCCGACGCAAATCCGGTGGAATCGGCAGGTCTTTGAGCGGATCCGGACGCTTACCCTTGCCCGCGCGGTACTGGCGGATCTGATACACGTACGCCAACACCTGAGCTACCGCCAGATACAACCCGGCCGGAATCTCCTGGTCCAGGTCGGTGGAGTAGAAAATCGACCGCGCCAACTCCGGCGACTCCAGCAGCAGGATGTCATTGGCCACGGCAATCTCACGGATTTTCAACGCCGTGAAATCACTGCCCTTGGCCAGCAACATCGGCGCCCCGCCCTTCTCCGGGTCGTACTTGAGCGCCACGGCGTAGTGAGTCGGGTTGGTGATAACCACGTCGGCGTCGGGAACGGCAGCCATCATCTTGCGCTGGGACATCTCGCGCTGCAGTTGGCGAATCCGCTGTTTGACCTCGGGCCGGCCTTCCTGGTCCTTGTGCTCGTCGCGCACTTCCTGCTTGGTCATCAGCAGTTTCTTATGGCTTTCCCACAGCTGGATCGGCGCGTCCACCGCGGCAATGATGATCAACCCACAGGCCATCCACAGCGAACTCCAGCCCACCACTTGCACGCTGTGGATGATCGCCAGCTCGATCGGCTCATGGGCGATGCGCAGCAGGTCGTCGATGTCGGACGACAACACCGTCAACGCCACAAACAGGATCAGGATGAACTTGGCCAAGGCCTTGAGCAGTTCCACCAGGGCCTTGGTGGAAAACATCCGCTTGAGCCCGGGCCCCGGGTTCATGCGGCTGAATTTGGGCGCCATGCTGCCGGCGGCAAACAGCCAGCCACCGAGGGAAATCGGGCCGATCAGTGCGGCCAGCAACAAGGTGATCAGGATCGGTTGCACCGCGAGGATCGCGATCTTGCCGGAGTGCAGCAGGTACAAGCCCATGGCACCCGGGCTGAGCAGCACCTCACGGGGCAGAGAGAAGTTCAGGCGCATCAACTCCATCAGGTCCAGGGCCAGGCCACCGCCGTAGATCAGCAGGCCACCGGAGCCGGCGAGCATGATCGCCAGGGTGTTGAGCTCTTTGGAACGGGCAATCTCGCCCTTTTCCCGGGAGTCCTTTTTACGTTTCTCCGTGGGGTCTTCTGTTTTGTCCTGGCCACTCTCGCTCTCGGCCATGGCTTACCGCGCCCGCGCCAAGTCACGTAAAAACTGCAGGGCGTCAGTCGCAAGCGGTTGATACTGATTGAGAATGTCAGCCATGCCGACCCAGAAAATCCCCATGCCCAGCACCAGGGTCAACGGGAAACCGATGGAGAAGATGTTCAACTGCGGCGCCGCCCGGGTCATCACGCCAAAGGCAATGTTGACCACCAGCAGCGCGGTGATCGCCGGCAATACCAGCAGCAACGAGGCGCCGAGCACCCAGCTCAGGCGCCCCACCAACTCCCAGAAATGATTGACCACCAACCCGCTACCCACCGGCAAGGTGGTGAAGCTTTCGGTCATGACCTCGAAAACCACCAGGTGGCCGTTCATGGCCAGGAACAGCAAGGTCACCAGCATCGTCAGGAACTGCCCGATCACCGCCACCGACACGCCGTTGGTGGGGTCGACCATGGACGCGAAGCCCATGCCCATCTGGATCGAGATGATTTGCCCGGCAATCACGAAGGCCTGGAAGAACAGCGTCAGCGAGAAGCCCATCAAGGCGCCGATGATGATTTGCTCGGCGATCAGCATCAGCGCACTGAGGTCCAGGGCATTCACCGGCGGCATCGGCGGCAACGCCGGCACAATCACCACAGTAATTGCCACCGCGAAATACAGGCGAATGCGCCGCGGCACCAGGGTGGTACCGAACACCGGCATGGTCATCAGCACCGCCGTGACCCTGAACAACGGCAGGATGAACGAGGCCACCCAGGTGCTGATCTGGGTGTCGGTCAACGCCAGCATCGAATTCACGGGGTCAGCCGATCAACTGCGGAATACTGCCGTACAGCTGCAGGATGTATTCCATGAAGGTTTGCACCAGCCACGGGCCGGCAACGATCAAGGTGATCAGCATCACCAGCAGGCGCGGCAGGAAGCTCAGGGTCTGTTCGTTGATCTGGGTCGCGGCCTGGAACATCGCCACCAGCAGGCCCACCAACAGGCTCGGCACCACCAGCACGGCGACCATCATGGTGGTCAGCCACAGGGCTTCACGAAACAGGTCGACCGCTACTTCTGGCGTCATCGTCTACACCCCACCGAAACTGCCGGCCAGGGTGCCGATAATCAGCGCCCACCCGTCCACCAACACAAACAGCATGATCTTGAACGGCAACGAAATGATCAGCGGCGACAGCATCATCATACCCATGGCCATCAGCACACTCGCCACGACGAGGTCGATGATCAGGAACGGAATGAAGATCATAAAGCCGATCTGGAACGCAGTCTTCAGCTCCGAGGTCACGAACGCCGGCACCAGGATGGTCAGCGGCGCCATGTCGGGGCTGGCGATGTCGGTACGCTTGGACAGCCGCACGAACAACTCAAGGTCGCTGGAGCGGGTCTGCGACAGCATGAAATCCTTGATCGGGCCCTGGGCCTTGTCGATCGCATCCTGGGCGGTCATTTTCTCCGCCAGGTACGGTTGCAGGGCTTGCTGATTCACCTTGTCGAACACCGGCGCCATGATGAACAGCGTCAGGAACAACGCCATGCCGGTCAGGATCTGGTTCGACGGCGTCTGTTGCAGGCCGAGGGCCTGACGCAGAATCGAGAACACAATGATGATGCGGGTGAAACTGGTCATCAGCATCACGAACGCCGGGATGAAGCTCAGCGCGGTCATGATCAGCAGGATCTGCAGGCTGACCGAATACTCCTGTGCGCCCGCCGCGTTGGTGCCCAGGGTGATCGCCGGGATCGACAACGGGTCCGCCGCGTACGCCAGCGGCGCTGCCAGCAACAGCATGAGCGTCAATAAAACGCGCATTACTTCTTATCCTTCTGATCCTTGCCCAGCAACTCCATGAGGCGCTGGGCGAATTCCGGCGTGGCCGCTTGGGTCTGCGCCACTTCCACAGGCTGCTTGAGCACGTGCAACGGTGTGATGCGGCCGGGGGTGATGCCCAGCAGGATCTGCTCTTCGCCGACTTGCACCAGCACCAGCCGGTCCCGCGGGCCAAGGGCGCGCGAACCCACCAGCTCAATCACCTGAGCATTGCCCGGGCCGATGCGCTGTACGCGGCGCAACACCCAGGCGAGCACGAAGATCAGCCCCACCACCAACAACAAGCCCAGCACCAGTTGGGTCAGTTGCCCGCCAACGCCACTGCCGAGCGCCGGCGCGGCCGCCTGGGCGACCGGTTCTGCTGCCAGTACGCTCAAAGGCAGCGTCGATAACAGTCCTACCAATGAGCGCTTCATATCAACGCAACTTCTTGATGCGTTCGCTCGGGCTGATCACGTCGGTCAGGCGGATGCCGAACTTCTCGTTGACCACCACCACTTCGCCATGGGCGATCAGCGTGCCGTTCACCAGCACGTCCAGCGGCTCGCCGGCCAGGCGATCCAGCTCGATCACCGAACCCTGGTTGAGTTGCAGCAGGTTGCGGATGTTGATTTCGGTGCTGCCGACTTCCATGGAGATCGACACCGGGATGTCGAGGATCACGTCCAGGTTCGGACCGTCCAGGGTCACCGGCTCGTTGTTCTTCGGCACGCTGCCGAACTCTTCCATGGGAAGGCGGTTGCCCACCGGTGCGGTGGCCGCATCGGCCGCCAGCAGCGCGTCGATATCGTCCTGGCCGACATCGCCGGTTTCTTCCAGCGCAGCCGCCCACTCGTCAGCCAGGGCCTGGTCTTCGGCGGAAGTGTTTTCGTGTTCAGTAGCCATTACATGTCCTCGGCGGAGCAGAAATTAGTGTGGATCAGCGACGGTTGATCGGCTCAATCACTTGCAACGCGAGGTTGCCTTTGTGAGAACCGAGCTTGACCTTGAACGACGGCACGCCGTTGGCGCGCATGATCAGTTCTTCCGGCAGTTCGACGGGAATCACGTCCCCCGGCTGCATGTGCAAAATATCCCGCAAACGCAACTGGCGACGGGCCACGGTGGCGCTCAGGGGTACGTCGACGTCCAGCAGGTCTTCGCGCAGGGCCTTGACCCAGCGTTCGTCCTGGTCGTCGAGGTCGGACTGGAAGCCCGCATCGAGCATTTCGCGCACCGGCTCGATCATCGAGTACGGCATGGTGACGTGCAGGTCGCCGCCGCCACCATCGAGTTCGATGTGGAAGGTGGAGACCACAATGGCTTCGCTGGGGCCGACGATGTTGGCCATGGCCGGGTTCACTTCCGAGTTGATGTACTCGAAATTGACTTCCATGATCGCCTGCCAGGCTTCCTTCAAGTCGATGAAGGCCTGTTCCAGCACCATGCGCACCACGCGCAATTCAGTCGGGGTGAATTCACGGCCTTCGATCTTGGCGTGACGACCGTCACCGCCGAAGAAGTTATCCACCAGCTTGAACACCAGCTTGGCGTCGAGGATGAACAACGCGGTGCCGCGCAGCGGCTTGATCTTGACCAGGTTGAGGCTGGTGGGCACGTACAGCGAGTGCACGTATTCACCGAACTTCATCACCTGCACACCGCCCACCGCCACGTCCGCCGAGCGGCGCAGCATGTTGAACATGCTGATGCGGGTGTAACGGGCGAAACGCTCGTTGATCATCTCCAGGGTCGGCATACGTCCACGGACGATGCGATCCTGGCTGGTCAGGTCGTAGCTTTTGACGCTGCCGGGCTCGGCAGCCATTTCGGTCTGTACCAGACCATCGTCGACGCCGTGGAGCAGCGCATCGATTTCATCCTGGGACAGCAGGTCCTGCACGGCCATGTCGTGATCCTACTGCAATACGAAATTAGTGAAGAGCACCTGCTCGATCACCGGTTTGCCGACTTCCTTCTGGGCCACTTCCTGCACGCTGGCAGTGACCTTCTGGCGCAGCATTTCCTGGCCCACCGGAGTGGCGAGGGTGTCGAAGCCTTGTGCGGAGAACAGCATCACCAGGTTGTTGCGGATCACTGGCATGTGCACCTTGAGGGCATCCAGGTCTGCCTGGTTCCGCGCCAGCAGGGTAATGCTCACCTGCAGGTAGCGTTGACGGCCGTTCTGATTGAAGTTGGCGACAAACGCCGGAAGCATCGGCTCGAAGATTGCCGGTTGCTTGACGTTAGGGTTGACCTCGGCCGTCGCGGCCGGTTTGCTCTGGGCACTGTGCATGAAGTACCAGGTAGCCCCCACGGACAGGCCAATCGCCAGGAACAAGGCCAGGACAATCAGCAGGATAAGCTTGAGCTTGCCCTTGCCTGCGGGTGGTTTTGCTACGTCGTCGCTCTTCGCCATGCCAATAATCCGTCACTATTCAGGGATTCATAGTTCTGGGGAAAGGCAAGAGCAAGTGTTATGCCAGAGTTGTCTGTTTGATCACGGTTTCGCCGACACTGCAAAACCAATGTGGGAGCGGGCTTGCTCGCGAAAGCGGTGGGTCAGTCTATAAAAAGGTGACTGATCCACCGCTTTCGCGAGCAAGCCCGCTCCCACATTTCGATCATCGCCAGGCTTTGGATCAGGCGTAATAGTCCACGGCGCTGGAGCCAATCACTGACTGCAACACCGGCGCGGCAACTTCAGCCACCTCACCGATGCCACCCCCATCAGCCCCATCGCCCCGCCCGCCACTGCCACTGACGCCACGTGCCTGGTTCTGCTGTTGTTGGTCCTGGCCCTGCTGACCCTGCCAGCCACGGGACTGGTCGGACACGTTGACGTCGACCTGGCCCATGCCCTGCTGGGCAAACATCTCCCGCAGGCGGCCTGACTGGCTTTCCAGTGCTTCACGAACCACCGCATGACCACTCATGAAGGTGACCTGCGCCTGTTGATCGGCGGACATTTTCACACTGATGTCCAAACGACCCAGCTCAGCCGGTTGCAGCTGGATTTCTGCCGACTTGAGGTTGGCGCTGGACAGGTACATGACCCGGTTTACCACCTCGTCGGTCCAGCCGCTCTGGTGCATGGCCAGTGGTGCGTTGGCCACCGGTGGCAGGGCATTTGCGGTTTTCGGGGTGGCGGCCTGGGTCAGCGCGGCGAGGCGGTTGGCGAAATCGTCGACACGGGTGTCGCTGCGGGCGTCTTTCAGGTCTTTGAGGCCGCCATCGATCAGGCCGGTGAAGGCTTTGTCGCCGCCCTGGTCGGTGCTGTCCTTGGTCGCTTGCTGGTCGACCATGCTGGCCAGGCCAGTGGCGAAGTTTTGCGCGGCCGTTGGCTGGTCCTGGGTCGGGGCCGGCGTGCCTTTGGCTGGCGTTTGGCTGCTGGCGGACACGTGACCGCCCTGTTCCATGGCCAGGCGTACGGCGGGCATTGCGTCCAGCGGGTCGGCTTCTGGGTCGAAGGCCGGCTTGGCGTCGTCGGTAGCGGCCAAGGGTGGCGCTACTACTGGCGGGGACTTGTCATCTTTCGCCGCGACCGGTGCCGGTGTTTCGACGGGTGCTGGCGTTGCGGGTACCGGGACAGGCACTACCGCGGCCATCAGCGCCGGGTCGACGGCTGGGTCGACCGGGGGTTGCTGGGCCAGGGTTGGGTCGTCTGCCGGGGCCGGGTCGTCGGTCTTGGCGGTGGTGTCCGGGGTGTCGGACTTGGCCGGCGGGGTGGCAGGCAAAGTCTTGCCGTTATCGGCAACTGATGGAGTGCCGGCGGCAGGCTTGTCGTTGTTGGCGGCGGGCTTGGTGCTGGCGTCCGCAGGTTTGTCGCGGGTCGATTTGGTGGTGGTGTCGGTGGGTTTTGCCGAGGGCGCGGGGGCTTGCTTGGCGAACACCTGAGCGAAGCCCGGGGCCTTGTCCCGCGGGTCCGCAGCCACTGCCGGTGGATTGGCAGCGGGCGCTTGAGGCTTGGCCGCTGGGGCCGCCTGCAGGAGCGAATTCGGGGTGATTGCCATAGATAAGAGTCTCCGCCGCACAGGGGTCGAGGGTGCGGTTACAGGAGGTAGAGCAAGAGTTGGGCCAGGTTTTGGTTTGGGGGTGTATATCCGTTATTTGGGGGATGGCTTGTATGGGTTCCGCTCTTACAGCGGGTCACTTTTGAAAGGAGCCCAAAAGTAACCAAAAGGCTCTTGCCCCACCACTCGGCACCTCGCCTAGGCTCGGTGTGCCCTCACTCCGGCAGCACGAAGCGGGCCGCCGCGACGGGGCGTCCCTGCCCCGTCGCGGCTAAACCGGCGTCCTGCCGGTTTACCCGCTCCGTACTGCCTACGTTCGGCCAGCGTGGTTTAACGGGGCGCCTAAGATCAAGATCAAAAGCAGATCAAGGGCACAGCGGCCTACAGGCCGGCTTGAGTGTGGTGAAGCAACAGCAACAGCAACAGCAAAACCAGAAGCGGGCACGGTCCAAATGTGGGAGCGGGCTTGCTCGCGAAGGTCGTTAACGATGACGCGGGCATCCTGAATGAGCGCGGCGCCCTCAGGTTTTTCGCGAGCAAGCCCGCTCCCACAGAAAAGCAGCCCTGCTTTCGCTCTGGATCTTGCCTCTGCTTCTAACACTCAAGCCGGCCTGTAGGCCGCTGTGCTCTTGCTTTTGATCTTGATCTGACTGCCCCATTCAGCCCGAGGCCGAACGCAGGTATTGCGGAGCGGGTAAACCGGCAGGACGCCGGTTTACCCGCGCCGGGCCATGGATGGCCCGTCGCGGCGACCCGCGGAGCAATGCCGGAGTGAGGGAACGCCGAGCCACAGCGAGGCGCCGACAGGCGGGGCAGAGCGTTTTGGTTACTTTTGACTGGGCCGGCATTCCGGCTTTTCAAAAGTGACCCGCTGTAAGAGCGGAACCATAAGCCGCCGTTACCCAAATAACGGATATACACACCAAAAGCGTCAAAGCTGAAACCGCCCCCGCTCATGCTCATACAACGGCCGCACCAGCGAAAACTCCTGGTCAATCTCGTCCACCAACCCCCCAAGGTCCGCATGCACAGGCTTGGCCGACGTATCCTCGAGCAACTGACAAAGCTCAGCCAACCGCACCGCCCCAAGGTTACCGCTGCTCCCCTTAAAGCTATGCGCAATCCGCCCCAACGCCTTGGCATCATCACGAGCCCTGCGCAGCGCCTCTACCCGCTTCTGCGAGTCATCGAGAAACGTGTCGAGCAACTTCGGATACTCACCCTCCATGACCTCCTGCAAGCCAGTCAGCACATCGGGGTCCAGATGAATCTCTGCCACTTGTTCGCTCCTTGATCAAGAATCGGCGGATTATGCCAGAGCCTTCCATGAAAACTCCACGCACACACACCGCCCGCCGTCCGACCAGCCTACCTGGCTGCTCAACTGCCGCACCAGGCTCAACCCCCGACCAGACAGACGGTCAACATCCAGCGGCCTGGCCAGCACCGCCTCCACATCAAACCCCGGCCCGCTGTCCTCGATCCGCAAGGTCAGACAACCACCCTCCCCGGTCGGCACTACATCCAGGTGCACCCGCACAAACCCGCTGTCCAACCGCGCCAGCCGCTCATTACGCTCACGGTAATACGCCGCAAACCCCTGAGCATCACGCTTGAGCCGCGAATCCAGCCCCAGCACCCCATGCTCCAGTGCATTGGAATACAACTCAGCCATCACGCTATACAACGCCCCGCTCTGCTCCCGCAGCCCGTGGATCTCCAACAGCAGCTGCAACAAATACGGCAAAGGGTTGTAGGACTTGAGCGTCTCGGCACGAAACTCAAAGCTCACCGACCAATCCAGCGGCGACGACTGGCCACTGTCGGAATACACCACCGACGGCGAACGCAAGGGCTCACCCGCCTGCAGGCTGATCTCCACCATGCTGACGTCATCGCGCACCTCGCCACGAAAAGCCGCCAGGGCCTGCTCGATCTCCTCGAACAACCGGTCCGGCTCACGGTTGGCCTCAAACACCTGCTGCAAACGCTCGGCGCCAAACAATTGCTCATGGACATCAGCGGTATCCAGCACGCCATCCGACAGTAGAAACACCCGGTCGCCCAGCGCCATCGGCCAGACTTCAGTGCGGTCATCAAACGCCTCGGCCGCCAATACGCCCAACGGCAAATGCCGCGACACCAGCGGCGTGCGCTTGCCGGTGGCGAGGTCATGCACATAACCCTCGGGCATGCCGCCGTTCCACACTTCCACCGCGCGGCGCTGGGCGCTGAGGCATAGCAAGGTGGCGCAGCAGAACATGTCCACCGGCAGGATGCGCTTGAGCTTGGCGTTCATCTCCCGCAGGGTCTGCGCCAGGCCGTAACCCTTGGCAGTCATGCCGTAGAACACTTCCGCCAGCGGCATCGCGCCGACCGCCGCCGGCAAACCATGACCGGTAAAGTCGCCCAGCAGCACATGCATATCGCCCGATGGCGTGTAGGCAGCCAGCAACAGGTCACCGTTGAACAGCGCGTAGGGCGATTGCACGTAGCGAATATTCGGCGCGGCATTGATGCAGCCGGAATGCGCGACCTTGTCGAACACCGCCTTGGCGACCCGCTGCTCCTGCAGCAGATAGTCGTGGTGCCGGGCGATCAGGTCGCGCTGCTGCAACACCGTGGCCTGCAAGCGACGCAGGCGGTCCATGGCGTTAATCTTCGCCGCGAGGATCACCTGGTTATAGGGTTTGGCCAGGAAGTCGTCGCCGCCGGCATCCAGGCACCGGGCCAGGGCTTCGCTCTCGCGCAGGGAAGTCAGGAAGATGATCGGCACCAGCGCCTCCCCCGCCAGTTGCTTGATCTGCCGGGCCGCTTCGAAGCCGTCCATTACCGGCATCAGTGCGTCCATCAACACCAATTGCGGCCGCTCGCGGATGAACACTTCCACAGCTTCCTCACCGTTGCTGGCGGTCAGTACCTGGTGGCCCTGACGGCGCACGATGCTCGACAGCAATAGCAAATCGGCGGCGCTGTCTTCCGCGATCAATACCGTCAGCGCCTCAAGGACCGGGGCCAGGACGCTCAAGTGAGATCGAACAGTTTGTCGAAGTTGGAGATGGCGAGGATCTTGCGCACGTCGGAGTTGCTGTTGACCACCTGCACTTCGGCATTGTCACCCCCGGCATGGTCCCGCAGCAGCAGGAGCATGCCCAGGGCCGAGCTGTCCATGTAGGTGGTTTCCTTCAAGTCCACCACGTAGATCTCGGGCACCTTGTAGAACTTTTCGTAGGCATCACGAAAAGCCTGGTGACTACCGAAATCGAATCGCCCCTTAACGGTGATCGTCGCTTTCTTCCCATCCAGGGACACTTCTGATTCGACTGACATACGACTGCTTCCTTGTCATTGGCAATGTGCAACAAGGTTTAGCAGGTGATGGGGAAGTGGGCAAATCCATGTAGGAGTGAGCTTGCTCGCAAAGAACGCAAGACCAGCGCGTAAATCCTGATTGCCCCGCGTTATCGTTGACGACCTTCGCGAGCAAGCTCGCTCCTACAGGGGGTTGCGGCGCGGTTAATACTGGCTCTGACGCGGCAGGCGCTGGGACAGCTCATCAAGCAGTTTCTGCTCGCGCTTGTCTTCCAGTGCGCGGGCTTCGTCGATGTAGCGTTGCACCAGTTTGCGCAGGCCTTCGACCCGGGCGTAGGCCTGTTGCCAGCTGTCGCGGGCCTTGTCGACGTTCGCCTGGTGCCACGCCAGGCTCTGGCGCTGTTGGCCGACGGCGGTTTCCAATTGATTGAGGAAGCCCTGGTAGCCCATCAGCCATTGGCCGGAGACGCCCTTGCTGCCGCGCTCGATCCACTGTTGCTGATACTCGCCGCGAAAGCGTTCCAGGTCGCCCAGCTTGCTTTCCGCCAGGCGAACCTGGCCCTGGAAGTAACCCAGGCGCTGGACGGCGGTTTTTTCAGCTTTTTCGGCCATGTCCACCACCGGGGCAAGGCGTGCGGCGCGGGTATTGGCCATGGTTTATCCGCCGGGTGCCGGAGCGAAGATGCTACCCAGGTGCGCCTCGCTCTCACCCATGCTGATCTTGTCGTTGAGGCCTTGGCGCAGGTAGGTCACCAGTTGCGGTTGCAGGGCAATCGCCAGGTCGGTCTCGCGATCACCGCCAGCCACGTAGGCGCCGACGCTGATCAGGTCGCGGCTCTGTTGATAGCGTGACCACAGCTGCTTGAAGTGCTGCGCCCGCATCATGTGCTCAGGCGTGACCACCGACGGCATCACCCGGCTGATGGAAGCTTCGATGTCGATGGCCGGGTAGTGCCCTTCCTCGGCCAAGCGCCGGGACAGCACGATGTGCCCGTCGAGCACGCCCCGCGCCGAGTCGGCAATCGGGTCCTGCTGGTCATCGCCCTCGGAGAGTACGGTGTAGAACGCCGTGATCGAACCGCCACCGGCTTCAGCATTACCGGCACGCTCCACCAGCTTGGGCAGCTTGGCGAATACCGACGGCGGATAGCCCTTGGTGGCCGGCGGCTCGCCGATGGCCAGGGCGATTTCCCGCTGGGCCTGGGCGAAACGGGTCAGGGAGTCCATCAGCAACAGGACGTTTTTGCCCTTGTCGCGAAAATATTCGGCAATACGTGTGCAGTACATCGCGGCACGCAGGCGCATCAGCGGTGCGTCATCCGCCGGTGAGGCGACCACCACTGAACGCTTGAGGCCTTCTTCACCGAGGCTGTGCTCGATGAATTCCTTCACTTCGCGGCCCCGCTCGCCGATCAGCCCCACCACGATGATGTCGGCCTCGGTGAAGCGGGTCATCATGCCCAGCAACACCGACTTACCCACGCCGGTACCGGCGAACAGGCCCAGACGCTGGCCGCGGCCCACCGTCAATAAACCGTTGATGCTGCGAATGCCCACGTCCAGCGGCACGCTGATGGGGTTGCGCTTGAGCGGGTTGATGGTCGGGCCGTCCATCGGTACCCAGTCTTCAGCCTTCATCCCGCCCTTGCCGTCGAGGGCACGGCCAGCGCCATCCAGCACCCGGCCGAGCATGCTCATACCCATGGGCAGGCGACCGGTATCGGCCAGCGGCACCACGCGAGCGCCGGGCGCGATGCCGGCAACGCTGCCGACGGGCATCAGGAATACTTTGCTGCCGGAAAAGCCCATCACTTCGGCTTCGACCTGCACCGGGTGGTAGCTGTCGTCGTTGATCACCATGCAGCGGCTGCCCATGGCGGCGCGCAGGCCTTCGGCTTCCAGGGTCAGGCCGACCATGCGCAGCAGGCGGCCCTCCAGGATCGGCTGGCCCGGCAACTCGGTGACTTCGGCATAGCCACCCAGGCGCTTGGCGAAGCTGGTGCGATCAAGGCGCATCGGGGGTGTCCAGCTCGACGCTCAAGTCCGGCTCTGCCGGGTGCAGCGCCTGCTCGTGCAATTGATCAAACAGCTTGGCCATGATCTGGGTGATTCGGGTTTCCACCGTAGCGTCGATGCGGCTGTGTTCAGTCTCGACCCGGCAACCACCGGGCAACAGCGCGGCGTCTTCGACGATGCGCCAGGTTTCTTCATGGCGCTCGCGCAGGGCTTTGACCTGTTCGAAATCCTGGGGATTGATGTACAGCCGCACATTGCCGACGCCCAGAGGCAGCAGCTTGAGGGCTTCGCGCATCACGCTTTCGATTTGCGTGGAGTCCAGGGCCAATTCGCGCTGAATCACTTGGCGAGTGATGTGCTCCACCAGCCCGACCATGGCTTTTTCGATCTGCGAATCCTGCTCGGCGATCGGCTCGAACAGGCTGCCCATCAAGGTTTCCAGGCTGGCGAGCTTGACGCTCAGCGCCGCCTCGGCTTCCTGCCGGACCTTGAGGGTGGTGCTGCGAAAACCGTCTTTCTCGCCGGTGGAAAAACCTTCGTTGTAGGCTTCCTGACGAATGCTTTCGAGCTCTTCCAGGGTCAGTGGCTGGACTTCTTCCAGCGGCACTTCTTCCATCTCGGCCGGGGTTTCTTCTACCGGCTCGGGCTCTGGCTCCGGGCGATGCGGGTCGAAACTGGGCAGCGACCAGACGTCGAACCCTCCGACGTCCCGTGCGCGAATCAGATCGCTGGGCGTCTCATCTTTGTTCGACATGCGCGGCGCCTTAAATCATTTCTTCGCCGCCCTTCCCACCGAGAACGATTTCTCCGGCTTCGGCCATACGGCGGGCAATGGTGAGGATTTCTTTCTGCGCAGTTTCCACGTCGCTGACGCGCACCGGGCCCTTGGCCTCGAGGTCGTCGCGCAACAGTTCGGAAGCCCGCTTGGACATGTTCTTGAAGATCTTTTCCTTGACGCCTTCGTCCGAGCCTTTGAGGGCCAGCACCAGCACGTCGGAGGAGACTTCACGCAGCAACGCCTGGATGCCACGGTCGTCGACATCGGAGAGGTTGTTGAACACGAACATGAGGTCTTCGATCTGCACCGACAGGGTATCGTCGATCTCGCGGATCGAGTCCATCAACTGGCCTTCCACCGAACTGTCGAGGAAGTTCATGATGTCGGCCGCACGCTTGATGCCACCCAGGGTGGTACGCGAAGCGTTGGAGTTACCCGAGAACTGCTTCTCGAGAATCGTGTTCAATTCTTTCAGGGCCGCCGGCTGTACGGTGTTCAACGACGAGACGCGCAGGATGATGTCCAGGCGCACCTTGTGGTCGAAATGGCCGAGCACTTCGCCGGCCTGGTCGGGGTCGAGATACGCCACCACGATTGCCTGGATCTGCGGGTGTTCGTAGCGGATCACGTCGGCCACGGCCCGCGGTTCCATCCACTTCAGGCTGTCGAGGCCGCTGGTGTTGCCACCCAGCAGGATGCGGTCGATCAGGCCGTTGGCCTTGTCTTCGCCCAGGGCCGAGGTGAGCATCTTGCGAATGTAGCTGTCGGAGCCGACGCCCAGGCTGGTCTGGTCGCCGACGATCTCGACGAACTCGCTCATCACCTGCTCGACTTGCTCGCGGTGCACATTGCGCATTTGCGCCATGGCCACGCCGACACGCTGAACCTCTTTGGGCCCCATGTGGCGCAGCACTTGGGCGGCGTCGGTTTCTCCGAGGGACAGCAACAGCACGGCGGCTTTGTCGACCCGGGAGAGTTTGGCTACTGCAGCTCGGCTATCACTCATCTGCGTTAATCCACTCTTTCACGACCTGGGCCACACGACCCGGGTCTTCGGCCACCAGGCTCTTGATTGCGTTCAACTGAGCGTCATAACCCTCGCTCGGGCTCGGCAACAGAATGCTTTGCGGGCCACCGAGGCTCACGCGGTCGTTGGCCAGTTCGCCATCCAGGCCGCCCATGCCACCCAACTCGACGTCGCCACCGGCCAGGGCCAGTTGTTTTTTGCCGTGACCGGTAATGTTGTTGAGCACCGGACGCAGCACGCCGAACACCAGCACCAGGATGAACAACACACCCAGCACTTGCTTGACGATGTCCCAGAACCACGGCTGAGTATAGAACGCTGCCTCGGCAATCACCTCGCCCCGCTCGGCGGAAAACGGCATGTTGATTACGCTGACGCTGTCGCCACGGCTGGCATCGAAGCCCACCGCGTCCTGCACCAGGCGGGTGAAGCGCGCCAATTCGTCGGCGCTCCACGGGGCACGGGTGACGGCGCCGTCGGCAGCGTTGATCTTGACCTGATCATCCACGACCACCGACACCGACAGGCGGTTGATCCGGCCCTGCTGCTGCTTGGTGTGGCTGATGGAGCGGTCGAGCTCGAAGTTCTTGGTGGACTGGTTGCGCTTGTCGGCCGGGTACGGCGCGAGCATTGGCTGGCCGGTGGCCGGGTCCATGATCTGCTGACCGTTGGCGTCCAGCAGCGGCTGGCCAGGTTGCACCGCGCCTGCGGTAGCAGCAGCGCCACCGGTGGTTTGCGGAGCGGTGGCCGGGGTTGGCGGCTGGTTGCTCAGGGCACCCGGCACGCCTTGCGGGCCATTGCTGGCGGTACGTTGTTCGGTGGTCGATTGCTCGCTGCGCAGGGCCGGCTGGTCCGGATTGAACTGCTCGGAGGTGGATTCGACGGCGCTGAAGTCCACGTCGGCAGACACTTCCGCCTTGTAGCGATCATTGCCCAACACCGGTTGCAGAATGTTGTGCACGCGCTGGGTCAGCATGCTTTCCATGCGACGGCTGTAGTCGAACTGCTTGCCAGCCATGGTCAGCGAAGAGTTTTCCGCGAGGTCCGACAGCAGGTTGCCCTTCTGGTCGACCACGGTGATTTGCGACTTGCTCAATTCGGGAACGCTGGTGGCCACCAGGTTGATGATCGCCAACACCTGGCCAGGCTCCAGGGAGCGGCCAGCAAACAATTCGACCAGTACCGAAGCGCTGGGCTTGCGCTCATCGCGCACAAACACCGAGCTTTTCGGAATCGCCAGGTGCACGCGGGCGCCCTTGACGTTGTTCAACGCAGAAATGGTGCGCGCCAGTTCGCCTTCCAGGCCACGACGGTAGCGGGTGGCTTCCATGAACTGGCTGGTACCCAGGCCCTGGTCCTTGTCGAGGATTTCAAAACCGATGTTGGCGTCGGACGGGGTGACGCCGGCTGCCGCCAGTTTCATCCGTGCACGGGCCACATCGTCGGCCTTGACCAACAGGGCGCCGGAATTCGGTTCGACGGTGTAGGCGATGTCTGCCGCCGCCAGGGTTTCCATGATCTGCTTGGAATCCATGCCCGCCAGGCTGCCGTACAGCGGGCGGTAATCCGGTTGCTGGGACCACAGCACCACGGCAAAACCAATCGCCACGCTGGCAGCCAGGCCGACCATCAGGCCCACCTGACGCAGCATGGTCATCTCGGAGAGGTTTTCCAGGAACGACAGGCCGAACAGCGGCGGCTTGCCGTCTGCCTTGGCGGGTGCGTTATCCACGACTGCTTCTGCCATGACTCAAATCGTCCTTAAACCGGCATCTGCATGATGTCTTGATAGGCTTGAACCAGCTTGTTGCGCACCTGGGTCAAGGCCTGGAATGAAACGCTGGCTTTCTGCGAGGCGACCATCACGTCGGTGAGGTCCACGCCGCTTTTGCCGATCTCGAAGGCGGTCGCCAACTGACTGGATGCCTGCTGGGTATCGCTGACCTTGTTGATGGCCTGGCCGAGCATGTCGGCAAAGCTGCTCTGGCCCAATTCCGGCGCGGCTTGCGCGGCGGATTTCGGTTGGGCCATGGCATCCATTTGCATGGACCGCATATCCAACATCAACCGATTGAACTCAACACCTTGGCTCATGACCTTCTCTCTCCGACGACCCGCAATTTTTTGACACTACACAGCGCTTACAGGGGTGGTAGCAACAAGGGTGCCAGCTCCGTGGCAATTCGTAAGAAAAGGCGACTGACCCTGTCGGCTTTGAGAGTTTTCAGGTGGCGTAGAGGTAGGCTTCCACATCCATCCCGGCATCGCGCATCTGCGCCAGCTTGTAGCGCAAGGTGCGCGGGCTGATGCCCAGGCGCTCGGCGGCTTCTTTGCGGCGGCCGCGCTCGGAGCGCAAGGTGTCGATGATCATCTGGAATTCGCGGCGGCGCAGGTCGTCGCCCAAGGCACCGGCCGACTCGGCAGGCGCAGCTTCGATCTGTGGCGCGGCCGCCAGGCTCGGCAACGGCGCGGCGCCGGTGCCCATGGCCAGGCAGAAGTCCTGGGGCTGGATCAAGCCGCCCTGCTGCAAAATCAACGCACGCTGGATGGCATTGTCCAGTTCCCGCACGTTGCCGGGCCATGGGTAGCTGATCAGGCAGGCCTGGGCGTCGGCCGACAGGCGCGCCTGGGCATGCTTCATTTTATTGACGTGCTTGCTCAGCAGGCGCTCGGCCAGCGGAATGATGTCTGCCGGGCGCTCGCGCAACGGGCGCCAGGCCAACGGGAACACCGAGAGACGGTAGAACAAATCCTCACGGAAGCGCCCCGCCGCCACTTCGCCCGCCAGGTCGCGGTTGGTGGTGGCAACCACACGGATGTCCAGTTGGATCGGCTTGCGTGCGCCCACCCGCTCCACTTCGCGCTCCTGCAATACCCGCAGCAATTTGGCTTGCAGGCCAAGGGGCATTTCGGAGATTTCGTCGAGCAGGATGGTGCCGCCGTCGGCCTGTTCAAACTTGCCGGCCTGGGCGGCGATGGCGCCGGTGAACGAGCCTTTCTCATGGCCGAACAAGGTGGCTTCGAGCATGTTGTCGGGAATGGCCGCGCAGTTGATCGCAATGAACGGCTGGCTGGCACGATGGGACTGCTGGTGGATATAGCGCGCCAGCACCTCCTTGCCGGTGCCGGACTCGCCGGAGATCAACACGGTGGAGTCGCTGCGGGCGACCCGGGCCGCCAGTTCCAGCAATTGCGCACTGGCCGGCTCGAAGGCAATCGGGCCTTCGCCGTCGGCGGCGCCCAGAGTGCCGAGGGCATGGCGCGCGACCAGCTCGATCAAGGCTTTGGGCTCGAAAGGTTTGACCAGGTAATCCGCAGCGCCCTGGCGCATGGCGTCGACGGCGCGCTCCACCGCACCGTGGGCGGTCATCAACAGCACCGGCAACTGCGGCTGGCGCGCGCGCAACAGCCCGAGTAACTGGTGGCCGTCCATACCCGGCATGTTCACGTCGCTGACCACCAGGCTGAAGGACTCCTGCTCCACTGCCTCCAAGGCTTCTTCGGCAGACCCCACCGCCCGGTAGTCATGGCCCGCCAGCAACAGCGTGTCAGCCAATGCTTCACGCAGGGCGCGATCGTCTTCAACCAATAAAACCTTGATAGCCATGACCTTTTACTCCGCGCTGACGGCGCATGAAAACAGCGGCAGCGTGATCAACGCGCACGTGCCGCGACCCAACCGGGAATGCAGCTGCAATTCTCCCTGATGGGCACGGGCGACTGCCTTGACCACGGTCAGGCCCAGGCCGGTACCGTTGGTTTTGGTGGTGAAAAAAGGTTCGCCGAGGCGTTGCAGCACCACCGGGTCAATCCCGCTGCCACTGTCGCTGATGCTCAGGCGCAGGGTGTCGCCACGGTTGTACAGGTGAACCTTGAGCCGCGCCCCGGGGCCGCTGGCCTGCGTCGCGTTTTCGATCAGGTTGAGCAGCGCGCCTACCAGCGTGTCGCGGTTGCACAGCAACTCGCCGTGATGGCTGTCGCACTGCCAACGGACTGACGCTTCCTGGATGTGGGTGGCGGCGGCGGCTTGCAGGGACTGCATCAATACGGCCGGGGTGACGCGATCGGTCAGCGGCAATTCGCCGCGGGCAAACACCAGCATGTCGCGCACTTGATGCTCCAGCTCGTGCAAACGCTCCTTCAAGCGACCGGCAAAACGCTGGTGAGTGGCTGCCGGCAACTGCTCATCAGTCAAATGACTGGCGTAAATCAGCGCAGCGGACAACGGCGTACGAATCTGATGGGCCAGGGAAGCAACCATCCGCCCCAGGGACGACAGGCGCTCGTGGCGTGCCAACTGGTCTTGCAGGTGGCGGGTTTCAGTCAGGTCGTTGAGCAACACCAACTGGCCGGGCTCGGCGTCCAGGGAACGGGTGGCGATGGACAAGCGGCGGCCGTCCTTGAGAGAGATTTCGTGGCCGTCGTCTTCCCGCGGCGCGAAGCAGCGGGTGATGACCTCGCGCCACAGCTCGCCTTCCAGCGGCAGGCCCAGCATGTCGCAGGCGGCCGGGTTGGCTTCGCGCACGCGGCCTTGGTCGTCGATGACGATCACGCCACCGGGCAACAGGTCGAGGAGATTTTGCAGGCGGTTGGCCAGGCGCTCTTTCTCGGCCAGCTCTTCCATGCGCTGGGCACTGACCACCGCCAACTCGCCTTTAAGCTCGGAAACCCGCGCTTCCAACAGGCTGTAGGAGTCAGTCAACTGGCTCGACATCTGGTTGAACAGGGAAAATGCCTGTTCAAGCCCAAGGCGGCTGATCTGCTCTACGGAGGGGGCAGGCCCCTGAATGTCAGGGACCGAAGATAGTTGGGCGGCGTGGGGCATCATGCTCTCTCGCTTGGCTGACCGTCAGTTAAACGGAACGTTGCGAGTGCTGTAGCAATACCCGTGCCGAAAAAAAACCGCTGATTAATCAGCGGCTTGAAAAACAGGCGTCAATCATCCGCCTGTTCATCACCTTCTTTGCGGCTCATGCCGTACTTGCGCATCTTCTCCACCAGGGTGGTGCGGCGGATGCGCAGGCGTTCGGCGGCACGGGCGACGATGCCGTTGGCGTCGTCGAGGGCCTGTTGGATCAGGCCTTGTTCAAGGCTACCGAGGTAGTCTTTCAAGTCCAGGCCTTCCGGCGGCAGCATGGCGGTGGAACCGAGGTCCGGCGTATGGCCGTTGATGGCCACGCGCTCTTCCAGGTCGCTGCGCAGGCTGTCTACCAACTGCTCGTCTTCATCGTCGACGTAGCGGAATTTCTTCGGCAGTTCGACCACGCCGATCACCCCGTACGGGTGCATGATCGCCATGCGCTCCACCAGGTTGGCCAGCTCGCGGACGTTGCCCGGCCAGCCGTGGCGGCACAGGGACATGATCGCCGCCGAGTTGAAACGGATCGAACCTCGCTTTTCGTGTTCCATGCGCGAGATCAGTTCGTTCATCAGCAGCGGGATGTCTTCGACGCGCTCGCGCAGGGGCGCCATTTCGATCGGGAATACATTGAGGCGGTAGTACAGGTCTTCGCGGAAGCTGCCAACCTCGATCATGCTTTCGAGGTTTTTGTGGGTGGCGGCGATGATGCGCACGTCGACGCTTTGGGTCTTGTTGCTGCCCACGCGCTCGAAGGTGCGCTCCTGCAGGACCCGCAGCAGCTTGACCTGCATCGGCAGCGGCATGTCGCCGATTTCGTCGAGGAACAGGGTACCGCCGTTGGCCAGCTCAAAACGCCCGGCACGGCTGGTGATCGCCCCGGTAAAGGCGCCCTTCTCGTGGCCGAACAGTTCGCTTTCCAGCAACTCTGCGGGAATCGCTCCGCAGTTGACCGGCACAAATGGCCCGTCGCGGCGCTTGGAGTGGTAATGCAGGTTGCGCGCGACCACTTCCTTGCCGGTGCCGGACTCGCCGAGGATCAGCACGCTGGCATCGGTGTCGGCGACTTGCTGCATCATCTGGCGCACGTGCTGGATCGCACGGCTGGTGCCGACGAGGCTGCGGAACAGGTTGGGTTCGCGGTGACGGCCGCGCTCGCGGGCCTGGTCGTACATCTCGCGGTAGACCTGGGCACGGTGCAGGGAGTCGAGCAATTTGCTGTAGCTGGGAGGCATTTCGAGGGTGGAAAGGACACGACGGCGCTGGTCTTCCGGCAGGTCGACAGAAGAAATATCGCCCATTAGCAACACCGGAAGGAACTCATCCCAGGTTGACAGTGTCTTTAACAAGCCCAGAACGGAGCCGGGAGCGCTAACCGTACCGATCAGCACGCAGATGACTTCACGACTCGACGACAAAGAGCTGACCGCCTGCTGCCAATCATGGCTGCCGCAGGGTAGATTTTCTTCGCCAAGAAAATTCAGGATCACCGCCAGATCGCGGCGCCGAACGCTATCGTCATCGATCAGCAGAATTTTGGTTTCACGCCACATGCAATAGCAACTTCCCTAGTAAAACTTAATGCCCTCGAGTTGGGGCAATCTAGATAGCTGTAGGCGTTTTCTGCGCTACAGCTTTCTGACGTCTGAAAATAGCACTAGTTAAGTCAAAAATATGTGCACAGTCAAATTTATGACGCGCCTTGTTCGGATTAACTGAGCCTTCAGCCGAACAGATGGTAAACCTTTGACGCACTTTCCGCTCGGTTGATCTGCGACATCTCCTCGAATATCGCTTGGCGCTCTCCGGTTGTCACCTCAAGCAGCTGCTGATAAACCGCCAGCAAACTCTCCAGTTTCTCCCGCAGGGCATCCTCGTCCACCGGCGCATTGCTCAGCGCCTCATCAATTACCGCACGGCACCCCAGGTCCAGCTCGCCAATGGCGTCCCAGTTGCGGGCGACCAATGCGTCCATCAAGGCTTCGCGGGTTTCGTCAATCCGTTGCAGGGCGTGACTCATGACATCTTCCTCAGGCCAGCAGGCCTACAGTGTTGCAATACCGTCCCAGCCTTCCTTGAGCGTAATCATCAAGCCTGCCACTTCGTCGATCATCTCGACATCGTTCTTGGTATTGGCTTCAAGCAAACGCGTAGTCATGTAGGCGTACAGGTTATCCAATTGCTGCAAGGCGGCCGGATCGTCGGTTTTTTCCGGGTTCAGGCCGTCACGTAGACCAATCAGGATATCGATCGCCTTGCCCAGCAACAGGCCTTTTTGCGCGATGTCACCACGAGCCATGGCGCCCTTGGCCTGGGCCATGCGGTCCAGCGCGCCTTCCATCAACATCTGAACCAGACGGTGCGGGCTGGCCTCGGAGACCTGGGCATGGGAATTGACCTTCTGGTATTGGCGAAGGGCTCTCATGGGATTCATGTTTCTACCTCGTGACAGGCAACAGCTAAAAAGAATGGGCTCTGACTATTATGTCGACGGTGTCGCAAAAAACTTTAAGCCGGCGGTCTGCTGAAGGTGCGCCCGGTGAAGGTTTTCACTTCACCGGGCGGCTTCATTGAGGATCAATCGGTCTTGGGATTGTTCAGCGCATTGAGCGTAGTCATTACGCTCGATCGTTGAGCGGTGAGCTGTGCCACCAGGCTGTTCATCGTAGTGTACTTGGCAGTCAGGCTCGTCTTGAGTGCAGCCATGCGCGCGGTCAGGCTGTCCTGCTGGACTTGCAGGTCCTTGATGTTCGCCGTCAGCGTCGTGGAACGCGAGGCCAGAACCCCGGTACCGCTCAACGCGTAGCTGTCAGTCGCCGTTTTCATACGCGCAAGCAGGCCTTTGTCGCCGTTGAAAATGCCGCCGATGTCAGTGGGGTTGCTAGCAATCGCCGCACCAAACACCTTGTCATCAATGCTCAACTTGCCGGTTGTCTGGTCAGTGTTTACACCAAACTGAGCCAGGGACTTCAACGTACCCGAGCCCCCCAATGCGTTCAGCTCGTTACGCAGGGCCGACTGCAAAGAACGCATCGTGGCATCGCCCGTCAGCGCAGAAGGCGTGGTAGAACCATCCGCGTTAGTGGTGACTTTGGTCTCAGTGCCGATCGCTGTCATCAAGGCGTTATAGGTATCGACAAACCCCTTTACCGAACTCTTCAGGGTGTCGTTACTGCGGGTGACCGTAATGGTCGAGGCGACTCGTGCAGCATCAGGGTCGGTGACACCTGAGGGCAGTGGCGATACGGCGGTCAGCTTGATAGACACGCCACTGATTGCTTCGGTCAGGGTATTGCTCTTGGATTCTTGGGGGGTACCGTCAATGGTGTATTTCGCATTCACCGGCGGGCCGCCGACAACTGTAGTGCCGGCTTCCAGTCCGGTGTTACCACCAAGGGTAATGTCTGTACCGGCGCCGGTATTGGTCGACGTTACGACCAGACGGGAACCGGTGGAGTCGGTCAGGATGTTGGCACTCAGGCCAGCGCTGCTGTACTGCGCGTTGATCGAGTCACGCACCTGCTGCAACGTTGCGCCAGGAGGAACGCTCACCCCATAACTCTGACCTGACTGGGAGATCTCCAGGGTCGTCGCCGTAGAACCGCTATTGACGACGCTCTTCGCCCCACCCGGGAAGTTCTGGGTAGCAATTTTCGAGGCGGTCGCCAATTGATTGACCACCAACAGATAGCTCCCCGCCGAAGCGCCGGAACCCAAGGTAACAGTGGACACGTTGGCATCCGAGGTCGCCGCCGTCAGGCCGCCGATACTGGCGTCCTTGGCCATATTGTCCATAGCGCCGCGGAACGCATCCAGAGCCGCTTGAATCTTGCCGATCGAGGACAACTGGGCGGTCTGCGTCTGCGACTGCTTGTTGATCTGCGACTGCTTGGGCGCCTGCTCAGCGTTCACCAAGGCCGTAACGATAGACTGGGTATCAATGCCCGTTACCGGGCCGCTGACGGATATATCACCCATGATGTTTCTCCTGATACGGGGCTGGCGCTTTCTTGACGGACGGCGCCTCAAGCAGCTACAGCAACAAAATTCATGCCAGCTCAGACTTTAGCGTCAAACAACACATTGCTGGCGTCGTGAAGGCTTTGTGCAAGTTTCAATGCGGTTTCCGACGGGATCTGACGAATGACCTCGCCACTGTCGGTCGCAATGACCTTGACCACCACCTGATGGGTGGAGTCATCAATGGAAAAATCCAGGTTGCGCTGGGCAGCCTGGACGAATTTGCGAATATCGTTGACGGCCTTTTCCAGGTCGTCCGGTTTCGTTTCCTGCTTGGGCTTTACTGCTGCGACCGTCGCATCGACCTTGGGAGTCTGCGAGTCGGCAGTCACAGGGGCAGGCGCACTCTGCGGCGTTGGGGCAGCAGGATAAGACAGGTTCAACTTGACGCTCATGTCCATGTCCAATCTCCTCATCACGCAAAAGACAAAAGGGCACGTAAACGCGCCCTTCCGTCAGTCATCTACCGTTGGCTATTACTGAAGCAGCTTCAGTACAGCGGATGGCAGTTGGTTGGCCTGGGACAGGATCGCAGTGGAAGCCTGTTGCAGGGTTTGTTGCTTGGTCAACTGAGCAGTTTCAGCAGCGTAGTCAACGTCCTGGATCTGACCGCGAGCGGCGCTGGAGTTGTCCGAGATGCTCTGCAGGTTGGCAACGGTGTTGTCGAAACGGTTTTGTACAGCACCGAGACCGGCACGCTGGGAGTCGATGTCGGAGATCGCTTGAGTGATCACGTCGATCGCGTTTTGCGCGTTGGCAGCGGTGGTAACGTCGGTGTTGTTGACGGTGGTTTTGGCAGAGTTGGCAGTGGTACCTGCCGAGAACACACCAGTAGCACCTGCGCCGCTCAGCGAGTAGCTGGAGCTGGAGTTCAGGGATACAGCACCATTTGCCTGCAGGGTGGTTGCGTTCAGCGCAACATCGGCGCTGTAGGTGGCACCGTCGCCGCCCAGGGAGGCAACCTTGATGCCGGCCTGAGCGGTAGCATCGGCAGCGCTGAAGGTCAGGTTTTCACCGGTGTCGGACTTGACCGACAGGCTATTGGTCGACGAATCGTAGTTAACGCTGATGCCCAGTTTGGCAGCGTTGGACTTCAGTTGGTCAGCCAGGTCGGAAGTGCTGGTCACACCGGTGAACTGCACCGCTGCGCCGGTGCCAACTTGCAGCTTGAAGTTGGCATTGGTTGGCGTGCCAGTAGAAATGGCCGTCGCGTCAACAGTGAACTTGACGGTTGTGCTGGCAGATGCGCTCAGGCCACCGACTGCACCATTCATCTGAGCAGCGATAGCTTTGGCAGACGCGCCTGGAGCGATAGTCAGAGTATTTGCCTGGCCGCTACCGGTCACGGTCAGCGGACCACCCACAGCACCGGTGGCGCTTGGAGCCTGAACAATCGACTTCAGCTGCTGCGAACCAATGTTGTTGGCTGCAACGTTACCGATGCTCATGTCGATGGTCTGGTTGGCGTTGGCGCCGACCTGGAACGAAGTAGTACCGAAAGAACCGTCCAGCAGGTTCTTGCCACCGAAAGTCGTGGTGGTAGCGATACGGGTCAATTCAGCGGTCAGAGCAGCGTACTGAGCGTTGTTCGACTTACGGTCTTCAGCGCTTGGCGAGCCGTTGGCGGATTGCAGAGCCAGGGTACGCATGCTTTGCAGGATGTTGGTGGACTGCTGCATGGCGCCTTCAGCGGTTTGAGCAATCGAGCTGCCGTCGTTGGCGTTTTTGATTGCAACGCCCAGGCCGTTGATCTGGCTGGTCAGACGGTTGGAGATTTGCAGGCCGGCCGCATCGTCTTTGGCGCTGTTGATACGCAGGCCAGAGGACAGACGCTGCATGGAAGTTTGCAGGGCGCCGGAAGCCTTGTTCAGGTTGTTCTGAACGTTCAACGAAGCAAGGTTAGTGTTTACTGTTAAAGCCATGACGAAATCCTCGTGGGTTGTTTACTGCGGCTTCCGGCCCTGGCAACCGCCGGGTGTGGCCTAGAGAACCTTCGTAATAGTTATCGTCGTGAAAGCAGGTTGCTTGAGGACTTTTTTGATTTTTTTTACTAGCACGATGCCACCCCTTGTAATTCAAGCATTTACGATAGCTCAAACCCCCGCAATTGCTGGCTTTTTGGCGCCAAATAAAAAACGCCCATGATCTTTCGATCATGGGCGTTTTTTTGTGCAGCGCCTTTAAGGCATCAAGGGCGATGCAAAATCGCCGAGCCCCAGGACAGGCCTACGCCAAAACCACTGATGGCGACGCGCTTCCAGGTGGAGTCGAGCATGTGTTTTTCCAGCAGCAGCGGAATGCTCGAGGACACGGTGTTGCCGGTCTCGACCATGTCCTTGATGAACTTGTCCACCGGTGCATCTTCAAAACGCCGGGCCACGGCGTCGACAATCGCCGCACTGCCCTGGTGGATGCAGAACGCATCAATCTCGTCAGCCTTGAGGTCCGATTCGTTGAGCAGCTCATGCAAATGCGCCGGAACCTTGAGCAAGGCGAAGTTGAATACCTGGCGGCCATTCATGAAGAACACGCCATCACTGACCTTCAAGTGCGGCGCACCCGAACCGTCAGTACCGAACTTGGCCTTGCCCAACTGCCAGGGCGCGTCTTCGCCCATCCAGGTGGCCGTCGCGGCATCACCAAACAGCATGGTGGTGTTGCGGTCTTCCGGGTCGACGATCTTCGAGTACGGATCGGCGGTGACCAATAGGCCGTTTTTCAGGCCAGTGGCTTCCATGAAGCCCTTCATCGCATAGATGCCGTAGACATAACCCGAGCAGCCCAGGGAAATATCAAAGGCCGCCACGTTCGTCGTCAGGCCCAACTTGTCCTGGACGATGGCGGCGGTGTGAGGCAAACCCTCTTCGTCGCCGTTCTGGGTGACGACGATCAGCACATCAATGGATTCGCGCTTCAAATCCGGGTTGTTGGCAAACAAGGCGTTGACCGCCTCGACGCACAGATCGGAGGTTTCCTGTGCAGCATCCTTGCGCGGCAGGAACGCCGAACCGATCTTGCCAATGATGAACTCTTCATCCTTGGCGAATTTGGCACCCTGGGCGTAGTTATCGATCCCGTCTGCCGGCACGTAACTGGCGATGCTTTTTATGCCAATCATTGTGGCTTCCCAATACTAAATAGCTGGAGAACACCCCGCGGAACACATCGCCGGGTGCTGACAATAATGGGGATAACCCCGCAAAAAACTCGCCGAAAACCGCCTTTAACCCTGGCGGCAGGCCCTCGCGGAGACCTGGCGACGACCTATCCTTTTCACACGATACAGTGAAGATGCGCTTTATGACTCACAGGTCACTCAATTTTCTGCGCTTTGTGCGAAACACGGGGACATACAAACGCCAGAAACGACAACGGCTCACCCCGTTTCCAGGGTGAGCCGCAAGTTTACAGCCGCCGAATCACATCTTGCTGAACAGGCTCAGCTGGGAGATTTTCACGAACGCCAGTTGCGAGGCCTGCAGCATGGTCTGCTGCAAGGTCAGGTCAATTGCCGCTTGCCCCATATCAACGTTGGCCAGGGACGACATGGTGGACGTGTTGGCCAGGCCCAGGCTGGTGTTTTCCGTGCTCTGGATATCCATGGCGTTCTGCCGCGCACCAATGGAGCCGCGTACCTGATCGATCTGCGCCGAAGCATTACCCAGGTTGCCAATGCTCGTGGCGACCACGTCCTTGAGGTTATTCAAGGCAACCGGATTGCCGTCTGCCGGGGTTTCCAGGGCCTTGCGCAATTGGCTGAGGGTATCCAGGGCATTCATGTTCTTGTTGCTGGTGGCGCCGACCGAGAACTGATCACCGGCGCCTGGCGTGCCACTCACGCCAAAGGTCAGGCCGACCGTGGTGATCGACGTCGCGCCGGCGGCCATGGTGCCGCTGGCAATGGCCTTGCTGTCGGCGCTATACGGCTGGGCGAACACCTGGTAATCGGTGCCGCTGGTGAACTTGATGACCGCCCCCGAGTTGGGAAAGGTGCTGGTATAAGCCGCCTGGTCCGTGACGCTGCCGCCAGTCAGTTGCGCGGTGGACGGATTGCTTGCCGTACGCGAGATACTGAAGCTGTCGGGCTTGGTTGCCAGGGAGAATTCCTTGCCTGCCACCAGCGCATCGGACGCCGCGCCGGGCGCAACGTCCTTGCCCAGGTTCAACCGGATGTCGAAGGTGACGCCCCGCAGGCTAACGCTGGAGGAGCCTTCCTTGGTGGAGTCAAACGTACCGTTGCCAGTGATCTCCGACGTGACGTCGTTGCCGTCCTTGTCAGTCACGCTGTATTGGGTGCTGCTGGCGAAGGTCAGCTTGTACGGCTGGCCATCGGAAAAGCTGTTGGCAAACTTCGTGCTCGACGTGATCAGGCCCGCCGAGATCCCCACCGTGCCGTCGTTCACGGCAGGCGGCAGCAACGTTGCCTGGGTGCGACCGGTGTTGGACGAGCTTTCAAGCAAAGCCTTGCCGGTATCGCCCATGGAGATCGAGAGGTTGTTCGAAATCTGCAGGCTCAGGGGCGTCTCGTCACCCTGATAGGTGTAGGTGCCGTCATTATTGCGGGTGTACGGCGGCGTATCGGTCTTGGCACCGGAGAACATGTAGTTGCCGCTGGAGTCCTTGGAGTTGAGCAAGCCCAGCACCTGGTCCTCAAGCGCGCCGACCTGGGCGGCAATCGCCTTGCGATCGTCATCGCTCTTGCCGATGTTACCGGCCTGCTGCGCCAAGCCCTGGGCTGTCTGCAACGCGGTATTGATGCTCTGCAGCACGCTTTCTTCGTTGGTCAGGGAGTTTTGCAGGGTGGTGATGTTGGTGTTGTATTGCCCCAACATGTCTTTCTGCTGCTGCAACATCAGCAGCTGGGCAGCGGCCACCGGGTCATCGGAAGCGGTCTGCACTCGAACCCCGGAACTCGCCTGGTCCTGGGCCTTCACCACACCGGAATAGTTGTCCTGGTATTTGGCGGAGCTGGTGTCGAAATACTGCTGTGTAGAAATACGCATCGTCCCAGACTCCCTTAAAGTGCGTTGATCAGTGTGCTGAAGGTTTCCTGCGCCGCCTTGATGATCTGCGACGACGCGGTGTAGTACTGCTGGAACTTGATCATGTCGCCCGCCTCTTCATCCAGGTTGACCTGGGACACCGAGTTGGCAGCCGCCTTGTTCGCCGTCAGCAGCGCGCCCGTCGCGGTACTGTCGGTATTGGCCTGGGCGGCCTTGGAGCCCACTTGGGACACCAGGCGGCTGTTGGCACTGACCAGGCTCACGCCCCCGTTGCCGTCCGTCACGCCGACGGTTGCCTTGGTTTGCAGCGCCAGCAGCGACTGGGCGTTGCGGCCGTCGGAGGTGGCGCCACTGTTGAAGGAGAAGGTGGTGCTGTCGTTATTGGCCGGCGAGCCGCCAACGGTGGTATCAAAACTGAAGCTCTTGCCGGTGATCACGGCGCCGCTGGCATCGCGCATCGGCACATTGATGGTGATCTTGTTGCCCTGGCCCGGAATGATGCTGCCGGTGCCGATCTTGAAGCCTTGGGCGTCGGTGACGGTGTACGGCTGGGTGCCGTCCGCGGCCTTGTCGCCGAATACCATTTTCACTGGCATCGAGTTTTCGATCCCGGTGCGCAATTGGGCGGTATCGGCACCGCCGTGAATATCCAGCGGCACCGTCAACTGCGGCGGCGTGAACGTGCCGGTGCCGGTGTTCTTGCCGGCAACACCCGCCAATGGGCCGGCGAACGCGAGTTTATTCGGGTCCGTCAGGTCGACGCCGATCCCGCTGGCGCCATTGCTGGTGGGGCTGACCTTGAAGCTGTCACCCGCCGCCATCGGCCCTTTGCCATCCAGCGCCAGGGTGAAACCGTCAATCACCGGCGGCGGCGTGGTAGCGGTATCGAACGAGCCCATGGCTTTGCCGTCGGAACGCACCACGTTGTACAGGTTGCCGCTGGTGAACGTGACCTTGTAGTCGTAGGTCGTCAGCTTGCTGCTGTCGGCAATCGACACATTCAGGTTGCCGGAGCCAGCGCTATTGCCCGCGGTCCCCTGGCTACGCTGGGAGATGGCCGCTGCACTGTTGATATCGCTGAACAGCGAAGAGCCGAAATCACCGTTCAGGTCCAGGCCCTGGCCCAACTGGTTGTTGATGGTATCGGCGGTGACGATGGCCAGTCGGCCAAGGTCATTGATCGCGGGCATCAGCACATCACTGCGATAACGCATCAGGCCGCCAATGCTGCCGCCGCTGACCACCGAACCGATGTCCATGGACGTGCTGCCCATGTTGATCTGGATGGTGTACTGGCTGCTGTCGTTCTTGCTCGGCACTGCGGAAATGGTATTGGCGACATCACCGTCTACCAGCGACTGCCCGGTGCCGGTGGTGATGTTGACCTGGCCGTCCTTTTCAGTGGCCGTGACACCGATCAGCTCATTGAGCGAGCGCACCGCTTCGTTGCGCGCATCCAGCAGGTTGGCGGGCGCGTTGCTCGTCGAGCCCTGGACCTGGGAAATTTGCTTGTTCAAAGACGCAATCGAGGAGGTCAGCTTGTTGACCTGATCACTCATGGTGCTCAACTGGCCGTTGATGCTTTCTTTCTGTTGGGTCAACTGCGAGGAAATCGCGTTGAACCGGTTGCTCAAGGTCTGGGCACTGGTCACCAGCAATTGCCGGGCGGACACGTCACTGGGGGTGGCCGCAGCAGTCTGCGCTGCCGCGAAAAAGGCGCTGAGCACGGCCGACATGCCGGTGCTCTTGTCCGACAGGGTCTTGTCGATCGCACTGGCCTGGCCCAGGTAGGCGTTGGCGTCGCTATTAAGGGCGGTGCTGTTCTGGTAAGCAGTGTTCAGGAAGTCGTTGTACACCCGGCGCACATCCGCCAGGGTCGTACCGGTGCCGATGAACACACCGCCGAACGCATTCGACGCACTGGCGTTCTGGGTGGTCTGCTGACGCGAGTATCCCGGGGTGTTGACGTTGGCGATGTTGTTACTTAAGACCGACAACGATCCTTGGGCGGCATTGAGCCCCGACATCCCGATATTGAGCAAACTCATGATTCAGACCTTATAAATGAGTGGAAGCGCCCGCGGCAGCGTAGTTCTGGTAGCTGTTCATCGTTTTTGCGATCTGCGAAATCTTGCTGGCGTAATCCGGGTCGGTTGCATAACCGGCTTTTTGCAACTCGCGCACAAACTGTTCCGGGTTGTCGGCTGATTTCACAACTTCTTTATAGCGATCATTGCTTTGCAGCAACGTCACCAGGTCATGGAAGCTGTCCTGGTAGGAGTTGTAGGAACGGAACTGCGCCGTCTCCTTGACCATCGCCCCGTCGCGAAACTCGCTGGTGATTGCCCGGGCCTGTTCGCCCTGCCAACTCTGGCCGGCCTTGATGCCGAACAGGTTGTGGCTGCTGGTGCCATCCGTGGCACGCATCACCGATTTACCCCAACCGGTTTCCAAAGCGGCCTGGGCCACCAGGTAGCGTGGGTCGATGCCAATCCGTGCGGCGGCCTGCTTGGCCATTGGCAACATGGTGGCGACAAATTCGTCCTGCGAGCTGAAGGCTTTTTTCGCTGGTGCCAGCGGCGGCTGAGCCACAGCGCGACCGTAAACCTGCATCTGTCCGTGAGGGGGCAGTGCGGCAAGGCCTCGGGCGGAACTGTTGACCACACCGTCATCGGCGGCGCTGTTACGTAGCGGCGCGGCTTTGGCGGTGGTGGTGGCCTCGGCACCCGGCACGATGCCGGCCAGCAGGCGATCCGTCAGTTTGCTCGGCAACGAGATGCGGCGCTGGTTCATCAGCGCCATGTCGTTGGCGTGGGAGCTGGTGCCCTCAGGCACCGCCACGCGGTACGCCCACAATGGCCGCTGACCATTGCTGCGGCCCAGCGGGCCATCGGCTTTGGTACCGGCGGCAATTTCGGTCGGCACATCCACCTTCTTCGCGGGAACCGCCGGGCCTTGCAAGGTGGCCGCCTGGGCGTCCACCGGTTTGTTCTTCTGCATCTGGCGCAGCAGCACGTCCGCCAGGCCAATACCACCGCCCTCGCGAGACAGGGAGACCGCCAACTGCTGGTCGTACATTTCCTGGTACTGCTTGGCCGCCGGTGTATTCAGCGGGTTGTCCTTGCCCAGGGCTTCGGTGGCCGAGCGCATGGACTTGAGCATCTCGCCGAGAAACAGCGACTCGAATTCCTGCGCGACCTTGCGCATGTTGCCGTCGCTGTTCTTGTCGCCGAACTTCAACTGGTTGAGCCGGTTGAGGTCGGAATAAGAACCCGAGTCCGCCGTGCTGGTCAGGCCGCTTTTGCGCATGTCCATGGCCATGGCGTCAGATCACGATCAGGTCGGCTTGCAAGGCGCCGGCCTGTTTCAATGCTTCGAGGATCGCCATCAAGTCGCCGGGCGCTGCGCCCACCTGGTTCACCGCGCGGACAATCTCGTCCAGGGTGGTACCAGGGCCGAACTTGAACATCGGCTTGGCTTCTTGCTGGGCATTCACCCGCGAACGGGGTACCACGGCGGTCTGGCCGTTGGACAGCGGGCCAGGTTGGCTGACGATCGGGTCTTCGGTGATGGTCACGGTCAGGCTGCCGTGGGTCACCGCCGCTGGCGAAACCTTGACGTTCTGGCCGATCACGATGGTGCCGGTCCGCGAATTGATGATGACTTTCGCCACCGCCTGGCCCGGGTCAACCTCAAGGTTTTCCAGCAGAGACAGGTAGTCAACACGCTGGCTTGGGTCCAGCGGTGCGGTGACACGCACCGAACCGCCGTCAATGGCCTGGGCCACGCCCGGGCCGAGCAGTTCATTGATCTTGTCGACCACGCGCTTGGCGGTGGTGAAGTCCGAACGGTTGAGGTTCAGGGTCAGGCTGTTGCCCTGATTGAAGCCGCTGGGCACGGTGCGCTCCACCGAGGCACCGCCGGGAATCCGGCCGGCCGACGGCACGTTGACGGTGATCTTCGAACCGTCACGGCCTTCGGCGTCAAAGCCGCCCACCACCAGGTTGCCTTGGGCAATCGCGTAGACGTTGCCGTCGATACCTTTGAGCGGGGTCATCAGCAAGGTGCCGCCCCGCAGGCTTTTCGAGTTACCCATGGACGAGACGGTGATGTCGACCACCTGCCCCGGCTTGGCGAACGGCGGCAAGTCAGCGCTGATGGACACCGCCGCAACGTTCTTCAACTGCACGTTGCCCGAACCCGGCGGTACCTTGATGCCGAACTGCGAGAGCATATTGTTGAAGGTCTGCAGGGTGAACGGGGTCTGGGTGGTCTGGTCACCGGTGCCGTTAAGCCCCACCACCAGGCCGTAGCCGATCAACTGGTTGGACCGTACGCCGGAAATGCTCGCGATGTCTTTCAAGCGCTCAGCCTGGGCGCCTGCGCTCAGGGCCAGCAGCAACATCGCAGCCATCAGCTGTTTGAAGTTCAAAGTGATCACCTAGAAAGGGAACAGCGGGCTAAGGAAGAAACGGTCAAACCAGCCCGGCTGACTGGCGTCAGCAAACGAACCCGTACCCGAGTAGGTGATGCGTGCATCGGCAATCCGTGTCGACGGCACGGTGTTGTCGGTGGAGATATCGTCGGCGCGAACCATGCCCGCAATGCGCACCAGTTCGTCACCGGTGTTGAGGGTCATCCACTTCTCGCCACGGACGGCAATGATGCCGTTGGGCAGCACGTCGGCCACGGTCACGGTGATCGAGCCGGTCAGGCTGTTGCCCTGCCCCGCCGCACTTTTGCCGTTGGTGGCGCGGTCGCCGCTGTAGCCGGCGTCGAGGCTCAAGTCACCGCTGCCTACCGGGTTGTTGGTATTGAGGCCACCGCCAAACAACGAGGTCAGGCCGATGCTGGTCTTGCTGGTCTTGCCGATCTGCGAGTTGGCGTTCTTGCTCGCCTGGGTCTTCTCGTTCAGCGTGATGGTGATGATGTCACCCACCCGGAACGCCTTGCGGTCGCTGTACAGGTTCTGTTCGAAACCGGCCTGGTAGATCGAGCCATTGTTGGCGGCAGCCGGCAGCGGCGTGCGCGGCAGCACCGGCGCATAGTACGGGTCATTGGGCTTTGGCGTCGGGGCGACACAGCCCGCGAGCACAGCAATCCCACTCAATGCCAAAACAGAAACATAGCGATTCATGACCCATACCTCACGGTGTTGCAGGCGCCTTCAAGGACGCCCCATAGACTTGATTACAGATTCTGCGTTACGAACGAAAGCATCTGGTCGGCGGTGGAAATCACCTTGGAGTTCATCTCGTAGGCGCGCTGAGTGGTGATCATGTTGACCATCTCTTCAACGGTGCTGACGTTGGATGTTTCCAGGGTGCTTTGCAGGGTGGTACCAAAGCCGTTGAGGCCCGGGGTGCCGATTTGCGGCGCGCCGCTGGACGCGGTTTCCAGGAACAGGTTGTTACCAATCGCCTGCAGGCCGGCCGGGTTGATGAAGTCGGCGGTTTGCAGGTTGCCGATCACCTGGGAGGCCGGGTTGCCGGCCACGGTGATCGACACGGTGCCGTCGTTGCCGACGGTGAAGGTCTGGGCGTTGTTCGGCACCACAATCGCCGGCTCCAGCGCGAAGCCGTTGGCCGTCACGACCTGGCCGTTGGCGTCCAGGTGGAACGTACCGTCGCGAGTGTAGGTGGTGGTGCCGTCCGGCTGCAGGATCTGGAAGAAGCCCTTGCCGTTGACTGCCAGGTCCAGCGGCTGACCGGTTTGCTGCAAGTTACCGGCGCTGAAGTTTTTCTGGGTGCCAACAATCGCCACACCGGTACCCAGTTGCAGGCCCGACGGCAATTCGCTGTCCTGGGTCGACTGGGCGCCAGGCTGCTTCTTGATCTGATAGAGCAAGTCCTGGAACTCGGCGCGGTCACGTTTGAAACCCGTGGTCGACACGTTGGCCAGGTTGTTGGAAATGGTGGTCAGGTTGGTGTCCTGGGCGGACAAACCGGTTTTGGCAACGTATAGAGCCGGAAGCATGTTCTTCTCCTTCGTGCGCCTGTTTTATGGCGCCGCGCTACAAAATTAGTGTGTGGCTGCTATCAGCTCATTGCCAGGACGCGGGTCATGGCCTGGTCGTCTTCTTTGGCGCTGTTCATCATCTTGATGTGCAATTCGAACTGCTTGGACAAAGCCAGTACCGCCGTCATTTCTTCAACCGCGTTCACGTTGCTCGCCTGCAGGAAGCCCGACGTCAGCTTGACGTTGGCATTGGCTTGCGCCGGCTGGCCATCCTTGGTGTGAATGGTGCCGTCGAGGCCCTTGGTCATGTTCTTGAGGTCGGGCTGCACCAGCTTGATCCGGTCTACTTCAGCCATCACCCGTGGGCCTTCGCCCATGGCGCGGATGCTGATGGTGCCGTCCTGGCCGACTTCGATCTGCTGCTGGGGCGGCACGGCAATCGGGCCACCGTTGCCCATGATCGGCATCCCGTTGCCGGCCCGCAGCACGCCCAACGCATCGACGTTCATGCTGGCGCTGCGCACATAGGACTCACCGCCATCCGGGGTTTGCACGGCCATCCAGCCATCGCCGCTGACGGCCACGTCGAGGTCACGGCCGGTTTCAATCATCGCGCCAGGGGAAAAGTCCGTGCCTGGGCGCTCGGTCAAGGCAAAGGCCCGCGCCGGAAAGCTGTCACCGAACACCGGCATCGAACGCGCCTGTTCCAGGTCACGCTGAAAACCATTGGTGGAAACGTTCGCCAAGTTGTTGGCGTGGGCCTTCTGCGCCAGTGCATTCTGGCTGGCGCCGGTCATTGCCACGTAAAGGTACTTATCCACGCTCTTTCCTCTTTCTGACGGACGCTTGCCGTCCACCGCTGTACTGATGAGGCTTAAGCAATTTGCGAACCAACTTTTGCAAATGCGCAAAAGTCCAGGCGGGGCGGGGGTTTGCGGTTTGAGTTGCGCAAATGACGGCTGGAGGAAAGTCGAAAAAACGGCGGACTTATGCCGCTAACGGCAAGTACAGGTATCAAGACCGACAAAGATCAACTGTAGGAGCTGGCTTGCCTGCGATGGCGGTGTATCAGCTACCACTTGTTTTGCTGACCCACCGCTATCGCAGGCAAGCCAGCTCCCACAGGTTTAACCGCGTTCGGCTTTGACGACTTCGTAGTCGCGCAACTTGTTGGCGATGGTGGTGTGGGATACGCCCAGCCGCTTGCCCAATAGACGGCTGCTGGGATGCTCGGCATACAATTGCTCCAGCACCGCCTTCTCGAAGCGTCCGACGATCTCCTCCAACCCGCCTTCCAGGGAGAAATCCCCTAGCGGCTGGCGCACGCCATAGTCCGGCAGGCGAATGTGCTCGGCCTTGACGGTGCCGCCCTCACACAACGAAACCGCCTGGAACAGCACGTTCTCCAACTGCCGCACATTCCCCGGCCAGTGGTAATGGCTGAGCCGATCCATCGCCGCCGGCGCCAGCTTGGGCAGGGGGCAGCCGATTTGCCGGCTGGCCTGATCCAGAAAGTGTTCCACCAGCGGCGGCAAACCATCGAGGCATTCGCGCAGCGGCGGGATATGCAGCGAGAGCACATTGAGACGATGGTAAAGGTCCTGGCGAAATTCGCCCCGGGCGCACAGTTCGGAAAGGTCCACCTGCGTCGCGCAGACCACCCGCACATCCAGGTACACCTCTTCATCGCTGCCTACCCGGCGAAAGCAGCCGTCCTGCAGAAAGCGCAGCAACTTCACCTGCAACCGCGCACTCATTTCCCCGACACCGTCGAGAAACAACGTGCCGCCCGCCGTCAGCTCCAACAGCCCCAACTTGCCTTCTGCCCTCGCCCCTTCAAACGCGCCAGGCCCGTAACCAAACAACTCGGTCTCAGCCATCGACTCCGGCAACCCGGCGCAATTAAGCGCCATCAACGGCGACTGCCCGCGCGGGCTGGCCAGGTGACAGGCGCGAGCCAGCAACTCTTTACCGGTGCCGGTTTCGCCTTCTATTAATAGAGGGGCATCCAACGGCGCCATGCGCCGGGCTTCACGCACCACGGCGGCCATGACTTTGGAGCTTTGGAAAATGCTGTCGAAGCCCCGCAGCTCCTGCTTGCGCACATTGTAGATACGCTCACCCACGCGGTCGGCGCGGTGCAGGGTCAGCACCGCGCCGGCCATGGCTTCGCTGTCGTCATGTTCAGAGGATTGCAGCGGGGCAATATCGGCCAGGAACACATCGCCCTTGACCTTGACCCGCAGGCCGTTGATCCGCGATTTGCTGGCCCGTACCAGTTCCGGCAAATCGAAGTCTTCGGCATAACGCGACAACGGAATGCCCGGCACCTCATCCACCCGCACCCCGAGCAACTGCGCCGCCGCACGGTTGGCGGCGACGATGGAGCCGCCCATGTCGATGGACAGCACCGGAAACTCCAGCGCACCCAGCAGCGCATTCAGTTCCATATGCCGACGCTCGCTGGGCATCAGCCCTACCCGCTTGACGCCAAATACCCCGGCAATCGCTTCGAACTGCGGGCGCAATGCCTGGAATTGAAGGTTCACCAGGTTCGGGCAGTACAGGTAGATGGCGTTGCCGTGTTCGCCGCCGACCTCGCCCTTGGCGACGTTGACGCCGTACTCCACCAGCAGGTTGAGGATGTCCCGCAGGATGCCGATGCGGTTCTGGCAATGCACTTTGATACGCATGAGAAGGCCCGAAGAGGTGGAGGCGCTGCGTCTATTTGCCGCTGGACGCAGATAATCGTCAAGATTATGTGACAGCTGCGAGGCGATTCACACCCAAAATACGCCCATGGAGAACGAATCGCCTCATCCGTAACGAAAACTTTACGAATTCCGGTAACTTTTCCTACGGAAGCGTGGCGCAGGAGGATGGTTTCCTTGACCAGGCGGCGTATCAATAGGCTCATCCCAGGACATAACAAGAACGAATGCCTAGCAGGAGAGCAGTATGAAGCAGACGCAGTACGTGGCCCGCGAGCCCGACGCGAACGGTTTTATCGACTACCCGCCCGAAGAACATGCGGTGTGGAACACCCTGATCACGCGCCAGCTGAAAGTGATCGAGGGCCGCGCCTGCCAGGAATACCTGGACGGCATCGACAAGCTCGGCCTGCCCCATGACCGCATTCCGCAACTGGCGGAGGTCAACAAAGTGCTGGCCGAGACCACCGGCTGGCAAGTCGCCCGGGTCCCGGCGCTGATCCCCTTCCAGACCTTTTTCGAATTGCTCGCCAACAAGCAGTTTCCGGTGGCGACGTTTATTCGTACCCGTGAAGAGCTGGATTACCTGCAGGAACCGGACATTTTTCACGAGATCTTCGGCCACTGCCCACTGCTGACCAACCCCTGGTTCGCGGAATTCACCCACACCTACGGCAAGCTCGGCCTGGCCGCCACCAAGGAACAGCGCGTGTACCTGGCGCGCCTGTACTGGATGACCATCGAGTTCGGCCTGGTGGACACGCCCGAAGGCCGGCGCATCTACGGCGGCGGCATCCTGTCTTCACCCAAGGAGACCGTGTACTGCCTCTCGGACGAACCCGAGCATCAAGCCTTCGACCCGCTGGAAGCGATGCGCACGCCGTATCGCATCGACATCCTGCAACCGCTGTACTTCGCCCTGCCCAACCTCAAGCGCCTGTTCGAAGTGGCGCAGGAAGACATCATGGGCATGGTTGAACGCGGGATGCAGCTGGGCCTGCACGCACCGAAGTTTCCGCCCAAGCCAAAAGCGGCTTGAGCTGCGGCTTTCAGGGCCAGGTGAGTCTGTTCCCTGGCCCCGCGTTGCTTTAGGGTGACGCCACTGACGACCGTTTTCCAAACACTCGATTTCAGGAATCCCCACATGACCACCTTGAACCAAGCCCACTGCGAAGCCTGCCGCGCCGACGCCCCGCAAGTCAGCGACGAAGAGTTGCCGGTGCTGATCAAACAGATCCCGGACTGGAACATCGAAGTACGCGACGGCGTGATGCAACTGGAAAAGGTCTTCCTGTTCAAGAATTTCAAATTCGCCCTGGCCTTCACCAACGCCGTGGGCGTGATCTCCGAAGCTGAAGGCCACCACCCGGGCCTGCTCACCGAATGGGGCAAAGTCACCGTGACCTGGTGGAGCCACTCCATCAAGGGCCTGCACCGCAACGACTTCATCATGGCCGCGCGCACCGACGAAGTGGCCAAGGATGCCGAGGGCCGAAAGTAATGCATTTTGACGCGATTGGCCGGGTGCCCGGAGACCCGATCCTCGGGCTGATGGAGCTGTATGCCCAGGATCCGAGCCCGAACAAGTTCGACCTCGGCGTGGGCGTGTACAAGGACGACCAGGGCCTGACGCCGATCCCGTATTCGGTGAAACTGGCCGAGCAGCGCCTGGTGGAGCAACAAACCACCAAGACTTACATCGGCGGCCATGGCAATGCCGCGTTCGGCACGCTGGTCAGTGAGTTGGTGCTGGGCGCTGGTTCGCCGCTACTGAGTGAACGCCGCGCCGGCGCCACCCAGACGCCTGGCGGCACCGGCGCGCTGCGCCTGAGCGCCGACTTTATCGCCCACAGCCTGCCCGGCCGTGGCGTATGGCTGAGCAACCCGACCTGGCCGATTCACGAAACCATCTTCGCCAAGGCCGGGCTCAAGGTCAGCCATTACCCGTATGTGGGCAGCGACAATCGCCTGGATGTAGCGGCGATGCTGGCCACGCTGTCCACGGTACCCAAGGGCGATGTGGTGCTGCTGCACGCCTGCTGCCACAACCCGACCGGCTTCGACCTGTCCCAGGATGACTGGCGCCAGGTGCTGAAGATCGTGCAGGAGCGCGAGCTGATGCCGCTGATCGACTTTGCCTACCAAGGTTTTGGCGATGGCCTGGAACAGGATGCGTGGGCGGTACGGCTGTTTGCGGCTGAGCTGCCTGAAGTGTTGATCACCAGTTCCTGCTCGAAGAACTTCGGCTTGTACAGTGACCGTGTAGGCGCGCTGATTGTGTGCGCCGCGAACGCCGAGAAGCTGACGGATGTGCGCAGCCAACTGGCGTTTACTGCGCGGAACTTGTGGTCGACGCCGCCGGATCATGGTGCGGCAGTCGTGGCGACCATTCTCGGTGATGCTGAGCTGAAAAAGCGCTGGGCTGACGAAGTTGAAGGGATGCGGGCGCGGATTGCGCAGCTGCGTTCCGGGTTGGTGGAGGCGCTGGCGCCCCATGGGTTGTCGGAGCGGTTTGCGCATATCGCAGCTCAACGCGGGATGTTTTCCTATACCGGGTTGAGTGCGGAACAGGTGAAGCAACTGCGGGAGAAGCACAGCGTGTATATGGTCAATTCCGGGCGTGCGAACGTGGCGGGGATTGATGCGACGCGGTTGACGCTGTTGGCCGAAGCCATCGCGGATGTTTCCCACACCTAACTGAAGAAACCGGATCCAAATGTGGGAGCGGGCTTGCTCGCGAATGCGGTGTGTCAGTCGAATTATCTGGTGACTGACCCACCGCATTCGCGAGCAAGCCCGCTCCCACATTTAGACCGAGTGAGTCTGTGGGTTTGAGGCTTAGCCCGCAACCATTTCGGCTTTGAGCTGCGCCTCTTTCGCCTGGGCATCCGCCAACCGATACAACTCGATATGCCCGTCCCAGTGTTCGATCAGCGCCGTGCACGACTCCACCCAATCCCCGCAATTGAGGTAATCCACCTCGCCCACCTTGCGAATCTCCGCATGGTGAATATGCCCGCACACCACGCCGTGCAATTCGCGCTTGGTCACTTCATGGGCAATCGCTTCCTCAAAATCACTGATAAAGCTGACCGCCGTCTTGACCTTGTGCTTGAGGTACGCCGACAACGACCAGTAGCCGTAGCCATAACGCGCCCGCCAGTGGTTCAGCCAGCGGTTGAGCGTGAGGGTGAACTCGTAGGCCGAATCGCCGAGGAACGCCAGCCAGCGGTGATACCGGGTGATCACGTCGAACTGGTCGCCATGGATCACCAGCAAATGCCGGCCATCGGCCGTCACGTGCACCGCTTCATCCACCAGCTGGATATTGCCGAGGATCAACTTCGAGTAACGCCGCAGAAACTCATCATGGTTGCCGGTGACGTAGATCACCTCGGTGCCGCGCTTGCTCATGGTCAGCAGGCGGCGGATCACGTTGGTGTGGGCCTGGGGCCAATACATGCCGCTGCGCAGTTTCCAGCCGTCGATGATATCGCCCACCAGGTAGACCTTGTCGGCGTGGTAGCCCTTGAGGAAGTGCGAGAGGTGTTCGGCCTGACAATCCCGTGTGCCCAAATGCACATCGGAAATCCACAGGGTACGCACGCGTTGCTTGCGGCTGGGTTTGGCGAGTTCGGCGCTGGTCATGGGCATGCCTCACGGGGTTTTCGCGAGCTTGCGCCCACGGGATTAATAGCCCATGACAGTGTTGCGTCAGTCTGATGACAGCGCCCAAGGCGGGCGAAGCGATGTAAACTGCGGGCCTGCCCAGGAGACTGCGATGAGACCCAACCTCACGCTACGCCACTACGTCGAAGAGCCCATCGCCCACAGCCATGACCACGCGCAGCTGGTGTTCGGCCTGTCCGGGCATCTGGACTTCGAGGTGGATGGCCGTGGCAGCCAGGTGCAACACAGCAGCGTGATGGTGCTGCCCTACGCCGCTCATCACGCGTGTATCAGCCGCGATGGCAGCCGCTGCCTGGTGCTGGACGTGCCCGATGAGCACTGGTTGGCGCAGTCCCTCGGGGAGCATGCCGACGCCAGCCGGCGCTTGCTCGACCGGTCCGCCCACCTCACCCTCGACAATCGCCAAACCCAACTGGTGCAGTGGCTGGCGAGCAGCCCGGTGGACGATCCGTTGATCGCCCAGCAAGGCGCCGTGTTACTGCTCGCCAGCCTGAATTTCGTACAGCCGCTGGCGATCAAGCGCCTGCCGTATGCCGCGTTCGATGCGCACATCCAGCGGCACGCCGCACACCCACTGCAAGTGGCCGACCTGGCGAAGATCGCCGACCTGTCCGTCGCCCGTCTGCATGCGCGGTTTATCGCGGAGTGCGGGCAAACGCCGATGGACTACATCCGTACCCGGCGCTTGCAGATGGCGCGCGACCTGTTGCGCAACAGCCAATTGCCCATCGGCGAGATTGCCGCGCGGGTTGGCTATGGATCGCAAAGTGCTTTTGCTGCGGCGATGTTGCGCGAGTTTGGCCTCTCGCCCCGAGCCTTCAGACAAGCACCGCCCAGTGTAGGAGCTGTCGAGCCTTAGCGAGGCTGCGATGCAGGCTCCGCGGTCCAGCAGGCACACCGTGGCGCCCCCTTCGCAGCCTCGCCAAGGCTCGACAGCTCCTACAGTTGATCCAGGCTGCTTTTGGCGCAAGAGCCCTGCGACAAAACCCGCGAGCCCAACGACAGACGCAAATGCCTACAACCCTCTAGACTGCGATCCTGTAAACCCGTCGTTTAAGGATCGCAATGACTCCCCGCACAGCCCTCGGCGCCCTGCATATCGGCGCATTGATGTTTGGCCTCACTGGCGTGTTCGGCAAACTGGCGGCCGCCTCGCCGGCAATCATCGTGTTCGGACGCGCCGCCTTCGCGGTGCTTGCCCTGGCGATCTTCGCGCGTTTCGCCAGCAACACCACCTGGCAGAAGCTGCAAGCCCGCGACTGGCGCCGCCTGCTGGTCAGCGGCCTGTTGCTGGCCGGGCATTGGGTGAGTTTCTTTATTGCGGTGAAGGTCGCGGGTGTCGCCATCGCCACCTTGGGCTTCGCCACCTTCCCGGCCTTTACGGTGATCCTCGAAGGCCTGATTTTCCGCGAGCGGATACGCGCCAATGAAATCCTGCTGGTGGTGCTGGTGAGCATCGGCCTGGTGCTGGTCACGCCGGACTTCAACCTCGCCAGCCAGGCCACCAGCGGTCTGTTGTGGGCGGTTGGCTCCGGCTTGCTGTTCTCGCTGCTCTCACTGAACAACCGCGCCAGTGGGGGCATTCCGCCGGTGCAGGCGGCCTTGTGCCAGAACGTCGTGGTAGCGCTGTGCCTGTTGCCGGTGGCTGCGCCTGAACTGGCGCAGGTGCGCGCATTGGACTGGCTGTGGATCGGCCTGCTGGGTGTGTTTTGCACGGGTCTGGCCCACAGCCTGTTTGTCGCCAGCCTCGCGGTGCTCAAGGCGCGCACCGCCGCGGTGGTATTTGCCATGGAGCCGGTGTACGGCATCACTATGGCCTGGCTGCTGTTTGCCGAAACCCCGACCCTGCGCATGCTGATGGGCGGCGCGCTGATCATCGTCGCCATCGTGGTGTCCGGCCTGATGGGCAGCGCCAAACCAGCCAAGCAGCCGGCCACCACGGCCGAGGTTCACTGAGTACGGTCGTTGTGCCCCAGGTCCCGTTGCGGGTCGATCTGGTCGCGCACCCGTTGCTTGAGCACCTTGGCTTCCGGAAAGCCGCCATCCGCCTTGCGCTCCCAGATCTGCACGCCATCGCAAGTGATGCGAAACGCACCGCCAGTGGCCGGCTCCAGGGCCACTTTGCCGAGGTCATCGGCGAACGTGCTCAACAGCTCCTGGGCCAGCCAGGCGGCGCGCAGCAGCCACTGACACTGGGTGCAATAAGTAATGACAATCTCGGGTTTGGCCACTGACATGAATTGAATGGCTCCTGCTTGGCGGGTTGAAAGGATCGAGTGGCTATAATACCGGCCTTTATCGTCCAGCCTTGAGATTGATGATGCGCCGCCTGTTGTCCTGCCTGTTGCTGTGCCTGCTCCCTGTCCTCGTCCAAGCCGTCGAAAACCCGCGCCCGAAGATCGGCCTGGTGCTTTCCGGCGGTGCCGCCCGTGGCCTGGCGCACATTGGTGTGCTCAAGGCCCTGGAAGAACAAGGTATCCACATCGATGCGATTGCCGGCACCAGCATGGGCGCGGTGATCGGCGGGCTGTATGCCTCGGGCTACAAGATCGACGAGCTGGAAAAACTCGCACTGAACATCGACTGGAAGCTCGCCCTGTCCGACGCACCGCCACGGGAAGACGTGCCGTTCCGGCGCAAGCAGGATGACCGGGATTTCCTGGTCAAACAGAAACTCAGCTTTCGCGACGACGGCAGCCTCGGCTTGCCACTGGGGGTGATCCAGGGCCAGAACCTGGCCTTGCTGCTGGAAAGCATGTTCGCCCACAGCAGTAACACCCGGGATTTCGACAAGCTGCCCATCCCCTTCCGCGCCGTGGCCACCGACATTACCAGCGGTGAAAAGGTGGTGTTCCGAAAGGGCCACTTGCCCCAGGTGATCCGCGCCAGCATGTCGATCCCGGCGGTGTTTGCCCCGGTGGAACTGGATGGCCGGCTGCTGGTGGACGGCGGCATGACCGATAACATCCCGCTGGATGTGGCGCGGGAAATGGGGGTCGACATTGCCATCGTCGTCGACATCGGCACCCCACTGCGCTCGCGCAAGCAACTCAACACCGTGGTCGACGTGCTCAACCAGTCCATCACCCTGATGACCCGGCGCAATTCCGAAGAACAACTCAAGGCCCTGGCCCCCCGCGACGTGCTGATCCAGCCGTCATTGGCCGCCTACGGGGTGACGGATTTCGGCCGCGCCAAGGACATGATCGACGCCGGCTACCGCGCCACCCGCGCCCTCGATGTACGCCTGGCGCACCTGCGCCCGGCCGAGCCGGTGGACCCGTCCCTGGTGGCCGCCCGCACGCCCGGCGAGCGCAACCCGGTGATCACCGCGATCAAGGTGGAGAACGACTCCAAGGTGGGCGACGAGGTGATCCGCTATTACATCCGCCAGAACCTCGGCGAGCCCCTGGACATGACCCGCCTGCAAACCGACATGGGCACCCTGTACGGCCTGGATTACTTCGAGCAGGTGCAATACCGCGTGGTGAAAAAGGGCAAGGACAACACCCTGGTCATCAGCGCGCGGGGCAAGCGCAGCGGCACCGATTACCTGCGCCTGGGGCTCAACCTGTCGGATGACATGCGCGGCGACAGCGCCTTCAACCTCGGCGCCAGCTACCGCATGAATGGCATCAACCGCCTCGGCGCCGAATGGCTGACCCGGGTGCAGATCGGTGACAAGCAGGAGCTTTACAGCGAGTTCTATCAGCCGATGGACACCGGCTCGCGCTACTTCGTCGCGCCCTATATCAGTGCCCAGGCGCAAAACGTTGAGCTGATCGAAGACAACAACCCGATCTCCGAGTACCGCCTGGAACGCTACGGCTTCGGCCTGAACGTGGGCCGGCAGATCGGCAACAGCGGCGAGATTCGTTTCGGCGTCGGCGAGGCCTGGGGCAAGGCGGATGTACGCATTGGTGACCGGGATTCACCGAGCATCAACTTCAGCGAAGGCTTCTATGAGCTGAAGTACTCCTTCGACTCGTTCGACAACGTGTACTTCCCCCATACCGGTGAAGACATCGGCCTGGCCTTCCGTGAGTTCGAACCGGGACTGGGGTCGGACCAGCGCTATCGCCAGTGGGAGTTCAAGCTGGACAAGGCCATGAGCAGCGGGCCGGACACGCTGATCCTCGGCGGGCGTTATGGGCGCACTCTGGATAATTCGGACGTGGTGATTTCCAGCTTCTTGCTGGGTGGCGCCCGGCAGTTGTCGGGCTTTCGCGAGGATGCGATCGCCGGGCAGAACATCAGCCTGATGCGCGCGGTTTACTATCGCCGACTGACACCGCGGTCCTATTTACCGCTGGATTTCCCGCTGTACCTGGGCGCGTCACTGGAACGTGGGCGAGCGTGGAACAACGACAATGAGTACGACAGCGGGTACATCAACGCCGCCAGCATTTTCCTGGGGTTTGATACGCCGCTGGGGCCGTTGAATTTCAGTTACGGGTTTAACGATGACAATCAGCAGGCGGTGTATCTGAACCTGGGGCAGACGTTCTAAGTACCAGCCCTTTCAAGGTCTTTGGAAAAAGCCTCAAAACATGATCATTTTTTGACCAAAAGAGATGCTAACTGAACCAAATTCAACTCGTTTTTTTCTTAATTTCAGCCCGGAATAGGCGTAGGACGCGATTTAGGCAAAGACCTTGAAAGGGCTGGTTCTAAGTACGCCGCAAAACAAATGTGGGAGCGGGCTTGCTCGCGAAGGCGGTGTGTCAGTCAGCACATGCATTCACTGACACTCCGCCTTCGCGAGCAAGCCCGCTCCCACATGTTTTGATCTTCGGCGTTTCGAAAATCAGGACTTCTCGAGATTTCCGAGGATGTGTTCATGCACCCGCATGCACACCCGCAGATCCTCTTCATCGACGCCCACAAACAGCTCATGGCGCAAGGCCGTGGCGATGGTTTCAATCTGTTCGATCAACGGCTTCGCGGTGTCGCACAGTACGATGCGCTTGGCACGGCGATCTTCCACCACGGCCTGGCGTTGCACCAGGCCCTGGCCTTCCAGACTGTCGAGCAAACGCGCCAATGTGGGCCCTTCTACCCCGACACTTTGCGCCAGCTCACGCTGGGTAGGCGGTTCGGTAAAACGGGCCAGGTGCAGCAGCACCAGCCAGCGTGCCTGAGACAAGCCCAAACCTGCCAGGCGACGATCCAGCTCGGCACGCCAACCTCGAGACATCTGCGCCAACTGCATGCCAAAACGGTGTTGATCGGTTAACGGCATAAAAAACTCATGGATTAGACTGAAAATAAAGTGTGGCTAATTATTAGTCAGCTAAGCATGACCCATGCCAGTAGGCAAGACCCGGTATGTACTGATTCGTTACATTGTCGTAATTGGCACATCAAATCTCGAATTCCGACTGCAAAGCGGCCCTGACGCAGTACAAAACGCCTTCAGGCACACGCCCGGTAAACAGCGGCGCAATCTCGGAAACCGGTGGCAATTCGCCTTCTCCGTCCAGGAATGCATCCTGGATTTCGCCGAGCAAATCTTCCGGCAAATCAAGCGCCTGCTCCAACGACAACTGCTGCTTGCCGATGGACTCGGCGAGCAAGGTGTAGACGTTCTTTTCCGAGCACTGCAACTGCCCGGCGATCTGGATTGGGGTCATGCCGGCACGGGCCAGGCTGATCAGCTCGTGGCGGATATCGGCGACCTCTTTCGGCGCCTCGACCTGGCCGCCGAGCACTTCGAGGAACGCCTGGCCATAACGCTCCAGCTTGCGCGCACCGACGCCGCTGACCCTGCCCATTTCGCCCAAGGTGGTGGGATGCTCGCGGAGCATTTCCAGCAAGGTGGAGTCGGGGAAGATGACGTACGGCGGAACGCTGTGTTCCTGGGCGAGCTTCTTACGCAGCGCACGCAAGGCTTCCCACTGTTCGCGCTCTTCGAAGCGCACCAGTTGGCTGGCCTGGCTGGTGCTGGATTTGGGGGTGGTTTGCGGCTTGAGGTCGCGGCGCAGCTCCAGGCTGACTTCGCCCTTGAGCAGCGGCCGGCAACTGTCATTCAGGCGCAGACCGCCGTAGCCTTCAAGGTCGATGTCTACCAGGCCACGGGCGACCATCTGCCGGAACAGCGAGCGCCATTCGCCTTCAGCGCGGTCTTTGCCGACGCCGTAGACCGAGAGCTTTTCGTGGCCGAAGCTGCGAATCTTTTCGTTGTCCTTGCCCAGCAACACATCCACCAGATGGCCGACGCCATAGCGCTGGCCGGTGCGGTAGATCGCCGACAACGCCTGGCGAGCCGGTTCGGTGGCGTCCCAGGTCTGCACGCCGTCCACGCAATTGTCGCAATGGCCACACGGCTGCGGCATGTCTTCGTCGAAGTAGGCGAGCAAGGTCTGGCGACGGCAGCGGGTTTCTTCGCACAGCGAGAGCATGGCGTCGAGCTTGTGCTGTTCCAGGCGCTTGTGGCGCTCATCGCCTTCAGAGTTCTGCAGCATCTGCTTGAGCATCACCACGTCTTGCAGGCCGTAGACCATCCAGGCATCCGCCGGCAGGCCATCACGGCCCGCACGTCCGGTTTCCTGGTAGTACGCCTCGAGGGATTTGGGCAGGTCCATGTGGGCCACGAAGCGCACGTTGGATTTGTCGATGCCCATGCCGAACGCGATGGTAGCGACCATGATCAGGCCCTCCTCGTTGAGGAAGCGCTTCTGGTGATACGCCCGCAGCTCATTGGGCAGGCCCGCGTGATACGGCAGCGCCGGGTAGCCTTGCTCACTAAGGAATGCGGCGACCTCGTCGACCTTCTTGCGCGACAGGCAATAGACGATGCCGGCGTCGCTGCGCCGATCGGAAAGGAACGCCAGCAACTGCTTGCGCGGCTGTTCCTTGGGCACGATGCGGTAAAAAATATTCGGCCGGTCGAAGCTCGAGAGGAACCGTTCGGCGTTTTGCAGGTGCAGACGCTCGACGATTTCTTCGCGGGTGCGCTTGTCGGCGGTGGCGGTCAGGGCGATGCGCGGGACGTTGGGGAACAGCTCCGCCAATTGGCCCAGTTGCAGGTATTCGCGACGGAAATCGTGGCCCCATTGGGACACGCAGTGGGCTTCGTCGATGGCGAACAGGGAAATTTCCAGGCTCTGCAGGAACGCCAGCATGCGCGGCTGCACCAGGCGCTCGGGAGCGAGGTAAAGCATCTTCACTTCGCCGCGCTTGATGCGGGCGGCGAGGTCGCGTTGCTGTTCGGCGCTGAGGGTGGAGTTCAACGCGGCAGCCGCCACGCCGAGCTCTTCCAGGGTGGCCACCTGATCGTCCATCAAGGCGATCAACGGCGACACCACCACTGCAAGCCCCTCACGAAGGAGTGCCGGCACCTGGAAACACAGCGACTTGCCGCCGCCGGTAGGCATCAGTACCAGGGCGTCACCGCCGTTGGCCACGCGCTCAATGATTGCACCCTGGCGGCCACGAAAACTGTCGTAGCCGAAGATGTCCTTGAGGACGCGTTGAGCCTGCTCGAGCATGAAAAACTCCAAATATCGCCGAAATCCCTCTGTACAGGCTGGTCGAAAAAGCACGCTTGGGCGGGAAATAATCCGTAAGCGAACTTTTCCCGCGACTGGCGCTTGGCCTGTAGGGGCATCACAAAACGCGGCAGTATACCCGAGGGTCACCCGGCAAAGGGTGCCGTTGGTGAATTGCACAGGCCCATTAAATGGCCCGAAATGCTGGGAATTCATTCCGTCAGGCAGACCCAATTGTCCCCTTCGCGAGCAAGCCCGCTCCCACAAGCTGGCCTGGCAGCTCAAGAAAGCCTAGAATTGCCCATCGTTTATTCCCAAGGTAGTCCGTCAATGTCCTTCGCTGAGCAACTAACCCGCCTGCAAGCCTTCCTCGATGCCGATGAGCTGCACGACGAGGCGCTGGACTACGTGGCCGCCCACGGCTATCTGACCGCGCTGTCGATCTGCTCCGATGTCGTGCCTGATCGTGAATGGATCGACGCACTGTTCTCTGAAGAGCCTCACTACAGTGATGCCGCCCAGCGCGAAGAAATCGAATCCACCCTGCTGGCCCTCAAGGCTCACATTGGCCGCCAACTGGCGTCCGATGAAGAGTTCGAACTGCCTTGCGACCTGGACCTCGGTGAAGACCCGGACGATTCCGAACTGCGCGGCTGGTGCATCGGCTTCATGGAAGGTGTGTTCCTGCGTGAAGAGGCCTGGTTCGAAACGGCTGAAGAAGAAGTCAGCGAAATGCTGCTGCCGATCATGGTCGGTTCCGGCCTGTTCGACGAGCAACCTGAGTTCTCGGACATCGCCTCCGACGCCAACCTGATGGACGACATGATCGTTCAGATCCCGGAAGCGCTGACCGCCCTGTACCTGCTGTGCAACGCACCTGACGAAAAGCCGGCGATCCTCAAGCCTCGCCACCACTAAGACCGTTGCCCGTGGCGCCCATGGGCAATCGCTCTGTGATCACGCGCTACGTTCTGCTGGCCATCGGCTGGCTGAGCGTAGTGCTTGGGGTGATCGGCATATTCCTGCCGGTGCTGCCCACGACTCCCTTCCTTCTGCTGGCTGCCGCCTGCTTCGCCCGTAGCTCCCCGCGCTTCTATCAATGGCTGGTGGAACACCCGCGCCTGGGGCCGTGGATCCGTGACTATCTGGATGGCAATGGGATTCCGCTCAAGGGCAAGGTGTATGCCATTGGGTTGATGTGGGTGAGTATCGGGTTTTCCTGCTACCTGGTGCCGCTGGTTTGGGCGCGAGGGTTCATGCTGACCAGTGCGGTGTTGGTGACGGTTTATATTTTGCGGCAGAAGACATTGGCCAAGCGCTGAAGCACTCTCAAGGCGAATAGTGGACCTGTGGCGAGGGAGCTTGCTCACGCTGGAGTGCGCAGCGCTCCCGCTTTTCTGGGTCTGCTGCGCAGCCCAGCGGGAGCAAGCTCCCTCGCCACAAAAGCCCCCCACCAAAAAGGCTCACCGGCGGGCGTTTAGCGCATTGGCGGCAACCCATACGCCGCCAGATCAAACTCCGCCAACTTGCGAATAATTTGGTCAGCATGGTGGTACTTGCTGTCCGCCATCGCCTCATCCGGCACGGCAATCGCGGTCATGTGCGCAGCCTTCGCCGCCGTCACGCCAAACGGCGAATCCTCAAACACCAGGCAATCCTCTGGCGCCACACCCAACCGGCGCGCCGCCGTCAGGAAGATATCCGGCGCAGGCTTCGCAGCTCCCACTTCCGGGTCATCCGCGGTCACGATGGTGTCGAACAGCCCAAACCACTCACGGTGCAACGTGGTTTTGTGACCAAACGAATTGCGCGACGAACTGGTGCCCACGGCAATCGGAATGTTATGCGCCTTCAAGTGCCGCACCAGCGCTTCAGCGCCCGGCATGCCCAAGGCCTTGGGGAAACGCTCGCTCATCAACGGCTCGCGGATCACCAGGAATTCTGCGGGCGTAATCGGCAGGTCCAGGGCCTTGACCACGTAATCCGCCAGGTCCTGGGCGCCGCGACCAATGATGTGCTGCTTGATCCCCCAGTCATAGGTACGGCCGTAACGTTCGGCGATGATCTGCGTGACTTCGGTGTAGATGCCTTCTGTGTCCAGCAACAACCCGTCCATATCGAAAATGACAGCCTTGATCGGGACAGCGGTACGCGGTGCATTCATCACTACAGATCCGTGGGCAAAAGGACTAAAAGGATTCAGCACAATAACGGCCCGCCTTGCCTGCAGGCAACCGTTAAGCTTCCGACCGGCTGTCCTGCCCTTTAGAATATCTGCCTTACCCATGGAAGTGCCCCCAATGCTCTACCGCCTTTGCGCCGACGGCCTGGTACTGTTTCATTTGTCGTTTATTCTGTTCGTGCTGTTTGGCGGTTTGCTCGCCCTCAAATGGCGGCCCGTGATGTGGCTGCATTTGCCCGCTGCTGCCTGGGGCGTTGCGGTGGAAGTGTTCCACCTGCCCTGCCCGCTGACCCGCTGGGAGAACCTGTTTCGTCATTTGGCCGGGCAGGATGGTTATGGCGGCGGCTTCATCGAGCATTACATCCTGACCCTGATTTATCCGGCCGGGCTGACGCCGCAGATTCAATTGGGGCTGGGCGCGCTGGTGCTGTTGATCAACATCGCGGTGTATGTGCGCCTGATCAGTCGCTCCTAGGCAGGCAACCAATACCAACTAACGTCGCCTCAACCGCCTCGTCCAACGGTGTGTGGGGTTCGCTGCACAGCACCTGCACCAAATGACGGTTATCCATGCGCACCTCGGTTTGCCACAGGTAGCGCATTTCCTGCATCTCGCGGAAGGTGGTGACAAAGGGCGCGGCCAGTTTCAGCAGCCACCATGGGAAAGCCCTGACAGAAGGGCTGGCGGCCCGTCCTGCGTGACACCACCCGCTGAATCGCCTGGCTCATCTGCCGCCCATCAGCGTCTATGTGCCCCGCCATATGAAAACGGGCGAAGGCATCAAGGGTGTCGCGGCGTGCAATCAACTCGACCATGGTTCTCGCCACGTCAGGCAGGTAAGCCCACTGATGCCCCACGCCTGGCGCCCCTGGATAGCTCACGTTGGCCACCGGCTTTGCGGGCTTGACCAAGCCTTGGGAAAACCAGCTGCTGCCGGCCTTGGCGCCGAAAAAATCGCCTGCCCGCACGATCAACACCCGGGCGCCCCGTTGGGTAGCCTCAAGCAAACGCTGCTCCATCTCCACCCGGATCGCGCCCTTGCGGGTAAGTGGATGCTGCGGCGAATCTTCCTCCAACCGCGCAAATGCATCAGGCCCGAAGTTGTACACCGTACCCGGCAGGACAATTGTCGCCCCTTCAGCGATTGCCGCCGCGATGCTGTTATCGATCATCGGCAACACCAGCTCTGACCAGCGCTGATAACCAGGCGGGTTGACCGCATGCACGATCACCGAACACCCCTTGGCCGCCGCGACGACTTCCTCACGGTTCAGCGCATCACCTTTTATCCAGGTGAAATCGGCGTTCTGCTTGTGGGCCTTATCCATATCCCTCGTCAGGGCGCACACCTGCCAGCCGGCAGCAAACAACTGCCGCGCCACTTCGCCACCAACCCCGCCTGTCGCGCCCAACACCAGAACCTTGTTCATGCTTTTTCCCCTGATGGTTGTTTGATGCAGCGATTCTGTTCGCCGGCAGGCTATAGAGGAATTGCCGAAGATGATCCAGACGCTATACATTTATGCATGGCATCAACTATTGGTTGGGAGCTTTACCGGTCGTTCCTCGGGGTACTCAAGGAAGGATCGTTGTCGGGGGCCGCACGGCAGCTCGGCATCACTCAACCCACCGTCGGGCGGCACATCGCTGCGTTGGAGAAATCCCTGAACGTGGTGCTGTTCACCCGTTCCGCCAGTGGCCTGCTGCCCACGGCGGTCGCCCTCACGCTACGCACCCGCGCCGAAACCATGGAGACCACCGCCGCCGCCCTTGAACGAGCCGCTTCGCCCCAAGGCCCCGAAGTACGCGGCGTGGTGCGGGTGTCCGCCAGCGAAGTGATCGGCGTTGAAGTCCTGCCGCGGATCATCACCCGCCTGCGCCAGCAGCACCCGCACCTCAAGGTCGAACTGGTGCTGAGCAACCGCCTGCTGGACCTGCTGCAACTGGAGGCCGACATCGCCGTGCGAATGGTCCGACCCAGCCAGGAACAACTGCTGGCGAAACGCATCGGCGTTATCGAAGTCGGCCTGCACGCACGCAACGACTACCTGCAACAACACGGCACGCCCCAGAGCCTGAATGACCTGACGGCCCACTCAGTCATCGGCTACGACCAGGAAAGCGCCTTCATCCGCAGCCTAGCCGTCAAAGGCTTCGACCGCAGCGCCTTTTCCCTCAGCAGCGACAGCGACCTCGCACAACTGGCCCTGATCCGCGCCGGCGCCGGCATCGGTGGCTGCCAGGTCAAACTGGCCCGGCAAGACACCCGCCTGAGCCGGGTCCTGCCGGACGCATTTGCCCTGCAACTGGACACCTGGGTCACCATGCACGAAGACCTGCGCAACAGCCCGCGTTGCCGCGTCACCTTTGATGCCCTGGTGACCGGTTTGCAGCATTACGTACAGGATTGAGACAGCTTCACTGGTGAAGAATCAGACTCCCTCAGTCCCTTCATAGACGCCCCTATGTCCGAAGCCTTCGAAGTCCCCAGCCCCCACGAAAAACACGTCGAACACACCACCGAACATGCCCACGGTCGCGGGGACAATTTCGCCAGCCGCATTGCCGTGATGACCGCCATCATGGCCACCGTCGGCGCCATGCTCAGCTACCAGGCCGGCTCCACTGAAAGCGAAGCGGCGATGGACAAAAACAACGCCGCCATCTTCAAGACCGAAGCTGCCAACCAGTGGAACTACTACCAGGCCAAATCCAGCCGGCAGAACCTTGCGGAACTGGCCACGCATATTCCCGGGGTTGATGCGGCGCACTACAGCGACGAGATCCAACGCTACAAAACCCAGAAGGAAGAAGTACGCAAACAAGCGGAAAAGCTCGAGGCGACGTCGAAGGAATGGGATGAAAAGTCAGAGCAGGCATTGCATCAACATCACCGCTGGGCGCAGGCGATGACCGCGATTCAGATCGCGATTTCGTTGGCGGCGATCACCTTGCTGACACGTAAGGAATGGTTGAAGCGCATGGCGTATACCGCTGGTGGCGTGAGTGTGGTGTTGGGCGGGATGGCGTGGCTGCATATTTGAGGTCACCCGCTCAGCACCTTGGCACCAACACCCTCACAGCCTTCAACCAACACTCCGACGGCAGCCCGGTGCTAGGAGAAACGGCACCGCGTCAGCGATTTCCCCTTTGCGATTTATCGAGGCGGTGATATTCGGGACTTTGACCAGTATCCTAATGAAGGACTTTGGATCCGGGATATCCAGATAGCGCACCCGAGCGAGGCTTATGGTGCGTTTTACGAAGATTTGTTGGCTGAACCCTTAACGCTCTATCAAGGAAGTGAAATGGAACGCTCGACCGAATTTCCCGTGCTGTTGTTTTCTTACGGCACGTTGCAGGACAAGGCTGTGCAGTTGGCCAACTTTGGTCGGGAGTTGGTGGGCCAGCAGGATGCGATGCTGGGGTATTCGACAAGTTGGGTGGAGATTACCGATCCTGAGGTGTTGGCGGCCAGTGGCAAGACTCATCATCCGATTGTTTCACCGAGCGGGCGGGATGAGGACAGTGTTGAGGGGATGGTGTTTCAGATTACCGAGAAGGAACTTGCAGCGGCGGATGCGTATGAAGTGTCGGACTATAAGCGGGTTTCGGTGGGGTTGGCTTCGGGGTTGACGGCTTGGGTCTATGTGCAGGCTTGAGAAGGTGCGGCTCTTCAATCGGGGCAATTTCCCGCAGATCACTCGGAAAGCGTGCACTGCCGGATCTGTGAAGCTGTCGTTCCTGATCTCGTGCGCGTTACTCGCGGCCTGCAGCAATACCCCCGAGCCGGTCCAGTATCTGCCTGGCCGAGTCATCTACCGCATCGACTCCTCGCGCTTCTTCGAGATCGACCAGACCACCCTCAAGCTCTGCAACGGCTCTGCACCTTCCATCGCCGACTCAGGCGACATGGTGTACTACACCGACACCCGACTCGGCATTCATAGCCCGGTAGCGCGATTTGGCTCGTTCAATGGTATTACCGTTCGGGGCAAAGGCGCCCCATTGATGATTGATGCTGCCAACTCGAACTACCTGGCCATTCCAATTGTTCGTCCACCGAGTTTCAGCAACGGTGGAGGCGGTCTGCCGCGCCTGTATTTTTCCCAGGATGCCGGGCGCACCTGGCTGCGCGTCACTGCGCCCATGTACCTGGAAAACCCGGACGGGACCTGGCTTACCGGCTCCATCCTTTCGGTCGAAGGCCCCCTCCTGTTCGGAGCCGCGCAGATAGATATCTCCTTGAACTACGAATCGCTCAAGGACAATTCTCCCTATTCGAGGCTGTCTTACCCACAACGCTGGCAACGTACCGAAAACCGTCTCACGCCCGGGTACTTCGAGCCTCCTCGCCAAGCGCCTATTGATGATCGGTTCAATTGCGCGACCGGGGATAAGCCATAACAGGCTTTTTTGTCCCGCAGAAAACACAAAACCCCTGGTTTCTCTCGAAACCAGGGGTTTTGTTTACATCGAATTTGGCGGTGAAGGAGAGATTCGAACTCTCGATACAATTTCTTGTATACACACTTTCCAGGCGTGCTCCTTAAGCCACTCGGACACTTCACCGTATCTCGTCAAACTGATTCAGTCTGTCGAGGCGCGCTAATGTAGTCGAAAGCTTTTCCGATGGCAAAGGTTTTTTTCAGAATTTTCATGCGCTTAGGCGGTTATGCCGTTCCAGACCTCTCCGGTGCCATGCACACCAAGGCGATTCTGCCATTCTCGGGCACTCGCGGCGCTTGTCTATAGTAGCTGCTGCGCCTTGCCGAAGGCCGCCTGCGGGCGGGCATGAGGGAAAAGTCTGACTGGGTAGTCAGTCACGGCGCTTTACCAGGGCGGGCGTGGTGGGTAACGTCTGCCGTCTGTCCTTCTATTACAAGCATTACAAGGAATCGCGTCATGAGTGAGTTGATTGCCTACCACCTCGAAGACGGTATCGCGACCCTGACCCTGAGCAACGGCAAGGTGAATGCCATTTCGCCGGCAGTGGTCAGTGCGTTTAATGAAGCGCTGGATCAGGCCGAGAAAGATCGGGCGGTGGTGATCATCACGGGCACGCCGGGGATTTTGTCCGGTGGCTATGATTTGAAGGTGATGACCGCCGGCCCTAAAGAAGCGGTGAGCCTGGTGACGTCGGGTTCGACCCTCGCCCGCCGCCTGTTGTCGCACCCGTTCCCGGTGATCGTGGCGTGCCCAGGGCACGCGGTGGCCAAGGGGGCATTCCTGTTGTTGTCGGCGGATTACCGGATTGGTGTGGACGGGCCTTTCAGCATTGGCCTGAATGAAGTGATGATCGGCATGACCATGCACCACGCTGGTATCGAACTGGCGCGGGATCGTCTGCGTAAGTCGGCCTTCCACCGTTCGGTGATCAATGCCGAGATGTTTAACCCGCAGGACGCGTTGAGCGCCGGGTTCCTGGATAAGGTGGTCGCGCCGGAAGAATTGCAGGCCGCGGCGCTGGAAGCAGCTCGCCAACTGAAGAAGATCAATATGAACGCCCACAAGCACACCAAGCTGAAGGTGCGTAAGGCGCTGCTGGATGCGCTGGATGACGCGATCATTCAGGACCAAGGCCACCTGGGTTAATCAAACCTACGCCTGCTGAATAGAAGCCCGACCTTGAGTCGGGCTTTTTCTTACAAAGAATTCCGGATTGCCTACAACCGCTCTAGGCGGTGTCTGTCACGGCACGTTGAAACATGCGCTTAAACATCGCCTATCTTCCGACTCTACAGGGGCAATTGCCGAATACAGTGCACATCCGTACACTGCGCCACCTTTTGTCCCGATGGGCTGTGTCGATGCTTTTTTTGTTACGCATGTTGTTGATGGGCCTGCATTTTATGATTGCGGGCGTGCTGGGCGTGCTACTGGGGATCTGTCGGCCGTTCAATCCGGACAACAGCCGTTACTGCGCGCGCCTGTATGCCGTGCCGGCGATGTGGCTGTTGCGCCTGCGGGTGAAGGCTGAGGTCGACTCGCTGCGCAACAAGCCCAGCAGTTGCGTGATCATCGCCAACCATCAGTCCAACTATGACCTGTTTGTGTTCGGCACCGTGGTGCCCTATCGCACGGTGTGTATCGGCAAGAAGAGCCTGAAGTGGGTGCCGTTGTTTGGGCAACTGTTCTGGCTGGCGGGCAATGTGTTGATTGACCGGGGCAATGCTCACAAGGCGCGGCGCTCAATGCTGACCACCACACACACCTTGCAGCATAAGGACACGTCGATCTGGGTGTTTGCGGAAGGTACACGCAACTTCGGCGAAACCCTGTTGCCGTTCAAGAAAGGCGCGTTCCAGATGGCGATCGCTGCGGGCGTGCCGATTGTGCAGGTATGTGTCAGCACGTACGTGAAGCAGATGAAGCTCAACCGCTGGAACAGCGGCAATATTCTGATTCGCTCGCTGCCGCCGATTCCCACGAAGGGGCTGACGATGGATGACATGCCGCTGTTAATGCAGACCTGCCGCGAGCAAATGAAATATTGTATTGAAGCAATGGACCGAGAGTTGGAAATCGCCCCCTGTAGGAGCGAGCTTGCTCGCGAAGGACGTTAACGATTACGCGCTCATTCTGGATTAACCCGCCGCTCTCAGGTTTTTCGCGAGCAAGCTCGCTCCTACAGAGGGCGCGTTCAGGCTAAGCTGCGCAACAACTGTCATCCAATAAAGAAGCGATCAGCACTATGGGTAGAGTTGTTGCGGCCGCCGTCTATAGCGCCGGAAAGAAAGTCACCGATATCACCCTCGACGAAGGCGCCGCGTGGGCCGCCAAGCCCGAGCATTTTGTGTGGATCGGCCTGGAAGAGCCCAATGCCCATGAGCTGGCCAACCTGCAACGCCAGTTCAACCTGCACGAACTGGCCATCGAAGACGCCCTGGAAAAACACAGCCGCCCCAAGCTTGAAACCTTCGGCGACGCGCTGTTTATCGTGACCTACTCGCCGGTACGCGATAACGGCAAGCTGGAGTTTATCGAGACCCATATCTTTGCCGGCAGCGGCTATATCATCACCGCCCGCAACGGCCACTCGGCGTCCTACGGCTACGTGCGCCAGCGTTGTGAGGCGCGGCCGCTGTTGCTGGAGCATGGGGAAGATTTCGTACTCTATGCGCTGCTGGATTTTGTTACCGAGAACTACCAGCCAGTGAGCGAGGCGATTCATGCCGAGGTCGATGAGCTGGAGCGCAACGTGTTGTGCAACTCCCTGAGTGAAGCGGATATCCAGAAGCTCCACGGCCTGCGCCGCGACGTGCTGCGGCTGAAGCGCTACGTGGCGCCGATGGTGGAGATCAGTCAGGAGTTGCAGAAGCTGAGCTTCCCGTTTATCGACAAGAACATGCGCCCGTACTTCCGCGATGTGCAGATTCACGTCACGCGGCAGATGGAAGACCTGACCACCCTGCGGGATATCGCCAGCCAGACCATCGAAATTGGGGTGCTGCTGGAAGCGTCGCGCCAAAGCGTGGTGCAACGCAAGTTTGCCGCATGGGCAGCGATTCTGGCGTTCCCGACGGCGGTGGCCGGGATCTACGGGATGAACTTCCAGAACATGCCGGAGCTGCAATGGCACTACGGCTATTTTGCGGTGCTGGGGTTTATTGGGGTGGGATGTACGAGTTTGTGGGCGAGTTTCAAACGTTCAGGCTGGCTGTAGGAAAACTGCTGTTGTGGCGAGGGAGCTTGCTCCCGCTGGGGTGCGAAGCTCCCCCAAAATCTTGCGGCTGCTGCGCAGCCGAGCGGGAGCAAGCTCCCTCGCCACAAAAAGCTGTCCAAACCCGAATTGATTAGGCCACGTCCGCTTTCGGTTTGTGCGCCACAAACCGCATCATCCATTCCGCTACGGTCACACCGTGGTGATCTCTTTCCAGACTGGCCACACCATTGGTGTAGACCTTCTCCCCCAGCGTTGTCTGAAGAATCTCCAGCAGCTCGCGGGAATAGTCGTGGATAAATTCCGGGTGGCCCTGGAAGCACAGCACCTGGTCTTCGATGTGGTACGCCGCAAACGGGCAGAACTCGCTGGAGGCGATCACCGTGGCGTTTTCCGGCAAGGTGGTGACCTGGTCCTGGTGGCTGATCAACAGCGTCAACTCTTCCACCACCGGGCTCATCCACGGTGCCTTGGCGTTCAGTTTGTAGTCATGGATACCCATGCCCCAACCCTTGGTCGCCCGCTCGGTCTTGCCGCCCAACAACAGCGCCAGCAACTGGTGGCCGAAGCAGATGCCGATCAGTTTGTCGCCGCGGGCATGGCGGTCCAGCAGGTAGGTCTTGAGGGTCTGGATCCAGGGATCGGTGCCGAAAGAGTCAGCTTTGCTGCCCGTCACCAGGTACGCGTCGAACACTTCTTCATCCGCCGGGTATTCACCCTGCACCACGTTATAGATGACGAATTCCGCGGCAATCGGCTGTTTGGAAAACAGGCGCTTGAACATCTGCCCGTACCCTTGGTACTGATCGATCAGTCCAGGACGCAGGATATCGGTTTCCAGGATGCACACGCGTAACGACATAAAAAATACCTGACACGGCGATGGGAATAATGAACACCCCCAAAGCCTGCCTTGAAATACCCTTCTAAGGCAAGCCCGCTCCCACATTTCGATCACCGAAACGCTTCACCCTTTGCGGCTTTCTCCAACAGCAGCGCCGGTGGCGTGAAGCGCTCACCGTATTGCTCGGCCAGGTAACGGGCGCGGGCGATGAAGTCGTTCAGGCCGTACTGGTTGATGAACTGCAGCGCCCCGCCGCTCCAGGCGGCAAAGCCGATACCGAAGATCGAGCCGACGTTGGCATCCGCCGTCGACATCAACACGCCCTCCTCCACACAACGCACGGTTTCGATGGCCTGAATGAACAGCAAGCGGTCACGCACGTCCTGGGCCGAGATCCGTTGCTCGGGCTTTTCAAAGCGGCTTTTCAACTCCGGCCACAGGTGCTTCTGCCCGCCCGCCGGGTAATCGTAGAAGCCACCACCCGCGGCCTTGCCCGGGCGTTTGTATTCGTTGAGCAACAGGTCGATTACGGCAAATGCCGGATGCTGGGGTAACGGCTTGCCCTCGACCTGTAGGTCCTTGGCCGTCTGCTGGCGGATATGGCTCATCAGGCTGAGGGAAACTTCATCAGAGACCGCCAGCGGTCCCACAGGCATGCCGGCCTTGCGTGCCTCGGTCTCGATCATCGGCGCCGCCACGCCTTCGCCAAGCATGGCGATGCCTTCGTTGGTGAAGGTGCCGAACACCCGCGAGGTGAAGAAGCCGCGGCTGTCGTTGACCACAATCGGGGTTTTCTTGATTTGCAGGACGAAATCGAAACCTCGGGCCAGGGTTTCGTCGCGGGTGTGGGTCCCCTTGATGATTTCCACCAGGGGCATTTTGTCCACCGGGCTGAAGAAGTGCAGGCCGATAAACTTGCCCTGGTCGGGCACCGCCGTGGCCAGGCCGCTGATGGGCAAGGTGGAGGTGTTGGAGGCGATGACTGCGTCGGCCCCCACCACGCTTTGCGCAGCAGCCGAGACCTTGGCCTTGAGTTCCCGGTCTTCGAAGACGGCTTCGATGATCAGGTCGCAGCCGGCGAGGTCGGCATCGGATTCGGTCGGAATAATCCGCGCGAGGATGGTTTCCCGCTGCTCTGTGGTCAATTGCCCACGGCCGACCTTCTTGTCGAGCAACGCTGCCGAGTGGGCCTTGCCCTTCTGCGCCGCCGCCAGGTTGACATCCTTCAGCACCACCTCAACGCCCGCCGAGGCACTGACGTAAGCAATGCCCGCGCCCATCATCCCGGCGCCAAGCACACCGACCTTGCGTGTCACATACGGCGCGAAACCCTTGGGTCGCGAGCTGCCGGCGTTGATTTCATTGAGCTGGAACCAGAAGGTGCCAATCATGTTTTTCGCCACTTGCCCGGTGACCAGTTCGGTGAAGTAGCGGGTTTCGATCAGGTGCGCGGTGTCGAAATCCACTTGGGCGCCTTCCACGGCGGCGCAGAGGATTTTCTCCGGGGCCGGGAAGCAGCCGTTGGTTTTGGCGCGCAGTATCGATGGCGCAATGGCGAGCATTTGCGCGACTTTCGGGTTGGACGGCGTGCCGCCAGGGATCTGATAACCCTTGATGTCCCAACGCTGTTTCGCCTCGGGATTGGCGAGAATCCATGCCCGGGACTTGGCCAGCAACTCGTCACGATCTGCCGCCAGCTCGTCAATCAATCCAGCTTGCAGCGCCTGTTGCGGCGTAGTCTTTTTGCCTTCCAGCAAGTAGGGCAAGGCCTTTTCCAGCCCGAGCATCCGCACCATGCGCACGACACCGCCGCCACCCGGCAGCAGGCCGAGGGTGACTTCCGGCAGGCCGATCTGTACCGACTTGTGGTCCAGCGCCACGCGGTGTTGGCACGCCAGGCAAATCTCCCAGCCACCGCCCAGTGCCGCGCCGTTGATGGCGGCCACTACCGGTTTGCCGAGGGTTTCCAGGGCGCGCAGTTGCGCCTTTAGCACCAGCACGCTGTGGTAGAAATCCTTGGCGTGGGGCTTGTCGACCTTGATCAATTCATTGAGGTCACCGCCGGCAAAGAAGGTCTTTTTCGCCGAGGTGATAATCACGCCCGCAATCGAATCCTTCTCGGCCTCCAGGCGGACGACGGCGGCCGCCATGGCTTCGCGGTACACCCCGTTCATGGTGTTGGCGCTCTGGCCGGGCATGTCGATGGTCAGCACCACGATCTGGTCCTGGCCTTTTTCGTAACGAATGGCATCGGTCATGACTGATTCCTTAGGCTCAGAGGCGTTCGATGATGGTGGCGATACCCATGCCGCCGCCGACACACAGGGTGGCCAGGCCATACCGCTGCTGGCGCACCTCCAGTTCGTCGAGCAAGGTGCCGAGAATTGCGCAGCCCGTGGCGCCCAGCGGATGCCCCATCGCGATGGAGCCGCCGTTGACGTTGACCCGGGCGGCGTCGATGCCCATGTCCTTGATGAACTTGAGCACCACCGACGCAAACGCCTCGTTAACCTCGAACAGGTCGATGTCTTCAACCCGCAGGCCAGCCTTGGCCAGGGCCTTGCGGGTGGCCGGTGCCGGGCCGGTGAGCATGATGGTGGGGTCGGTGCTGGTGACCGCGGTGGCGACGATCCGCGCCCGGGGTTGCAGGCCGAGTTCGCGGCCACGGGCGGAAGAGCCGATCAGCATCAGCGCCGCGCCATCGACAATCCCGGAACTGTTGCCCGGTGTGTGCACGTGGTTGATACGCTCGACGTGGCTATAGACCCGCAAAGCAGTGGCATCGAAGCCCATCTGGCCCATCATTTCGAAGCTGGGCTTGAGTTTGCCCAGGCCTTCGAGGGTGGAATCGCCACGGATAAATTCGTCCTGGTCCAGCAGGACGATGCCGTTTTGGTCCTGCACGGCGATCAGCGATTTGTTGAAGGAACCGTCTGATCTTGCCCGCGCCGCTTTCTGCTGTGAGTGCAAGGCAAAGGCATCGACGTCCTGACGGGTGAAGCCTTCCAGCGTGGCAATCAGGTCGGCGCCGATGCCCTGCGGGGTGAAGTGGCTGTGCAGATTGGTTTGCGGGTCCAGCACCCAGGCACCACCGTCGCTGCCCATGGGCACACGGGACATGGACTCGACGCCGCCGACCACCACCAGGTCTTCAAAGCCGGAGCGCACTTTCATCGCGCCAAGGTTCACGGCTTCCAGGCCCGACGCGCAAAACCGGTTGATCTGCACACCGGCGACGCTGACGTCCCAGTCCGCCACCAGGGCGGCGGTCTTGGCGATGTCGGCGCCCTGGTCGCCCACCGGGGTGACGCATCCCAGGACGATGTCATCCACTTGCCGGGTATCGAGGTCGGTGCGCTGTTGCAGCGCGGTCAGCAACCCGGCCACCAGGTTCACCGGCTTGACGCTGTGCAAGGCGCCATCGACCTTGCCTTTGCCACGGGGCGTGCGTATCGCATCAAAGATGAAAGCTTGGGTCATGACGTCCTCGAATCACTGGGCAACGAATCGTGCTCTTACCTTAGGCGCCGGGGCGCCGGATTCAATGACCGAACCGCTCATTGACCTTGACGCTCACGCTCAGACGAACGGTAGGAGGCTATGGGAATTGGCTGATTAATCGTTTTAGCTGTCTAGCCATAGGGCTGGCGTCTGGCTGGCACTTGGCCTCATGCCTTTTTAATAAGATTTCTTCAGGCAATGAGATGAAATGGATCTAAGCCATGCAGAACCAGGGCTCTAAGGTTGAATCTGTAGGAGAAGTAAAAGGTTGCTGCCGGGTTTTGCTGGAGCACCTGTGAGAACTGTAAGAAAAAAGTCATGTAGCACCGTCATAGTGAAATCGACCGGCACGCATTTGACGCTCAGGAATAACAACAAAAGGCAGTCAGCCATGTTCAAACAATCGAAAGTACGTCAGGCGGGACTTATTCTTTTCGCCACCACACTGATTCTGATCTTGCCCAATCTAACCAAGGTTATTGGTTGACCTCTCACACCCCACATTCTGCGCAGACACAGCGCCAGGATCGCAGCCTTTGGCAGCGCCTTTCGGGATATTGCGCATAGCGATCCCGTCAGGGGCTGCCGTTTTGCGCGCCGGTTTCAGGTGGTTTTGCGGTATCGTGATACCCGCATCGTCACTCAAACACGGGCCCTTCCTTGAAACAGATCATCGTCCTCATAACCCTGCTGCTGGCCCTGCCGGCGTCTGCCGCACAGCTGGCCATCGAGCTGGATCACACCCGTAAAACCTGGGAAACCGCCGAGCTGCTCAAGCGCCCGGATGCGCAGACGGTGCAGATCGTTGATGACGTTTCCTACAAGCGCAACATGACGTATCGCGCGGTACCGCTGGCCGCACTGTTGCCCGGCATCAAGCCGGAAAATCATCTGCAGGCGGTGGCGCTTGACGGCTTTGCCGCAGAACTTGCGGCGGCGCCGCTGCTGTCAAAAAGCGGCTCGCAGGCCTGGTTGGCGGTAGAAGATCCGGCGCATCCCTGGCCGCCGCTGGCGGACGGCAAACCCAGTGCCGGGCCGTTTTATCTGGTGTGGACGGACCCGCAGGCCGGGCATATCAGCCCTGAACAATGGCCGTTTCAGATCTCCGGAATCAAGCAAATGACAACGGTTGCGGAGCGCTTCCCGGCGTTGCTACCGGACCCGAAACTGGCGGCGGACGATCCGGTAAATCAAGGCTTCGCGTTGTTCCAGAAGAACTGCCTGGCGTGTCATCGCCTCAACGGGGCCGGCGATGCGCAGGTGGGGCCAGACCTGAATATTCCTTACAACCCCACTGAATATTTCGCCGGGGATTTCCTCAAGCGTTACATTCGCGACCCGCAAGGCATGCGGCATTGGCCACAGGCGAAGATGCCAGCGTTTGCGGCCAGTGTGCTGCCGGATGCGGACCTGGATCTGCTGGTGGGGTACTTGAAGCATATGGCGGGCAGAAAGCAGCCTTAAGGCTCGGGTAAATCTGTGGCGAGGGAGCTTGCTCCCGCTGGGCTGCGCAGCAGCCCCAATCAGACAATCACATTTCGCCAGACAGAACTCGGGGGCATGCTTTGGGGCCGCTTCGCAGCCCAGCGGGAGCAAGCTCCCTCGCCACAAAAAGCTTTCCTGGCACAGAGAGCTTTCCTGCTACACAAAGCTCCCTCTCTCTCCCGGATTCCTACTGCTGCTGCACCGAAATCACCGGTGTCGGCGCCACAAATACCTTGGCATGCATCTGCTCATGCCCTCCCCCACGGCGCATGCCCCGCACCGGGCAGGCGTCCAGGTAATCCAGGCCCACCGCCAGCTTCAAATGCCGTTCCGGCCGGGCCAGTTGGTTGGTCACATCAAAGCTGTACCAGGCGTCATCCAACCAGGCTTCGGCCCAGGCATGGCTGGCCAGGTGCTCGCAGTCTTCGCTGTACAAATACCCCGACACATACCGCGCCGGAATGCCCAGGCTACGGGCACAGGCGAGGAAGGCGTGGGTGTGGTCCTGGCACACCCCGGCACGCCCGGCAAACGCCTTGGCCGCACAGGTGTCGACTTCGGTAGAGCCTGGCGAGTAGGTCATGTACTGGTTCAGCGCATGCATTAAATCAATCAACGCACTGCGGTCGCGGCGCTGGTGGCAATGCTTTTCGGCAAAGCTGCGCAAGGCATCGTCCGGCTCAGTCAAACGGGTGCAGCGCAGGAACGGAAACGCCGACTGGCTTTCATGTTCGGCTTCGCGCAATTCGTCGATATCCACCTGGCCACGGGCGCCGATGATGATGGCTTCGTGGGGCTCGTCCATGGTTAGCACGTGCAGGATATTGCCGAACGGGTCCAGTTGCGCCCGCACCGGCCGGGGCAGGTCCAGCTGCCAGCTAAGGACGTGCTGGCGCTCGCTGTCGTGGGGCGTGAGCCGCAGGTACTGGATGCTGGCGCGCACCTGGTCTTCGTAGTGGTAGGTGGTTTCGTGGCTGATGGAAAGTCTCATGCCGCCTCCAGGTAGGAACTGTAAATAGCATCGCCCAGCTCGCGCACGAGGGGGATGAAGTCGGTCAGCCAAGCGTGCAGGCCTTCCTCGAGAATTTCGTCGATTGCGGTAAAGCGCAGGCGTGCATCCATTTCGGCCGCCAGGCGCTGGGCCGGGCGACCGTTGATGCCGGGCAGGCTGCCAAGGATCTGGTCGATCTCTTCACTGCACGCCCGCAGCGAACGCGGCACGTCGGCGCGAAGCAGCAACAGCTCGGCGACTTGCCGGGCGCCTGGGGCGTCGCGGTAGATCTCGGTGTAGGCCTCGAAAGAGGACAAGGCCCTTAAGAGCGCACTCCACTGATAGTAGGCGTGGGCGGTGCCATCGGTGACCGCTTCGGCCTGGTCGCCGGCCATTTCATAGCGGGCATCCAGCAGGCGAAGGGTGTTGTCGGCCCGTTCGATAAAGGTACCGAGGCGGATAAAACGAAAAGCGTCGTTACGCATGATGGTGCCGTAGGTGGCACCACGGAACAGGTGGGAGCGCTCCTTGACCCACTCGCAGAACCGACTCATGCCGTAACGACTCAGGCCTTGCTGGGCGATGTCGCGAATTTCCAGCCAGGTGGCGTTAATGTTTTCCCACATGTCCGCGGTAATTCTCCCACGTACCGCATGAGCACTAGCCCGCGCCGCACCGAGGCAGCTGTAGATGCTCGCCGGGTTGGCCGCATCCAGAGCGAAGAAGTGCAGCAGGCGCTCGGCGTGCAGCTCACCGTGACGCTCGCGGTAATCGTCGAGGGTGCCGGTGATCAGCAGCGGCATTGCCAGTTCATGCAAGCCATCGCCGCGCCCGTCCTGGGGCATCAGCGACAGCGAATAACTGACATCGAGCATCCGTGCGAGGTTTTCCGCACGCTCCAGATAGCGCGACATCCAATACAAATCCGAGGCAGTTCTACTCAACATATTTCAATCCTCGACCACCCAGGTGTCTTTGGTGCCGCCGCCCTGGGACGAGTTGACCACCAGCGAACCTTCCCGCAGGGCCACACGGGTCAGGCCGCCCGGCACTACGCGGGTTTCCTTGCCTTGCAACACGAACGGGCGCAGGTCGATGTGGCGCGGGGCGATGCCGTTTTCGACGAAGGTCGGGCAGGTGGACAGGCACAGGGTTGGCTGCGCGATATAGGCGTGGGGCTTGGCCTTGATGCGTGCACGGAAGGCTTCGATTTCCGCCGCCGAGGCGGCCGGGCCGACCAACATGCCGTAGCCACCGGAGCCCTGGGTTTCCTTCACCACCAGTTCCGGAAGGTTGGCCAGCACGTGGGACAGTTCACTGGGATTACGGCACTGGAACGTCGGAACATTCTTCAGGATCGGCTCTTCATCCAGGTAAAAACGGATCATCTCGGTGACGAAGGGGTACACCGACTTGTCATCCGCCACCCCGGTGCCGATGGCATTCGCCAGCACCACATTGCCCGAGCGGTAAGCCGCCAGCAGGCCCGGCACGCCGAGCATGGAGTCCGGGTTGAAGGCCAGCGGGTCGAGGAACGCGTCGTCGAGGCGGCGGTAAATGACATCCACCGCCTTGGGGCCGTCGGTGGTGCGCATGAACACACGGTCATCACGTACAAACAGGTCGGCGCCTTCCACCAGTTCCACGCCCATTTCACGGGCCAGGAACGCATGTTCGAAGAACGCACTGTTGAAACGCCCCGGAGTAAGTACCACCACGCTGGGGTTATCCAACGGGCTGGAGCTTTTCAGGGTGTCGAGCAACAGGTTGGGGTAGTGATCGATGGGTGCGATGCGCTGAGCAGCAAACAGCTCGGGGAACAGGCGCATCATCATCTTGCGGTCTTCGAGCATGTAGCTGACACCGCTGGGGGTGCGCAGGTTGTCTTCGAGGACGTAGTAAGTACCGTCGCCATCGCGTACGAGGTCGACGCCGGAGATGTGGGAATAGATATCGCGGTGCAGGTCCAGGCCCTGCATCGCCAACTGGTATTGCTCGTTGGCCAGCACTTGCTCGGCAGGGATGATCCCGGCCTTGATGATCCGTTGTTCGTGGTAGAGGTCGGCGAGGAACATGTTCAGCGCCTTGACCCGCTGGATGCAGCCGCGCTCGACGATCCGCCACTCACTGGCCGGGATGCTGCGGGGAATCGTGTCGAAGGGGATCAGGCGCTCGGTGCCTTGCTCATCGCCGTACAGCGTGAAGGTGATACCGGCCCGGTGAAACAGCAAATCGGCTTCACGCCGGCGCTGGGCCAGCAGTTCCGCAGGCGTCTCGGCCAACCAGCGGGCGAATTCGCGGTAATGGGGGCGCACAAGCCCTGCCCCGTCGTACATCTCATCGTAATAAGTGCGGATCATGCCGTACTCCTTGTCACCCGGACGCCAGAACCATCGCAAGGCCCGTGCCAGCGGCATAAACACTTAAGTATCAATCAGTTGGATATAGGCGCAGGTCTCACCGCACCATCCCGGTGCAGCAAATGCCCGCTGTCATGGGCGACGCCTCATTGAAATGCAGGCCATGACTATCACCAGCATAGTCAGAGTTGATTTCACTGCCCGGCAAACCCTGGGGATAATCACCTCCATCGGCTGAACAGGACATGTCCTACAGCCTCACCCTTTGCTTGATGGGTAACGTGATACGGCATGTACCGATCGGTTCCCCTTCGCTCCGATCTTCCCTTTGGCCACCCTGCTCGGGTGGCTTTTTTTTGTGCAGGTTTTTTCCCAAGCCAGAAACAAAAACGGCCGACCCAAAGGTCAGCCGATACGCTGTGTTATTGCTCATGCCGCTACATGGGTAACCCACGCACCTCCTGTTTGACGCCCCATCCCTCAATGATCCCGCCCAAGGGCTCGACCACCGCCTCAAAGTCCTGCTCGAAGTCTCCTATGCCGTCGTAGGTGGCGAACATGATTTTGCTCAGTTCCAGGTACCAGGCGCCGTCATCCCGCGCGCTGACCTGGGCATTCAGGGATTCCCCACGAAACCGACCCGCAGCCCGGCGCGCACGTTCCTCATCCGGGAAAATGGCGTAGAACTCGATGGGGTGGAAACGTGAGAAGTCAAAGCCGCCCTCTTTCATGCGGCGCAACACGTTGGTGCTGATGTCTTCTTGATAGGCTGTGCTCATGAAACGTCCTCCTCAAACCGATGGATAGACTTTCCGTGCTTCCCAAGGCCCGCGCTGTAACGGCGCGGGTGTTACGGCAATGACGTCGCCGCTGGGACACAAGCATGTAGCTGACAAGACCAGACCTTAGCGATTCATTCGCTGATCTCGATTGCAGAGTAACGCGAAGCTTTCAGCTCCACCAGAGTCTGTTTAAGGGCGTACAGGAAATGTTCAGGCGGCGGGGTCGACCTTGAGGTCTTTAATGCTGTTTTGATCTTTCAGGATCTTCACCGTCGGTTCGGCGATCCGCCCTTCGAGATCGTTGAGATCCAATTCCTTCAGCACCGGAGACACGCGGGCGCGAACCAGGCGCGCAGCCTCTTCAAGGGTCGGTTTTTGCTCACATTCGAATTGCTCGACTACCGACTCACCATGATCATCAGTGAAGGAAACGTTCCACTTTGGCATCAGAGCCTCCTCGATAAAACCCATGGGTGGGCTTACCTCTATCTGGACCTTGAGGGCTTGGAAATCGTTCCACTCAAGGCAGGAGGCACCTGATCAGCTGCAGTTATTTTTCAGCGTGTTCTTTCAAAGCTTTCAAGGTGTTGAACGGTGCGTCCACCACAAACTTGTTGGCCAACCACGACGGCACGCTGCCACCTGGCTCGGTGTGCACCTGGTAGGTCACTTCGGTCAGGTTGTCGCCTTTAGGTACCAGCTTCCAGTAACCGTCAACCTGGGCTACGCGCACATAGCCTTTGACTTCGGGCTGGTAAGTCGGCACTTCCAACAGCTTGCGGGTCACGCTGCCGTCAGCGGCCTTGGTGGTGGTGATTTCCAGGATCGAGTCACGGTCGGTAACCGGGAACGGCGCCTTGAACTGGGTGTAGGTCCAGCTCTTGTCACCTTCTTGCTTAAGCAGTTTTTGCGATTTGCATTCGTGGATCCAGGAACAGGCCCCGGCCACGTCTTCCTGCAACGCCTGGATCTTGGCCAGCGGTGCCTTGATGGTGGTCACACCGCGATAAGCCTTGTATTTGGAGCCGGCAATTTCACTCAACGACACTTTGATGCCGTCTTCATCCTTGGCAGTCTGCCAGTCTTCAGCGTGCGCTGCGGCAGCAAACATCACGGTAAAACCGCACAACACAGCAATTCGTTTCAGTGAACCCATGGTCTTATTCCTTATTGTTGAAGTTCAGTACTTTGAACAGCCCACTAAGCCGCGGTCATCTGTTCCCACCAGCCGATCAACTTGATCGCTTCTGCCTGGCTGTTGCCACAGACCTCGATATCCGCCTGGAACGAACTGCACACCGCCGGCCGCTCTGGCTGACCAAACAACTGGCACAGTTGTTCGACCGAAAGATGCAGGCAGCGTTCGCCCGCAGGTTTGCCGGCAGGCATTCCCGGCAACGGAGAACTGATGGATGGAGCAATGCAGCAAGCGCCACAGCCTTCACGGCATTTCATGACGAACAGATCCTCGACAACTCAGTGTTGATGGCCACGTAAGACTACGCCCTTAAACAGACGTTTTAAATTGGCTTAACAGGGGTTTTTCACCCAAAACAAAAGTGACTGACCAGTCTGCGACAGAAGGTCAGGAGTGCGCGTCACTTTTACTCGTCGGGTTTATTGCTTGAATTCGAAATCCAGCGCCGCACCTTCTACTTCGCGGCGTTCTTCGTTGCGCAATTGCAGCTGCATTTCATTGCTGAGCAGGCGCCCGTTGATCTGGAACGCGCTGTTATCCGTGGGCTTCTCGGCAAACATCGGCGGCAGCAGCGGCACGTTCTTTGGCTGCGGCATGGTGCCGAGGGGTTGCAGGTGGCGGACCATATTGGACGGCAGGCTCAAATCCAGCTCTGCCGGCGGCAACTTAGTTTTGGCCACTTCGTGGGCCGATTTTGATTTGCTGGCGATAGGCGCACGTTTTTTAGTAGGCGCGGCTTTCTTTGCCGGAGCTTTCTTTGCCACCGGTGCCTTCTTTACGGGAGCGGCTTTTTTTGCTGTTACTTTTTGCTGGGTGCTGGCCGCAGGCGCCGTTTCACCGGCAGGAGCCGCCAGGACGGCGCCAGCGTTCCCCAGGCTTAACAGACAGACCAGCAGCGCAGCAGGAAAGGTATAAGTCATATCGCCAGCAGCATTAACGGCAGAAGGCCATATGCTCGCTTGTTGAGGACGGTATGACAAGCATGGTAATTAGCCAGCTACCCTTCGTGTCCCCTTTCCACGCCTCATAAACCCGCTGCAGTCTCCTGGCATAACTGGCTTGCCAGCATGCCAAGGGTCATCAACGCGCGCTCGGCCTCGCGGTTCCACGGCGTGCCGCAGTTCAGGCGAATACAGTGGTTGAACTGTTCCGTATTACTGAAGATCAGCCCCGGTGCAATGCTGATGCCCTGCTGCAATGCGCGCACGTGCAGTTCCTGGGTATTGACCCGTCCCGGCAAACTGACCCACAGGATAAAGCCGCCTGTCGGCCGGGTCATCTGGGTGCCTTCGGGGAAGTATTGCTGCACTGCCAGCTGGAAGGCGCTGAGGTTCTTGCGGTATTCCTGGCGGATATAGCGCAAATGCCGGTCGTACCCACCGTTTTCCAGGTACGCCGCCGTGCCCATCTGGGTCACGCTGCAGGCCGAATGGGTGCTGAACATTTGCAGGCGCTGGATTTCCTGCTGGTACTTACCGGCAATCATCCAGCCGATGCGGATGCCCGGTGACAAGGTCTTGGAAAAGCTCGAGCAGTAGATCACCCGGTCCAGGCGGTCATAGGCTTTCAGGGCTTTGGTGCGGCCCAGCTCGAACATCAGTTCGCCGTAGATATCGTCTTCCACCACTTGGATGTCGAAATCCGAGGCCAGGCGCAGCAACTGTTTCTGCCGCTCTTCGGGCATGGTGCCGCCCAGGGGATTGCTCAGGCGCGTGGTCAGCACCAGAGCCTTGATCGACCATTGGTTGGCGGCCAGTTGCAGGGCTTCCAGGCTCATGCCGGTGGCCGGGTCGCTGGGGATTTCAATGACCTTCAGGCCGAGCAAATCCGCCAGTTGCAGCAAGCCGTAATAGGTCGGCGACTCGGCGGCGATCAAGTCGCCGGGACGGGTCAATACCCGCAACGACATCTGCAATGCGTCGACACACCCGTGGGTGATCACCACTTCGGACGGATCGACCACCACCCCGGCATCCCGCATACGGATTGCCACCTGGCGCCGCAGCGGTTCAAAACCCGGGCTGAACATGTAGCTGAACGCCCGCGGGCTCTGGAAGCGCGTGACCTTGGCCAGTTGCTGATGCAACGCACGCACCGGCAAGTAGTCGACACTCGGCACGGCGGCTCCCAGCGGGAACACACCTTCGCGACGGGATTCGACCAACACCTGCTGAATAATGCTGCTGCGGGTGACCAACCCTGGACGCTCGACCCGGGCGATGTCCGGCGTCGGCGCGGTGAGCGCAGGCGTCTGGTGCACGTAATACCCGGACTGCGGCCGCGCGCGAATCAAACCCTGGTCTTCCAGGTTCGCGTAGGCCTGTAACACGGTGGCGTGGCTGACGTTGAGCTGGGAGCTCATTTTGCGCACCGAAGGCACGCGCTCGCCCGGTTGATAGACACCGCGGCGGATATCCTCAGCCAGTTGCTGGGCGATACGTTGGTAGAGCAACAGATTGGTCATGACGCAGCACTCGATTTCACGGGTATTTTATTTTTGTGTGAAACATACCGGCACAGTTTAGAAGTGTACGGGGACAGTTGCCACAATAGTCGAGCGCGGGCGGCAGTGATAGAAAAAACTGTAAGGGTTGCGAACTGAATCGCGGGCACAAAAAACCCGATCAGCGACCGGGCTATTTGAAACATTCTATCAATGACACCACAAACCAATTGTAGGAGCTGTCGAGCTTCAGCGAGGCTGCGATGCAGGCGCTGCGGTCTCGCAGGTCCACCGAGGCGATCCTATCGCAGCCTCGCTGAGGCTCGACAGCTTCCACAGGAATCACCCCTTCACCTTGAACAACAGGTTTAGCGAGCAGCGCCCAGCTGGCCTTTCTCGTCGGAGAACACAATCTCTACCCGACGGTTCTGCGCCCGACCACGCTCCGAAGCGTTGACGTCAACCGGGTACTGATCGCCGTAGCCTTCGACCTGGATGCGTTTTTCATCGATGCCCAAGTCGCTCAGCAGATCCGCCACTGCTTGGGCGCGGTCCCGGGACAGTTTGAGGTTTTCCGGCTCGCCACCGGTATTGTCCGTGTAACCCTCGATGCGCACCACGCGCTTGGGGTTCAACTGCAGAAACTGTACGACTTTGAGCACCGTGCGGTTGGCCGAGTTTTGCAGCTCTGCCTCGCCAGTGTCGAACAGCACGTCACCCAGCGTCATCACCAGCCCGCGATCAGGCTGGACGGTGGTCAGGCTGGAAATCTGCGCCTCAATCCATTTGCCCTGTTGCTGCACGCTGGCCAGCTTGGCTTCACGCAGGGCCAGTTGCAGGCGCTGGCGTTCCAGCTCCAGCTTGACCCCGCGCTCCTGATTGAGTGCCTGCTCGGTGTGTTCCCGGGCAATCGCGCTGTAGCGCTGGCTCAGATAGGCGTAATGCGCCACATCGGCACCGCTGCCCCAGAAGCTGGAGAAACGGTCGGCACGGGCCAGGGACTCACCGGCGCGAATCACGTCCTTGGGCGCGATACGCAGCACGTTCGAGTCTTCCTTGACCTTCTGGAAGTCACTGCTCGCTTGTTGCAAGGCAAGGTTACTGTCGGGATGGGTCGCGCAACCACCGAGCGCACTGCCCAGCAACACCACACAGCTCAACCCACGAATCAACGGGCTCATTGGGCGTCTCCCAGCTGCAACTGCTTGCGCAAGCGGGTGATACGGGTGTTGAGCACGTTCAGTTGCTCCTGGCTTTTGCGGGTCAGCACCCGGGCTTCTGCCAGGCGGGCGTCCAGCTCGGCTTCTTCAGCCTGCATGCGGGCGTCCTTGTAGGATTCATCGGCCATGTCGGCCTTGGCCTGGGTGAACTTGTCTTCAGCCAGCTTCAACTCGGGCGAGTCATCGGCCACGGCGCCCACGGCGTTGGCTTGCTCCAGGGCTTGCTGGGTCAGGCGCATTTGTTCATTCGGCGCAGGATCGGCTGCACATCCCGCCAGAGCTACAACGGCGAGGGCCGCGAAAAGAGGTCGAATAGTCACTGAAAATCCCTACTTTGTTGGGGTGCCGACGGGTTGCTGCAACTGCGCTTTCCAGCGCTCGAGATTGCTCTGCAGCGCGATTTCCGCCAGACCGGACGCGGGCAATTCTGTCATCTTTTTGGCGAGCTGTCCGCGCAACCACGGATCGTTGCAGGCGGAGTTGTGGGAAATCGCCAGGTACAGGCCCGGTTGGTCGATGGGTATTTCCCGCGCCACCAGGTCGTTGCTCATGCCCAGGGTCTGGGCCATGGCCATACCGGAATACCGTCCGGCGAGTACGTAGTCCACTTCCCCCAACAGCAGTTTCTGGAATGCAGGGGTCAGGCTGGGCAAGCGTTGCAAGGTCAGTTGCTCGGCAGCCAAGGTTTCAAAGTCGCGGCTCAGGCGTGCCCTTTCCGACACCGCGCCCTTGTGGCCATGCAGGTCGCCGGGTTGTTTATAGTCCAAGGTCGAATCCTTGCGGGTCCAGACCAGGTAATCGGTTTGCACCAATGCCGGGTGGATGTAATCGAAGGCGTCCAAGGCGTCGAGGGTCAACGGCGCGTCGGCGAGGATGTCCATGCGCCCACTGCGCACTTCGTCCAGAGCCACGGAGCGCTTGCCGCCGTACAGCAGGTCGATTTTCACCCCGATGTCTTTGGCCACTTGCTGCAACATGTCGGCGGTGGCGCCGATCAAGTGCGTGGGGTCTTGGGGATCACGCCACAGATAAGGCGGTGCGTCCGGGCTGCCGGTGATCACCAGGCGATCACATTTGCCAGCCGCCAGCGACACCGTCGGCAGCAGTGACAGGGCCAGCAGTACAGTCCAGGGACGCAATTCCATGGCAGGGTTCTCCAATTGAAAATTACCGGGCAAAAAAAAGCCCGGTCAAAAGACCGGGCTCTTTATAAGTGAAGCGGCTGGATTAGACCAGCTTCTCCAACTCGGGTACGGCTTCGAACAAGTCTGCCACCAGGCCGTAATCAGCCACCTGGAAGATCGGCGCTTCTTCGTCCTTGTTGATCGCAACGATCACCTTGGAGTCTTTCATACCAGCCAAATGCTGGATCGCGCCGGAGATACCGACGGCGATGTACAGCTGTGGCGCAACGATTTTGCCGGTCTGGCCGACCTGCATGTCGTTCGGTACAAAACCTGCGTCGACGGCAGCGCGGGAGGCGCCGACCGCAGCGCCCAGCTTGTCAGCCAGGGCGTACAGGTGCTTGAAGTTGTCACCGTTCTGCATGCCACGACCGCCGGAAACGACGATCTTGGCAGCGGTCAGTTCCGGACGATCGGACTTGGCCAGCTCTTCGCCTACGAAGCTGGAAGTGCCAGCGTCGTGAGCAGCAGCGACCGCTTCAACCGCAGCCGAACCACCTTCAGCCGCAACCGGGTCGAAACCGGTGGCACGCACGGTGATGACTTTTACCGAGGCCGTGGACTGCACGGTAGCGATGGCGTTACCGGCATAGATCGGACGCTTGAAGGTGTCGGCGCTTTCAACCGAAACGATCTCGGAGATCTGGTCAACGTCCAGCTGCGCAGCAACGCGCGGCAGGATGTTTTTGCCGTTGGAGGTAGCGGCAGCCAGGATGTGGCTGTAGCCAGCGCCCAGTTCTGCAACCAGAGGGGCAACGTTTTCCGGCAACTGGTGAGCGTAGGCCGCGTTGTCGGCGACCAGTACTTTGCTCACGCCAGCGATTTTTGCAGCGGCTTCAGCCACGGCGCCAACGTTTTGGCCAGCGACCAGCACGTGGACATCACCACCGATTTTGGCGGCGGCGGCAACAGTGTTCAGAGTGGCCGGGGCCACAACCTTGTTGTCGTGTTCTGCGATTACCAAGATAGTCATGGTTAGATTACCTTCGCTTCGTTTTTCAGTTTCTCGACCAGTTCAGCCACCGACTTGACCTTGATGCCCGCGCTGCGTGCAGCCGGCGCTTCGACTTTTACGGTCTTGTTGGTGGAGGCGGTGGAAACGCCCAAAGCGTCCGGAGTCAGCACTTCGAGAGGCTTCTTCTTGGCTTTCATGATGTTTGGCAGGGACGCGTAGCGCGGCTCGTTCAAACGCAGGTCGGTGGTGACGATGGCTGGCAGTTTCAGGGAAACGGTTTGCGCGCCGCCGTCGATTTCGCGGGTCACGGCAACGTTGTCGCCGCTCACTTCGACTTTCGAGGCGAAGGTGCCCTGGCCGTAACCGGTCAGTGCAGCCAGCATCTGGCCAGTCTGGTTGTTGTCGCTGTCGATGGCTTGTTTGCCGAGGATCACCAGCGATGGCTGTTCCTTGTCGACAACAGCTTTCAACAACTTGGCAACGGCCAGGGAAGTCAGCTCTTCAGCGGATTCGACGAGGATGGCGCGATCGGCACCCAGCGCCAGGGCGGTACGCAGCTGCTCTTGAGCAGTGGTCGGACCGATGGAAACGACGACGATTTCAGTCGCAACGCCTTTCTCTTTCAGGCGTACGGCTTCTTCCACGGCGATTTCGCAGAAAGGGTTCATCGACATCTTGACGTTAGCGAGATCGACGCCGGAATTGTCCGCCTTGACGCGAACTTTCACGTTGTAATCGACAACGCGTTTGACAGCTACAAGAACCTTCATGGATTCCTCGTTACTCTCCGGTGAAAAGAAAGTCGCCTAGGCGAACCTGGCGGTTGATGCTCATCGGCACACAAGGGCACCTCCAAAAACACAGGCAATCGTCGGCAGGGGACCTTGCTCACGGGAGTGATGACCGTTCGTCAGTGGTGACTGAGAGGTCATTCATTATCGTGGCGTGTAAACTGCGCGCCATCGTGGCTCGCGCGTCACCCTTATTTGCCTTCAGCCTGTCTTTCGAGGTGGCCTTGAAACCCACAGTCTGCCTACGGGATGCGCAAAACCGACCGTATATTGACCGGAACGCCTATTCCGGTCAATACGGCAAAATGGTCAGTTATAAGCCGCGTTGCTTTGATTTACCTAGCTTGCGGGCAATTCAAACAAACGTTTGTATTGGACGCTGAGAGTGGTGTAGATATAATGCGCCACCTAGAGAGAAAGGTGGGTCGTCCCCTGCCCCTTGCATGAGATTTATGCAGGCATTGCCGGACGAATTACCGAACCTCCACCCATTAGAAAAAAAAGCCGTTGAGCCTTGAGTAGGAGATAGCCTGTGGAACGCGAATACATGGAATTCGACGTGGTCATCGTCGGCGCTGGCCCGGCAGGCCTGTCTGCCGCCTGCCGATTGAAGCAGAAGGCCGCCGAAGCCGGTAAGGAAATCAGCGTCTGCGTGGTCGAAAAAGGCTCCGAAGTCGGCGCTCACATCCTGTCCGGTGCCGTGTTTGAACCCCGTGCCCTGAACGAATTGTTCCCGGACTGGAAAGAACTCGGTGCACCGCTCAACACCCCTGTTGTGCGTGATGACATCTATGTACTGCGCTCCAGCGAAGCCGCCACCAAGGTGCCTGACTTCTTTGTGCCCAAGACCATGCACAACGAAGGCAACTACATTATCTCCCTGGGCAACCTGTGCCGCTGGCTCGCCCAGCAGGCCGAGAACCTGGGCGTGGAAGTCTACCCGGGCTTCGCCGCCCAGGAAGCACTGTTCGACGAAAACGGCGTGGTGCGCGGGATCATCACCGGTGACCTCGGCGTCGACCGTGAAGGCCAGCCAAAAGAAGGCGTCTACACCCCTGGCATGGAACTGCGTGGCAAGTACACGCTGTTCGCCGAAGGTTGCCGTGGCCACATCGGCAAGCAACTGATCCAGCGCTTCAACCTGGACAGCGACGCTGATGCCCAGCACTACGGCATCGGCCTGAAAGAAATCTGGGAAATCGACCCGGCCAAACATCAGCCAGGCCTGGTGGTGCACACCGCCGGTTGGCCGCTGGACATCATGAGCAACGAGAACACCGGCGGCTCGTTCCTCTATCACCTGGAAAACAACCAAGTGGTGGTCGGCCTGATCGTCGACCTGTCCTACAGCAACACTTTCCTGTCGCCGTTCGACGAGTTCCAGCGCCTCAAGCATCACCCGGTACTGGCCCAGTACCTGGAAGGCGGCAAGCGCATCAGCTACGGCGCCCGCGCACTGGCCAAAGGTGGCATCAACTCGCTGCCTAAAATGGTATTCAAGGGTGGTGCATTGATTGGCTGCGACCTGGGCACCATGAACGTGGCCAAAATCAAGGGCAGCCACACCGCCATGAAGTCGGGCATGCTCGCCGCTGACGCCGTGGCCGAGCGCCTGTTCGCCGAATCCGAAGGCGGCGACGAGTTGACCAACTACGTCGACAGCTTCAAGAACAGCTGGCTCTACGAAGAACTGTTCGCCAGCCGCAACTTCGGCCCGGCGATGCACAAGTTCGGCCCGATCATGGGTGCCGGCTTCAACTGGTTCGACCAGAACATCCTCGGCGGCAAAATGCCGTTCACCCTGCACGACACGAAGCCGGACTACGCCTGCCTCAAGCTGGCCAAGGACAGTAAGAAAATCGACTACCCGAAACCCGACGGCAAGCTGAGCTTCGACAAGCTGAGCTCGGTGTTCATCTCCGGTACCAACCACGAAGAAGAACAGCCGTGCCACCTGAAGCTGAAAGACCCGAGCATCCCGATCGGCACCAACCTGCCGCTCTACGATGAACCGGCGCAGCGCTACTGCCCGGCCGGCGTGTATGAAGTGATCACCAAGGAAGACGGCGAGAAGCGCTTCCAGATCAACGCCCAGAACTGCGTGCACTGCAAGACCTGTGACATCAAGGACCCTTCGCAGAACATCACCTGGGTGACACCGGAAGGTGCGGGCGGGCCGACTTACCCGAACATGTAAATCCGCTGCTTGAACAGAAGGCTCCCAAATGGGGGCCTTTTTTGTAGCCCATTGTTCGTAGCAGCTGTCGAGCCCCAGCGAGGCTGCGTCGGGCGCGCCACTGATTTGGAACCGAGTCGCGGCTGACGCAGCCTCGCTAAGGCTCGACAGCTGCTACGGGAATCAACAAGAGTTATGCCGCCCGCTCATCCCCGGGGCTGCGCTCGAAGTAGCGCTTGTACTCCCGGCTGAACTGCGACGTGCTCTGATAGCCCACACTGTGCGCCGCCTGCGCCACGCCCATACCCTCCACCAACAGCAACTGCTGCGCCTTGAGTAACCTCAACCGCTTGAGGTACTGCACCGGCGACAACAGCGTGCAGCGCTTGAAGTGTTCGTGGAAGGTCGACGCACTCATGTGCGCATAACCCGCCAAGGTCTCGATATTCAGCGGCTCGGCGTAATGGGCATGCAGGTGGTTCAACGAGGTCGCCACCCGGGAAAACTGCCCTTGCTGCTCTACCAGCGCCCGCAACACATCCGCCTGTGGCCCGCGCAACGCGGTGAACAATAATTCCCGCACCCGCGCCGGGCCCATGATCCGACTCTCCAGCGGATCGTGCAGGCACTGCAACAGCCGTTCGACACAGCCACGCATGGCGTCATCCAACACCACTGAACTCATCGACTCCAACGTCTGCGCCGCTGGCGGTGGCCCGGACTGGATCCCCATCGCCATCACCAACTCACCCAGCACCACCCGGTCAATGCCCACCGTCACCCCCAACAGCGGCGCATTCGGCATGGCAAAGGTCTCGCATTCGAACGGCACCGGCATCGCCTGGATCAGGTAATGCCCGGCGCCATACTCCAGGGTTCGCGGGCCCAGGTAGGCGACCTTGCTGCCCTGGGCGACGATCATCAGGCTCGGCTCATAAATCTGCGGGCCCCGCGCCACATCGCAACTGGCGCGTAATACCTGCACGCCTGGCAAGTTCGTGGGCGAGAAACCATCACGGGGTGTCAGCGGTTCGATCAGGGCAACCAACGCGGCATTGGCATCGACATGGCGGGTCAACAACATGGCAAAAACTTCGCGAAAAAGGGGATGACACCATCATCGCAGGTCTGGCGCCACAGTGATCCAATCCAGGGGCACTCCCGGACGAATAGGCATGAGACTCGGAGCAATCGCCATGGCTGCCCCGAGGCACGGCGAGGAGAATGCCCCACCTCACCTGTTACTGCACCTGCGAGGTTTCTCCATGTACACCGCCATCGGTTACGCCGCTCAATCGGCCACCACTCCCCTCGCCCCCATGTCCTTCGAACGCCGTAGCCCGCGCGCCGATGACGTGGCGATCGAAATCCTCTACTGCGGCGTTTGCCACTCCGACATCCACCAGGCACGCAACGAATGGGGCATTGCCGTGTACCCGCTGATGCCGGGCCACGAGATCGTCGGCAAGGTCACTGCCGTCGGCGCCAGCGTTACCGCGCACAAAGTCGGCGACCTGGTGGGTGTTGGCTGCATGGTCGACTCCTGCCGTCACTGCGACGCCTGCCACGCCGACCTCGAGCAATACTGCCTTGAAGGCCCGACCATGACCTACGCCACCCCGGACCGGGTCGATGGCAGCAACACCATGGGCGGCTACTCCGACAGCATCGTGGTCAGCGAGCACTTCGTGGTGAAGATCCCGGCCAAGCTCGACCTGGCCAGCGCCGCGCCGATCCTCTGCGCCGGTATCACCACCTATTCGCCGCTCAAGCACTATGGCGTGAAGGCTGGCGACAAGGTTGGGGTTCTGGGCATGGGCGGTTTGGGCCATATGGGCATCAAGTTCGCCAAGGCCATGGGCGCCGAAGTGACGCTGTTCACCCGTTCCGCGAGCAAGGCCGAAGAAGGCCGCCGCCAGGGCGCCGATCACGTGATCGTGTCCACCGACGAAGCACAGATGAAAGCCGCCGCCGGGCATTTCGACTTCCTGCTGGACACCATTCCGGTGCAGCACGACTTGAACCCCTACCTCGATGTGCTGCGCTTTGACGGCGTGCACATCCTGGTGGGCTTGATCGAGCCGGTCGACCCGCCCGTCAATGCCGCCAAGCTGGTGATGGGCCGCAAGGTGCTGGCCGGTTCGTTGATCGGTGGGATTGCCGAAACCCAGGAAGTCCTGGATTTCTGTGCCGAGCACGGCATCACCTGCGACATCGAAATGCTCGACATCCGCCAGATCAACGAAGCCTACACCCGCATGATTGCCGGGGATGTGAAGTACCGCTTCGTGATCGACATGGCGACCCTGAAGGCCTGACAAACCGCCCCCCCGTAGCAGCTGTCGAGCCTTGGCGAGGCTGCGTTCGCGGTGTACCTGATACACCGCAGACGCAGCCTCGCTGGGGCTCGACAGCTGCTACGGGGGAGATCAGGCCTTCGCGCCCAACTCCGCTGACAGCCGTGCTGCGACCTGTTTGATCACAGGGATCAGCTCGGCCATTTTTTCCAGCGGCATGTAGGGCACGGTACTGGCGATGCTGATGCCGGCGACGATTCGCCGGCTGGCATCGCGCACCGGTGCCGCGACACAACGGATCGACGGTTCGTTGTCTTCCAGATCAAACGCATAACCGCCCGCCACGTATTCCTGCATGCGCTGTTCAAACTGCGCCCAGGATTGCTCGGGGTGCTGCGGCCATTGCAAGTTTTTCCCGCCTGTGGGCAAGCTGACCTGATACAGGCGCTGCCACTCTTCCACCGTGTCATCCAGCAGCAACGCCTTGCCGATCCCGGTACGCGCCAGCGGCATGCGATGGCCTACGCGCGAGCGCATTTCCGGGCCATTGCGGCCAGGGTTCTTGTGCAGGTACAGCACATCATCGTATTCGCGGATCGCCAGGTGGATGGTGTCGCCGGTCAGCGCCGACAGCTCGTCCAGATACGGCACCGCCAGGCTCACCAGCGGTAATTCCTCCCGCGCCTGAAAACCCAACTCGATCAACTTGGGACCCAGCAGGTAGCCGACTTGCGGCACCACGCGCAGGTAACGCTCTTCCACCAGGCAGCTGGCCAGGCGGTGAGTGGTGCTGCGGGTGGTGCCGATGCGCTTGGCAATCTCCTTGAGATCCCGCGCGCCGGCCGCCACCGCCTGCACCACGCCCAGGCCACGGAGCAGGGTTTGAGTGCCGGTGGGGGCGGCGTCTTTGACGGGAGTGTGGGCGTTTTCCTGCATATCGGGCCTATTGGGAAGTACGAAAACGGCGAGCATTATGGGCGGTCACGACTGTTGTGGCGAGGGAGCTCTGTGGCGAGGGGGCTTGTCCCCCGTTGGGCTGCGCAGCGGCCCCAAGAGAGTTACCCGATTTTTCCAGACAGATCAGAGTTGCCTGGCTTTGGGGCCGCTTCGCAGCCCAACGGGGGACAAGCCCCCTCGCCACAACAAGCCCGCTCCCACATTGGTCTTGTGGCGCCCTTTTTATCGTTGCTTCATCCTGTCGATAATGACCGCCAGCAACAGGATCGAGCCGCGAATCACGTATTGGTAGAAGGTATCGATGTTCTTCAGGTTCATCGCGTTCTCGATGATCGCCAGAATCAGCACCCCGGCAATCACATGCCGGATCATCCCGATCCCGCCGCTCAGCGACACCCCGCCCAGTACGCACGCCGAGATCACCGTCAGCTCAAACCCCTGGCCAATCATCGGTTGCCCCGAGGTCATCCGTGACGCCAGGATCACCCCGGCCAACGCACCGATCACCCCGTGCACGGCAAAGATGATGATCTTGGTACGGTCGACATTTACCCCGGCCAACAGCGCCGCTTCCTGGTTGCCACCGATGGCCATGGTGTTGCGCCCGTAGGTGGTGTAGTTCAGCAGCCAGCCAAAAAACACAAAGCACAGCACGGTGATGATGATCGGCACCGGCACGCCAAACAGTTGGCCGTTACCAAAGACGAAGAAGTTTTCGTCCATCACGCCAACCGCCTTGCCGTTGGAAAAGATATACGCCAACCCACGCACGATCTGCATCGTCGCCAGCGTGGCAATCAACGCGTTGATCCGCAGCTTGGCGATCACGATGCCGTTGATCAGCCCCACCACCAGCCCCATGGCCAACGCGGCCGACACGCCGAAGAACACGCTGTCGGTGTCGCGAATCACGATCCCCGCCACCACGCCCGAACAGGCGATCACCGAGCCCACCGACAAGTCGAAGTGCCCCGACGCCAGGCAGAACAGCATGGTGCAGGCTGCAATGCCCACGGTGGAAATCGCCAGCCCCAGGCCGCGCATGTTCAGCGGCGAGAGAAAGTTGTCGATGAAAATGGCGCTGAGCAAAAAGATGCTCAAGGCCGCCAGCAGCATGACCCAATCATCGAGAAACTTGCGCTGGTTGAACCCCGGCCAGAAGCTTCTTGCGGTTTTTACCTGTGACATACCTACCCCTCGTATTCTTCAGTCCCGCGTACGCGGAAGAGCCAGTTGCAGCAGTCGTGCTTCGTCCGCTTGATCGCGGGTCAATTCGCCGGTCAGGGCGCCTTCGCTCATCACCAGGATGCGGTCGGAGATGCCCATCACTTCCATCAGGTCGCTGGACACCACAATCACCGCAATGCCACTGGCCGCCAGGTTGTGGATGATCTGGTAGATCTCCGACTTGGCACCGATATCGATGCCGCGCGTCGGCTCGTCCAGCAGCAAGACTTTCATCGGCATCGACAGCCAGCGACCGAGAATCGCCTTCTGCTGATTGCCCCCCGACAGGAACAGAATCGGTTGATCGGCAGACGGCGTGCGCACGTTCAGCGCGCTGATCTGCCGCTGGGCGTTGGCGCGTTCCCAACCGCCCTGGATCAGCCAACCGAAGCGCGCATGGTCGCGGCGCGCACTGATATTGATGTTCTCCGCGACACTGGCGCGGGGCACGATGCCTTCCTTCTTGCGGTCCTCGGGGCAGAGCAATACACCCGCCGCAATCGCATCCCGTGGCGTCTTGAACGTCTGCGCCTGGCCATGCAACACCAAGGCACCCTGGGTACTGCGCGACAGCCCGGCCAGCAGGCGCAACAGCTCGGTGCGCCCTGCCCCGACCAGGCCAAACAGCCCAAGAATCTCGCCCTTGTTCACCTGCAGACTCACCGGTTCCTGCAAGCCTGGCCCGAGCAAACCTTCGACTCGCAGCGCTTCACCGGAGTGCTCACGCGGCCTGTAGTCATAGATGTCCTGGATATCGCGCCCGACCATGCAGTTGACCAACTGGTCGACGTTCAACTGCGCCATGTCCTCGAAGGTGCGCACGAAGCGCCCGTCCTTGAACACCGTCACCGCATCGCAAATCCGGAACACTTCTTCCATGCGGTGCGACACGTAGAGGATCACCCGGCCTTCATCCCGCAGCCGGGCGATGATCACCATCAGCCGCTCGATCTCGCGGGCCGAGAGGCTACTGGTCGGCTCATCGAACGCGATCACATGGGCATTGCGTGACATGGCCTTAGCGATTTCCACCAGTTGCCGCTGCCCGAGGGACAGGCTGCCCAGGCGCATGTTCGGATCGATTTCATCCGCCAGTCCTTTGAGCAATTCCCGCGCCTTGCGCACCATCGCGCCGCGATTGACCACGCCAAAGCGCGACGGCATATGCCCCAGCAGCAGGTTCTCGGCGACGGTCATTTCCGGCACCAGTTGCAGCTCCTGGTGAATCACCGCGATGCCGCTGGCGATGCTGTCGGCCGCCGATTTGAAACTCACACTGCGTTCGCCCAACTGCAAACTGCCGCTGTTGGGCGGATAAAAACCGCCGAGGATTTTCAGCAAGGTCGACTTGCCCGCGCCGTTCTCGCCCATCAGCGCATGCACCGAATGGGGCCGCGCTTCAAAGCTGATCTGCGCCAAGGCTTTCACCCCGGGAAACTCCTTGCCGATGCCGTTGAAGCGCAGGCTTTCTGCTGCAGCGCTGTTCATTTCCACAGACCGATCTTGCTCAACTCTTCCTTGAAGTTGGCGCGGGTGATCAGGGTCACGTTATCCAGTGCGGTGAACTTGGCCGGCTCTGTGCCTTTGGTCACCCACTCGAACATCGCAGTAGCGGTTTTATAGCCGGACGCATCGGGGCTGAGCAGCATCGAGCCGTAGAAACCGGTGTCGGATTTTTTCAGCTCTTCGATGGCGTCGGTGCCGTTGATGCCCACGCCGATGACATTCGGCGCCTTGAAGCCGGCGCTTTCGGTGGCGCGTACGCCGCCCAGTACGGTGCTGTCGTTCATGCCGCCAATCAGCAGGTTTTTCGCGCCGCTGGGCAGTTTCACCAGGGCCGAGTTGGTGGAGTCCATGGCGCCCGGCACGTCGAGGGTTTTCTGCGCGGTGAACAGGATATGGTCAACCGGCAGGCCGGCAGCCTTGAGGCCTTCTACCGAACCGTCGGTGCGTTTCTTGCCGGTCTCGAGCTCGTCAAACGTATTGATGACGGCGTAGGTGTCCTTCCAGTCCCAGTTGCGATGCTTGGCTTCGGTGGCCATGGCTTCGCCTTGTTTCTGGCCGATCTTGTAGGCGTCCAGGCCGACGTAAGGCACGTCTTCCATGGGCTTGCCCTTGGCGTCGACGAATCGGTCGTCCACCGCCAGCACTTTCAGGTTATTCAGCTTGGCCTTCGCCATGATCGCCGGGCCGAGGGACACGTCCGGCGGGCAGATGACGAAGCCCTTGGCGCCGTTGGCAGCGAGGGTGTCGATGGCGGAAAGGGTTTTCTCGCCGTCGGGCACGGCGATCTTGATCACGGTGAAACCATGGTCCTTGCCGGCTTTTTCAGCGAAGGCCCATTCGGTCTGGAACCAAGGCTCTTCCGCCTGCTTGACCAGGAAGCCGATCTTGACTTCTTCGGCAGAGGCCAGGCCGTTGAGCGCCATCGTGAGTGCAAGGGTGCCTAGTGTCTTCTTGAGCATGAACCACCTCTTCTTGTTATTTGGAAACGTGTTAATCGTGGTACATCACCGACCGCCCGCCATCGATCATCAGGCAGGTGGCATTGATAAAGGGCGCCTCATCGGTCGCAAGAAACAGTGCCGTCATCGCCACTTCAATCGGCTGGCCGATGCGCTTGGGCGGGTGCAGGTCGAAGGCACGCTGACGCTCGGCGTGCGGGTCGGCAAAGCCGTTCCAGTAATCGACGTTGAGTTGGGTTTCGATATAGCCCGGCGCGATGGCATTTACGCGGATGCCCTTGGGCGCGTATTCGATGCCCAGTGCGCGGGTCAGCCCCAGCAGGCCGTGCTTGGCCACCGGGTACGGGAAGCAACCGGGAATGATGTGGCTGGAATGGGTGGAGGCGATGTTGATGATGTTGCCGATGCCCTGCTCGATCATGTGCGGCAACACGGTGCGGCAGCCGTACCAGGCGCCGTCGAGGTCGATGGCGAAACAGCGGCGCCAGTCTTCGTCGGTCATTTCCAGCGGGTCGCGGAACACGTTGACGCCGGCGCAGTTGACCAGTACATCGACGCGGCCAAAGCGTTCGATGGCCACGTCCACCAGGGAGCGCCATTGGTCCTTGGAAGTGATGTCGACGGGTTGTGCGTAAATCTCGGCGCCGCGTTCACGCCAGTGAGCGGCGACCTTCTCGACCTTCTCGCCCTGGATATCACCGATTACCAGGCGCGCCTGCTGGGCCTGGAAGCAAGCGACGATTGCCTCGCCAATGCCTTGGGCGGCACCGGTAATGACCACGACTTTGTTCTTCAGTCGCTCGCCGTAAGTCGGCTCGGGCACCGGAGGTAACGACAACGGTTGTGCCTGCATCGCTTCACCTGTTTTGTTTTTGGTAGTGAGTGCTGATGCGCAAGACTATAAACCCAGAAACCAAAACATCTCAATATATAAATTATCATCCCACATAGTGAACAAATGTATAAAAAAACCGGCTGTGATAGCCGGCTCTTTATAGGCCTTCAACCTTGGGCGAAATCCCTCAAGGCATCGCCCTCCATGCGGTAGCGCACCCACTCTTCCTGTGGCTGGGCGCCGATGGATTTGTAGAACGCAATGGCCGGCTCGTTCCAGTCCAGCACGCTCCACTCGAAACGCCCACAGCCGTTGTCGCAGGCGATTTTCGCCAGGTGGCGCAGCAACTTCTTGCCCGCCCCGCCGCCGCGTTGCTCGGGGTTGATGTACAGGTCTTCGAGGTACAGGCAGTTGCTGCCGAGCCAGGTGGAGTAGCTGAAAAAGAACACCGCAAAGCCGATCGGCAAACCGTCCCGCAGGCAGATCAGGCCGTGGGCGGTGGCGCCTTCGCTGAACAGGCTGCGCTCGATGTCCACCACGCTGGCGATCACTTCGTGGCGGGCTTTTTCGTAGTCGGCAAGCTCGGTGATGAAGGCCAGAATTTGCGCAGCATCGCTGGGCACGGCGGGGCGAATCTCGATGGTCATGGACTGGCCTTGTCAGGGAAATAAAGCACACATACTAAGGCGCTTTAATGACCGATTGCAGTGCAATTTGATTCGCGGCTAACCTACAGGCCGTCGACCTTTGAGAATCCCCATGCCCTTCACGCCACTGACCGACCTCGCCGAGACTTTATTGCCTCGCGCCCTTGAGCCTTCGGAAGACGGTGCCCACGACCTGTCCCATTTGCAGCGGGTGTGGCACAACGTGCGCTCGATCCAGGCTGAGGAAGGTGGCGAGCTTGAGGTGCTGCTGGCAGCCGTGTTGCTGCATGACTGCGTGGCGGTGGAGAAGAATTCACCGTTGCGGTCCAAGGCGTCGAAGCTGGCGGCGGACAAAGCCGGGGAGATTTTGCAGGGGCTGGGCTGGCCGCCCGCAACGATTGCTGCGGTGACGCATGCCATCGAGACCCACAGCTTTTCGGCGGGCCTTACTCCAGTGACACTTGAAGCAAAGATTATGCAGGATGCCGACCGCTTGGATTCCCTGGGCATGATCGGCGTGGCCCGCACGTTTTACATCGCCGGGCGTATGGGCAGCGGGCTGTATGACCCGGCGGACCCAACGGCAAAGCATCGCGAGTACGACGACAAGCGCTTCTGCCTCGACCATTTCCAGACCAAGCTGCTGCATCTGGCGGGCGGATTTCAGACGCCGACGGGGCAACGCATGGCCCTGGCGCGCCATGAGCGGTTGAAGGGTTTCATGGACCTGTTCATCGAAGAAATCGGCACGCCATACTCCGCTGTGGGCTAACGCAAGAACCGCGAACCACAGAACAATCCCACGCGCCGTGCATGGTAAAAGTTGGGCATAAATCCAACAGACGCAAGGCTTTTCCATGCACTCCTCACCTGCGGTTGGCGGAAAACTGTTCGCCCTTTTCTGCCTCGCCAGCTACCTGCTTTCCCTGTCCTACGGCTCGACATTCTTGCTGTCGCTGCTGATCCATTCGCGTGGCGGCAACGAACACGACGCCGGCAGCGTGATCTCCATGGCAATGCTCAGCACCTTTGTGGCGGTGCTGGTTTCCGGGCATCTGGCGGACCTGCTGGGAGCCGCCAAGTCCATCGCCCTGCTCGGTGTATTGCTGGTGGTGGCGTGCCTGGGCTTTGCGCTGACGCCGGGATTTGGCGAGGGACTAATGGTCTTCGGCTTGTCGTTGGGGTTGGGCTGGGGCGTGTTCTATACGCTGGGGCCGATCATCGTCGCGATGCTGGTGGAACCGGCGCAGCGGGCCAAATATTTCGCCCTGCTGTCGGGCAGCATGATGACCGGGATCGGCTCCGGGCCGCTGCTGGGGCGGGCGGCAAGTGCGCTGGATTTTTCGCTGACGGCGGCGTTTTATATCGCGGCGCTGGCGAGCCTCACGGGCGTGGTGATTTTCTGGCGGCTGGGTCGCGCCCTCAGTCAGCACACCGCGCCGGCGTCGAAGATTTCCTGGTCGGCCACGCGCCAGGTGCTGTCATCGAAAGCGGTGTTCGCGATCATCATGGTCGGCCTCGGCGGTTGCGTGTTTGGCGGATTGTCGAGTTTCCAGACCAGCTACGCGGCGCTGCACGGGCTGGACTATTCGCTGTTCTTCCTGGGCTTTATGAGTGCGGCGATTACCAGCCGCCTGCTGATCGCCGGCATCGTGGTCAAGCGTGATCCGTATTGGGCGGCGTGTGTGTTGTCGGGGTTGATGCTGGTGTCGATTTTCCTGTTCGGGTTCAGGGTCGGCGGCAACTACAGCTACCTGCTGGCAGCCGTCACCCTGGGCGTCGGTTATGGCCTGACGTATTCGGTGATCAATGGTTTGGCGGCGAACGAGGCGCCCGCCGGCACCACTTCACAAGCGCTGCTGTTGTTCAGCCTGGCGTACTTTATCGGGGTGTTCGGTTTCCCGTTGCTGGCGGGCAAGGTCATCGTCGAATACGGCATGCCGACCCTGTTGATGAGCGTGCTGGCCGTGGCTTTGCTCAATTGGCTGATCACAGTGGCGCGGCTGGTCTGGCGCCGAATCGTGTCACACAAAATCTTACAAGCGACGTAAGACCGTTCGTCGGTATCGAGGCACGAATCGCAAACGGGGGCGGACCAATATCAGGTAAGGACATTAATCATATGGAGACACCATCATGACGACTTCCAAATTTGCCGCCCTCGCCCTCACCGGTTTGCTGTCTGCCGTTTCGCTGAGCAGCTTTGCCGCCACCACAGGCTCCAGCACCGGCCCGACCGACCCTGTCGGCAGCCCGCCCAACCCCGCTACCCAAGAGTCGAAGGACTCGATGGGCACCGGCATGGACACCAATGGCGGCGCCATCATCGACAACAGCAAAGACCCACGCACCCAGGGTGACGACACCAATCGCAACAGCGGTGCAGTACCTAACGGCAAAATGGGCCCAGGCGCCACTTCGCCTTCGATCAATAAAGGCGATGACTCAAACATTCCTGGTGCACCAAAACAGCCAGCGCCTTAACCCACGAAAAAGACGAACACCCAACCATTTCCCAGTGAAGAGGTATGCATGAACGTCGATCACAACCTTGAAAAAGAAGTCCTCACCCGTCTGCTCCATGCTCATCCCAGTGGGCTGGGCAAGGAAGTGCTGGACAACTACCGAGGTGAAAAAGTGGTGGCCAGCGCCTTGGCCACCTTGCAGGACCGCGGGTGGATCAAGGAAGGCCATGTGACCTGCAACGATGCCGGGGAACACGCGCTGAACCTGCCGATCAAGCTCACCGCATCCGGCGTGGAAGCGGCTCGCAAGCTGGAAAGCGAAGCGGGCCAGTAACGCACTTTGTCTGGCCTGGCCCTTCGCGAAGGGCCAGAACCAGAAGGAGTATCGCAATGCCTCGTGGAAGCAAAGCCAAATACACCACCGAACAGAAGCGCAAGGCCGCTCATATCGAAGATAGTTATGAGCACAAGGGCTTGTCGAAAGAAGAGGCCGAGGCCCGGGCTTGGGCCACCGTCAACAAGCAGTCGGGTGGCGGCGAAAAGGCTGGCGGTTCAGGTCAGCGCAAGGCGCCGGCGAAGAAGTCTCAGGACCGGCATAAGTCGGCCAAACGGGCTGCGGCCAGTCGTGAAGGGCATCCGAGTAACAGCAGGATGTCGCTGGGCACGCAGACCAAGGAAAGCTTGCTGAAGGAAGCGCGCGCCAAGGACATTCCCGGGCGTTCGACCATGCGCAAGGATGAGTTGATTGAGGCGCTGAAAAAGGCCGGTTAACGCGGATCAAAATGTGGGAGCGGGCTTGCTCGCGAAGGCGGTGTATCAGTGCCAGATTCATTGGCTGACCCACCCCATTCGCGAGCAAGCCCGCTCCCACATTTTTGATCGGGTTTTCAGCCACGGAATCAACGGTGGGCGGCCACCAGTAGCATCATCGGCCGCTCCAGCTCTTCTGCCAATGCGGGGCGGGCCTTCAGGTCTGCTTCGCTGGGGCCCCACTCGTCTACATGGGTCAGGGTGAACCCCGCCTGGATCAACAGCGTCAGCAACGTGCCTACCGTGCGATGCTGCTTGATCACGCCATCTGCCAACCAGTTGGTGACCCGTGGCCCTTCGATCTGATAGCTGTCCACCGGCCAGCTCTTGCGCCCTTGCTCATCAATCAGCCAGCCCGGCTGCCGAGGCGCCATGAAGATCGGGTGCTCGATGGAAAACACCAACCGTCCGCCTGGCACCAACGCCTGATGGATGCGCGCGAACAGGCCTTTCAGATCGACGATGTAATGGAACGCCAATGAGCTGTAGGCCAGGTCGAAAGCGGCATTCGGAAGGTCGAGTTTTTCCAGGTCGGCGATGCCGTAGGTGATGGCCGAAGACGCAGTCATCTCCTTCGCACGCGCCAGCATTTTTTGCGACACATCCAGCCCCAGCACTTGTTCGGCGCCCTGCTCCTGGGCCCAGCGACTGAACCAGCCGTAGCCGCAACCGAGGTCCACCACTTTCGAACCCGACATCGGCGGTAGTATGGCTTGCAGAGCCGGCCACTCCGGAGCGCCGGCGAGGCCTTCTACCGAGCGGCCCATTTTGCTGTAGCCCTCGAAGAAAACCTCGGTGTCGTAGATGTTCTGGGTCATGACGTTGCTCCGTGCTGAATGGCGACTATTCTGCCGAATCAGCCCGTGCTCAACAACGCATCCACTTCAGCCGTGCCCGGTGAGGTTGCCGGCCCCCAGCGCGTGACCGCTAATGCCGCCGCCGCATTGGCGCGACGTGCCGCGACAACTGGCGCCAAACCATTGGCCAGGCCGGCGATAAACACCCCGGCGTGAGCATCACCCGCACCGTTACTGTCCACCGCCTTGACCTTGAATCCCGGCACATGCTCGGCCTGGCCGTTACGGCTGACCCAGCAGCCATTCGGCCCGTCCCGCACCACCAGCAAGGTGTCGGCGGGCAAGTGCTCGTTAAGCTTGAGCAATGCCCCCGCCAGATCGCTCGCGCCGGTGAATGCCAGGGCTTCCGGACCGTTGCTGGTCCAGATGTCGATACGCGGCAACAAGGCGACCATCAAGGCCGAGTCCGGCGCCTTCACCAGCGGGCCCGGATCGAACGCCACGGTGATCTGGCGCGGCAACGCCAACAGCCAATCGAGCAACGCTTGGGCCTTGCCTTCAAGCAGCAGGCTGTAGCCGCTGACGTACACATAGTCATCGGCGTTGGGTACCGCGCTGGCCAGGTCTTGCGCGAGCAAATCACCTTCGGCGCCGATATGGGAAATGAAGGTACGCTCGGTAGTGGCTTCGGTCAGGGACACACACAGGCCAGTGTCCTTGTCGTCGCTGGCAGCCAGGGCCATTTCAATGCCTTCGGCCTGCATTGCCGCACGTGCCAGGTCGCCAAAGCGGCCGTTGCCATGACGGCCCAGGTAGACCACCGGCAAGCCGTTGCGTCGGGCGGCGGCCATCACGTTGAAGCCGCCGCCGGCTTCGAAGCTGGCGGAATTGGCCAATACATCGCCGCCGGTGGCGGGCAATGTGTCGAGGGACATGACCAGGTCGACGATGACCTGGCCGCTGTGCAGCAATCTAGACATTAGCGCTCTCTACCAAAGCCGGACGACGATCAGCCGCGCCACCCAGTACCGCATAAATCCCACCGGCCACCAGGAAGGTGACGATCCAGCCCAGGCCGTTGTGGCCCAGCCACGAATCGGACAACGGCCCGGCGAACCAGATGTTCTCGGCCGTGGTGCCGATGGTGGTGAAGCTGAAGCCCAGCACAATCGCAATCGCCCAGGCGCCGAACGCACGCCATTCAACCCCGCCGCGGTACCAGTAGGCGCTGCTTGGCGTCACGTCCAGCAGGTCTTTGGGGCTGTAGTAGTGACGATGGATCAGGTCGACCACAAAGATCCCGACCCAGGCGGTAATCGGTACCGCCAGCAACGAGATGAACGTGATGAACGGACCGTAGAAGCTGTCGGCGATCAGCATGAAGTAGATCGAACCGGCGAAGATCGCGACGATGTCGACGATCACCGCGTGCACGCGCTTGACCTTCAAACCGAGGGTCAAGGTGGTGAGGCCCGCCGAGTACACCGACAGGTTGTTGGACAGCAGCAGTCCGCCAAACGCGGTGATCAGGTACGGCACCGCCATCCAGGTCGGCAGCATGTCGCGGATCGCGATGATCGGGTCAGTGGCCGACGCCAGGTCGTTGTTGCCCACCGACAGCAGGCCGCCGAGGGTGATCAACAGCACCAGCGGAATCCCCGCACCGAAGGCGGCAGAGGCCACCAGGCGCACGGCCTTGACGCTGCGGTGCTGGTAGCGCGACATGTCGGCACCGGCGTTGGCCCAGCCGATGCCGGTACCAGCGGCCATGGTGCCGATGCCGATGATCATCGCGCTCAACGGCGCAGGCGTGGCGTTAAACACCGCACTCCAATCGATGGTGGCGCAGAGGAAACCGCCCACCAGGATATTCAGTGCGCCGAACACGTAGGTGGCCCACTTCTGGATCACCAGCAAGGTGGCGTGGCCCAGGCCCGATACGGCGAGGGTCAGCAGCACGAAAATGCCAATGAACAGCAGGGTCAGTACCGGCGCGCTTTTGGCCGCAACCGGCGAGTTGAACAGGATCGAGCACAGCGACAGCAGCACGAATGCAGCAGTAGTGGTGTTGACGGTTTCCCAGCCCAGGCGCGACATCAGTGACACCAGGGTCGGGCCGATATTGCCGCGTACGCCGAAGATCGCCCGGGACAGGGTCAAGCTCGGTGCACGGCCACGACGGCCGGCGATGGAGATGATGCCGACCACCGCAAACGAACCGGCGGCGCCGAGGATTGCGACGATGATCGCCTGCCAGATCGCCAGGCCGCGAAACGCCACGAGGGTCGCGCCCAACGGCAAGCCGAGGATGCTGATATTGGCCGCAAACCAGACCCAAAAGAGTTGCAGCGGATGGCCGTTGCACTCACCTTCCGGGACCGGCTCGATGCCGCGTGTTTCCAATTGCCCGGCGCTTTGGCCGGAAGAGGACGTACTCATGGTGGGGTGCTCCTGATGCCTGTTTTTTTGTGGTTGTGGCAGGTTGGCAAGTTGAATCTGTGTTCCGGTCTTCCTGACTCGACTGGATCAATGTGGGAGCGGGCTTGCTCGCGAAAGCGGTGTGTCAGGCAACGCATGTGTCACTGATGCACCGCTTTCGCGAGCAAGCCCGCTCCCACATTTTTTAATCTGCGGTGCTCAGCGCAGATCGAGCAGGCCTTGGACCAAGGGTTCCAGGTCCAGGCCGTTAACCTGCTTGACCTGCTCGATCATCGCCTCAGGCCAGCACTGCATCCCCAGGCACGCACCGAGCATCGCGCCGAGAATCGCGGCGATGGTGTCGGTGTCGCCGCCAAGGCTGGCGGCCATGCACAAGGCTTCGAAGGCGTTCACTTCACCCACCGCGACTTGCTGCGCGAGGGCAAACGACACCACCACCGATTCCTGGGACGCCACCGAAGTGCCGATCAATTCGTAGAGCAGGTCGGTAAACAGCGCCTTGTCGCCGCTGTCGACGCTCAAGGTGCGCGCCCAACTGATGCGGGTGGCGATGCGCCCACCGGCAATCCAATGGCCGTGGTTTTCCGCCTGTTGGGCGATCTGGGTGCCGATGTTCAGCGCTTCGCCCAGGTCGACACCGTTGATCCCGGCGGAAACCACCGCGGCCACGGCTGCGGCGCTGGAGATGCCCAGGTTGGTGTTGTGGGTGACCTGGCAGGCCTGGATCACCGCCTGGATAAACTGCGCAGGGTCATTGACGTTCGCCGCGATACCCACCGGGGTGATGCGCATGGCGGCGCCGTTGGTGGTGCCGTAGCGCCCGGATTCTTCCGGGGTATGGCCCGCCAGGATCATGTCGATCGCGCGTTTGGTCGACGGGCCCAGCAAATCCTGGGAACCCTTGGCGCGCATCACCGCTTCCCAGTCGATCAGGCGCTGGGCCAGCTCGGTGGGTTCAATTTTGCCCTGGCCGTCCACCAGCAACTGACCGACGAGAATCGCCTGTTCGGTGTCATCGGTGATCGAACCCTTGGGCATGTTCGGCGCGATTGGCTGATCGGCGTCGGCATCTTCCAGGGCCGTGATCGCACCGAAACGCGCCTTGACCTGCTCGCGGCTCAGGGACTGGGTGGGCATGCCCAACGCATCGCCCAGGGCCAGGCCGTAGAAGGCGCCGAGGGCGCGATTGGTGGCGGTCATGTCGGTGTTCCAAATTGAAGGTGCAGGCGAAAGTGCAGAGGGTCGAGCAGGCTTTCGACGGATTCCATGAAGCGGTCTTGCCGGTCGTAGGTGGTGCGCAGGGCCTTGAGGAACACCGTGCCCACCGGGCGACCCAGCAATTGGGCGTCTTCCTCGTTCAATGGCTCGGCACCGATCCATTGGCTGCCGGTGGCGCCGATGTAACCGTAGGCGGCCAGGGTGATGGTCAGGGAGTTATCGATCAGGCCGACTTGCGGCAGGCTTTCCAAGCCCCCGGAGGCCGGCATCAGCGAGCGCTCCAGGGACACGAACGTGCCGTCGGCGGCGCGACGGCGGCGATCGAGGGCGATGAATTGGTCACTGCCGTGACTGCTGAGCAGGTCCGGACGGGTAACCGCTTCCAGGCGCAGGATTTCTGAGGTCACCACTGCGCCGGTGTCGGCGAGGGCCTGGGCCCAGCCGCTGCGCTGGTCGAGCACCATCCCGTCGAAGGTGACGATGGAGCCCACGCCGCTTTGGGTGGCGATGTAGCTGCGGCGCTTGAGTTCGGCCAGGGCTTCACGCAGGGTGCCGCGGCTGACGGAAAACTCTTCGGCCAGTTGGTGCTCGCCGGGCAACAGGACACCGTCAGCCATCACTCCGCCCTCGATACGGCGGATCAGCTCGTCGACGACGCGTTTTTTCTTATCAAATCGGACATGTCTAATCATGTACAAATTGATAACCGAAAGCGCCCGACTACAGCAAGCGAATTATTTCAGAGGAAGGGAAAAATCAGCCTCAGGGCTCCAGGCCGATAGGGAAAAATACCCCGCCGCTCCAGACGCCAAGCCAGTTCTTACCGTTGATCGGACGGGTCACCGCCAACTCCACCAACTGATAGAACGCATTGCGGTGGACCAAGGCTTCGAGGTTGGTGCGCACCCGCAGGTACGGCGAAGGTTCCTGAGTGTCAGGGTCAATCACCACCCGCAGCGGATGTTCGATACCGGCCTCGACCTGTTCATCGACATTGGTGGTAAAGCGCAGCACCTGGCTTTCGCCCTGCCCTTCGACTTCCAGGGTGACGGCGACAAAGGGCGCGTCATCGACCTTGATCCCGACCTTTTCCACCGGGGTGATCAGGAAGTAATCATCGCCGTCGCGGCGGATGATATTGGAGAACAACTTGACCATCGGCTTGCGGCCAATCGGCGTGCCCATATAGAACCAGGTGCCGTCGCGGGCGATGCGCATGTCGATATCGCCACAAAACTCCGGATTCCACAGATGCACCGGTGCAGGCCCCTTGCCCTTGGGCAACTGCGCCAACAGGTCATTGGCCTTGGCCGAATCGGTCATGCTGTACTCCTTGTGTCTTACTGATCGCTCATGCCCAACAGGCTGCGCGCGTAGTGCGCCAGGGGCTTGCCGATCAGATCATCAGGCTTGTTGTCGTGGAACGTCAGTAAACCGCCACGGCTGTGAATCCGCACAGTATCAATCAAATACTGGGTGCTGGTCTCGATCAACATGACCTGAATGGTGCCGGTGTCGATACCCAGGCGATCCACCGCCTCCTGGTCAGACCATTCATCGGCGTTGCCGATCCGGTCATCCGCCTGGGCAAAGCGGCAGTACAACAGGTAATGCGCGCCGGCCGCACGGGCTTCAGACATCGCCTGCTCCAGGCCTTCGGGCTTGCGGGCGCGGCGGACCATCGGGAAGTATTCGACAAAGCCGTTGAAGGCTTCCTCGGCCACCACGTTAGGCCGTGGATAAGCGCTGCCCGGAGGGGTGAAGGCGCCCTGAGCGATGAAGACGAAGGAGTCCGGCTGTATGCGGACCGAATTGACGCGGCGAGTATCGCTGTGGTCCAGCAGCCCGGCGTCGCTCATCTGATAGCGCGTGCCCTCGGCCATATCACTGACGGTCATGCAGCCACCCAGCGCGAGTGACGCCAGCACCAAAACCAGACTACGCATCCTAATTCTCCAAAGGCCGGTGACGGAAAACCGGCGAATGGGCACGAGATGCAGATTTTGCGCCAGCTTGCGGGACTAGCCGCCGATGATCTTCATGATGGTGGCGCCGCCGGAGAATGCCACTTCCTGCTTGTCGCCCAGAGCCTTGACCAACAAGCGCTGCAAGGCCGGCAGAGCCTGGTGGCGGGGTTTGTCCAGCAGGTCGCCGACGTAGTGGCGGTTGCTCGACGACAGGCAGCCATGCAGCCAGCCGGTGGACGACAGGCGCAAACGCGAGCAGGTCCGGCAGAACGGCACGCTTTCATTGGCGATAACACCGAAGAAACCTTTGCCGGGCACTTCGTAGCGCACGGCTGTGGCGTCCACCGGGGCGTTGGCTTGCAGGTATTCGTGCTGTTCGCCGATCAGGCTGAGCAATTGCTGGAGGCTGACGAATTGCTGCAGGAACGCGTTGGAATCGTTGGCCAAGTGGCCCATGCGCATCAATTCGATAAAGCGCAGCTCGTAGCCACGCTCCAGGCAGTAGTCGAGCAGCGGCATCACCTGGTCGAGGTTCTGGCCGCGCAACGGCACCATGTTGACCTTGATCTTGATTCCGGCGGCGCTGGCTTGGTCCATGCCATCAAGCACGGTGGCCAGGTCGCCACCGCGAGCGATGCTGCGGAAGGCGTCGGCGTCCAGGGTATCGAGGGAGACGTTGATCCGGCGAATGCCCGCATCCACCAGCAGCGGCAGTTTGCGCGCCAGCAGTTGGCCATTGGTCGTCAGGCTGATATCACTCAGGCCCATCTGCCCCACGGCGCCCATGAAGGCCTCCAGCTTGGGGCTGACCAACGGCTCGCCGCCGGTAATGCGCAGGCGCTCGATGCCAGCAGCCTCGATCAGGTACTCGACGCCACGAGCCATTGCCTCGGCCGACAGTTCGTCCTGCGCAGCCACCAGCCGCTTGCCGTTGGGCACGCAGTAGGTACAGGCGTAATTGCAGGCTGAGGTCAGGCTGATCCGCAAATTGCGGAATCGCCTGCCTTGACGATCAACGATCATGGATCACTCCGGCAGAGGATAATTCGGGCGCGCTAAAACCTGACTGAAAAATCAAGTTTTAGCAAGGTCCTTGCCTGAGTATATTCCTGGGTTACTGCGCTGGGCAGGAAATCATATCGCCATCACGCTGGCGAATGATTCAAGTGGCCGGCGTTTCAGCGTTCGGCAAATCGGTGCTGTGCTTGCGCTTGTTGCCCATGCGCACGCCGATATCCATCAGGAACTGGAAGAAACCTTCCTGGTCTTCCAGCACATTGCTCCAGAACGGCGAGTGGTACAGCGCGACGGCGCCGTGCACCAACGCCCAGGCGGCGCAGTAGTGGAAATACGGTGGCACGTCTTCCAGCTTGCCCTCGCTGATGCGGCCCTTGATCAGCAGGGTCAGGCGCTCGAAGTTCGAGGCACGGATCTTGTGCAGTTCCTCGACCATTTCCGGCACCTGATTGCCCTTGACCACTTTTTCTTCCAGGCGATCAAACAGGCGGTAGCGCTGCGGGTCACGCATGCGGAACTCGAAGTAGGCGCGGGACAGCGCCTCCTTGTCCTTGTCGACATCGGCCGAGTGCAACAGCTCGTTCAAGTCGCGCTCGTAGTCGAGCATCAGGCGCAGGTAGATCTCGGCCTTGGACTTGAAGTGCTTGTAGATGGTGCCTTTGCCGATACCCACGGCATCCGCAATCATCTCGACGGTGACGCTGTCTTCACCCTGGTCGAGGAACAGCTTGAGTGCGGTGTCGAGAATTTCCTGCTCGCGGCGGCGAAACTCACGGACCTTGCGGGGTTCTTTGTGCATAAGAAAAAGGTCTGCAGAGATGGATATTGGGAGGGTGGCGTGCCCCAAGCCGTGCTTGTCGGAACGTTTTACCCGGTGCGCGGGATTATCCCGACTGAACGGTCGTTGGGCAACGCCTATATGAACAACCTTTGCACTTAACTTACAGCGCGCCAACGAATAAGCCGGTTTGAGTCAGAAATAAAACAGGCCATTGGCGCATGTGCATCGCAACCAATGAGAACTCAACCGAAGCGGGCGTATTCCAAATCTGTTTAAAAAACGATCAGATGCGGCTGGACTGAATCGGATACTGATCAATACTTGAACTGTCGGCGTGGCATCTCCCCCAAGTGACGCGTCGACCTGGGTACCGACGGACTGCGTACCCTTGTTTTACTCCTAATGGTCTTAACCCGGATTCACCCCCCAGAACCCGGGTTTTTTTTGCCTGCGATTTAGTGGCCGACGTGAGCCAGCGGGAACAGACGCTTGAAGTTCTCGGTGGTCTGTTCGGCGAAGCGCTCGTAGGACTCGCCCCGCAGCATCGCCAGGTAATCCGCCACATCCCGTACGTATTCCGGCAGGTTGGGTTTGCCGCGATGAGGAATTGGCGCCAGGTACGGCGAATCGGTTTCCACCAGCAGGCGGTCTGCCGGGACCTGGCGCGCGACATCCCGCAGGGCATCGGCGTTGCGGAAGGTCACGATGCCCGACAAGGAAATGTAGAAGCCGAGGTCGAGGGCGGCCTTGGCCATATCCCAGTCTTCCGTGAAGCAATGCAGCACACCGGCCTGGGGCAGCGCAGCCTCGCGCAGCAGGGTCAGGGTGTCGGCACGGGCGCCACGGGTGTGGACGATCACTGGTTTGCCAGTCTGCTGGGCGGCTTGCAGGTGCAGACGGAACGACGCCTGCTGCAACTCGGCGGCTTCCGGTTCGTAGTGGTAATCCAGGCCGGTCTCGCCGATAGCCACCACGCGTGGGTGATTGAGTTCGCCGAGCAGCCAGTCGAGGGCCGGGGCTTCGCCGGGCTTCAGGTCCAACGGGTGAATGCCCACCGAGCAATCGACGTCGGCATAACGATCGGCCAGGGCTTTGACGTCGGCGGCGTTTTCCGCGCTGACGCCGATGCACAGGAAGTGCCCTACCCCGCGCTGACGCGCGGCTTCGAGGGCGGCGTCGAGGGAGCCGCCGTGCTGGGCCAGGTCGAGGCGATCAAGGTGGCAATGGGAATCTACGAGCATAGGGATCTACAACTTGAGTCACGGAAAGTGTCTGGCCAACGATACACCCGTCGGCCACTGAAATTAACGGCGGCCGAGCAAGCCGACCCATTGCACCAGCAAGGCCTCAAGCAACAACACGCGGTTGAGGTTGGCCTTGCCCAGGACCTTCTGGCGTTGGGCGAGGATCCAGTCCTGAATGTTCAGAACCTTGTCCTGGGCACTCTTCTGCGCGAGGTATTGCACCACTTTGCGCATGTCCGCCAGGCCCAGGCCGTTTTCGTCCTGGGTCAGCTGGTAGCGCAGGATCAGGCTCGACCAGTCGCAGAACCAGTCGAACAGCAGCAGCAAGGGAATGTCTTTCCAGGCGCTTTCGGCCAGTTGCGTGGCGGACATCTCCTGCTTGAGCAGCTTCTTCACTCCGTCCACCACCAGCGCACGCTGTTCACGTACGCCTTGGGCCTGGAGTTTGACCGCCGCCAAGGGCGAGCCGGCCGCCAGGGTCAGCAACTCGACGCGCTCGGCCTCGCCACACTCCGGCAGTGCCTGGGCCAGCCATTGCAGGCTCATGGCTTCGCTCGGCAACGGGCAGGCCTGTTGCACGCAGCGGCTGCGGATGGTCGGCAGCAGGCGGCTGGACTGGTGGCTCACCAGCAGCAGCACGGTATCGCCGGAAGGTTCTTCCAGGCTCTTGAGCAAAGCGTTGGCCGCGTTGATGTTCATCGATTCCACTGGCTCGATCAGCACCACTTTGCGCCCGCCCATCTGCGCGGTCTGCACCACGAAGCTGACCAGATCACGCACCTGATCGACTTTGATTGCCTTGTCGGCTTCTTCCGGTTCCAGCAGGTAGTTGTCCGGGTGGCTACCGGCCTTGAGCAGCATGCAGGCTTTACATTCCCCGCAGGCTTCCAGGCCGTTGGGCCGCTGGCATAACAAGCTGGCCATCAGCCGCTCGGCCAAGGCGCGCTTGCCGATACCCACCGGGCCGTGGAGCAAGTAGGCGTGGGCGTGCTGGGCACGGCCCGCCAGTTGCTGCCAGAGGCTGTCCTGCCACGGGTAGGCTTCAGCCACGGACACGCTCCACGAGTTTCGGCAACAGGGCATCGATGGACTGCTGAACCTGAGTCAGGGGCTGTGCGGCGTCCAGCAGGTGATAACGGGCAGGATCGGCTTCGGCGCGCTTGAGAAACGCGCCGCGCACAGCTTCAAAAAACACTCGGGTTTCCAGTTCGAAACGATCGAGGCGACCCCGGGCGGTGGCGCGGGCCATGCCGACTTCCACCGGAAGGTCGAACACCAGGGTCAGGTCGGGACGCAAATCGCCCTGGACGAAGGTTTCCAGCGTCGCAATGCGCTCGAGGGACAAACCACGACCGCCGCCCTGATAGGCATAGGTGGAGTCGGTAAACCGGTCGCAAATCACCACCGCGCCACGGGCCAGGGCCGGGCGAATGACTTCGGCCAGGTGCTGGGCGCGGGCAGCAAACACCAGCAGCAGCTCGGTGTCGGGGTTCATCTGTTCGTCGCCCGGGGTCAGCAGCACTTCACGGATGCGCTCGGCCAGCGGCGTGCCGCCGGGCTCGCGGGTCAGCAGCACCTCGATACCTTCGGCGCGCAGGCGCTCGGCCAGGTATTCGCGGTTGGTGCTTTTGCCGGCGCCTTCCGGGCCTTCCAGGGTAATAAACAAGCCAGTCACAGGCAGTCCTTAGTCAGAGTCATTGCGGGCTTTGCGGCGCGGTGTCGTCGGGTGCAGAGGACGGCTCGGCGGGCGTATCAACCGGCGCGTCCGCAGGTTTTGCCGTCGGTGCTGGCGCCGGGCTGGAACGGTAATCGGCGCGGCGCTTCATCTGGTACTCACGCACCGCAGCGTTATGCGCATCCAGGTTATCCGAGAAAATATGGCTGCCGTCGCCACGGGCGACAAAATACAGGCTGCTACCGGCCACCGGGTTCAGCGCGGCGTGAATCGCCTCACGTCCGACCATGGCAATCGGCGTCGGCGGCAGGCCGGCGATCACGTAGGTGTTGTAGGGCGTGGATTCCTTGAGGTGCGCACGAGTCAGCTTGCCGGTGTAGCGCTCGCCGAGGCCGTAGATCACCGTCGGGTCGGTTTGCAGCAGCATGCCGATCTGCATGCGCCGTACGAACACTCCGGCTATCTGGCCGCGCTCTTCCGGCACGCCGGTTTCTTTCTCGACCAGCGAGGCCATGATCAACGCTTGATAGGGTTCGGTGTACGGCGCGTCAGCGGCGCGTTTGCTCCACTCCTGGGCGAGGACGTCGTCCAGACGGTTGTAGGATTTCTTCAGCAATTCCACATCGCTCATGCCGCGAACGAAGCGGTAGGTGTCGGGAAAGAAGCGGCCCTCGGGGAACACGCCGGGGTGGCCGAGTTTTTCCATGACCTCACTGTCACTCAGGCCCGACAGGGTTTGCTCTATCTTTTCATGTTTGGCCAGGGCGGCGCGCACCTGGCGGAAGTTCCAGCCTTCCACCAGCGTGATGCTGTACTGCACCACTTCGCCACGCTGCCACAAACCGATCAGGCCCTCGGCGGTGAGGCCTGGGGTCATGCGGTATTCGCCGCTGTGCAGCGGCTGGCCGTCGAGGTTGAAGCGCCAGTAGAGACGCAACCAGAACGCATCCTTGAGCACGCCGTCATTTTCCAGGCGATTGAAGGTGCCGGTGGGCGTCGCGCCGGCCGGCACGTCCAGCAATTGCTCCTGGGTCAGATTCAGGGGCTGCTCAAGGGCCGAGTTCAGCTTCCAGGCCGAAGCGCCCAGCAGCAAACCCGCCAGGACCAGACCGATCTCCAGCAACAATACAAATTTACGTCTCAAATCAAATATCCAATAGTGCGCGAACAATGCCCTGCAGTTTACGGGTGAGCGGCCCAACCGGCCAGCTCATCGCAGCACATCCGCGCACCGGCCAAATGCCATATACGCTGTTGCACACAAAGACTTCGCCGGCCTGGTGCAGCTGTTCAAGGCTGATATCGGCCACGCTCGTCGGAATGCCCAACTGCTGCGCCTGGGCCAACACCTCGGCCCGCATGACGCCCGCGACGCCACAGCGCTTCAGATCAGCGGTCAGCAACACGCCGTCACACACCATAAACAGATTACTGAACACGCCTTCGACGACTCGACCGGACATATCCAGCATCAAACCTTCGGCGTGATCGGCATCCTGCCACTCGGCGCGGGCGAATACCTGCTCCAGGCGATTGAGGTGTTTGAGGCCGGCAAGCAAAGGTTGTTCGGACAAACGCGTGGTACACGCAAACAGGCGAATGCCTGACGCTGCATGTTCCGGGGGATAAGCGGCAGGCGGACTGCCTTGCAGAATGCGCCGCGCGGGAGCGCCAGCGCTGATGCCGTAACCGCGCTGGCTGTCGCCACGGGTCAGGATCAACTTGAGTACACCCTCGCCCAAGGCGGCGGCATAGGCCAGCAATTCGCTGCGGATCAGAGATTGATCCGCAACAATCGCCAACCGCCTGCAGCCCTCATCCAGGCGCTGCAGGTGGCGGTCGAGCAACACGGGCTGCCCGGCCTTGACGGCAATGGTCTCGAACAACCCATCACCGTACGCCAGGCCACGGTCTTTCAGGGGCACTGCGCCCGCCGGCTGACCGTCAACCCAGCTTTCCATCACTCGGCGAACCGGCGGAACACCAGGGAACCGTTGGTACCACCAAAACCGAATGAGTTGGACAACACTACGTCGATCGGCATCTTCTGCGCTTCATGCGGTACGAAGTTCAGGTCGCAGCCTTCATCCGGCTCATCGAGGTTGATGGTCGGCGGAGCGACCTGATCCTTGATGGCCAACACGCTGAAGATCGCCTCGACCGCGCCCGCCGCACCCAACAGGTGGCCGGTCATGGACTTGGTGGAGCTGACCGCCAGCTTGTAGGCGTGCTCGCCGAACACCGACTTGATGGCCTCGGCTTCCGCCAGGTCGCCCGTCGGGGTCGAAGTGCCGTGGGCGTTGATGTATTGCACCTGGTCAATGTTGACCTTGGCATCACGCAACGCGTTGGTGATGCAGCGCGCAGCACCTGCACCGTCAGACGGCGGCGAGGTCATGTGGTACGCATCACCACTCATACCGAAGCCAATCAGCTCGGCGTAGATGGTGGCGCCACGGGCCTTCGCGTGCTCCAGTTCTTCGAGGACCAGGGCACCGGCGCCGTCGGCCAGTACAAAGCCGTCACGGCCTTTGTCCCACGGACGGCTGGCACGGGTCGGCTCGTCATTGCGGGTCGACAGTGCACGGGACGCGCCGAAGCCACCCATGCCCAAGCCGCAGGCAGCCATCTCGGCGCCGCCGGCGATCATCACGTCAGCTTCGTCATAGGCGATGTTGCGTGCCGCCATGCCGATGCAGTGAGTGCCGGTGGTGCACGCCGTGGAGATGGCGTAGTTAGGCCCCTGGGCACCCAAGTGGATGGACAGGAAACCGGAAATCATATTGATGATCGAGCCAGGCACGAAGAACGGTGAAATTCGACGGGGGCCAGACTCGTGCAGCGTGCGGCTGGTTTCTTCGATATTGGTCAGACCGCCAATACCCGAACCCATGGCCACGCCGATGCGCTCACGGTTGGCGTCGGTGACTTCCAGGCCGGCATTACGCACCGCCTGAAAACCGGCTGCCAGGCCGTATTGAATGAACAGGTCGAGTTTGCGGGACTCTTTGACCGAGAGATATTCCTCGACATTGAAGTCCTTTACCGAGCCGCCAAAACGGGTGGAATAGGCAGAAAGGTCCGTGTGTTCGATCAGACCAATACCACTGCGGCCAGCCAGAATGCCCTGCCAACTGCTCGGCACATCCGTACCCAGTGGCGACAACATACCCATACCGGTGACTACGACGCGTCTACGCGACACAGCACTCTCCTTTTTCTAATGACGACACTTTGCATCAGGCTTAAAGGAAAAAACCGCACGCCGTAGGGCAGTGCGGTTTTTCCATCACAGCAAGCGACGATTACAAACTATTACGCCTGGTGGCTAGTAACGTAGTCGATAGCAGCTTGAACGGTAGTGATTTTTTCAGCTTCTTCGTCCGGGATTTCGGTCTCGAATTCCTCTTCCAGAGCCATCACCAGCTCAACGGTGTCAAGGGAGTCGGCACCCAGGTCTTCAACGAAGGAAGCAGTGTTGGTCACTTCTTCTTCTTTAACGCCCAGTTGCTCAGCAACGATTTTCTTGACGCGCTCTTCGATGGTGCTCATACCGTGTTTTCACTCCTAATGGACAAATTCAGGCAGCTGGCCAGTGGGTAAGTGTATAGAAAGACTTTTCAGCTTTTCAACTGAAAGCTTCACCCTCGTACCCTATTGGCCATCTGCCTATAAATAGATTGCAGCTTTATAACGGATTTTAGACAGCTCGTATGACATTTTTTTGAAGCGATCCGTCACAATTTAACTCATGTACATCCCGCCGTTAACCGGGATTGTAGCCCCAGTCACGTATGCCGCACCGTCGGATGCCAGGAAAGCGACCACATTCGCGATCTCTTGAGCCTGGCCCAGACGGCCCAGCGGAATCTGCGTCAGCAACGCTTCACGCTGCGCTTCAGGCAATTCGCGGGTCATATCGGTATCGATGAACCCTGGGGCCACCGAGTTGACCGTAATCGACCGCGAGCCCACTTCACGCGCCAGTGCACGGCTGAAACCTTCCAGACCGGCCTTGGCGGCTGCGTAGTTTACTTGGCCTGCGTTGCCCATGGCACCCACAACAGAGCCAATATTGATAATTCGACCCCAACGAGCCTTGGTCATGCCGCGCAAAACGCCCTTGGACAGGCGAAACAGACTGTTCAGGTTGGTATCAACGACGTCATGCCACTCGTCGTCTTTCATGCGCATCATCAGGTTATCGCGGGTAATACCGGCATTGTTCACCAGAATAGCCGGTGCACCGAATTGCGCCGAGATTTCAGCCAATACGGCGGCCACGGACTCATCACTGGTTACATTCAGCTCAAGACCGGTGCCCTGAACGCCGTTTTCCTTCAACGTCGCGGCAATACGCTCGGCGCCGGCGGCGGAGGTTGCGGTACCGATGACCACAGCGCCCAGACGACCCAGCTCCAGGGCGATCGCCTGGCCAATGCCACGGCTTGCGCCGGTGACCAGTGCAACTTTACCTTGCAGACTCATGCAGGCTTCTCCTAGGTTCGGAAATTAAAGGTCAGGCCAGAGCTGCACGAGCGGCAGCGAAGGCATCCGGGGTATTGAGGTTGGAAGTCGATACGCCTTCGGCGCAACGCTTGTTCAGGCCGGCCAGGACTTTGCCCGGGCCGCACTCTACCAATTGGGTGGCGCCGTTGGCGGCCAGGGCCTGCACCGACTCAACCCAGCGAACCGGCTTGTACAGCTGTTCCAGCAGGTCGCGCTTGAGGGTTTCCAGGTCGGGAGCAACCGCGGCACTGACGTTCTGCACCAGCGGGATCTGCGGCGCCTGCCAGTTGATCGCAGCGATCGACTCGGCAAAACGCTCGGCAGCCGGGCGCATCAGTTCGCAGTGGGACGGCACGCTGACCGGCAATGGCAACGCACGCTTGGCGCCACGGGCCTTGCAGCCTTCGATGGCGCGCTCTACCGCAGCCTTGGCACCGGCGATCACCACCTGGCCAGGGGAGTTGAAGTTCACGGCGCTGACCACTTCGCCTTGGGCCGCTTCGGCACAGGCAGCGATCACGTCAGCATCTTCCAGGCCGAGAATGGCGGCCATGCCGCCCTGCCCGGCTGGAACCGCTTCCTGCATCAACTGGCCACGACGCTCGACCAGCTTGACCGCTTCACCGAGGGTCAAGCTGCCAGCGGCCACCAGGGCACTGTATTCGCCCAGGCTATGACCGGCGACGTAGGCCGGACGCGCACCACCATCAGCCAGCCACAGGCGCCACAGGGCGATGGAGGCGGTCAGGATGGCCGGTTGGGTCTTGTCGGTTTGGTTGAGCAGCGCTTCCGGCCCATGTTGGGTCAGTGCCCACAGGTCGTAACCCAGGGCATCGGAAGCTTCCTTGAAAGTTTCCAGGACCAGCGGATGTTCCGCGCCCAGCTCGGCCAACATGCCGAGGGACTGCGAACCCTGCCCTGGAAAGACGAATGCGAGGGATGTAGACATGTAACAAGCCCCTAATGATCTGGTCGTCGGAAATTGGCGCCCCACAGGTGAGAGCGCAAGAAACTGACAGATTGGATGGTCAATTGAACTGGCCGGTCACATTTAAGCATTTCCGGCCCGATTCGCCTAAGGCAACAGATCCTCAAGGCGACCGTGCAAGCGTTGCGGCAAGTTTTCCTGGATCTCGATCAAGGCTCGCTGGATGGCACTTTGAAAACCCTGCACCCCCGCCGAACCGTGACTTTTTACCACGATGCCCTGCAACCCCAGGAAACTCGCGCCATTGTGCCGCGCCGGTGCCAGGTCCGCCTGCAAGCGCCGCATCAATGGCAGCGCCAGGGCGCCCACCACGCGTGACGCGAGGTTGCGCTTGAACAAGGCCTCGATGCGCGCAGCAATCATCGTCGCCAGGCCTTCGCTGGATTTGAGCAGGATATTGCCGACAAACCCGTCACACACCACCACATCCGCTTCGCCGCGGTACAACCCGTCACCTTCGACAAAGCCGATGTAGTTCAAGCCTCGCGCGCTTTGCAACAGCGTCGCCGCCAGCTTGACCTGCTGATTACCCTTGATGTCTTCGGTGCCGATATTCAGCAACGCCACCCGAGGCCGAGCCACGCCCAGCGCTTCGGCCGCCACCGAGCCCATCAACGCAAAGTGCAGCAGATGCTCGGCACTGCAATCGACGTTCGCCCCCAGGTCCAGCAACTGGCAATAGCCTTGCTGGGTCGGGATCGCCGCGACCATCGCGGGCCGATCAATGCCCGGCAGGGTTTTCAACACATGCCGGGACAACGCCATCAACGCACCGGTATTGCCGGCACTGACACAGGCCTGGGCCTTGCCGTCGCGCACCAACTCCAGGGCCACCCGCATCGAAGAATCAGGTTTGCCGCGCAAGGCCTGGGCAGGCTTTTCATCCATGGTGATGGTTTCGCTGGCCGGTGTAATAGTCAGGCGCGCGCGTTCCACCGCCGGATGGCTGGCAATCAGTTCTTCAAGTAAGGAGGGTTGACCGACGAGGGTCAGGTGCAGCGAGGGCGTGGCAGACAGGCAAGCAATGCAGGCCTGAACAATGCTGCGGGGACCGAAGTCCCCGCCCATTGCGTCAATCGCGATGACTTGAGCAGACAAGTGATTACTCGTCAGCGCCCTTGTCGATCACTTTACGGCCACGGTATACGCCTTCTGGCGATACGTGGTGACGCAGGTGAACTTCACCGGTGGTTTTTTCTACAGACAGAGTGCTCGCCGTCAGGGCGTCGTGCGAACGACGCATGTCACGGGCAGAGCGGGATTTTTTGTTCTGCTGAACAGCCATAATTGATTAACTCCTAAACGTTTGGGTCACGCTTTAACTGCGCCAATACACTGAACGGGTTGGACCGCGTTACCTCGTCCTCGCTCGGTTCGGGCTCATCGAGACCCGCCGGCTGCTGGCATTCTTCCGGATGATGAGCAGGCACAATGGGCAAGGCGAGCAAAAGCTCCTCCTCGATCAGTGACTGCAGATCCAAAGGATCTTCGCCCAGTTCCAGCACGTCATAACCTTTCGGCAACGACTGGGTATTCGCACCCTCTTTCACCACAGCATAACTGCATTCGCTGTGGATCGGCAGGGTGACCAGCTCAAGACAACGCTGGCAAACCATTTTGACTTCGGTGTCGATAAAGCTGTGGATTACCACAGACTTACGTTCATCTCGTTCAAAAACGAATTTGGCCTGCACCGTACCGACAGTGTCGGAAAGCGGGTCGCAGAGTCTCTCCAAATCGGCCAGCAGCACTTCACCTTGAAGGGTAGTGCCACGATCAGCCAATTTGCGCGGGTCAACGTGAGGTGGAATCGGGTCATTCAACATAGGCGCAGCATTATAGGGATGCACCCAGCCATGTCAAAGGAAATTCAGCCCTGTCCGTCACTGGACCTCCCCGCTAGAATCCGCGACTGCCTTGAGGAGACGTCCATGCTGCCTTTATTACTCGCTTCCAGCTCGGTTTATCGCCGGGAATTGTTGAATCGCCTGCACCTGCCGTTCATCTGCAGTTCGCCGGATATCGACGAAAGCCACCGCCCGGACGAGTCCGCCGTGGAACTGGTGAAGCGCCTCGCCGAAGAAAAGGCCCGCGCCCTCGCCGGCAGTCATCCGGGGCACCTGATTATCGGCTCGGACCAGGTTGCCGCGCTCGACGGCCAGATCATCGGCAAGCCCCACACCTTCGAGAAGGCCCGTGAGCAACTGCTGGCGGCCAGCGGCAAGCGGGTCAGCTTCCTCACCGGCCTGGCCGTACTGAACAGCACCACCGGCCACTGCCAGGTCGACTGCATTCCCTTCACCGTGCACATGCGCACGCTGGACGCAGCACGCATCGAACGCTACCTGCGCATCGAGCAGCCCTACGACTGCGCTGGCAGCTTCAAGGCCGAAGGGTTGGGGGTGAGCCTGTTTCAAAGCACCGAGGGGCCGGACGCTACCAGCCTGGTCGGCCTGCCACTGATTCGACTGGTGGACATGCTGCTGGCCGAAGGCGTACAGATTCCCTGAGAACATCACAAACAAAGGTGGGAGCTGGCTTGCCTGCGATGCAGACACCTCGGTACATCAGTCGCACCGAGGTGATGCTTTCGCAGGCAAGCCAGCTCCCACACGTTGAGCCATGTCGCGCTCAAGATCTTAGCGCAGGGTCGGCCCCTGGAAGCCCATGTACAGGGCCAGCTTCTCGGCCACACTGGCGCCGAGTTTTTTCGAGAAGCGGTCAAACGGCGATTCCTGAACGGTGAAGTCCACCAGTTCTTTCTCGCCAATCACATCCCGCGCCACCGAACTGGCACTGCCCAGGCCGTCGATCAAACCCAATGGCAGCGCTTGCTCACCGGACCAGACCAGGCCGGAGAACAGTTCCGGATGCTCTTTATCCTTGAGCCGGTCACCGCGCCCCAGCTTGACGCTGGCAATAAACTGCCGATGAGTGGTGTCCAGCACGCCCTGCCAGAACTGGGTCTCATCAGCCTTTTGCGGCTGGAACGGATCCAGGAACGACTTGTGCTCGCCAGACGTGTACGTACGCCGCTCAACCCCGAGTTTCTCCATGGTGCCGACAAAGCCGTAACCGGCCGCCGTCACACCAATGGAACCCACCAGGCTGGCCTTGTCGGCGTAGATCCGGTCGGCAGCGCTGGCGATGTAATAGGCACCCGAGGCACCCAGGTCGGAAATTACCGCATAGAGCTTGATGTCCGGATGCAAGGCGCGCAGGCGACGAATTTCGTCATATACATAGCCTGACTGCACCGGACTGCCGCCCGGGCTGTTAATGCGCAGAATCACAGCCTTGACCTTGGTATCTTCGAAGGCGGCCCGCAGGCTGCTGACGATATTGTCGGCACTGGCGGATTCCTTGTCGGCAATCACCCCACGCACTTCGATCAATGCCGTGTAATTGCCGCTTCGGGTGGCACTCTTTTCCATGTCCATCAGCGGACTGAACAGTGCAAGCATGCCCAGCAGATAAATAAAGGTCAGGAGCTTGAAAAAGATCCCCCAACGCCGTGAACGACGCTGCTCCTGGACACTGGCCAGCAGCGTCTTCTCCAGCAACTTCCAGCTTCTGTCATCACCATTGTTATCAGCATTGGCCTTCTCAGGCGCTTTCCACTCGTCGGTCATGCCATCTACCCCAGCAAAGACTTAATGGGCCCGGCTGAGCCAGGCCTGCAATTCAGAAAAACGGTCAATCGTCAGTCTCGGCTCGTACGCTTGCAACGCTTCGGCAGACTGGGCGCCATAGCTGACCGCCACGGAATCCATGCCAGCATTGCGCGCCATCATCAGGTCGAACGACGCATCACCCACCATCAACGCCTGCCGAGGCGACACGCCACATTGAGCGAGGATCTGTTCGAGCATCAGAGGATGAGGCTTGCTGGCGGTTTCATCCGCCGCACGGGTCGCGTCGAAATAATCTTCCCAGCCATGGGCCTTGAGCACCCGATCCAGGCCGCGACGGGCCTTGCCGGTCGCCACAGCGAGGTGATAGCCATCCGAACGAAACGCTTCCATGGCCTGCGCCACGCCTTCAAACAGCGGCGAAGGCTGGGCATCCAGCGCCATGTAGTAATCGGCGTAATGCTGACGAAACGCTATCAGCTCGTCATCGCCAATCTCCGGATACAGGGTGCGGATCGCCTCCGGCAGACCCAGGCCAATAATGCCCTTGACCGCCAGGTCGTCGCACAACGCGTAACCGGAACGAGTCGACGCGGCGTGCATCGACTCGACAATCCGACCAATGGAGTTACACAGCGTGCCATCCCAATCAAAGATCAGCAGCTTGTAGTCAAGGTGCGACACTCAGGCGCTCCACGGTCTTGGCCCACATCTCGTCGACAGGCGCTTGCAGCTTCAATTCGCCGCCATCCGGCAGCGGCACGGTCAGCATGTAGGCGTGCAGGAACAGGCGTTTGCCGCCCAGATCGCGAATTTCCTTGGAGAAATCCTCGTCGCCGTATTTGGTATCGCCGGCGATGCAGTGGCCCGCGTGCAACGTATGCACACGAATCTGGTGGGTACGGCCAGTCACAGGCTTGGCCTCGACCATGGTCGCAAAGTCACCAAAGCGACGCAGCACCTTGAACAGGGTCAGCGCCTCCTTGCCCTCTTCGTCCACCTCGACCATGCGCTCGCCGGAGCGCAGGTTGCTCTTCTGCAACGGCGCGCGGACGCTCTTGATCGAGGTCGCCCAGTTGCCACGCACCAGCGCCATGTAGCGCTTGTCCACGCCATCACCGCGCAGGGCGGCATGCAGGTGGCGCAACATGCTGCGTTTCTTGGCAATCATCAGCAAGCCGGAAGTGTCACGGTCCAGACGGTGGACCAGTTCCAGCTCCTTGGCATCCGGGCGCAACTGACGAAAGGCTTCGATCACCCCGTAGTTCAAGCCACTGCCGCCATGGACGGCGATGCCGCAAGGCTTGTTGATCACGATCAGCTTGTTATCTTCGAAGACAATCGACGCTTCGAGGCGCTGCAACAGGCCTTGAGCCAGAGGGACCGGTTCGTCCCGCTCAGGCACCCGCACCGGCGGCACGCGGATGATGTCACCCGCCTGCAGCTTATACTCGGGTTTGATCCGACCCTTGTTCACGCGCACTTCGCCTTTACGCAAAATGCGGTAAATCAAGGTCTTGGGCACGCCTTTGAGCCTGGCAAGAAGAAAGTTGTCGATGCGTTGGCCGGCATATTCCGGCGAGACCTCGAGCAGCTGGACGCTGGGGGTCTGGGGGGCGGTAGTCGTCATGGTGGCGATGATAACAATTTTTTATGGAATTGAAGCACTTAATCATTGCTGCTATAGTCGCGAACGCCGCCAAAAGCGGCCTGGACAGAGGACTAGCGGCAAACTGCCGGCCCTGACCATCGCAATTCATCAGGACGCGAGGCCGTCCTACGGGGCTTTCGCCACCTTGGAAGGCTCGAGATTGTAACAAGCGCAGGTGACATGAGGCCTGAAGCGAGTGCAAAAAGCAGAGTGATTACTCGCCTTTTGCGCCGATATTTACGGCCAGTTCACAAAGTGCAGTCAGTCTTGAGCCGGACCACGGCGAATGCTTCGGAAACAACGCCTGTTACGAGCTGAGTGAGAGCACAGTCGCCCACACCCGGTCTTGTTTAGCCATGAGCGTGTTCTCCCCATTGGAGAACACGGTAAATGCCAACCCGCTGCGGATTCTGCGCGCGGCAGCACCCGAATTATCAGGGATACGTGTAGGGTGGAGATGCACAACCGTCGGACTGTGTAGCACTAGGCTTATATTTAGACGCTTCATCTCGTCCACAGTCGCCGGTTGATTCCTCCTCCTGACTGAGTGCTTAAGTCACCACAGCAAGCAGGAAGCGTACGTCGCGATATCGCCCATTTTGGCGGGTATTGCTGGACACTGGAGTGGCCAACCACTCTTGACGCACCTGACACCGACCGTGAGAAGTCGTGTGTGCCGAACGCCGTTTCCGGCAGCCCGGAAACCGACGGTACAACATGAAAAGAATGCTGATTAACGCAACTCAACCCGAAGAGTTGCGTGTTGCACTGGTAGACGGCCAACGCCTCTACGACCTGGACATCGAGTCCGGTGCACGCGAGCAAAAGAAGGCCAACATCTATAAAGGCCGGATTACTCGTATCGAACCAAGCCTTGAGGCTGCCTTTGTCGATTTCGGCTCCGAGCGCCATGGCTTCCTGCCCCTCAAAGAAATCTCCCGCGAATACTTCAAGAAAGCCCCAGAAGGCCGCGTGAACATCAAGGACGTCCTGAGCGAAGGCCAGGAAGTCATCGTTCAGGTGGAAAAAGAAGAACGTGGCAACAAGGGCGCCGCCCTGACCACCTTCATCAGCCTGGCTGGCCGCTACCTGGTCCTGATGCCGAACAACCCGCGTGCCGGCGGTATCTCCCGTCGCATCGAAGGCGAAGAGCGCAACGAACTGCGTGAAGCGCTGAACGGCTTGATCGCTCCGGCCGACATGGGCCTGATCGTGCGCACTGCCGGCCTGGGCCGCAGCAGCGAAGAAATGCAGTGGGACCTCGACTACCTGCTGCAACTCTGGACCGCTATCAAAGAAGCGTCCCTGGATCGTTCCGCGCCATTCCTGATCTACCAGGAAAGCAACGTGATCATCCGCGCCATCCGCGACTACCTGCGCCAGGACATCGGCGAAGTGCTGATCGACAGCGTTGAAGCCCAGGACGAAGCCCTGACCTTCATCCGCCAGGTGATGCCGCAGTACGCCAGCAAGATCAAGCTGTACGAAGACAGCGTTCCGCTGTTCAACCGTTTCCAGATCGAAAGCCAGATCGAAACCGCTTTCCAGCGCGTAGTCGAACTGCCTTCCGGCGGCTCCATTGTTATCGACCCGACCGAAGCTTTGGTGTCCATCGACATCAACTCGGCGCGCGCTACCAAAGGTAGCGACATCGAAGAAACCGCCCTGCAGACCAACCTGGAAGCGGCTGAAGAAATCGCCCGCCAGCTGCGCCTGCGTGACATCGGCGGCCTGATCGTGATCGACTTCATCGACATGACCCCAGCCAAGAACCAGCGCGCCGTGGAAGAGAAAGTCCGCGAATGCCTGGAAGCTGACCGTGCCCGCGTACAGGTTGGTCGCATCTCGCGCTTCGGCCTGCTGGAAATGTCCCGTCAGCGCCTGCGTCCATCCCTGGGCGAAAGCAGCGGCATCGTTTGCCCGCGTTGCAACGGCACCGGCATCATCCGTGACGTTGAATCGCTGTCCCTTGCGATCCTGCGCCTGATCGAAGAAGAAGCCCTGAAAGACCGCACTGCTGAAGTGCGCGCCCAGGTGCCAATCCCGGTGGCTGCGTTCCTGCTCAACGAAAAACGCAACTCGATCACCAAGATCGAACTGCGTACCCGTGCCCGCATCGTCATCCTGCCGAACGATCACCTCGAGACGCCGCACTTCGAAGTGCAGCGCCTGCGTGATGACAGCCCGGAAGCCCACGTCAACCAGTCCAGCTACGAAATCGCTGCTGCCGCTGCCGAAGTGGAAGAAGTCCAGCCAGCCGCCGCGACCCGCACCCTGGTTCGCCAGGAAGCCGCCGTCAAGACCGCGCCAGCCCGTGCCAACGCACCGGTTCCGGTTGAAGCTGCCGCGCCGGTTGCCGCACCTGCTGCCCTGCCTGAGCCAAGCCTGTTCAAGGGCCTGGTGAAGTCGCTGGTCAGCCTGTTCGCCACCAAGGAAGAGCCAGTGGCTCCAGTTGTGGTCGAGAAGCCTGCCGCTGAACGCCCTGCACGCAACGAAGAGCGTCGCAACGGTCGCCAGCAGAGCCGCAATCGCAACGGTCGCCGTGACGAAGAGCGCAAGCCTCGTGAAGAACGTGCGCCGCGCGAAGATCGTGCCCCACGTGAAGAGCGCCAGCCGCGCGAGGCCCGTGAAGAAACGCCAACCGTAGCCCGTGAAGAGCGTGCACCACGCGAAGAACGTGCACCGCGCGCTCCACGCGCCCCGCGTGAAGACCGCAAGCCACGTGGCGAGCGTGAAGAACGCGTGCGTGAACTGCGCGAGCCGTTGGATGCCGCTCCAGCCGTTGCCGCTGCTGCTGCCACCACTGCCGTTGCCGAAGAGCGTCCAGCTCGTCAGCCACGCGAAGAACGTGCGCCACGCCCTCCTCGTGAAGAGCGTCAACCACGTGCCGAGCAAGCGGCTCCAGCTGGTGAAGAAGAAGAGCTGCTGTCCAACGAAGATCAGCAACAGGAAGACGGTCAGGACAACGCCGAAGGCGATCGTCCACGCCGCCGCTCCCGTGGCCAGCGTCGTCGCAGCAACCGTCGTGAGCGTCAACGTGATGCCAACGGCAATGAAATCGAAGGCTCGGAAGAGACCGGCGAAGCTTCCGCTACTGGCGAACCGACTGGTGCCGAACTGGCTGCCGGCCTGGCCGTTACCGCTGCCGTTGCCAGCTCGGTCATCAGCGCACCTGCTGAAGCCCAGGCCAACGAGCAAGCTGAAGCCGCTACCGCTGCCATCCAGGAAACCCCTGTTGTAGAGACGCCAGTCGTCGAAGCACCTGTGGTTGAAGCGACGACGCCAGTCGAAGCCCCGGTTGTTCCGGAAGTGGAAGTAGCGCCAGCTCGTCACGTTCGTGAAGTTCGTGAAGTTCGCGAGCCTCAGCCTGAAGCTGAAGTGGTTGCCGAACCTGCAGCTGTTGTTGAACAACAGCCAGTGGTTGAAGCCGCCGTTGAAGCACCGGTTGCCGAGCCAACCCCTGAAGTGCGTGAAGTTCGCGAAGAACAGACCGCCTTCCAGTGGGCTGCCGAGCCAGCCCCAGTGATTGAAGCGGTTGAAGCGCCAGCGCCTGCTCCAGTGGTCGAAGAAGCTCCAGCGCCAGTCGCTGAAGTGGTTGTCGCCGCTGAACCTGTAGCCGTGGTTGCCGAGCCTGCTCCAGTGGTTGAAGCACCCGTGGTTGCCGAAGTGGCAGCACCGGTGGTTGAAGCCGCTCCGGCGAGCGCCCTGACCGAAAACGGCCGTGCGCCGAACGACCCGCGTGAAGTGCGTCGTCGTCGCAAGGAAGCTGAACTGGCTGCCGCTGCCGCCAAGCTGGCTGCCGAGACCGCCCCGGCAGTCGCTGAAGTTACCGAAGCAGCCCCTGCGCCGGTCACCGAAGCCGTGGTTGAGCACACTGCCCCTGCTATCGACGAGAACCAACGCTCCGTTGAAGAAGTGGTTGAGCACAACCCAAAAGCCCTGGAAGAAGAGCACGAGCCTAAACCCCTCGTCTGATTCCATCGGCCAATAAAAAGCCCCGCCTGAGTGATCAGGCGGGGCTTTTTTATGCCTGCGCTATCCGCTAGCGGTAGTTCAACAACGCCGGCACATCCACATCCCACAACACACCGGGATCATCGACTGCCACTTCCTGCACCGAAGCCTTGGCAAACAATGGCTTTGCACCACGATCTCCCGTCAGCGCCATCAAGGCTGGGCCGAATGAACGGCCAAACCCCACAGGATGCCCATACTGGCCGGCATGCACCGGGACGCTGATACCGTCGATCTCAAGACCTGCCATCACCTGCTCGATACTCGCCGGCAGGATGAACGGCATATCCCCGAGCACCACCAGCCAGCCATCGGACGTGCCGCTAGCCGCCACTGCCGCCGCGATGCTGTCACCCATTCCAGGCGAGCACAGCAAGAGCACTTCACAACCATGCAACTGCGCCAGCCGGATGACTTCGGTGCGATCCGGCGACGTCACCAACCAGCGCCTGGTAACCGCCGTAGGCAAATTCACCAGTACCTGTTCGATCACCGGCCGTGTGATGCCATCCCGGCCCATGCAGGGCGCCAGCAACTTATCCTGATCCGCCCCGGCCTCAGCCCGAAAACGACTGCCCTGCCCCGCCGCCAGGATGATCGCGGTGATGCCCGTCAACTGACCGCAGCCTGCAACGGCTTTTTCTGCAACAGATCAATCCCGTTCTTGATGGCGACGATTTCCGCCATCAACGACAGGGCGATCTCCGCTGGCGTATGGCTGCCGATATGCAGGCCAATCGGCCCATGCAGCCGCGCAATGGCGTCCGCACTCAACCCCAGCGCCGCGAGGTTTTCCCGGCGCTTCTGGCTGTTGACCCGCGAGCCCAGGGCGCCAATGTAGAACGCCTTGGAATTGAGGGCCGTCAACAGCGCCATGTCATCCAGGCGCGGGTCATGGGTGAGCGCGACAATCGCGGTGCGTTCATCGGTCTGGATATTCAGCACGGCTTCATCGGGCATGCCCGGCACAAAACGCCCGTGCTGCTCTTCCCAGCCATAGACAAACTCCTGGCGCGGGTCGCAGATCAGCACTTCGAAATCCAGCAGCCGGGCCATTTCTGCCACATAGCGTGACAGCTGGCCGGCGCCGATCAGCAGCAGACGCCAGCGCGGGCCATAAATCGCCCGCAAACGCTTGCCATCGAAGCTGACCACGTCGGTCTTGCTCGCACCGCTCAACACCACTTCACCAGTCGCCAGATCCAACTCACGGGCGACAATCTCATGCGCCTCGCAACGCGCCAGCAATTCAGCGACCCAACCTGGATCACCCACCCGCTCTTCGGTCAGGCGCAAGGTGCCGCCGCACGGCAGACCAAAACGCGCCGCTTCGTCCCGGGTGACGCCATACATCACAAGCTGCACCGGCGGCCCGTCATCAGGCAGCCGACCATCCCGCAAACGGGCGATCAAGTCGTCCTCGATACAGCCGCCAGACACCGAGCCAATCACCACTCCGTCGCCGCGCAAGGCCAGCATCGCCCCCGGCGGACGCGGCGCGCTGCCCCAGGTCTGAACCACGCTGTAGAGCACCACCCGCTGCCCGGCGCGGCGCCATTCCAGCACGCTGCGCAACACATTCAGATCAACACTGTCCATCAGGCCTTCGCCTCCTGCCAAACACGTAGCTGGTTTTGATAAACAGCATCTATGAGTTGATAAAAAATATCGGTAGTCAGCTAAGTTAACTCAGCGGCAATAAAAAAGCCCCGCAATGCAGGGCTTGGTGCGTCAAAAAACGAGCTTAGTTCAATAGCGGTTGGGCTCCATCTCCAGCACAACCTTGAAACGCTTTTCGATGTCCTGCTGGATGCGTAGCGCGAGCCCCGCAATCTCCTGGCCGGTGGCCGCGCCATAGTTGACCAACACCAGCGCCTGCAAGCGATGCACGCCAGCATCGCCATCGCGAAAACCCTTCCATCCCGCCTTGTCGATCAGCCAGCCAGCGGCCAGTTTCATCTGCCCGTCTGCCTGGGGGTAAGCCACCAGGTCCGGGTGTTGCAGCTGCAACTCGGCAGCCAGCGCCTGGGACACCAACGGGTTCTTGAAGAAGCTGCCGGCATTGCCGAGCACCGCCGGGTCAGGCAGTTTCTCGCTACGGATGCTGCAAATCGCCCGACTGACATCGCTGGGAGTGGCCTGCGTAATGCCTAGCTCGGTCAGGCGCTGTTGCACCGGCCCGTATTCAAGCTTCAGGTGCACGGCGCGACTCAAGGCAAAACGTACCCGCAGGATCAGCCAGCGCCCGACTTCGTGCTTGAACAGGCTGTCGCGGTAGGCAAAGTTGCATTCGGCCAGGCTGAAATCCCGCAGTTCGCCGGTCTGGCGATCAAGGGCGGTCAGGCCGGCGAACACGTCCTTGATCTCCACACCGTAGGCGCCGATGTTCTGCATTGGTGCGGCGCCAACCGTGCCGGGGATCAGGCTGAGGTTCTCCAGTCCGGAAAAGCCCTGGGCCAAGGTCCACAGTACAAACGGATGCCAGGCTTCGCCGGCTTCGGCTTCAACCACCAGCTGGACGCCATCGTCTTGCACGACCCGAATGCCCTGGCTGGCCATGCGCAGCACCAGCGCGTCGATGTCCTGGGTCAGCAACAAATTGCTGCCGCCGCCAATCACCAGCAACGGCAGTTGTTGTTCGGCGGCGTAGGCCAAGGCCTCATGCACGTCGGCATCGTTGTGGGCCTCGGCGAACAGCCGGGCACGCACGTCGATGCCAAAGCTGTTGAACGGTTTGAGCGAAACCTGTGCCTGTACCTGCAATGTCATAACCGGCCCTTCAATTCAATCACCAACAGGTCACACGCGCGCTCGATCAGGTCGAGTACGGTTTCGAAGCCCTGGTCGCCTTCGTAGTACGGGTCCGGCACTTCATCCACCACCGAGTCATAACGGCGCAGGAACAAGTCCAGGTCCGCCTTGCCCTGTGCTGGCTGCATGGCCTTGAGGTTGCGCAGGTTGCTCTGGTCCATGGCGAGGATCAGGTCGTAGCGGGAAAAGTCGGCACGCGACACTTGTTGTGCACGCTGGGCCGACAAGTCGTAACCCCGTTGCAGCGCCGCCCGCTGGCTGCGCTTGTCCGGTGGATTGCCAACGTGCCATTCACCGGTACCCGCGGAGGCCACTTCAACCTGATCAGCCAGGCCGGCTTCACGCAATTTGTGGCGCAACACACCTTCTGCCGTAGGTGAACGGCAGATATTGCCCAGGCAGACGAACAGAACCTGCATCAGGCCCCCAGCAGGCGACGGACGCGCTCGAGGTCTTCTGGCGTGTCGACACCGGCCGGCGGCGCTTCCAGGGCATCGCCCACATGAATGCGCACGCCGTGCCACAGGGCACGCAGTTGTTCCAGGGATTCGGTGTTTTCCAGCCAGCACGGGCCCCAACTGACGAAGTCATGCAGGAACCCGGCGCGGTAGGCGTAGATGCCGATGTGGCGGCGGTAAGGCACGCCCGCCGGCAACACGTCGGGTTGCTTGGCGAATGCATCCCGCGCCCACGGCAACGTGGAGCGGCTGAAGGTCAGCGCCAGGCCATTGATGTCACTGACCACTTTCACCACGTTGGGGTTGAGCAGGGTCTGGATGTCTTCAATCGGCTCGGCCAGGGTTGCCATGCGGGCTTCGCCATGGGCTGCCAGGTTGGCCGCCACCTGGTCGATCACGCTGGGCGGAATCAACGGCTCGTCACCTTGGACGTTGACCACGATGGCGTCCGCTGCCAGCCCCAGCTTGGTGGCCACTTCAGCCAGGCGGTCGGTGCCGGAATTGTGGTCTTCACGGGTCAGCACCGCTTCGGCGCCAAAGCTTTTGCAGGCCTCGATGATGCGCGGATCATCGGTGGCCACCACCACCCGTTCGGCGCTGCTTTTGCAGGCCTGTTCCCACACCAGCTGGATCATCGGCTTGTTGCCGATCAGCTGCAGCGGTTTGCCGGGCAGGCGAGTTGACGCATAGCGGGACGGGATGACAACGGTGAAGGCGGTGGTCATTTATCCAGGCGCTCGTCGGTGGTCAGGGTGCGGGCTTCGCTTTCAAGCATTACCGGAATGCCATCACGGATCGGGTACGCCAGGCCGGCGCCCTTGCTGATCAGCTCGGTTTTGTCGGCGCTGAGCTTGAGCGGACCTTTGCAGATCGGGCAAGCGAGGATATCGAGCAGTTTGGTGTCCATGAGTATGTCCTGGAGAGCAGCGTTTTAAGGCAAAAGGCGAGCGGGCAGCAAGCGCATCAACTGCGTGTCGAACCAGGCGGTAAACGCCGGTGACGGTGCCGCGTCCACCGCAAGGTACCACCAGTCGGGCCTGGCAAAGGCGCGGCACTTCACCGCGTCCTTTTCAGTCATGACCAACGGCAGTGCCGGTGTGAAATTCAAGACCTCGGCGCTGTAGGGCGCGTGGTCGGCGAAAGCATGGGGTATTGGGCGCCAGTGTAGCGTTTCAAGGGTATTGAAGAAACGTTGCGGGTTGCCAATGCCAGCCACCGCATGCACCTGCTGCCCCACCGGAAAGTGATCGACGGTTTTGCGCTCGCCGGTGTGAAGATTGACCAGCGCAGTGGGTAGCAGACGGAAGGCAAAGCCATCTTCACGGTCTGAACTGGCGCCGTTATAAAGCAGCGCATCGACGCTGTGCAAACGCTCGACTGGTTCGCGCAATGGGCCCGCCGGCAGGCAGTGGCGGTTACCGAGCCCTCGGGCAGCATCAATCAGTACCAGTTCCAGGTCGCGGGCCAGACGGTAATGTTGCAGGCCGTCGTCGGAGAGAATCAGGTCCAGGGTTTCGCTGGCCAGCAATGCCTTCACGGCGCGGCTGCGGTCCGGGTCGATCATCAGTGGCACGCCGCCGCGTTGCACGATCAACAAGGGTTCGTCCCCCGCCACCGCTGCGGTGTGACTGGCTTCGACGCGCCATGGAAACGCTGGCGGCTTGGCGCCATAGCCGCGACTGACCACACCCACGCGCAAACCGCTGCGCTGGCAATGGTCGATCAGCCAAAGAATCAAGGGGGTCTTGCCGGTGCCACCGACGGTGATATTACCGACGACCACGACCGGCACCGGCGACTGGTAGATCTCGCCCTCGCCCGCCAGGAATCGCGCGCGTTTGCGCTGCACTACCCGGCGATAGAGGGATTCCAGCGGCCGCAACAACGCGAGCGCCGGATGGCCTTCGTACCAGGCCTTGAGCAAACGATCGGTGATGGCCATCAGGGTTGGCTCGCCGCCTCGACGGTGGTCATGCGCAAATGGCTGAAACCGAGCTTGCCGGCAGCGTCCATCGCAGTGATCACGGCCTGGTGCTTGGTGTTGCCGTCGGCGCTGATGGACAGTGGCAAGTTAGTGTCGCCACCGGACTCTTTCTGCAACGCCTCCATCAGGCTGGCCAGGTCGTTTTTCTCCAGCAACTGGTTATTTACCGAAAATACGCCATCGGCGCTGATGGCGATGTCCAGTTGCTTGGCCTGCTGGTCTTCCGCCGGAGAGCCGCTGACGGCTTCCGGCAGGTCGACGCGCAGTTGAGTTTCCCGGGTAAAGGTGGTGGTGACGACAAAAAACAGCAGCAGGATAAACACCACGTCAATCAACGACGCCAGGTTGATATCGACGTTTTCCCGTTGTTTGCGGCGAAATTTCACGCTTTGCCCTCAACCAGGTCCACGTCACGGTCGCCCTGCACCACTTCCACCAACTTGATGGCTTCCTGCTCCATGCCCACCACCAGCTCATCGATGCGCCGTTGCAGGAAACGGTGGAAGAACACCGAAGGAATACCGACCATCAGGCCCGCCGCCGTGGTGATCAAGGCCTTGGAAATACCACCGGCCAGCACTGCGGCGTTGGTAGTCATGCCCGAGCCCATGAAGGAGCTGAAAATATCGATCATGCCCAGCACCGTACCGAGCAAGCCGAGCAACGGCGCCATGGCGGCAATCGTACCCAGGGCATTGATGTAGCGCTCCAGCTCGTGGATGACCCGGGCGGCGGCCTCTTCGATGCATTCCTTCATGATCTCGCGACCATGCTTGGAGTTGGCGAGGCCGGCGGCGAGGATTTCACCCAGGGGCGAGTTGGCGCGCAGCTCCTTGAGTTTTGCCTTGTCCAGTTGCTTGTTCTTGATCCAGCCCCAGACCTGGCCCAGCAGGTGGTCAGGTGTGACACGGCTGGCACGCAGGGTCCACAGGCGTTCGGCGATGATGCCGAGTGCGGCGATGGAACTCAAAATGATCGGCAACATCATCCAGCCGCCGGATTTGACCAATTCCCACACAGTGAATGTCCCCTCGAAAAAGTGCGCCACTTTACCATAAGGGTTTGGCGGAAGGGCTGACCTGCCCCAGAGCATCCTGTCGCAGGGGCCGGTCTTTGGTAACTCTGTTTTGCGGCGCAGGCTCACGCCAGAAACGGCGCTGGCTGCGCGCGGCCTCCGGCGTCTGGAAAGTGCCCAGTTGCAGGCGGAGCGCGCCTTGTTCGGCACTGTCATAAATCAGGCTGCCCAAAGCCTGGTAACGCTCCAACACCTGGGGATGCGGATGGCCGAACGCATTGCTGCGGCCACGGGAAATCAACACAGCCTTGGGTGCGAGGCGCTGTAGAAACCGCCATGACGACGAACTGCGGCTGCCATGGTGCGGCGCTTGCAGCCAATCGACAGGAGCACCCAGGGGCGTGGCCAGTAATGCCCGCTCGGCGTCACGGTCAATATCACCGGTCAGCAACAACCGCTCGCCATTGGCCTGCACCAGCAACACACAGGACATCTGATTACCGTCCGTCGCATCCGGCCATTGCCATAGCTCGAACGTCACGCCATCCCATTCCCACCGCTCGCCACTGACACAGGCTTGCGTACCGAGAGCCGCTGGCAGCCGCTTTGTCTCACCCCCTACCACACGTTTGATCGGCAACCCTTGAGCAACGGCCAACGCACCGCCGGCATGATCGGCATCGGCATGACTGAGCAGCATCACGTCCAGCCCCGCAACCCCCAGCTTGCGCAGCGCAGGCAGCACGACGCGAGCGCCGAGATCAAACTCACCGGAGCGCGGCCCGGCGTCATAGAGCAGAACGTGGTTGCGGGTACGCAGGATGATCGACAAACCCTGGCCTACATCCAGTTGCACCACATCCACTTGCCCGAGGGGCACCGATTCCGGAGGCGGAAACACCGCCAGCAGCAACATGGGCCAGCCCAGCAGGCGAAACGGGATGCCCTTGGGGAGCAACAACAGCACCGCCCCCAGCAGGCTCACCAGCCAATAGCCAACGGGCACTTGCGCCGGCAGCCAGGCCGGCAAGTACTGCGCCAGCAACGCCAGGGCCTTGAACAGCCAATCCAGCGTGCCGCCGGCCAGCCATAACAATCCCTCACCTATATAAGGCAGCGGCAGTAACACCGTACCCAGCAAGGCCAAGGGCAACACCACCAGGCTGATCCACGGCACCGCAACCAGGTTGGCCAGCGGCCCGCTCAGGCTGATGGGCAAACCGAGCACCAGCAGCAACGGAAACAAACCGATGGCAATCAACCACTGGGCCCGGGTCCAGGCCTGCCAGGCACGCCAGGGACCCAGCCGGCCACTGAACGCCAGGATCAGCACCGCCACCGCCGCAAAGGACAGCCAGAACCCCGGTTGCAGGCTGGCCAGCGGTTCGAGGATCAACACGGCATTGAGTGCCAGCAACAGCGGCCACCAAATCCCCAGGTGACGAAACCGCAAGCGCCACAGCAACACCAATCCCACCATCACGCAGGCCCGTTGCACAGGCACCTCGAAACCCGCCAACAAGCCGTAGCCCAGCGCGGCGGCAAATGCCAGGCCGCAGGCCCAAGGCAGCCACGGCAAGGGTTTCGGCCAGCACCCGTAGCGGGCCAAACCGGCGACCAGGCCATAGATCAACCCTGCCAGTAGCCCGATGTGCTGCCCGGAAATCACCAATAAGTGCACGGTGCCGGTGTCTTGCAGAATCCGCCAATCCTCGGCGGCCAGCCCGGAACCATCCCCGAGCACCAGCGCCGCCAGGCCCGCCTCTCGCCCTTGGGCATCCACCGCCAACAGCCGCTGGCGAATTCCGTCGCGCCAGGCATGCCGCGCGGGCGCCAGCTTCTGGCCGTCCTTGACCGAACCGGTGGCGCCAATCCGCTGCGCCAGCAGCCAGGCTTCATAGTCAAAACCACCGGCATTGAGCAAACCGGACGGACGCTTGAGGGTGACGGCCAACCGCCAGCGCTCACCGCTCTGAACTTGCGGCCCGCCGCGCCAGGACAGCCGAATACGCTTAGGAAGCAGGTCCTTGCGTGACCGGCTGTCGGTCAGTTCAAAGCGCACACCGTCGCCTGTCTGCTGCGGTAACCCGGTCACACGCCCCTCCACCCAGCGGGTCTGGCCATCCAGACGCGCGGCCAGCCGGTCATCCAGCGCCCACTGCGCACTGAGGCACGCCCAGCCCAGCCCGAGCAGGAAAAACGCCAGCGGATAGGTACGAAAAGGCAACAGCATCAGGGCCAGCACCGGCATCAACAGCAGCCAGCCGCTGGACGGCAACGCGGGTAAAAAGCGCAAGGCGAGCAGCCCCAGCGCGAGTGCGAACATCCCTGTTCTCATGGATCGTTCCTTGAAAGCGACCCATTGAGTCTTAGTCGGGCTCCCGATGCTGCCTATTATTATTTGTCACAAAGTCTGAATTTCCCGTTCGTAGAATGCGGGCATACTTGCCCCTCGAATTGACCTGGACCCCTTATGCCACGGCGCTTATTCAAACGGTACATGCCCGATCCGACCAGCATCCGGGAACACAAGTCCTTACGCTTTCTCGGCAAATTGCTGCATGACCCGAACCTCTGGCACCTCAATCGGCACTCGGTCGCGCGGGCGATGGCCGTTGGTCTGTTCGCGGCATTTATCCCCATTCCCTTGCAGATGCTGCTGGCGGCAATCCTTGCCATCAGCGTGCGCGGCAATATGCCGATTGCCGTCAGCCTGGTGTGGCTGACCAACCCGATCACCATGCCGCCGGTGTTCTTCTGCACCTACATGACCGGGGCCTGGCTGATGAATGTGCCGCCCCGCAGCATGCCCGACGAGCTGACTTGGGAATGGATCAGCGGGCAATTATCGACGCTGTGGCAACCTTTCCTGCTGGGCTCTGTTGTATTGGGGTTGGTGATGGCGGCGCTGGGCTATTGCCTGACCATGGGCTATTGGCGCTGGTGGGTGGCGCGCCAGTGGAGAAAACGCAAACAGCGTAGGTTGTAGGCGTCAGCGGGCGAGCAAGCGCATATGTACACGCAGTCCCAGGCCGGTATTTTCCGCCCACAGGTTGCCGTCCTGGCGCTGCACGGCGTTGCGCGCAACAATGCTCAAGCCCAGGCCAAAACCGCCGTCGCCGGGCCGTGAACCGTCCAGCCGGGTGAATGGCGCAAAGATCCGGTCCAACTCCACCTCATCAATCCCGCCGCCCTGGTCTTCCAGCCACAAGTGCCAGTGATCACCCTCTCGTTGCCCGCCCAATTGCACGGTGCCGTATTGCGGAGAATGCCGGATGGCATTGCGCAGGATGTTCTCCAATGCCTGGGCCAGCAGGTTCAGATGGCCGCGCACCCAGCAGTCAGCCCCAAGCTCGCACTGCAAGCGTGAAGCCGGCCAGCCACTTTCAAAACAGGCGTTTTCCCGGAGCATGTCCCACAGTGCCTGCACCTGGATGTCTTCCTTGGGCAACGGCGCACGTTCAGTGTCGAGCCAGGCCAGTTGCAGGGTGTCTTCCACCAGGCGCTGCATACCGTCGATTTCCCTCCCCAGGCGCTCGCGCAGTTGGGTCAGGTCTTGCTCGCTGTCGCAGGCGACGCGCAAACGGCTCAGTGGTGTGCGCAACTCATGGGACAAATCCCGCAGCAGTTGCTGTTGCAGGGCTACGGTGCCTTGCAGGCGTTCCGACATCTGATCAAACGCGCGGCCCAACTCCCCCAATTCATCCTGGCGGCTGGTGGTATCGCGGGAAAGCCGGGTGCTCAGTTGATCGGCGCGCCAGGCGTTGGCCTGCTCCCGCAGGTGATTGAGGGGCATGATCAACAGCCGGTAAAGGCCGATGCAGAGCAACAGGGTGAACAGGCCGGGAATCAAGCCATTGGTGACGATGCGCCAGAACAGCTGGTTTTGCCCAGGCATGAAACGCCGTGGCAATTCGATCACCAGGGAACCCGCGCCCGGGTCGAGCGGGAACGGGATTTTCAACCACGGCAAGCCCTTGGCATGTCGGCTGACAGGCCAGTCCAGGCCGCGCAGGAAGGTCAGGCGCTGGCTTTCCTTGTCCGTCAGCGGGTAGCTGCTCAGGGATTGCAGGTCGTTACCGATGACGCCTAACCAGGTGCGCTCGCGCTGCCCAAGGGTGTGCAGCCATTCGTCCACACCGGCGTTGCCGCCCTTGTTCCAGGCCAGTTCCGCACCAGCTGCATAACCGCTCAACGTGGCGCGGGCTTCGTTGGACAGAAAGGCATTCTGCTCTTCCATGTACCGGCCCCAGGACCAACTGAGCCAGATCATCAGCAAGCAGAACGCGATCAGCAGGCAGGCCAGTTTCCAGAATAACGAATGCTTGCCAGGCAGCCGTTTGAGCGCGGCCTTAAAGCCCGTCATCGTGACCGCTCAACACATAGCCCTTGCCCCACACCGTGCGCACTTCCCGCTCGCTGTAGCCGATGGCCTTGAGTTTGCGACGAATCTGGCTGATGTGCATGTCCAGGCTGCGGTCATGGGACGCGTAGCCGCGCTGAAAGACATGCTGATAAAGGAAGGCCTTGCTGAGGACTTCTTCGCCGTTGCGGTGCAGGGTTTCCAGCAGGCGGTATTCACTGCGGGTCAGGCCGGCCCACTGCTCCCGGTGAAACACATCACACCGCTCATCATCGAAACGCAGGCTACGGGCATCGTCGCGCACCGCCGCCAGGGCCGGCAAAGGCCGCCGATCCAGGGCGACCCGGCGCAGGATCGCCTCAATACGCACCCGCAACTCCGCCATGCTGAACGGCTTGGGCAGGTAATCGTCCGCCCCCAGGCGAAAGCCGCTGATACGGTCGGCTTCAGCACCCAGGGCCGACATCAGGATCACCGGGATCGAATGGCTCTGGCGCAAATGCGTGAGCACCGACAAGCCGTCCATACCCGGCAACAGGATATCCATCAACACCACGTCGAAGCGTTGATCGCGGGCCATTTGCAGGCCCTGCTGGCCGTTCTGGCACCAGGTCACTTGGAAGCCACAGCGGCCCAACTGCTCATGGACATAAGCGCCAAGCACAGGATCGTCTTCTATTGCCAGGATACTGGGTAAGCCAAGTGCTACGGGATTCATTAGCGTCTGCAAGTCATTCTCAATGACTGATTATTCAAGATTGGCCCCCCACGAGCAACTGCCGTCGGGCGTCCAGCGGCCCGCGGTTTGCCGCAGGTCATTAATTTTGCAAGATTCCACGCCGCGCAAATGGCTACACTGCGCAGGTGGCGCGGGCCGGATGCCTGCGTGGAATTCGACAACAGTGTGGTAGCAGGAGAGTGGCGTGCTTACGAGAATGGGAATAAAAGGCCGCGTACTGTTGCTGACCTTATTGCCTACCAGCCTGATGGCGTTGCTGCTGGGCGGCTATTTCACCTGGATGCAGCTTTCGGAGTTGCAGTCGCAGTTGCTGCAACGGGGCGAGATGATCGCCGAGCAACTGGCACCTTTGGTCGCCCCGGCCCTGGGCACCAAAAACACCGACCTGCTGGAACGCATCGCCACCCAGTCCCTGGAGCAAACCGACGTACGCGCCGTGTCGTTCCTGGGGCCTGACCGCACACCCCTGGCCCACGCCGGCCCGACCATGCTCAACCAGCCGCCGATTGGCAACAGCTCGCACCTGTTGCAGCGCACCGGCAATGACGCAACCCGCTATCTGCTGCCGGTATTCGGCCGCCATCGCAACCTCGCCGGCGAACTGATCCCGGACGAATCCGATCGCCTCCTGGGTTGGGTCGAGCTGGAGCTGTCCCACAACGGTATGCTGCTGCGCGGCTACCGCAGCCTGTTCGCCAGCCTGCTGCTGATCGCCATCGGCCTGATCTGCACGGCTGCCCTCGCCTTGCGCATCAGCCGTACGATCAACTCACCGATCGGTTTGATCAAACAGGCCGTCGCGCAGCTCAAGGACGGCAATCTGGAAACCCGCTTGCCACCCCTGGGCAGCCAGGAACTGGATCACCTGGCCTCGGGCATCAACCGCATGGCCGAGACCCTGCAAAACGCCCAGGAAGAATTGCAACACAGCATCGACCAGGCCACCGAAGACGTGCGGCAAAACCTGGAAACCATCGAGATCCAGAACATCGAGTTGGACCTGGCCCGCAAGGAGGCCCTGGAAGCCAGCCGCATCAAATCGGAGTTTTTGGCCAACATGAGCCATGAGATCCGCACGCCGCTGAATGGCATCCTTGGCTTCACCCACTTGTTGCAGAAAAGCGAGCTGTCGCCTCGCCAACTGGATTACCTGGGCACCATTGAAAAGTCCGCCGACAACCTGCTGGGCATCATCAACGAAATCCTCGACTTCTCGAAAATCGAGGCCGGCAAGCTGGTACTCGACAGCATCCCGTTCAACCTGCGGGACTTGCTGCAAGACACCCTGACCATCCTTGCCCCGGCCGCCCACGCCAAACAGCTCGAGCTGGTGAGCCTGGTCTACCGCGATACACCGCTGTCCCTGGTGGGTGACCCGCTGCGGCTCAAGCAGATCCTCACGAATCTGGTGAGCAACGCGATCAAGTTCACCCGCGAAGGCACTATCGTTGCCCGCGCCATGATTGAAGACGAACAGGAAGACAGCGTGCAACTGCGCATCAGCGTGCAGGACACCGGCATCGGCCTGTCGAACCAGGATGTGCGGGCGCTGTTCCAGGCATTCAGCCAGGCGGACAATTCGTTGTCACGCCAACCTGGTGGCACCGGCCTGGGGCTAGTGATTTCCAAGCGCCTGATCGAACAGATGGGCGGTGAGATTGGCGTCGACAGCACGCCGGGAGAAGGCTCGGAATTCTGGATCAGCCTGAACCTGCCAAAAACCCGTGACGATATCGAAGACCTGCCCTCCGCGCCGCTGCTGGGCCGGCGCGTGGCCGTGCTGGAAAACCACGAGCTGGCGCGCCAGGCCCTGCAACATCAGTTGGAAGACTGCGGCCTGGAAGTCACGCCGTTCAACAGCCTGGAAAGCCTGACCAACGGCATCACCAGCGCCCACCAGACCGAACAGGCCATTGACCTGGCGGTGCTGGGCATCACTGCCAACGACATCCCGCCGGAGCGTTTGAACCAACACCTGTGGGACCTTGAGCACTTGGGCTGCAAGGTATTGGTGCTGTGCCCGACCACCGAACAGCTGCTGTTCAACCAGTCGGTGCCCAACCCCAACAGCCAGTTGCAGGCCAAACCCGCCTGCACCCGCAAACTGCGCCGTGCCCTCGCCGACCTGATCAGCCCGCGCCCGTTGCGCAGCGAACCCGGCGAGCCATTGTCCAGCCGCGCGCCGCGGGTGCTGTGTGTCGACGACAATCCGGCCAACCTGCTGCTGGTGCAAACCCTTCTGGAAGACATGGGCGCCAAGGTCCAGGCGGTGGAAAGCGGTTACTCGGCCATCGAAGCGGTGAAGCAGGAAGCCTTCGACCTGGTGCTGATGGACGTGCAGATGCCCGGGATGGACGGCCGCCAGAGCACCGAGGCGATCCGCACGTGGGAAAGCGAACGTCATGGCACGCCGCTGCCCATCGTCGCGCTGACGGCCCATGCGATGGCCAACGAAAAACGCGCCCTGCTGCAAAGCGGCATGGATGACTACCTGACCAAACCCATCAGCGAGCGGCAACTGGCCCAGGTGGTGTTGAAATGGACCGGGCTGGCCCTGCGCAACCAAGGCCCGGACCGCGGCACCGAGAGTTTCGGGCACGCCGCGCAATTGCCGGTGCTGGACCACGAAGAAGGTTTGCGCCTGGCGGCCGGCAAGGCGGATCTGGCGGCGGACATGCTGGCGATGCTGCTGGCTTCCCTTGAAGCCGACCGCGAAGCGATTCGCGTCGCCCGGGACGCCAACGACCGCAACGCCCTGATCGAGCGGGTGCACCGCTTGCACGGCGCCACCCGGTATTGCGGCGTGCCGCAACTGCGCGCGGCCTGCCAACGGGCCGAAACCCTGCTCAAACAGGACGACGCCAAGGCCATGCCGGCCCTGGATGAACTGGACATGGCGATTGCCCGGCTGGCCAGCGAGGCGCGGGTCAGCGCGTAAACTTTCGGGGCAATGTGGCGAGGGAGCTTGCTCCCGCTGGAGTGCGAAGCGCTCCCAGGATTTTGGGGCCGCTGCGCAGCCCAGCGGGAGCAAGCTCCCTCGCCACAGACAAGCCTCCTCACCACAAAAGCAGCTTTCCATCATCAAGAAGGAATATTTGATGCGCATCATCCTCTTCAGCAGCCAGACCTACGACCGCGAGAGCTTTCTCGCCCAACCGTTGCCCGAGGGCATGCAGCTGCAATTCCAGCCGGCCCGGCTGAACCTCGACACCGTGGCCCTGGCCGAACACCACGAAGTGGTCTGCGCCTTTATCAATGACGACCTCAGCGCCCCGGTGCTGGAGCAGTTGGCCAGCGGCGGCACTCGCCTGATCGCCCTGCGCTCGGCCGGTTACAACCATGTCGACCTGCCCGCCGCCAAACGCCTGGGCCTGACCATCGTGCGGGTGCCGGCCTATTCGCCCCATGCGGTGGCCGAACATGCGGTCGCGCTGATCCTGGCCCTCAATCGTCGCCTGCACCGCGCCTACAACCGTACCCGCGACGGCGACTTCAGCCTGCATGGCCTGACCGGTTTCGACCTGGTGGGCAAGACCGTCGGCGTGGTCGGCACCGGGCAGATCGGCGCCACGTTCGCCAAGATCATGGCCGGGTTCGGCTGCCAGTTGCTGGCTTACGATCCTTACCCCAACCCGCAGGTCGAGGCCCTCGGTGCGCGCTACGTGAACCTGCATGAGTTGCTGGGCGAGTCGCAGATCATCAGCCTGCATTGCCCACTGACAGCGGACAGCAAACACCTGATCAACGCCCAAAGCCTGGCCCATATGCAGCCCGGCGCGATGCTGATCAATACCGGGCGCGGCGGTCTGGTGGACACCCCGGCGCTGATCGACGCGCTCAAGGACGGCCAGCTCGGCTATCTGGGGCTGGATGTGTATGAAGAAGAGGCCCAGCTGTTTTTCGAAGACCGCTCGGACTTGCCCCTGCAAGACGACGTACTGGCGCGCCTGCTGACCTTCCCTAACGTGATCATCACCGCCCACCAGGCCTTCCTGACCCGCGAGGCCCTGGGAGCGATTGCCGGCACGACCCTGGCCAACATCGCTGCGTGGGCCGGCGGGCAGTCGCAAAACCTCGTCGAAGGATGATCAGCGGTCACATAGCCGCGCCATGATGGGTGGCGGCCCGTGATAGGATGCCGCGCCTATTTGGAGGATCCATGGCCGAACACGATTTCCGCTTCAGCTTGCTGAGCCCGCAACACACTCTGATCGAATGCCGCGCCCTGGTGCCGGGCCGTTATCAAGTCACCGGCAACGGTGGCTCGATCAAGAACGGTGACGTTCTGATCGTCACCCTGCGCGGCAGCAAAACCCTGTCGATGCGCCTGACCGTCGAAGGCGATGCGCGCTACTCCATCCGCCCAGCGGGCCAGTGGGTCGCCATGGCCCAGGGGCCGAAGTTCGGCGAGTTGGAGATTCACACCTGGAAGGTCAACTGCGACAGCTGCGACAACGTGCTGGAATTTGAATTCGCGGTGGAAACCAAGCTGACCAAGGAACCGCTGCAACCGGCCGCTACCGCGCGGGTCACCGAGTTGGGCTGGGCCACCCTGGGTGACAAGCACCGCTGCCCGAAATGCCAGCAGGCCGCGCAATGAAAGCCCCGCTGATGCTGGCCGTGCTGGGTGCAGGCCTTGCGGGCTGCGCCAGCGACGAGGCCAAGCTCAAGCAGGATCACAGCTACGTGGTGGAATGGATCGGTGAGCGGCCGCTGATGGATTACGCGCACCTGACCGTGACCCTCGGCGCCGATGGCCGGGCCTACGGCAATGGTGGCTGCAACCATTGGTTCGCGCCCTACACCCTGGACGGCGACAAGCTGAGCTTCGGCAAGGTCGGCAGCACCCGCAAACTCTGCGCCGAAGCGCTGATGGAGCAGGAGCACCGCTTCTTCCAGGCCCTGCAAGGCGTACAGCGCTGGGACATCTCGCCGATCGAGCAAACCCGTTTCTGGCCGGCGGATGGCAAGCCGTTGCGGTTGTGGCTGGAAGAAGGCTGATCTGTAAGGCGCAGCAGATCTAAATGTGGGAGCGGGCTTGCTCGCGAAAGCGGTGGATCAGTCGATGTATCTGGTGACTGTCACACCGCATTCGCGAGCAAGCCCGCTCCCACATTTTTTATCCGCGCAACGCTTTGAGCTTGGCCAACACCCCTTCCGCCGTCTGCTCACCCATCAGTTGTTCGCGCACCTTGCCCTTGTCATCGATGATGTAGGTCACCGGCAAGGCTTCACTGCGGGGAATGTCGAAGATCCCGTCCGGGTTCTGCGCCAGTACGGTGAACTTGATGCCCAGCTTGTCGCTGGCGCTTTTGAGTTCTTCACCCTGGGCGTTGTCGAAGTTCACGCCGAACACACCCACTGACTGGCCCTTAAGCTGTTCGGCCAAAGCGTTGAGTTCAGGGATTTCGGTACGGCACGGGCCACACCATTCGGCCCAGTAGTTAACCACCAGCCATTGCTTGTCCAGGCGTTCGGCGGCCACTTTCTGACCATATTGGTCAACGCCATAATCATTGCCACAGCCACTGAGCAGCAGTGTGCCGATGATTGCCAATGCGCCTAACAGTCGCCTCGTCATGGGGTAATCCTTCGTAAAAATGAACGTTGGCTGCGGCCTATCGCCTCTCATGGTTTAAGGACGTGGCACAGCGCGGGTAGAATACCCGCCACCTTACGCAAGATGCGACCCGCACATGACCGATCTGACGCTTTATCACAACCCGCGCTGCTCGAAATCCCGCGGTGCGCTCGAACTGCTGGAAGCCCGTGGCCTGACACCGAACGTGGTGCGCTACCTGGAGACCCCGCTCGACGCCGCGCAGTTGCAGGCCTTGCTGGGCAAGCTGAACATCAGCGCGCGGCAATTGCTGCGTACCGGCGAAGACGAATACAAAACCCTCAACCTGGCTGACACCAGCCTCAGCGAAGCGCAACTGATTGCCGCCATCGCCGCTCATCCGAAACTGATGGAACGCCCAATCCTCGAAACCGCCGACAAGGCCGTGATTGGCCGCCCGCCAGAGAACATCCTGGAGCTGGTTTCGTGAGTGCGCCGTATGTGCTGGTGTTGTATTACAGCCGCAACGGCTCGGTCAGCGAAATGGCCCGGCAAATTGCCCGGGGCGTCGAGCAAGCCGGGCTTGAGGCGCGCTTGCGCACCGTGCCGGCCATCTCCAGCGAATGCGAAGCCGTGGCGCCGGACATTCCGGTGGACGGCCCGCTGTACTGCAGCCTCGACGACCTGAAGCACTGCTGTGGCCTGGCGCTGGGCAGCCCGACCCGTTTCGGCAACATGGCCGCGCCGCTCAAGTACTTTCTCGACGGCACCAGCAACCTGTGGCTGACCGGCGCCCTGGTCGGCAAGCCGGCGGGCGTGTTCACCTCCACCGCCAGCCTGCACGGCGGCCAGGAGACCACATTGATGTCGATGCTGCTGCCGCTGTTGCACCACGGCATGCTGATCACCGGCCTGCCCTACAGCGAACAGGCACTGCTTGATACCAAGGGCGGCGGCACGCCTTATGGCGCCAGCCACCATTCCGGTGCCGACGGCAAGCGCGCACTGGATCAACACGAGATCGCCCTGTGCCGCGCCCTCGGCCTGCGCCTGGCGAAGACGGCCGCGCTACTGGAGAACGGCCGTGGCCAGGAAGCCTAAGGTACTGCCACCCCAGGCGTGGCTGGAGCCACGGGTCAAGGCGACGCGGGTGTTGAGCCTGCTGGCGTTTTTGGGATTGGTGGGGCTGCTGTGTGCCTACTACCTGGTGTTCGCCGACCTGCACGGCGCACGGCCGTGGGTGATTCTGCTGATCGAGCTGGTGCCGTTGCTGTTGCTGGCGCCGGGGATGATCCTGGGCAGCGCACGCGGGCATTCGTGGATGTGCTTTGTGGTGAACTTGTACTTCATCAAGGGTGCGCTGGCGGCGTATGACCCGAACCGGCAGTGGTTTGGTGTGCTGGAAATGCTGGCGAGCCTGGCGGTGTTCTGCACGGCACTGATGTATGTGCGTTACCGGCACCAATTGAATCGGCGGTTGGCGGGGGAAGGTTTGCCTGCTTGAAAACACTTTTCAGGCAAAGCCGCAATCAATGTGGCTGGGGAGCTTGTTGTGGCGAGGGAGCTTGCTCCCGCTGGGCTGCGTAGCGGCCCCAAAATCTTGGGAGCGCTACGCACTCCAGCGTGAGCAAGCTCCCTCGCCACAGCAAGCCCCCTTGCCACAAAAGCTCCCTCGCCACAGGGTTATTTGTCGGTATCAATGATTGACGGTGTAAGCCAGCATCATCGACAACTGGCACATCGGCCGCCCGCTCTCGGCATGCCACTGGTTGAACGCGCCTTGCACCGTGGCCAGGTCCCGCAGGCTGGTGGGTACCTTGTCGACAATCTTCTGCGCATTCAGCGCGGCCACTACGTCATAGCTCGGCACGAACGTGTCCTTGCCCACCATCCGCAAAAAACGCGGCGCTGACAGCCCGCCCAACTGGTGGCCGTGCTTGCTCAGGTACTTCCACAGGCCGACGATATCGGTCACCGGCCAGTCGGCAATCAACGCACCGAAGCTGCCCTTTTCTTTCTCGATATCCAGAATCATCTGCGCATTGCGCGGCACGCTCTTGAGCTTGCCCAAGTGGCGGATGATGCGTGTGTCCTGCATCAATCGCTCCAGGTGCTCGGCGCCCATCAGCACGACTTTTTCCGGGTCAAAACCAAAGAACACTTGCTCGAACGCCGGCCACTTGGCGTCCACCACGCTGTGTTTGAGCCCGGCGCGAAACACCCGCAGCGATAGGGTCGACAGGTAGCGGTCATCGCTGATCTTGCGCAGTTTCGCCGGGGTCAGGGGCACAGGCAGGTGGGCTTCCAGCTCGGCCGCCGAACCAAACCGGTTCAGACAATATTCGTGCAGCCACTTGTAATCGCGCATGCCCTCTCCTAAGGATTGAAATGAAAACGGCGCCCAGGAGCGCCGTCTGTCAGAGCGGTGAAACGGCTCAGAGGTTCACTACATTGACGAAGCGCGACGCCGCACTTTCGTCGATACGCAGGTTGGTGAAGTCGAATAGGTTACGGTCGGCCAACTGCGACGGCTGCACGTTCTGCAAGCTGCGGAAGATGCTGTCGACGCGGCCCGGGGTCTTGCGGTCCCAGTCCTGGAGCATGTCCTTGACCACCTGGCGCTGCAGGTTTTCCTGGGAGCCGCAGAGGTTGCACGGGATGATCGGAAACTGCTTGAGGTCGGAGTACGCCTGGATGTCCTTCTCATGGCAGTACGCCAGTGGGCGAATCACCACGTTGCGCCCGTCGTCGGCCCGCAGCTTGGGCGGCATGGCCTTGAGGCTGCCGTTGAAGAACATATTGAGGAAGAAAGTTTCGACGATGTCGTCACGGTGGTGACCCAGGGCCATCTTGGTCGCGCCGATTTCGTCGGCAAAGGTGTAGAGCGTGCCACGGCGCAGGCGCGAGCACAGCGAGCAGGTGGTCTTGCCTTCCGGGACCAGTTCCTTGACCACCGAGTAAGTGTCTTTCTCGACGATGTGGTACTCGACCCCCAGTTCCTTGAGGTAGGCCGGCAGCACATGCTCGGGAAAGCCCGGCTGCTTCTGGTCCATGTTCACGGCGACGATCTCGAACTTGATCGGCGCGACCTTTTGCAGGTGCATCAGCACGTCGAGCATGGTGTAGCTGTCTTTGCCGCCAGACAGGCAGACCATGACCTTGTCGCCCTCTTCGATCATGTTGAAATCGGCGACTGCCTCACCGGCTTGGCGACGCAGGCGTTTTTGCAGTTTGTTCTGGTTGACCGTAAGAGTGCCCATGGCGCTTGAATCCGCGAAAGGTGTGTGACGAAAAGCCAGGTATTTTACCGGGATGGACGACCGAGTTCCAATGTGGGAGCGGGCTTGCTCGCGAATGCGGAGTGTCAGTCGCCAGGTGTTTAGCTGACCCACCGCATTCGCGAGCAAGCCCGCTGCCACATTTGACCGCATTCCAATCAACAGACCGCGCCGCGATTAAGCCTAGTGTTTACAGCGCAATTTGCTCTAAAGCCCTACAGTTTTTCCGGTCATCACTTCCTATACTGCGACATAAGGTCGCACATATATCCAGACCTTTCAGGCCAATTGGCCCGTGGGCGCTCCGCTGGGGGGCGATGGTAATAACGACAGGAGTGACTGGCATGATCCATCACGTCGTGGGACTTTTCACCCACCCCGATCAGGAATGGCGGGAAATTCGTGGCGATAAAGAAGAAAGCATCAGCCACATGTACCTCACCCACACGCTGATTCTCGCGGCGATCCCCGCTGTATCAGCCTTTATCGGTACCACTCAGGTCGGTTGGGTCATCGGCAGCCGCGCACCGGTGATGCTGACGGTGGAGAGCGCGTTATGGATGACCATCATGTCCTACGCGGCGATGCTCGGCGGCGTGGCGGTGATGGGGGCGTTCATTCACTGGATGGCGCGCACCTATGACGCCAATCCAAGCATGGCCCGCTGCGTAGCGTTTGCCACCTATACCGCAACACCGCTGTTTGTCGGCGGGCTGGCGGCGCTGTACCCGCACATGTGGCTGGGGATGGTCGTCGGCACGGCCGCCATTTGCTACACGGTGTACCTGCTGTACGTAGGATTGCCGACTTTCATGAACATCCACCCGGACGAGGGATTCCTGTTCTCCAGCTCGGTGCTGGCCGTGGGCCTGGTGGTGCTGGTGGCGATCATGGCCTTTACCGTGATCGTCTGGGGGCTGGGCGTAGGCCCGATCTACACCAACTGACGCGGTTTACCCGCAGGAAAAGCCATCGCAAGGTGGCTTTGTGCGTTATGCATGACCATTCGGCGCCTGACAGATTCGGATACACCGTTGTTTGCGGCATACTGGACGTCTCTGGAGATATGTACAGCATGCCCGAGCAACTCAATACCCGCGTCGAAGATTGTTTCCTGCAAGCCGAATCCTTTTTCAAACGAAGCTTCAAACGCCCCCAGGTCAGCCTCAAGCTGCGGGGCCAGAAGGCCGGTGTCGCGCATTTGCACGAGAACCTGCTGCGCTTCAACCCGCAGTTGTACCGTGAAAACAGCCAACACTTCCTTAAACAGACGGTTGCCCATGAAGTGGCGCACCTGATTGCCCACCAATTGTTCGGCGAGCGCATCCAGCCCCATGGCGAGGAATGGCAGTTGATCATGCGTGGGGTTTACGAACTGCCGCCGGATCGCTGCCACACCTATGAAATCCAGCGGCGGCGCGTGACGCGGTATATCTACCGCTGCCCGTGTGCCGACAGTGACTTTCCGTTTTCGCCACAGCGTCATGGGCTGGTGAGCCAGGGGCGGCGGTATTTGTGCCGCAGGTGTCGGCAGACGTTGGTGTTTACCGGGGAAACCCGCGTCGAGTGAGGTTTGTGGTGCTTGTAAGGCCCTCTTCGCGAGCAAGCCCGCTCCCACATTTGATCGCATTCCACCGATGGAACTCGGTCGAATGTGGGAGCGGGCTTGCTCGCGAAGGGGCCGGCCCAGGCGCTACTGAATCACCTTGGTACGCCGCAAATCATCTATTTGCTGAGCACTGAATCCCAACTCCACCAACACCTCATCCGTGTGAGCGCCCACCGCCGCGCCTATATGCCTGGCCGCCGGCAAACCCTCGGAAAACTTCAGCGGACACGCGATTTGCGCCTGGCTGGAACCATCGCCACGCGGCACCTGGCTGACCAGTTCCCGGGCTTTCAACTGCGGGTGTTCAACCGCCTCGCTCAGGTTCAGCACCGGCTCGACACACGCATCAATCCCGGCAAACAACTCACACAGCTCATCAAAGCTGCGTTTCTCGAACTCGACCTGCAACGCCAGCTTGAGGGCTTTCTGCTGCTCGGGTCTGGGCGACAAGCCTTGCGCCGCCAATTCGGGGCACCCAAGGGCCGTACACAACTGCTGCATAAAGGCCGGCTCCAGGCTGCCCACCGACAACCACCGCCCTTCCCGCGAGCGGTAATAGTCATAGAAGCTGCCACCATTGAGCACCTGGTTCTCCCACGCCGGCTCCACGCCGCACGCCAGGTAACCCGCGCCGGCCATGGCATTCAGGCTGAAGGCGCAGTCGGTCATGCTCACGTCGAGGTATTGCCCTACCCCGCTCTGCTGCCGGGCAATCACCGCCGCCAGCAAGCCGATCACTGCGTGCAACGAGCCGCCGCCCACATCCGCCAACTGCACGCCCAGGGGCAACGGCCCGCTGTCCTGGCGCCCGGTGTAACTGGCGACACCCGCCAGGGCCAGGTAGTTGATGTCATGGCCGGCGCGGTCCTTGTAGGGGCCGGTCTGGCCGTAGCCGGTGATGGAGACGTAGATCAGCTTCGGGTTGATCGCCTTCAATGCCTCGTAGCCCAGGCCCAGGCGCTCCATCACCCCGGGGCGGAACTGCTCGAGGACGATGTCATGATCCGCCACCAACTGCCGCACGATCTCCACCGCCTCGGCTTGCTTGAGGTCCAGGGCCAGGCTGCGTTTGTTGCGGTTAAGATAGGCATGGCTGGCCGACACGCCATGGTCATGGGGCGGCAATACGCGCAGCAAGTCCATGCGCGTGGGAGATTCGATGCGCAATACCTCGGCGCCCATGTCGGCCAGCAGCAGCGAGGCAAACGGCCCCGGCAGCAAGGTGGAGAAATCCAGTACTTTGAGGGACGCCAAGGGACCTGACATGGGGACTCCGATTCCGATTCGATTGGCCACAGAGTAGGCAAACCTGGCGGTCAGCAGCAATCACATAAACCATCATCCGGAGTGACTGATGTTTCCCGCAGGCATAAAAAAACCCATCCGAAGATGGGTTTTTCACACACGGTACAGTCTTACTTGACGGCGGTTGGAGCCGGGCCTTCGGCCACGCCCAGGTCGTCTTCTTCACGGGTCTCGGAGATACCGCGACCACCGGAAGCCAGTTCGACTTGCAGCTTGTCTTCGTCCAGTTCCTTGACCCACTTGGCCACAACCAGGGTAGCAACAGCGTTGCCTACCAGGTTGGTCAGTGCGCGGGCTTCGGACATGAAGCGGTCGATACCCAGGATCAGCGCCAGGCCGGCAACTGGCAGGTGGCCAACGGCCGACAGGGTAGCGGCCAGTACGATGAAGCCACTACCGGTCACGCCAGCAGCGCCCTTGGAAGACAGCAGCAGTACCAGCAACAGGGTGATCTGGTGGGTGATGTCCATGTGGGTGTCAGTCGCCTGGGCGATGAACACGGCAGCCATGGTCAGGTAGATCGAAGTACCGTCCAGGTTGAACGAGTAGCCAGTCGGGATAACCAGGCCAACGACCGACTTCTTGGCGCCCAGGCGTTCCATCTTGATCAGCATGCGTGGCAGTGCGGATTCGGACGAGGAAGTACCCAGTACGATCAGCAGTTCTTCACGGATGTAGCGGATCAGTTTCAGGACGCTGAAGCCGTGAGCGCGGCAGATGCCACCCAGCACGATCAACACGAACAGGATGCAGGTGATGTAGAAGCAGATCATCAACTGGCCGAGCTGCACCAGCGAACCTACACCGTAGGCACCGATGGTGAACGCCATGGCGCCCAGGGCACCGAGTGGCGCGAGCTTCATGATCATGTTGATGATGTTGAACATCACGTGGGCGAAGCGATCGATGAAGTCCAGCACCGGCTTGCCGTAGGCACCCAGGCGATGCAGGGCGAAACCGAAGATCACCGAGAACATCAGCACTTGCAGGATGTCACCGGTAGCGAACGCGCCAACGATGGTGTTCGGGATCACGTTCAGCAGGAAGCCAACGATGCTCTGGTCTGCACCGGCAGTCACGTAGGCCGCGACTTTAGAGGCGTCCAGGGTAGCCACGTCGATGTGCATGCCGGCGCCCGGTTGCACAACGTTGACCACGACCAGGCCGATCAGCAGGGCGATGGTGGAGACGACTTCGAAGTACAGCAGCGCGTAGCCACCGGTTTTGCCGACCGATTTCATGCTTTGCATGCCAGCGATGCCGCTGACAACGGTACAGAAGATGATCGGGGCGATGACCATTTTGATCAGCTTGATAAAGCCGTCACCCAGTGGCTTGAGGGCCACGCCGGTCTGCGGGTAGAAGTGGCCGAGCAAAATACCGATAACGATTGCAACGATCACCTGGAAATACAGGGATTTGTACAGTGGCTGACGAGTCGTCATTGCAAAGTTCCTCAATCGTCCCGTGTGGCAAATATCCGCCATTGCCCACGACACTTGAATTGCGAACCCTCCTGCACTGGAGGGATTTGTTGTTTGAGAGCCTGCTCAAGGCCGGTCTCCCTGCGCTCTCTAATCGCAAGCGTCGTGCCACTTTTACTGAAAACCGCTGAAGGCCTTTAGATACCAGCTCTTGGGTGGCTTTCGGCTTCAGACACCGCCTACACAAGGTGGCGGATTTCCGCCTCACCTCCTGATCTCGTCCTACAATTTGGCGGATATCCGCCTTGTTGCCCTCCCACAGGATGGCTAACATCCGCCACTCAATGGACGAGGCCCCTCATGCGTGAACGTACCATCGCCAGTCACTACGCTCGGGCCGCCCTCGGCGGTGCACGCCGGGCCGGCTACGACTACTCGGGCCTGCTGCAGCAAGTGGGCATTACCCCGGAGCTGCTGAGCGAACCCCGAGCCCGCATCGCCCCGGAGCAATTTACCCGGCTGCTACAGATGCTGTGGCTGGCGCTGGATGACGAATACCTGGGTTTCGCCGAAGGCCCGAGCAAACGCGGCACCTTCGCCATGATGTGCCACGCGCTGATTCACTGCCGCACCCTCGAGAAAGCCCTGGAACGCGGCTTATTATTTTATAGCCTATTCCCACAGGGTCCGCGCTGGCGCCTGACACGCGAAGGGGAGATGGCCCGCTTGAGCCTGGACGATTCGCAGCTGTGGGACCCGGACCACTTCCTCAGCGAATGCCTGCTGGTGATCTGGCATCGCCTCGGCAGTTGGCTGATCGGCCAACGCATCCGCCTGGACCAGGCCACCTTCAGTTACCCGATGCCGCCCCATGCCGGTGAGTACGACTTGCTGTTCCCCTGCCCGCAAGTGTTCGCCGCGCCCACCAGCAGCCTGGTGTTTCCCAGCCGCTACCTGAGCCTGCCGCTGATGCAGGACGAGCGCACCCTCAAGCACTTCCTCGAACGCTCACCAGCCGACCTGCTGTCGCGACCGGATGAAGGCGACAGTTTGAGCAGCCAGTTGCGCCGCTTATTGAGCCGCGACCGCACGCCGTGGCCCGACCTCGAAGCCGTCGCCCAGCACCTGCATATCAGCCCGCAGACCCTGCGTCGGCATTTGCGGGAGGAAGGCACCAGCTTTCAGGCGCTCAAGGATGAATTACGCCGGGACATTGCGATTTATCATTTGGGCCGGGCGGATTTGTCGTTGCAGGAGATCGCCGAGCAGTTGGGGTTTTCCGAACCGTCGGCGTTTCATCGGGCGTTCAAGAAGTGGACCGGGCTGACCCCGGGGGCCTATAGAGCACAAGAAACCTAACCGTAGCAGCTGTCGAGCCTTGGCGAGGCTGCGTTGGGGGCGCCTCCAATATCGAGCCAGGCGCAAGGCCAAGTGGGGCCCTACGCAGCCTCGCTAAAGCTCGACAGCTGCTACGAGGAGATAGCGGAGTTAGACGCCAGGGAAGTGGATCTTGAACGCCGCGCCACCCAACGGTGAATCTCCAAGGGTCAACCGTGCGCTGTAGCTTTCGATGATGTCCTTGACCACCGCCAGGCCGATGCCCTGTCCCGGATGCTGGCGGTCCAGCCGCTCCCCCCTTTGCAGGATCCGCGCACGCTGGTCCGGTGGCACGCCGGGGCCGTCGTCTTCGATGCACAGCTCGGTGCCTTCCAGGCTTTCCTGCAAGGTGATGCGCACTTCGCTCAGGCACAGGCGATAGGCGTTTTCCAGCAGGTTGCCGAGCAGTTCCAGCAAGGCGCCCTTCTCGATCGGCACGTCGCATTCTTCCGGCAAATCGAAGGCGACCTTCACGCCTTTATCGCGATAGACCTTGTCCAGCGTGTCGCACAGGCTTTGCAGTACCGGCTCCAGGCGCACCTGGTGACGCACCAGGCCGCTTTTACGCAGGCTGGCGCGCTGCAATTGGTAGCTGATTTGCTGGCTCATGCGCTCGATCTGCGATTGCAGCACCCGGGCCTGGTCGCGATCTTCGGGGCGCTGGGCCATGTCTTCGCTCACGCCTTGCAGCACTGCCAACGGGGTTTTCAGGCTGTGGGCCAGGTCATCCAGGGAATCACGGTAACGGGTGCGTTGCTCGCGCTCGCTGTGGAGCAACCGGTTCAGGGAGCCGGTCAGGCGCAACAATTCGCGGGGGTGTTGTTCACTGAGACTTTCCCGGGTGCCGCCTTCGATTTCATCCAGTTCCTGGCTCAGCCGGCGCAACGCTTGCAGGCCCCAGGTCAGGCCCAGCCACAACAGGGTCAGCAGCACCAGCAAGGCGGCGCCGAAGCCCAGGTAGAGGTTTTCCCGCAGGCCTTCGAGGGTCAGTTGGTATTCGCGCACCGGTTGCAGGGCGACAATACTGAACGCCGCGCTCTTGCCGCCCAGCAGCTTGACCTCGACGTCATAGACAAAAAATTCCTGGCCGTTGGCTTCGCGAATCCGCGCAAACTCGTTGCCGCGCCCGTCATAGCGCGGCTTGTAGTTGATGTTCTCTTCCTGGGTGGCGCGCGACCGCCAGACCAGATGGCCTTCGCGGTCATAGATGTAGCCCAACAGGCGGCTGTCGGTGAGGTTGAAGCGCTCATCCGGCAACTGCGCGGGCATCAGCAGGCGATTGTTTTCAACCCGGGCAGCCGAAATCAGCGTGGTGACATCCGACGCCAGCCGCTGCTCGATGGAATCCTGCAGGGCCAGGCTGAAGGCGCCCTGCATGGCTGGCAACAAGGCCAGCATAAACAGCACGGCCAGGGTGGTGGCCGCGAGCATCAAACGCACACGTAACGAGCGAATCAACGGCAGCGCTCATTAAACAGGTAGCCCAGACCGCGCACGGTGTCGATCGGCTTGAACCCCGCCGGGCCTTCCAGCTTGCGGCGCAGGCGGCCTACCAGCACTTCGATGACGTTCGGATCGCGCTCGTCGTCATCGGGGTAGAGCTGTTCCATCAGGCGGTCCTTGGCAACCACTTGCTGGTGGTGACGCATGAGGTATTCGAGGATGCGGTATTCGTAGGCGGTCAGCGCCAGCGGCTGTTCGTCGAGGGACGCCTGCTTGCGATTGAGGTCCAGCAGCAAGGGCCCGGCGACGATGGTCGACTGGGTGAAACCGCTGGAGCGGCGCAGCAATGCGTTCATCCGCGCTTCCAGCTCTTCGAACTGGAACGGCTTGACCACGTAGTCGTCGGCACCGGCGGCCAGGCCTTCGACCTTGTCCTGCCAGTTGCCGCGGGCGGTCAGGATCAGGATCGGGAATGTCTTGGCCTGGGCGCGCAGTTGGCGGATCAGGTCCAGGCCGCCCATGCCAGGCAGGCCCAGGTCGATGATCGCCAGGTCGTGGTTGAATTGCCCGGTCTGGTACAGCGCCTCTTCGGCGTTGGCGACGGCCTCGACCACGTGACCGCTGTCGGTCAGGCGGGTCAACAGGTGATGACGCAGCAACGCCTCATCTTCGACAACCAGCAATTTCATAAAGCTCTCCAAGGCAAATCAACTTTCCAACTGGGGTATATCATAGCGGCCCTGCAGGTCTTGCTGGCGCAGTTTACTGCCGTTGAAGTGACCTGACAGGTTTTCATTGCCTACGCGATAGTCCGACTGCGGGGTGTGCTGGCCCAGGGACTGGCCCCAGGGCGCGGCTTGTTCACCGGCATCCTCGAAGCTCACCCGCTGAAGAAGGCTGTAGGGCTTTTTGCTCTTCTCTTTGGAGAAACCCGTGAAGCTCGCATCAGAGGCCTGGACGCCAGCGGTGGCGCTGAGCATGGTTAACGCCAACATCAGCTTCTTGATCGCAGTCATGATCTACCTCACACGCTTTGGCTTTGAGTACGGGGCCAGACTACGCAGACGCCCCTGAACTCCCCCTGAACACTCTCTGAACCTGGGCTGAACCGAGGCCGGCTACTGTGTAAAGAGTTATTTACGTATCCCCGGCCGCAGGCTATCCAGCGGCCCTTCAACTCGGCAAAATACCCGGCATGAATTCCCTACCCGCCTGCTGCACCCCACTTGATGCCCATTGGCCGTTGCCCGTTGCCTTGCCCGGCACGGTTTTGCTGAGCACCCGTTTTGACCCGGCCCTGCTGGCCATCGGCGACTTCCAGCGCAGCGCCGTGCCGCCACCCGCGAGCATCCAGCGTTCGGTGGCCAAGCGCCAGGCGGAGTTTCTGGCCGGTCGCCTGTGTGCCCGCGCGGCCTTGCAACAGCTGGATGGACTGGATTGCGTGCCGGCAATTGGCAAGGACCGCGCGCCGGTCTGGCCCGCGCATATCAGCGGTTCGATCACTCACAGCACCGGCCATGCGGCGGTCATCGTCGCCCACAAGACACAGTGGCGCGGGCTGGGGATGGACCTGGAGAACCTGCTGACACTGGAGCGCGCGGAACGCCTGGCGGGGGAAATCCTGACACCGGATGAATTGCAACGCATGGCTGCCGGGCCGCGGGAGCAGATCGCGCAGTTGGTGACACTGACGTTTTCGGCGAAAGAGAGCCTGTTCAAGGCGCTCTACCCGATCGTGCAGAAGCGCTTCTATTTTGAACATGCCGAGTTGCTGGAATGGTCGGATACCGGCCATGCACGGCTGCGGTTGCTGACGGACCTGTCGGCAGAGTGGTGCCATGGCAAAGAGCTGGAGGCGCAGTTTGTGGTGAATGAGGGGCAGTTGTTGAGCCTGGTGGCCGTAGCAGCTGTCGAGCCTTAGCGAGGCTGCGTCGGGAGCGCCGCCGATGTAGAGCCAGGCGCAAAACCGAGTTGGGGCCAACGCAGCCTCGCCAGGGCTCGACAGCTGCTACGGGTGGGGTTTCTCTTGGTCCCGTGGCCAACTCAGGCTGAAGCACGCGCCGCCCAGGTTGTTGCTCTTGCTGATCAACGCCCGGCCGCCGTGCCAATGGATGATCCGCCGCACAATCGATAACCCCAACCCGTGCCCGCCCGACGCGCGAGTACGGCTGTCATCCAGGCGCAGGAACGGAGTGAAGATCCGCTCCCAGGCACTTTCCGGCACGCCCGGGCCGTCGTCTTCCACATCGATGCGACACCGCACCTGGCCCACCTGATAGCTGATCAGCACCTGCCCCTGGGCGTGGCGCATGGCATTGCTCACCAGGTTTTGCAGGGCTCGATGCAGGTAACGCGGCTCGGCCTCGACCCACGCATCATCCCAATGGGCAGAAGACAGACAGATGCCCCGCGCGACGTTGATTTCCGGGCGTAGCGGCGACAGCTCATCAATCACCTGATCGAGCAACGCGCTAAGGTCGACCCGCTGAAAATTCAGCGCCGGCGAACCCTGCTCCAGTCGCGCATAAGTCAGCATTTCGTCCACCAGGCCATCAAGGTCCTGGATGTCGCTGTCCATGCCCTCCATGTACTTGCGCCGCGCTTCAGGCGTGGCCGCATCACCAATCATCTCCAGGCCGAACCGCAGGCGTGCCACCGGGGTGCGCAGCTCGTGGGACACCGCGCGCACCAGTTCGCGCTGGATCGCCAGCAGCCGTTGCAGGTGTTCGGCCATGCCATTAAACGCTGCCGCCAGGCGCCCTACCGAATCGGCGCCACGGGCCGGCACTCGCACTTCCAGACTGCCCTTGGCGATGCGCGTGGCGGCAGCTTCCAGGCCACTCAAGCGCCGCTCCAGTTGGCGCACCAATAAATAGACGATCAAGCCGATCAGGGTCAGGCTGATCAACGCGATCAGGATCAACCACTGCGGCGGGTACGGGTTCATCTGGTACAGCGGACCGATTTCCAGGACCCACGGCGTGCCGACCATGCCGGCAAACACCCGGATCGAATCACCGCCCTTGCCCAGGGCCATCACTGTGTCGCCCTCGGACACACGGCGGCGCTGGTCTTCGTCCATGTCAGCCTGGTCGAGCATCACCAGGTGCATCTCGAATCCAAAGCCCTTGGCCTCTTTCAGGTCGGCGAGTTTTTGCGGTTGCTCGGCCACCGGGAAACGCACCAGTTCATCGGCCAGCAGGTAAATGGTCGCGCGGGCCAGTTGCTCGCTGATTTGCTGCACTTCACCGGTGAGCAACAGTTGCTCCTGGTCGCTGACTAATCGCAGCACCCTGGCCGCGTGGGGGCCGGTTTGCTCTACCAATACCTGGCCGCGCTGCAGACGGGTGCGCTGGCTCAGGTCCAGATTCGCCTCGGCCACGGTCTGCAATTCCAGCGGGATGCCCAGCAAGCGTTCCCACACCGCCAGGGCACGACGGCGCTCGATGGCGCTCATGGGTTGCAGGTTGTCGCCCATCAACGCGAAGGTGCCATGGGCCAGGCGCTCGCGGTATTGGCCGCTGCGTACTTCATTGAGCAGGTGCAGGGCCAGCACACCGAGCAACGCCACCAGAATCAGCGCCGCGCACATGCCGCCGTAGATACGCAGGAAGATCGAGTTCACGGCGTAAGGTCAGCGGCAGCTTCGGGGACGAACAGGTAGCCTTTGCTGCGAATGGTCTTGATCAGCCGTGGGTGGATCGGGTCGTCGCCGATTTTCGGGCGAATCCGCGAGATGCGTACGTCGATGGAGCGGTCCTGGCCGTCGTAGCCAATACCGCGCAAGGCGGTGAAGATTTCTTCCCGGGACAGAATTCGCCCGGCATTCGCCACCAGCAGCCATAACAGGTCGAATTCGGCGCTGGTCAGCTCGATGCCGCCGTCGTGCAGCCAGGCTTCACGCAGGGCGTTGTCCACCACCAGCGGGCCGAATTGCAGGCGACGCTGTTTTTCGGGGATGGCCGGTTCGACGCTTTCACTGCGCCGCAGCAGCGCTTGAATGCGCGCCAGCAGCAAGCGTGGGCGTACGGGTTTGCACACGTAGTCGTCGGCGCCCATGTCCAGGCCCAGCACCTGGTCCATGTCGTCGGTGCGCGCGGTCAGCATCAGGATCACTCCGTCGTAGTCCTCGCGCACCTTGCGGCAGATGCTCAGGCCGTCTTCGCCGGGCAACATCAGGTCGAGGATCACCAGGTCCGGCTGTTCGGCGATGATCCGCGCCGCCGCCAGGGCGCCGTTGCCCTCCACCGAGACGCGCAGGCCGTTGCTCTCCAAATAGTCACGGGTCAACTCGGCCAGTCGCTCGTCGTCCTCGACAATCAATACCTGCCAGGCTTCATGCTCCATGCGTTACCTCGGTTCTCATTATTGTAGGAGCGGGCTTGCCCGCGAAAAACTCAAGGGTGCCGCGTTTATTCCGGTTTCCAGCGTTATCGTTGACGTCCTTCGCGGGCAAGCCCGCTCCTACAGTTGTCATGTGGAGCGAACAAGATATCGCGTGAAACAAGGGGCGATTGTAGCCATGAGCCAGCCCTCTAGTACAAGCGCGCAAATGCGTTCGGAGATGGTGTTTTTTTGTGATAGGGTTCGCGCCCGCAAAAATCCAACCGGATGTTTTTATCTCGGAATATTCGGTGACAAACGGCGCGATGCAGCAGTACTGCGGCCTACACGCCTGTTCCACGTTTCATACACATTTTACCCACAGCGTTATCCACAGGTAGTGCGTTGCCATACCCCCGAAAACGCATTATCTTGTAGGTCGTCGCCAAAAAAACCCTACATGTAGGGTTTTGAGCGAAAAGACCAAACACAAATCAGACAAGAAACTCAAGCTCTTTCTTGCTCCTGTTTGGTTGAACTTAAGCCTTTTTCAGAAGACCAAACCGCGCACGCGGATGGCAGCCGTTTTTAGCCCCGATCAGGCAAAAACGGTACGGGTGTTGCAGTACGAAGCAGTCACCCACCAGGAATACGGTAAAGAGCCCCAAGCTTGTACCGAAGACTTCGGCATGGAAGCGGCGCGAACAGCTCCCTTCCTCCTGTCCCGAAGTTGTTATGCCAGGCCCTTGGCCTGTTGTAAGTGCTTCAGGACGGAACGGTGGGCACCGTGATGGTGCCCAAATAAATATAGAATGTGGAGACAACCCCCCATGCAAACCGACACAACTCGCGAGAACCCGCAGGGCTCCGTGCCGCAGGCCGCTGATTCGAACCTGGATCTGTCCGCCACCGCACCCGGCCAACTGCGTGTGATCAAGCGTAACGGCACTGTCGTTCCTTACACCGATGACAAAATCACCGTCGCGATCACCAAAGCGTTTCTTGCAGTTGAAGGCGGCACCGCTGCTGCCTCGTCGCGCATCCACGACACCGTTGCGCGCCTGACCGAACAGGTCAGCGCAACGTTCAAGCGTCGCATGCCATCGGGCGGCACCATCCACATCGAAGAAATCCAGGACCAGGTCGAACTGGCCCTGATGCGTGCCGGCGAGCAGAAAGTTGCCCGCGACTACGTGATCTACCGTGACTCCCGCGCCAAGGAACGTGCCGTACGCTCCCCGGCCGAAGAAGCTGCCGTACAAGCTCACCCGTCAATCCGCATCACCCTGGCCGACGGTACGTTTGCTCCGCTGGACCTGGGCCGCCTGAACACCATCATCACCGAGGCCTGCGAAGGCCTGGAAGAAGTCGATGGTGACCTGATCCAGCGCGAAACCCTGAAGAACCTGTACGACGGCGTGGCCCTGACCGACGTCAATACCGCCCTGGTCATGACCGCCCGTACCCTGGTTGAACGTGAGCCGAACTACTCGTTCGTGACCGCGCGCCTGCTGATGGACACCCTGCGTGCCGAAGGCCTGGGCTTCCTCGGCGTCGCCGACAGCGCCACGCACCACGAGATGGTCGACCTGTACGCCAAGGCCCTGCCTGCCTACATCGCCAAGGGTATCGAATTCGAATTGCTGAACCCGATCCTGGCCACCTTTGACCTGGAAAAACTCGGCAAGGCAATCAACCACGAGCGCGACCAGCAGTTCACCTACCTGGGCCTGCAGACCCTGTACGACCGTTACTTCATCCACAAGGACGGGATCCGCTTCGAACTGCCGCAGGTGTTCTTCATGCGCGTGGCCATGGGCCTGGCGATCGAAGAGAAGCACAAAGAAGACCGCGCCATCGAGTTCTACAACCTGTTGTCGTCCTTCGACTACATGTCGTCGACCCCAACCCTGTTCAACGCCGGCACCCTGCGTCCACAGCTGTCCAGCTGCTACCTGACCACCGTGCCGGATGACCTGTCGGGCATCTACCACGCGATCCACGACAACGCCATGTTGTCCAAATTCGCTGGCGGCCTGGGTAACGACTGGACGCCGGTGCGTGCACTGGGTTCGTACATCAAGGGTACCAACGGCAAGTCCCAAGGCGTTGTACCGTTCCTGAAAGTAGTGAACGACACCGCTGTAGCCGTGAACCAGGGTGGCAAGCGCAAAGGCGCGGTGTGTGCCTACCTGGAAACCTGGCACATGGACATCGAAGAGTTCATCGAACTGCGCAAGAACACCGGTGATGATCGTCGTCGTACCCACGACATGAACACCGCCAACTGGATCCCTGACCTGTTCATGAAGCGTGTCTTCGATGACGGCCCGTGGACCCTGTTCTCGCCATCCGAAGTGCCAGACCTGCACGACCTGACCGGCAAGGCCTTCGAAGAGCGTTACGAGTACTACGAAGCCCTGTCCCAGTACCCGGGCAAGATCAAGCTGTTCAAGACCATCCAGGCCAAAGACCTGTGGCGCAAAATGCTGTCCATGCTGTTTGAAACCGGCCACCCATGGCTGACCTTCAAAGACCCGTGCAACCTGCGCAGCCCGCAGCAGCACGTGGGCGTGGTCCATAGCTCGAACCTGTGCACCGAGATCACCTTGAACACCAACAAGGACGAGATCGCCGTTTGCAACCTGGGCTCGATCAACCTGCCGAACCACATCGTCAACGGCAAGCTGGACACCGCCAAGCTGGAACGCACCGTGAACACCGCCGTTCGCATGCTCGATAACGTTATCGACATCAACTACTACTCGGTACCACAGGCGCAGAACTCCAACTTCAAGCACCGTCCGGTTGGCCTGGGCATCATGGGCTTCCAGGATGCGCTGTACCTGCAGCACATTCCTTACGGTTCGGACGCTGCGGTCGAGTTCGCCGACAAGTCCATGGAAGCGGTCAGCTACTACGCGATCCAGGCTTCCTGCGACCTGGCCGACGAGCGCGGCGCCTACGAGACGTTCCAGGGTTCGCTGTGGTCCAAAGGCATCCTGCCGCTGGACTCGCAACAGATCCTGATCGAGCAGCGTGGCCAGAAGTACATCGACGTTGACCTGAACGAATCCCTGGACTGGGCACCGGTACGTGCCCGTGTGCAGAAAGGCATTCGTAACTCCAACATCATGGCCATCGCACCGACCGCCACCATCGCCAACATCACTGGCGTGTCGCAGTCGATCGAACCGACCTACCAGAACCTGTATGTGAAATCGAACCTGTCGGGCGAATTCACCGTGATCAACCCGTACCTGGTTCGCGACCTGAAAGCCCGCGGCCTGTGGGACTCGGTCATGATCAACGACCTGAAGTACTACGACGGTTCGGTGCAGCAGATCGAGCGCATCCCGCAAGAACTCAAAGAGCTCTACGCGACTGCCTTCGAAGTGGACACCAAGTGGATCGTCGACGCCGCCAGCCGTCGTCAGAAGTGGATCGACCAGGCTCAGTCGCTGAACCTGTACATCGCCGGCGCATCGGGCAAGAAGCTGGACGTGACCTACCGCATGGCTTGGTACCGTGGCCTGAAAACCACTTACTACCTCCGTGCCCTGGCCGCCACCAGCACCGAGAAGTCGACCATCAACACCGGCAAGCTGAACGCTGTTTCCAGCGGCGGCAACCACGGTGATGATTCGGTTCTCGCGGCACCCGCCGGTCCAGCGCCAGTGCCAAAAGCCTGCGCGATCGACGAGCCGGATTGCGAAGCTTGCCAATAAGCTGAGCCGGTCCCGGGCTTGAACGCCCGGGATTGAAAAACCCGATAAACCCCGACTGCATAGGGTTTATCGGGTTTTTTCGTTTAACGCCCTAGAGGAACGCGTACGCAATACCCTGCTTTGGCGAGCCGCCCCGCCGGCCCCACAACTCGACTTGCCCACCAATCACCGCCATTGAATGACGATCATAGGCCACGACACCCAGCTTGCCGCTCGCCAGTTCACTGCTTGAGGAGTTCCTGTAGAGCCCCTTCAGCCCAAGGCGATCCAGCGCCTCGTGTGGCATTTCGCCGTTGTTCAAGCTCTGCATCGCATGGGCAAAACTTCGTTGCGCATCACCCGGCCTGTCGTCCAGACCATTTCCTTCCATCTGCGCACGCTTGGCACTCGCGGCAAACATGAAGTTTGCATCGGTCATCATCGCGGGATCATCGCCTTTAAACTGTGCATACGCGGCGGCCTGCTTGAGTTCGTCCTTGGACAAATCAAGCTCGAAGCCGTCCCGCATTTTCACGTGATAACCATCCCCCGTCTCTTTCACCTCCTTGAAAACGTCCGTGGGTTTCTGACCGTACCGCATCATCGCCCCCTTTATCGCGGAAACGGTGACGCAGTTGCCATCAGGGCCCTGGCTGAAGCCACTCCAGATATTGTCCGGTGTCTTTCCAGGATTGCTGTTGTCGGGCTTGTAGTTGAAATGCCTTGAACCTTCGGTCAGCGGCTTGTTGCTCATGGGCTCGCTGGGGCCAAAATCATTTCTGTTAGCCCCGCCCCCACCGCCGCCGCCACCCCCTGGCGATGGCGATGGCGATGGTGCCGGTGCAGGAGCTGGCGCAGGGGATGGTGGCGTGTCGTCCGAGTCCGGAAACAACATCTTCAGCAGTTGTTTGAGAAACTCAAGCCACTGCCCGGAAGCCTCTTCAATCAGCTTGTTGAGGATTTCCCTGAATTTCTCGTCACCGATCTCCCCGCGCACTTCGTTGAGCTTGTCTCGCAGATCTTGCGCGAGCTGGCCCTTGGACGTTTTCTCGGCGTCATCCAACGCTGTGAGCAGCTTTTTGACCGTTTCCTCGTTAGAGACACCCTTGTTTTCTTCATCGTCCGACCGATCTGGCTTCGCAATACCCCCACCTGAAAAACTCACGCCCCCGATGACACCACCTGAAACCGACACACTCGCCATAGCCTGCTCTCCACCCGTTGACCTCAGCCTTCTTGGCTTCGTGGGTGGAAAAACAGCCGTAGGCCGTTCCGCCAAAACCATGTCATCCCATGACAGCCCGGGACAATCGGCAGGCAAAAAAAAGCCCCTCGACCGAGGGGCTTTTCCAGTGTTGCGGCTTAAAGCGACAGCATCAGGTCATCTGGATGATGGTCTGCATGATGGTGCTCTGGGTGGAGATGGTCTTGGCGTTCGCCTGATAGTTGCTCTGGGCCTTGATCAGGTCCACCAGCTCGTTGGTCAGGTTGACGTTGGAGTTCTCCAGGGAGTTGGCCACGATCGAACCCAGGGTACCGACTTGCGGGGTATCAAAACCCGGCTGGCCCGACGCGAAGGTTTCTTTCCAGGTGGTGCCGCCGGCTGGCTGCAGGCCCTGCTCGTTGTTGAAGCTGGCCAGGGAGATCTGGCCGATGGCCTTGCTCTGCTGGTTGCTGAAAGTAGCGAACAGTACGCCGCTGCCGTCGATTTTCAGCCCGGTAATTTGACCGGTGGCGTAACCGTCGGTGGTTGGCGGGTTGCGGTAGGTAGCCGAGTTGAACTGGGTGATGTTCGCCATGTTGACGGCCACGCCGTCTGTATTGGCGGCCGCGCCGTTAGGCGTCCAGACACCATTGACCAGGGCGCCCGGCTTCCAGTCGGAAATGGTCAGGGTGGTGTTCGAAGCGGTGGCTGGCGGGGTGATGATGCCCGAGAGCTTGCCGGCGGTATCAAACGACAGCGTCGAGGCAACAGGCGCCTTCACGTCAGCACCGGTGCCACTGATCGGCGAACCGTCAGGGTTGCGCCCATCGATCAGGGTGTAGGACTTCCAGGTGTTGGAGTCTGTCTTCACCAGGTACTGCACCATCGGATGCGAGTTGCCCTGCGTATCGTAGAGCGTGGTGGAGTATTGAGTGGTGAAGGTCTCCGACTTGGTCGGATCAAACGGGGTCTTGGTCTGGTCGATCACCGGCGAGGACGAATTCAGGTTACTGGTGGAGTCCACCTTGCTCGAAGCCTTCGGCGGCAGGTACGACAGGTTGAGCTGAAGGTCGGTCAAGCCGCCCTTCTGGATGTTGCCATCGGCGTCCGCCGCGTAGCCTTGCAGGCGTGAGGTGCCGGTGTTGTTGGTGATGTAGCCGTCCTTGTCGGCACGGAAGGCACCGTTACGGGTGTACTCCAGCGAACCGTCGCTGCCTTTCTGCACGAAGAAGCCGCCGCCCTGGATCGCCATGTCCAGCGTGCCGCCACTGTTGTTGACGTCACCCTGGGTGAACTGCTGGGACACTGCTGCCAGGTTCACACCGTTGCCGATGCTGTTCTGGCCGGTGCCCAGCTTGGACGCCGCGTAGATATCCGAGAATTCGGCACGGGACGACTTGAAGCCGGTGGTCGCGACGTTGGCGATGTTGTTACCGGTCACGTCCAGTTGTTTGTTGGCCGCATAGAGGCCGCTAAGGCCGATATTAAAAGACATTGTTCTCTCCTTTTGCCGTATCTAGCCGGCTCTATGTACCGATAGTCTGAATTTGCGACAGCTTGATGCTGCCCATGCCGCCCGCCAGGTTGAGCAGCATTTCGCCGCCGGTCTGGCTCAGGGTCACGCTGGTCACCGTTGCCGGCAGCGAGGTGAGCAAGGCAACCGAGTCGCCCTTGTCATTCTTGGTGGTGGCATTGAAGGTGTAGGTGCCGGCCGGTGCCGTCTCGCCCGCATCGTTCTTGCCGTCCCAGACAAAGCTGGAATTGCCGGCGCTCTGGGCACCCATGTCGAGGGTGCGAACGACGTTGCCGTCCTTGTCGGTAATCTTGACCGAGACGTTGCCCGTCGCCGCCGTCACTGCCACGGAGCCGGTCATGCTCTTGCTGGTGTCGACCATGGACTTGTCGGTCTGGGTGATCACCGAGCGACCCACCAGCGACGAAGCCTGCAGTGCCTGCGAGGAGCTGAAGTTGCTGGAAATCGCATTCACCGAGTCGTTCAGGGTGTTGATGCCTTCCAGGCTGCTGAACTGCGCCAGCTGTGCCACGAACGCGCCGTTGTCCTGGGGCGACAGCGGGTTCTGGTTTTTCAGCTGGGTGACCAGCAGTTGCAGGAACGCGTCCTTGCCCAACGACTGGTTACCCGTCGCCGACTTGGCCGCGTCGCCGACGCTGCTGTTATCTGTCGCAGTCTTGACCTTGGAATTGAAAAGGTCCTGGACCGCCGTGTTCGTCGAACTGGTATCAACAATGGCCATTATTTGGCGCCCCTTATCACTGACCCAGGGTCAGGACCTTCTGCATCATGGTTTTGGCGGTGTTCATCATTTCCGCGTTGGTCTGGAACGAGCGGCTGGCGGAAATCATGTCTGCCATTTCCTCGACCACGTTGACGTTGGGGTAGTACACGTACCCTTTTTCGTTCGCGGCAGGGTGGTTCGGCTCGTAGCGGGCTTCGAGATTGCTTTGGTCTTCGACTACACCAAGCACCTGCACGCCCTGGCCTGCGGCATCCTGGTTCTGGAACAGCGAATCGCCGCTACCGCTCTGGCCGCCTTGACCGCCCTGGAACATGGTGGCGAACACCGGGTGCCGGGCACGGTAGGTCTGGTCAATGCTCGAAGACACGGTCTCGGCGTTGGCGATGTTACTGGCGACGGTGTTGAGGCGCGTGGTCTGGGCGCTCATGCCACTACCGGCAATATTGAAAACACTGGCGAGGGACATGGCTTATTCTCCACGCAGGGCTGACATCAGCCCTTTGAATTTGCTGTTGAGCAGGGTGAAGCTGGCCTGGAAGTTCACCGAGTTCTCGGCGTAGGCCGATTGCTCCAGTTGAGCGTCCACGGTGTTCTGGTCGATCGACGGTTGCATCGGCGTGCGATACAGCAGCGACTCGTCACCATTGCCCAGGCCTTGCGCTTCGATATGACGGCTGTTGGTCATGTTCAGGCCGAAGGTGCCGTTCTTGGTCTTGTCTTGCTGTGCGGCGAGCACGGCAGAGAAGTCCAGGTCCCGAGCCTTGTAGTTCGGGGTGTCGGCGTTGGCGATGTTGTTAGCCAGGACTTCGGCACGCTGGGCGCGGAAGCCCAGGGCTTGTTCGTGGATACCGAGCGCTTTATCGAAGCTGATGCTCATGGCGGAAACCTTTAGGGGCTGACCTGCTTTTCGTAACAGGGTTATAGCAATCGGCATGCCAATTCTTTTGAGGGCCGTATTACAAGGGTTTGCGGGGCAATTGCCGGCGGCAATGCCAGAAAAGCGGCAAAGGGTTTCCGCGAAACGCCAGTAAAGCGGCAAATGAGGGTTTGCCGCTTTGCGGCCATAAAAAAAGGGAGGCCTGTGCAGGCCTCCCTTTTTTGTTCAAGCATTCATCACTTGGCCTGGTAAATGATCCCAGGACTGCACTGCACCATCTGGTAATGATCCGGCAAACCGTTCAGCGCCTCGGAAGCGCCAAGGAACAGATAACCACCGCGCTTGAGGGTGCCGTGGATACGCAACAGAATGTCTTTCTTCACCTCGGCCGAGAAGTAGATCAACACATTGCGGCAGAACACCATGTCGAACTTGCCCAGGCTGGCGTAGCTGTCCAGCAGGTTGAACGAGCGAAACTCGACCCGGCTCTTGATCGGCGCCTTGACCGCCCAACGCCCCGCGCCTTTAGGATCGAAGAAACGCTGCAAGCGCTCCGGAGACAACCCGCGCCCCAGTGCCAGGCTGTCGTACTCACCGGTCTTGCAGTTGGTGAGCATGGTGCCGGACAAATCCGTGGCCACAATTTGCGCCCCGGCCTTCAACTGGCCCATGTTGGTCCGCTCGAACTCATCGATGGACATCGAAATCGAATACGGTTCCTGCCCCGACGAACAGGCGGCCGACCAGATGCGCAGGCGCTGGCCCGGTGCGGCCTTGATCGCCTCAGGCAGCACCTTGTTCTTGAGCACTTCAAACGGATAGGTATCGCGAAACCACAAGGTTTCGTTGGTGGTCATGGCATCGACCACCATCTCCTTGAGCCCGCTGCGCGGCTGGCCCTGGATCCGTTGCACCAACTCCCCGAGGGACTTGATGCCCTGCTGCTCCATCAGTTTGTTGAGACGGCTGGATACCAGGTACTGCTTGTTTTCACCGAGCAATATGCCACAGGCTTTTTCCAGGAAGACCCGGAACTGTTCGAAATCCAAATTACCCGTAGACAATGATACCGCCTCTTAAATCGTGTGACCGCCAGGGAAAAGGCCCCTAGCCGTGATCTGCTGCCTTGATCCGGTCGACTACCCGGGATGCCAGGTCATCAGGGCGGAATTTGGCCAGGAAGTCATCAGCACCGACCTTCTTGACCATCGCCTGATTGAATACACCCGACAACGAAGTATGCAGGATGATATGTAATTTTTGCATGCGTGGGTCGTTGCGTATCTCGGCCGTGAGGGTGTAGCCGTCCATTTCCGGCATCTCGATGTCGGAGATCATCATCAGGAATTCTTCTTCCGGCTTCTTGCCCTCGTCCACCAGCTTGCGCAGGTAATCCAGGGCCTGGCGACCGTCATTGAGCGCCACCACTTCAACGCCAACCGTCTGCAGGCAACGGGACACCTGTTTGCGCGCCACCGAGGAGTCATCCACCGTCAACACCCGCAGCGAGATCGCCTTGTGCGCGGTTTCGGCGTCTACCACACCCACCGAAATCGCCTCCGAGGTCGGGGCCACTTCGGCGAGGATTTTCTCCACGTCGATGATTTCCACCAACTGGTTGTCGACCCGCGTCACCGCCGTGAGGTAGTGATCGCGGCCGGTGCCCTTGGGCGGCGGATGGATCTCTTCCCAGTTCATGTTGACGATGCGCTCCACCGAGCGCACCAGGAAACCCTGGGTCTTGGTGTTGTACTCGGTGATGATCACAAACGGGCTCTCGCGGTCCTGCAAACCCGCCGAACCGGTGGCCATGGCCAGGTCAAGAATCGGGATGGTCGCGCCACGAATATTGGCCACACCGCAAACCACCGGGCTGGACTTGGGCATTATTGTCAGCTTGGGACACTGCAGCACTTCCCGAACCTTGAAGACGTTAATCCCGTACAACTGCTTGCCGTCCAGACGGAACAGCAGCAACTCCAGGCGATTCTGCCCCACCAGCTGTGTGCGCTGGTTTACTGAATCCATTACACCGGCCATGCCCAGACTCCTACGCTAAAACTTAGGGGTACGACGCGTACCCAACACTAAACGGCACGAGCTTTGCTTTTTTATTGGCCATGGACATCAAAACGACAGTTTCCCGACGCTCCCGATCCCCACAGTACCGCAGATTACTCTGCGCCTCGATGGCGTTGCTTGCCTTGGCTACGGGCCAGCCGGCCCGCGCCGATAACGTCACCTTGCCTGATCTACTTATCGGCGTCACTCAAGGCTTTCTTGAGTTCACTGTAGAAGATTATCTGGCGACGACCCAGACACCGGGCCGCTATGAAATCCAGGTCAACCAGTTGGATCCGCGCCTGCGCATGCCCATGTGCGACAAGGAATTGACAGCCTCCCTGGAGAGCCCCGCCCAACCCATCGGGCGCGTGACCGTGAAGGTGCGCTGCGAAGGCGCCTCGCCCTGGACGGTGTTTGTACCGGCCCAGGTCAAATTGTTTCGCGACGTCGTGGTGGTGACCCGCCCGCTGAAACGCACCGGAATCATTGGTTATGAGGACGTTGCGATGCGCGAACGGGACATCAGCCAAATCAATCAGGGCTATCTCACGTCCCTGGACCAGGCGCTCGGGCAAAAACTTACCCGACCAATGGTTGCCGACCAGGTGATTACCTTGGTTCATCTTGAGCAGGCCGAAGTGGTGCGCAAAGGTGACCAGGTGGTGATCTCCGCCAGCAGCGGCGGCCTGAATGTAAAAATGCCGGGGGAAGCCCTGTCCAATGGCGGCATGAGTGAGCAGATTCGCGTGAAGAACCTCAACTCCAACCGCGTGATCAAGGCCCGGGTGACGGCACCGGGGCAAGTTGAGGTGGCTTTATAGATCACTGGCATCGGACGCCGGCTTTTCCTACACTGTGCGCAAAGCGGTATCGCGTATAGGTTTATTGTCAATCGAGCCTAAAGTTTGTCCGGGTATGGCCGAAAACATGGCAAGCGTCCAAATACCCAGAGGTTTTTTAACATGGTCATCGATTTCAGTCGTTTGAATAACGCCCTGCCAACGCCCGGATCTTCGCGCACCAACGGTGCCAAAGACAGCGTTGAAGCCAAGTCCCAGCCTCTGCCTGCCAAGACAGAACAGGCCGGTGCCAGCCAAAGCGGGGAATCGGTACACCTGAGCAATGAGGCTCAACAGTTGCAGAAGGTCACTGACTCGCTGAGCGATCAACCGGTTGTCAACAAAGCCCGCGTGGCCGAATTGAAGCAGGCGATTGCGGATGGCAGCTATAAGGTCGACAGCAACCGTGTAGCCAGCAAGCTGCTTAACTTCGAAGCTGAGCGCTAGGCAAAGGCCTGCGCCAGGCTTTTGGACGCTTAAACCCCAAGGCCAGCCATGCACGACGAAAACTTGCTACAACTGATCATTGAAGACCTGCCTCCTGCACAGCAGTTGCTGGAGCTACTTCGGGAAGAGTCCCTGGCCCTGTTCGGCCGGGACATGCGCATGCTGGAAGAAATCCTGGCGCGCAAGCAGTCGCTGATCGTCCTGCTGGAACAGCACGGCAAGAAGCGCAGCCAGATTCTCCTCAGCCTGGGCCTCTCGGCCGACCACAAGGGCCTGGAGCAACTCGCCAGCCACTCCACGGTGGGCGACCAGTTGCTGGCCCAAAGCAAAGAACTTAACCAGTTGCTGACCCTGTGCCAGGAAACCAACATTCTCAACGGCCAGGCGATCCAGCTTCAGCAAGCCACCACCGCCAATCAGTTGCGTATCCTCCACGGCGGCGAGCCTCCGGCCCTCTACAACGCTCAAGGCTCTACCTCGCGCCTGGCCAAGCCAAGCACCCGCAGCCAAGCCTGAAACCAGCTTAAGCGCGCCCTATCCAAGGCGTGTCACATGCTGGCAAAATGAAAGCACTTGCGTGTAGTCGTATTTTGTCTGGAGATGGAAGAACCGTGTTCAACGCCCCTAACGCGGAAGATGCTCCGCAGCCACCCAAGGTACTCACCACGCCGCTGGAAATCGCTGGCACCTTGCGGATGCTGCAAGAGAGCCATGATCCGCTGATCATCACCTTCCACGAACGCAACCAGCGCTTTCAAAGCTACCTGGTGGAAATCGACCGGGACAGCCAGACGCTGGCCCTCGACGAAATGATCCCGCGGGACGGCGAACGCTACCTAGAGAATGGCGAAGCTTTCCGTATCGAAGGTTTTCACGATGGCGTGCGGGTGGCCTGGGAAAGCAACGGCACCCTGACCACCGACGAAGCCGGCGGCCACCGCATTTACCGCGGCAGCATGCCCGACGAAGTGATTTACCATCAGCGTCGCAATGCCTTCCGCGCCGCCCTGAAGCTGGCGCAACTGGTCGGCGTGGAGCTGGGTGGCGACAAACTCAAGGCCCCCATCAGCGGCAAGCTGCTGGACATTTCCGCCACTGGCTGCAAATTGCGGTTCGAAGGGGACATCTCCGAGCGCCTGCAACTGGGCCAGGTCTACGACCGCTTCATCGCCGCCCTGCCCTTTGGCAGCATGACCACCTCGGTGGAACTGCGTTACCTGCACTTCGAAGAAAGGATCAACACCACCTTCGCCGGCGTACGCTTTCATAACATGAGCGGGCTGGTGCAGCGTCAGGTCGAGCGGTTTGTGTACCAACTGCAGCGTGAAGCGCGCCGCTTCGACAAGGACGATGATCTTTAAACACTAAGGGTCGCGATAAAAAAACGGGCAGCTCCTCAAGGGAACTGCCCGTTTTTGTTTTCAGGGACGCGCCCTGCTCAAGTCGTGGGGGTGCTCATCCGGGTCCGGATGCTCCGGGGGCTCGGTGACCGTTGATGGCTCCTCCACCTCAGGATCGACTTCAGGCTCAGGGTCCGGAACGGCGGTCTGCATCTGGTCCTGCACCACCTGCTCATCCACACGCGGGTCGAGGCACGCCACCAGCGGCGAGCTGGACATGCTGTCGGGCATCGCTACGTGATGCAGCGGTGCATCGTCCACCTGATGCAGGTTGGTGACTGCCTTGGGCCGAATGCGCCAAACCAGGATCAACGCACACAGGCTGAAAAACGCATACAGCATGTGGCTGCCGAACAGCTTCATCACCACACCGGCCAACAACGGCCCGATACTGGCACCGACACCGTAGGTCACCAGCAACATCGCCGTGAGCGACACCCGGCGATCGCCCTCGACGTGGTCGTTGGAAAACGCCACGGCCAGCGGGTACAGGCAGAACTGCACCAGGGAACAGAGAAAGCCCGCAACAAACAGCACTTCCAACGGCACTTGGGTCATGATCGCCAACGGCAACGCAGCCACCGCCAGGCACAAGGCAAAGCAGCGAATCAACAGCGCGCGGTCATACCGATCAGACAACCAGCCCAACGGCCATTGCACCAGCAGCCCGGCGAAAATACAGCTACCCATGAACAGACCGACCTGCTCGGTGGTCAGCCCCTGCTGGGACGCGTAAAGCGGCGCCAAACCGTAGAACGAACCCACGATCAGCCCGGCGCCCAACACCGTACTGAGGGATTGCGGCACCCGTTTGATAAAGAAGCGCGGCTCCATCGGCGCAGGATGCAGCGGTGCCGGGTGAATACGGCGAGTCATGGCCACCGGCACCAGGCACAGCGCAAAACACAGCGCGACCAGCATCAGCAACTCAAGGCCCAACTCAGGGTGCATCACAAGGATCAGTTGGCCCAGCACCAGGCCGAGGTACGAAGCAATCATATAGCCGCTGAACACCGCACCGCGCTGCTTGGCTTCAGCCTGCTCGTTAAGCCAGCTCTCGATGACCATGTACTGGCACATCATGCCCAGGCCGACAATCATCCGCAGCACAATCCAGGCTGGCAGCCAGTTGATCAGCCCGTGGCCCAACACTGCCGCGCCGACGATCCCGGCACAGGTGGCGTAGGCCCGGATATGCCCGACGCGGCCAATCAGGCGGTGACCGATCTTGCCCCCCAAGACCAGGCCAAAATAGTTGGCGGCCATCAACGCACCCACCCACAGGCTGTCGACGTGATCTGCCGCCAGGCGCAAGGCCAGGTAAGTACTGAGCAGGCCGGAGCCGATCAGCATCATCAGGGAAGCAAAATAAAGGGCTCGAAAAGGTTTCCAGATCTGGCGCATCGGCGTTCCGAGCGGCTCCTTGCAATGGGGTTCAGGGCTATCGGAATGATAGTCCCGGGTCGTCGGGTCCGGACAGCCAAAACACGCGGTTGCCGGGGAATATTTTGCTCATGCCAATTGGCTACGTGTCAGACGCTCGACAGTGACCTGCGAGGTACACGATGCCGACGAATACTTGCGCCGCTTCGCCCTTGCCTCCCGTGTGAACCTCAAACGCGGGCAAGGTTCGGTTGGTGTTTGAAAAGACTGGCGACCACAGGGGCCCAGCCACAAAAAAGCCCCGCCAGATAGATCTGATCGGGGCTTTCTGAAGTTCTGGCCGCGTGGGCAGGAACGATTATGTGGTGTCCCAGGGCCGGTTCGAACGGCCAACCTTCCCCTTAGGAGGGGGATGCTCTATCCAATTGAGCTACTGGGACAAATGACAGCCAGCCGGCCAAGAGCACGGCGACGGACGGCGTGCATGTTAACGGCGCAGGTCAATTTTGTCATGTCGTCCGTGGGCTTTTTGAGTGTAGGCCTATGCCCGCGGCACCAAGGCTCATTCCAGGCAATGATTGCGGGCAATTCGCAACCGTCGTGCAAAATGCATTACCCCAAAATGCCATCATTGCAAATTGCAACATCACGACAACATAGGACATATATAACTATTTGATTTTAAAGGATTTATTATCAAATAAAGACTGGCACGGCGCCTGCAATCCTTTATCCTACAAATACAGTCCGGCCCAGCCATCTGCGGAGAACATGCCCATGAACAGCGCAATTCTACTAGCCCTCAATACCGTTGCTCTGGCTGCGCTGGTGATGTTCCATTTTCAATCTACAACCGCTGATGATGCCGCGCAGGTCAGCCAGGCGATTCCCCATCACCTCCAGCAGCGCCCGCAGCTGGCAGTCATGAAGCCGAACATGCAATCACCGCTGCAACTGACCCAGGGCACTCAGGCCGCCCCTTCGACTGAACACTGGGTTTTCTGAACCGCTTACCGGAGTATTCCATGACCAAGTCCGCCTGGTTGTTTCTAACCCTGGCCCTGGCCGCCGCCGGCCTCGGCTTGAACGTATTGTCGCAAGATGTACAGACCGTCTCATTCGTTGCCGCCGGCGTGTTTGGCAGCCTGTGGGTACTGGCAATCATCATTGGTCGCCGCATCAAATTCGACCCCGTATTGCGCTGAATCCCTCCGCTCGTCGTCCTCTTGCAAATAGCAGCCACCCTCAGGCTCACCCGTCCGAACAACTGACCATATGTCGCTCCGCCCTCGTAAATTGGCAATTAGCCACTAATCTTAAAGTTAAGGGCAAAAGGCCATATTGCTATAGGATGTGCGCCCGAAAAGCCTTTTGCGCCCAGGGCCTGCGGCCTCAACACACTTTTGGGTGCGTCCGTGGAAAAGTTTTCCAACCAGTCCGCAAATTTTGAAATGAGTACTGGCATAAAGCCGGTAGCCGGTTCAATATTTGTCACGGAATTGACGCCAAGGAACTGGCAAATCTGAGGCATGATGCGGCCTCTTTGCAATTCAGGTTGAACATTTGGCAGCAAGCCTTGTCCTAACATGCATCTTGCGGCCAATTCCAAAAACCGCTCCCCTGAACTAACCGGTTAAATATATGCGCCCATTGAAACAGGCAATTTATTCCAGCCGTACGGCTGACAAGTTCGTCGTACGTCTGCCAGACGGAATGCGGGAACGCATTGCCGAGGTGGCTCGCAATCATCACCGCAGCATGAACTCCGAAATCATCGCACGCCTGGAACAAAGCCTGATTCAGGAAGGTGCGCTGGGCGACGAGCTGAGCATGCGCCTGGACAGCCCCGAGCTGTCACTGCACGAACGCGAACTGCTGCAGCGTTTTCGTCAGCTCTCCCACCGTCAGCAAAATGCTCTCGTCTCGCTTATCGCTCACGACGTTGAGGCAGCTGCAGAAGCCAACTGATTGGCAACCGAAAGCTGAAAGCCAGCCATGGGCTGGCTTTTTTTTGCCTGGGATTTGGTAAAGAAAGGATCAGGGGGCAAAAGCCCCCTGACCTATAGAAGGGATCAAAGCAGGAAGATGGTTGCCAGGCCAAGGAAGATGAAGAAGCCCCCACTGTCAGTCATGGCGGTGATCATGACACTGGCGCCCATGGCCGGGTCGCGCCCAAGGCGTACCAGGGTCATAGGAATCAGAACCCCCATCAAGGCCGCCAACAGCAGGTTAAGCGTCATCGCCGCGGTCATGACCACGCCGAGCGACCAACTGCCATACAGCAGGTACGCCACGATGCCAATGACACCACCCCACACCACGCCGTTGATCAGCGCGACCGCAAGCTCCTTGCGCATCAAACGCTTACCATGGCCGGTACCCACCTGATCCAGCGCCATGGCACGCACGATCATGGTGATGGTCTGGTTACCCGAGTTACCGCCGATCCCGGCCACGATCGGCATCAGCGCCGCCAGGGCCACCAGCTTCTCGATGGAGCCTTCAAACAGGCCAATAACCCTTGATGCAATGAACGCGGTAATCAAATTGACCGCCAGCCAGGCCCAGCGGTTACGCAGGGACTTCCAGACTGACGCAAAAATATCTTCTTCTTCCCGCAGACCGGCCATGTTGAGGACTTCGCTTTCGCTCTCCTCACGAATCAGGTCGACCATTTCATCGATGGTCAGACGGCCGATCAGCTTGCCGTTCTTGTCGACCACCGGGGCCGAGATCAAGTCATAACGCTCGAACGCCTGGGCGGCGTCGTAAGCGTCTTCGTCGGGATGGAAACTCACCGGATCACTGGCCATGACGTCCGCGACTTTCTTGTCCGGGTCATTGACCAGCAGGCGCTTGATCGGCAGCACGCCCTTGAGAATGCCTTCGTTATCGACCACGAACAGTTTATCGGTGTGGCCTGGCAGCTCCTTGAGGCGGCGCAGGTAACGCAGAACCACTTCCAGGCTGACGTCTTCGCGGATGGTGACCATCTCGAAGTCCATCAGTGCGCCGACCTGCTCCTCGTCGTAGGACAACGCCGAACGCACGCGCTCACGCTGTTGAGCGTCGAGGGTTTCCATCAGCTCATGGACGACGTCTCGCGGCAGCTCGGAAGCCAGGTCAGCGAGTTCGTCGGCATCCATGTCCTTGGCGGCGGCCAGGAGCTCGTGATCGTCCATGTCGGCGATCAGGGTTTCACGGACCGAGTCGGATACTTCGAGGAGGATGTCGCCGTCGCGGTCAGCCTTGACCAACTGCCACAGGGTCAGACGGTCATTAAGCGGCAAAGCTTCGAGGATGTAGGCGACGTCGGCAGAGTGCAGGTCATCGAGCTTGCGTTGCAGCTCGACAAGGTTTTGCCGGTGGACCAGGTTCTCGACCCGATCATGATTCGCGCCTTCCTGGCGATGCGTCAGGTCTTCGACCACGCGCTGGCGCTGCAGCAGCTCGACGACTTGAGCCAGGCGATCCTGCAGGCTTTCCTGTGTTTTCTTTACTTCAACTTCGGTCATAGGCGAACTCCACTCCCAGCAGCAGGGCACGCCGGAAGGATCAATCAGTCAATTCATGATTGGTAAAACGGGGTACTGAGTAACTACTGGGTAAGTCCATGGAGGTGTTCCACAAGCCCCGGCGGGGCTGACGGGCGCAATGATACACCGGGCGGCCGCTTTTAACGTCAAAAAACTGGAAAGAACAAGCGCTTGCGACACAAAGCTGAGCATTGGCCACACATATGAACTGCGACGACGCAGCTCAAAAGGAAAACACATGGGCGGGAGAAAAAGACGTCGCGGGAAATAAAAACCCCAGACGGCAAAAAGCCCGCACAAGGCGGGCTTTTTGTTGTTTGGTGCACTCGACAGGATTCGAACCTGTGACCGCTCGGTTCGTAGCCGAGTACTCTATCCAGCTGAGCTACGAGTGCAGATTGTGTTTTTAGACCAGATCACAACTGGTTGAAGCCAAGTTACCTGCATTGCTGCAACTAACTCTTAAATGGTGCACTCGACAGGATTCGAACCTGTGACCGCTCGGTTCGTAGCCGAGTACTCTATCCAGCTGAGCTACGAGTGCATTTGTTGCCGCGCATTATAGGCCGTTCAATCTCTATGTAAAGCTATTTTTTCGTTTAGTTTCAACAACTTAGCGAAAAAACCAGATTGCAACGTACTAAGCAAATAATGGCGGAGAACGGGGGATTCGAACCCCCGACACCCTTTTGAGGTGTACTCCCTTAGCAGGGGAGCGCCTTCGGCCACTCGGCCAGCTCTCCGCAACACGGGGCGTATATTAACCAGCTTCATCCCCGTTTGCAAACATAAAAAACGATAAAAATTAATGGCTTGGTTCTTCGTCCTTCTCTTTCTTGATCCGCAGGTAGATTTCCTCGCGGTGGACAGCCACCTCTTTCGGAGCGTTAACCCCAATACGCACTTGATTGCCTTTGACGCCGAGCACGGTCACGGTGATTTCGCCATCACCAATAATCAGGCTTTCTGCGCATCGACGAGTCAGAATCAGCATACCTTTCTCCTCACGCATTTCATTTCGGGAACAACAGTCTGCAAAAAAAAGGCATTCGACCTACAACCAATGGTCATAGCCCTACCTGCCTAAGTATTGTCGAGCCCAGGTAAAAGAACAGGTCTTCACCACGCGCCCGACAAAAAAATGAAAGGCGCGGATAACCGCGCCTTCCTGGCAACGCATCACTCGCCCTGTCGGGCCGGAGCGTCCAGCTCAAAAGCGGTATGCAGTGCGCGTACAGCCAGTTCCAGGTACTTCTCTTCGATCACCACCGACACCTTGATTTCCGAGGTGGAGATCATCTGGATGTTGATGCTTTCCTTGGCCAGGGCTTCGAACATGCGGCTGGCAACGCCCGCATGGGAACGCATGCCCACGCCCACGATCGACACCTTGGCAATCTTGGTATCGCCGACCACTTCACGGGCGCCGATTTCCTTCGCGGTGTTCTGCAGGATCCGCTCCGCCGCATCGTACTCGTTGCGATGCACGGTGAAGGTGAAATCGGTGGTGTTATCGTGCGAAACGTTCTGCACGATCATGTCGACTTCGATGTTCGCGCCACTGATAGGGCCCAGAATCTTGAAGGCCACGCCCGGGGTGTCTGGCACGCCACGGATAGTCAGCTTGGCTTCATCACGGTTGAAAGCGATACCGGAAATGATCGGCTGTTCCATGGATTCCTCTTCATCAATAGTAATGAGGGTGCCCGGACCCTCCTTGAAGCTGTGCAGTACGCGCAGCGGAACGTTGTACTTGCCGGCGAACTCAACGGCACGGATCTGCAACACCTTGGAACCGAGGCTGGCCATTTCCAGCATCTCTTCGAAGGTGATCTTGTCCAGGCGCTGAGCCACGGGCACAACCCGCGGGTCGGTGGTGTAGACGCCATCCACATCGGTGTAGATCTGGCACTCGTCAGCTTTCAGGGCTGCCGCCAGGGCCACGCCGGTGGTGTCGGAACCGCCACGACCCAAGGTGGTGATGTTGCCGTGTTCGTCGACGCCCTGGAAACCGGCGACAACCACTACACGACCGGCCTTCAGGTCAGCGCGAATCTTCTGATCATCAATCTGCAGGATGCGTGCTTTAGTGTGCGCGCTATCCGTAAGAATGCGGACCTGGTTGCCAGTGTAGGACACCGCCGGCACACCACGCTTGTTCAGCGCCATGGCCAGCAACGCGATGGTCACCTGCTCACCGGTGGAAATGATCACGTCCAGCTCACGGGGAACCGGTTGCTGATCGCCACTGATTTGCTTGGCCAGATCGATCAGGCGATTGGTCTCGCCGCTCATGGCCGACAGCACCACCACCAGGTCATCGCCGGCATCGCGGAATTTCTTAACCTTGTCGGCGACCTGCTCGATTCTTTCGACAGAGCCGACCGAGGTGCCTCCAAATTTCTGTACGATCAAAGCCATTTCTAAGCCGCCTCAGCCCGTAAAGGGGCGCCTGTTATTCAATCAACCAGCACTGACTGAGCCCGCGACTAGACCACGGGCCCATTAACAGCGTCTTAAATACCTGCCTCGACAAACGGCACGGTCAGGGCCAGGGCCGCGTCCAGGGCGCCGGCGTCAACACCACCGCCTTGCGCCATGTCCGGACGACCACCGCCCTTTCCGCCCACTGCCGCGGCGGCTTGCTTCATCAAATCACCGGCCTTGAGTTGGCCAGTCAGGTCTTTGGTTACACCGGCAACCAGAACGACCTTCTCCTCATGGACACTGCCGAGCAGGATCACTGCGCGGCCGAGCTTGTTCTTCAACTGATCGACCAAGGCCAACAGCGCCTTGCCGTCCTGACCGTCCAGGCGCACGGCCAGCACTTTCACACCTTTGACGTCCAGGGCGGAAGCCGACAGATCGTCGCCCGCCGCGCTGGCCGCCTTGGCCTGCAACTGCTCCAGCTGTTTCTCCAGCTGACGGTTGCGCTCCAGTACGCCGGAGAGCTTGTCGATCAGGTTGTCGCGGCTGCCCTTGACCAGGCCGGCCGCTTCCTTGAGTTGTTCTTCTGCCGCATTGAGGTAGGCCAGGGCCGCAGCGCCGGTGATCGCTTCAATACGACGCACGCCGGAAGCCACACCGCCTTCGCTGATGATTTTCAGCAGGCCGATGTCGCCGGTACGGCTGGCGTGGATACCGCCACACAGCTCCACCGAGAAGCTGCCGCCCATGCTCAGTACGCGCACTTCGTCGCCGTACTTCTCGCCAAACAGCGCCATGGCGCCTTTTTTCTTGGCGGTCTCGATGTCGGTTTCTTCGGTTTCCACCGGGGTGTTCTTGCGAATCTCGGCGTTGACGATGTCTTCCAGGGCCTTCAACTGCTCAGGCTTGATCGCCTCGAAATGACTGAAGTCAAAACGCAGGCGCTGGCTATCCACCAACGAACCCTTCTGCTGCACATGCTCACCCAACACCTGACGCAACGCGGCGTGCAGCAAGTGAGTGGCCGAGTGGTTCAAAGCAGTTGCATGCCGTACGTCGGCATCCACCTGAGTGTCCACCGGCGCGCCGACGGTCAGGTTACCCAGCACCAGCACGCCGTGGTGCAGGAAAGCACCGCCGGTCTTGGTGGTGTCGCGCACTTCGAAGCGACCGGAGGTGGAGCTCAGGAAACCGCAGTCACCGACCTGGCCGCCGGACTCAGCGTAGAACGGGGTCTGATCCAGGACTACAACGCCCTCGTCACCTTCGTTCAGCACGTCGACCGACTTGCCGTCCTTATAGATAGCCACGATCTTGGCCGAGCCAACGGTGGCTTCATAACCAATGAACGAAGTCGCTACATCAACCTTTACCAGGGTGTTGTAGTCCAGGCCAAAGGAGCTGGCGGAACGGGCACGCACACGCTGGGCTTCCATCTCACGCTCAAACCCGGCTTCGTCGATGGTCAGCTCGCGTTCGCGGGCGATGTCGGCGGTCAGGTCCATCGGAAAACCGTAGGTGTCGTACAGCTTGAACACCACGTCGCCCGGCACCACGGTGCCTTTGAGCTCAGCCAGATCCTGCTCGAGAATCTTCAGGCCGTGTTCCAGGGTCTTGGAGAACTGCTCTTCTTCAGCCTTGAGCACGCGCTCGATGTTGGCTTGCTGCTGCTTGAGTTCCGGGAAGGCTTCGCCCATCTCAGCCACCAGCGCGGCAACGATCTTGTAGAAGAAGCTGCCGGTAGCGCCCAGCTTGTTACCGTGGCGGCAGGCGCGACGGATGATGCGGCGCAGCACGTAGCCACGGCCTTCGTTCGACGGCAATACACCGTCGGCGATCAGGAAACCGCAGGAACGGATGTGGTCCGATACAACCTTGAGCGACGACTGATTGTCGTTGGCACAGCCAATGGCCGCGGCCGAAGCGCTCAGCAAGTTGGTGAACAGGTCGATCTCGTAGTTGGAGTGAACGTGCTGCATCACCGCACTGATCCGCTCCAGGCCCATGCCGGTGTCCACCGACGGCGCTGGCAACGGATGCAACACGCCATCGGCGGTGCGGTTGAACTGCATGAACACGTTGTTCCAGATTTCGATGTAGCGGTCGCCATCTTCTTCCGGCGAGCCCGGTGGGCCGCCCCAGATGTCGGCGCCGTGATCGTAGAAAATCTCGGTGCAAGGGCCGCACGGGCCGGTATCGCCCATGGTCCAGAAGTTGTCGGAGGCGTAAGGCGCGCCCTTGTTGTCGCCGATGCGAATCATGCGCTCGGCTGGCACCCCGATTTGCTGGGTCCAGATGTCGTAGGCTTCGTCATCGGTGGCGTAGACGGTCACCCAGAGTTTTTCCTTCGGCAGCTTCAGCACGCCGGTCAGGAAGGTCCAGGCGAAGGTGATCGCATCTTTCTTGAAATAGTCGCCGAAGCTGAAGTTACCCAGCATCTCGAAGAATGTGTGGTGGCGGGCGGTGTAGCCCACGTTTTCCAGGTCGCTGTTCTTGCCGCCGGCGCGTACGCACTTCTGGCTGCTGGTGGCGCGGGTGTAGGCGCGCTTTTCCTGGCCCAGGAAGCAGTCCTTGAACTGGTTCATCCCCGCGTTAGTGAACAGCAGGGTTGGGTCATTGCCTGGGATCAAGGAGCTGGAGGCGACACGGGTGTGACCTTGCTCTTCGAAGAAGCGAAGGAAGGCTTCACGGATTTCTGCGCTTTTCATTAGGTTATTCCACGGAGGCTGCGGCCAAAGGCCAGTGCTAAACGTCATCAGACGGAGCGACGGCAAAGGGCCGCATTATATCGGCCCTTTGCCCGTGGTACAGCGTGTTTATGTGATAGAAACAGTCAATTAGACGGTCTGCACTGTCATTTCCGGGAAAACTCGACAAATGTCGCGAGCACTTGCTCGATCTGTGCCCGGCTGACGTCCAGATGAGTGACCATGCGCAGACGCGACGCGGCGCTCAACTTGATCCCGCGCTCGGCAGCAAACACCTTCAACGCCTCAGCCCGATCACCGATATCCACGTAGACCATGTTGGTCTGCACCGGCTCCACCGTGTAGCCCGCCTTGCGCAGTTCATCCCCCAGCCATTGGGCGTTGGCGTGGTCGTCGGCCAGGCGCTGCACCTGGTGATCCAGGGCGTACAGCCCCGCCGCTGCCAGCGAGCCGGCCTGGCGCATGCCGCCACCGACCATTTTGCGCAAACGGCGGGCCTTGGCGATCAACGCCGTGGAGCCGCACAACACCGAGCCGATCGGGGCGCCCAGGCCTTTGGACAGGCACACCGACACCGAATCGAAGTGCTGGGCGATCTCCCGCGCATCCACCCCCAGCTTGACCGCCGCGTTGTAGAGCCGCGCGCCATCCAGGTGCAAGGCCAGGCCGTGTTCCCGGGTAAACGCCCGCGCGGCCGCCAGGTATTCAAGGGGCAATACTTTGCCCTGCATGGTGTTTTCCAGCGCCAGCAAACGGGTGCGGGCGAAGTGGAAGTCGTCCGGCTTGATCGCCGCCAGCACGTGCTCAAGGTTCAGGGAACCGTCGGCCTGCACTTCCAGGGGTTGCGGCTGGATAGAGCCGAGAACCGCCGCGCCGCCGCCTTCGTATTTGTAGGTGTGAGCCTGCTGACCGACGATGTATTCCTCGCCACGCTCGCAGTGCGCCATCAACGCCAGCAGGTTGCTCATGGTGCCGGTGGGCACGAACAACGCGGCGGCAAAACCCAGGCGCTTGGCCAGTTCGGCTTCCAGGCGATTGACGCTCGGGTCTTCACCGTAGACATCGTCACCGCTGGCGGCAGTCGCCATCGCGTCGAGCATGCCTGGGGTGGGCTGGGTCACTGTGTCGCTGCGCAGGTCAATCACGGTCATCAAACTAGCCTCTAGCGGATTGGGGCATTTCTTGTGTTAACGATTACTGCGGGCAAACCCGCGGAATATCAAGCCCCGGGCTTGCACAATCGAATACCAACCAAACAAACCGATATAGGTTATCGATAAACCAACCGTGCAGTTTCTGAAAAACCATGATAAAAACTCTCCGCCGCCAGGGTTCTGGTGGCAACGTTCTCAGGGCGGGGTGTAATTCCCCACCGGCGGTAATTGCACGCAATGTGCATAGCCCGCGAGCGCTTGGCGCCTCGAACTGCCTCGGCAGGACGGCGACAAGGTCAGCAGACCCGGTGTGATCCCGGGGCCGACGGTCATAGTCCGGATGAAGAGAGAACGGGATTGGCACCTAAGGGCCGCGCTGACGTCATGTTTCCATGAGCCAGCTGTGCGTACCCTTAAATCCCATTCGATTCATAACGCCCTGTTTTTTTCTTAAACAGGAGTCAGAACATGCAACCCACCGCAATCGACAGCAAAAGCAAAAACCATCACGGCGAGCGTGTCGCGTTTATCCAGGCCTGCTGGCACAAGGATATTGTCGACCAATCCCGTAAAGGTTTCCTCGCCGAAATGATCGCCCAGGGCTACCAGGAATCGGACATCGATTTCTTCGAAGTCGGCGGCGCCTTTGAAATGCCCCTGCACGCCAAGCTGCTGGCCAAGTCCGGCCGTTATGCCGGTATCGTCGCGGCCGCCCTGGTGGTGGACGGCGGCATCTACCGTCACGAGTTCGTGGCCCAGTCTGTGGTCAGCGGCCTGATGCAGGTTCAGCTGGAAACCGAAGTGCCAGTGTTCTCGGTATCCCTGACTCCGCACCACTTCCACGCGGGCAGCGAGCACCACACGTTCTTTTATGAGCACTTCGTGCACAAAGGCCAGGAAGCGGCACGCACCTGCGCCGACACCCTGCACAAGGTTCGCGCACTGCGCCGCAATGAGCCACGGGCGGTAGCGGTTTAAGCGACACTGTAGGAGCTGGCTTGCCTGCGATGGCATCACCTCGGTGCGCCTGACAGACCGAGTTGATGCCATCGCAGGCAAGCCCGCTCCTACATTTTGACCGAGTCAGTCTCGGGGTTCAGGCCAGGCCAACATCCGTGGTCGGCACAATCAATATCCCCGCTCGCAAGCCATTCTTGACCTTCGGGTTCGGGAAGATGATGCGCGCGCCCTCCTCCTCGATCACCCAGCGGGTCTTGGCAATGTCCTCGGCCAACAGATACCCCTTCTCCAACTCCGAAAAGTTTTCCACGTCCGCCGGCAAATGCAGGACGAAGGCATCGCTGTGCTTGATCACTTCCCGGGAGACGCTGAACAGCTTCAGGCCGTCCAGGCTCTCGGTGGTGGGCTCGTTGCCTTCGATGATCCGCTTGAGGCGGGCTTCCAGGCGCGATACGTCCACGCCCTGGTTATGCCCGAACGGCCGGGCCTTGCCCAGCTCCAGGGTGAAGGACTCGGCCTCCAGCTGCTCGTAGGTAAACGCGGTGAAGGTAATCGAAGTCTTGTTCTGCAACAGCACCGCTTCCATGCCGGCAGCTCGCAGGCGCGCCAATTCATGGCGCGAATGCTGGCGACCGTCTTTCCACGGGTACAGCGCGAACTGCTCGATCTTCGAGCCACGGATGGCGGTGTGCAGGTCGTAGTGCAAACGACTACGCCCAGGCACGCTGAAAAAGGTGCGGGCCAACTGCTCAAGCTCGGCGGCGCGCATGGCTTCAGGGCCAATGCTTTGTTCATGACGGCCGTTGAACAGCCGGTTGACGTCCAGTTCGAGGTAACGCTCGCCGCGGCGCATGGCCTCGGGGTTACCGAACAGGAACAGAATACGGGTACGGGGCTTGATCTCCCCGCGGGCAATGCCTTGCAGCAAGCGGTCGGCCAATTCGATTGGCGCGGTTTCGTTGCCATGGATGCCGGACGACAGCAGCACATCGCTGCCGTTGTCCCGCGCCTCAGGAGGCCGCACTTCAAGCGCGCCCTCACTGAGCCAGCGCAGTTGCACGCCATCGACAGTCAGTTGAATTTTTTGCGCCGGTTCGCGACCGGCGAGGGTCAGTTCAAGCAGTTTGCCGAGGGCGAGCATAAGCAGCTTCCTTAGTGGTTGCAGCCAGGACCGTGGACGTGATCGTCGTCATCACCTTCAACGTCGGCCGGTTCCATTTCCAGTTGCAGGCTCATCAGGTTGGTGGCCAATGGGCGCATCAGCAGGTTGGCGTATTCCGCGTCGCCTTCTTCCACGTCAACGCCGATCAGCAGTTGGCCACGGCCGTCGTGCTGGATCCAGATCTCCTTGCCCTGCCACACCACGGCAACGCGGGTGCAGGAGGTTTCCAGCTGGGTGCCGTCGGTGTCTTCAAGGATCAGTTTCAGGGTGTCGGTGGTCATAAATAGTTCTCAGCCGTGCGGCGTTAATTGATCTGGAAAGGATAAACCGAGCCCAGTTTAAGGATTTGCGTCAGTTCATCCAGTGCCGTCCGGCACTCAAGCAGCAATTGCGGGTCAGCCAGGTCGGTTTCCCGCAGGCTGTCGCGGTAGTGCTTGTCGACCCATTGGGTCAGGGTGTCGTACAACGGCGCCGTCATGATAACCCCTGGGTTGACCGCCGCCAGTTCGGTTTCATTCAACGCTACGCGCAAGCGCAGGCACGCCGGGCCACCGCCGTTCTGCATGCTTTGCTTGAGGTCGAAGACTTTGACTTCGCGGATCAGCCCGCCGGAAGACGTCAGGCCTTGCAGGTACTGCCAGACGCGTTCGTTGGCGCGGCATTCTTCCGGCACGATCAGCAGCATCGAACCGTCGGCGCGGCTCAGCAACTGGCTGTTGAACAGGTAGGAACGCACCGCATCTTCAACGCCAACCTGGGCACGGGGCACGCAGATCGACTGGAAATTGCCGCCGAGCTTGCCGAGCTTGCCCTGCAATTCGCCGAGCATCTGTTCGGTATTGAGGAACGCGTCCTCGTGATAGAACAGCACCTCGCCATTGCCCACTGCGATCACGTCGTTGTGAAACACACCGGCATCGATCACCGCCGGGTTCTGCTGGGCGAAGACCACGCCGTCATCCCGCAGGCCGTGCAGGCGAGCGACTGCCTGGGAGGCCTCGAGGGTCTGGCGCGCCGGGTACTTTTGCGGCGCCGGGTAGCGGGTGTCGAACGCACTGCGGCCGAACACGAAAAACTCTACGCCCGCCTCGCCATAGTCCCGGCAGAAACGCGTGTGGTTGGCCGCGCCTTCGTCGCCGAACTGCGCCACCGCCGGCAACGCGGCGTGGTGGGCGAAGTGTTTGCTATCGGCAAACATCGCCCCCAGCACGCGGCTGGTGGTCGGGTGTTCGATGCTGCGGTGGTATTTGCAGTTGAGGTTGGCGGCGGTGAAATGCACGCGGCCATCGGCTGTGTCGGCGCTCGGGCTGACGGTGGCGGCGTTGGCCACCCACATGCTCGACGCCGAGCAGCTGGCAACCAGCAGCGGCATGGCTTGCTTGGCGGCCTGTTGGATGACTTGTGCGTCGGTGCCGGCAAAACCGAGGCTGCGCAAGGCGGCCACATCCGGACGTTCCTGGGGCGCCAGCACACCTTGCACAAAGCCCATTTCCATCAGGGCTTTCATCTTCGCCAGGCCTTGCAGCGCCGCTTCCTTCGGGTTGGAGGACTGCTGGCTGTTGCTCTGGGACGCGACGTTGCCGTAGGACAAACCGCCGTAGTTATGGGTCGGCCCCACGAGACCGTCAAAATTGACTTCACAGGATTTCATCGGCGAGGCTCCACGAACATCTGTTTTTATAGGCATCAAATTTCTTGAATACACCACAGATCAAATGTGGGAGCGGGCTTGCTCGTGAAGGCGGTGTGTCATTCAACATTTCAAGTGACTGAACCACCGCCTTCGCGAGCAAGCCCGCTCCCACATTTAGATCAGCGTCACACCGGGCGTCAATGTGGCTGGCAGCACCAGGCTCGGGGTTTCAAGCGAGGCCACCGGGTACGCACAATAATCCGCCGCGTAATAGGCGCTGGCACGATGGTTACCCGAAGCCCCCACACCACCAAATGGCGCGCTGCTCGCGGCACCCGTCAGCTGTTTGTTCCAATTGACGATCCCAGCACGGCTCTCCAGCCAGAACTGCTGGTAACGCGCTTCGGAATCCGACAGCAACCCGGCCGCCAAGCCGTATTGGGTGTTGTTGGCCTCGGCAATCGCCGCCTCGAAATCAGCGTAGCGAATCACTTGCAGCAGCGGGCCGAACAGCTCTTCGTCAGCGCGATCCGTGACCTCGGTCACATCGATAATCCCCGGCGTCAGCAGCGCAGCCTGGGCCTGGGGTTGAGTCATTTCCAACAGCGCCACGGCGCCATTCGCCAACAGCAGTTCCTGGGCATCCATCAACGCCTTGGCGGCACCGAGGGAAATCACCGAGCCCATGAACGGCGCAGGCGTTTGATCAAACGCGCCGACTTCAATGGTCGAACTCACCGCCACCAGGCGCGCGAGCAACGCATCACCCCAGGCGCCTTCAGGCACCAACAGGCGACGGGCACAGGTGCAGCGCTGGCCGGCCGAGATAAATGCCGACTGGATAATGGTGTACACCGCCGCGTCCACGTCGGCCACTTCGTCCACCACCAGCGGGTTGTTGCCGCCCATTTCCAGCGCGAGGATCTTGTCCGGGCGCCCGGCGAATTGCTGGTGCAGATGGTTGCCGGTGCGGCTGGAGCCAGTGAAGAACAAACCGTCGATACCCGAGTTCGCCGCCAGGGCGATCCCGGTTTCCCGCGCGCCTTGCAGCAGGTTCAAAACGCCCGCCGGCAGGCCAGCATCGATCCAGCATTGCACGGTCAGCTCGGCGACTTTCGGGGTCAGCTCGCTCGGTTTGAACAGTACGGTGTTACCCGCCAGCAAGGCCGGCACGATATGCCCGTTAGGCAGGTGACCCGGGAAGTTGTAAGGACCAAACACCGCCACCACACCGTGGGGCTTGTGACGCAATACGGCAGTGGCGTCGCCCAGTGGGCCGCTCTTCTCGCCGGTACGTTCGCGGTAGCTTTGCACCGAGATCGCGACCTTGTTGACCATGCTGGTGACTTCAGTCGCCGATTCCCACAATGGCTTGCCGGTTTCCTCACCGATGCAGCGGGCGAGTTCGTCCGCACGGCTTTTCAGGTTGGCGGCGAAGGCTTCCAGCACGCTCAGGCGTTCTTCCAGGGAGCGCTTGGCCCAGGCTGGAAATGCCTGGCGTGCGGCCTGAACGGCAGACTCGACCTGCTCGGTGGTAGCGCCATTACCCGACCACACGACCTGCTGGGTCACCGGGTTCAGCGACTCAAACACTTCACCCTGGCCAGCCAGCCACTCACCTGCGATGTATAGCGAATTCATTATTTAGACTCCCGGGCAGCGGACAACGGTACGGCACGCACTTGATCACCGGCGATCAGTTGCAGGCGCTTGGCGGTCTGTTGATCGACCACCAGGGTGCCCGCAGCCAACCGCGCCGGTGCTGCGGTGATGCGGCAATCTTCGCGTTTACGGTTATGGATCAGGAACGGCGTGGCGTCGTCACCCGGCGTACCAATCGCCAGCACCAGCGCCTCGCTGTCGCGTACCGCGCGGATCTTGGTGGTTTCACACTCCACCGCCGGGCCTGCGTCGAAGATGTCGACGTAACCCTGGTAGCTGAAACCTTCGCTCTTGAGCATGCTCAAGGCCGGCTCGGTGTCGGTGTGGACCTTGCCGATCACGTTGCGTGCGTCCTCGGACAGGAAGCAGCTGTACAGCGGAAACTTCGGCATCAGCTCGGCGATAAACGCCTTGTTGCCTACGCCGGTGAGGTAGTCGGCCTGGCTGAATTCCATCTTGAAGAAGTGCCGGCCCAGGCTTTCCCAGAACGGCGAGCGCCCGGCTTCGTCGGACATGCCGCGCATTTCGGCGATGATCTTGTTGCCGAACAGCTGCGAAAATTCCGCGATAAACAACAGGCGTGCCTTGGCCAGCATGCGACCGTTAAGGCCGTTGCGGTAATCGGCGTGCAGGAACAACGAGCACAGCTCGGAGTTGCCGGTCAGGTCGTTGGCCAGGAACAGCGTCGGGATTTCGCGGTAGATGTTCAGCTCCTGGGAGGCACTGACCGTCAGGCCGACCCGGAAGTTGTACCAAGGCTCACGCAGGCCGACGGCGCCGGCGATGGCGGAAATCCCCACCACGCGGCCTTCGTCGTTTTCCAGCACGAACAGGTAATCCGCATCACCACGCCCGGCTTCGCCGCGAAAGGTCTTTTCAGCCCAGCCGACCCGATGGGTCAGGCGCTCTTCATTGGCCGGCAAGGTGGTGAGGCCGGTGCCGGTGCTGCGCGCCAGATCAATCAGGGCCGGTAAATCGCTGCTGCGTACGGGACGAACGATCATGCTATCTCCTCAAACGGGCCGCCTTGCAGGCCACCCGCGAAACTCATTCTTAAACCGCTACCAGTCGAACGCTGGCACCCTCGCCGACGCCCAGGGCTTCGGCGGTTTCCAGGTCCAGGGTCACTGGCTTGCCCGGTGCGTAGTCCAGTTCCAGCATCACCGCGCGGTAATCCTGCAACTGGCCGTTGCTGACCAGGTACTGACGGCCGACACCCTTGGCCATCTCACCGATCTTCACCGGCACCACACGGCTCTGGGCGATCGAGCGAATGCCCGAGACCCGCGCATGCAGGGTTGGCCCGCCGTCGAAAATGTCGATGTAATGGTCGGTCTCGAAGCCTTCGCGCATCAGAATGTCGAAGGTGATCTGCGCCCGTGGGTGCACCTGGCCCATAGCTTCCTGGGCGGCGTCCGGCAACAGCGGCACGTAGATCGGGTAATGCGGCATCAGTTCGGCCAGGAAGGTCCGGCTCTTCAACCCGCACAGGCGCTCGGCAGCGGCGTAGTTGAGGTCGAAGAAGTTGCGGCCGATGGCGTCCCAGAACGGCGAATCACCGTTCTCGTCGCTGTAGCCCACAATCTCGGTGACCACCGAATCCGCGAAGCGCTCCGGGTGGCCGGCCACGAACAGCAGGCGGCCCCGGGAGTTGAGTTCCGACCACGGCGAACCCACCAGCTCCGGCACCACGTAGAAACTGGTCAGCAGGCTATTGCCGGTGAGGTCATGGCACTGCGAGAGCACGTGGATCTTGTTGTGGATCTTCAGCTCGCGGGAAGCATGCACGAAGGTTTCGTTGCGGAAGCTGTAGAACGGTTCCGAGTAGCCCGCCGAAGCGACGATGGCTGAGCAGCCCGCCAGCTTGCCGGCGTCGGTGTCTTCAAGGACGAAGAAATAGCTTTCTTCGCCGTTGAAGCTGACCTCGGCGGCGAAGGACGCTTCGCTCGCGGCGATCTTGTCGCTCAGGCGTTCGACATCATCCGGCAACGAGGTGACACCAATCGGGCTGTCCGCAGCCAGACGCTGTACCTCGCCCAGATCAGCCATTTGCGCGGGGCGCATCACCAGCATGGTGTCACTCCTTAACTCGAAAACTCATAGGGGGAAATGCCGGACAGATTTTGAATCAACACAGACCCAATGTGGGAGCGGGCTTGCTCGCGAATGCGGTGTGTCAGTCAATGCATCTGGCGACTGAACCACCGCTTTCGCGAGCAAGCCCGCTCCCACATTTGATCCGGTCCGGCATACAAAATTTGTATTGGGTACCCGAATCGCCGGGCACCCAACGGTCTATCAGGCTTGCGTCAGCTTTTTAACAGCACGTTCGAAGCGGTCCAGGCCTTCCTGGATATCGGCATCTTCCACCACCAGGCTCGGGGCGAAGCGCACCACATCCGGGCCGGCTTGCAGGATCATCAGGCCTTCACGCTCGGCGGCGTTGAAGATGTCCTTGGCCTTGCCTTTCCAGGCATCGCTCAGCACGCAACCGAGCAACAGGCCCAGGCCACGCACTTCGGTGAAGATGCCGTATTGCTGGCCAATCTTCTCCAGACGGGAAACGAACAGGTCGTGCTTGGCGTTAACGCCAGCCAGCACTTGCGGGGTGTTGATCACGTCGATCACCGCTTCCGCCACCGCGCACGCCAGCGGGTTGCCGCCGTAGGTGGTGCCGTGGGTGCCGACCACCAGGTGCTTGGCCAGGTCTTCGCGAGTCAGCATGGCGGCAATCGGGAAACCGCCGCCCAGGCTCTTGGCGCTGGTGAGGATGTCCGGTACTACGCCGTAATGCTGATAGGCAAACAGCTCGCCGCTGCGGCCCATGCCGGTTTGCACTTCGTCGAACACCAGCAGCGCGTTGTTCGCGTCGCACAGGTCGCGGGCGCCTTGCAGGTACGAAAGCTCAGCCGGCAGCACGCCGCCTTCGCCCTGGATCGGCTCCAGCACCACGGCGCAGGTTTTGTCCGAGACGGCGGCTTTCAGCGCTTCCAGGTCGTTATACGGCACGTGGGTGATGCCGACGATTTTCGGACCGAAGCCGTCGGAATACTTCGACTGGCCACCCACGTTCACGGTGAACAGGGTGCGGCCGTGGAAGCTGTTCAGCGCGGCGATGATTTCGTATTTCTCGGTGCCAAAGCGGTCGAATGCGACGCGACGGGCCAGCTTGAAGGCGGCCTCGTTGGCTTCGGCGCCGGAGTTGCAGAAGAACACACGCTCGGCAAACGTGGCGTCGATCAGCTTATGGGCCAGGCGCAGGGCCGGCTCATTGGTGAAGACGTTGGACACGTGCCACAGCTTGTTGGCCTGTTCGGTCAATGCACCGACCAGCGCCGGGTGGGCGTGGCCCAATACGTTGACCGCGATGCCGCCGGCAAAGTCGATCAGCTCTCGGCCCGCCTGGTCCCACACGCGGGAACCTGCGCCACGCACGGGGATGAAAGCGGCAGGTGCGTAGTTGGGAACCATGACCTGGTCGAAATCGGCACGTTGCACCGGGGCTTGCTCAACGGACATCGGAGTCTCCTGAAGAGGAACGCCTGCCTGAAACTGGCGGGCGATACAGGGATTGTAAGGACAGTTTTCAGCGCGGCCTTGCCGCCAAGCGACAACTTCTTATAGCGCCAACCCGCGATTTTCGCGGGTTTACGCCAATGCGACAATTAGCATCGCAATGGCGCAGTTTAAACCGCCCGGGCCGGTTGTGGGCGGTTGGTGAGGCACAACTATGTAATGCCGTCGCCGATTGCCGTTTTGGTCTGCTGTTGATCTCATCCGCGCACAGGAACAGCGCCATGCCTGAAATCGACGAGCAACACCTCGCGCAACACCCCGACAGTCATTATCAACCGCTGGCCAAGGCCGTACCTGACTGGCTGACCGGCGCTTCAGCCGAGCGACGCACCCAGCTCAAACGCACCTCGCCTCGCGCGTTGGCGTGGCACAAAACCGCGACCCGCGAGCAGCACCGCCAATTGCGCCTGCGCAACGCCAGCCACTGGACCGCACAAAACCGGGTAGACCAGCGCCTCGAGCAGTTGCAAGACGCCCAAGCCTTCGCCGCCCTCTTGCTGGCCGACGCATTGAAAACCCGGTTCGGCCTGACACTGGACGTGCGCACCACGTTTTTGCGCCTGTACATCCCTGCCACTATTCCCTGGTTTACCGTAAAGAGCGGCGCCGCGCGCACCTGGACCGTCTCGTTGCTGGACGCCGCGCTGCACAACTTCGAGGCCGACGAGACCCAGCCTGACGCATTCGAAGCGGCCAGCGAATTCATCACCCAACCCGATGCACGTGGCCATTTCCAGCCCTTGCCCGAGATCAAGCGCGGCCTGTCGATCCCGGCGTTCACTCAACTGTGCAGAACCCTGGATATCGGTGCGCAGTACAAAACCTATCTGGAAGAGAACCTGGGCATCACCAATGGCCTGGTGGCAACGGTTCTGCAACACGAGGTCAAGGCCAGCGAGCGTGCGGCGCTGGAGGTCGCACTGCAACTGGCAAACATGAACGGCGACCTGGAGGACGACATGTACCAGGCGCTGCAAGGTTTACTGGATGGTCGACCAGCACGTATCTCGGGCAAGCCCGTGCGTTGCCATGACCTGCACATGATGTCGGCCCGGCTGACCGGGATCGTGCTGTTCGCCCCGGACCTGGAGCGCGAGCATGGCGCAGTACCCGTAGTGGCCTATGTTCCGGACGACCCGGAGCACCCCATCAAGCAATACACCTCGCCCGCCGCGTTCACCGCAGAACTGACCCGGCAACTGCGCGACGCTAACTATCAACGTTTTTTCAGTCGATTCGTCGCCCACCAAGACCGTGGCTTTTTCTTCTCCAGCCTCAACAACCGCCTGGGGCAGATCACCTGGCACCCACACAACCCCACCGACCCGCAACCCACCTGGCGCGAAACCCCACGGGAACGCCTCAACCTGCAACTGGGCGCGCCGGCGATCCCCGGCGATTGGCTGACCCACCTCTACCAGCAAAAGCTCAACAAAATCCTCAACGACGCCCAAGTCATCTCCGTTTCCACCGCCAAGGTCGACCAGAAGGCACGCTGGGCCCTGTGGGATTCATTCCAGCAAATTGCCACGTCGCTGCTCAACATCGCCGCGCTGGTGATTGCCCCGTTCGTGCCCGTGCTGGGCGAAGTCATGCTGGCCTACATGGCCTATCAACTGCTGGATGAAACCTTCGAAGGCATCGTCGACTGGGCCGAGGGCCAAACCACCGAAGCTTTCGAGCACCTGATGGGCACGGTCGAAGCCTTGGTGCAGTTGGGCACCTTCGGCGCTGGCGGGGCGATTGTTGCGGGCGAGTTTCGCGCACTGCTGCCGCAACGCACGGTCGCCTTTATCGATAGCTTCAAACCGGTCAAGGTCCCCAACGGCAAAACCCTGTACTGGAAACCTGACCTCGCCCCCTATGCACGTAAAGTCGCCTTACCAGAAGGTTCTACCCCCAACGCACAAGGCATCCACCAACACCTGGACCAGGCGGTGATCAGCCTGGACGACACCCCCTACGTGCTGAATAAAACACCCGACCGTGATGGCTTCTTGCTGGCGCACCCCGAACGTCCCGACGCCTATCAACCCAAAGCCTGGCACAACGGCACGGGTGCCTGGCAAACCGAGCTGGATCAACCGCTGTATTGGGACAGGGCCACCCTGCTGCGCCGGTTGGGGCATCGTGCGAAAACCTTCAGCGCCCAGGAGCTGGAGCAGATTCGCAGCGTGAGCAACACCCCTGAAAACGTGCTTCGCCAGATGCATGTCCAGCGTGAACCGATGCCCGTGCTGCTGGAGGACACCCTCAAGCGCTTCAAGATCGAGCAAGACATTTCGGCCTTTATCGAGCAAATGAGCAGCGACGATCCTGCGGTGTACCGCCAGGCCTCGCCACTGACTCAACTGCAGTTACTCTGCGACAACGGCACCTGGCCTGAGACCAAGGCCCTGCAGGTAGTGGATGGCACAGGCCAGACGCTTTGGCAGTACGCATCCCGCGACGGCGTTGCGCGGGTGCGGATCAACCAGGTGCAACTCAACAGCGGCGACCTGCTTAAAACCGTTCTTTTGGGACTCGATGAGTCCGAAATCAAAACCCTGCTGAGTGAAGAATTCGGCCTGCCGGCCCGCAGGATTGATGTGCGTACGCGCGCGCTGAGGAACAAAATCGCGCAGGCCGCCGAGAGGCAAAAATCCAAGCTGTTCGAGTCCCGCTACAAAGGTGCGAACCAACCTGTGCACGGGGCAGCGCAACAACTGATGGACAGTCGACCCGGTCTTCCAGCCTCGGCTGCCGACGTAGTGCTGGAGCAAGCCAGCGACCTGGAGCGGGCAGAACTGGGCAGCGGAAAAGTCCCCAAGCGTCTGGACCAACTGGCCAATTGGGCACGCCAGGAAACCCGCTTGAACCGCGCCTATGAAGGTTTGTACCTGAAAGCCCCCGCCAACCTGGACACCCACACCCTGGCCCTGCACTCGTTGCCGGAGCTGCCCAGCTGGTCCGGCACCGTGCGCCTGGAAGTACGTGAACATACGCTCGAGGGCACCTTGCGCGACAGCATCGGCCAGGCAGCCGCAGCGGAACGCAAAGTGCTGGTACACGAGGAAGGCGAGTACCAGGTCTATGACGACGAGGGCCTGCACCTGCAAGGCAAGACCGACTTTTACAATGCGGTGCTACAGGCCTTGCCCGACAGCGAGCGCAATGCATTGAACCTTCATATTCGCCAAGGCCCCCAACTGCGTCAGGCGATTGCCGCAACGCCATTGCCCCGCGACCGGCTGCGCCCCATTCTCGAACGCCAGCCCGTGCGGCCACCCGCCTCCGGTAAAATCCCGAGACTGCCTGGGGGCATGGACGGCTATGCCCTCCCACCGGGCCCCATACCGACACCGGGCGCACCGCTGTCGCTCATCCAGCGCGCAGAAGCGCTGTACCCTGGCCACAGCCCCGCGCAAAACCGCGCACTGATCCACCGCCTCAATCGCCTCCCCGGCGGCGCGTTGCCCCAGTTGCAGCTTTTGCAACTCGAATATGCTCGATTGTTCCAGGACCTGGCGATTTGGCGCGCCGAAATCCCCACTACTTACCCCGGAACTCAAGCCCGCCTCGGCGCTGCTGAATACGCCTACGAAGGAGAAAAACGCCTACAACTCGCCGATCAAATCAGGCGCTGCTGGCGCCGGGAAACCGAATCAACCCTGGACAATAATGACGAACATCTCAGCTATAGCCTGGTGTACGAGGAACCGATCTTGGGCGAACTGCCCACACTGACGGCCAATTTCGATCACGTCTCGACACTTGGCCTGATGGGCGCTGAGAACACCTCAGGAGCCCTGGGGTTTATTCAACGCTTTCGCAATCTGCACACCCTGGAATTACGCGGCATGCCGCTGGGCGTTTTCCCCGAAGGTTTGGAGACGATGCCCAATCTCACCGAACTGGTGCTCGACAGCTGCGACATCCAATTGACTGAGCAGAGCCTGGCAAGGTTGTCATCGATGTCGCGCCTGGAATCCCTCGACATGCTCAACAACCCGCTGGGCAAAACACCCAGTGTCGAAGCGATGCCCAACCTCAGGTCCCTGGACCTGTCCTCCACCGAAATTGACCAGGTCCCGCCCGGCCTGCTCACACGCCCCAAGCTTAAGAGCGCGATCCTCAATAACAACCGCATCACCGAGCTGCCCGACGCCATGTTTGAACTGCCGGATACGATCAGTGACGGAATAAACCTGGCAGACAACCCCTTCCCCGACCCAGTCATTGACCGCATCAAAAGCCACTTCCACCGTACCGGGGAACGCTGGAAAACCACCGCCCCCCAGGCCGATATCGACCACCTTAAAGCGCTGTACCCCACGTTCGACACTGATGAATGCAATCTGTATATCTTCGGCATGCCCGGTAATCTGGAAGCCGGTCGACTGGAACTGGCGCGCCTGGGCAGCGAATACGAAAAGCTGGAAGCGGATCTGCAAGCGTGGCAAATCGACGTCCCCACCCACCACCCGACGCTGAACACGGAACTTATTCCCATGGTGCGCGCCCATGAGCAAGTCAAACGCCAAGCGTTCAAGGAACTGATGGAAGCGTGCTGGCGCCGCGAAACTGCAACCGACGACGCCGACGACGGCCCCACCATCACTCACGAACTGCTCTACGGCACCCGTCTCCTGGGAGACTTACCTACCGTGACCGCCAATTTCGAGCATGTGACACTGCTGACGCTGCACGGGGGGTCGGGCACCACGGGCCTCGGTAATTTCCTGAACAGTTTCCCAAGACTCAGAAGCCTCTCGGTCCATGGGTATCGGTTACAGAGCATCCCCGCAGAAGTATTCCGGATGGCCCGGCTGCACGAACTGGTGTTGCCTAATTGTACTATCCAGCTGAACGCCGCTACTGCCGACGCGTTGGCAGAGATGCATCAACTGACCTATCTGGACTTGAGCGATAACCTGTTGGACATCACTCCCAGGCTGGGCAACATGCAGCAACTGGAGCACCTGGACTTGCAATCGACCGGCATCAGGGTGGTACCGCAAGGGCTGTTTTCATTACGGCGAATCGTATCCGCCGACCTTAGGGACAATGCGATCCGCCATATCGATAGCAGCATCCTGGAAGTGCCCATCGATAATTTCAATGCAATGCTGTGGGAGGGCAATCCGCTGTCCAGGGCGAGCCTCGCCACCCTGAGCCGTTACGCACGGCGCCACCGCATGGACGTTTCACTCGAGGAATGACACCTAGCCGCGCTCGGACGGCACCGACGACAACTCGAACGGGCTGCTGCTGCGCCGCTGGTTGCGATCTTCACGCGGGGTGGCGCCGAAGAAGTTGCGGTAGGCGCTGGAGAAGTGCGGCCCCGAGGAGAAGCCGCACGACAGGCCGATCTGGATGATCGACTTGCTGGTTTGCATGAGCATCTGGCGGGCCTTGTTCAGGCGCAGTTCCAGGTAGTACTGGCTGGGGACGCGATTGAGGTATTGCTTGAAGATGCGCTCGAGCTGTCGTCGGGACACGCACACATGCTGGGCGATTTCGTCGGTGGTCAGCGGCTCTTCGATGTTGGCTTCCATCAGCAACACCGCCTGGGTCAGCTTTGGATGGCTGGAGCCCAGGCGGTTTTGCAGCGGGATGCGCTGGCGCTCGCCGCCTTCGCGGATGCGCTCTACCACCAGTTCTTCCGAGACTGCGCCGGCCAGTTCAGCGCCGTGATCACGGGCCAGCACCGCCAGCAGCAGGTCGAGTACCGACATGCCACCGCAGGCGGTCAGGCGGTCACGGTCCCAGTCGAACAGATGGCTGGTGGCGATGACCTTGGGGAAACGCTCGGCGAAATCGTCCTGCCAGCGCCAGTGCACGGCGGCGCGATAACCGTCGAGCAAACCGAGTTGAGCCAGCGGATACACACCGGCCGACAACCCGCCGATCACACACCCGGCGCGCACCAGTTGCTTGAGGGCGGTGCTGAGCTGGGAAGCGATGACGGTCGGTGGTTCATCCGCCAGCAGGAACAACTTTTGAAAGCCTTCCAGCTTGCCAGCCCAGGGTTCACCCGGCAGTTGCCAGGCACCGTCGATTGGCGGCTCGGCCTGCAAAAACGAGAGTTCGTACACCACGTCCGGATGCACCCGCTGAGCAACGCGCAAGGCCTCCTCAGCCAGCGCAAGCGTCAGTGCTTTAGTGCTGGGCCAAATCAGGAAACCTATTCGATGGGCAGTCATGGAGTGCTATCCGAAGCGAAAAACAAATAAAAAGGCATGGGCAATGCTAGCCCGGAAGTGAACACAAGTCTCAAAAACGATGTAGATCCGCTTTGCTGTAGGAGCAAGCTTGCTCGCGAAGCTCGTTAACGATAACGCTGGTAACCTGACACCCAGCGGCGCTCTCGAGTTTTTCGCGAGCAAGCTCGCTCCTACAGGGTGCAGCGGTATCAGTTACTTCAAGCTGCCGGAAAGAAACTGCTGCAAACGCTCGGACTGTGGGTTAACCAGCACTTCGCGCGGGTTGCCACGTTCTTCAACGATGCCTTTGTGCAGGAATACCAACTGGTTGGAGACTTCACGGGCAAAGCCCATTTCGTGGGTCACCACCACCATGGTCCGGCCTTCCTGGGCCAGGTCCTGCATTACCTTGAGCACTTCGCCCACCAGCTCCGGGTCGAGGGCCGAGGTGGGTTCGTCGAACAGCATCACCTCAGGCTCCATCGCCAGGGCCCGGGCAATCGCCACGCGCTGCTGTTCACCGCCGGACATGTGGCCAGGGAACGCATCCTTACGATGGCCCACACCCACTTTAGCCAGGTAGTGCTCGGCCTTTTCCCGGGCGTCTTTTTTCGACATGCCCAAGACGTGCACCGGCGCTTCCATGACGTTTTCCAGCGCGGTCATGTGGGACCACAGGTTGAAGTGCTGGAACACCATCGACAGTCGCGAACGCATGCGTTGCAGCTGTTTCGGGTCCGCGGCCTTCATGGCGCCGTCTTTGTTGGCCACCAGTTTCAGCTCTTCGTTATTGAGCAGAATCTTGCCGGCGTGAGGTTGCTCCAGCAGGTTGATGCAGCGCAAAAAGGTACTTTTGCCCGAGCCACTGGACCCGATGATGCTGATCACATCACCGGCCGCGGCGGCCAGGGACACACCTTTGAGCACTTCATGACTGCCATAGCGTTTATGCAGGTCTTGGACTTCAAGTTTGTACATGCGGTCGGTTCTCACAAAAACAGTTGGTCAGTCGTTGAGCAAGCGCCCGTGCCGCAGCGCTTCGCGCCCCGCCACCTTGGCCAGCCAGAAACCCGCTTGGGCATAACGTAGCCGTTCAACGGCAAACAACACCCCAGGCGTGCCCGCGCAAACAATGCTCACGCGGTCGGACAAGGGATCGATCACTTCAAATATCGGGTCGCCGGCTTGCACCACATCCCCGGCTTTACGCAGGTAGCTGATCACGCCGGCGTGGGGCGCGAACAGCAACTCGGTGCCTTCGAAGGGCAGGCCTTCGCAGGCTTCGTGCTGCGGCGCGGGCCATTCACCACGAATCAGGCCTTGCTCGGCAAGGAACGCCAGGATGCCTTCGGCGTGGAAAATCGCCTCATCACGGCCAGTATCCGCCTGGCCGCCCAACTCCAATGTCGTCGCCAGGCACGCCAGGGGAATCTGCGCCTCGGGGAATGCCCGGGACAGACGCAACCACGGCAGCGAACAGGCTTCGTCAAACGAGCTGCCACCGGAATCTTCCGCCAGCAGGCCGACCTTCACATTCAAGTGCGCCGACAGCGAACGCCACTGCGGCCAGTGCTGCGGCAACGCGTACATGTGCAGCGCGGCTTCGGCGTCGCAATGCAGATCGAGGACCACGTCGGCGGTGCAGGCATGGCTCAGCAAGACCCGCTGCATGCCTTGCAGCTGACTGCTCGGCGCCGGCAAGGCGTTGAGCGCATCGGTCATGGCCTGGCGAATCATGCGCACGTTGGCATGGGGATCATCCCCAAGCTTGTCTTTGAGCAACTCGGTGACCGGCTCGCTCAACTCAACGAAGTCGCGGTTGAAATTCTTGCCGCTGCCGATCTCGAAACGGCCCTGGTGACTGCCTTGCAGCAGTTGCCCCAGGCCCATCGGATTGGCAACGGGAACCAGCTCGATCACGCCATTGAGGGCGCCTTGCTGTTCCAGTTCGGCCAGGCGCTTCTTCAGCTCCCAGGCGGCCCGCATGCCGGGCAATTCATCGGCGTGCAGGCTGGCCTGGATATAGGCCTTGCGCTCGCCGCTGCCGAAACGGAACACCGTCAGTTGGCGTTCGCAGCCCAGGTGACCCCAGGGCAACAGGTGATCGATACGTTCCATATCAATGCTTCCGTGGAGCCAGGTAGCTCAGCCAGCGGCCTTCGGCCAACTTGAACAGGCGCACCAGGATGAAGGTCAGGCACAGGTAGAACGCACCCGCAGTGATATAGGCTTCGAACGGCAGGTAGTACTGGGCGTTCACCGTGCGCGCGGCACCGGTGATGTCGATCAGGGTAACAATGGAGGCCAGGCTCGTGGTCTGGAGCATCATGATCACTTCGTTGCTGTATTGCGGCAGCGCCCGGCGCAGGGCCGATGGCAGCAGGATCCGGCGATACAGCTTGTAGCGCGACATGCCCATGGCCTTGGCCGCTTCGATCTCGCCATGGGGCGTGGCCTTGAGGCTACCGGCGATGATTTCGGCGGTGTAGGCGCTGGTGTTCACGGCAAACGCCAGGCACGCACAGAAGGTCGCACTGGACAGCAGCGGCCACAGGAAGCTTTCACGCACCGCTTCGAACTGGGCCAGGCCGTAGTAGATCAAAAACAGCTGCACCAGCATCGGCGTGCCGCGAATCACGTAGGTGTAGAGCCAGGCAACGCCGTTGACAATCGGCTGCTTGGACACGCGCATCAGGCCCAGGGGCAAGGCCGCGAGCAAACCGAAGAACAGCGAAATGGCCAGCAGTTTCAGGGTGGTCAGCAAGCCGCCGAGGTACAGCGGCATGGCCTCCCAGATGACGTTGTAGTCGAAGATCATAGATCAGCCGCCTTTACGCCTACCGAGTAGCGCTTCTCAAGATGACGCAGGGCCAGCAACGACACGCTGGTGATCACCAGGTACATCGCCGCCACTGCGAGGAAGAAGGTAAAAGGTTCGCGGGTGGCGTCTGCCGCCTGCTTGGCCTTGAACATCATGTCTTGCAGGCCCACCACCGAAATCAGTGCGGTGGCCTTGGTCAGTACCAACCAGTTGTTGGTAAACCCGGGGATCGCCAGCCGAATCATCTGCGGCACCATCACCCGGAAAAACACCTGGAACGGGCTCATGCCATAAGCCAGGCCGGCTTCGGCCTGCCCCTTGGGAATGGCCATGAAGGCGCCACGGAAGGTTTCCGAAAGGTAGGCGCCAAAGATGAAACCCAGGGTGCCGATACCGGCGGCCAAGGGGTTCAAGTCAATATAGTCGTCGTAGCCCAGCACGGGCGCGACGCGGTTAAGCAGGTCCTGACCGCCGTAGAAAATCAGCAGGATCAGCACCAGGTCGGGGATCCCGCGGATCACCGTGGAGTACAGATCGCCCAGCCAGGCCAACCAGCGCACCGGCGAGAGGCGCAACGCGACCCCGATCAGCCCCAGAACAATGGCCAAGGCCATGGACGACAAGGCGAGCTGAAGCGTCAACCATGCGCCATCGAGGATGACAGCCCCGTAGCCTTTCAACATGATTCAGGTCCTCGAAAAGGGGGATGAAAAAATGGCGCAAACTTCAGAGACCCTGTTGCTTGCGCCATTCTGGACAGACAGCTACGACGGTTTACTTGGCTTCTGGGCCGTAAATGTCGAAGTTGAAGTACTTGTCCTGGATTGCCTTGTACTTGCCGTTGGCACGGATCGCGGCGATTGCAGCGTTGATGCGGTCCAGGTTTTCCTTGTCGCCTTTACGTACCGCGATGCCGATACCGTCGCCGAAGTACTTGGCGTCGGTGAAGGCCGGGCCGGTGAACGCATAGCCTTTACCGGCTGGCGTGTCGAGGAAGCCTTCCTGCAACAGGGTGGCGTCGGCCACGGTGCCATCAAGGCGACCGGCTTCTACGTCCAGGTAGATTTCGTTCTGCGAGCTGTAAGGAACAATGGTGGCGCCTTTGGGAGCCAGCACTTCCTTGGCGAAACGGTCGTGGATCGAACCGCGCTGCACGCCGATTTTCTTGCCTTTCAATTCATCCAGGCTGTCGCTGACGGCAGTGCCTTCCTTCAACACCAGGCGAGCTGGGGTCAGGTAGTAGCGGTTGGTGAAGTCCACGGACTTCTTGCGGTCTTCAGTGATGGACATCGAGGACAGGATGGCGTCGATCTTGCGCACTTTCAGCGCCGGGATCAGGCCGTCGAATTCCTGCTCGACCCACGTGCACTTGACCTGCATCTGCTCGCACAGGGCGTTGCCGATGTCGTAGTCAAAACCGACGATGCTGCCGTCCGGTGCCTTGGAGGCAAACGGAGGGTAAGCCGCTTCAATACCAATCTTCAGTGGCTTGCCTTCGGCGAAAGCCTGCATGGACAGCACGGACAGCGCCAGGGCGCCCAACAGCACGAGTTTCTTCATCTTGGGACTCCATCGGTATAGGGCAAAACAGCAGTATGAGCCAGGGCCCACGATGCGACTGAGTGAAACCGAATAGCGGTGCTGCGTCCTGCGCCAGTTCCACATCGGCGACGACGAGCGAGTGATCGGCATTCTAACGACAGGCCGGAAGCCGATATTTCCTCAATGCGACAACAATTTACAGAAGCACCGAGAAAGCGGTTCCAGCACATTGACAGCCTCTGGATTTTATGCAGAGGCAAAAGATATTAAACCTGTTAACGCTGCAAATTGCGGGCCTATTATTCGCAAACCCTTCTAGCACGGCAAGTGTAGCGTTTGATCTAATTTTTCAGGGCGTCTAAAACGCGGGTTTTCGGGGCACGGACGTAGCACTTTGCCTCATGTTTGGGCGTGGGGTTACACATTTACGGCGCACGGTAACATTCAGAAACCTCCTACGACAGAATCCGATATTTATTGGCCTTGTGTAATTCGCTCCACCGGATGACCAGCCTTGGAATGCAATCAAAATGTGGGAGCAGGCTTGCTCGCGAAGGCGGTGTGTCAGCCGGAACATCACCAACTGATACACCGCCTTCGCGAGCAAGCCCGCTCCCACAGGGGTTATAGGTCGCCTGTCCGATCGCACAAAAAAGCCCCATCCGACCTACGCCGAATGGGGCTTCGTCCCACAAACCCGCCTTACGCGACGTTCATGGTCTTGTGCGTCTCGATCAGATGCGCCACCACACTTGGGTCCGCTAGGGTGGAGATATCCCCCAACCCGTCGTACTCAGCCGTAGCAATCTTGCGCAGGATCCGGCGCATGATTTTCCCCGAGCGGGTCTTCGGCAAGCCCGGCGCCCACTGGATCACATCCGGCGAAGCAATCGGCCCGATCTCTTTACGCACCCAGTTTTTCAGCTCCAGGCGCAGCGCTTCATTCGGCTCTTCGCCGTTTTTCAGCGTGACATACACATAGATGCCCTGGCCCTTGATGTCGTGGGGCACACCCACCACTGCCGCTTCCGCGACTTTAGGGTGGGCAACCATGGCGCTTTCAATCTCGGCGGTGCCCATGCGGTGGCCGGACACGTTAAGCACGTCATCCACCCGCCCGGTGATCCAGTAATAGCCATCCTCGTCACGACGCGCACCGTCACCGGTGAAGTACATGCCACGGAAGGTCTTGAAGTAGGTGTCCACGAACCGGTCATGGTCGCCATACAGCGTACGTGCCTGGCCCGGCCACGAATCCAGAATCACCAGGTTACCCTCGGCCACGCCTTCAATCAGGTTGCCGAGGTTATCCACCAGCGCCGGCACCACGCCAAAGAACGGGCGTGCCGCCGAACCCGGCTTCAGCGCATGGGCGCCCGGCAGCGGGCTCATCATGTTGCCGCCGGTCTCGGTCTGCCACCAGGTATCCACGATCGGGCAACGGGATTGGCCGACGTTCTTGTAGTACCAATCCCACGCTTCCGGGTTAATCGGCTCACCCACAGAACCCAACAGACGCAAGCTGCTGCCATCGGCGCCTTCGCAGGCCGCGGTGCCGGAAGCCATCATGGCGCGGATTGCGGTCGGTGCGGTGTAGAGGATATTGACTTTGTGCTTATCGACGATCTTCGCCACCCGGGTGATGTCCGGATAGTTCGGCACGCCTTCGAACATCAGCGTGGTTGCGCCGTTGGCCAGTGGGCCATAGACAATATAGGTGTGGCCGGTGACCCAGCCGACGTCGGCGGTGCACCAGTAGATTTCGCCCGGGCGGTAGTCGAACACGCGCTCGTGGGTCAGGGCGGCATACAACAGGTAGCCGCCGGTGGTGTGCTGCACGCCCTTCGGCTTGCCGGTGGAACCGGAGGTGTAAAGGATGAACAGCGCTTCTTCGGCGCCCATCTCTTTCGGCGCACACACGGTGCCCGCCACTTTCATCAGGTCTTCGTACCAGATGTCGCGATGCTGGTTCCACTTGATGTTGCCGCCGGTGCGCTTGCACACGATGACTTTCTGGATGCTGCTGGTTTCCGGGTTGGTCAGAGCGTCGTCGACGTTGGCCTTCAGGGGAATTTTCTTGCCGGCACGAATGCCTTCGTCGGCGGTGATCACCACCTTTGATTTGCAGTCGATGATCCGACCGGCCAGGGCCTCTGGCGAGAACCCGCCAAACACCACCGAGTGAATCGCACCGATCCGGGCACAGGCCAGCATGGCGACCGCGGCTTCGGGAATCATCGGCATATAGATAGTCACCACGTCACCGCGGTGCACATCCTGGCCGCGCAGGGCGTTGGCGAACTTGCAGACTTCTTCGTGCAGCTCGCGGTAGGTGATGGTGCGGCTTTCGGCAGGGTCGTCGCCTTCCCAGATGATTGCCGCCTGGTCGCCACGCTCGGCGAGGTGACGGTCCAGGCAGTTGTAGGAAACGTTGAGGGTGCCGTCGGCAAACCACTTGATGTCGACATGGTGATCGTCGAAGGAGGTCTGCTTCACCGTGGTGAAAGGCTTGATCCAGTCAAGGCGCTTGGCTTGCTCGCGCCAGAAACCGTCGGGGTTGACCACCGACTGCTGGTACATGGCCTTGTAGGTCGCCTCATCGGTCAGCGTATTGGCTGCTACTTCGGGGCGAACGGGGTACAGAGAAGCCGCACTCATCTTTCTTACCTCGGTGACATAGTTGTTGTTGTATGGCCCTGTTGTAGCCGGGCCGGCCCTATAGAACCATTCGACGATGGTAGTAACAAGCCCCTACAAATTGCCCACCTATACCCCGGCAGCGCTCTGGCCCGCGGCCTGTGGCGCTTTGCAGGTTTTTTGAAAAAACCTTCATCTCAGGATTGTTACAAAAACCACCAATAGTGTTTATCAAAAGCACGGGTATATGAATTAAACCTACACGCCTAAAATCAACCTCGCCATCAAGGCACTGTGATTAACAACGTAACAGCCCCCACGAAGGCAACGTTAATCCGAACTTCCCAATCAAGTTACACACGTGGCCTCACAAGGGCCCCGTGACCCCTTTCGACCACCAAAAGGTAAATAGTCAAATGAAAGCGTTATTAGTTATGGCCCTTAGCAGCTTGTGCGCCACCGCCGCCCTGGCCGACGAAGCCCCGACTGACGTAGCCAGCCAGAGCACTCCGATCGTTGAAGATTACAGCTACAGCACTCACTTGGACGTCGCCAAAGTACTGTCCATGAGTAATGTCCCGGATGTATGCAAAGTGGTACCGGTAAAAATGGAATATGAAGATTCTCAAGGTCAGCGTCATATCCTGAACTATCAAGTCATGGGTAATGGTTGTTCTAACGGGTAATAACTTCGTTAGTTGCCATTAACCCAGATCTTATTCGCCGCAAGAAATCGTTCTTGCGGCAAAGCGCTGGCCTAGCCGACGCCCCGCTTCACCCCCTCGAAAAAAATCCTACCGCTCGTCCCTACAGCCAACCCCAACAAACCCGCGCTCTGGCTCGAAAAGCAGGCTTTTTGTCTGCGATCCGTGGCCATCCGCCGCAACACAAAGTCGAATTTTTCCCTATAATGCGCGGGTAAATCGGGCCTGCAATATCCCTTTACACTGGGACGAAGAGCCAGACCTGAGGCCCCCGCTGGAGCCAGCAAGCATCGCTCCGCCCCTCAAGCCTCAAGCAGAACACCCGTAACCCTGATTCCGTTTAATGCGTGCGTTAGCTGCAACAAACGATTCCTTAAGATCCACCGCGGCCTTTGGGCCGTGTGAACACCCAACCATCTGGTTTCACACGGGCACCTTAGAGCCCTCACGCAGGAGACGACACGTCATGCTGAGCTGGGACGAATTCGACAAAGAAGAAGACGGCGAAGTAGTTGCCAAAGGCGCCAACGCCGGCCACGCCACCGAAGCCAACATGGACCGCCTCGACGGTGCCGGCGCTGCTGCCGCCATCGAAGCCCGCGCCGTTACCGCCAATGACTCCGCCGCCATCGTGCGCGCCAAGGCTGCCCTCGACAAACTCGACGTCGCCGAAGGCCTCGCCGAACTGGAAGGCTCCGCCGCCCGCGTCGCCGTTGACGAAAAGCGCATGATCAACTGCCGCGCCGACCTCAACCAACTCGTGCCTTTCAAGTACGACTGGGCCTGGCAGAAATACCTCGACGGCTGCGCCAACCACTGGATGCCGCAAGAGGTCAACATGACCGCCGACATCGCCCTGTGGAAAACTCCAGAAGGCCTGACCGACGACGAGCGCCGCATCGTGATGCGCAACCTCGGCTTCTTCTCCACCGCCGACTCCCTGGTTGCCAACAACCTGGTACTGGCCGTATACCGCCTGATCACCAACCCGGAGTGCCGCCAGTACATCCTGCGCCAGGCCTTCGAAGAAGCGATCCACACCCACGCCTACCAGTACTGCATCGAATCGCTGGCCATGGATGAAGGCGAGATCTTCAACATGTACCACGAGATTCCATCGGTCGCGAAGAAAGCGGCTTGGGGCTTGAAGTACACCCGTTCGATCTCCGATCCGAAGTTCGAAACCGGCACCGTCGAAACCGACAAAGAACTGCTGCGTAACCTGGTGGCGTACTACTGCGTACTGGAAGGCATCTTCTTCTACTGCGGCTTCACCCAGATCCTGTCCATGGGCCGTCGCAACAAAATGACCGGCGTGGCGGAACAGTTCCAGTACATCCTGCGGGATGAGTCGATGCACCTGAACTTCGGTATCGATGTGATCAACCAGATCAAAATCGAAAACCCGCATCTGTGGGATGCCGAGATGAAGGAAGAAGCGACCCAGATGATCCTGCAAGGGACTCAGCTGGAGATTGAATACGCTCGCGACACCATGCCACGCGGCGTATTGGGCATGAATGCGGCGATGATGGAGGACTACCTCAAGTTCATCGCGAACCGTCGTCTGTCGCAGATTGGTTTGAAAGAAGAATACCCAGGCACCACCAACCCGTTCCCGTGGATGAGCGAGATCATGGACTTGAAAAAAGAAAAGAATTTCTTTGAGACCCGTGTGATCGAGTACCAGACCGGCGGCGCGCTGAGCTGGGATTAATTCCTGAGCCAACTAAAAAGCCCTGACTTGTTCAGGGCTTTTTTGTATTTGCAGAGTGCCAATTCCTACAGGCTCGTAGGAAATTTCGTGGACGTGCTAGTGGCCACTCAGTATCGTCCGAGGACTTTCTACGCTCGGCGACTGTATGGATATCACAAAAGACAAAACGGACTGGAGCGACGAGGAGTTAGCTGCGGCAGTCGATGCCTACTTGAAGATGTTGGCGTGGGAGAAGAACAACCAGCCTTTCAATAAAGCTCACGAGAACCGCTCGCTGCGCGAAGATGCGCTCGCGGGCCGCACGAAAGGCTCCATTGAGTTTCGGATGCAAAATATCTCTGCAGTTCTAATCCAAATGGGTCTGGACCGCATTAACGGATATAAACCGGCAAACAACGTTGGCTCAGGTGTAGAACTACAAATTCGTAGAGCTCTTGCCGCTTTTCGAATATTCGAATCGGATGAAACAGCCCAGACAGCAGACGAACAAACCCTTATTCGCCGGGCTTCCAAGCTGCAACAACAAACGTTCTATAAAGTGCCAGACGGAATTGCACAGCCGCAAAAGGTGCCGACCACCAGCACGGCCTTCGTTCGCGACCCGAAGGTGCGCGCCTGGGTACTGAAAGAAGCCAATGGCATCTGCGAAGGCTGCGACTCGAACGCGCCTTTCGAGGTGGATGGCTTGCCATTTCTTGAAGTACATCACGTCAAGCACCTCGCCCAGAAGGGTTCGGATCGCATCACCAATGCTGTAGCCTTGTGCCCCAATTGCCATCAGCGTTGTCACCGGTCGAGTGACCGGGATGTTTTCACCAAAGGGCTTTACTCCAAAATCAATAGATTGATACCGGAGTAAACTCCTGCTGTCAGAGCAGATGCACCTTCCAAAAAATAGTAGATAGGACCGAGACCCGCCCGTGAACCCAGACATGCTCGAATCCGGCCCCTTGGATGCCAAAGTACTCTCCGTCTTTGACTTCGACGGCACCCTGACCCACCACGACAGCTTCGTGCCGTTCCTGAAGTTCGCCTTTGGTAAAGGCGAGTTCATGCGCAGGATGGTGAAGCTGGCGGTGCCTGGCGCGCAGTTTGTGTTGCGCGTGATTAGCCGTGATGAGCTCAAGGCCCAGTTGATCCGCACCTTTATGACCGGCGTGGATAAGGCATGGGTTCAGCAGAAAGCTGAAGCGTATTGCCAGGCGTATTGGAACAAGTTGATGCGGCCTACCGGTCTGCAATCGGTGGCCGATGAATTGAAGTCCGGGGCGGTGGTGACGTTGTGTTCGGCGTCGCCGGCGTTGGTGTTGCAGCCGTTTGCGGATCGGCTTGGGATCAGGTTGATCGGCACTGAGCTTGAGGTGGTTGACGGGGTGTTGACTGGCAAGCTCACGGGGAATAATTGCCGGTGTGAGAATAAGGTGCTTCGGCTTGAGGCGGTTTATGGGGATCTGGGGGAGTATCGGCTCAGGGCCTGGGGCGATACGCGCGGGGATCGGGAGTTGTTGGCGGCGGCGCAGGATGCGCATTTTCGGCATTTTCATGCGAAGAAGAAGCGGGCCAGGTTGCAGCGGTGATGTGGGTGGATGGGGTCTGCGGGTAGACCGAGGTGATCCCATCGCAGCCTCGCTGGGGCTCGACAGCTCCCACAGGTGATCTCTGTACATCCTTAGGGTTAGATTGGCGCTTTGAGATCCACGCCTAGTGCCGTTGCGAAGGCTTTGACCAGCGGGCTGCGTGGGGCGTTGTGGCGCAGGATGAGGTTGAACGGTGTGCTCAGGTGGATCTGCTCCGGGCATAACACGCGCAGGCGCCCTTCTCTCACCAGCGGCGCGGCGTAGTGTTCCGGGAGGAAGCCCAGGAAGCGACCTGTGAGGATGAGGATGGCGACAGCTTCTACCTGTGAGGCCGACGCGGACTGGCTGTCGTAGCTGACGAAGTTGACCTTGTCGCTGTGGATCGCGTACCGATGGTTGACCACTTCATGCTGGCGCAAGACATCTGCGTTGATGTCCCTCGCTTCAAAAAGCGGATGCCCGACGGCGCAGTACGCGTGGGACTTTTCTTCGTACAGCGGGAAATAATCGAATTCTTCCCGGCGCTGGTACACCGGGACGATGCCGACAATCAGCCGCCCTTCCACCACGCCCCGTTCAACTTCGTCCAGTTGTGAGGCATGTAGGCGTAATCTTATCTTTGGCGATTCTGTATGTAGTTTTCCCAGCGCTTTAATCAGCGGCGAATTAACGTCAGAGACGGTGTTATCAATAACGCCCACACTAAGGTCGCCGATCAGTTCGTTCTGTGCTGAACTAAGCTTGTCTCTGAAACTGTCTACCGAGGCAAATAATTCAATGGACGCTTGATAGACTAATTTGCCTTCTTCGGTCAGCCCAAACCCTTCCCGCCCCCGCGTACACAGGCGCATGCCGATGCGAATTTCCAGGTCGGAAATCTGCTTGCTGATTGCCGCCAGGCCCACGTTCAGCTCATTCTGCGCCGCGCTGAAGCCGCCCGCTTCGACCACAGCCTTGAACACCCGCAGCAATTTGAAGTCCAGGCCGCTGAGTTGCAGGGGCGGTCTTGTGCCGGGTTTTGGCGGTATGTTTCCAGAATTGGAAAGTGGGGTTTCCATAATACGTGTTGACCTCAAGTGCCATCTTCAACAGGCTTTGACCTACTCCATGAACATCGCCGGGCGGCAATAATGAACATACTTAACCGCCCTTGGCAACCTTGAATATAGCGGGTTGTACAGCTTTTACCGGCGGCTTTAACGCCCATAAAAACCTGACACTTCGATCAGGACTTTTCGTTTTGCTACTGCCCTCCGAATCCATAAGGCCAAGCCACGTCCATCGGGCTTGTCACTTCTAAAAACAAGCGTGAGGAACACCATGTCTCAGCCCACCGATCGCCTCTGGGGTGCTCGTTTCAAGTCCGGCCCGTCCGCTGCTTTGGCGGCGCTGTCCCGTTGCCCCGAGCGCTATTTTCGCCTGACGCCCTACGACCTGGCCGGCTCCCGGGCCCATGCCCGTGAGTTGCAGCGGGCCGGGTTGCTGGATGAGTCGGAAACCTTGCGCACCCTGGAAGCGCTGGACCGGATTGGTGAGGACTTTGCCGCTGGCCGCCTGCACCCGACGCTGGATGACGAGGATGTGCACACCTTCATCGAGCGGGTGTTGACCGAGCGTTTGGGGGCCCTGGGCGGCAAGTTGCGCGCCGGGCGTTCGCGCAATGACCAGACGGCCAACGATCTGCGCCTGTTTCTGCGGGACCACGCGCGCACCATCACCACCGAGGTGCTGGGGTTGCAGCAGGCGCTGGTTGACCAGGCCGAGCAGCATATCGAGAGCATCTGCCCGGGTTTCACCCACTTGCAGCAGGCGCAGCCGATTGTGTTCGCCCATCACTTGCTGGCGCATGCGCAATCGATGCTGCGGGATGTGCAGCGCCTGGTGGATTGGGATGCGCGTACGGCGTTGTCGCCGTTGGGTGCTGCGGCGATGGCGGGCTCGGCAATTGCTCGCCAGCCGGAGCATTCGGCCAAGGAGATGGGTTACACCGGGCCGTGCGAAAACTCTATCGATGCTGTAGCCAGTCGTGACCACGTGGCGGAATTTCTGTTTGTGGCGGGCATGCTCGGGGTGAATATTTCGCGGCTGTCGGAGGAGTTTTGCCTGTGGTCGTCGCGGCAGTTTCGTTGGGTGCAGTTGGATGATGCCTACGCGACGGGTAGCTCGATCATGCCGCAGAAGAAGAACCCGGACATTGCCGAATTGGCGCGGGGCAAAGCGGGGCGCTTGATTGGCAACCTGACCGGGTTGATGTCCACGCTGAAGTCGTTGCCGCTGTCGTACAACCGCGATTTGAGTGAAGACAAACACAGTGTGTTGGACAGCGTGGATACGTTGCTGCTGGTGCTGCCGGCGATGGCCGGGATGGTCGCGACGATGAAGGTGCAGGTGGAAGAGCTGCGGCGTCAGGCGCCGATGGGTTTCACCTTGGCGACTGAGGTGGCGGATTGGTTGGCCACCCGTGGTGTGCCGTTCAAGGAGGCCCATGAGATTACCGGCGCGTTGGTGCAGGCCTGTGAGAAGCATGAGATTGAGTTGTGGGAAGCCTCGCCGGCGTTGTTGGCGGAGGTGGATACGCGGCTGACGCCGGAAGTGCGTGAGTGCCTGACCCTGGAAGCGGCGATTGCGGCGCGCAGTGGTTGGGGTGGTACGGCGCCGGAGCGGGTAAGAGAGCAGATTGGGCGGTTGAAGACTGCGTTGGCTGTGCAGCAAGAGTGGACACAGAGTTACACCGGTTTTCGGATTTGAGACGGCTTCACTTGTAGGAGCGAGCGTGCTCGCGAAAAACTCAAGAGCGCCGCTGGGTGTCAGGTTTCCAGCGTTATCGTTCACGACCATCGCGAGCAAGCTCGCTCCTACAGGGTTTGGATTTATCAGCTTTTCGGAGAGTCACCATGAAACAAACCCCGGCAGAGCGCTTGCAAGCCGAGCGCCAGCAGACCGAGAACCAGTTCGACATCACGAAGTACGAGCATGTACCCCGTCGCTATTACGGCCGGATGGTGTTCGCCACCCTGATCGTGGTCGCCCTCGCCGCCTTGTTGCGTGCCTTTGCCAACGGTCAGATCGAATGGTCCTACATCGGTCAGTTCCTTACGTCCGAGGCGATCATCTGGGGCCTGATGAACACCATCATCATGTCGATCCTGGCCATGGCGCTGGGTGTGGTGATCGGGGTGATCACCGCGATCATGCGCATGTCGGCCAACCCGATTCTGCGCTACGTGGCCATCACCTACACCTGGCTGTTCCGGGGCACGCCGCTGATTCTGCAACTGCTGTTGTGGTTCAACCTGGCGTTGATTTTCCCGGTGATCGCGATTCCCGGCCTGTTCAGCATCGACACCGTGGACCTGATGACGCCGTTCGTGGCCGCCCTCCTCGGCCTGAGTATCAACCAGGGCGCCTACACCGCCGAAGTGGTGCGCGCCGGCCTGTTGTCGGTGGACACCGGCCAGTACGAAGCCGCCAAGTCGATCGGCATGCCGAGCCTTCAGGCGCTGCGTAGGGTGATTCTGCCCCAGGCGATGCGGGTGATCATTCCGCCTGTAGGCAACGAGTTCATCAGCATGGTGAAAATGACCAGCCTGGCGAGTGTGATCCAGTACTCGGAGCTGCTGCACAACGCGCAAAACATCTACTACGCCAACGCCCGGGTCATGGAGCTGCTGATTGTTGCCGGCATCTGGTACCTGGCGGTGGTGACTGTTCTTTCATTCGGTCAGAGCCGCCTCGAGCGTCGTTTTGCCCGCGGCGCCGGCAAGCGTTCGTAAGCCCTGACTGAGGAGATTTGCCCATGAGAAGCATCGTCAAGGCCGTGAACCTGAACAAGTATTACGACCAGTATCACGCGTTGCAGGACATCAACCTGGAAGTCGAACAAGGCGAAGTGCTGTGCATTATCGGCCCGTCCGGTTCCGGCAAAAGTACCCTGCTGCGCTGCGTCAATCAGCTGGAAAAAATCGACAAGGGCGGCCTGTGGGTCGACGGCGAACTGGTGGGCTACCGGGTCGTCGGCAACAAGCTGCACGAGTTGAATGAATCACAGATCGCCCGTCAGCGCTTGGCCACTGGCATGGTGTTTCAGCGCTTCAATTTGTTCCCGCACATGACCGTGTTGCAGAACATCATCGAAGGCCCGTGCCAGGTGCTCAAGCGCTCACCCAAGGAAGCCACCGAGGATGCGCTGGAGTTGCTGGCCCGGGTTGGCCTGGCGGACAAGCGCAATGCCTACCCGGTGGAATTGTCCGGCGGCCAGCAACAGCGTGTGGCAATTGCCCGTGCGTTGGCGATGCGGCCCAAGCTGATGTTGTTTGACGAACCGACGTCAGCCCTCGACCCGGAGCTGGTAGGAGAAGTGCTGTCGGTGATGCGCGATTTGGCCACCACCGGCATGACCATGATTGTGGTCACCCATGAATTGGGCTTCGCCCGCGAAGTGTCCAACCGCATGGTGTTTATGGATGCCGGCCAGATTGTGGAAGCCGGCAGCCCTGAAGAAATTCTAATAAGCCCACAAAACCCGCGTACCCAAAGCTTTATTTCTGCCGTTCGCACTTAACTAAAAAACTAACGAGAACGCCCCCATGAAAAATCTGTTTCTTCCAAGTTTGCTCGTAGGCCTGATGGCCTCCACTTCGGTTTTGGCGGCATTGCCGGCAGCGATCAAGGACAAGGGTGAGATCAGCGCGGCCATCGTGCCGAACTACCCGCCGATGGATTTCAAGGACACCGCCACCAACAAACTCACCGGCCTGGACTTTGACCTGGGCAACGCCCTGGCCGAGCGCCTGGGTGTGAAGATCAAGTGGCAGGAAACCGGCTTCGAACAGATGCTCAGCGGCCTGACCACCAAGCGTGTGGACATTGTGCTGTCGGGCATGAGCGACACCGCCGAGCGTCAGAAGTCGGTGACCTTCATCGATTACTTCACCAGCGGCCCGCAGCTGTACACCCTGGCCAAGCGTGAAGACCTCAAGGAATTGACTGACCTGTGCGGTAAAAAAGTCGGCACCAGCCGACGTACGACCTGGCCGTCGGAAATTGCCGCGTGGAGCAAGGAAAACTGCGAAAAGGCCGGTAAGCCAGCCATCGTGGTGATTGGCACCGAGGGTTCGGCGGATGCCCGGGCGCAGTTGCAGCAGAACCGTCTGGATGCCGCGATGCAGGGCAGTGAAACCATTCCTTACCTGATGTCGCTGGACAAGGGTAAGTACAAGCCGGTGGGCCTGGCGATTTCCAAGCAGTTCACGGGGTTGGGGATAGAGAAGAGCAATACCGAGTTGGTCACGGCCATCAGTGAGGCGTTGCAGGGCATGATTGACGATGGGACGTACGGCAAGATTTTGAAGAAGTGGGATCTGGAGCAAGGTGCGGTGGAAAAAATCAGCATCAATGCCGGCCAGTAACTCGATCTAAATGTGGGAGCGGGCTTGCTCGCGAATGCGGTGGATCAGCCAGTACATTTGGCACTGACACACCGCATTCGCGAGCAAGCCCGCTCCCACACTGGATCTTCATCGCCTTGAAAAAAGAATAAGGACATCCGCCCCACCGTGGCCACGTACTCCCTGGTAATCCGCCGCCTGATGATCTGCTCGGTGACCATCGTCGTCAGCCGCGCCATGACCAGCCCGTTGCTCGCCCTGTTGCTCAGCACCCGCCTGGGCCTCAACCAGCAAGACATCGGCTTGCTGATGGGCATCGCCGTGTTCATCGCCACGCTGCTGGGCCTCTACGGTGGCTACATCATCGACCGTCTGGAAAAACGCAAGCTGCTGATCCTGGCGATGCTCTCCAGCTCCATCGGTTTTCTGTTGCTGACCTTTGCCAGCAACCTCTACCTGACCACCCTGACCCTGGTGATCACCGAAGCCGCTTCGGCGCTGTTCCTGATCGGTTCCAAGGCGATCATCAGCGAGAACCTGCCGGTGGGCCAGCGGGCCAAGGTGTTTTCCCTGCGCTATACCCTGACCAATGTCGGCTACGCCACCGGCCCAATGCTCGGCGTGGTGATTGCCGGCCAGATGCCCCTGGCACCGTTCCTGATTGCCAGCGCGATTGCCTTTGGCAGCCTGTTCCTGATGATCGGCATCCCGCCGACCCAGCGTGACGAAAGTAACAAACCCTTAAGTTTTCTCAGCACCCTGCGGACGCTGCGCAGCGATCGCACCTTGATCCTGTTTACCAGCGGTAGCCTGTTGAGCACCATTGTCCACGGGCGCTACACCCTGTATCTGTCGCAGTTTCTGCTGGTGGCCTACAAGCCGGAGAACGCGCTGAAAATTCTCTCTGCGGTGCTGGCGTGCAACGCCATCACGGTGATCCTGATGCAGTACCAGATCGGCCGCTTCCTCAAGCGTGAGCAACTGCGCTACTGGATCGTGCTCGGCACCTCGCTGTTTATTGCCGGGTTGATCGGCTTCAGCATGGCGGACGGCCTGGTGTCGTGGTGTGTCGCGATGTTTGTGTTCACCCTGGGGGAGATGATCATCTACCCCTCAGAGTTCCTGTTTATCGACACCATCGCCCCGGACGCCCTGCGCGGCAGTTATTACGGCGCACAAAACCTGGCGGCATTTGGCGGGGCGCTGAGCCCGGTGATCTGCGGCTACCTGCTGATCAATGCATCGCCCGCCTCGATGTTCTATGTATTGAGCGGGCTGACGGCAGTGGGCGGTACCCTGTGTTTCTTGAGTGGCCGACGGGTGACGGTGCGTACGTGATTTCTGCTGAAGTTTGCGCAATATCCCGCTATTAATAGCGAAATCTCTCACGGACCCGAGCCCCATGAAATTCGACACGGCCTACAGCCTGAGTCTCGACGACAAGCTGTCGATCTATGACGTGCGCGACCTGAATTTCGACGAAACCGCCGCCTTCGATTCCGACAAGGACAGTTTCCTGTGCCCCAATGACGAGTGCCGGGCAGCGTTCCAAGCGGGTAATGTGTTGGGCACCTTCAACGCAAAAAACGTCAATTACCTGCGCACGCCCCACTTCAAGAACATCCCCAGCACCCGGCATATCGAAGGTTGCCGGTACGCCAGCCGCCATGCTGGAAAAGGCGAAGCTGAGGATGGGCCGGAGGAAAATTTTCCGTCGGAATTTGTCCTGACGCGACGCCAGTACGAACGCAAGATACCGGTCATCGGTACCGAAGGCAGCACCCTACAAGAACCACCGAAAACGCCGGCAACCCGCAATGCCTTGTCTCACAGCTCAAGCGACACCACCCCGGACAAGACCAGCGTCTTCGCCCACCCGGTGGAATGCTACGTGTCGAATATCGGCGACAAGGACAAGCTCAAAAGCATGCCCTTGAAGATCGGCGAGCAGACCGCGACCTACTGGACGTTTTTCAAGAAAATCGAATACCTGCAAGACAACAAAGGCCTGATCTACTGGGGCAAGATCAAGGAGATCAAGGACTACACCAGTAGCTTTCGCATCGACTTCGAAAAGAAGGCCTGGCTCGGTAAAAAGCCCTATTCCATCAACGTTTACCTGAGCAAAAAACTGATCGAGAACTACCGCAAGCGCAAGGCGTTCCTGGAGCAGATCAAGGCGGCGGTGGACAGTGATCGAGCGCTGTATTGCTTCTTCTACGGGGTGACGCCGGAGCTGAAACAGGTACCGAGCAAGAAAAACCCCGAGCAGACGTTCGGGGTGTTCAGTGCCAATATCGAGAACCTGGATCACCTGATTATTCGCGAGGCGCCGGGGCTGGAAACCTAGAGCAGCATGCTCACCATCACCACGCCCAACAACCCGATATACACCCGCGCATGCAGTGCATCCGGGATGCGGCCGATCCACGGTGTGGCCAGGCGAATGCCCAGCAGCGAACCCAGGGTGAGGATGGCAAACGCCAGCAAGTCGATATAGCCGACAAACCACGCACCCAATTCCACCTTGGCGAATCCTGCCATGAGCATGTAGGTAAACGTACCGGCCAGCGCCACCGGAACACTCAAGGGATTGGCCATGGACGTGGACTGGGACATGCTCAAGCCGCAACGGCGCAACAGTGGCACGGTCATCACGCTGCCGCCCACTCCCAGGAAGGTGGCGATCAGGCCAATGGCGATGCCGCCGCCCGTCACTTCCGCGCCGCTCAGGCGTCGTGGCTGGAGCCTGTCGTCCTGGCTGAGAAAGCCCCTGCGCAACAGGCAATCGACGATGGTGACGGCCAGGTAGGCGATGAAGGCGTACCGCATGAAATCGCCGCTGGCGAACATTGCAGCACCTGCGCCGAGCACGGCGCCGATCCCGATGTACCCGCCCAACGGCCACAGGTAATGGCGAATCAGATTACCTTTGCGCCGGTGTTTTCCGGTGGCGATCAGCGCGTTGACGATCATCACGCAGGTGGAGGTGGCGACCGCGATATGCATCGCCGATGCACTCACGCCCGCGTCGTGGCTGAGCTTGAGCATGCCGTACAGCAACGGCACCACCACGAACCCGCCGCCGAAGCCGAACAGCACAGCAGTCACGCCGGTCATGCAGCCGAACAGCGCCAGTAATAGATAGAACATCAAGTATCGCCTTCAGCATCAGGGAGAGCTGTCGACGATAGAGATTCAAGGCTTGGCCCGCTTGCGAAAGTCGGCCAATACTATGCGAGATATTGCCACTTCCGGAATCAGCTCCATGCGCAACGTTTCCATCGCTCAACTGGACCTGACACCGCGAACGGTCGTGGCGATCGGCACCGACTATCCCCACGGCTATCTGCTCAAGCGCCACAGCCATCGGCGCGGGCAGTTGTTGTATGGCGCCACCGGGGTGATGCAGGTCAGCACTCAGGAAGGCAATTGGGTTGTGCCGCCCCAGCGTGCGGTGTGGATTCCCGCCCAGGTGCCCCATGAAGTGCTGATGATCGGTGTATCGACGCGCAGCCTGTATATCGAACCACACGTCGTCACCGACTTGAGTGCCAACTGCCACGTCATCAGCGTTTCACCACTGATGCGCCAGTTGCTGATGGAGGCGGTGGAGATGCCGCTGGAATACGACGAGGCCGGCCGCGACGGTACGCTGGTCAGCCTGCTGTTGCATGAACTCGCCCGCGCCACGCACTTGCCCCTGCATATCCCGCTGCCGGAGGACCCACGCCTGCTTGCCCTGTGCCTGGTGTTTCTGCAGCGGCCGGACGTGCACCAGTCGCCGCTTCAATGGGCCGAACAATCGCACCTGAGCCTACGCACCTTCAGCCGGCACTTTCGCCAACAAACCGGCTTGAGTTTCGTGCAATGGCGCCAACGAGCCTGCGTGGTGCAGGCCCTGGCACGCCTGGCCAGCGGCGAAACCATCACCCGGATCGCCCTGGACCTGGGCTATGAAAACCCGGCGGCATTTTCCAGCATGTTCCGGCGAGTGCTTGGCCAGTCGCCGAGCACTTACCTGGAAGGAGCGAAATAGAGCAGGGGCAACCCTCTCGAAAAAATCCAGTTGATGAGCGGTAGAAACAACTGTACAAAAACACAGTATAGTTTGCCCTCCCCCGTCGAACCTGGAGAAAGCCCATGTCCTCTCTGGCAATGAGCAGCACCGTAGAAGAGCAGATCGTCCTTCATCAATTCACGCCACGGCACAGTGTCCAGGCCCGCCTGATGCTCGGCTGGAGCCGGGAAGACCTGGCCCGGGAAGCAGATGTGGAAGTGGACGCCCTTCAACGTTTTGAAAGCCATGGCGATGTAGACGATGGAGTCCGCCTGAGTGTGGCGTTTCGGCTGGAGGCTGAAGGGTTGGTGTTTTTCCCGGGGTTTGCGCCGGGGTGGGGGATGAGTGTGCGGGGCCGCGCCAGCACTCCGGCACAACCGGCTGCCAAAGGGATCATCTCCCGGTTTCTGGATTCAACAGCGGCATCCATTGACCCAACAACACCTCAGCCCAATGGTGCGTAGCGCGCAAGGCCATCAACTCACGCTTGCAACTGCAACGCCCGACGGATCATCTGTGGCGGCTGGCCAAACGCTCGCAGGAAGGCTCGACGCATGCGCTCCGGGTCACCGAAGCCTGTCTCCCGGGCGACGACGTCGATGGAATGGCTGCCGGATTCGAGCATCAAGCGCGCAGCTTCAATGCGCAGGTGTTCCACCGCCTTGGCCGGGGATTGGCCGGTTTCGGCGCGGAACAGTCGGCTGAATTGGCGCGGACTGAGGTGTGCCGCTTCGGCTAGTTGCTCTACCGAGAGGTCCTCGCGCAAGTGCCCTTTGGCCCAGGCCAGGGCGGTTTGTACGCGGTCGGACTTGGGGTCCAGTTCCAGCAACGCCGAGAACTGCGACTGGCCACCGGCACGGCGATGGTAGACCACCAGTTTTTTCGCCACGTCGCGGGCCACTTCCACGCCCAGGTCGTGCTCTACCAACGCCAGGGCCAAGTCGATGCAGGCGGTCATCCCGGCAGATGTCCAGAGCGGACCGTCGACGGTGAAGATCCGGTCTTCCTCCAGCCTCACGTTGGGGTAGCGCTGGCGAAACGTCATGGCGTGGTACCAGTGGGTGGTTGCCTTGCGCCCCTCCAACAGCCCGGCCGCTGCCAGGTGAAACGAACCGGTACAGGCCGACGTAACCCGGCGCGACGCCGTCAACGACGCTTGTAGATACGCCACCATGCCAGGGGTGGGCTCGAGTAATTCGTTATCCCCCAGCACCACGATCGTGTCGTAGTCCTGCTGCCCGAATGCCAGGCTATCAATGGCAAAGCCCATGGAGCTTTTGATCGGCCCGCCAAGCTCCGACAGCAAATCCACGCGGTAGAACGGTCGTCCGACTACGAAGTTGGCAAATTCGAACACACTGCTGGTGGACAGGCTCAGCACCTGGAAACCGGGAAACAGCACGATACCGACGGACACCATGGCCAAACCTCATGTCTCTAAAGGAGGGATATATGACATTGCAGCCAATACATTACACCCATAATCTTGGTTCCAACAAGGCCGATCCCCTTCCCGGCCATTTGGAGCAACTGCCATGTCGCAACACAAAGGTTATGCCCTGATTACCGGTGCTTCGTCAGGAATTGGCGCGGTGTATGCCGACCGCTTGGCCAACGCTGGCTACGATCTGATTCTGGTGGCCCGCAACCAGCAACGCTTGGAGCAGTTGGCAACACGCTTGAAAGCCAGCACCCAACGCGACGTTGAAGTGATAGCGGCCGATCTCAATCTGCCGGCCGATTTGGCGCGTATTGCCCAGCTCGCGCAGGACGACAGCCGCATCAGCCTGCTGTTGAATAATGCCGGAGTGGGCGCCACAGCTTCGCTGCTGGAGTCGGATGCCGACAAAATGGACGCGATGATTCTGCTTAACGTGCTGGCGCTGACCCGCCTGGCCAAAGCGGCGGCAACCAACTTTGTCGCCCAGGGCCGCGGCACGATTATCAACATTGGCTCGATTGTCGCCCTCGCGCCCAAAGTGCTGAACGGGGTATATGGCGGCACCAAGGCGTTTGTGCAGGCCTTCAGCGAATCGTTGCAGCATGAGCTAAGCGACAAGGGCGTGGTGGTCCAGGTGGTGCTGCCGGGCGCCACTGCCACGGAGTTCTGGGACATCGCCGGCCTGCCGGTAACCAACCTGCCGGAAACCATGGTAATGACCACGGAAAACCTGGTGGACGCAGCCCTCGCCGGCCTGGCCCAAGGCGAGGCCGTGACGATTCCGTCCCTGCCGGACAGCGCAGATTGGGACACCTACGAAAGCGCCCGGTTGGCCCTGGGCCCGAACCTGTCGCACCGTGAACCTGCCGCTCGCTATGGATTGAAGTAATCCGGGCTAGCGCAGGCCGGGTGTAAATGCAGGCTTCCTGATTGCCTGGGAAGCCTGCTCATACCCGTAGGCGACCGAAAGCAATGTGGCTTCGCTCAAATTTGCGCCAGAGAAGTGAACGGCTGTTGGCATCCCTTCGTCGTCCATGCCCGATGGCATGGAAATACCGGGAGAACCGGCCGCCGCCGAATAGTAGTAGCTGTACGAGCGAAAGTTGGACACGATCGCATCAAGCTTATGGTCGGTCAGCGGCTTATCGATGGCGCTTTTGAAAATCGGGCCGATGGCAGCCCATAACTTATTACGCTCCTCATCACTGATGTCCATCTCGTTGATCATGGTGAGCATCTGTTGGTCAGGCTCACCCGGACGGCTGTTGCGCTCGTTGAATTCAATCAATTCGGACAGCGACTTCACCGGCAAGCCTGCCCGTCCGGCCAGATAGGCCTCAAGCTGGTGTTTAACGTCCGAAAACAAAGCGGCGTTATATTTTTCATACGTTTCGTGCGACACGCTTTCACCCAGTTGATTCACGGGTACCAATGTCGCGCCGTTGGCCCGCAGCAGCGCGATGGCATCCTCAAAGTGCTGCCTGTCGGCTTTTTTGGCAGGGTTGCTGGCGTCTTCTGCCGTTAATTCAGGCAACGGCGTATAGCCAATGCGCTTGCCCACCAAGGCCTCAGGCCTGATCCCCTGGGTATAGAGGTTGGTATCAGTCATCGCATCCAGTGCCTGCGCCGCATCACGCACGTTGCGGGTGAAGGTGCCCACCGTATCCTGGCGAGAACTGGTCATCACCCCGTCGGTGCTCACCAATCCTTCGCTCGGTTTGAAACCGACAACACCGTTGAACGCTGCCGGCGTGATGATTGATCCATTGGTTTCCACCCCCAATGCCAAGGGCACGATCCCTTGAGCAACGGCTACGGCAGAGCCTGTACTCGAACCCGCTGCCTGGCCATCCAACCGATGCGGGTTGAGGGTCAAACCGCCCCTGGAGCTCCAACCATCAATCGGCGCCTCAGAGCGAAAATTGGACAACTCGCTCATGTTGGTTTTTCCAATAATCACCACGCCGGCCTTCAGCAGGTTGTCCACCACCTTGGCATTCTTTGAAGCGGGCCTGCCCACCAGCGCCATGGAGCCAGCGCTGGTCTGCATCTTGTCGCTGGTTTCGAACACATCTTTGAGCGCTATCGGAACGCCGTGCAACGGCCCGCGCACTCTGCCTTCGGCCCTTTCCTGATCCAGTGCACGGGCTTTAAAACGAGCGTCAGGGTTGATTTCAATGAACGCATTGCCGCCCTGCAAACCCTTGTCCATGTTGGCGATCAGCTTCAGTGAATCCCTCACCACCGAATCGGAACTGGCTCCATTGGGCCTGCTCATGTCCGCCGCCAAATCGTCGGCACTCCTGTAGGCCTGCGGCGGGTTCACCACCGCATCGAAAAGCCCTGCTGCCCATCCTGCGCCCAAACCTGGTCCGATCATAAATGACTCCCCACCTGTCTGAATGTTGGGAATACCGTTCGATATCCCTGCCTCAGTCTAAGAAGCGGGTCACTCAATGACTCGGGGCTAACTCTTGCCGCCGCGTACGATCACTCTCGCCGTGACGTAGGCACTTAAAGCCGTTCCAAAACCTGCTGGCAGCCTCGCGCTAACGCCGCCAGACGAGCTCCAGACCAGTGCGCGCCATAGAACCAGATAACCCTCGAAACCCCGTCGGCATCGGTGCCGACGGGTACGCGAAAGCTTGGGTTACCCGCAGTGGCTGCTTGATGAAAGGCAGCACTTTGCGCATCGGACACCAACCCATCCAGCCGATTTTCCGTGACCCGGTCGTTAATCTCGTTGCCGGGATGCAGGGTGAAATGGCCCGTGTCATCCGTCAGCCGCGCATACACGGGCACCAACTCCGCACCGGCTGTGCGCAGCACGTTCAGTACTTGAGCAAAGTGCGCGCTGTGTTTGATCGTTTCCCGAACATCGCCTGCAACATATTCACTCGCAAAACCAATGCGGCTGCCGGCCAAGGGCGGTGTGTTTATCAGATGACCCGAATCGGCGACCGGTGGGATCTCCACCATCACCGGCCCTTCAGGGTCGATGCCGCTGAGGGCGATCAGTGATAACGAGGGGTCGCGCACGGTGCGCATCATGGGCCCGGGGATGTCAAACCTGGGGCCGTAGCCATTCGGGGAGTCAAACTCCAGACCGCTCTGGTGAGCGCTGGAACTGACGATCGCACCGCCAGTATCAGTGCCAAACACGACGCCCTTGCTGACGGTCGGGGCGCAAGCAGGGGGAACAGAACCGTCCCCCAAGACTGACTGCTTGAACAGACACAGCGAGCCCGACGCTGTCACCTTCCTACTCTTGTCGTCCATATACGCCCACGCCTCGAAACTGGTTTTCGAGGGATGATTGCATCCTTTTATCCGGACGGCTGTAGGTCGGAAACAGCCTGCAACTCAGCGGCGAGATTGCATCCAAATAGCTATCACCCGCCGACGTGTTGCTCGTTACCCACATGCTCGACTTCCAGCCACCAGGCCTGCCCGCGCTCTGGCTGATTGAGCATGAACGCCTGCCCCATCGCCGGCGTGGTGATCGACACATTACGCTCCCACGCCAACGCCATGATGCGGTCGAACGGTTCATGCCATGCGTGAAACGCCAGGTCGAAAGTGCCGTTGTGGATCGGCAGCAGCCAGCGGCCCTTCAGGTCGATATGCGCCTGCAGGGTTTCTTCCGGTTGCATGTGAACGTGGGGCCAGTCGACGTTGTAAGCACCGGTTTCCATGAGGGTCAGATCAAAGGGTCCGTACTGCTCGCCGATGCGCTTGAAGCCCTCGAAATAGCCAGTATCGCCGCTGAAGAAGACCCGCCGTGGGCCGTCGATCATCACCCACGAGCACCACAGCGTCTGGTTACCGTCGAACAGGCCACGTCCGGAAAAGTGCTGGGCCGGTGTGGAAACAAAACGAATCCCGTCGACTTCAGTGCCCTGCCACCAATCCAGCTGCCGCACCTTGCTGGGGTCTACACCCCACTTGACCAGCGTATCGCCCACGCCCAGGGGCGCGAGGAAATAGCGGGTCTTGTCCGCCAGTTGCACCACCGCCTTGTGGTCCAGATGGTCGTAGTGATTGTGGGAAAGAATCACCGCCTCGATCGGCGGCAAGTCCTCAAGGCTGATTGGCGGCTGATGGAAGCGCTTGGGACCGGCCCAACTGAACGGCGATGCGCGCTCGGCGAACACCGGGTCGGTCAGCCAGAACTTGCCGCGCATTTTCAGCAGCACCGTGGAGTGCCCAAGGCGGAACACGCTGTGGTCGGGGGCGGCAAACAGTTGCTCACGGGTCAGCGGTTGCACCGGGATCTCACCCACCGGCCGGGTGCTGCGGGGCTTCTGGAAGAGCATCTTCCACATGATGCCCAAGGTCTTGCCCAAGCCGCCATGCTGGATGGGCTTCTGATTGGTGAAGTGACCTTGCTGCTGTTCGGAAGACTTGGGCGCTGAAGAAGAACTGTCGAGACGGGTTGAGATCGTGGCCATTACCGAGGAACTCCTGCAGACTGCTCTAAAAGTTACACTGCACAGTGTAGTTTCTAGATTGCAACAAAACCGTGAGCAAGTAAACTACCGAGTGTAATTTTCCTTTCAGAGCCGAAATCCCCCATGACTGCACCTCAGCGCCTCACCGACCGTAAACGCGAAGCCATCGTGGCAGCCGCCATCGCCGAGTTTCGCGACAACGGTTTCGAGGTCACCAGCATGGACAAGATCGCCGCCACTGCGGGGGTTTCCAAGCGCACGGTGTACAACCACTTTCCGAGCAAGGAAGAGCTGTTCGCCGAGATCCTGCACCAACTGTGGGCCAGCAGCGTTGCGCAACTGGACGTCAGCTACGCCAGCGACCGCCCGTTGCGCGAGCAATTGCGCGGGTTGCTGCAAGCCAAGATGACGATGATGTCGGACGCCAACTTCCTCGACCTGGCCCGTGTGGCGATTGCCGCCACCATCCACTCGCCGGAACGCGCCCAGGACATGGTCAACCGCCTGAGCAAGCGCGAAGAAGGGTTCACCCAATGGGTGCGCGCCGCTCAGGAAGATGGCCGGTTGAGCTGCACCGACCCATGCTTCGCCGCCCACCAAGTGCAAAGCCTCCTCAAGGCTTTCGCCTTCTGGCCACAGATCACCCTGGGCCAGCCGACCCTGGACGCCGCCGCTCAGGCGGACGTCATCGAGTCGGCCATCGACCTGTTCCTGGCGGGTTATGAGGTCGTGCCGCAGCACTGATCTGTTGCAGGAACGACATCCAGGGTCGTTTTTTGCTGATTCGGCGTGTGTCCTTTGCAAATGGCCTAGAAGGACACTGATTATTCCCACGGGAATAACTGACAATATTCACACGGATTATCCGACCAGTGGTTTTCCCGATCACGTGTGCCGTTGTACCTGCGAAAAAAAGAATCGACCCAGGAATTTATGGAAAACCAACGAGGCAAAGGGCTGTCATTTGCCAGACGTATCTACAAGCCAAGGATCATCGGCTTGGGCATCGGCTGCATCAGCGTCATCGCTGCGCTTTACCCACTGCAAATGCCAGGTTGGGTCTGGGCGTTGCTGCTGTTCAACGGATTTGGCTGGGCCCACCTGGCCTATCAACTCTCGACCCGTTCCGACTTCCCCTACAAGGCTGAGCGACGAAACCTGCTCTACGACTCGCTGCTCGGCGGGTTTTGGGCTGCCACCACGCAGTTCACGCCCCTTACCGCCGTGACCATCCTGTCGATGATGACCATGAACAACGTCGCCGCCGGCGGCAAACGCCTGTTTCTCCACGGCATCGTGGCGCAACTGGCGGGCATCGGCGTGGCATGGCTGTTATTCGGAGTCAGGTTCAATCCCAGCGTCAGCCTGGTCCAGGTCTACGCTTGCCTGCCGATGCTGACGTTGTATCCCATGGCCCTGGGCATGGTTTGCTACCGCCTGGCGATCAAGTTGTCGGAACACAAACGTGCCCTGAGCGCCCTGAGCCGCACCGACAGCCTTACCGGCCTGCTCAATCACGGCTCGTGGAAAGACCTGCTGCACCTGAAGTTTCACAAGTGCCAGCAACAAAATGCCCACGCCACCATCGCGCTGATCGATATCGACCACTTCAAGCAAATCAACGACAGCTACGGGCACATCATCGGTGACCAGGTCCTGCGCCAACTGAGCCTGGAACTGCGTCGCAACCTGCGGGAAAACGACCTGGCCGGGCGTTACGGCGGCGACGAATTCTGTGTGATTCTTCCGGACATGCCTCTGGAGCAAGCGGCGCAAGTCATGGAGCGCATGCGCGAAGTGTTCAGCAACTACCGTCATCCGGAAATCCCCGAGCTGCGGGTCAGCCTGAGCATCGGCCTGGCTTCGTTCCAACCGGCCTTCACCGACGCGGCCATGTGGCTCAACGCGGCGGACCGCGCGCTGTATGCGGCCAAGGACACCGGCCGTAACCGGGTGAATGTCAGCGACTATGTGGTCGCCCATAGCGCCTGAATCCCGGCGACTGCACCTCGTCTGAATTAAACGCGACCATCTCCAAGCGATAGCATAATGCCGCCATTGGTCGGCGACTATAGAACTTCTTGCCCCCATAACGACTCAGAACCCGCTGTTCCACCCCTCTGTCAGCACAAGGAAGCTGGCAATGAGCACGTTTGCCGTAGGCTTAAGCCATACGGTGGCAGGCGCCCCCATGGATACCCCTGACGCTTGCTTCCCCCGAGCACACGACCATGCTATTCAACGCCCATAAAAAAACCATCAGTACCTTGCAAGCCACCATTGCCCAGCAAGCCAGCCTTCTCGAAGCCATAGACCGTTCCATGGCGGTGATCGAATTCGATCTGCAAGGCACGGTCCTGCGGGCCAACGAGAACTTTCTCAAGGCCATGGGTTACAACGCCGATCAAGTCGTGGGCCAGTCCCACCGCCTGTTCTGTACCCCGGCCTTTGCCCGCAGCGCCGAATACGGCCAGCTGTGGACGCAACTGCGCAACGGCCAGTTCCAGTCCGGCACCTTTGAACGAATCACCAGCAGCGGCCAGCCGATCTGGCTGGAGGCCAGCTACAACCCCGTGCGTGACGAATCCGGCAGCGTGGTAAAAGTGGTGAAGTACGCCATGGACGTCACCCCGAAAATGCAGGCCGAGAGCGAAGCCAACGCCAAGTTGCAGGCCATCGACCGCGCCATGGCGGTGATCGAATTCAACCTCGACGGCACCATCATCAGCGCCAACCAGAATTTCCTGCATCGCATGGGCTATACCCTGGCTCAAGTCCAGGGCAAACATCACCGCATGTTCTGCAAACCCGAGCTGGCCAACAGCAGCGCCTACAGTGATTTCTGGCGACGGCTGAACCAGGGTGAGCTGTTCAACGGCCAGTTCGAACGCATTGATAAAAACGGCCAGGTCCTGTGGCTGGAAGCCAACTACAACCCGGTGTACGACGCCAGCGGACGCCTGTGCAAGGTGGTGAAGTACGCCTCCGACGTCACGGCCATGGTGGAGAAACACGCCGCCGATGCGCAAAGCGCGACCCAGGCTTATCACATCTCGCTGCAAACCCGAGACATCGCCGAAAAAGGCGCCGAGGTGATCCAGCAGACCGCCACGGGCATGCGTGAGATTGCCGCCAACATCGACGGTTCTTCCGCGCTGATCGCCAAGCTGGGCGAGCGTTCGCAGCAGATCACCGCCATCGTCAACACCATCCGCGGGATTGCCGACCAGACCAACCTGCTGGCCTTGAACGCTGCCATCGAAGCAGCGCGCGCCGGCGAACAAGGGCGCGGCTTTGCGGTGGTGGCCGATGAGGTCCGGCAGTTGGCGGCGCGCACCAGCGGTTCAACGGCGGAGATTTCCTCGATGATCGAGATGATCCAGACCGAAACCCGCCAGGCCATCGACAGCATGGACGGTACCCGCGATCGCGCCGCCCAGGGCGTGGAGCTGGCCAACCAGGCCGGCACGGTGATCCTGCAGATTCGCGAAGGCGCCAGCGAGGCGGTGCAGGCTGTGAGTGCATTTGCCAATGAACGGGGTAACCGGTAAGCGACAGGCTTCTTCATGTGCCCGGTCAAGGGCTCGGTCTATAGTGGTGGCTTGTCTTACGCCACGGATTCGAGCCCGCCATGACCCCGGATAAACCTGAAGCCCACGTTGACCATCTGCGTTTTCACCGTAAACACGCCCATCTCGCGCCGACGTTTGGCAACGACACTTTTGCGCTGAAAGCCGAAGCCTTCGCGCGCTTCTTTGGCACGCCGACGTTCCTGGGGGCGCAAACGGCAATCGTGATTTTGTGGGTGGTGCTCAACGTGACCGGCATCACGCACTTTGACGTGTATCCGTTCATTCTCTTGAACCTGGCGTTCAGCCTGCAATCGGCCTATGCCGCGCCTTTGATTCTGCTGGCCCAAACCCGCCAGGCCGCACGGGACAAGGCCCAGTCCGACGCCGACGCCCAGCACCGCGAAGCCCTGGCCGTGGCCAACACCGAACGCCAGGCCCAGGCGGCGCAGACCACCAAGCAGTTGCTGGAACTGCTGGAACAGAACACCAAACTCACCGAGATGACCAAGCAACTGACCGAACGCATCGAAGGGCTGACCAGCGAGATGCACGACCAATTCGTGCGCAAGGCCTAGCCCTCCCACGCATCCAATGTGGGAGCTGGCTTGCCTGCGATTGCATCACCGCGGTTTGCCTGACGCACCGCAGCGCCTGTATCGCAGGCAAGCCAGCTCCCACAGTCAGTGCTCCGGCAACCGCACATGCTGGCCCAACTGATCAAATAACGTGACCACCGAGCGCAACGCCCGGCAATCGGGGCGCGTGAGCAGCCACAGGGCGGTGTCGTGCCCCACCAGCGGAGGGCTCAATGGTTGCAGGCCGGCGCCCAGCAAGTAATCCGGCAACGCGGCGACACCGAGTCCCGCGCGCACCAGTTCGGTCACCGAGACCATGCTGTTGCAGCGATAGGCCGGCATCACTCCAGGCAAGTGCTGGCGCCGCCAGGTGACGGTGGGATGATCCGGCAGGAAGTCATCCGGCGCGATCCAGCTCAGGGCGGCCAGCTCCTTGCCTGCATGCTGGCGGGCATAGTCGGCGCTGGCACACACTCGATACGACACCGTGCCCAGGCAACGTCCTACCAGATGTTCGGGGGGAGCCTTGGTCAGGCGCAAGGCGATATCCGCGTCGCGGCGGCTGAGGTTGGCAAAGTCATTGGAGGTGCTCAGCTCCAGGGTCAGCGCGGGGTAGCCGGGCATGAACTGCGCCAGGGCCGGCAGCAACAGTGACTGCAGCACCGAATCCGTGCACGTCAGGCGCACCGTGCCGCTGATCACTTCACCGCCCTGCTCGACCCCCACACGTGCCGCTTCCAGTGCTTGTTCGGCACGTTCAGCCTGTTCGGCGAGGGTGGTGGCCAAGGTGGTGGGCAGGTAGCCGGCGCGGCTCTTTTCGAACAGTGTCTGGCCCAGCGCCGCCTCCAGCCGCCGCACCGCGCGAAACACCGTCGACACATCCACCCGCAGCAACCCCGCTGCACGGGCGAGCGTGCCGCCTCGCACCAACGCGAGGACCAGGGAAAGGTCGGAGTAATCAATCTGATAGTGCGTCGCTGCATTGAACATGTGGGCTAACGCCAATATTGATTGCGTGCACGCCAATCTATAGTGAGCGCCAGGACTCAACAAGCCACGGATACCCTCGATGAATAGAACCACCCTGCACCTGGCCCTGATCGGCGACTACGATGCACAAGTCACCGCCCACCTGGCCATTCCCTTGGCGTTGCAACAGGCCGGCGCGGCGTTGGGCCTGACGGTGCGGTTCGACTGGCTGGCCACCGACACGATCAAATCCACCGACCAATTGCAGCACTACGATGGCTTCTGGTGCGTCCCCGCCAGCCCTTACCGTGACCTCGACGGCGCCCTGCTGGCCATCCGTTATGCCCGCGAACAGCAGCGCCCTTTCCTCGGCACCTGCGGCGGTTTTCAACACGCGGTGCTGGAATATGCCCGCAATGTGCTGGGCTGGGCCGACGCAGAACACGGCGAATTGGCCCCCGACTCGCCGCGCGCAGTGCTTACGCCACTGACCTGTGCGCTGGTGGAAGCGACTGACACCATCCGCTTGATGGCCTATACCCGCATCGCCGAGGCCTACGCCACCCTGGATATCCATGAAGGCTACCGTTGCCGCTATGGCATCAATCCAGACTTCGAAAGTGCATTGCTGGAAGCCGACCTGATTGCCAGCGGCCATGACTCGGCGGGCGACTTGCGGGCGGTGGAGCTGCTGGACCATCCGTTTTTTGTCGCCACGCTGTTCCAGCCGGAACGTGCGGCCCTCAAAGGCATCACACCGCCGCTGGCAGTTGCACTGCTGAAGGCCTGCGTATGATCGCCAAAACACCCAAGCCGCCGTACTACGCAGTGATCTTCAGTTCCCTGCGTACTGAAGGCGACAACGGCTACGGACAAGCCGCCGACCGCATGCTGGAACTGGCCCGGCAACAGCCTGGCTTTCTCGGCGTGGAATCGGCGCGCGGGGAAGATGGCCTGGGCATCACCGTGTCCTACTGGAACAGCGAAGCCGCGATCCAGGCTTGGAAGCAGCACGCCGAACACACCGAAGTGCGCGAACAGGGGCGCTCCACCTGGTACTCGGCGTGCCATACGCGGGTGTGCAAGGTGGAGCGGTCTTACGCGTTCGAGCGGTGAAACATCAACCTGTTTGATGACGGGGTTTGCCCCGGGGATGAAAGGGTTTGTCCTGTTGGGAGGGGCTTGTCTTGTTGTAAGGGTGCTTTTCCTGTGGCGAGGGGGCTTGTCCCCCGTTGGACCGGGCTGGCGCTCCAGTGCGCAGCGCTCCCGCTTTTTTTGGGTCTGCTGCGCAGCCCAACGGGGGACAAGCCCCCTCGCCACAACAGCCCTCAACGCAGTGACGGCGTGCACTCAGCTGACCAGACTGCGCACCGCACTGATCTGTGGGATTTCCACCCGGCGCATGTACACCCGCAGCGGTTCCGTGATGTTGATGCGGTCGTCGATGTTCTGGTCCAGCAACAACTGGATCCGCTCGCGGGACAAAGTCATGGCCTGCTCGTCAACCGGCTGCCAGACAAACTCGGAGGTTGGGATGATGCCGTCGTCGGCCACGTCCATGCCGAAGGCGTCTTCGCTGAAACGGACGATGTACTGGTGGGTCTTGCGGTTCAGGCCGACAAAACCGTGGAGTTGGTCGGCGGCCTGGCAGATAAGCTCGGAGGTGATGCGCATGGTAAACCTCACTGAAAAGTCCTGTTTGGACTGGAAAGATGGTTTACACGCGTGGCAGATAATCTGCCCTCTGATGGGGCAGCTGATGGCAAGAGTACTGCATGGCACAGCACAAAAGTGCAGAAAAATGGCCCGTGAACACGTTAATGTCGGTTTGGTGATAGCGCCATTCGCAAGCAATTGTTAAAAAGGAGCCCTTCTCAAAGTTACCTCCACGAAAGGACTTCGCTTATGCCTGTCACGTTTACCAAGAGTGCCCTGCTGCTGGCCCTGATGCTGGGCCTTGGCCACGCACAGGCGGCAAGCCCGATCAGCCCTACCGAATTGGCCACCAACGAAGGCATTCCGCACCCCGCGGTGATTGCCCACCGTGGCGCCTCCTTCGATGCACCGGAATCCACTGCCGCCGCCTACAAAGTCGCGCGCGACCTGGGGGCCGACTACCTGGAAATGGACCTGCAGCGCAGCAAGGACGGCGTGCTGTTTGCCCTGCATGACAACAACCTGCAACGCACCACCGACGTGGCCACCAAATTCCCAGAGCGCAAGGACAGCCCGGCCAACGAGTTCACCTGGGCCGAGCTTAAAACCCTGGACGCCGGCAGCTGGTTCAACGCCGCCTACCCGGATCGCGCCCGCCCTGGCTTCGTCGGCTTGAAAATCCTGAGCCTGGACGAAATCATCAAGATCGCCGAAGGCAACCCGCAGCACAAGCCCGGCCTGTACATCGAAACCAAAGAGCCAAAGCAATTCCCGGGTATCGAAGCCGACCTGAAGAACAAGCTGCTGGATAAAGGCTGGTTGAGCTCCACCGGCTCCAACCAGGCCCAGAAAAACATCGGCGTCGGCCAGGGCAAGGGCCGCGTAGTGCTGCAAACCTTTGAAAAGGACAGCCTGAAAGAACTGCAAAAAGAGATGCCCAACACCCCGAAAATCCTGCTGTTGTGGGTCGGTGAAGGCAGCATTGAGCCAAAATCCAAGGTGACCTTCGCCGAGTCCGGCGAGCCAACCAAAGCCGCCTACTACGCCAAGCAAGAACCCAAGGACGCCGCCGAGTTCGAAAAATGGGTCGACGAGGCCAAGAGCCTGGGCGCCATCGGTACCGGCCCTTCGGCGCAGTTGACCAACCTGGGCGACCAGAGCTATTCCGACCTGGTCAAACCCGAGATGAACCAGTTGACCCACGACAAGGGCCTGCTGGTGCACGTGTATACCGTGGATGAGCCGGTGGACTTCGACAAGGTGATGAAAGCCGGCGTCGATGGCATCTTCACCAACCGCGCCGCCGAACTGCTGAAGTACTACAAGCGCTGGCCGTCCTCGAGTGTGGCCGACCTGCTGCAGGACAACGGTTACTGAGTGACTCCCGAATGGTCAGGTCGCCTGTGGCTGGGGCCTGATTACGGGCTGATCCTGGGTATTCCAGGGCGCACCGCGCCCCATGCGCACTATGCCCATCAGTTGATGTTCTCCCCGGGCGGGCCGATCACGGCCAGCCTCGATGGCCGTGTCACCACGGCCCATCGCCTGTTTATCCCTTCAAGAATGCCCCACGCCATCCTCCACGCCGACGGAGAGGTGTTGATGGTGTATGCCGAACCCGGCGCGTTTGACCTCGACCCTTTGCAGGCCGCCCTGGCCGAGAGTGAACTGTCCCTGGAAGCACTCGACCGCACGCTACGCCAACTGCCGAGACGCGCACTGGAAGATGCCCGGGTGGAACGCGCACTGCTGGCGCTGGATCAGCAACTGAGCGGCAAGGTCTCGGCCCAAGCGCTGGCCCAGGCGGCACACGTTTCGTTGAGCCAACTGGAGCGTTTGTTCGCCAACCAACTGGGTTTGCCGGTGCGCCGCCTGGTGCTGTGGCGGCGCTTGCGTGTGGCGCTGGGACTGGCGCTCGGCGGCAGCACCTTGACCGAGGCCGCCCATGGCGCCGGGTTCGCCGATTCGGCGCATTTTTCCCGGACCATGATGCAGCTATTTGGCGTCACGGCCGGGGCGTCGTTGCGCAACCTGCAACTGACACTGCTCCCACTGTAGGAGCGCTTGCTCGCGAAGGTCGTTAACGATGACGCGAGTATCCTGAATGAACGCGGTGCCCTCAGGTTTTTCGCGAGCAAGCTCGCTCCTACAGTAGGTCGGTGGGAACCGGCGGCTCCTTGCTCAATCGCACAGCCCTGAAGGGGTCGCGCAACTGCGCCACGTAATCACGCGGAAAATCCGGCCGGCTGCCAATCCCCAGATCGCCCTGCCCCATTCGATAGTCATGGCTGTAAAACGCCGTGCCCAACAGCCAATCCCACAAATTGAAAAACAAGCCGAAATTCACATCCCCCGCCCGGCCGTATTTCATGTGATGAAAACGATGCACCGGCGCCCAGGCAAACACCCGGCGCAGCGGCCCCAGGCGCATGTCGACATTGGAATGCTGCAACAGCAACTGCACGGCAATCGCCAGGGCCAACAGCAGCGCCACCTCAGTGGGAATGCCCAGCAGGATCAACGGCGCCAACCCGGCCGTGGCTTCGAGCATCTGGTGCAACGGATGCTTCATCAAGCCATTGAAACCGTACAACCGCTGCACGCTGTGATGCACCGCATGCAGGCGCCACAAGGCGGCGACTCGGTGGCTGGCGTAATGCATCAGGGTGATGCCCGCATCGGCAATGACAATCGCCAGCAGCAATTGCGCCCAGAGCGGCCATGCCCGCGGCCATACGCCGTCAACGGCCAGCAACGCGGTCAACACCGGCAAGATCAACAAGCCCGCTGCATTAAGACCTTCATTGACCAACGCATGAATCAAGTCGCGACAACGATCACCTTGGTTGCGATTCCACTGCGGCTCATAGGGCAACCACCACTCAGCAATAAACGACACCACCACCGCGCAGACAAATACCAGTGCCAGCCATTGCGGCGCATTCACCTGTATCAGCCACAGCGCCCAGCCGATAAAGCCCACCCAGAACAAGGGCGCGTAGGCCCAAGCCATTAACTGTTTCATCTGTGCCTCCCATGATTGAGACGCCAGCATGAAACCCCGCACTCGCCGCCGATTGAACAAACGGCGCAATTTTAAGGGAGAGTTAAGTTGCGCTGGTTAACCTGATCCCACTTAAACAGCTCACCCCAAGGAATACACCATGAAAAACCTGACCGCTCTGTTCGCTGCTACCGCCCTGACGCTTACTGCAGGTTTCGCCCAGGCCGATGTTCGCCCGGACCATATTCCGAGCCTGCTCAAGTCCGGCGCCATCATGGATTTCGAAAAGCTCAACGCCAAGGCAGTGGCCCAGCACAAAGGCGCCACCATCGTTGACACCGAACTGGAAGACAAAGCCGGCCGCCTGGTCTACGAGACCGAACTGCGTGACACCGCCAATGTGAAGTGGGACGTGAAGCTGGATGCCAAGACCGGTGAAGTCCTGGAAAACAAGCAAGACACCTGAGTTAAACCGCAAAAAACGCCGCGCCGCCTTCGGGCCGCGCGGCTTTTTTATGCGCGTTGGTCGCCCAGAAGAGCAAATAGTCTAATTAGCGTGAACGAATTTGTACCTTACGCCGCCAAGCTCGCTAGAATCCCAACCAACAGCCAAGGCACAACGCCAGCAGCATCAGGATCGAGACCGCGCGCCATGGGGCAAAAAGCCGCCGACATTGCCACCATTGGCCGAATCAGCGCTGTGCCGGCGATTCTGCAGGTGATCAGTGAAATGACCGGCTTGCGTTTCGCGGCCGTAGCGCGGGTCACCGACGATTCATGGACCGCCTGCGCCGTGCGCGACCAACTGGACTTCGGCCTGCCCGTGGGTGGCGAGTTGGACCTGACCACCACCCTGTGCCACGAAATCCGCGGCTCCCACGTCTCGATCGTGATCGACAAAGCCAGCGAAGACCCGCTGTACCGCGACCACCACACGCCACGCATTTACCACTTTGAAAGCTACATCTCGGTGCCGGTGTTCCGCACCGACGGGCGTTTCTTCGGCACCATCTGCGCCCTGGACCCGAATCCGGCGCAACTGCGCAGCAGCACCATCCAGTCCACCATGGAGTCGTTTGCCCGGGTGCTGTCGCTGCAAATCGAAGCCGAAGAAAGCCTCCAGCAAACCGAAGCCGACTTGCAGCAGGAGCGGGAAACCGCCGAACTGCGGGAACAGTTCATCGCCGTGCTCGGCCACGACCTGCGCAACCCGCTGTTCGCGATCAACGTCGGCGCCGAGCGCCTGCTGCGCAAACACCCGGACCCGGCCACCGACACTCTGGTGCGGCACATGCTGGCCAGCGGCCGCCGAGCTTCGCAGTTGGTGGAGGACGTACTGGACTTCGCCCGCGGCCGAATGGGCAGCGGCATCCCGGTGAACATCGGCGAGTGCCCGGGGCTGGAAGACACCTTGCAGCACGTGGTGGAAGAGGTGCAGCACGTGCATCCAAAGCGGCTGATCCACGCCAGCATCGGCAATCTTAACGGCGTGAAAGGCGACCGCGAGCGGCTGGGTCAGTTGCTCTCCAACCTGGTGGCCAACGCCATCAGCCACGGCAGCCCCGAAGGGCCGGTTGAGGTCAGTGCGCAGGTCAACGCCGGCACGTTTGAGTTATCGGTGAAAAACCTTGGGCTGATCAGTGACCAAGCCATGCCGCTGCTGTTCCAGCCCTACTCCCGACCGACGGGCGCCCTGCCCCAGGCCGGATTGGGCCTGGGTTTGTACATCGTCAAGCAGATCGCCGACGCCCACGGCGGGCGGCTGGAAGTCTCTTCCCACGAGCAGGACGGCACGGTGTTTACCTTCAGCTTGCCCGCCTCGTGACGACCAAGACCATTACTCCCTCTTATTTAGACTCAACCAGTACATAGAGCTTTTCAGAAGTCCTGCGATCATGGGTCGCCAGCGTCAACGTGTAATAAATCACCTGCCAGCAGCAGCCCAGTTCGCATGCCTTGAGCAGGATATTGCCGGGCATGTCTTCAGGTTGAAGAATGACTTTTTGATGGACAAGCCTGCCGCCCACATACAAGTCGAAGAACGTACCGAAATCTACGTAGGTCGGTTTGGGTATGGTGATTTTCACCGACTCAAAATTCCCCAATGTAAGGGTCACTCCGTCTTTATTCGGAGTGGAGCTTGCGACTTTCACTTTCTTTAGATCACGCGAGCTTGCCATGGGAAGCCTCTTTAGAAGTTGGAGTCCGGATTGACACCCAGCAATCCAACCACCCAGACATCGAAACTTCTACTGTCAAAACTAACAGGTAGCCGTCAATCCCTCACCCTAGAGCCCTCTCAACGGGCGCCAACCGACGAATGATCCATCAAGCAACCTCCTTCTTCTAAAAGCGCGCAGGCAAACCGTCACAAAACCGTCAAATCCTGTTGCCATGATGCGCTCAAGTGAACCTGTGAAACCTCCTACAGGCACTTTCCCTGCGAGCGTCCATGAACCACAGCATCGACCACAGCCACCAGGACTCAGACCTGTTTGGCTTGCTTTACGGTTTTCGTTTTCGCCCCGGTGAAAAGGGCGAACAGATTGACTCAGCCACCGCCCTGGCGGCCTTGCAGCAACCCGGTGCCCCCGAAGAGTTTCTGTGGCTGCACCTGAACCTGGCCCACGCCGCCTGCGAGCGCTGGATGCAGGCGCACCTGAATCTGCCGGAAGAATTCTTCGAAGCCTTGCACGAAGGCTCGCGCTCCACCCGTATAGAACACGTGGACTCGGCGTTGCTGGCGGTGGTCAACGACGTGGTGTTCAACTTCAGCAGCATGGTGTCTTCAGACATTTCCACCTTATGGGTGTGTGCCCGCAGCCGGCTGCTAATCAGCGCGCGCCTGCAACCGCTGCACTCGGTCGACAAGCTGCGCTCGTCGGTGAAGGCCGGCGAGCGCTTTCGCTCGCCGCTGGAACTGTTGGTGCATTTACTGCGGGACCAGGGCGAAGTGCTGACGCAGATCGTGCGCAAGACCAGCCTTAGCGTCGACCACATCGAAGACCAGTTGCTGTCGTCGCGCCTGTCCACCAACCGCGCCGAACTGGGCGCCGCGCGCCGGGTGCTGGTACGCCTGCAACGGCTGCTGGCGCTGGAGCCGGGCTCGTTGCTGCGGCTGCTCAACCGCCCGCCGCAATGGTTACAGAAGGAAGACGTGAAGGAGTTGCGCAAATCTACCGAGGAGTTCGCGCTGATCATCAACGACCTGATGGCGTTGGGTGAGCGAATCAAGCTGTTGCAGGAAGAGATCGCCGCCAACCTCAACGAGCAGAGCAACCGTACGCTGTTCACCCTGACCGTGGTCACGGTGCTGGCGTTGCCGATCAACATCATTGCCGGTTTTTTTGGCATGAACGTCGGTGGCGTGCCGCTTTCCACTGACCCGGAAGGTTTCTGGATTCTGGTGGCGCTGGTGGCAACGTTTACCTTGATTGCCGGGCGCTGGGCGTTTCGCAAGCGCAAGGATTATTGAATTTGAAATGCGATCAATGTGTGTGGCTTGCCTGCGATAGCGGTGGTGACTGATACAGCGCTATCGCAGGCAAGCCAGCTCCCTCATTTGATCGGCGGTGTTTTATAGACCAGCGGCAACTTCAATTCCCTAAACACTGATTTATCGCAGCATCTCTGTAACATTCTGCAACGATCATGACCGACATCCTCCCCACACTGGATGCTCCGGCATGGCCACCCCTTCCCTGACTGCCTCCGCACACGCTTCCACCGCCGATCCCAAACCGCGCCTGGACAAGAAACCTGGCATGGTGACGGTGATCATTTTCTTCGCCGTACTCGCCATGGGCCTGCTGTTCACCGCCTACAGCCTGATGCACGACATGCGCGAACTGGGCACGGTGGTCACCACCTGGACGCCGTTCCTGCTGCTGGGTGTGGCGTTGTTGATCGCCCTGGGCTTCGAGTTCGTCAACGGTTTCCACGACACCGCCAACGCGGTGGCCACGGTGATCTACACCAACTCGTTGCCGCCGCATTTCGCGGTGGTGTGGTCGGGCTTTTTCAACTTCCTAGGTGTGCTGCTGTCCAGCGGCGCGGTGGCGTTCGGCATCATCGCCCTGCTGCCGGTTGAGCTGATTTTGCAGGTCGGCTCCTCCGCCGGCTTTGCGATGATCTTCGCGTTGTTGATCGCCGCAATCCTGTGGAACCTCGGCACCTGGTGGCTGGGTTTGCCGGCTTCGTCGTCCCACACCTTGATCGGCTCGATTATCGGTGTAGGCGTGGCCAACGCACTGATGCATGGCCGCGACGGCACCAGCGGTGTGGACTGGGGCCAGGCGATCAAGATCGGTTATGCGCTGCTGCTGTCGCCGCTGATCGGCTTCGCCTTCGCCGCCCTGCTGTTGCTGGCGCTGCGGGCCTTCGTGAAAAACCGTTCGCTGTACAAGGCACCCAAAGGTGACACCCCGCCGCCATGGTGGATTCGCGGCATGCTGATCGTCACCTGCACCGGTGTGTCGTTCGCCCACGGCTCCAACGATGGCCAGAAGGGCATGGGCCTGATCATGTTGATCCTGGTGGGCACCCTGCCGATGGCCTACGCGTTGAACCGCACCATGCCGGCGGGCGAGTCGTTGCAGTTTGCCGCCGTGGCCGAAGTGACCCAGGCGGCCCTGGTAAAAGCGGCGCCGCAACTGGCCCCTGCCGACTCGCGCGCCACCTTGTCGACCTACGTCCGCACCAAGGAAGCCACGCCGGAACTGGTGCCCGCCCTCGCCTCAATCACCGGGCATATCGGCGAAGAAGTGAAGAGCTACGGCTCCCTCGCCGCTGTACCGGCCGAGGCCGTGGGCAACGTGCGTAACGACATGTACCTGACCAGCGAAACCATCCGCCTGATGGACAAGGGCAAGGTCGGCAACTTCGACGCCGACACCCAGAACAAGCTGCAGCTGTTCAAGCAACAGATCGACAACGCCACTCGGTTTATCCCACTGTGGGTCAAGATCGCGGTGGCTATTGCGCTAGGCCTGGGGACGATGGTCGGCTGGAAGCGCATCGTGGTGACGGTGGGCGAGAAGATCGGCAAGACCCACCTGACCTACGCCCAGGGTGCCTCCGCGGAGATGGTGACGATGCTGACCATCGGCGCGGCGGACATGTATGGCTTGCCGGTGTCCACCACTCATGTGCTGTCGTCGGGTGTGGCCGGGACCATGGTGGCGAACGGGGGTGGATTGCAGATGAAGACCATCCGCAATTTGCTGATGGCCTGGGTGCTGACATTGCCGGCGGCGATTTTGTTGTCGGGTAGCCTGTACTGGCTATTCACCAAATTGTTCTGACACAACCGGATCAAAATGTGGGAGCGGGCTTGCTCGCGAATGCGGTGGCTCAGTCAAAGACTTATTGACTGACACTCCGCTTTCGCGAGCAAGCCCGCTCCCACATTTGGTTCAGTGGTGACTTCAGGTGCTAAACAACCCACCCATCACCTTAAGTCGCTTCTTGTACACCCGCCGCGCCTCCAGTGCCTCCTCCAGCGTCACCGCCACAAACCCCGCCCGCTGGTTAGGTTGCATCTGCCCGATCAGATCCAGGTCGGCACTGATCACCGTGCCAATCATCGCGTAACCTCCGCCCGACACCGCGTCCCGATGCAGCACGATCGGCTCCAGCCCGGCCGGCACCTGGATCGAGCCGATGGGGTAGCAACTGTCTACGATGTTCGACGGATCAGACCCGGCGCCAAACGGCTGCTCCCGTGGCTGAAAGCTCAACGCGCTACCGCCCTTGAAGCGATAACCGATGCGATCAGCCTCCGAGCCGACCGTCCAGGGCTCAGCAAAAAAGCTGATTTTGGCGCCGGGCGTCAGTCGCTCGTAATACAGCCCCGGCACCACCCGCAGCGTCACGTCCCCGCCCACCGATTGGCGCAACGCCATGGGCAGACTGTTGCCCGCCCGGCCTTTGCCGCTGGGCTCGCCCACAGGCAATTCATCACCCTCCACCAGCCGCCGCCCGTGAAACCCGCCCAACGCACCCAGGGTGTAAGTGGACCGGCTGCCCAATACCAGCGGCACGTCGATACCACCGGCCACCGCGAGGTAAGTCCGTGCGCCGGCCTTGGGAAATTCAAAGCGCAGCACCTGCCCGGCGCGCACTTCAAACGCGGTGTCCTGATGCACCACCACGCCGTCCAGGCGCGGTGACATCAGCGCACCGCACAGCGCCACCAGGGCGTCCTGCTGAAACTCCAGTTCCGGGCCGATCAGCGTGCATTCCAGCCCGGCGGCACCGGCCGGGTTGCCCACCAAGTGGTTGGCTGCGCTCAACGCGTATTGGTCCAGCGCGCCGGACGGCGGGATGCCGAGGTGGTAATAACCTTCGCGGCCAAGGTCCTGCACGGAGGTGGCGAGGCCGGGTTTGAGTACCTTGATCATGCCAGCGCCTCCTGCAGGGTTTTCGGGTAGCCAATGGGGTCGGCGAGAAAGGCGTCGAGGGAAAATTCTACCGGTCGGATGCGCAGGTCGAACCGTCCGGCGTCCACTTCAGCCACCGCCAGGTCATAGGCATCACGGTCCATGGGTTTGAACTGCACGATGTCGCCGGGCCGGAAAAACACCATGTGCTCTTTCAGGTACGCCAACTGCTGCTGCGGGTCGTAGATCGGCGCCGGGGTGACGCCGAACATCTGGTAGCCGCCAGCACCGCGTACCGAATAAATGCAGCCAAAGCAGCCGCCGTGACCGAGGGTCAACTTCGGCGTGTCGGTGCGCGGGCGCAGGTACTTGGGTACCTGCAACTGCCGCTCGCGCTCGACCATATGGAACATGAACGGCAAGCCCGCCACAAACCCCACCATCGAGACAAACCACGGCGCGCCGCTATGGGCCGCGATAAACGCCTCCACGTCTGCCAGGCCGTTGATCCGCGCGGCGTATTCCAGGTCGGTGCCGGTCGGGTCTTGATGACGGTCACGAAAACGCATCAGGGTTTCATGGGTCCAGGGGTCGTTGTACAGCACCGGGATTTCGATGATGCGGGTGTGCAAGGTGCGTTCGGCCACGGCTTGGGCTTCGGCGCTTTGTACCGCATCCAGCAGCACGTGGGGCGCGATGCGGTCCGGGTCGAAGCGAATCTGGAACGAGGCATTCGCCAGGCAGACGTCCAGCACACCGTCCAGGGCCAGGCGTTCCACCGCGCGGGTGACGGCCATGCCCTTGAAGAAAGCCTCCAGGGACATGCTCTCGCTGACCTCGGCAAACAGGTGTTCATCACCGCCAAAGCTGTAGCGGATCGGGGAAGATTCGGCCATGTCTGTTCCTCTTGGAATCATTGTAGAAAGGCAGGCAAAAATTCGGATGGACCCGGTGTCTGGGCACCGGTGTCGGTCAGCGAGGTGTGCGCACTTCAATCCCCGCCTGGTCCAGCGCTTCACGCGTGGCTTCCACCAGCTCAAGGGCGCCGGGGGTGTCACTGTGCAGGCAGATGGAATCGAATTCGATAAACAGGTCTTCGCCTTCGACGGTACGTACCAACCCAGTCTGGCAGGCACGCAGGACACGCGCCGCAACCGTCGCCGGATCCAGCGCCCGCACATTGCGGGTAAACACGATGGAGCCGGTGAGATCGTACTCACGGTCGGCATAAAACTCCCGCACCACCGGCTGGCCCAGTTCCTTGGCAATCCGCCAGATCACCGAGTTGGGCATGCAGTACAGCAACAGTGTGGGTTCCAGGCGTTGCAGGTTTTCCACCAGCAATCGCGCCGCTTCTTCGTCCCGCGCCAGGTGCATGTAGAGCGCGCCATGGGGCTTGATGTGTTGCAGCGTCAGGCCTTGAACCCGGGCGATTTCCCGCAGGGCGCCGAGTTGATAGAGCATGTCGTCAACCAATTCCTGGGCCGGGGCGTTGATATGGCGCCGGCCGAACCCCACCAGGTCACGGAAGCCCGGGTGCGCGCCAATCGCCACACCCAGTTGCTTGGCGCGCTCGACGGTGCGGCGCATGGTGCCCGGGTCGCCGGCATGAAAGCCGGTGGCGATGTTGGCCGAGCTGATGTAGGCCATCAGTTCACTGTCGACGCCATCGCCGATGGTCCAGGGACCGAAGCCTTCGCCCATGTCCGAATTGAAATCCACTGCCTGCATCGGGGTCGCTCCGTTGAAGTTCATGCCATGGAAATTAGGCTGCAGCTTGACCCCTTGGGAAGATCTATTATCAGATGGGTCATCTTCTGAAAATCAGATACCCGCCATGTCCCTGACCCTGCGCCAAATCCGCTACTTCGTCGCCACCGCCGAAATCGGCCAGATCTCCCAGGCGGCGATTCATCTCAACATCTCGCAATCCGCAGTGACCACCGCGATCAAGGAGCTGGAAGCGATGCTCGGCGCGCAGTTATTCGTGCGCTCAGCCCAGGGCATGAGCCTCACCGACGCCGGGCGGCATTTTCTCAACCGCGCCTACGTGATTGTGCGCAGCGTCGACGACGCCCTGAACAGCCCGCTGCCGGACTACCGCGCCAGCGGCGTACTGCGGGTGGCGGCCAGCTACACCGTGCTCGGTTACTTCTTGCCGCACCACTTGCAGCGCATGGAACACTGGCACCCGGACGTGACCATCGAGGTCTTCGAACAGGAACGCCAGGCCATCGAACACGGCCTGCTCAACGGCCAGTTCGACATGGCCGTGGTGCTCACCGCCAACCTCACCCACCCGGATATCGTCTCGGAAATCCTCTTCAACTCCGAACGCCGCCTGTGGTTGCCCAGCCATCATCCGTTGTGCGAACGCCCGGCCGTGAGCCTCGCGGACGTGGCCCGGGAGCCGTACATTTTCCTCACCGTCGACGAAGCCGAACAAAGCGCCATGCGCTACTGGGAACAGGCCGGGCAAACGCCCAAGGTGCGGCTGCGCACCAGTTCAGTGGAGGCGGTACGCAGCATGGTCGCCAACGGCAGCGGCGTGGCGATTCTGTCGGACCTGGTGCATCGCCCGTGGTCACTGGAAGGCAAGCGCATCGAAACCGTGAGCGTCACCGACAAGGTCACGCCCATGAGTGTCGGCCTGGCCTGGCACCGCGAGCGCGACTTCACCCCGGCGATGCAGGCGTTTCGGGATTACTTCCACGATGCATTCCTGGCGCCGCAGCAGTTGTCGGCCCGGCGTTAAAGCCGGGATTGCAGGATCGCCGCCAGCCAATCCATGAACACCCGCACCCGCATCGGCAAATGCCGTTGGCCTGCGTACAGCAGGGACACGTCCAGCGCGGGTGCCGGATAGTCCGGCAGCACCGCCACCAATTCGCCGCTGGCCAATAGATCGACAATGCCCAGGACGGGCACCTGAGTCAGGCCGAACCCGCCGATGCACGCTGCCCGATACGCATCCGTGCTGTTAACGGTAACCCGCCCGGCCATGGGAACCCGGTGCACCTTGCTGCCCTGTACGTATTCAAACCCCGGCGAACGCGAGCCCAACGGGCGTACGTAATGCACCAGTTGATGGTGGGCCAAATCGTCGAGTGTCTTGGGTATGCCGTGACGTTGCAGGTAAGTCGCGCTGGCGCAATTGATCATCGTCATGCTGCCCAGCAACCGCGCCACTACCGACTGGTCCGGCTGCGCGCCAATCCGCAATACGCAGTCGAAACCTTCGGCCAGCAGGTCGACCTGACGGTCAGTGCTGCTGATTTCCAGCTCGATCAGCGGGTGCTGGTCCATGAATTCCGGCAGGCGCGGCAGGATCAGCTCGCGGGCCATGACGTTGGGCATGTCCACGCGAATCCGCCCCGCGAGCTGCGCCTCATCCTGACGAAACAAGCCTTCCAGCTCTTCCATATGCGACAGCAGATCCTTGCTGCGTTCGTACAGCACGCGGCCATCCTGGGTCGCCTGAACCTTGCGCGTGGTGCGCTGCAACAGGCGCGCACCGAGCAACTCTTCCAGGGCCTGCACATGCTCGGACACGGTCGAGCGCGGCAGGCCCAGGCTCTCGCCCGCCTGGGTGAAACTCGACAGTTCGGTGACGCGCACGAAGGTGCGCAACAACTCAAGTTTGTTCATGGGATTGTTCGCCTTATCCGGCCAGTGATTCCGGTATAGCTCTGTTTATCACGTTATGGCCGGACAAATACACTCAGTCCCACGAACAATCACCCGCTCCGAGGACTCCACCATGACCCGTAAAATCGCACTGATCACCGGCGCCAGCCGCGGCCTGGGCAAAAGCGCTGCGCTGCACCTGGCGGCGCAAGGCGTCGACATCATCTGCACGTACCACAGCGCGGCGGACGAAGCCCAGGCCGTGGTCGCCCAAGTCGAAGCGCTGGGCGGCAAAGCGGCGATGCTGCAACTGGACGTCAGCCAAAGCTCCACCTTCGATGCATTCACCGCCCAGGTAGGCACGGTGTTGAAGGACGTGTTCGGCCAGACGCACTTCAACTTCCTGATCAACAACGCCGGGATTGGCGCCCACGCCAGCTTCGCCGAAACCACCGAAGCGCAGTTTGACCAACTGGTGGCGATCCACTTCAAGGGCCCGTTTTTCCTGACCCAGAAACTGCTGCCGCTGATCAGCGACGGTGGCCGCATCATCAATATCTCCAGCGGCCTGGCGCGCTTCAGCCTGCCGGGTTACTCGGCCTACGCCTCGATGAAAGGCGCGGTGGAAGTGCTGACCCGCTACCAGGCCAAGGAGCTGGGTGCCCGCGGGATTACCGTCAACACCCTGGCCCCCGGCGCGATTGCCACCGACTTCAGCGGCGGCGCGGTGCGCGACAATCCGGACGTGAACGCGATGGTCGCCAACAACACCGCACTCGGTCGCGCCGGCCTACCGGATGACATTGGCGGGGCGATTTCCACCTTGCTGGCCGATGGCAGCAACTGGATCACCGGGCAGCGCGTCGAGGCGTCGGGCGGGATGTTTCTGTAACGCGCTTAGATTCTCCGCTAGCATCAATGCTTTCGGATAACTGACAGGCAATCACCCATGAGTTTTGACCCAGGACTGGCCGGCGGCATGGGCGTACTGGCTGCCGTGGTCGACAGCGGCAGTTTTGCCCGCGCCGCCGACAGCCTGGAAATGACGCCTTCGGGGGTCAGCCGGGCCATTTCACGGCTGGAAAAACGCCTGGGGATTCGCCTCTTCGACCGCACCACTCGCTCGGTGCAATTGACCGACGAAGGCCGGCGTTTCTACCAGGAAATCGCCCCGCTGCTGGCCGGCCTGGAAGAAGCCGCCAGCTCGGCGGCAGACAGCGCCCTGACCGTACGTGGGCGGTTGCGGGTGAACATCGACCCGTACTTCTCGCGGCTGGTGCTGGGGCCGGTGCTCGGTGAATTCATGAGCCAGTACCCGCAGTTGCAGTTAGACCTGCACACGCGGGATCAACTCGGGGACCTCGTGGCGGATGGCTTTGACTTGGCCATCCGTTTTGGGATTCCGCAATCGTCCTCGTTGATCGCCCGCAAGTTGATGGAAGTGCGGGTGCTCACGTTGGCGTCGCCGACTTATCTTGAGCGCCATGGCCGCCCCAGTCATCCATTGGACCTGGAAGACGGCCAGCACGTGTGCATCGACTTTCGCGACTCCCAGACCGGCCGGCCATTTGGCTGGGAATTCCACCGGCCCGGCGAACAGATCAGCGTCGCCACCAGCGGGCGGCTGGTGGTGAACGATGCCGGGACCTTGTACAGCGTTTGCGAACACGGCCATGCAGTGGCGCAAATGCTCGACCTCGGGCTAACACCAGCGCTCGAATCGGGCGCGTTGGTCGAGCTGTTTCCCGACTGGCCCGATGAACGCTTCCCGTTGTATGCCTTCTACCCGTCGCGACATTTGCCGGCGGCCAAGGTGCGGGCGTTCCTCGATTTTGTCAGCGCGTTAAAACTCACCTGACTTCCCCCGTAGCAGCTGTCGAGCCTTGGCGAGGCTGCGTAGGCCGCGCCGCCGATCCCGATGGCTGGCTCGGAACCGAGTCGCTCCCGACGCAGCTTGCCTAGGCTCGACAGCGGCTACTCAAGTTGTTGGCCGGGATTTCTAGGCGAGTTGTTTCGCCTCGCGTTTTTGCATGACCCGGTCCCGCACTGCGTCATACGCCCAGTGATACACATAGGTGTACGGCAGGAAAAACAGCAGCACGCCGATGTCGAGGATAAACGCCTGCATCAGGCTGATGTTCAGCCACCAGGCAATCAACGGTACGCAGATCGCCACCAGGCCGCCTTCAAACATCAACGCGTGCAAAACGCGGGTCCACACCCCGCCGGACAGTTGCAGGCGCGCCTTGAGACGGTCGAACAGGCCGTTGAAAATCACGTTCCAGGCCAGTGCCATAAGGCTGATGGCCAAGGTCACCATGCCCATCTCCAGCGCCGGTTTATACATGATCCACGCCAGCAGCGGCGTACAGATCAACAAAGCCAGGCCTTCAAAACCAATGGCCTGCCAAACGCGTTCAGTAATCGACTTGGTGGGTGTCATGACCCGGTCTCCGTGAGTGACGATGGTTGCCATCATTACCCTTTGAATCGATACTTCATAACCAATAACCATCGATCAAGGCGATAGTCATGGCTTCCCATGAAGTGCTTCAAGCGTTTGTGCAGGCGGCGACCCAAGGTTCGTTTTCAGCGGCGGCGCGCAAGCTGGGCAAGAGCCAGTCCACCGTCAGCGCGGCGGTGGCCAGCCTGGAGATTGACCTGGACGTGGTGCTGTTTGATCGCAGCAGCCGCAAGCCCACGCTGACCCCGGCCGGGCATGTGCTGTTGCAACGCGCCGAGCAGGTGCTGGAAGCCAGCAGCCGCCTGGAGTTGGCGGCCAGCCAGTTGTCCCAGGGGTTGGAGCCGAAGCTGAGTATCGCCATGTCCGATACGTACCAGTCGGACCGTTTCGAAACCGCCCTCAGCGCCTTCGAACAGCGCTACCCGGACCTGGAGCTGGAATGCCTGATCGCAGAATGCGAGGACTTGATCGCCCTGGTGCAAAGCGGCCGGGCGCAGATTGCGTTTATCGAGAAGCAGGACGTATACCCGCCGGACCTCACCAGTACCGCCGTGGAAGAGCGCACGGAAATCGCGCTGTTTGTCGCGCCCAAACATCCGCTGGCGAACCTCAAGGACATCGATCAGCAAACCCTGGAGCAACACCGCGAACTGCGCCTGGCGAGCATCATCAACCCGAATGAAACCCGGGGCCTGGGGCGTGTGTGGTCGGCGCCCAGTTACCTGATGCTGATGGAAATGGCGCAACTGGGCTTTGGCTGGGCGCCGCTGCCGCGCTGGCTGGTGGAGCGCTTTGGCGGCGACCACCTGTGTGAAATCAAGGCCCGGAGCTGGCCGCGCTCGGTGGCGGTGGATGCGTTGTGGTCACGCCAGCATCCGCCCGGCCCGGCAGGCAGTTGGTTGCTGGGCAAGATGCTGGAGTAACGCCGGAACACAATATTCGGAACAATGAAGATCAAATGTGGGAGCTGGCTTGCCTGCGATAGCGGTGTGTCAGTCACCACCGCTATCGCAGGCAAGCCAGCTCCCACATTGAGTTTGCGGTGCATTCAAAGGCGCAGTCAGGCTGCTTCTATCTGTGGCGGGCGGTTGTTCTGGAAATACTCATGCAGCGCCCGCAACGCCGGCAACTCCAGCGCCTGGGCAGCAAAGCACAAGCCCACCCGGCGCGTCGGTGCCGGCAGGTGCCAGGGGCGAATCACCACCCCGGCCCGTTCCGCCGCCAGCGACTGCGGCAACATCGCCACGCCCACACCGGCGGCCACCATGTGCAAGGCCTGGGTCAACGAACCGGCGTGCCCGGCCACCGCCTGGGGTGAGCGGCCGTACAAGGCCATCAGCCGCTGGTGCGAGTCATGCTGCGGGCAAGTGATCCAGTCTTCGATCGGCGCCCACGCCTGCTCTTTTCCACCTGCCGCCATCGGGTGTGCCACCGGCAGCGCCATCACGTAGGACTCTTCCCAAAGCGGCAGGAACAATTCGTCCTCGCAGCACATTTCCTCCACGGCCAGGCGCCCTTCTCCTTCACAGCCTTCCTGCAAGGTCAGCAGCAAGCCGGGTAAGCCTTGGTGCGCCATGCGCAGGAAAGTTTCGATCTGGCTGTCGGCAATATCGCCTTCCACCCCCAGTTCCAGGGCGATGCGGTTTTCGCGTCCGCGAAACAACCGGCTCAACGCATCGGCCTCGGCCACCATGCGCCGCGCTTGCGGGTACAGCACACGCGCCTCGTCACTGACCTCAACCCCGCGAGGCTGGCGCAGAAACAGCGCCACGCCCAACTCTTCTTCCAGTTGCTTGATGGTCACCGACAGCGTCGGCTGGCTGACGAACAGGCGCTGCGCGGCGGCAGTGATATTGCGCTCTTCGAACACCGCGAGAAACGCTTTGAGATGACGCACATCCATAGCTAATACCGATGACAGGAAGAGGAATAAGGCATTTTTCAGCCACTCAAGGGCTAAATATACTGCGACCCACGTTCAGTTATTTGTTTTTCTTATTTCAGGAGTTCAATCATGAGCAAGCCATTGATCATCATCACCGGCGCCAGTTCGGGCATTGGCGAAGCCACCGCGCGCTTGCTGTCGGCCGCCGGCCACCCGCTGCTGCTGTTGGCCCGCCGCATCGACCGGCTGAATGCGCTGGAGTTGCCGAACACCTTGAGTCGCGGTGTCGACATCACCGACCGCGCTGCGCTGGTGGCGGCGGTGAAAGAAGCCGAAGCGCAATTCGGCCCGGCCGATGCACTGATCAACAATGCCGGCGTAATGCTGCTGGGCAGCGTCAGCGACCAGGACCCGGCGCAGTGGGAGCAGATGCTCGACGTCAACGTGAAAGGCTTGCTGAACGGCATTCATGCAGTGGCTGGCAGCATGGTCGAGCGCAAGGGCGGCACGATCATCAACGTCAGCTCGGTGGCCGGACGCAAGACCTTCCCTAACCACGTTGCGTATGTGGGCACCAAGTTTGCCGTGCACGGGATTTCGGAGAACCTGCGGGAAGAAATGTCGCCGCACAATGTGCGCGTGATCACCATTGCGCCGGGCGCGGTGGAAACCGAACTGCTGAGCCACACCACCGATGAGGCCATCAAGACCGGCTACCAGGCATGGAAACAGGACATGGGCGGCACGGTATTGAGCGCGGATGACGTGGCTTCGGCGATTGACTATGCCTACCAGCAGCCGCAGCATGTGTGCATTCGCGAGATCGTGTTGGCGGCGACGCGTCAGCAGCCGTAATTCGCTCTACCAGACAACATTGAACAAATGTGGGAGCGGGCTTGCTCGCGAATGCGGTGGATCAGTCACTGAAATGTTGGCTGACACACCGCATTCGCGAGCAAGCCCGCTCCCACATTTAGATCTCCAGCGCCTGCACTATTTGAGTTCGGCCAAACGCCGCTCGATAAAGCGCTTTTCCGGTTCTTGCTGGGTCAACGCCAGCGCCCGCTTAAACGCCCGCCGCGCCTCCTCAACCCGTCCCAGCCGCCGACAAAGCTCGCCCCGTGCCGAGTGCGCCAGGTGATAGTCGACCAACTCCCCCCGCGCCAAAATCCCATCCACCAACTGCAACCCCGCCAATGCTCCATCGCGCATCGCAACGGCCACCGCGCGATTCAGCTCGATCACCGGCGACGGTACCGCCCCGAGCAACACGTCATACAGCCCGACAATCTGCGGCCAGTCGGTCTCGTCAGCGCTCGCCGCCTCGGCATGCACCGCCGCAATCGCTGCCTGCAGGCTGTAGGGCCCGTAGCGGCGTGTGGTCAGGGATTTCTCTACCAGGGCACATCCTTCAGCTATCAGCGAAGCGTCCCACAGCGAACGGTCCTGCTCATCCAGCAACACCAATTCACCGCCGGCCGAGGTGCGTGCCGGGCGCCGGGATTCGTGGAGCAACATCAGCGCCAGCAAGCCCATCACTTCTGGCTCCGGCAACAACTCCATCAGCAATCGCCCCAGGCGAATCGCTTCGCGGGTCAGGTCGTCACGGGTCAAGCCGGCGCCCGTGGACGCCGAATAGCCTTCGTTGAACACCAGGTAAATCACTCGCAGCACACTGTCCAGGCGCTCGGGCAACTCTGCCAGGGACGGCACTTGATAGGGGATTTTTGCTTCGCGAATCTTGCTCTTGGCCCGCACGATGCGCTGGGCGATGGTGGCCGGTGTGGCGAGGAACGCCCGGGCGATTTCCTCGGTGGTGAGGTCGCAGATCTCACGCAAGGTCAGCGCCGCCTGGGCATCCGCCGCCAGTGCCGGGTGGCAACAGGTAAAGATCAGGCGCAGGCGGTCGTCTTCCACGTCTTCAGCGCTCCAGTCGGCTTCTTCCAATTCATCAGCCTGAGCCAGCAACTGGTTCTGGTGCGCGGCAAACCGGGCCTGGCGGCGCAAACGGTCGATGGCCTTGAAGCGCCCGGTGGAGACGAGCCAGGCCCGGGGATTGTCGGGCACACCGTCTTGCTCCCAACGCTCGACCGCGACGAAGAACGCCTCGTGCAAGGCTTCTTCAGCGAGGTCGAAATCGCCGAGCAGGCGAATCAGGGTCGCCAGGATGCGCCGCGATTCGCTGCGATAAACCGCTTCGACCCGGGCCTGCACCGTCAATCGTGCAGACCTTCGGTCACCAGCGTCACCAGCCGATCGAGGCTCTGGCCCCAGCCCTCGTGAAAGCCCACGGCTTCGTGGGCCTGCTTGGTTTCGGCGCTCCAGTGCATGGCACGGGCGGTGTAGAGGGTTTTGCCGTCGACGTCTTCAAAGGTGACTTCGGCGGTCATGAATGGCTGGCCCGAAGGGATCCAGCCGGGGGTGAACGCATCGGTAAACACCAGCCGACTGGGCGCGGTGATTTCGAGAAAAACGCCCTGGGTCGGGTACTCGCTGCCGTCGGGCGCGCGCATCAGGGTGCGAAATTGCCCACCGACCCACAGGTCCATTTCGCACTCGGGGGTGGTCATGCCGTGTGGGCCCCACCATTGCTGCAACAAGGCAGGCTCGGTCCAGGCACGGAATACGCGACTGCGAGGTGCGTCGATCAAGCGACTGATGGACAGTTCAAATTCGGCGGGCTTGGGTTGATTGCTCATGGGTAAACCTCCTGGATTTTATTGTTGTGATCAGAGATTCAATTCACGCACAGGGCGCACTTCCACACTGCCGACCCGGGCGGCCGGAATGCCACCGGCCACCTGGATCGCTTCATTCAGGTCCTTGGCCTCGATCAGGTAAAACCCGGCGAGTTGCTCCTTGGTTTCGGCAAACGGCCCATCGGTGATCGACAGCTTGCCGTTGCGCATGCGCACGGTGGTGGCGGTGGTCACCGACTCCAGCGGCTCGGCGGCGAGCATCCGCCCGCTGGCCTGCACAGACTCGGCATAGGCAAAGCACTCCGGGTCCTTGGGACTGTCGGGCGAATCGTGCAACACCTGTTCGTTGCTATAGATCAGGCAGAGGTATTTCATGGGATTCTCCGTTTTCGGACAACTGACTATAGTTCGCCGCGATCAAGGTTTCAGGTCGAACAGACCGGCGCCGGTTTCCATGTCGAATGGTGTCGACCAATGCTCATGCACCACTTTCCACTCGCCGCCAATGCGCTGGTAGCCGGCGCTGACGCGCATCCAGCAGGTCTTGAGTACGCCGTCGGGCCCGGTGCCACCACAGTGCGCGAGCCAGTGGGCAAAGGCGCTGCTATCGGCGGCGACGATATGCATTTCATGGAAGTCAAAAACCCCGGGGCCCGGGCAGAACTCCATGCACGCCTTCCAGTGCGCCTGATAGGCGGCCTTGCCCTTGAACTGCAGGGCGCTAACGGCGTCGAACGCGACAATATCGTCGGCGTAAAAGCTGACAATCTTCTCGACATCCTTGGCGGTGACGGCCTGTTTCCATTGTGCGATCAAGCTGCTGATTGCGGTGCTCATGGCGATACTCCTTGCGGGAAAAATCACTGAAGACACCCTTAGTCGACTGGGATATCGGCCAATCGACAGTCCCGCAAAAAATAATTGCGATGACCGCAAACCCGCTAGAATCCGCGCTTCTTTGTAGGATTTCGGATGCTACGCCGATGGAAACCCGCCTCGTCGCCTATCAGACGTTGACTGCCCTGCAACAACAGCAACTCAACGCCCTTGAAGTGCACCCCGAACAACTGGGTTTTTCCGGCGATATCTACTGTGCACTGAACACCCTGTTGGTCAATCCGAATCCCGGCGTGGCGGGTTTTGCGTTACTCGCCGACGGGATTCCCGTCGCGTTCCTGCTGCTCAAACGCCCGCCGTGCCTGCCCCACTGGGCGGATGAGCACAGCGCGACGCTGCATGCGTTGCAAGTTGACCGCCATCAGCAGGGCCAAGGGTTTGGCAAAGCCTGCCTGCACGCCCTGCCCGCCGCTGCACGCCTGGTCTGGCCGCAGATCAAGGCCTTGGAGCTGTCGGTGGACACCGACAATGTGGCGGCGATGGGGCTGTATTTGCAGCAGGGCTGGGTGGACAGTGGGGAGGCGTATAAGGGGCGGATTGGGTATGAGCGCCGGTTGGCGTGGGTGTTTGGTGCCGAGGCACCTTGACAATGCCGAAATGTAACGTATACATAACTTTTCAATATAAATGTAATGGTTACGAGACATGGACTCTTCCGTCATCACCCAGAGAATCGGCAGCCAAGTGCGCACCATGCGGCTCAACCGAGGCTATAAACAAGCGGAATTGGCGCGTTTGGCGGGCGTAACTCGGCAAAAACTGATTGAAATCGAGCAAGGCAGCCCAACGGTCTCCATGAATGCCTACGCTCGAGTGATTGCCGCCTTGGGCAGTGAAATAAAATTGGTACCTGCCACCATGCCAACGCTGGAAGAAGTGGAGGACTTGTTCAATGAATAGCCCGAAGCTTCAAGTTCATACCCCTCAAGGCGCCAGCGGCAGCGTATTCACCAGTGCAGGCGACTATCTTTTCCGCTACGGCGATAACGCACTACCACCCAGCGCACTCAGCCTGGTAATGCCCGTTCGCGCAGATGAATACCGCCGACGAGAGCTACATCCGATATTCCAGATGAACCTGCCAGAAGGGTTTGTGCTGGAGCAGCTTCGCAATCGCCTTGCCAAGACAGTGAAGGTAGACCCGATGTTGCTGCTGGCATTGTCTGGCAGCAGTGCGCCTATCGGTCGCATCTTCGTTTCCTCGGACCAAGTCAATGAGCTGATTCAGCGCAACGGCGCTCCGTCGACGGGAGAAAACCTGGACGAAATTCTCGCCTGGGACGGGGCGGAAGATCTTTTTGCTGACCTGGTAGATCGCTACATCCTGCGAGCAGGAATTTCCGGTGTTCAGCCCAAGGTGCTGGTGCCGGAAAAGCCACAAACCCCAGAGCAGAAATTCACTTCAAAAACCAATGATCTGATCATCAAAAGTGGGCGCGACGAATTTCCGGGATTGGCCATCAACGAATACCTGTGCATGTCCATTGCCAGAGATGCAGGCATACCCGTACCGCCGTTTTACCTGTCGCAGAATCATAAGCTTTTCATCATGCGGCGCTTTGATCGGGATGAGCAGGCCAACCCCTTGGGCTTCGAAGACATGACCACGCTGATGGGCCTGTCTGCAGAACAGAAATACGGCAAGAGCTACAACATGATCGCCAAAGCCGTACGCGTTTACTGTTCGATTGAGCATCAACGCAGTTCTCTCGACCAACTGTTCGACAGCGTGGCCTTGAGTTGCATAGTGGGCAATGGCGATGCCCATCTGAAGAATTTCGGCCTGCTGTATAGCGACCCGATCAAGAGCGATGCCAGGCTTGCACCGGCTTACGACATTGCCAATACCACCGCCTACATTCCCGAGGACGCTCTGGCTCTCGACCTGGCCGGCAATAAATCTTTCTTTGCCTCACGTCTGGGTATCCTGGAGTTTGCTGGAATCTGTGAGGTGGAGAAACCCGAGGAGCGAATCCGGGCACTGCTCCAAACCCTTGACGTTGTTCTCAAGCGTGAAGACGATTACTGCCGACAAGCCCCTAATGTTGCACAAGCTATACGGCAATCGGCGCAAGGCTATCAGCGCAGCTTCGGTGGCTGACACATCACCTGACCGATCGATAAGGAGTCCCAATGCTCACCACGCTGGAACAACTCGAAACCCTCTACGGCCTCCCCCACGAACGGGCCGTGCGTAAGGAAATCCCGTTTCTCAACGAGGATTACCAAGCCATGGTCCGCGCGTCACCCTTGGTGGTGGTGAGTTCGTCCGGCCCGGACGGCATCGATGGTTCGCCCCGTGGGGACGTGCCGGGTTTTGTACGAATCATTGATGAACGCACGTTGGCTATTCCCGATCGGCCGGGGAATAACCGCCTCGATACCCTGCGCAATTTGGTGATGGACCCGCGTATAGCGTTGCTGTTCATCATCCCGGGCATTGGCGAGACATTGCGGGTCAACGGCCGCGCACAGATTTCCATCGAGCCCGAGTTGCTGGAGAGCTTTGCGGTGAATGGCAAAGCGGCCCGCTCGGTGATTCTGGTGCAGGTGGAGTCAGCGTATTTCCATTGCTCCAAAGCCTTTGTGCGTTCCGATTGCTGGAACCCGGAAAAGCATCTGGACCGCTCGGCACTGCCCAGCGCCGGGGCGTTTCACAAGCGCTTGAATGACGGGGCGTTCGACGCCCAAGCCTATGACCGCGAGATGCCGGAGCGGGTCAAGGCCACGTTGTATTGAGAGGCTGTTGCAGGAGCGAACGTGCTCGCTCCTGCCAGTGGCGCGGTCAGGCGGATTCGGCGTTGATAGGGATCCAGATTTCCACGGAGCCCGTGCCTTTACCTACATCGAAATCGGCGCTGTAGCGCTCAAAATCGGCCCCGACCACTTTGTACCCGGAGCCCGGCAGCCACTCGAACATGATCCGTTCATAGGTCTGCGCCAGTGCCTGCACCGGGCCGTAGTGTGGGAACACCGCATAGCGATGGGCCGGGATTTCAATCGACTGGAAGTTGCTCGGCACATCGCCCTTGGTCGGCACCTCGACGCCCGCCAGGTAGTCGAATTCATCGTGTTTGGCGTTGTAGCACACGCCATAGGTCACGCCGCCGACGCGTTTCTTGATCTCTTGGAAGCAGCTGTCGAACAGCTCCCATAACTTGGGAATATCGCCAATCGTGGCCTTTGAATAACGCCCTTGCACACCTGCGATCACCAGGGCCTTGCCCTCTTCCATGCGCGGCTGTAACGGCAGTTTTGTCTGTTGATCCATCTGAACAGTCTCCTTCTTATGAGGGAACAAACCCGCGTCGAGTATAGGGGCATATCCCCGTCGCACTCCAAACAGAAATTTTTCCCACAGCATCTGGACAATTGGCCATCATCGACCGTATTGTCTGCCCCGCAGGCCACCGCAGTGGCCGACGTCGCTCGGACGGTTCCGGGCGCTTACGTATTTCGAGGCAACAATGGCCGACCAAGGTTCGCCGCGCCGCTTTGCGCGCATAGATCGACTCCCCCCTTACGTGTTCAATATCACTGCCGAGCTGAAGATGGCTGCGCGTCGGCGCGGCGAAGACATCATCGACTTGAGCATGGGTAACCCTGACGGCGCCACTCCACCGCACATCGTGGAAAAAATGGTCACCGTCGCCCAGCGCGAAGACACCCACGGTTACTCCACTTCCAAAGGCATTCCACGGCTGCGCCGGGCGATTTCGCGCTGGTACAAAGACCGCTATGAAGTGGACATCGACCCGGAAACCGAAGCCATCGTGACCATCGGTTCCAAGGAAGGCCTGGCGCATTTGATGCTGGCCACCCTGGACCAGGGCGACACGGTGCTGGTGCCCAACCCCAGCTACCCGATTCACATCTACGGTGCCGTGATTGCCGGCGCCCAAGTGCGTTCGGTGCCGCTGATTCCGGGCGTGGATTTCTTCGCGGAACTGGAACGCGCGATTCGCGGCTCGATTCCCAAGCCGAAAATGATGATCCTCGGCTTCCCGTCCAACCCGACCGCGCAGTGCGTGGAGCTGGACTTCTTCGAACGGGTGATCGCCCTGGCCAAGCAGTACGACGTGCTGGTGGTGCATGACCTGGCCTACGCCGACATCGTCTACGACGGCTGGAAAGCCCCTTCGATCATGCAAGTGCCGGGCGCCAAGGATATTGCGGTGGAGTTTTTCACCCTGTCCAAGAGTTACAACATGGCCGGCTGGCGCATTGGTTTCATGGTGGGCAACCCGGAACTGGTCAACGCCCTGGCGCGGATCAAGAGTTACCACGACTACGGCACCTTCACCCCGCTGCAAGTGGCGGCGATTGCTGCGCTGGAAGGCGATCAGCAGTGCGTGAAAGACATTGCCGAGCAGTACCGCCAGCGCCGTAACGTGCTGGTGAAGGGCCTGCATGAGCTGGGCTGGATGGTCGAGAATCCGAAGGCGTCGATGTACGTCTGGGCGAAAATTCCCGAGGCGTATGCCGCGATGGGGTCGCTGGAGTTTGCCAAGAAGCTGCTGCTTGAGGCGAAGGTGTGTGTGTCGCCGGGGATTGGCTTTGGTGAGTATGGCGATGATCACGTGCGCTTTGCGCTGATCGAAAACCAGGACCGGATTCGCCAGGCGGTGCGGGGCATCCGGGCGATGTTCCGGGCGGATGGGCTGGTCAAGAAAGCTGACGCCTGACCCGATCTAACGGTAAAAACCCAATCAATGTGGGAGCTGGCTTGCCTGCGATAACGGTGTTGAATTCACCAGCGCCATCGCAGGCAAGCCAGCTCCCACATTTTGTTTTGCGGTGTTCCTGTTAGACCACCAACGACAGCAACATGATAAAGCCCAACGCCACCACCGACAGGATGGTCTCCATCGCCGTCCAGGTCTTGAACGTCTCGGCCACGGTCATATTGAAGTACTGCTTCACCAGCCAGAACCCCGCATCGTTGACGTGAGACAACACCAGCGAGCCCGCCCCCGTCGCCAATACCAGCAACTCGCGGTTCACCCCCGGAATCATCCCCACCACCGGCACCACAATGCCCGCGCCGGTAATGGTCGCCACCGTCGCAGAACCGGTAGCCACACGAATCACCGCCGCCACCAGCCAGGCCAGCAGGATCGGGTTGATCTGCGCAGTCACCGCCATATGGCCGATCACGTCACCTACGCCGCTGGTCACCAGCATCTGCTTGAAACCACCACCGGCGCCGATGATCAGGATGATCGCTGCGGTTGGCGCCAGGCTGGCGTCGAGCAGCTTGAGGATTTTCTGGGAACCGATGCCCTGGCGACGGCCAAAGGTGTACAGCGACAGCAGCAAGGCCAGCAGCAAGGCGGTGATCGGGTGACCGATCATGTCCATCCAGTTGCGGATTACGTGCCCGTCCGGCAGGGCGACGTCGGCGAAGGTCTTCAGCAGCATCAGGAACACCGGCAGCAGCACGGTGATCAGGGTGATGCTGAAGCTCGGCAGGGTCTTGGATTCCGGTTGCTCACTGGCCAGTTGGTCCACCAGTTCCTGGGACGGATTGCCCGGGATGTACTTGGCGATAAACGAACCGTAGAGCGGGCCGGCGATGATCGCCGTAGGCAGCGCGACAATCAGGCCGTAGAGAATGGTCTTGCCGATGTCAGCCCCAAACACGCCAATTGCCAGCAACGGGCCCGGGTGCGGAGGCACCAGGCCGTGCACCGCCGAGAGGCCGGCCAGCAGCGGGATGCCGATCTTGATCAGTGACACGCCAGTACGGCGCGCGACGATAAACACCAGCGGGATCAGCAATACAAAACCGATTTCGAAGAACAGCGGAATGCCCACCAGGAACGCGGCGAACATCATTGCCCACTGCACTTTCTCCTTGCCGAAGGCCCGCACCAGGGTTTGCGCGATCTGATCGGCACCGCCGGAGTCGGCCATCATCTTGCCGAGCATCGTACCCAGCGCAAGGATAATCCCGACAAAGCCGAGCACCCCGCCGAAGCCGTCCTGGAAGGCCTTGATGATCTTGTCCACGGGCATGCCCGAGGTCAGGCCGAGAAAGCCTGCCGCGATGATCAGCGCAATGAACGGGTGGACTTTGAACCGGGTGATCAACACGATCAGGCCGATGATGGTCACCACTGCGTCTAGCAGCAGGTAGGTATCGTGGGACAAGCCAAACATGGGGGTCTCTCCTGTTTGTTGTTGTTATTAAAGCCGGTAAAAAATTCAATGCAGGCGGACAGCGCTATCTTGTCCGGCAAAAAATTATTGGGTTGGTTCAAAGCCGTGTTTCAGCCACCAGGCGTTGGTTTGCTCGGCGAGGTCTTCAACGCTGTCTTCACTGGCGTTGAGGGCCAGGGTCAACGGCTCGCCCACCGGGGATTCAAGGGTGGCGAACTGGCTATCGATCAGGCTGGCCGGCATGAAATGGCCGGGGCGGTGAGACACACGGTCGGCGGCGACTTCGCGGGTCAGCTCCAGAAATACAAACCCCAGGCCCGGCGCGGCTTCGCGCAGGTGGTCGCGGTATTTCTTCTTCAGGGCCGAACAGGTGAGCACGGGATGCTCGCCGGCTTTGAGGGAGCGGCGCAGTTCATCGCACAGGATGTCGAGCCAGCCGGCGCGGTCGTCGTCGTTAAGGGGATGGCCGGCGCTCATCTTTTCGATGTTCGCGGCGGGGTGAAAGCTGTCGCCTTCGATGGCGGTGGCGCCGTTCAGCAGGCACAGGGCCTCGCTGACGCTGGACTTGCCACAGCCGGAAACACCCATGATCACGAGGGCAGTAACAGGTTGACTCATGAAACACCTCAGGACGCAGATAGCGCTACCTTTGCACGCTGTAAGGCTAGTGCAAAAACAGGCTTTTCCCGCGCCGTCTTGTCATTTTTATGGAGTGACGCGTGCATCCTCTCCAAAGGCTTGAGTCGGAACAGGCATCCCAACGTTCAAGGATTTGCAGGGTCTTGGAGACAGCGCTACCTTAGTGCCTCGATTTTTGTTTGGCAAGCCGCCTGATGACTCCCAAGAACGATAAAAATACCCGCACCACGGGCCGCCCTACCCTCAATGAAGTAGCCCGCCTGGCTGGCGTCAGCCCGATTACCGCCTCCCGGGCCTTGCGCGGCATCAGCACCGTGGCCACCGAACTGGTGGAAAAAGTGCAAAAAGCCGCTGCCGAACTGAGCTACGTGGTCAACCCGGCCGCCCGTGCCCTGGCGTCGGCCCAGAGCCAGTCGGTGGTGGTGTTGGTGCCGTCGCTGTCCAACCTGCTGTTTATCGAAACCCTCGAAGCCATCCACCAGGTGCTGCGGCCCAAGGGCTTTGAAGTACTGATCGGCAACACCCACTATTCCCGCGATGAAGAAGAAGACCTGCTGCGCAACTACATGGCCTACCAGCCACGGGGTTTGCTGCTGACCGGGTTTGACCGTACGGAAAGTGCCCGGCGCATGGTCGAATCGAGCAACGTGCCGTGTGTGTACATGATGGATTTGGACCCGAATGCTGGCCTGAACTGCGTAGGATTTTCGCAGTTGAACGCAGGGGAAACGGCGGCGGCGCATTTGATCTCACGGGGGCGCAAGCGGTTGGCCTACATTGGCGCTCAGTTGGACCAGCGTACGTTGTTGCGCGGTGAAGGCTTTCGCCGGGCGTTGCAGCAGGCGGGGTTGTATGACCCGGCACTGGAAGTGCTGACGCCACGGCCATCGTCGCTGGGCCTGGGTGGTGAGTTGTTCCTGCAGTTGCTGGCCAGCCATCCGGATGTGGACGCGATCTTCTTTGGTAATGACGACCTGGCTCAAGGCGCGTTACTGGAAGCGTTGCGCCATGGGATCAAGGTGCCGGAGCAGATTTCGGTGCTGGGCTTTAACGACCTGCCGTCTTCCTCGTTCATGGTGCCGCGCTTGAGCAGTATCAGTACGCCGCGTGAAGCCATTGGCCGGCGGGCGGCGGAGCATTTGTTGACGGTGATGGCCGGCAACAAGATCGCTCGGCCGGTGGTGGACATGGGGTTTGAGTTGAAGGTGCGCGAGAGTACCTAGGCGGTAGCTGTAGGAAGTGGCTGGTGTTGATGGCAGCGCCTTGCTCCGTTGCCTACAGGTACGTCAGAATCCGCCGGCTTGTGCGCCTGGGTAGGGCTCTCTAAGGTTGCCCGGTCGCTGAATTTCTCGGTGATCGGGTTTAGTAGCCTGAGCAGCCCCATACAAATGTGCATGAGCTTCATCTGTCGGACTTACCTGTCTGTGCTTGATGGTGGCTGTGCGCAGGGCGCCCTTGTGGCGCGCCGGGTTTCTGTGTGGGTCTACCGGTCTACTAACCTGCGTGCAGCCGCCACCCTTTCGTTTAGTAGCGATCAGGTGGTGGCCCCGTTAGAGATCCTACCTATGTTCAAAGCAACGCCAAATCCCCCTACCTTATTCACCGTCACCCCCGACGCCAGCAGCGAAAGCCTGATCGCCAACAGCTACGAGACGTTTTCCTCGGTCAGTACGTTATTGCTCGACCTGTCTGATGAACTCACCGGCAAAGACCGCGACACCGCATTGGCGATTCACCAGTTGAGTGAGTTGGGCGTATTGCTGATGGGCAAGCTGATGGATCAGGAATCACCCTGTTCTTGAATGTTCAGTACGCTGATCGTTCCCTAACGTGGGAACGATCAAAAAAAATACTCGATTAGCGCAAAAAAAACTTCACGTTACCCCTCGAAATGACAAATAACTACTGTGACTTCTAACAGTAGACAAACCCGCGAGGCAGTCATTTAATCGGCTCGCTACTCTTATTTAAAGTTAGCTCTCTTCCAAGTCAAAGGAGGCCGTTAAACATGACCACTCACAAACGCAATAAGTCAAAAGGGACTTTTACCGTAACTAAGTCCGTACATGGACCGCTCACCTTCACCAATGCTTTCTTGCGCGAAAGAACTGCAGATACGCTTCTCGTTGGGGCTCGTATCTTTTTAAACGATGAAGAAACCCTGCAGATTACTTTAGGCCTACCGACCGTGAACGGCGAGAGTTCTGGTGACCTCGGCCCCGTACCCGAAAGAGTGCCTTTCGCTTACTTCGACCATTATAAAAAGGACGAACACATCTATTATGACGCCGAGAAGGGCAAGTTCAAAATAACGCTTATAAAGCAAGTCGAGCATGTTACCGGAGAGTTCCACTTCGTTTCTCAAGAGGTTAAATTCGAGGGTGAATTCAACGTATATTATTTCGAGCTATGAAGTCGAGCCTATGTACGGGCTCCAGCAGTCGGCGCCCGTACGCTCCCATAGGGTTCAGTTTTCCAACGGTCTATACATTTACAAACCTGCCCGTCCAACGACTCGCCGCAGCCCTCTGCCCCTGCTAAATTGCCCACCTGCCTTCTCACCCTCGCAAGGAAAGCACCATGGGCCATTCGCTGAAAATCCTCGGTCGCACCTCTTCCATCAACGTGCGAAAAGTCCTGTGGACCTGCCAGGAACTGGGCATCCCCTACGACCGCGAAGACTGGGGCATCGGCTTCGCCTCAACCCAGTCCCCCGAATTCCTGGCCCTGAACCCCAACGCCCAAGTCCCGGTACTCATCGACGACAACGGCGTGCTCTGGGAATCCAACACCATCTGCCGCTACCTCGTGGGCCTGCACCAACGTCACGACCTGCTGCCCGTCGAGCCGGCAGCCCGTGCCAGAGTCGAGCAATGGATAGACTGGCAAGCCATCGAACTCAACCGTTCCTGGGGTGATGCTTTCACCGCGCTGGTACGCAACAACCCCGACAACCTGGACGCACAAGCCATCGCCGTCGCGGTAAAGGCATGGAACGACAAGATGGGCCTGCTGGAACAACAGCTGGCAAAAACCAACGCCTACGTAGCCGGTAACGAGTTCACACTCGCCGACATCCTGATCGGCCTGTCGGTGCACCGCTGGCGGATTACGCCCATGGAGCGTCCGTCCTACCCAGCTGTCAGCGCTTACTACGAAACACTCAGCCAACACCCCGGCTTCCAGACGTTCGCCCTCGCCGGCCACAACTAAAAACAAGGACTCCACAATGAACGGACTCAACGTACTACTCACCGGCGCCTGCGGCCGCATTGGCAAGACGTTTTTCGAAGCCTCGAAAGACCGCTACCGCTTCACCCTCACCGACCGCATCGAGCCGGACTTCGCCCTCGGCGAACACCGTTTCATACACGCCGACCTGAGCGATAAAACCGCCCTCGCCGCCCTGCTCGACGGGATTGACGTGATCGTGCACCTGTCGGGCATCCCCCACGCCAGCGCCACCTTCGACGAGTTACTGCCCAACAACATCCTGGCCACCACTTACCTGTTCGAAGCCGCCGTGGCCGCCGGTGTAAAACGTCTGGTGTTCGCCAGCAGCGCCCAGACCATCGAAGGCTACCCGGTAGACCGGCAGATCACGCCGGGCATGCCTGTATTGCCCGCCAACCTGTACGGCGTGAGCAAATGCTACGGCGAAGCCCTCTGCGGCTTTTACGCCGCAAAAACCCCGCTCTCCACCATCGCCCTGCGTATTGGTGCGTTCGAATTCCCCGAAACCCACGACTTGAACAACGCCCGCGACCTCAGCGCCTGGCTCAGCCCGCGAGACGCCGTGCAGTTGCTGCAACGCTCGGTGGAAACCATCGGGGTGAAACACCTGATCGCCCACGGTATTTCCAACAACCGCTTCAAACGCCTGGACCTCAGCGAAACAACCCGTGTGCTGGGTTACCAACCGGTGGATGATGCGTTCCAGGAATTCGAGATCCCGATCACTTATTGAGTCTTCTGCCCATGTCTTTCCCTTCTACCGCAGACGGCATCGACCCGATCCGCGCCGCGCACATCAGCGCGCGCATTGATCGCCTGCCCGCCGTCGCCACCGTCTGGCGCCTGGTGGCGCTGCTGTCGATTGGCGGTTTTTTCGAGCTATACGACCTGTTCCAGACCGCCTACATCAGCCCCGGGTTGATCAGCGACGGGATTTTCCACACCGGCAGCCAGGGCGTATTCGGCTTCTCCGATCAAGCGGCCTTTGCCTCGGCGACCTTCCTCGGTCTGTTCCTCGGCGCCAGCCTGCTCAGCCCGATTGCCGACCGCTACGGGCGCCGGGCGATCTTCACCTTTGCGTTGATCTGGTACACCGTCGCCACCGTGCTGATGGGCATCCAGACCTCTGCCCTCGGCATCATCTGCATGCGCTTCCTGGTGGGCATCGGCCTGGGGATCGAACTGGTAACCATCGACGCCTACCTCTCGGAACTGGTGCCCAAGCGCATGCGCAGTTCGGCGTTTGCCTTTGCGTTTTTCATCCAATTCCTGTCGGTGCCGGCGGTGGCCTTGATGTCGTGGTGGCTGGTGCCGCAAGCGCCGTTCGGGATCTCGGGCTGGCGCTGGGTGGTGCTGAGCAGTGCGGTGTTTGCGCTGTTTATCTGGCAACTGCGCAAGCGCCTGCCGGAGTCACCGCGCTGGCTCGCGCAAAAAGGCCGCTTCGACGAGGCAGGGCAGATCATGGACAGCCTCGAAGCACGTTGCCAGAAGGACCACGGCAAGCCACTGGATGAACCGGAACCTGAAGCCGTCAGCGTGCAGGGCCAAGGGCGCTTTGCCGACATCTGGCAACCGCCGTACCGGCGCCGGGCGTTGATGCTGATTGTGTTTCATGTGTTCCAGGCCATCGGCTTTTTCGGTTTCGGCAATTGGCTGCCGGCGCTGCTCTCGGGCCAGGGCGTGAGCGTCACTCACAGCCTGGGCTATGCCTTCATCATCACCCTCGCCTACCCGCTGGGGCCGCTGCTGTTTGTGAAGGTGGCGAACCGTTTTGAAAACAAATGGCAGATTGTCGGCTCGGCCCTGGGGGCGGTGATCTTCGGCAGTTTGTTCGCGCTGCAAACCACCGCCGTGGGGCTGGTGATCTGCGGGGTGATGATCACCTTCTGCAACGCCTGGCTGAGTTTCAGCTATCACTCCTACCAGAGCGAACTGTTCCCCACCAATATCCGCGCCCGGGCGGTGGGTTTCTGCTATTCGTTCAGCCGGTTGTCGACGGTGTTCAGCAGCTTGTTGATCGGCGTGATTCTCGAACACCTCGGCACGCCGGGCGTGTTGGCGTTTATCGCCAGCAGCATGTTGATCGTGATGATCACCATCAGTTGGTTCGGCCCGCGCACCCGCAACCTGGCGCTGGAGAACATTGCCCACTAGCGGCAAACCCTGGCCGTCGGCACGCCAACGCTTGCCGACGGTGGCGGCCCAAAGCCCGGTAAACACGGGGCCTTGCCACTGGGCACGCTAATTGCTCCTCCTGTGGCACCGCCCACATCCACAGGTGTCCTGATCATGCTGATCAACAACAATCCCCAGGCTCAGTCGACGATCCAACGCATCAAGCGCGCAGACATGGACCCGGCCAACGCCGCAGCCAGCGCGCTATACAGCGGTGCCGCGCAAAACGCGCAGGGCGTCGCCGGCGTGTCCACCACCCAGGCCGCCGCCGACGCCACGGCTGACAACATCGATGCGGCCTTCGCCAAGACCCGCGTGCAGTTGCAGGCCACCACCGCGACCACGTCGACCACCGATGTGCCCAAGACCGACTCCACCTCATCGGCCCGCAGTGACTTCACCGACTACATGAAGAAAAGCCCGGCCGAGCGCATCCGCGAGCAACTGCTCAAGGAACAGGGTTTGACCGAGGAAGATGTGAAGAACATGCCGCAGGAAAAGCAGGACGCCATTTCCAAGGAAGTCGCCGCACGCCTGAAGGACCAGCAGGCGCAGCAGGTAGCGGCGAAAACTGCTGACCCGCAGGCGCAGACCGTGAAAGAAACCCTGGCTGCGATTTAAGCGCTGACAATACAAACCCTGTGGCGAAGGGCTTTCCTGTGGTGAGGGGGCTTGTCCCCCGTTGGGCTGCGCAGCAGCCCTAATCCGGTCGCCGCGTTCCTTCTGATGGAATGAGGTGGCCGCTTTTGGGGCTGCTGCGCAGCCCAACGGGGGACAAGCCCCCTCACCACAAAAGCTCCCTCGCCACAGGTCATGTGTCAGTCATGAATACCGGTTACTGCAGTTGAAGTGTCGAGTTGAACTGACTGATCGCATCCACCACATGCCGCGACCCTTCCTGAATTTCCAGGATCACCTGCCCTGCTTCATTCGCCAACTCCACCCCAAGCCCCGTGCGGCTCAAGCTCGACTGCATGCTCGACACCGCGCTGATCGACAGGTCGTGGTTCTTGCGCACCACATCCACAATCTCGATCGTCGCCTGGCTGGTACGTGCGGCAAGGCTGCGCACCTCATCGGCCACCACCGCAAACCCGCGCCCGTGTTCACCCGCCCGGGCCGCTTCGATCGCGGCGTTGAGCGCCAGCAGGTTGGTCTGGTCTGCGATGCCGCGGATGGTCTGGACGATGCTGCCGATGATGTCCGACTGCTTGCTCACCGCGTCGATACTCACGGCGGCCTCGTTAAGGTCACGGGAAATTTCTTCGATGATCTGCACGGTCTGCTGCACCACTTCCGAACCCTTGCGGGCGCAGGCGTCGTTCTGCACCGAGGTGGCGTGGGCCGAGTCGGCAGCGGTGCGCAAGGTGGTGACCTGGTCGGTGATGTCACTGGCGAATTTCACCACTTTGTACAGGCGCCCGCTGGCATCGAAGATCGGGTTGTAGGAGGCTTCCAGGAACAGCGTTTGGCCGAATTTGTCTTTGCGCTCAAACCGGTGAGAGTGATATTCGCCGCGATTGAGCGAGGCCCAAAATGCCTTGTAGGCAGGCGAATCGGTCTCACCGCGGTGACAAAACATACTGTGGTGCTGGCCAACGATTTCACCGAGGGAATACTTCACTGTCTTCAGGAAGTTGTCGTTGGCATTCAGGATCTGGCCTTGCGGAGTGAATTCGATCACCGCCATGGAACGGCCGATGGCGTCGATCAGGCTCTGGTTTTCATGCTCGTGATGGATTCGCGCCGAGATATCCGAGGCGACCTTGATCACGCTCTGTACCTGGTTATCGGCACCGAGCACCGGCATGTAACTGGCCTCCAGCCACACTTCCTGGCCATGTTTATTCAACCGCATGAACGTGCCGCTGAGGGGCTCGCCCCGCGCCAGGTCGCGCCAGAGTTTGGCGTAGGCATCGGTGTGGGTGTAGGCCTCTTCGCAGAAAATCCGGTGATGCTTGCCGCGAATTTCGTCGGCACTGTAGCCCATGGTCTTGCAGAAGTTTTCATTGGCATCCAGCACGATGCCGTTGCGGTCAAACTCGATCATTGCCATGGAACGGCTGATGGCGGCCAATTTAGCCTTGGCTTCGGTGAGGGCACAGGAGAAACGTTCGATTTCCAGCAGGTCGGATTTGTGTTGGCGGTTGAACATGGCGGATCACCCTTTATTTTCCCGACGCCCACGCGGGCGCATTCCATTCACGGTTTGAATCTTGACCACAGACCTTTATGGGGAGAAACCATCCGAAACGCTTTATATGCCATGCGTCATCAACGGTTGTGGGTGAGCATAGACAGGCGTTGGCGCTATGCAAGGCCACTAGTCAGCCAGCATTTGCAACAAGGCATTAACGGCTGCAGAAGGCGGTTGGTGGCGTGAAGTGACCAAGGCGAACTCGCGGTGCACCGGTTCCGCCAGCGGTATGATGCGCAAGCCGTGGCGCTGGGCCGGCAGGGTCATCTCGGGCACCAGGGTGACGCCGACACCTTCGCGCACCAGGCTAAAGGCACTGTTCCATTCGCGCACTTCCACCCTTACCTCGCGCAATATCAAACCGGCTTCCTGCGCCAGGCTGCGGGCGTTGACGGTGCAGCCGCCGGTGGCAAGCACAAACGGCTGCTCCACCAATTCTTCCAGCGCCACCGTTGCCTGCGCCGGGCGCCGGGAAAACGCGTGTGCCATCGGCAACACGGCCACCCAGTTATCGCGCCCCAGCACCGCAGCATTGCGCTCGGACGGCGGGTTAAGCACCACACCGAGGTCGATCAAATTCGCGTCGAGCAAGGTGTTCACTTCATCGTCCGTGACTTCCAGCCCCGTCACCTCGATGCCCGGGTAAAGCTGGTTGAATCGCCGCAACAGCGGCGGTAGAAACACCGCGAGCACCATGGGGAAACTCGCGATGCGAATCGTCCCACGCAGCATGGGCCGCGCTTCGTCCACGGTGGTACGAATCGCCTGCAAGGCCCCCAGCATCACCCGCGCCTGCTCGATCACTTGCAGGCCCAAGGCGGTGGGCAAGGTCTGGCGCGCTTCACGTACAAACAACTGCGCACCGAGGTTGGCCTCCATGGCCGCCATGGCCTGGCTGGCGGCGGACTGGGTCATGCCCACCCGTTCGGAGGCTGCGGTGATACTGCCGTTGTCCGCCACGGCCACCAGCAGGCGCCAGTGCATCAGGTTCATCATGGCAGTAGCTGTCCTTATGGCAGGGTTCTGAAAGATTAATTTTACGCAAGGTGCCATGCCCACGAGACTGAAGGCAACTGTCCTGCGGAGTTGCCCCGATGAAGCTGTATTTTTCCCCGAATGCCTGTTCCCTCGCCTCCCATATCGTGCTGCGGGAATTGGCCCTGCCGTTTGAATTGATTCGCGTCGACAACCAGAAAAAGCTCACGGCTGACGGTGATGACTTCTTGCAGATCAACCCCAAGGGTTACGTGGCGGCGTTGCAACTGGACAACGGCGAGGTGCTGACCGAAGGTGCCGCCATCCTGCAATACCTGGCCGACTTGGTCCCCGAATCTGGCCTGGCGCCGGTCAATGGCAGTTGGGAGCGGGTGCGTTTGCAGGAGTGGCTGAACTTTGTCTCCAGCGAGATTCATGGCGGGCTGGGAGTGTTGTTCAAGGACGCGATTCCGGATGAGGTGAAGGCGCTGTTCAAGGCCACGCTGTTCAAGCGGTTTGCGATTCTGGTACAGACCCTGGAGCGTCAGGACTACCTGTTGGGCGCGCGGTTCTCCGTGGCAGATGCGTACCTGTTTGTGGTGCTGCGTTGGGCTGGGTTCTTTGATATCGATTTGCAGCAGTGGCCGGCGCTGGCGAAGTTTCAGCAGCGGGTTGGTGAACGGCCGGCGGTGATTGCTGCCTTGGCTGCCGAAAATTCATGACCTGAAATGCGATCAAAATGTGGGAGCGGGCTTGCTCGCGAAAGCGGTGTGACAGTCACCAGATGCATTGACTGATCCAGCGCTTTCGCGAGCAAGCCCGCTCCCACATTTGATCTTCATTGTTTTACAGGTAGGGCCAACACATCCACCGAGCCGGATGGCAACGCTGGATTCGATGGCGTTGAGGAAGTCGATGCCGATCGGTTGCATGGCGTGCTCTTTGTGGCGAGGGGGCTTGTCCCCCGTTGGGTCGCGAAGCGGCCCCAATAAGATCGCCGAGTTGTTTCAGTCAGAGCGGGTTGGCGGGTTTCAGGGCTGCTTCGCAGCCCAACGGGGGACAAGCCCCCTCGCCACAGGGGTATTCGCATACCGAAAAGCTATGGGGCCTTGAACACCACTTGCTGCACGTCGACCTTTTTCGGGATCAGGCCGTTGGCAAAAAACGCGTCGGCCGTGCCTTGTTGGGTGGCGATGTCCGTCGCGTTCAGTGGCCGGCTCGGCGTTGGCGAGCGGTGCTTGAAGTAGCTTTCTACTACCGCCGGCTGCAAGCCCAGGGTCTTGGCCATCAGCGCGACGCTTTCGTCGTGCTGGTCCAGGGACAACCGCTGCGCCTGGGCAAACACCTTGAGAATCGCAGCAATCGCCTGCGGGTGCTGCTTGGCAAACGGCCCGCTGGCGATGAAGAAACTGCCCGCCGGGTTCAGCCCCTGGCCATCCCCCAGCACCTTCGCCGAACCGTCCACCACCGCCGCCGAGTAGTACGGGTCCCACACGACCCAGGCGTCGACCTTGCCTTGTTCAAACGCGGCACGGCCGTCGGAGGGCGACAGGTACACCACGTTCACATCCTTCCACTGCAAGCCCGCACGCAGCAGGCTTTTGAGGAACAGGTTGTGGGCGCTGGAGCCCTTGAGCAGCGCCACGCGCTTGCCCTTGAGTTCGGCCACGCTTTGCACGGTGCTGTCTTTGGGCAGCAGGATGGCTTCGGTGCGGCCGTCGTTGGGTTCGACGCCGATATAGCGAATGTCGATCCCGGCGGCCTGGGCGAAGATCGGCGGGATGTCGCCGATATTGCCGATGTCGATGCTGCCGCCGTTCAAGGCCTCGATCAGCGGCGGGCCGCCAAGAAATTCGATCCACTCGACCTTGGTGCCCGGCAGCCCTTCTTCGAACAGGTGATGCTCACGGGCGAGCACCATGCTCACCGAGCTTTTCTGGTAGCCGACCCGCAGGGTGGCCGGTTCTGCCGCCAGCAGGGGCCCGGCGCACAGCGCCAACAGTGTGGCTGCGATGAGCTTGCGCATCAGAGAGTCTCCTTGACCTTGGCCGCGACGTCCGCCGGCACCCATTGCTGCCAGACCTGCGGTTGTTCTTTCAGGAACGCTTCAGCCACTTGGCGCGGCGCGGTACGTTTCTCGGCCATTTGCGCGAGGATGCCGTTGAGCAGGTCAATCGGCAGGTCGACCTTTTCAAAGAACGTCACCAGTTGCGGGTATTGCGCCTTGAACGGCGCCGACACGCCAATCGCCAACCGCGCCTGCATCGAGCGGGTACCGATGGGGTGCGGGTTGTTGGCGTCGGCCAGGGTCTTCCAGGCTTCGGCGTTGAACGGCGGCTCTTCCAGTTTGATCAGCTTGAAGCGCCCCAACAGTGGCGTCGGCGACCAGTAGTAGAACAGCACCGGCTTGCCGCGTCGGATCGACGAAGCCACCTCGGCATCCAGCGCAGCGCCGGAGCCGGTGCGGAAGTTGACGAAGGTGTCGGTCAGCCCGTAAGCCTTGAGTTTCTGGCTGTTGACGATCTCCGAGGTCCAGCCGGTGGGGCTGTTGAGGAAGCGCCCGCGGGTGGGATCTTCGGGGTCGCGGAACACGTCTTTGTAGCGGGCCAGGTCGGCGACGGATTTAAGCTCCGGGGCCAAGGGTTTGATGCCGCGCTCGGCGTCGCCCTTGATCACATATTCCGGCACCCACCAGCCTTCGGTGGCGCCTTTGACGGTGTCGCCCAGGCCGAATACTTTGCCTTCGCTTTCAGCCTTGACCCACGCCGGACTGCGCCCGGCCCATTCCTCGCCGATCACCTGGATATCGTTCTTGGCCAGGGCGGCTTCCAGGCTCACGGTGCTGCCGGGCAAGGTGTCGGTGGGCAGGCCGTAGCCTTTCTCGACGATCAGGCGCAGCACTTCGGTGATCAGGCTGCCGCTTTCCCAGGTGATGTCGCCGAAGTGAATCGGTTTGGCTGGCTCGGCGGCTGTGGCGGATTGTGCCAGGACGGTGAGTGCCAGGAGCGAGCCACCGAGCAGGTTTTTTAGTGTTCTCATGAATAGCCTCTTGGAGATTCAATTTTCAATCTACAAACAATCCAAAGTGAGCACAGTCAGTGTGGGAGCGGGCTTGCTCGCGAAGGCGTCGTGTCAGTCGATACATGTGCTAACTGATACACCGCTTTCGCGAGCAAGCCCGCTCCCACATTTGATCTCCACACCCTTCAAGATCAGGGTTTAAAAGTCATAACTGAGTCGCGTGTAGAAAAACGCCCCTTCCGGCGCCGTCGGCGACAGGTGGCTGTATTGCTGGCCCGGGGTCTGGCGCAAACGGCTCATGTAGTTGCTGACCGAACGCGGGGAAATGCCCAGTTCAGCTGCGATTTCCGGATAGGTCAGGCCGTTGAGCTGCGACAGCAAAAAGGTCGCCTTGACCTTGGCCGGCAAGCCGTCGAGGAACTGGTCGATGGCTTGCAGGGCTTCGAGCATTTGCGCCAGGTGTTCGGGAGAAGGTGCGGGCGAGGTTTCGTCCTGGTCGAGGGCGTCAAGGTAGGCGCGCTCCAGGTCTCGACGGCGCCACAGTTGATACATCAGGCGTTGAGCAATGGTGGTGAGCAAGGCGCGGGGTTGGCGAATCGGCACTACGCCCGGGGAACTCAGAAGCTGGACGAAGGTGTCGGCGGCGATGTCTTCGACGTGGGCACGGGAATCGAGGTGGCGGTGCAAACGGCTGCACAGCCAGTCGTAATGACTGCGGAATAATCCGCCCACGTAGTCGCTGTGAGAAGTGTCGGCGCCGGACATAGTGGCTCCATCTGAGTAGGTTGCGCGTTATGTCCGGTGTTCCGGTGGAGCGATCCTAGCAAGGCTGCTTATTCTTTAATAATATTTAAAAGGTATTTTTATATAACTTTATTGAAGCTTTGAGTAGACCAAGGCTTCGGCCTGCTGCCGGTAATCCAGCAGCACCTGGTAATCGGCTTCGGTGGCGGGCAGCACTTCGTGTACGCCGAGGGTTTGCACCACTTCGGGCAGGTCCTGCAAGGCCAGGTTCATGGCTTCACGCAGGTGTTCTCTTGAGCCCAACGCAGTGATGTACGGCAACGTCGGGCTGGGCGCACTGCGGGTGACGATCCGCAGCCCGGCCACTTCCTGCGGCGCAAAACGCGCGAGGTAGTCGAATGTCACGCTGTCGATGGCGGCAAGGTCAGCGCGGTCTTCCCGCAGCCAGCGCAGGCTTTCACGATGGGCGCCGCTGATGCCGACTTCGGCAAAGAACCGACCGCCCTGCTGCAGCGGCGCCAGGCGTTCACGCAGCAGGTTCATGCCGCTGTTGGAATCGTGGCCATTGATCACGCCGCGGCTGTTGTGGAAGTCGGCCAAGGTGCTGCGTGGATTGTCGTCGCGGGTCAGCAGCAGGCTGCAATGGGCGCCGCCGCTGCTGTGGGGCAACTCGTAGCGCGGGCGGCCGATCACCTGGACCTGCCCGCGCAGCTCGGTCATCAGCGGGTAGCCGCAGGTTTGCGTCAGCAGCAATTCGGGCGCGCGCCACAGGCTGCGCAGGTCGAGATGCTCGGCATTGCGGCGGGTCACGCCCAGGCGCTCCAGGATGCGCGAAAGCCAGCGCTCGTTGGCCTGTTGCACCTCTTGCGGCGCCACGTACATCAGCAGTTCGGCGTAGCGGTCACTCATGGTCGTCTCTCAAGCAAAGGGGTGCCGTGGGCTGTCGATAGCCTTGAGCCCGTGACGGCCGATCAACTGGCCGTAACCCCGCACCAGGAACCCGCCGCTGCGCGCCACCCATTGTTCGCGGCGTGCGCGGTACACGGTGGGCAGCAAGTACCACGGCAACTTCGGCAGGTCGTGGTGCACCAGGTGCAGGTTGTTGTTGAGGAACAACCAGGTCCACGGCCAGGCGGCTTCATTGAGCACCGTGCGCTGTTCCGGTTGCGGGTGCGGGCGGTGTTCATAGTAGGAACGGATCGCCGCCACCGACAAGGCCGGCACGCTGACCAGCGCCACGTAGTGCCACACCGGCAGCACGCTGTAGTGGGCGATGAAGGTCAGCATCAGCGCGGTCACGGTGCCATGGCTCAGCCACATCAACCAGGCCTGGCGCTGGCCTTGGCGCAGGCGCCTGAATTCGTTGCGTGCCAGTTTCCACAGCGCCAGCGGCGAGCCCAGCAGGAAGCGCCCGAGGACGGTCTTGGTCAGCCAATGCAGGGTGCGCTCAAAGGGTGAACTCGCTGACCACTGCAATTGATTCAGGTAGCGGCTTTCCGGATCGACACCGGGCACCGTCAGGTCTTCGTCGTTGTGATGCACCAGGTGGCAGTTGCGGTACAGGGTGTACGGATACCAGACGGCAAACGGCGCGTAGCCGAGGACTTTGTTCAGGGCATTGAAACGGGTGGGATGGCCGTGCAGGAGTTCGTGTTGCAGGGACATCCACAGCGTCACAAGCGGAATCAACAGCGCGGTACTCAGCCACCGGCCAAGCCAATGGCTGCCAAACATCACCGCAAACCAGCCGGCATACACACCGATCAACAGCAGCCAGGTCGGCCACTCGGTGCGGGCGGTAAAGGTATTTGCCAGGGCCTCGATTTCGAAGCTGTGGGTTTCATCAAGGTAGTTGGACATCGGCAGCTCAGGGCAGGCGTGACCGACGAAAAAGTCGGCTTCATCCTGCTCTGTGCAATGAGGCGGGAAAATCTTGCAGATCGTTTGGTGCTTAGCTTAGAACTTTAGTGACCGAACAGATTGCTGTCGGTTTTCTTGGCCTTTTTCTCGGCGCGTTTTTCATCGGCGGTCTTTGCCGGTTTCTTCTTGTCAGCTTTCTTGGAATTTAGACCTTTGGCCATGATGCGTGCTCCACTTACAGGGGATGTAACACTGGGTATAACACCGATTGCCCAACAGAAGGCGCTTTGCCCGACTTATAATCTTCGCCCCCTGAATTTGCGTGTTTGAAAACCATGCCCGAGTTGCACATCGACCGACTGGCAGAGCCTTTGTGGCCGCTGCTGAACAAGTTCTACCGCCGCCATAACTCACCGATGAAGGCCCTCAAGGGCGGCCAGTTGTGGGTGGCCAAAGGCAGCGAGATTGTCGCGGGCCTGTGCCTGACGCCAGTTGTGGGCGGGCAATGGCTGACCGGGCTGTTTGTCGACCCGGCCATGCGTGGCCAAGGGCTGGCGGCACAATTGATTCGAGCCTCGGTCGCCGGCGTTGAAGGAACGGTGTGGCTGCTGTGCCATCCGGAGCTGGAAGGCTTTTACCAGCGCCAGGGTTTTACCCAGGACACGCTGCTGCCGCAGTCCTTGTCCGAGCGGCTGGTGCGTTACAAACGTAACAAGCCAATGATTGCGATGGGCTTAGAACCGTTGGTGAGGTCGACCATCGATAATGTGTAAACAGCGTTTGTGGCCCCCATGCTAGCCTCGGCGACACATAGGCCCCACTCCCTGGAAGATCATGAAAGCGACCCTTGCAGCTTTGTCCCTTGCCGCCCTTCTCGCCCCGGCCTTGAGCCAGGCAGCCGAAGCCCCGGTTACCGCCGAGCAGTACGCAACCGTGCTTGCCGGCAGTTGGCGCCTGCCGGCCAACAGCGCGCGCGATGTCTATCGTCACCCGCAACAGACCCTGGAATTCTTTGGCTTGCGGGCCAACCAGACCCTGATCGAAATCACCCCGGGTGGCGGCTGGTACAGCGAAGTGCTGGCGCCGCTGCTCAAGGACAACGGCCATTACATCGCCGCCGTGCAGGCCCCGAGCAGCAGTGCTTACGCGCGTACGTCTGAAGAAAATCTGAAGAAGAAATTCGCCGCAGACCCGGTGCATTACGCCAAGGCGGCCTTTGCCGAGTTCGACCCCAAGGCGCCGGTGCTCGGCAAGCCAGGCTCGGCCGACACGGTGCTGACCTTTCGCAACGTGCACAACTGGGTGATGGCGGATACGGCGCCGGCGATGTTCGAAGCATTCTTCAAGGTGTTGAAACCGGGTGGCGTGCTGGGTGTGGTGGATCACCGGGCCAAGAACGGGGCGTCGCTGGAAGACATCAAGCACAGTGGTTACCTGACCACGGCATATGTGGTGAAACTGGCGACTGATGCGGGGTTCAAGCTTGAGGGGCAGAGCGAGGTCAATGCCAACCCGAAAGACACCAAGGATTACCCGGATGGGGTCTGGACCTTGCCGCCTGCGTTGACGTTGGGGGAGAAGGATAAGGCGAAGTATGTGGCGATTGGTGAGTCGGACCGGATGACGTTGCGGTTTGTGAAGCCCGCAAAATAATCTGAATGAACATGGCCTAATTGTGGGAGCTGGCTTGCCTGCGATGCAGGCACCTCGGTGTATCAGCTACACCGCGGTGATGCTATCGCAGGCAAGCCAGCTCCCACATTTTGATGTGTGTTTTGCCTGAGGGTTACTCGTCCGCTGTGGGATCCATATCCGGGAACATCACTTCGATAAACCCGAACTTGCTGAAGTCGGTAATCCGCGAAGGGTACAGCCGGCCGATCAGGTGATCGCACTCGTGCTGGACCACTCGTGCGTGGAAGCCTTCGGCAATCCGCACAATCGGCTCGCCCTTGGGGTCAAACCCTTCGTAGCGAATCTGCTGGTACCGGTCCACTGCCCCACGCAAGCCGGGCACCGACAGGCAGCCTTCATAGCCTTCTTCCAGCACCGGGCTGAGTGGCGTGATCAGCGGGTTGATCAGGATGGTCTGGGGCACGGCGGGCGCGTCCGGGTAGCGTTCGCTGCTCTCGAAACCGAAGATCACCAGTTGCAGGTCTACGCCGATCTGCGGCGCGGCCAGGCCAACGCCACCGACATGCTCCATGGTCTGGAACATGTCATCAATCAACTGCCACAGCTCGGGGCTGTCGAACATCTCCGGCGGAACCGGCGGAGCAACACGCAGTAGGCGCTCATCGCCCATTTTCAGGATTTCACGGATCATCGATCAGACTTCGTCGGTAGTGGGCTTGAGTGAGGGGTCTCGGCCGAGGCCGGAAACATGCTTTTTTTCGTCGTGCTCGCCAAAGTCCTTTTCACCAGGATCCTTGCCTTCAGCCGACATGTGCTCGATCACCGCGTTCATCTCCGCCCCCAGCAACAGCACAGCGGCCGAAATGTAGAAGTACAGCAGCAACACGATGATCGCGCCGATACTGCCATACATGGCGTTGTAGTCGGCAAAGGTTTTGACGTAGTAGCCAAACCCCAGGGAAGCGATGATCCAGACCACCACCGCCAGCACCGATCCCGGGGTGATAAAGCGAAATTTCTGCTTCACGTCAGGCATCACGTAGTACATCAAGGCCACGGAGAACATCAACAGGATCACGATCAGCGGCCAACGCAGGATGGTCCACAACGTGACCACGAATTCCTGCATCCCGATCTGCCCCGCCAGCCATTCCATCACCTGCGGCCCGAGCACCATCAGGGCTGCGGCGGCCAACAGCATGCCGGCGAAGCCTACGGTGTAGAAAATCGACAGCGGGAAACGCTTCCAGATCGGCCGGCCTTCCACTACGTCGTAGGCGGCATTCATCGCGCTCATCATCAGGCGTACACCCGCCGAGGCGGTGTACAGCGCGATCACGATACCCACCGACAACAGGCCACCCTTGGATTGCTGCAACTGGTCGATCACCGGGTTGACCTGTTCCAGGGCCTGGGGCGGCAACACCAGTTCCGATTGCATGCGCAGCCAGGTGAAGAAGTCCGGCAGGTGCAGGAAACCGATCAGGGCAATCAGGAACAGCAGGAAGGGAAACAGCGAGAACAGCATCTGGTAGGCCAGTGCCGAGGCGTACGTAGGCATCTCGTCATCGAGGAACTCTGTGACGGTGCGCACCAGCACCTTGTGCAGGGGCAAGCCTTGTAATACCGGAAAAATCATAGCGTCTCCTTTCGCCGCAAAAAATTTGAGTTCGTGGGCGACTCAGGGGCCGTTTTCTACATCAAGGTAGCCCATTTGGCGACCCTGAAACAATTTCCAATCTTTAATCACTGCAGGTGACACAAAAACGGCCATCCGTGGATGGCCGTCGGGCGGCTGGAATGCAGTCAGCCAGGTCGGGACTATTTGGTCGCTTTCTTGACCGCGTCCTTGGTGTCGCCAACTGCTTTTTGCACTTCGCCTTTCTTTTCCTGAACCACGCCTTCAGCCCGCAACTTGTCGTTGCCGGTGACTTTGCCAACACCTTGCTTGATGTTGCCAACGGCCTCGTTCGCTAAACCTTTTGCCTTATCCGATGTGCTACTCATGGTATTTCTCCTGGGAACAATCAAGGATTTTGGTCACTACGTAATCGTTGACCCTTGGCCTTTCCAGAGAGTTTCAATTATTTTTTGAACTGCATTTCATCGCGGCATACAGGTTTGGCTTTATGTTTTGCGGCCAACCCACGAGAATGCCGGGCACATCCAGGCGCAAGCGCTGGATAACAGATCCCGTAGGAAGGTTATGAAACTCAATAAAGCACAGGCCATCGCCCGCAGAAACCAGGAACTGGGCGGTGCCGTACTCGGCGTCAACAACTGCCATTTCACCGACCTGGACCGCAAACGCAACATCTGGTGGTTCGACCTGCCGGTGGGCCGGATTGCCGTGGGCCAGTACGAGTGGATTCACTTGCTGATGCACAACGCGGACAGCGACCAGTTGCTGCACTTGAAAGTGCCGACGGTGTTTTTGCGCGAGAAGCTTGAAGGGCTGGTGGTGCGTAATGCTGGCAAGCGCAAGCCGGAAATCACCCTGGAGCTGAGTGCGGACAAAGACTCGTTCCTCAAGGACGTACGCCCGGCCGGTGCCAATGTGAGCTTCGCGCAGTTCGCACTGTAGGAATACGGTAAAAACTGTGGGAGCGGGCTTGCCTGCGATAGCGGTGGGTCAGCTAACACGGCTGTGACTGGCCCACCGCTATCGCAGGCAAGCCAGCTCCCACATTTGGATTGCATTCCAAGTTGCGGAATCATCGCCCAATAAAAAGCCCTGCATCTGCAGGGCTTTTTGTTTTAAGGCCGGTTACTTCTTCAACCCGGCCTTCTTCAGCTCTTCATCCCGCAATTCACGGCGCAGGATCTTGCCGACGTTGGTGGTCGGCAGCGCATCGCGGAATTCCACGGCCTTGGGCACCTTGTAGCCGGTGACGTTGGCGCGCATGTGCTCCATCACCTGGTCTTTGGTCAGGGTGGCACCGGGCTTGACCACGATGAAGATCTTGATGTGTTCTCCAGACTTCTCGTCCGGCACACCAATGGCCGCACATTGCAGCACGCCCGGCAGGGTCGCCAGCACGTCTTCCAGCTCGTTGGGGTACACGTTGAAACCGGAGACCAGGATCATGTCCTTCTTGCGGTCGACAATGCGCATGTAGCCATCCGGCTGGATGATCGCGATATCACCGGTCTTCAGCCAGCCTTCGCTGTCGAGGATCTCGGCAGTGGCGTCTTCGCGCTGCCAGTAGCCCTTCATCACTTGCGGGCCCTTGACGCACAACTCGCCCACTTCACCCAGTGCCAACTCGACGCCGTCATCGGTGATGACTTTGCACAGGGTCGACGGCACCGGAATGCCGATGGTGCCGATCTGGATGTGCTGGATCGGGTTCACGGTGGCCACCGGGCTGGTTTCGGTCATGCCGTAACCTTCGCAGATGGAGCAGCCGGTGACCGCTTTCCAGCGCTCGGCCGCCGCCAGTTGCAGGGCCATGCCGCCCGACAGGGTGACTTTCAGCGCCGAGAAATCCAGCTTGCGGAAGGCGTCGTTGTTGCACAGCGCAACGAACAGGGTGTTCAGGCCGACAAAGCCGCTGAACTTCCACTTCGACAGTTCCTTGACCATCGCCGACAGGTCGCGCGGGTTGCTGATCAGGATGTTGTGGTTGCCGATCAGCATCATCGCCATGCAATGAAAGGTGAAGGCATAAATGTGGTACAGCGGCAGCGGGGTGATCAGGATCTCGCAGCCTTCATTGAGGTTGGAGCCCATCAGCGCCTTGCACTGCAGCATGTTGGCGACGAGGTTGCGGTGGGTCAGCATCGCGCCTTTGGCCACGCCCGTGGTGCCGCCGGTGTATTGCAGCACAGCCACGTCATTGGCGTCGGGGCTGACTTCGCTCACCGGCTGGCCGTGACCCTTGGCCAATACGTCGTTGAACTTGATCGCCTTGGGCAAGTGGTACGCCGGGACCATCTTCTTCACGTATTTGATGACGCTGTTGATCAGCAGGCGCTTGAGCGGCGGCAACAGGTCGGCGACTTCGGTAACGATCACGTGCTTGACGGAAGTCTTGGGCACGACTTTTTCAGCCAGGTGCGCCATGTTGGCCAGGCAGACCAGGGCCTTGGCACCGGAGTCGTTGAATTGGTGTTCCATTTCCCGCGCGGTGTACAGCGGGTTGGTGTTGACCACGATCAAGCCGGCACGGATGGCACCGAATACGGCGACGGGGTATTGCAGGACGTTGGGCAGTTGCACGGCGATTCGATCACCGGGCTGCAAGTCGGTATGCTGTTGCAGGTAGGCGGCAAAGGCGCCGGACAGTTCGTACAGTTCACCGTAGGTGATTGTCTTGCCCAGGTTGCTGAAAGCCGGTTTGTTGGCGAAGCGTTGGCAGGACTGTTTCAGTACCGCCTGAATATTCGGATACTCGTCTGGATTGATTTCTGCAGCAATCCCGGCGGGGTACTTATCCTTCCAAAAGTCTTCGATCATGGAAGCCCACTCCTCAGCGACGCGAATTCATTCATCGCATTTGATGCGATTATTATTTGTTTGTTTTTGGGTGAGTCTGGCGGTTAAAAGCAGGCCAAGAGGTCACAAAGCGCGCCGAGAGTAGCAGCTTTGCCAAAGGCCGCCTAGAGCCAAAAGAGGCCCCTACGGTCATAAACATGACTCAAGAATATCTAATGGTCATTTTTAGAGCAAAGATTCTATAAGCCTGGAAAAGGCTCTGGAATGGGCGTTCACACGATTCCACTGAATGAATGAAAACCAAATGTGGGAGCGGGCTTGCTCGCGAAAGCGGTGTATCAGTCGACATATCGTGTGACTGACACTGCGCTTTCGCGAGCAAGCCCGCTCCCACATTTTGAGACTATTTCAAATCAGGCTATGTCGCGCAATTCACGCCGCAAGATCTTGCCCACCGGCGTCATCGGCAACGACTCACGCAACACAATGTGCTTGGGCACCTTGTAGCCGGTGAAGTTGGCCTTGCAGTAAGTCTTCAGTTCTTCAAGGCTCACGCCCTGGGCACGGGCCACCACAAACAGCTTCACCGCCTCCCCGGTACGCTCGTCGGGCACGCCAATCACCGCGCAGCTGGCCACTGCCGGGTGCGCCATCACCACGTCTTCGATCTCGTTGGGGTACACGTTGAAGCCCGAGACGATGATCAAATCCTTCTTGCGATCAACAATGCGCACAAAGCCGTCCGGGTCAATCACCGCGATATCGCCGGTCTTGAGCCAGCCCTCAGCGTCGAGGGTCTCGGCGGTCGCCACCGGTTGCTGCCAATAGCCCTTCATCACTTGCGGGCCCTTGATGCACAACTCGCCCCGCTCGCCCAGCGGCAACTCCACGCCGTTATCGTCGATGACCTTCATCGCCGTGCCCGGTACCGGAATGCCTACGGTGCCCAGCTTCGATTTGCCGCCATAGGGGTTGGTGCTGGCCACCGGCGAGGTTTCAGTAAGGCCATACCCTTCGCCAATCGCGCAGCCGGTCAGTTGCTGCCAGCGCTCCGCCGTGGCCTTGACCAGGGCGGTGCCGCCGGAGTTGGTGAGCTTGAGGTGAGAGAAATCCAGGCTCTTGAACTCCGGGTGATCCATCAACGCCACAAACAGCGTGTTGAGCCCCAGCAGCCCGGTGAAGCGCCACTTCTTCAGCTCCTTGATAAAGCCGCCGATGTCCCGGGGATTGGTGATCAGCACGTTGTGGTTACCCGACACCATCATGCACATGCAATTCGCGGTGAAAGCATAGATATGGTACAGCGGCAAAGGCGCGACCATCACCTCCTGCCCTTCCTTGATCAGCGGATGCCCGTCGTCCCCCAGTTGCGACATGCACGCCCGCACTTGCTGCATGTTGGCTACCAGGTTGCCGTGGGTGAGCATGGCGCCCTTGGCCAGGCCGGTGGTGCCGCCGGTGTATTGCAGCACGGCGATGTCGTCGAGGGTCACCGGGTGGCGGATGAGCGCCTGGCCGGCGCCCATGTGCAGGGCACGCTTGAAGGAGATGGCCTGGGGCAGGTTGTAGGCCGGGACCATTTTCTTGACCTTGTCGACCACGGTGTTGATCAGCCAGCCCTTGGCGGCGGGCATGAAATCGCCCATCTTCGCTTCGATCAGGTACTCGATCTCGGTGTCTTTGCTGACTTCTTCAACCCGCGAGCCGAACAGGTTCAGGTACACCAATGCACGAATCCCGGCGTCCTTGAACTGATGGCGCATTTCCCGCGGGGTGTACAGGGGATTGGTGTTGACTACGATCAGCCCGGCGCGCAGGGCGCCGAACACAGCAATCGGATAATGCAGGACGTTGGGCATCTGCACCGCAATGCGGTCACCCGGCTTGAGGTCGGTGTGCACTTGCAGGTAGCCGGCGAATGCTGCGCTGCGCCGATCCAGCTCGGCGTAGGTCAGGGTGATTCCCATGTTGCTGAACGCCGGACGGTCGGCAAAGGTCTTGCAGGAACGCTCGAAGACTTCGATCACCGACTTGTAGGCGGTCAGGTCGATCTCGTTGGGAACCCCGGCGGCGCGTTTGTCATTCCAGAAATCAGGTTGCATTATTCTTGTCCTCTTACCTGAGTGGTCCGGCCGCTTTTGATTGCGATGAAAGCGGAGCTTTGGGGACGTTAGCAGCTATGGTCAATCAGGCAAATACAACAAGATGCGTCATTGATTGTGTGAATCTCCCCGCTGAGGCCAGCGCTGATCCAACGGCCCCAGGCGATTGAGCGATACACTGCAACGACCCTGAGCAAAGGAAGCGCCATGAACCACACCACTTTCTGGCTGACCGCGAATGACCGCAGTCGGGTGTACGTCAACCAATGGCTACCCGACGGGCCGCCCAAGGCGCTGATCATGCTGGCCCACGGCATGGCCGAGCACAGTGGCCGCTATGGGCGCCTGGCCCAGGCGTTGTGTGATGCCGGTTACGGCCTGTATGCCCCCGACCAGCGCGGCCACGGGCGTACCGCCGACGAGGGCACGCTGGGGCTGTTCGCCGAGAAAGACGGCTGGAACAAAGTGGTGGGCGACCTGGCGAGCCTCAACCAGCACATCGGCCAGCAGGCGCCGGGCGTGCCGATCATCCTGCTGGGCCACAGCATGGGCAGCTACATCGCCCAGGCGTATCTGCTGCACCACAGCGCCAGCCTCAACGGGGCGATTCTCAGCGGCTCGAATTTCCAGCCGGTGGCGTTGTACGGCGCGGCCAAGGTGATTGCTCATGGCGAACGCTTGCGCCAGGGTTTGCGGGGACGCAGCGCGCTGATCGATTTCCTGTCATTTGGATCGTTCAACAAAGCGTTTAAACCCAATCGGACCGCTTTCGACTGGCTCAGCCGTGACCCGGCCGAGGTCGACAAGTACGTCAGCGACCCGCTCTGTGGCTTTCGTTGCACCAACCAGCTATGGATCGACCTGCTGGGCGGCTTGCAGCAAATCAGCAAAGCGTCCAATCTCGCTCAGATCGATCCGGGCCTGCCGATCCTGATAATGGGCGGCGAATGTGATCCGGTCAGTGAAGGCAAGCGTCTCAAAAGTCTGGCCAACGCTTTGCGCGAAGCCGGCTGCCAGAACCTGGAGCTGAGCATTTACCCGCAGGCGCGCCACGAATTATTCAACGAAACCAACCGTGATGCGGTCACAGCCGACGTGCTGACGTGGCTGGCCCAGGCTGCAGTACTGCGCCGCCCTACTCGCTGCGAATGATTTTTCGTTTAAAATCAATACATTAAGATTATCGATTAGCCACAGGATGCACCATCTGATGACCCAGGTTACCAACACGCCTTACGAAGCCCTCGAAGTCGGCCAGACCGCCAGCTACAGCAAGACCGTCGAGGAGCGCGATATCCAGTTGTTCGCGGCGATGTCCGGCGACCACAACCCGGTGCACCTGGACGCCGAATTCGCCAAGGCGACCATGTTCAAGGAGCGCATTGCCCACGGCATGTTCAGCGGCGCCCTGATCAGCGCGGCGGTGGCGTGTGAGCTGCCTGGGCCCGGCACGATCTACATCGGCCAGCAAATGACCTTCCAGAAGCCGGTCAAAATCGGCGACACCCTGACCGTGCGTCTGGAAATCCTGGAGAAGCTGCCGAAGTTTCGTGTGCGCATCGCCACTCGCGTGTTCAACCAGCGCGACGAGTTGGTGGTGGACGGTGAAGCCGAGATCCTCGCGCCGCGCAAGCAGCAGACCGTGACCTTGACCGAACTGCCGGCCATCAGCATCGGCTGAACCATCGCCCATAAAAAATCCCCGCATCTGCGGGGATTTTTTTATTCAGGTGGGGCTCAAGACTGAGCGCGCGCCTGGTTACGCAGGGCTTTCACCTGGTCGTGGTTGCGTTGTGCGCCGTGGAACTGACGCTCCACCAGGTCACGAATGCCCAGCAGGTTGTGCTTGTTGATCTTCTCGATCGCTTCTTTATAAGCCTTCAGTGCGTGGTCTTCACCGCGCTCGGCTTCGTTCAGCACTGCTTCTTCATCTTTACCGGTAACCATCGACTTCACGTCGACCCAGCCACGGTGCAAGGCACCTGCGACACTGCCGGATTTTTCCGGATCGCCGCCCAAGGCTTTGACAGCCGTCTGCAGTTCGGCAGCGGCGGTGGCGCAATCAACGGAACGTTTGGCAAACAGGGCTTTGAGCTCTGGGTGCTTGATGTCTTCTGCGCAGGTCTTGAAGCCTTCCTGGCCGTCTTTGCTGGTCTCGATCAGGTCGTTGAGTACGGAGATCGATTCTTTATTGATATCAGTCATTTTTCAATTCCTTCGCGGGTTAAGAAACGTGCATTAGTAATTGCAGCGCCCGTGCCAGCTTTTGAAAAAAAATTAACTGTTATTTTTCAATAACTTAAATATTAACCAAAAATCTGTATCCGCTTTATTTGCATGATCTGTCATTTGGCCTCCATGCAGAATGCCTGTATTTTCCAAGGCATCGACTCAAACCTCTGAAGCCCCAATGAATCCTGAAAAACTTGAACTGCTGATCACCCGCGAAATGCCCTTCGGCAAGTACAAGGGCCGAATCATTGCCGACCTGCCCGGCCCCTACCTCAACTGGTTTGCCCGTGAAGGTTTCCCCCACGGTGAGTTGGGTGGGTTGCTGGCCCTGATGCAGGAAATCGACCACAACGGCTTATCCGAATTGCTGGAACCCCTGCGCGCCAAACACGGCAAGCCCGCCCCTCGTCATTAATAGAGCACGCACATGGACAGTACCCGCGACGAACAACACTGGCACGAAATCGCCCGGCGCTACGACCTGGAACCCGGCCCGATCAACCTCGAAAATGGTTACTTCGGGCGCATGAGCCGCGCGGTACTGCAGCAGTATCAGGACAACGTGGCGTTCATCAATCGCAGCAATTCGGTCCATGTGCGCCAGCGTTTCGAGCAGGGTGAAAACGTCGAGATTCGTAACCAGTTGGCGCAATTAATGGACGCAGATCCTGAAGCCATCGCCCTCACCCGCTGCGCCTCGGATGCGTTGCAGTCGCTGATTCGCAACTACAACCGCTTGCAGCCCGGCGACCAGGTGCTGATCAGCGACCTGGAGTACGACACCGTCAAGGGCGCCATGCGCTGGCTGGCGCAGCACCGTGGGGTGGAGGTGATCGAGATTGCCCACGAACACCCGTCCAGTTTCGACAGCCTGGTGCAGACGTATCGCGATGCCTTCGTGCGCTACCCGCGCCTGAAATTGCTCGCGCTGACCTACGTCACCCACCGCACCGGGCTAGTGATGCCGGTGGAGGCGATTGCCAGCGCGGCCAAGGAACACGGGATTGATGTGATCCTGGATGGCGCCCATGCGTTGGGGCAGATCGAATTCAACCTGGCGCAACTGGGCATCGCGTTTGCCGGCTTCAACCTGCACAAGTGGATTGGCGCGCCGTTGACCCTGGGCTTTATCTATATCGACCCGCAGCGCTTGGCGGACATCGATCCGGACATGGGGGAGTTTCATTACCCGGCCACCGACGTGCGGGCACGTACGCCGTACAGCACGCCGAATTTCCCGGCGCTGATGACCTTGCCGCTGGTGTTCGAAGAACATCGCTTGTTGGGCGGCTCAAAGGCCAAGGGCGCCCGCCTCAACTACCTGCGGGACTTGTGGGTGAATGAGGTGCGGCAGTTGCCGGGAATTGAAGTACTGACGCCGGATGATCCACGGCTGTATTGCGCGATTACCTCGTTCAAGTTTACTCATCAGGCAGATCAACAGGTGATGGCGGACCGACTGCTAAAGGAATATGACCTGTTTACCACGACCCGCAGCGGGGCGTCGTTTGGCAGTTGTATTCGGGTAACACCGGGCTTCTTGACGTCAGCGGCAGACATTCATGTGCTGATCAAAGCCATCACCGAACTGAGCGCGATCTCACTGTAGGAGCGAGCTTGCTCGCGAAGGTCGTTAACGATGACGCGGGAAACCTGACACCCAGCGGTGCTCTCGGGTTTTTCGCGAGCAAGCTCGCTCCTACAGTGGGAGTGGGCCATTTTCAGCAGGCAAAAAAAAGCGGCACACCGACCAAGTGCGCCGCAAAAATGCCGTAGAACACAGCAACAACGATTCGGTAAATCCAATCAGTCCAGCAGGGCCAGCGCCTCGGCGGTGGTTTCCTGGATACGTGCCCAGTCGCCATTCTTGACCCACTCTGGGTCCAGCATCCAGCTACCGCCCACGCACATCACATTCTTCAAGGCCATGTAGCTCTTGATGTTGGCCGGGCCAACACCGCCAGTCGGGCAGAATTTCACTTCGCCAAACGGGCCGCCCAAGGCCTTGATTGCAGCAACACCACCGCTGACCTCAGCCGGGAACAGCTTGAAGCGGCGATACCCCAGGCCATAACCTTCCATGATCCCGGAAGCATTGCTGATGCCCGGCAACAGCGGAATCGAGCTGTGTACCGAGGCTTCCAGCAGGTCACGGGTAATCCCGGGGGTGACGATAAACTGCGAACCGGCCACTTCGGCGGCTTCGAGCATCTGGCGATCCAGCACGGTACCGGCACCGGTGCACAGCTCCGGACGCTGCTCGCGCAACACCTGAATGGCCTTGAGGCCGAACTGCGAACGCAGGGTCACTTCCAGTGCAGTCAAACCACCGGCAGCCAGGGCATCGGCCAAAGGCAGAATGTCCTGTTCACGGGCAATGGTGATCACCGGCAGGATCCGCGCCTTGGCGCAGAGGCTGTCGATCAAGGCAACTTTGTCCGCCATGGAAACGGTAGGTTGAGGGCTGTTCATCGCGGCTGATCCTTGGCTCATGGGCACCAGTAAATCTCTAAAGTAGGTTGCAAAAACGCGCGTATCGGCATGGCAGCAACGTCGTCACTGGCCAGCGCGGCGCTCAAGGTGGTCAATTTCGAACTGCCGGAAATCGACAGCACGGTGTAGTGGGCGGTAGCCAGCAACGCGCGACTCATGGTCAGGCGCTGGTGCGGTACGGTCGGGGCCAGCATCGGCCAGCAACGACGGCTGCCATCGGGCTTCAGTGCTTCAGCCAGGTTCGGGCTGTTGGGGAACAGCGACGCGGTGTGGCCGTCGTCGCCCATGCCCAGTACCAGCACGTCAATCGCCGGCAACTCGGCCAGCAGACGATCGGCCTGCTCGGCAGCGTCATCAAGGCTGGAGGCAACGCTGTACAGGCTCAGGAACTTCGCCTTGGCCGCCGGGCCTTGCAGTAAATACTTCTTCAACAGGCCAGCATTACTGTCGGCATGCTCTACCGGCACCCAGCGCTCGTCGGCCAGGGTGATGGTCACCTTGGACCAGTCCAGGCCTTGCTTGGCAAGGTTCTGGAAGAACGCCACCGGGCTGCGGCCACCGGACACTACCAGGGTCGCTTCGCCACGGGCACTGATGGCCGTGCGCAGTTGCTCGGCCACATCATTGGCCAAACCGTCGGCCAGCAGCACCGGGTTGCGGTACTCATGGGCCGTCACGCCCTGAGGCAGTTTCAAATCAGATATCGCCATACCAAGACCTCCCGTCCCGCGTGATCAGTGCAATCGAGCTCATCGGCCCCCAGGACCCCGCCGCATACGGCTTGGGCGCATCACCGGATTTTTTCCACCCGGCGATCAACTGGTCACACCACTTCCACGCGGCTTCGATTTCATCTTTGCGCACAAACAGGTTCTGGTTGCCACGCATGACTTCAAGTAACAACCGCTCGTAGGCATCGGGAATCCGTGCGCTGCGATAGGTGTCGGAAAAATTCAGTTGCAGCGGCCCGCTGCGCAGTTGCATGCCCTTGTCCAGGCCCTGTTCCTTGGTCATCACACGCAAGGAAATACCTTCGTCCGGTTGCAGGCGGATGATCAGTTTGTTGCTGATCTGCAAGCGCTGCTCGGGGGCGAAGATGTAGTGGGACGGTTCCTTGAAGTGGATGACGATCTGCGACAGCTTTTGCGGCATGCGCTTGCCGGTACGCAGGTAGAACGGCACCCCGGCCCAACGCCAGTTACGAATATCGGCCCGCAGGGCGACGAAGGTTTCGGTGTCGCTCTGGGTGTTGGAATTCTCTTCTTCCAGGTAACCCGGTACCGGCTTGCCGGCGCTGTAGCCGGCGATGTATTGGCCGCGCACCACCTGGGTAGTCAGGCCATCCGGGCTGATGGGCGCCAGGGCCTTGAGCACCTTGACCTTCTCGTCACGAATACTGTCGGCAGACAGGTCGGCCGGCGGGTCCATGGCGATCAGGCAAAGCAGCTGCAGCAGGTGATTCTGGATCATGTCCCGCAGTTGCCCGGCCTTGTCGAAATAGCCCCAGCGACCTTCGATGCCTACCTGCTCGGCCACGGTGATTTCTACGTGGGAGATGTAGTTCTGGTTCCACTGGGTTTCAAACAGGCTGTTGGCAAAACGCAAGGCGATCAGGTTCTGGACGGTTTCTTTGCCCAGGTAGTGGTCGATGCGGTAGGTGCGGTTTTCCGGGAAAAACTGCGCCACGGCGTCGTTGACCTTGCGCGACGAATCCAGGTCCGAGCCGATGGGTTTTTCCAGGACCACGCGGGTGTTTTCCGCCAGGCCAACCTTGGACAGATTCTCGCAGATTGCGCCGTACACCGCCGCCGGGGTGGCGAAGTAGGCAATCAGGCGTTGTTCGGTGCCGGCTTTTTCGGCCAGGGCGACGTAGTCGTCAGCCTTGAGGAAATCGACGTGCAGGTACGTCAGGCGTACCAGGAAACGCTGGGCGACGGTTTCGTCCAGTTCCTTGCCGACGTAGCTGCGCAATTCTTTTTCGATGTGTGCCAGGTGCTGTTGCTCGGAACCGGCCTCGCGGGCCAGTGCCAGGATGCGCGTGTCTTCGTGCAGGAGACCCGCGCCATCAAGTTGATAGAGGGCAGGAAATAACTTGCGCAGCGCCAGATCACCCAAGGCGCCAAACAGGGCAAAGGTGCAGGGTTCTACGGTTATCGAAGGCATGATGTTTGTTCTTTTATCAAGTTAAGCTACAAATACCTTTTTTTAAGGCATCACTCAAGGAAAAATGTAGTAATAACCACAACATTTTCCCGAAAAACGTATTCCGAGTGGTGGTGTTCAACTACCCTCAGTAGGATAGGCCACCGCAAAGGGCCGCTCGTCGATTGGTTGACGACCCTTATTTGCATCGTCGCCCTAAGGAAACATGAATGGACCGCGTGCGAAATCTACTGGAACAGATCCAGAAACGCCTCGAAGAACTGAACAAGGCTGAACGTAAAGTTGCCGAGGTCATCCTGCTCAACCCGCAGCAGGCGACCCGCTTCTCTATCGCCGCCCTCGCCCAGGCCGCTTCGGTCAGCGAACCTACAGTGAACCGCTTCTGCCGCTCGTTCGGCGTGAGTGGTTACCCTGAACTTAAATTGCAGCTGGCGCAAAGTCTGGCCAGTGGCGCGGCGTATGTCAGCCGCGCGGTGGAGGCCGATGATAACCCCGAGGCCTACACCCAGAAGATCTTTGGCAGTGCCATCGCGTCCCTCGACAGCGCCTGCCAGGCCCTGGACCCGAACCTGATCAGCAAGGCCGTCGACCTGCTGATCCAGGCCCGGCAGATCCACTTCTTTGGCCTGGGTGCTTCGGCGCCGGTGGCCATGGACGCCCTGCACAAGTTTTTCCGTTTCAACCTGTCGGTCACAGCCCATGCTGATGTGTTGATGCAACGGATGATCGCCTCGGTGGCCCACACCGGGGAACTGTTCGTGATCATTTCCTACACCGGGCGTACTCGCGAGTTGGTGGAAGTGGCGCGCATTGCCCGGGAGAACGGCGCCTCGGTGCTGGGCGTGACCGCCGAGAATTCGCCGCTGGCCAAGGCCAGTACGGTGAGCCTGAACATTCCGTTGCCGGAAGACACCGACATCTACATGCCGATGACCTCGCGGATCATTCAGTTGACGGTGCTGGATGTGTTGGCGACAGGCATGACCTTGCGTCGCGGGGTGGATTTCCAGCCGCATTTGCGCAAGATCAAAGAGAGTTTGAACGACAGCCGGTATCCGGTTGGGGATGAATTCAACTAGGCCCAAATCTACTGTGACTGTGCCGGCCTCTTCGCGAGCAAGCCCGCTCCCACATTAGACCGGGTTCCACTTTTGGAATGCAGTCGAATGTGGGAGCGGGCTTGCTCGCGAAAGCGGCATCAGCAACACCGGAACATCCGGATCAGGCCCCCGCCCTGGCCTGCAAACTCAAATGCGCCCTCTCCCCCGGCGCCAGACTCGCAGCAGCCATCGCCGACTCCACACACACAAACCCCGAAGCCTCGTTGAAGCTCACCCCCAGCAACGGCCGGCTGCCTGGATGCCACACCACCGTGTCGGCACTCTCGCCGGTATCGATGCACAACTCGCGCTGCCAGGCGTGGTCCTTGAGGTGCAATTCGCCCTCGTGCTGGAACACCCGCTGACAGCCGCCATCCACCCGCAACTCACCTTCCTGCTGGCACGCCTGGCGATTGAGCTGGTCGTAGCCTTGCGCGCCATCCAGCCCAGACAGCGCTACCTCACCCACGTTGCCAATCCGCCAATAGGCGTGCAACGCATGGCTCAGTTGGCATGGCAATTCGTCCTGGTGCTCGGTGGCCAGGCGCAATTCCAGGGTTTCCCCCAGGTGTGCGTGCAGGTCCACCTGCCAATCGCATAACTGCAATTGCCAGTGCAAACGCACGCCGTCTTCGTCGGTGCTGCTGTCCAGCAGTTTCCAGTCGATCAGCCGTGCCCAACCATGGGACGGCCAGGCATTCTCGCTGGGATGACGGCCATACCACGGCCAACACACCGGCACGCCGCCACGAATGGCGCCGACCTGCGGCCACTTGGCCGCGCACCACAACCAGGGCTTCTGGCCCGTGGGCTGAAAGTGCAGCAATTGCGCGCCCTGGCGACTGAACACCGCCTGGCAGAGCGGGTGATCGATCACCAGCACATCGCGCATCTGGAAGCGCTCCCAGGCGAATACCGGCCGCTCGCGCAGGGATTTGAAAAAGCGTTGCAGCGGATGCTCATGCATGTGCCACGGTCCTGAATATCTTCACAATGCTGCCCAAAAAAAAGCGGATAGCCATGGCTATCCGCAAAATGCGCACAGAGAGAAGGAGCTTATCGCAACAGCGTTAGAACGTAGACTGAATTTTCAGGCCCGCTACTACCGCGTTGTCGACTTGCTTAACACCACCTGGGTTGGCGATGTATTGCAGGTTAGGACGCACGGTCAGCCAGTTGGTGACGTGGAAGCCGTAGTTGAGTTCGACGTTGTACTCAGTGTTACGCAGCGGTGCGTAACCCGATTGGTCGTAATCCGTGAAACCGCCCGCCGCGTTGAGCAACTCAGCGTTTTTCTTCACGTCACTGTTGGCATGGATACGGGAGAAACCGATACCCACGTCATCTTTTGTACGCGCGTCGAATGGGCCCTTATACACAAACATCAGAGACTGGTAGTTGTCGACCAGGTTGGTGTCTTTGTCGTGGAAGGTGACGTTGGCCGCGATGTTCAAGCCGCGGGAAGCATCGCCATTGTGGGTGGTGAGTTGCTGTTGCAGAACGCCCCAGTAACCGCTTTTGCTGCTGCGAACGCGGAAGGCTGCGCCCGTGGTACCAGCATCGTTACCGTTGACGTCTTCACGTACGTCGGTAGCGTCGGCGGTGCTCTTGTAGTAACCCACACGGTATTCGCCCGGCAGGCCATTGACCTTCGGCGACCAGACCAATTCAACCGGCAATACGGTGCCCTTGGTGCCACTGCCGCTGAGTTTGAAGCCGTTGCCGTGCTCCAGTTGCGATGGGTTCTGGTTGTACGCACCAATTTGCGCATACAGCTCAGGCGTGATGTTGTACTTCACGCGGATAGCCGCCTGGCTGACTGGCCAGTTGTACCAGGTGTTTACATAGTTACCGACCTGCGAGCCACAGAACGACAGGTTCTGGAAGTCGCACGGGAAGGTGTTGAAGTCTTCGCCTTCACCGAAGTAACCGAGTTTCACGTCCAGCTTGTTGTCGAACATCTGGTGCTGAATCCAGAACTGGGTCAGACGCACCATGTGGCCTCGGCCGTCGACTTCTTGAGACGAACTCAAGGTGCCGGCACGCGGGTCACCAATACGGTCGTTGGAGATGTTTGCGCCATTACGATTGGTCAGCTGGATCTTGGCCTGGGTGTTATCCCAGCCCCACAGCTTTTGCAGGTCCAGTGCCACGCCCAGACCGAACTGGTCGGCGTAACGGGCAGTTTTGTCGTTGTTGTAGCCACCGCTGAGGTTGCCACCGACTTCACCGACGTAATCCGCCTTGATGTCGATACCTTGCTCGATCAGCTTGGTACGCTCGCCGCCCCAATCGCCGGTCATCCACTTGGAATCGGCGCTGAACGCGTCGTCCGCCATCGCATTGGCGGACAGTACCAGGGCGGCTGCTGCTGACAGTTGGCAGATCAGCCGGGTGTTGTTGTGGTGCTTTTTCATCCCTACATCCTCGTCTTTATTGTTATTAACTGTTTTTATCTAACGCGGTTTACTTCTTTGTGAGAGCAGGACTCTCACAAAAGCCCCTACACATCATTTGAAACTTCAGCGTCCCTTGAATTGAGCAACGTTGTCCGCACGGTCCTGTGCCGGCAACGAAGTGGCAGTGCCCAGGCGCTCGCCGGTCTTGGCGTCGAACAGCAACACCTTGGCCGGGTCGAACTGCAAGGTCAGGGTCTCGCCCACTTGCGGTGCCACATCGGGCGCCAGGCGGCAGCAGACCTTGGTGTCATTGATTTGCACAAACACCAGGGTGTCCGGACCGGTTGGCTCGGTGACTTGCACCTCGGCGCGAATGGTCGGCGCGCCGGTGGCTTCGGCGGCGGCCAGCACGATCTGCTCCGGGCGCAGGCCCAAGATCACTTCGCGGTCTTCCAGGCCCGCATCGTTCATGTTCAACGGCAATTCACAGCGTGCCTGGCCGCTGTCCAGCAGCGCCACCAGGCGGCCGTCCTTGCGTTGCAGGCGCAGTGGAATGAAGTTCATCGGTGGTGAACCGATAAAGCTTGCCACAAACAGGTTGGCCGGGTCGTTGTAGATTTCTTTCGGCGTGCCGAACTGCTGGATGATGCCGTCCTTCATCACCGCCACTTTGTCGCCCAGGGTCATCGCTTCGATCTGATCGTGGGTAACGTAGACGGTGGTGGTTTTCAGACGCTGGTGCATCAGCTTCATTTCGGTACGCATCTCGACCCGCAGCTTGGCGTCGAGGTTGGACAGTGGTTCGTCGAACAGGTAGATCTTCGGGCGACGCGCCAGTGCACGGCCCATGGCCACACGCTGTTGCTGGCCACCGGAGAGCTGGCCCGGCTTGCGATTGAGCAGGTGCTCGATCTGCAGCAGCTTGGCCACTCGCGCCACTTCTTCGTCGATCGCCGCCTGGGGCATCTTGCGGATTTTCAGGCCGAACTCGATGTTCTCGCGCACGCTCATGGTCGGGTACAGCGCGTAGGACTGGAACACCATGGCGATGTCACGATCCTTGGGGCTCATGCCGCTGACGTCCTGGTCGCCGATCATGATCGCGCCACCGGTGATGTTTTCCAGGCCGGCAATGCAGTTCATCAAGGTCGATTTACCGCAACCCGAAGGCCCGACCAGGATCAGGAACTCACCTTCCTTGATCGACAGTTCGATGTTCTTCAGGGTGTCCGGCAAGCCGGTACCGTAGGTCTTGTTTACGTTACGAAGTTCAAGCGTTGCCATGATTACCCCTTGACCGCGCCGGCCGTCAGGCCGCGCACGAAATACTTGCCTGCGACCACATAGACCAGCAGGGTCGGCAGCCCGGCGATCATCGCCGCCGCCATATCAACGTTATATTCCTTGACCCCGGTGCTGGTGTTGACCAGGTTGTTCAGCGCCACCGTGATGGGCTGCGAATCACCGCTGGAGAACACCACGCCGAACAGGAAGTCGTTCCAGATCTGCGTGAACTGCCAGATCAGGCACACCATGATGATGGGTGTCGACATCGGCAGGATGATCAGCCGGAAGATCGTGAAGAACCCCGCGCCATCCAGGCGTGCCGCCTTCACCAGCGCATCGGGAATGCTGACGTAGTAGTTACGGAAGAACAGTGTCGTAAAGGCCAGTCCGTAGACGATGTGCACGAACACCAGGCCCGTGGTGGTACTGGCCAGGCCCATCTTGCCGAGGGTGAACGAGGCTGGCAGCAGCACGGTCTGGAACGGCAGGAAGCAGCCGAACAGCAACAGGCCGAAGAACAACTGCGAACCGCGGAAACGCCACATCGACAGCACGTAGCCGTTCAACGCGCCGATGCCGGTAGAGATCAGTACCGCCGGAACGGTAATCTTGATCGAGTTCCAGAAGTAACCGTCAACCGTGGCCCAGGCTTTCACCCAGCCGATGCCGGTGACCACGGTGGGCCAGCTCAGCAGGTTGCCGGTGCTGATGTCTTCCGGGGTCTTGAAGCTGGTCAGCAACATGACCACCAACGGCACCAGGTACAGCAGGACAGCGAGGATCAGCACCGCGTAGATCGCGACGCGGCTCAGGCTGATGGCAGGTTTGCCGGCGAGACTAGTCATTACGCTTGGTCCTTAGCTCGGAGTACAGGTAAGGCACGATGATTGCGAGAATCGCACCGAGCATCAGAATCGCACTGGCCGAACCCATGCCCATCTGGCCGCGGCTGAAGGTGAAGGAGTACATGAACATCGCCGGCAGGTCGGAGGAATAACCCGGACCACCCGCGGTCATTGCCGCCACCAGGTCGAAACTCTTGATCGCGATGTGCGCCAGGATCATCACCGCACTGAAGAACACCGGACGCAGGCTTGGCAGCACCACTTTCCAGTAGATGCGCGGCATGCTCGCGCCGTCGATCTGTGCGGCACGGATGATCGATTGATCAACACCGCGCAGGCCGGCGAGGAACATCGCCATGATGAAGCCCGAGGCTTGCCATACAGCGGCGATCACCAGGCAGTACACCACACGGTCCGGGTCGATCAGCCAGTCCAGGCGAAAGCCTTCCCAGCCCCAGTCTCGCAGCAATTTGTCCAGGCCCATGCCCGGGTTGAGCAGCCATTTCCAGGCAGTACCGGTAACGATCATAGAGAGCGCCATCGGGTACAGGTAAATGGTGCGAATGAAGCCTTCACGACGGATTTTCTGGTCGAGAAAAATCGCCAGGGTCACGCCGATTACCAAGGTGATGCCGATGAACATGCCACCGAACACCGCAAGGTTCTTGCTCGCCACCCACCAACGGTCGTTGTCGAACAAGCGCGCATATTGAGCCAGGCCTACGAACTTGTAGGTCGGCAGGAACGTCGAGTTAGTGAACGACAGCACGAACGTCCACAGGATGTAGCCATAGAAGCCCACCAGAACGATGAACATGCTCGGCGCCAACACCAGTTTGGGTAGCCAGCGCTGCAGTGCATCGAACGGCGAGGCTTTGCTGAACACAGCAACAGAACTCATGGGAAAATCCAGTACAGGGAAAAAGGACTACAGGAACATGCCTTGTGGGGGTTAGGGGTCCCCCCACAAGACCATTCAGTACTAACCGTTACTTGGCCGACTTGACCGCGCTGTACAGTTGCTTCGCGGTGGTTGCCGGATCAGCGGACGGGTTGTTGATGTAGTTGGTGACGACGTCAAAGAACGCGCCTTGTACGGCCAGCGTGGTTGCCATGTTGTGCGCCATGCTCGGTTGCAGGCCGCCAGTCTGTGCGTCTGCCAGGAAGTCCTTGGCAGCGGTCTGGGCGCAGGAGTCGAATCCGTATTTGCCCATGTCTTTCAACATGTCGATACGAACCGGGATCGAGCCCTTGTTGATGCTGAAGACTTTCTGGAAGTTTTCGCTCAACACGACTTTGGCGATGTCCTGCTGGCCAGCAGCAGTGCCTTTGTCTTTCTGCTTGAACACCGCCAGGGAGTCGATGTTGTAGGTAAACGCCTTGTCGGTACCCGGGAAGGCTACGCACTCGTAGTCTTTGCCGGCGACTTTCTTGGCGGCGGTCCATTCACTCTTGGCCCAGTCACCCATGATCTGCATGCCGGCCTTGCCGTTGATGACTTTGGCCGCTTCCAGGTTCCAGTCCTGGCCTTTGCCGTCGGCGTCCATGTAGGTCGCGACTTTCTTCAGCTCGGTCAGGGACTTGATCATTTCAGGGCCGGTCAGGGCTTTTTCGTCCAGGTCGACCAGGGCTTTCTTGTAACCGTCAGCCCCCATGACCGAGAGCACGACCGCTTCGAAAACGGTGCTGTCCTGCCAAGGCTGGCCACCGTGGGCGAGCGCAATGAAGCCGGCTTTTTTCAGCTTGTCGCCAGCGGCGTAGAATTCTTCGAGGGTGGTAGGCGGTTTTTCGATACCGGCTTTCTTGAAGACTTCCGGGTTGATCCACAGCCAGTTGACGCGGTGGATGTTCACCGGCACGGCGACGTAGTCACCTTCGTACTTCACGGTATCGGAGACTTTCTTGTCCAGCAGGCTGTCCCACTTCTCTTCTTTGGCAGGAGCCTTCAGGACGTCGGTGTCGAGCAGCCCGGTGGACGCCCATTCCTGGATGTCGGGGCCTTTGATCTGGGCCATGCCTGGCGGGTTGCCAGCAACGGCGCGGCTTTTCAGTACGGTCATGGCAGTCGAACCACCACCGCCGGCAACGGCACCGTCTTTCCAGGTGAAACCGTCTTTTTCAACTTGAGCCTTCAGGACATCTACTGCCGCTTTCTCGCCACCCGAGGTCCACCAATGCACAACTTCAACCGTCCCTTTCGAGTCGGCGGCAAAAGCACTGAGGGGAAACAACGAGGCAACGGAAATAGCAACGGCGAGGCGACTGATCGCTTTCATCTGAGTACCTTTTTTCTTGTTGTTATGCATGCAAGTCGGTGCTTGCGCTGCAAACGAGTTTAAACAGGGATTTTTCAGGTGCAGGTAACAAAGGGACGCCAAAATGTCACCATTTGGTGACATAACGCCCGGCAGCCACGGCACTGGCCATGCTCGGTGCCAAGGGTAAACCCGGCAGCAAGACAGCCTGCCAGGCGTGATACAGGTCCGGCTTACCGCCCCAGATCTTGCTGCCGGGCTGGTTTTTCGGGCTCAGTTCGTGGTGCCAGCTGCCATGGGTGCGGTCAATGAAATGGCTTTCACAGAACTCCCAGAAGCGCCGGTACCAGATTTCGTAATGCAGCTCACCCGTGCGCTTGAGCAGCGCCTGGGCAGCGGCGCTGGCTTCGCAATGGGTCCAGTGCAGGCGCTCGCGCACCACGGGGCGCTGGCTCCAGTCGAGGGTGTAGACAATGCCGGGGGCGCCGTCGACGGCCCAGGCATATTCGCAGGCACTGGCGAACAGGCCTTTGACGTCGGTCAACAACCACTCAGGCGTGACGAGCCCGGCATCCAGGCGTGCGGCTTCCAGGTGCAGCACCAGCCGCGCCCATTCAAAGCCGTGGCCGGGGGTGATGCCGTAGGGGCGAAAACCATCGGCCGGGTTGTCTTCGTTGTAACCGCGCAAGGGTTGCCAGTGGCTGTCGAAATGCTCGATCACCATGTCCCGGTTTTCCGCCGCATGGGTATGAATAATCCGCTCGACGATGCGCAGCGCGCGGTCCAGCCAACGGGTTTCACCGGTGACATCGGCCAGGGCCAGGAAGGCTTCGGTGGCGTGCATGTTGCTGTTGGCGCCGCGGTAGGCTTCTACACCGCTCCAGTCCTGGGCAAAGGACTCGAGCATCGCGCCCTCCTCTTCGCTCCAGAAATACTGGTCGATGATGTGGGTCGCGTCGTTGAGCAAGGTTTGTGCACCGGGCGCGCCGGCCACTACTGCGGAGCTGGCAGCCAGGGCCACAAAGGCGTGCAGGTAGGCGGCCTTGCCGGTGTTGCCATCGCTGGCACCAGGCGTGGCAAACCAGCCGCCGTGCCGGGCATCGCGCAGCGGGCCGCTGAGGGCCGCAACCCCGTGTTCCACCAGGTCGGCATAACCTGGCAGGCCCAGGCTATGGGCCATGGCGAAGCTGTGGGTCATGCGGGCGGTGTTCATGGTTTCAGCGACGGCATCGGGCGGCAAAACGCCGTGATCGTCGAGGTTGCCGAAGCCTTCGGGCAGCTTGGAAGCCTTGGCGAATGACAGCAGGCGCAGGCCTTCAGCGGCAAGCCAGGCGTGATGGGCAGGAGCGTTCAGCCAACTACTGGCAGGCAGTGGTTGCGTGGTCATGATTAGCCCTTTTTATTATGTGCGGGATGACGGGAGTCTAAACAAGGGCGAGACGAGGGCAAGTAACGAAGGAGGTAGGAAATGTCACCGGATGGTGACATTGATTGTGCTAGGCCCTGTAGGAGCCATGTGTATGACGCCTACAGGGCCCCAAAATCATTGCTGCCCGAGAGGGGTGATCCGTGCCGGCTGGTTGATCTGTTGCTGCAGGTTCTGCACCTGGCTTTGCAAGGTGGTGACGTTACGCGTGGTCTGGATGCGGAACACGTCGAACTCCTTGTTGGACGGGCCGTCGGAGGCGGCCGGGCGGCTGTCCTGTTCGCTCTTGAGGACCACAAGGTCCTGCTCCAGGCGGGCAATGGCGGCTGCGGGGTTGCCTTGCTTTTTCAGGGCCGCGACGTCGGCGGAGAGCTCCTTGAACTCGGCGTCCCGGGACTTGAGGGTTGCCACCGCATCCGTCAACGCCTGTACCTGGCCTTGCAGTTGCGCATTGGCACTGGACAGTTGCGTGGTGCTGGCAGTCATTTGCTCCAGGCGCTTGTCCAGGTCAGTGGCCTGGCCGGCCACGCCCAACTGCTGTTTGCCCTGCTCCAGCAACTGGGTTTCCAACTGCTTGATCTGCAGTTTCAGGGCTTCACTGCCGTTGTTCACGCTGGCCTCGCTGGCCACCACCTTGCCGGAAATATCCTGCAGGCGCCCCGCCGCTTCCTCACTGATGCGTGCGAAGCTTTCCTGGGTAGCCACCAGTTGCTGGCCCATCAGGGAAATCTGCTGGAAGCTCCACCAGGCAAGGCCGGCAAAGGCAAACAGCAGCGCGCCGACCAATGCCCACAACGGCCCGGTACTGGCGCTTTTGACCTTGACCACAGGCGTTGGCCGGGAACGCACGGACGTGGCCGGCGTAGGCTCGAAATCATCGTCGTCCGAGGTGTCAGCCCGCAGGCTGGGAACGTTGTCAAAGTCGTCGTTAGCATCGTTACGCATGAATCAACCTTCAAACCTTTGAGGTGGCATATGAATAGCCAAGCGCCGGAGTATAAACCCCCGACCTGCCGCACTGATCGACCCTGGGTCGCAAATTCGGTTCCCGGTGTGTTGCCGGTTATTTAAGTGCTGCGTCCTGGGCCTTCCACCAACTGCAAAACTCGTCGAGGGCCGCCCACAGGCTGACCTTGGGCTGGTAGTCGAGATAATGCCGTGCGCGGGTGATGTCGAGGGTGAAATCTTTGTTCATGACCTGCATGCCCAGCCGTGACAAAGACGGTTCCGGACGCCCTGGCCACATCGCACAGAAGGCCTCGTTCAGCGCCGCAACACTGTAGGACACGCCGTAGGAGCGGTAACGGGTGACCTGGGGCATGTCCATTTGGCGCATCACATAGTTCACCACATCCCACACCGGAACCGGCGTGCCGTTGCTGATGTTGTAGGCCTTGCCCAACGCCGAACCCGTCGCCAGCAAACTGCTGAGCAGGGCTTCATTGAGGTTGTGCACGCTGGTGAAATCCACCTTGTTCAGGCCATCCCCGACAATCGCCAGGCGGTTCTTGCGCTGCATCTTCAACAGGCGCGGGAAGATACTCATGTCACCGGCACCGGTGACAAAGCGCGGGCGCAGGGCCAGCACTTCGAGGCCGAACTCCTGGGCGCCAAATACCTTTTGTTCCGCCAGGTATTTGGTGGCCGCATAGGGATGCTTGAAGCGCTTGGGCACTTGTTCTTCGGTCAACCCCAAGTGATCGCGGCCGTCGAAGTAGATCGACGGCGACGACAGGTGCACCAGGCGCCCGACCCGCTGCTTGAGGCAGGCCTCCACCACGTTTTCGGTGACCAGCACATTGCCCTGATGGAAATCCTGATAGCGCCCCCACAGCCCCACGGCCCCGGCGCAATGCACCACGGCCTCGACGTCGCGGCACAGCTCGCGCACCAGGTCCGGATCATTCAAATCACCCTGGATAAACTCGGCGCCGCGCCGTACCAGGTGTTCCACACCTTCGGCCCGCCGCCCGTTGACCCGCACGTCCAGGCCCTGCTCCAGGGCGAAACGCGCAAAACGCCCGCCAATGAAGCCGCTTGCGCCGGTGACCAGAATTTTCATGACTTACTCCGCATTCTTTCGTTTTTCATCGCTGTTGCCTTGACGCTGGCCATCACGCCAACGGCACCAACCATTGCCCCGTTGTGTGTGCCAGATGATCCGTCAGCAGCCCCAGCAATTGTCCACCACTGCGCCAATGATGCCAGTACAGCGGCACATCGATCGGCTTATCTGGCAATAACTCCACCAGCACGCCCCTTTCCAGTTGGTCGCGCACCTGCAATTCGGGCACCAGGCCCCAGCCCAATCCGGCTTCCGTCAGACGGATAAAACCTTCGGACGACGGGCATAAATGGTGTTCGAAACCACCGTCGACACCCAGGGAAGCCAGGTAGCGATGCTGCAAAAAGTCATCCGGGCCGAACACCAGCGCCGGGGTGCGGGCCAGTTGATCGGCGCGTACGCCATCGGGAAAGTGCCGCGCGACAAACGCCGGGCTGGCCAGCGCCCGATAACGCATGGCACCGAGCAAGAGGCTGCGGGCACCGGCCACCGGGCGTTCGCTGGCGCAGATACAGGCCGCCACTTCGCCGGCACGCATGCGTTTGAGGCCGACGGTCTGGTCTTCTACGACTAAATCCAGCAGCAGGTGTTGCTCGGCGCAGAAGTCACTCACGGCCTCGGCCCACCAGGTGGCGAGGCTGTCGGCATTCAAGGCGATGCGCAGACGCTCCGGCATGCCCTCTTCATCCAGCGCGGGCACCTGGCTTTGCAGGTCGCGCTCCAACAGCCGCACCTGTTGCACGTGGTTGAGCAAACGGCGGCCAATCTCGGTGGGCGTCGGCGGCGTGGCACGCACCAGTACGGGCTGGCCGATACGCGCTTCCAGCAGTTTGATGCGCTGGGAAATCGCCGATTGCGAGATTCCCAACATCTGGGCGCCCCGCTCAAAACCGGCCTGTTCCACCACCGCTGCCAGGGCGGAAAGCAATTTATAGTCGAACATCAGTTTTCCTAATGAGCGATCAGCAATATTGGTTTTTCTTATACAGCCTTGGACGGGAGAATAGCCAGCATCGCTTCTTCTTATTCAAGGACCTTCCACATGGCTGGCGAAACCGCCCTGGCAACCCTGCTGCGCAGCATGAGCCCACAGCTCAACGACGGCGACTACGTGTTCTGCACCCTGGCCGACAGCCGCATCCCCGAAGGTTGCGAAGTGATCGGCAGCTTCCGCGAGCAAGAAGGCCTGACGCTGATCGTCGAGCGCCAGCAGGCCGAACGCGCCGGACTGGCCTTCGAATACGTAGCGGCGTGGATCACCCTGAATGTGCATTCGGCCCTGGAAGCCGTCGGCCTGACCGCGGCGTTCGCCACCGCCTTGGGCAAAGCCGGAATCAGTTGCAACGTGATTGCCGGCTACTACCACGATCACTTGTTTGTTGGCCGCGCCGATGCTGAGCGCGCGATGAAGGTGTTGCAGCAATTGGCGGCGGGCGCGGAGTAAATCCTATGTGGCAGAGCTATACGAACGGCCTGTTGGTGGCCTTTGGTTTGATCATGGCGATCGGCACCCAGAACGCCTTTGTCCTGGCGCAGAGCCTGCGGCGCGAACATCACCTGCCCGTGGCGGCGTTGTGCGTGGTGTGCGATGCGATCCTGGTGGCCGCCGGCGTGTTCGGCCTGGCGACCGTGCTGGCGCATAACCCGATATTGCTGGCGGTTGCCCGTTGGGGCGGCGCGGCGTTCCTGTTGTGGTACGGCACCCTTGCCCTTCGCCGGGCCTGCTCGAAGCAGAGCCTGGGCCAGGGCGAGAACCTCAAGGTGCGCTCGCTGAAGGCGGTGATGCTCAGCGCCCTGGCGGTGACCTTGCTCAATCCCCACGTGTATCTGGATACCGTTCTGTTGATCGGCTCCCTCGGCGCCCAGCAGACCGAACCGGGCGCGTATGTGGCCGGTGCCGCCAGCGCTTCATTCCTGTGGTTCATGACCCTGGCCCTGGGCGCCGCGTGGCTGGCACCGTGGTTGGCGCGCCCTGCCACCTGGCGAATTCTGGACCTGCTGGTGGCGGCCATGATGTTCAGTGTGGCCTATCAATTAATCAGCGCCGCATAAACTTTTTTCAACAGAAGCCAAAACCCTCTGGAACCTCTATCCCACACAGTTGTTGCGTGGTTTTGCCGCACCCCCGGTGCTATGATCCAGCCCCTGCGCCGCAAAGAGTACAAACTCCCCGGCGCTTGTTTGGCCGCCCGTGATCGGCCTTGCGCTCACCGCAACTGACCTGATTAGGAGAATCATCATGGCTTTCGAATTGCCGCCGCTGCCCTACGCACACGATGCCCTGCAGCCGCATATTTCCAAGGAAACCTTGGAGTATCACCACGACAAGCACCACAACACCTATGTCGTGAACCTGAACAACCTGGTGCCTGGCACCGAGTTCGAAGGCAAGACCCTGGAAGAAATCGTCAAGTCTTCTTCGGGTGGCATCTTCAACAACGCCGCTCAGGTCTGGAACCACACGTTCTACTGGAACTGCCTGGCGCCAAACGCCGGCGGTCAACCTACCGGCGCGCTGGCTGAAGCCATCAATGCAGCCTTCGGCTCGTTCGACAAGTTCAAGGAAGAGTTCACCAAGACTTCCGTCGGCACCTTCGGTTCCGGTTGGGGCTGGCTGGTGAAAAAGGCTGACGGTTCCCTGGCCCTGGCCAGCACCATCGGCGCCGGCAACCCGCTGACCAGCGGCGACACCCCGCTGCTGACCTGCGACGTCTGGGAACACGCTTACTACATCGACTACCGCAACGTACGTCCAAAGTATGTGGAAGCGTTCTGGAACCTGGTCAACTGGAAGTTCGTAGCTGAGCAGTTCGAAGGCAAAACCTTCACTGCTTAAGTACTACTTGCAGTAGAAAGAGCCCGGCGATTGCCGGGCTTTTTTGTGGGGGTTACAAAAGCGTAATGCAGGACGCGTGGAACTCAAGGCGATGAACTGGCCACCCAACAAGTGAGAGAAATAACTCTCTCATTTCAGTTAGGAGAGTCCGCAATGGATCCTTTATCGATGGGAATGTCAGCCGCTTCAGCAGCCATGCCGCTGGCAGAAAAAGGCATGGACCTGCTGAGCAAGCTCATGGATTCAAAAAGTCAGGGAGCTGGTGAGGAGGCGGGCAAAATCGGCGAAGATGCCCACCAGAAATCCTCCGAGCAGATTACTTTCGGCTAATAAAACCCTCGGCAATCTCTCGCGAGCTATAAAAAAGGCATTCGCCTTCGCTCCCCCGCGCAGTACAAGAGGGCGGCGGACAGGATCCGCCCTCCTCCTTCCCGACCTTCACTTGTTAATATTCAGGCTCTCCGGGCCCAATGTTCCTTTGACTGCCCTCACGGGATTGCCAATACTCATGGCATATTGAGGCTACCCGCATGGAACAAGGAATACCCCTTTGAAGCTGGAACTCAAAAACAGCTTGTCGGTGAAGTTGCTACGGGTGGTGCTGCTTTCGGCATTGGCGGTGGGCGTGGTACTAAGCGCGGCGCAGATCGTCTTTGACGCCTACAAGACGCGTCAGGCCGTGGCTGGCGATGCCCAGCGTATCCTCGACATGTTTCGCGACCCGTCCACCCAGGCCGTCTACAGCCTGGACCGGGAGATGGGCATGCAGGTCATCGAAGGTCTGTTCCAGGACGATGCCGTGCGCATGGCCTCCATCGGCCACCCCAACGAAACCATGCTCGCGGAAAAAACCCGCGACCTGCAACAATCCCCGACCCGCTGGCTGACCGACCTGATCCTGGGCCAGGAACGCACCTTCACCACACCGCTGGTGGGGCGCGGGCCTTATAGCGAGTACTACGGCGACCTGAGCATCACCCTCGACACCGCCACCTATGGCAAAGGGTTTCTCGTCAGCTCGGTGATCATTTTCATCTCCGGCGTACTGCGGGCCCTGGCCATGGGCCTGGTGTTGTACCTGGTCTATCACTGGCTGTTGACCAAGCCGCTGTCGCGCATCATCGAGCACCTGAGTTCGATCAACCCCGACCGCCCCAGCGAGCACAAGATCCCGCAGCTCAGGGGCCACGAGAAAAACGAACTGGGGCTCTGGATCAACACCGCCAACCAGTTGCTCGAATCCATCGAGCGCAACACACACCTGCGCCATGAGGCGGAAAACAGCCTGCTGCGCATGGCCCAGTACGACTTTCTCACTGGCCTGCCGAACCGCCAGAAGCTGCAGGAGCAGTTGGACAAGATCCTGATCGACGCCGGCCGCCGCCAACGCAGCGTCGCAGTGCTGTGCGTGGGGCTGGATGACTTCAAAAGCGTCAACGAGCAGTTCACCTACCAGGCCGGCGACCAATTGCTGCTGGCTCTGGCCGACCGTCTGCGGGCCCACAGCGGCCGCCTCGGCGCCCTCGCCCGCCTGGGTGGCGACCAATTCGCCCTGGTGCAGGCCGATATCGAGCAACCCTACGAAGCCGCCGAGCTGGCACAAAGCATTCTTGATGACTTGGAGGCGGAATTCGCCCTCGACGATGGGCACGAGCAGATCCGCCTGCGCGCCACCATCGGCATCACCCTGTTCCCGGAAGACGGCGACAGCACCGAGAAGCTGCTGCAAAAAGCCGAACAGACCATGACCCTGGCCAAGAGCCGTTCGCGCAACCGTTACCAGTTCTATATCGCCAGCGTCGACAGCGAAATGCGCCGCCGCCGCGAGCTGGAAAAGGATTTGCGCGACGCCCTGAGCCGCGAGCAGTTCCACCTGGTGTACCAGCCGCAGATCAGCTATCTCGACCATCGCGTAGTAGGTGTCGAGGCCTTGATTCGCTGGCAGCACCCGGAACACGGCCTGGTACCGCCCGACCTGTTTATCCCCCTGGCGGAACAGAACGGCACCATCATTGCCATCGGCGAATGGGTGCTGGACCAGGCCTGCCGGCAACTTAGGGAGTGGCACGACCTGGGTTTCACCGAGCTGCGCATGGCGGTCAACCTGTCGACCGTACAGTTGCACCACGCCGAGCTGCCACGGGTGGTCAACAACCTGCTGCAAATCTACCGCCTGCCGCCCCGCAGCCTGGAGCTGGAAGTCACCGAGACCGGCCTGATGGAAGACATCAGCACCGCCGCCCAGCACCTGCTGAGCCTGCGCCGCTCCGGGGCGCTGATTGCGATTGATGACTTCGGCACGGGCTATTCGTCCCTGAGCTATCTGAAAAGCCTGCCGCTGGACAAGATCAAGATCGACAAGAGCTTCGTCCAGGACCTGCTGGATGACGACGACGATGCAACCATCGTGCGGGCAATCATCCAGCTCGGCAAAAGCCTCGGCATGCAGGTGATCGCCGAAGGCGTGGAGACCGCCGAACAGGAGGCCTACATCATCTCCGAGGGTTGCCACGAAGGTCAGGGCTACCACTACAGCAAACCCCTGCCGGCACGGGAGTTGGCGGCCTACCTGAAACAGGCCCAACGCAATAACGCCGCCATTCTCTGAAGCAATGCTGGCCAGTGGTGCCCCGCGCACCGCTGGCCAGCAAATCGAAACTAAATATTTCCTAGTTATAACCCTTTACACAAAATGCAAATCTTTCGCATTATGTCGCAGCTTTGCGCGTCCCCCGCGTGACTCACCCTCAACCGAAGCAGGATGTTCGCCATGATTCGTATGCCCCTGGCCACCGCCAGCCTTCTCGCCATTGCCATTTCTCTTGCCGGTTGCGGTGAAGGCAAAGACAAGGCCGCCGCGCCTCAAGCCCCGGCCGCCGCCAGCACTCCCGCCCCCGCGGCTGCACCGGCAGGCCAGGTCGACGAGGCCGCTGCCAAGGCCGTGGTCGCGCATTACGCTGACATGGTCTTCGCCGTATACAGCGATGCCGAGTCCACCGCGAAAACCCTGCAAACCGCGATCGACACCTTCCTCGCCAACCCGAACGACGACACCCTGAAAGCGGCCCGTACCGCCTGGATCGCCGCTCGCGTGCCGTACCTGCAGAGTGAAGTGTTCCGCTTCGGCAACACCATCATTGACGACTGGGAAGGCCAAGTGAACGCCTGGCCCCTGGACGAAGGCCTGATCGATTACGTCGACAAGACCTACGAACACGCTCTGGGCAACCCTGGCGCAACCGCCAACATCATCGCCAACAACGAAATCCAGGTCGGCGAAGACAAGGTCGATGTGAAAGACATCACCCCGGAAAAACTCGCCAGCCTGAACGAGCTGGGCGGTTCCGAGGCCAACGTGGCCACCGGTTACCACGCGATTGAATTCCTGCTCTGGGGCCAGGACCTGAACGGCACCGGCCCGGGCGCCGGCAACCGTCCAGCATCGGACTACATGACCGGTGATGGTGCTACTGGCGGCCACAACGAGCGTCGCCGCACCTACCTGCGCGCCGTGACTCAACTGTTGGTCAGCGACCTGGAAGAAATGGTCGGCAACTGGAAACCCAACGTCGAAGACAACTACCGCGCCACCCTGGAAGCCGAGGCGCCGACCGATGGCCTGCGCAAAATGCTGTTCGGCATGGGTAGCCTGTCCCTGGGCGAACTGGCCGGTGAGCGCATGAAGGTTTCCCTGGAAGCCAACTCGCCGGAAGACGAACAGGATTGCTTCAGCGACAACACCCACAACTCGCACTTCTATGACGCCAAGGGTATTCGTAACGTTTACCTGGGTGAGTACACCCGCACCGACGGTACCAAAATGACCGGCGCCAGCCTGTCGTCCCTGGTGGCCAAGGCTGACCCAACGGCCGATGCAACGCTGAAAGCTGACCTGGCGTCGACCGAAGCGAAGATCCAGGTGATGGTCGACCACGCCAACAACGGCGAGCATTACGACCAGTTGATCGCTGCCGGTAACGATAAAGGCAACCAGATCGTGCGTGATGCGATCGCAGCCTTGGTCAAGCAGACCGGTTCGATCGAACAGGCCGCTGGCAAGCTGGGCATCAGTGACTTGAACCCGGATAACGCTGATCACGATTTCTGATCCGTGCCGCGTTGAATGAGGCGACCTTCGGGTCGCCTTTTTTGTGCCTGCCCTTCAAGGTCCATTAACCACCGAAAAACCCCTGTGGGAGCGGGCTTGCTCGCGAAAGCGGTGGGTCGGCCAATGCATCCGTTGACTGGAACACCGCCTTCGCGAGCAAGCCCGCTCCCACATTTGCCCGGCGTCGCCTTCCAGCCTCCGGTTTACTTGCCCTGCACCGCAGGTAGAATGGCGCCTTTCCTGTCACACCGAGCGGACCTCATGGCGTTGCCGACCTTACGGATAATCGGTTTCATTATCGGCATCTTCCTGATCACCTTGGCGATCGCCATGGTCATCCCCATGGCGACCCTGGTGTTTTTCGAACGCACCAGCGACCTGCCATCGTTCCTCTGGGCCAGCATGATCACCTTCATTGCCGGCCTGGCGCTGGTGATCCCCGGCCGCCCGGAACACGTGCACCTGCGCCCGCGGGACATGTACCTGCTGACCGTCTCCAGCTGGCTGGTGGTGTGCATCTTCGCCGCACTGCCGTTCCTGCTGACCCAGCACATCAGCTACACCGACTCGTTCTTCGAAAGCATGTCCGGCATCACCGCCACCGGCTCCACGGTGCTCAGCGGCCTGGACACCATGTCCCCGGGCATCCTCATCTGGCGCTCGCTGCTGCACTGGCTCGGCGGCATCGGCTTTATCGGCATGGCGGTGGCGATCCTGCCGCTGCTGCGCATCGGTGGCATGCGCCTGTTCCAGACCGAGTCCTCCGACCGCTCGGAAAAGGTCATGCCCCGCTCGCACATGGTGGCGCGCCTGATCGTGGCGGCGTATGTGGGCATCACCATCCTCGGCAGCCTGGCGTTCTGGTGGGCGGGCATGGGTCTGTTCGATGCGATCAACCATGCGATGTCGGCGATTTCCACCGGCGGTTTCTCCACCTCCGATGAATCCCTGGCCCACTGGAAACAGCCGGCGGTGCACTGGGTGGCGGTGGTGGTGATGATTCTCGGCAGCCTGCCGTTCACCCTGTATGTGGCCACGATGCGCGGCAACCGCCGGGCGTTGATCAAGGATCAGCAGGTGCAGGGCATGCTTGGTTTGCTGGTGGTGACCTGGCTGGTGCTCGGCACCTGGTATTGGTGGACCACCAATCTGCATTGGCTGGAGGCGCTGCGCCACGTGGCGGTGAACGTCACTTCGGTCGTGACCACCACCGGTTTTGCGCTGGGGGACTACAGCATCTGGGGCAATTTCTCGCTGATGCTGTTCTTTTACCTGGGCTTTGTGGGCGGTTGCTCCGGCTCCACGGCCGGCGGGATCAAGATCTTCCGTTTCCAAGTCGCCTACATCCTGCTCAAGGCCAACTTGAACCAGCTGATTCACCCACGGGCGGTGATCAAGCAAAAGTACAACGGCCATCGCCTCGATGAAGAAATCGTGCGTTCGATCCTGACCTTCTCGTTTTTCTTCGCCATCACCATCTGCGCCATCGCCCTGGCCCTGTCACTGCTGGGCCTGGACTGGATGACCGCGCTGACTGGCGCCGCCAGCACCGTGTCCGGCGTGGGCCCGGGCCTGGGGGAAACCATCGGCCCGGCCGGTAATTTCTCCACCCTGCCGGACGCCGCCAAGTGGATCCTGTCCCTCGGCATGCTGCTGGGCCGGCTGGAGATCATTACGGTGTTTGTTCTGTGCATTCCGGCGTTTTGGCGTCACTGACCGGAGCTTCCTGCAACCGCGCCCGGTATTCGCCGGGCGTGGCATCGAACCAGCGGCGGAACGCGCGAAAGAAGTTGCTCGGGTCGGCAAATCCCAACAGGTAGGCAATTTCCAGCAGGGTCATGCTCGGCTGTGCCAGGTATTGCTCGGCCAGTTCGCGGCGGGTGTCGTCGAGCAAGGTCTGGAAACTGGTGCCCTCCTCCTGCAAGCGGCGCTGCAAGGTGCGCTGGGACAGGTGCAAGGTCTGCGCAACCACCTCGCGCTTGGGCTCGCCTTGCGGCAGCAATCGGCACAATACCTGCCGCGCCTTGTGGGTCACCCGGCTCTCGGAAAACCGCGCCAGATACTCCCCGGCAAAACGATCATGCAACAACGCCATCGCCTCGTTCGCCGTGGGCAACGGCGCCTCCATATCCGCCCGCTCGAAGATCAGCGCGTCATACGGCGCGTTGAACACCAGCGGTGCATGGAAGGCCTGCTTGTAGGGCGCCAGATCCGCCGGTTGATCGCCCTGCACCAGCACTTTGCGCGGTTGCAGGGTACGTCCGGTGAGCCAGCCGCATAACGCCAGGGCACTCGCCAGGGACGCTTCGGCGCTTTGCCGGGTGGGCGGCAGGTGGTCGCCGTGCACGGTAAGAATCAGCGCATAACCTTCGGGTAACAGTCGGAAACTCAGGTCGGCACTTTCAGCGATGATTCGCTGATAACGCACCAGCCGCATGAAACCTTCGGCCAGGGTGTTACTGGACATCAAGGCGTAGCCAGCCACATGAAACGACGCCGGGCGCACCACCTTGCCCATGTTCAAGCCGATCGCCGGGTTGCCCGACAGCTCGACCGCGCGCTGCCAGAGGCGCGTCATGGAGTCCTGGGGGAAGCGAGCATCCGGGTCATTCAGCGCGGCGTAATCCAGGCCAAGCTGCTTGAACAAAGCACGGCAATCCAGGCCGTCCATCTCCAGCGCCTTGACTATCCCCATCGCCCAGCTTGCAGAAGTCGTTCGTTCGCTCATGGCGTTTTCTTAACAAGGAAGGCTGAAACGACAGCCAGGAATCCGAAGGATACTAAAGTGGCATCTATTGTCACTGGCTGTTACCACTGATGACTCTAGACTCAAATAAGCTCCCCGCCGAACATCTGTCGGGCAGAACAATAATCAGAGGGCCGGATACTGTGGAAAATGTCATACAATTCAATAGCTTCGCTGATTTCTACCCGTATTACCTGAGCGAACACGGCAACAGCACCTGCCGTCGCCTGCACTTTATCGGCACCAGTCTGGTGATCTTCATTCTGGCGTTCGCGATCGGCAAAGGCGCCTGGTGGCTGCTGCTGGCGGTGCCGGTGGCAGGCTACAGCTTTGCCTGGATCGGCCACTTCTTCTTTGAAAAGAATCGCCCGGCAACCTTCCAGCATCCGTTTTACAGCCTGTTGGGGGATTTTGTGATGTACCGCGACATGATTCTGGGCAAAGTGCCGTTCTAGACTGCCCTTCAAAAACAATAAGAGCGCCTTTGATGAACCAGCAGGCCCGCTTTACCCATATGCAGGACGGCACCCAGGAAGACTGGGCGATCATCGCCAAGGATTTCAGCGCCTATGCCCGGCAACTGCCAACCCGGATCTTGGCGCATCTGCGACTGCTGGAGGGCGACTTTGGCGGCTTCCCGGTAGACCGCCTGACCCACTCGCTGCAAACCGCCACCCGCGCCTGGCACGACGGGCGAGATGAAGAGTACGTGGTGTGCGCCCTGCTCCACGATATCGGCGACACCCTGGGTTCCTACAACCACCCGGACATCGCCGCCGCGATCCTCAAGCCGTTTGTGAGCCCCGAAAACCTGTGGATGGTGGAGAAGCACGGGATTTTCCAGGGCTACTACTTCTTCCATCACCTGGGGATGGACCGCCACCTGCGTGAGCAATTTGGCGACCATCCGCAGTACCGGCAAACCATCGAGTTCTGCGCGCAATACGACGCGGCGGCGTTCGATCCGGCCTACGACACCCTGCCGCTGAGCTTCTTCGAACCGATGATGGCGCGGGTGTTTGCCCAGCCGAAGCACTCGCTCTACAAGGCGGCGATGGAGCGCCAGGGTTAAACCGGCAACAAGGTGCCGCCGTGACCGGTTTGGGTGGCCGGCTCCGGGTCTTTAACAATCTCCCGGGCCATCGTCAGGATCACGATGGCGGCGATGATGTCGAAAATCGCCAGCACCACAAACAGCGGGCTGTAGCCGACCTTGGTCACCAGCACACCGAACACCGCGGTAAACGCCGCGGCACCGATAAAGCCGCACATCTGCCCGCCACCGGTCGCGGTGGCCACGTCGTTCTTGCCGAATGAGTCCGAGGCGATGGAAAACAGCGCGCCCGACAAGGTCTGGTGCGCAAAACCACCGACACACAGCAGGGCAATCGCGGTGTAGGCACTGTCCACCAGGCCGATACACGCCGGGCCGATCATGCACAGGCAGCCGAGCAACATCACCAGCTTGCGCGAGGTGAACAGCGAGACCTTGAAGTAGCGGTGAAACAGCGGGCTCAGGTAGCCACCCAGCACGCAGCCGATGTCGGCAGCCAGGAATGGCAGCCAGGCAAACAGCGCCATTTCCTTGATGTTCATGTGCCGCTCGGTCATCAGGTACAGCGGAATCCAGGCGTTGAAGGTCTGCCAGGCCGGCTCCGAGAGCATGCGCGCCGAGGCGATGGCGAAAAAGTTGCGGCTCTTGAGGATGCGCTTCCAACTGGCTTTTTTCTGCACGCCTTCCTTGAGGTGGGTTTCCTGGCCGGCTTCGATGTACTCACGTTCGGCCTGAGCCAGCAGGCGCTGGTCACGCGGGTGCTTGTACAGCAGCAGCCACAGCCCACTCCACACCAGGCCGATGCCACCGACAATCAAGAACGCCAATTGCCAGCCGCTGTGCAGAATCGCCCAGACCACCAGTGGCGGCGCCAGCAACGCACCAAACGACGAACCAAAGTTGAACCAGCCGATGGCGACGGAGCGCTCCTTGGCCGGGAACCACTCGGTAATCGCCTTGACGCCGCCGGGGAAGCCCGCCGATTCCGTCAGTCCCAACGCGCCACGAGCCACGGCCAAGCTCTGCCAGCCCGTGGCGAACGCCGCCAGCGCGCACACTACGGACCAGGAAATGGCGAAGATCGCGAAGCCCATCTTGGTGCCAATTGCATCAATCACATAACCGGCGATTGGCTGCATCAGGGCATAGCACACCTGCCAGGCAACAACGATATGGGAGTACTGCTCAGTGGAGATGCTCAGGTCGGTCATCAGCGTGGGGGCTGCGACGGACAGCGTGTTGCGGGCCAGGTAGTTAATAATCAGGCCGACCGTCATCAGCCCGACCATCCACCAACGGATGCCTTTGATTTTCATCGCTTCACCTTAATTATTTTTAGATTTGAGGCGTACGTTCTGCGACCAGCAGCACCCGTATTACGGGCGCTATAAAACTGTAACGACATATGTCGTCATACAACTGCTAGCGTTATATTCAGTCCGCAACACGATGTCAATCCGTTAGGGGTGATGTTGTACGATGACAATCGATCCACCTGTGGCGCCACGTCACTTGCGCGGCGGGATGAAGAGGTGTTCATTTTTCGAGATAAAATCTTTCTGTCATTTACGGTGCTGTATCCTGCACAAGCTTTTTGAACGCGCGGAATCACCTGCGATTGATAAAACAGATCTTGCGAGGAGCGACGACGATGCACGAAATCCCTAATCTCCCCTTCCCAAGCCTGCACGAAACTGAGCAGCCAACCCCGCAACAGGCCGGCGCCACCCAGCCCGAGCCCAAAGAGGCAAAACCGGTCGACCGCAAGCGCGAAGACTGAGAGCCGTACCCAGACCGTGTGGAAAGCGTGACATTGCGCGCTTTCCACACCGCCTGAACACCGTGAGCCCCGCCATGACCGACACCACTCCCGATACCGCCCTGCTCGACACTGCCCTGCAGATGGTCGACGTATGGAACCGCCTCACCCCGGAAAAACAGGCACTCCTGCTCAAGCGCTTTGGCACCCAGGAAAACGCCCTCGCCGCATTGGTGACCACGCAACTGCTCAACCCCGCCGATCGCTAAAAGTTTGGTTTCCCGCCCCCGCGCGCGCCCAGCATCGGTATCATAAGCAGCCTATCTTTTCCTGCTGCGACAGTGGACCTCTCCCATGCCAGATACCCAGCGCCCCATGGCGGTCACGCTGCAAGTCGTTTCCATCGTTCTGTTCACCTTCATCGGCTACCTGAATATCGGCATTCCCCTGGCCGTGTTGCCGGGCTATGTGCACAGCGACCTGGGCTTTGGCGCCGTGATCGCGGGCCTGGTGATCAGCGTGCAATACCTGGCCACCCTGCTGAGCCGGCCCTATGCCGGGCGCATCATCGATAACCGCGGCAGCAAGCGCGCCGTCATGTACGGCCTCGCAGGTTGCGGGTTGAGCGGCGTGTTCATGTTGCTCTCGGCGTGGCTGTCACAGCTGCCGGCGTTGAGCCTCACCAGCCTGCTGATCGGCCGCCTGGTACTGGGCAGCGCTGAAAGCCTGGTGGGCTCGGGCTCCATTGGCTGGGGCATCGGCCGGGTGGGCGCGGCGAATACCGCCAAGGTCATCTCCTGGAACGGCATCGCCAGCTACGGCGCCCTGGCCATCGGCGCGCCGCTGGGGGTGTTGCTGGTCAGTCATTTCGGGCTGTGGAGCATGGGCGTCAGCATCATCCTGCTGGCGGTGCTGGGCCTGCTGCTGGCCTGGCCGAAAGTCGCCGCGCCAATCGTGGTGGGCGAGCGTCTGCCGTTCATGCATGTGCTCGGGCGTGTGCTGCCACACGGCTGCGGCCTGGCGCTGGGCTCGATCGGCTTTGGCACCATTGCGACCTTCATCACCCTGTATTACGCGACCCAGCACTGGGACAACGCAGTGCTGTGCCTGAGCCTGTTCGGTGCCAGCTTTATCGGGGCGCGGTTGTTGTTCGGGAATTTGATCAACCGCATTGGTGGGTTTCGCGTAGCGATTGCCTGCCTGTCGGTGGAGACCCTGGGCCTGCTGCTGTTGTGGCTGGCGCCGGATCCCCATTTGGCGTTGGCGGGTGCGGCGTTGAGCGGGTTTGGGTTTTCCCTGGTGTTTCCGGCGTTGGGTGTGGAAGCGGTCAACCTGGTGCCCGCCTCGAGCCGAGGCGCGGCGGTGGGGGCGTACTCGCTGTTTATTGATTTGTCGCTGGGGATCACCGGGCCGTTGGCCGGGGCGATTGCGGCGGGGTTCGGGTTTGCCTCGATCTTCCTGTTTGCGGCGATCGCGGCGTTTGGCGGGTTGCTGTTGAGCCTGTATTTGTATCGGCAGGCGCCTAAGTACCGCGAGGAGCGGGAGGCGGCTTAGAAATCAACCTTGCCGCGGCCGGCCTTGATGCTGCCGCGTTTGGTTTTGGATTCGAGGCGGCGCTTCTTTGAGCCCAGGGTGGGTTTGGTGGGGCGGCGTTTCTTTTCGACCTTGGTGGCGCTGAGGATCAGCTCGACCAGGCGCTCGAGGGCGTCGGCGCGGTTTTGTTCCTGGGTGCGGTATTGCTGGGCCTTGAGGATCAGCACGCCGTCGCTGGTGATGCGGCTGTCGCGCAGGGCGAGCAGGCGTTCCTTGTAGAAGTCAGGCAGGGACGAGGCCGGGATGTCGAAACGCAGGTGCACGGCGCTGGAGACTTTGTTGACGTTTTGACCGCCGGCGCCTTGGGCGCGGATGGCTGTCAGCTCGATCTCGGCGTCGGGGAGGTGCAGGTTGTTGGAAATCACCAGCATTTTTTGATCGGGCCTTGGGGGTGGTGTGTAAGGATACGCCAATGTGGTGGGCTGCTGGGCCTGGGGGCATATCCGTTATTTTTGTAATGGCGACTATGGGTTCCGCTCTTACAGCGGCTCACTTTTGAAAAGCGCAAAAGTAAGCAAAACGCTCTTGCCCCACCACTCGGCACCTCGCTTGAGCTCGGTGTGCCCGCACTCCGGCAGCACGAAGCGGGCCGCCGCGACGGGGCGTCCCTGCCCCGTCGCGGCTAAACCGGCGTCCTGCCGGTTTACCCGCTCCGTACTGCCTGCGTTCGGCCAGCGTGGTTTAACGGGGCGCCTAAGATCAAGATCAAAAGCAGATCAAGAGCACAGCGGCCTACAGGCCGGCTTGAGTGTGGTGAAGCAACAGCAACAGCAACAGCGAAATCAGAAGCTAAAGCGGGCACGGTCCAAATGTGGGAGCGGGCTTGCTCGCGAAGGTCGTTAACGATGACGCGGGCATTCTGGATGAACGCGGCGGTCTCAGGTTTTTCGCGAGCAAGCCCGCTCCCACAGAAAAGCAGCTCTGCTTTCGCTCTGGATCTTGCCTCTGCTTCTAACACTCAAGCCGGCCGGTAGGCCGCTGTGCTCTGCTTTTGATCTGCTTTTGATTTTGATCTGCGGGCCCCGTCAACCACGATGGCCGCAAGTAGGCACGGTGGAGCGGGTAAATCGGCAGGGAAGCCGATTTAGCCGCGCCGGGCCATGGATGGCCCGTCGCGGCGGCCCGCGGAACCGGGCCGGAGTGCGGGCATGCCGAGCCTAGGCGAGGCACCGAGTGGTGGGGCAAAGACCTTTTGGTTACTTTTGGGGCGTTTGCCAAAAGTGACCCGCTGTAAGAGCGGAACCATAAGTAGCCGTTACCGCAGCAACGGATATGTACTCGATCACCCCCGACTCACCACCCCCACCCGAGCCTTGCGCTTATTCTTGACCCCATAACAAACCCACATAAACACCACCCAAACCGGAATCGCATACACCGACACCTGAATCCCCGGAATCAGCAGCATCACGCCAAGAATAAACACCACAAACGCCAGGCAAACATAATTGCCATACGGATACCAAAGCGCCTTGAACAACGGCACCTGCCCGGTACGGTCCATGTGCTGGCGGAACTTGAAGTGCGAAAAGCTGATCATCGCCCAGTTAATCACCAGGGTCGCCACCACCAGCGACATCAGCAACTCCAGCGCATGCTGCGGAATCAGATAATTCATCAACACCGCCACCAACGTAATCGCCGCCGAAGCGAGGATCGACCGCACCGGCACCCCACGCTTGTCGATCTTCGCCAATGCGCGTGGCGCGTCACCCTGCTCGGCCATCCCCAACAACATCCGGCTATTGCAGTAAGTGCCGCTGTTGTAGACCGACAACGCCGCCGTCAACACCACAAAGTTGAGAATGTGCGCCGCCGTATTACTGCCCAACATCGAAAACACCTGCACAAACGGACTGCCGCTATAAGCGTCACCCGAAGCGTTCAGGGTCTCCAGCAAACTGTCCCAAGGCGTCAACGACAACAGCACCACCAACGCACCGATGTAGAAAATCAGAATCCGGTAGATCACCTGATTGATCGCCTTCGGAATCACCGTACGCGGCTGGTCCGCCTCAGCCGCGGTAAACCCGAGCATCTCCAGACCACCAAACGAAAACATGATGATCGCCATGGCCATCACCAAACCACCCACACCATGGGGAAAGAACCCACCGTGCTCCCACAGGTTGGTCACCGAAGCCTGCGGCCCGCCGGTGCCGCTCACCAGCAGATAACTGCCCAGGGCGATCATGCCAACAATGGCAACCACCTTGATGATCGCAAACCAGAACTCGGCCTCGCCGAAAACTTTGACGTTGGACAGGTTGATCACATTGATCAGCACAAAAAACGCCGCCGCCGACACCCAGGTCGGGATCTCGGGCCACCAGTAATGCACGTACTTGCCGACCGCCGTCAGCTCCGACATGCCCACCAGGATGTACAGGATCCAGCAGTTCCAGCCCGACAGAAAGCCGGCGAAACCGCCCCAGTACTTGTGGGCAAAGTGGCTGAAGGAACCGGCTACCGGCTCTTCGACGATCATCTCGCCCAGCTGGCGCATGATCATGAACGCGATAAAACCGCAGATGGCATAACCGAGGATCATCGACGGCCCGGCGGATTTCAGCACGCCAGCCGAACCGAGGAACAACCCGGTGCCAATCGCGCCACCGAGGGCGATCAGTTGAATATGGCGATTTTTCAGGCCGCGCTTCAGCTCGCCTGAATGCGAGTTGGCTTCACTCATGGAAAGGGTCTCACGCAAGGTTTGATGGTGCTCGTGGAGGGGTGCTGCTTTGGTAACGGGCTACAGCAGCGCCGATCAAACCCCGGTCCAGCGTTTTTTCTTACGGTCATACGTCACCTGTTGTTTTTATCTGTGACGAAATCGAACCCGACGGGCTTGTGGCCAGGCGGAATGAACAAGGCGGATAGCCCTGAAATAGTTGGATCACAGTAAAACGCGGCGCATTGTACACCGCCAAACCTGTCTGGGCCGACAGGATGCGATGCGGCGGAGAGCAGGGACATTGGGGAAATTCTTTCAGATATCGAGAAATTGACGGTGAGACGTTTCCCACAGAAACACGCAACCAACTGACTGTTTCGTCGACATAAACCAAATCGCCATCAAAACAGAATAAAAAATCCAAATGAAACCGTGTCAATAAAAATTTTGCATTCCCAAACACACTCTTCTAGGTTCATCCACTTGCCCAGCGCAGCCCGCTGGCAAATTCGTCTCAAACACCGTCATCTAGGAGATTCACCATGCAAGCACTGGAAAATGACCTGGAAACCGAACTGCAACTCGACGATTGGTTTGAAGCGCCGACCCACGAGGCCGCCGTTGAAATGATGCAAGCCGATGCCGTTGTGCCGTTCGGCACCGCGATGTGGCCTTTCTAATCTGATCAGGCACCCCGGCAGGTGCGGGACGCCGCACCTGCCACTGCTCTTACCGAAGGCTTTGAAGGAAGGACGTCATGGACAAGGCCCGCGCCGTCGAACATTTTCTCTACTACCTCGCCCATCACCCGGCCCTCACCGGCCTGCACCGCCCCACCATTCTGCTCGGCCATACCGAACGCTACGACGCCATCGCCCACTCGATCACCCAAGGCAGCGCCGCCCGTTTTGACTTCCAGGTACAACGCCTGGACCAGGCCCCCAGCGAAGCGCTGGCCAAGGCCATCGAAGACTGCGACCTGTACATGTTTCTCTACGATTCCTCGACCTTGCCCAACCCACGTGCCGAGGGCCCGGACTTTATCCGCGCGCTGCAAGGCGTGATGGCCGAGCACTGGAAAAAATCCCTGCTGCTCAAGGACTACGGCGACTATTTCTACGACACCTTCAGCGTCGCCCCACAGCGGATTGCCGACCTTAACGCCACGTTGATCCGGCGCATGTCCCAGGCCAGCATGTTGAGTTTCACCGACCAGCATGGCTCGCGCCTTGAAGCGCCCATGAGCAGCATCAAGAAGTGGACCAATATCAACGGCGTCGGCAACCACGACCTGGCGCCCGGCGAGATCGCGACCCATAGCGAAGCCATCAATGGCCAGGTGCGGTTTGTAGGCACCTTCCTCAGCACCATTCCCTTTGCGCGCAAATACGGCGTGCTGCAATCACCGCTGGAACTGTGGATCGAGAACTCGACCATCTGCACCGTGGCCAGTGAAGTGCCGGGGCTGGCGGATGACTTCAACAAATACCTGAATGCCAACCCGTCCAACCGTCGGGTGGAGGAACTGGGCATTGGCACCAATGAAGGCGTGAAGGATTTGTATGCGCGCAATGCCGGCTTTGAAGAGCGCCATTGCGGGCTGCACCTGGGCTTGGGTGGCGGGCAGAAAGGCAGCCATCACCTGGACCTGATCTTCGCCAGTGGCGTGCTAGCCCTCGACGATAAACCCGTGTTCGATGGGGCTTTCATGTTCTGACACGTCCGCCAAAACAATGAAGATCAAATGTGGGAGCGGGCTTGCTCGCGAATGCGGTGGGTCAGTCACCAGATGTATCAACTGACACACCGTATTCGCGAGCAAGCCCGCTCCCACAATGGACCTGCTTTGCTTTATAGAGCAGGTTCCAAATCCAGACCAAAAAAAAACGCCAACCCGAGGGTTGGCGTTTTTATGCAGCGCTTAACGAATCACTGCGGCTTCTTGCGACCAAAACCTGGACGCTGGCCGGAACCGGCCGGTGCACCACGACGCTTGCCCGATGGCGCGTCATCGACCAGTTTCAAGCCCGGGCGCTTTTTCGGCGATGGCTTGGCTGGGCGTTTGGTGCTGGCGCTGTCGTCGGGACGGCCCGCAGCCGGAGCACCACGGCCAGACTCGCCACGGTTACCGCGACCGCCCGTTGGGGCATCACCACCACGACCCGCTGGACGCGGTGCGCGCGGAGCACGTTCGCCATCCTGACGAGCCGGGGCCGAAGGACGACGCTCGCCTTCGATGTGCGGTTCGCGGGAGATACGACCGCCAGTGGCCGGTGCATCCAGCGCAGGGCGCAGGGTGCGGGCAACACGGTCGGTACGTGCCACAGGACGCGACGATTTACGCTGCATACGCTCGAGCTTGTCTTTGCTTTTGGCGTTCATCTGCGGCATGGCTACCGGCGTCAGGCCAACTTCGGCACTCAGGATGTCGACTTCGAACTGACTCATTTCGCGCCAGCGGCCCATCGGCAGGTCGGAGTTGAGGAACACCGGGCCGAAACGCACGCGCTTCAGGCGGCTGACCACCAGGCCCTGGGATTCCCACAGGCGACGTACTTCACGGTTACGGCCTTCCATCACCACGCAGTGGTACCAATGGTTGAAGCCTTCGCCGCCTGGAGCCTGCTTGATGTCGGTGAACTTGGCCGGGCCGTCTTCCAGCACGACGCCGGCCTTCAGGCGCTCGATCATTTCGTCATCGACTTCGCCACGCACACGGACGGCGTATTCACGGTCCATCTCGTAGGAAGGGTGCATCAGGCGGTTGGCCAGTTCACCGTCAGTGGTGAACATCAACAAGCCGGTGGTGTTGATGTCGAGACGACCGATGTTGATCCAGCGGCCTTCTTTAGGGCGCGGCATCTTGTCGAACACGGTTGGACGGCCTTCCGGGTCGTCACGGGTGCAGATTTCGCCATCAGGCTTGTTATACATGATGACGCGGCGCACCGATTCGGCGGCCTCTTCACGCTTGATGACCTTGCCATCAATGGTGATGGCGTCGTGCAGGTCGACGCGCTGGCCAAGGGTTGCTTCAACGCCGTTGACCTTGATGCGCTTCTGGGTGATCCAGGCTTCTACGTCGCGGCGCGAACCTACGCCGATACGGGCGAGGACTTTCTGCAGTTTTTCACCTGCGGGGCCGATTTCCTGGCTGTCTTTCTGGTCTTGGTCACTCATCTTAAGCACCTCCCGGTGTGTCGATTCAGGCTTGGCCTGAAGATAGTAAAAGCTGGGCTTTTGGCGAACGCATCGCCAAAGGGTCGCGAATCATACGCGTAAGCCGCGCGTTGCGCATCAGAGACTAGTCGATAAGTGGTGGCTCATTTGCCTTTCCGCCGACCGGTGGCACCCAGCGCCAGCAGGCGCAGGTCGGCTTCGGCGAGTACCGTGCGCTTGTCGACCTTGTCGAGTTTCTTCCAGGCGCGAATCTCGCGCTTGCTGCGGCCACAGCCCACGCAGATGTCGTCGTTGAACTTGCAGATGCTGATGCAGGGGTCTTTGGTGGAGCTCATTTGAGTTCTCCTTGCTGGCGACAATCCAAATGTGGGAGCGGGCTTGCTCGCGAATGCAGTGTGTCAGTCGCCGGATGCTTGGCTGACCCACCGCATTCGCGAGCAAGCCCGCTCCCACATTTTGTTCTGCGTCAGTCTTCGAATTGGCGGCGCTCGTTTTCGATGGCTTCGGCCAGGGCGCGGGCTTCGTCTTCTTCGTCGCTCAGCGGCGGTTGTTCGAGCGCCGCGACGGCGGCCAGGAGTTTGGCACGGGCTTCGGCGACGCCGAGGATGTCCTCCTCGGGTTCAGGCTCGGGCTCATCTTCAACTTCGACTGGCGGCTCAACCTCAACGTTCAGTTGCAGCGCAGGCTCCTGCTCACCGTCACTGACCGCGCCATCACGCAGCAAATCGTCGAAGTCGGTCTTGATGCCTTGCTCCATATCGTCCAGTTCCAGCAACAGCGTATGGAAGCTGGTTTCGTCCTTCGGCTCTTCCGGCTCGGCGCTGGCGTCCGCCAGTTCCTGCAAACTTGCCGGCACCGGTGCGTCGTCGAAGTCCAGCACCGGGTCCGGTTCCATCTCCCGCAGTTCGGCCAACGGGGGCAAGTCGTCGAGGTTTTTCAGGTTGAAGTGGTCGAGGAACACCTTGGTGGTAGCAAACATCGCCGGCTTGCCGGGCACATCCCGATAGCCAACGATCCGAATCCACTCACGCTCCAGCAACGTCTTGACGATATGGCTGTTGACCGCCACGCCCCGTACGTCTTCGATCTCGCCCCGGGTGATCGGCTGGCGATAGGCGATCAGCGCCATGGTTTCCAGCATCGCCCGGGAATAACGTTGCGGGCGTTCCTCCCAGAGGCGGCCAACCCACGGCGAGAACTTCTCGCGGATTTGCAGGCGATACCCGGAAGCCACTTCCCGCAGCTCAAAAGCACGGCCGTCGCAGGACTTGCGCAGAATCTCCAACGCCTTCTTGAACACCGGCGGCTCAGGGCGCTCGGCTTCTTCAAACAGTTCGAACAGGCGTTCCAGGGATTGCGGCTTGCCCGAGGCCAGGAGAAAGGCCTCCAGCAGCGGGGCCAGTTCGCGGGGTTCAGTCAGATTCATCGATTCAGCTCTTTATTCGGCTCGCGCCCGCACGTGGATAGCCGCAAAAGGCTCATTCTGGACCAGCTCGACCAAGGATTCCTTGACCAGTTCGAGGACCGCCATAAAGGTCACCACCACCCCCAGGCGCCCTTCTTCCTTGGTAAACAGTTCGACGAAAGGCACAAACCCGCCGCCCTTGAGGCGGTCCAGCACATCGCTCATGCGCTCGCGGGTGGACAGCGCCTCACGGCTGACCTGGTGGCTTTCAAACATATCGCCACGGCGCAGTACTTCGGCCATGGACATCAGCAATTCTTCCAGGCTTACGTCTGGCAGCAGTTTGCGCGCCCGGGCTTCCGGGGCGTCGAGCTTGGGCACCACCACATCGCGACCGACCCGGCTCAAGCCGTCGATGCCTTCGGCAGCGGCCTTGAAGCGTTCGTATTCCTGCAGGCGGCGGATCAGTTCGGCGCGCGGGTCATCCTCTTCCGCCTCGATGCTTTCCGAGCGCGGCAGCAGCATGCGCGACTTGATCTCCGCGAGCATCGCGGCCATCACCAGGTACTCGGCGGCCAGTTCCAGGCGCACGGTCTGCATCAACTCGACATAGCCCATGTATTGGCGGGTGATTTCCGCCACCGGGATGTCGAGGATGTTGATGTTCTGTTTGCGGATCAGGTACAGCAGCAAGTCCAGCGGGCCTTCGAAGGCTTCGAGGAAGACTTCCAGGGCGTCCGGCGGGATGTAAAGGTCCAGCGGCATTTCCATGACAGCCTGGCCGTAGACCATGGCAAATGGCAGTTCCTGCTGGGCGCCCGCCTGGCTGTCGACGGCTTCCACGGCCGACATTCAGGCCTCGACCATGAACGGTGCCGGGTCGCCACAACCCACGCGCACCACTTCCGGCTCGCCGTCGGCCAGGTTGATCACGGTGGAGGCCTTGTTGCCGCCGTAGCCGCCGTCGATGATCAGGTCGACGTGTTTTTCCAGGAGGCGGCGCATTTCGTAAGGGTCGTACAACGGCTCGGTTTCACCCGGCAGGATCAGCGACACGCTCATCAGCGGCTCACCGAGTTCGGCCAGCAGCGCCAGGGCGATTGGGTGTTCCGGCACCCGCAGGCCGATGGTGCGCTTCTTCGGGTGCAGCAGCAGGCGCGGTACTTCGCGGGTGGCGTTGAGGATGAAGGTGTAGGGCCCCGGCGTGTGGGCCTTGAGCAGGCGGAAGGTGCCGGTATCGACCTTGGCGAACAGCCCCAACTGGGACAGGTCGCTGCAAATCAGTGCGAAGTTGTGGTTCTTGTCCAGGTCACGCAGGCGTCTTACGCGCTCGACCGCGTTCTTGTCGCCGATCTGGCAACCGATAGCGTAGGAGGAATCCGTGGGGTAGATCACCACGCCACCGGCACGGATGATCTCCACGGCCTGTTTGATCAGGCGCGCCTGCGGGTTTTCCGGATGAATCTGGAAGAATTGACTCACGTGCTCTACCTGTTCAGACGGTGGCAATAATGGGGTCATGTTTGAAGCGACACCAAAGGGGCGGCAAATCTTCCGGGACGGCGCGGTATTCGCCAATCTCGGACCAGCCGCCAGGGCCATGAAAATCACTGCCGGCGCTGACCAGCAGACCAAATTCGCGGGCAAGAATCGCCAAACTACCCACCTGTTCGGCGGGTTGATGCCCGTTGACCACTTCAATTGCGTGGCCGCCCGCTCCAATATAGTCGCCAATCAACTTGCGGCGCTTGCTGCGGGTGAAATCGTAATGCCACGGGTGCGCCAGGCTGACCCAGGCACCTGCTGCCCGCAATGTGCCGACGGTGTCTTCCAGGGTTGGCCAGTGTTGCTTGACGTCCCCCAGCTTGCCGGCACCCAGCCATTTGCGGAACGCTTCGGCGCGATCCTTTACAAAACCTTCACGCACCATCCAGTCGGCAAAGTGCGGGCGGGCCGGGGCGTTGCCGCTGTCGCCCAGTTCCTGCTGGATCGCGCGGGCGCCTTCCAGGCCGTTGGGCATGCCCTTGAGGGCCAGCTTGCGGCTTATTTCTTCGGACCGCAGCCAGCGGCCATCGTGCAATTTGGCGATGGCCTCCACCAGCGGCGGCGCGTTGACGTCGAAACCGTAGCCCAGTACGTGGATGGTTGCGCCGCCCCAGGTGCAGGACAATTCAACCCCGTTGACCAGTTGCATGCCCAGCGCATTCGCCGCTTCACGGGCCTCTGCCAGGCCTTCGAGGGTGTCGTGGTCGGTCAACGACAGGACTCGCACGCCTTTTTCAAACGCACGCGCAACCAGGACCGCGGGCGCCAGGGCGCCGTCGGAGGCTGTGCTATGGCAGTGCAAATCAACATTCACGGGAGTGTGTAACCTCAAGTCAGCTGGCGCTTTCGCTACCAAGGATGTTTGTTATTATGCCGCCACATCCAGCTTCTGGCTCTTACTGTGAAACAATTCATCGACTTCATCCCGCTGTTGCTGTTTTTCATCGTTTACAAAATCGACCCTCGCGTTATCGATATTGCCGGCCACGAGCTGACAGTCGGTGGCATCTACAGTGCCACGGCGGTGCTGATCATCAGCTCCGTGGTGGTCTACGGCGCGCTCTTTATCTCCCAGCGCAAGCTGGAAAAAAGCCAATGGCTGACCCTGATCGCCTGCCTCGTCTTCGGCAGCCTGACCCTGGCCTTCCACAGCGAAACCTTCCTTAAATGGAAAGCCCCGGTGGTCAACTGGCTGTTCGCCCTGGCCTTTATCGGCAGCCACTTCATCGGTGACCGCCTGCTGATCAAGCGGATCATGGGCCACGCGCTGAGCTTGCCGGAGCCGATCTGGGTGCGCCTGAACATCGCCTGGATCGTGTTTTTCCTGTTCTGCGGCGCCGCTAACCTGTTCGTCGCCTTCACCTTCCAGAGCTACTGGGTGGACTTCAAGGTGTTCGGCAGCCTGGGCATGACCGTGCTGTTCCTGGTCGGCCAGGGTATCTACCTGTCGCGCCACCTGCATGACACCGACCCTACCACGCCGAAAACCGAGGACTGACATGCTCTACGCCATCATTGCCACCGACGTCGCCAACTCCCTGGAAAAACGCCTGGGCGTGCGCCCGGCCCACGTTGAGCGCCTGAAGCAACTGCAAGCCGAAGGCCGTATCGTGCTCGCCGGCCCGCACCCGGCAGTCGACAGCAATGACCCGGGAGACGCCGGTTTCACCGGTAGCCTGATCGTCGCCGAGTTCGCCTCCCTGGCGGCGGCGCAGGCCTGGGCCGACGCTGATCCATATGTCGCGGCCGGCGTGTATGCCCATGTTCTGGTCAAGCCGTTCAAGCAAGTCCTGCCTTGATTTGTGGTGCGCTGAACCAATTGGCTTCAGCGCACTCCTAAACGCTCATTATTCCCGGTAACCTGCCGACAACGTTCTGAATATTCGTGTGGAATCAGGAGTTCCGATGCGCTTACGTCAGTTGTGTCTGTTGGCAGTGTTAATGATCGGGGCTACGGCCCACGCTGAAGAAACCTCGAACACCGGCAGTTCCACGCCCCTGTCCTTGAGTGCCGGCAGCCAGATCACCGATTTGCAGCAACGTTTGAAAGAAAGCGAACGGCAGCGGGATGAACTGAGCAAGCAATTGCAAAGTGCTGACGCCACCCGGGAAAGTACCCAACTGAGTAAACTGCGCCAGGAGAACCAACGCCTGGTCCAGCAACTCAAAGAAGCACAGGGCAGTGCCTTGCCACGCTGGCTTACCGAGCAACAGCAATGGTTCGTGACCGGTGGAGCAGTCGCGCTGATCGCCCTGCTGTGCGGGATCTTCGCCAGTGGCGGGCACCGGCGCCGTCGACAATGGCTAAATTGAGTGAGTCATGAGCGAGCTGTTACTGATAGATGATGACCAGGAGCTCTGTGAGCTGCTGACCAGTTGGTTGAGCCAGGAAGGTTTCCAGGTGCGCGCCTGCCATGACGGCTTGAGCGCCCGCAAGGCATTGGCCGAAGCCGCCCCGGCGGCCGTGGTGCTCGACGTGATGCTGCCCGACGGCAGCGGCCTGGAGCTGCTCAAGCAACTGCGCAGCGACCACCCGGAGCTGCCGGTGCTGATGCTCTCGGCTCGCGGCGAACCGCTGGACCGGATCCTCGGCCTGGAGCTGGGCGCCGACGATTACCTGGCCAAGCCCTGCGACCCTCGCGAACTGACCGCCCGCCTGCGTGCCGTGCTGCGCCGCAGTCACCCGGCCGCTGTGTCTACACAGCTGGAGCTGGGTGACCTGTGCTTCAGCCCGGTGCGTGGCGTGGTCACTATCGATGAACAGGAATTTGCCCTGACCGTTTCCGAAAGCCGTCTGCTGGAAGCTTTGTTGCGCCAGCCGGGCGAGCCGCTGGACAAGCAGGAACTGGCGCAAATCGCCCTGGGCCGCAAGCTGACCCTGTATGACCGCAGCCTGGACATGCACGTCAGCAACCTGCGCAAGAAGATCGGCCCGCACCCGGATGGCCGGCCACGGATCGTGGCGCTGCGTAGCCGCGGCTACTATTACAGCCTCTAGCCCGTAGCAGCCTCTAGCACGTAGCAGCTGTCGAGCCTTGGCGAGGCTGCGATGCAGGCGCTGCGGTCTGACAGATGTACCGAGGAGATGCCGTCGCAGCCTCGCCAAGGCTCGACAGCTGCTACGGTCGCCAATAGTTTTGTCAGCCCTGCCCAAAATCCTCTTTACCCAAGCTTTACCGTCCCCTGACTGCCGCTGACCTTGATCTCCGTAATCTACTCACATCCGGACTCACCGGAATAGAGACAGGAGAATCACCATGCGCAAGACCCTTATCGCTTTGATGTTCGCCGCTGCCCTGCCCACCGTTGCCATGGCAGCCATGCCAGAAGGCCCAGGCCCGATGGGCGGTCCTGAAGGCCACATGATGGGTGGCCCAGGCCACGGTGGTGAACACGGCATGCGGGGCAAAGGTGGCCCTTTCAGCCAGTTGGACCTGAGCCCTGAACAGCGCCAGCAGATCGGCAAATTGATGGGCCAGCAGTGGCACGCTCGCAAAGAGCTGGTCAAGAAGTACCTGGATAAACTCCCGGCCGCTGACCAGAAAGCCATGCAAGACGAAATGGCTGCCGGCAAACAGAAAACCCAGGCCGACATCCGTGCCGTGCTGAAACCCGATCAACAGAAGAAATTCGACGAGATCGCCAAGAAACAAGCCGAGCGCCGCGCCGAGTGGAAGGAATTCCAGGCCTGGAAAGCCCAGCAGCCGCAAAAAGCGCAATAATGATCTAGCTTCACTCCCAGCCCAGTGGTCAACGCCGCTGGGCTTTTCCTGTTTGAGGGTTTCTTGTGCGTTCATTGTTCTGGCGCGTCCTAGCCAGCTTCTGGCTGGCCATCGCCCTGGTTGCCGGGTTGTCGATCCTGCTTGGGCATATGCTCAACCAGGACGCCTGGATTCTCAGCCGCCACCCCGGGCTCAATAACCTCGCGCAGGAATGGACGCAGCTCTATGAGGCCCAAGGCGAGGACGCCGCCCAGGAGTTGCTGCAGCAGCGCAAGCGTCAGTACCACATCGACGTGCAAGTGCTTAATGAAAGTGGTGAGCCCGTGGTACGCGGCACCTTCCCGCGCCGCGCCGCCGCCCTCGAAGCCCGGCAAAACGACAGCCAGGACCGCCACCTGCCCTGGCGACGCCTGACCGCCGAGTACACCAGCGAAAAAACCGGCGACACTTACCTGCTGATCTACCGCATTCCCCACCCGGAGCTGGACGCCTGGCACCGCAGCAGCCTGCTGTGGCCGTTGAGTGCCCTGGCAATCGCGCTGGTGGTGCTGACCCTGTTCAGCCTGCTGGTGACGCTGTCTATCACCCGCCCCCTCAGCCGCCTGCGCAGCGCAGTGCATGACCTGGGCCAGACTACCTACCAGCAAAACAGCCTGGCGCGGCTGGCCAACCGCCGCGATGAATTCGGCGTGCTCGCTACCGACTTCAACCGCATGGGCGCCCGCCTGCAAAGCCTGATCGGCAGCCAGCGCCAATTGCTGCGGGACGTGTCCCACGAACTGCGCTCACCCCTGGCCCGCCTGCGGATCGCCCTGGCCCTGGCAGAACGCGCCACACCCGAGGCACGGGAGAAACTCTGGCCGCGCCTGACCCGCGAATGCGACCGCCTGGAAGCGCTGATCAGCGAGATCCTGGTACTCGCCCGGGTGGATGCCGACAACGCCAGCGCCGAAGACATCGACCTCAACCCACTGCTCAAAACCCTGCAAAAAGATGCCTTGCTCGGCGCGCCGGACCAACCCGTACAGCTCAATGCCGAGGCCGGGCTGCACCTCAAGGGCTGGCCGACCATGATCGAACGCGCGGTGGACAACTTGCTGCGCAACGCCCAACGCTTCAACCCGCCGGGCCAACCGATTGAACTGGACGCCAGACGCCAGGGCGAACGCATTGTGATCAGCGTACGCGACCACGGCCCGGGTGTGGACGCCGAACACCTGAGCCAACTGGGCGAGCCGTTTTACCGCGCCCCGGGGCAAACTGCCCAAGGTCACGGCCTGGGCCTGGCCATCGCGCGGCGCGCCGCAGAACGTCATGGCGGCAGCCTGATCCTGGCGAATCATCCCGACGGCGGTTTTATCGCCAGCGTGGATTTGCCGCTGGAGCCAGGGGTTGTCATTCAACCCTGATGATCTTCTATGATGGTCCTTCTCATAAGGAGGGCCTTTGATGACTGATCTGCTCACCCCCATCCAGGAAGCACTCGACTTACCCATCACCCCGCTGGCCTTCACCGAGGCCGGCGCCCTGCCCTCGACCTTTGCCGTCACCGAACTGGCCAGCGCCAGCATCGGCGCTGCGGGCCAGGCAGTTGCCCAGTTGCTGCTGCAGCAAACCGGGCGTCTGCCCTCGGTGACCGTAGACCGGCGCCTCGCCTCATTCTGGTTCTCCTCGTCCCTGCGTCCCGATGGCTGGACCACACCGCCGCTGTGGGACCCGATTGCCGGAGACTACGCCTGCGCCGATGGCTGGATTCGCCTGCACACCAATGCACCGCATCACCGTGCCGCCGCCGAGCGCGTACTCGGTCAGGTCGCTGACCGTGACGCGATAGCCGCGAAGGTTGCGCCATGGAACGCTGCCGAGCTGGAACAGGCGATCGTCGAAGCCAACGGCTGTGCGGCGCAGATGCGCTCGTGGCAAGACTGGCAGGTGCATCCACAAGGTTTGGCGGTCAATCAGGAACCGCTGGTCCATCGCCAGACCTTTGCAGCCCTCAGCGACAAACCCTGGCTGGGCTCGGTGGCAAGACCGCTGGCGGGCATCAAGTTGCTGGACCTGACGCGCGTATTGGCCGGCCCCACTGCCAGTCGTTTCCTGGCAGGCCTTGGCGCCGATGTACTGCGCATCGATTCCCCTGACTGGAACGAACCCGGCGTGGTACCAGAAATGACCCTGGGCAAGCGCTGCGCCCGCCTGGACCTGAAAAATGCCGACGACCGGCAAATCTTCGAAAACCTGCTCAAGGACACCGACATTCTGCTGCACGGCTACCGCGCCGATGCATTGGAGCAGTTGGGCTACGGTGAGGCCGCGTTGCAAGCCATCGCTCCCGGCCTGATCGACGCCAGCCTCAACGCTTACGGCTGGAGCGGCCCGTGGCGCAATCGGCGAGGGTTCGACAGCCTGGTGCAAATGAGTACCGGGATTGCCGAGGCCGGCCAGCAGTGGAAAAAGTCGAACAAGCCGGTGCCGCTGCCATTGCAGGCACTGGATCACGCCACCGGGTATTTGATGGCGGCGAGTGCAATCCAGGCATTGAGTGAACGATTGAAATCCGGGCGCGGCGGTTCGGCGCAGCTGTCCCTCGCACGCACGGCAAAACTGTTGGTGGACGCAGGGCAAGTCCCGGAACAACTACCGCTGCGGGCCGAAGAACCGGGCGATCAAGGCTTGGTGGTTGAGCAAACAGCCTGGGGCCCGGCCCACCGGTTGCTGCCCCCGGTGACCATCAGCGGGACACCGTTGCAGTGGGATTTGCCGGCAGGGGAATTGGGCTCACACCGCCCGCAGTGGTGACCAAGATCCTGTGGCGAGGGAGCTTGCTCCCGCTGGACTGCGCAGCAGGCCCCTGCTTTGGGGTCGATGGGGCCGCTTCGCGCCCCAGCGGGAGCAAGCTCCCTCGCCACAGGTATGCAGCATCAGTCCACCCGGCTCAGTGATGTCCACAAATGCTGCGCCGCGTAGGCTCTAAGCGGTCGCCAGGCCTCGGCCCGCGCCAGCAACTGGCGTGGGCTCACCGGCCCGCCTTCCAGCGCCACCAGCGCATTGATCAAGCCGATATCCCCCGAGGCAAACGCATCCTGCTCACGCATCTGGCGCATGGCGATGTACTGCGCCGTCCAGTCTCCAATCCCCGGTAATGCCACCAACCGCGCCACGCCTTCCTTCAGGCTCGCCTTCGGCTGGAAAATCTGCGGGTCATCCAGTAAGGCCTGCGCCACACCCGACAAAGTGCGCCCGCGAGTTTTCGGCATGCCGAGGGTCGCCAGGTCCGCCGCCGCCAGCACCTCGGCGGCGGGAAATACATGAGTCACACTGGCATGGGGCATCACCAACGGCGTGCCGTACTGCGCCACCAGCTTGCCCGCCAGCTTGATCGCGGCCACCACGGTAATCTGCTGGCCCAACACCGCGCGGATCGCCAACTCCAGCCCATCCCAGGTTCCAGGCACCCGCAGGCCGGGACGCACCGCAACCAACCTGGCCATCAAAGGATCAGTCGCCAGTTGCCGATTGATCAGCGTCGGGTCAGCCGACAGGTCAAACATGTCACGTAACCGTCGCTCAATTTCTGGCAATGCAGCCGGGTCGGGGAAGTCCACCGTTGCTTCAAGCCAATCACCGGCCCCGGGCGACACACTGAGCCAACCCTGCTGACCGTCGACACTGATACTGCGCGAGTACACGCCGCCGTCCACCGTCTCCAGTCCGGTAATCGCCCGCGCCGACAAGAAGCCCAACATCGCCGCCCAGTCATACGGCGCCTGATACGCCAGTTGCATCCTCACAACGACAACACCCCGCTGTACAACCCATACGCCGCCAGGCTCGCCCCGGCGATCACACAGGCGAAAATGCCTTTTTCCAGGTGGGTAAACAAGGTCTGGCCCTGCTCGCGCTTGGCCAACGCAAACAGGATCACCCCCGGCGCATACAATAGTGCCGACAGCAGCAAATACTTCAAGCCTGCGGCGTAAAGCAGCCACACCGCATAAGCCAAAGCTATCAGGCTCACCAGCAAGTCCTTCATGCGTTCGCCATGGGCGCCTTCGTAGGTTTCACCGCGCCCGCTCAACAGCACCGCATAAGCCGCCGACCACAGGTAGGGCACTAAAATCATCGACGACGCCAGGTAGATCAGGGTGGTGTAGGTGCTTTCCGAAAACAGCGTGATCACCAGGAACAGCTGGATCATTACATTGGTCAGCCACAACGCATTGACCGGCACCTGGTTGACGTTTTCCTTTTTCAGGAATGCGGGCATGGTTTTGTCATGGGCGGTGGCGTAGAGAATTTCGGCGCAGAGCAACGCCCACGACAGCAGCGCGCCCAGCAACGAAACCGCCAGCCCGATGCTGATCAACAGCGCACCCCACGGGCCGACGATATGTTCCAGCACCCCGGCCAGGGACGGGTTTTGCAGGTTGGCAAGTTCCGGCTGGCTCATGATCCCAAGGGACAGCAGGTTGACCAACACCAGCAGCGCCAACACTCCAAGAAAGCCAATCACCGTGGCCCGCCCCACATCCGAGCGCTTCTCGGCCCGCGCCGAGTAGACACTGGCGCCCTCGATGCCGATAAACACAAACACCGTGACCAGCATCATGTTGCGCACCTGGTCCACCACGCCGCCGAACGTCGGGTTGCTCAGGCCCCAGATATCCCGGGTAAAGATGTCGGCCTTGAATGCCACGGCGGCAATCACGATAAACATCACCAACGGCACGATCTTGGCCACGGTGGTGATCTGATTGATAAACGCCGCCTCCTTGATCCCGCGCATCACCAAAAAATGCACGGCCCACAGCAACACCGAGGCGCAGCCGATCGCCACCGGGGTATTGCCCTGGCCGAACACCGGGAAGAAGTAGCCAAGGGTGCTGAACAGCAACACGAAGTAACCGACGTTGCCCATCCAGGCGCTGATCCAGTAGCCCCAGGCCGAAGAAAAGCCCATGTAGTCGCCGAACCCGGCCTTCGCGTAGGCATACACCCCGGAATCCAGCTCAGGCTTGCGATTGGCCAAGGTCTGGAACACGAAGGCCAGGGTCAGCATGCCCACCGCGGTGATTCCCCAGCCAATCAACACCGCGCCCACTTCAGCCCGCGCCGCCATGTTCTGCGGCAACGAGAAGATCCCGCCTCCGATCATCGAGCCCACTACCAGGGCGATCAAGGCATTGAGGCGCAGCTTTTCTGACGCTTGGGACATGGGTATTCCTGAATAAATAAATAGCTGTTGAGGCAACAAGCGTGCACCCAACTAATTTATGTAACGCCAGCAGCGTTTATTAGATATAGCTAATAAACCCTAATGCCTCATAACTTAAAGGCATGACAGTAAATAACCTTCGGGTAAATTTATAATTTAAATAATTATTGAACTTTCCCGACAGTGAAACGTTGCGCGAGCCCGTTCCAAAAAGTTTGCATATCTGAAAAAAAGAACTAGCTTCAAACGTCCACGCTAATGAGAAAACCTGCTGTTTGAAACGTAGAAGCGCTCTACAACGAGCCTCTGCGTGGCGCAAGAGCGCCCGGACCTTTCATCATAAGTCATTAATTCACAATGGAATGTGCCAATAAAATGATCTGAGTCAGCTGTTTGATTAGCGCACCGATTTATTCTGTGGTCTCTCTTCTCCTGCATTGGAGTCATGCAATGTCTGAATCTCCCGGAAAACTTCGATTAGGCGCACTGGTTGCACTTGTCGTGGGTTCAATGATTGGTGGCGGGATCTTCTCACTGCCGCAAAACATGGCGGCCAGCGCCGATGTCGGCGCGGTACTGATTGGTTGGGTGATCACCGCCGTGGGCATGTTGACCCTGGCGTTCGTGTTCCAGACCCTGGCCAACCGCAAGCCTAACCTCGACGGCGGGGTCTACGCCTACGCCAAGGCCGGGTTTGGCGACTACATGGGTTTCTCGTCTGCCTGGGGCTACTGGATCAGTGCCTGGCTGGGCAACGTCGGTTACTTCGTGCTGCTGTTCAGCACCCTCGGTTACTTCTTCCCCATCTTCGGCGAAGGCAACACCCCGGCGGCGGTGATCGGCGCGTCGGTGCTGCTGTGGGCCGTGCATTTCCTGGTCCTGCGGGGCATCAAGGAAGCCGCGTTCATCAACCTGGTGACCACCGTCGCCAAGGTGGTGCCGCTGGTGCTGTTCGTGTTGATCGCTATCTTCGCGTTCAAGCTGGACATCTTCACCGCTGACATCTGGGGCGTGAAAAACCCGGACCTGGGCAGCGTGATGAACCAGGTGCGCAACATGATGCTGGTCACCGTCTGGGTGTTCATCGGCATCGAAGGCGCAAGCATCTTCTCGTCCCGTGCCGAAAAACGCTCCGACGTCGGCAAGGCCACCGTGATTGGTTTTATCACCGTGCTGCTGTTCCTGATGCTGGTGAACGTGCTGTCCCTGGGCATCATGACCCAACCGGAACTGGCCAAGCTGCAGAACCCTTCGATGGCCGCCGTGCTGGAACATGTGGTGGGTCACTGGGGCGCGGTGCTGATCAGCGTCGGCTTGATCATTTCCTTGCTCGGAGCGCTGCTGTCGTGGGTGCTGCTGTGTGCGGAGATCATGTTCGCCGCCGCCAAGGACCACACCATGCCGGAGTTCCTGCGTAAGGAAAACGCCAACCACGTGCCGGTCAACGCCCTGTGGCTGACCAACGCCATGGTGCAGATCTTCCTGGTGATCACGCTGTTTTCCGCCAGTACTTACCTGTCGCTGATCTATCTCGCCACCTCGATGATCCTGGTGCCTTACCTGTGGTCGGCGGCCTATGCGCTGCTGCTGGCGGTGCGCGGCGAGACCTACGAAAACGCCCTGGCCGAACGCAAGAAAGACCTGTTCATCGGCGCGATCGCACTGATCTACGCGGTGTGGCTGCTCTACGCCGGCGGCACCAAATACCTGCTGCTCTCCGCCCTGCTCTATGCACCTGGCGCGATCCTGTTCGCCAAGGCCAAGCACGAACTGGGCAAACCGATTTTCACCAATGTCGAGAAGCTGATTTTCGCCGCAGTAGTCATTGGCGCCCTGGTGGCGGCCTATGGGCTCTACGACGGTTTCCTGACCCTGTAATTATTGTTCACTGGAGGATCTGTAATGACCACGGAAAAAGTGAAGTACGGCGTACATTCCGAAGCCGGCAAACTGCGCAAAGTCATGGTGTGCTCCCCAGGTTTGGCCCATCAGCGGCTGACCCCCAACAACTGCGATGAACTGCTGTTCGATGACGTGTTGTGGGTGGCCCAGGCCAAGCGCGACCACTTCGACTTCGTGACCAAGATGCGCGAACGCGACATCGATGTGCTGGAAATGCACAACCTGCTGACCGACATCGTCGCCATCCCCGAAGCGCTGGACTGGATCCTGGCGCGCAAGATCACCGCCAACCAGGTCGGCCTGGGGCTGGTCAATGAAGTCAGCTCGTGGCTGCGCAGCCTGGAGCCGCGCAAGGTCGCCGAGTTCCTGATCGGTGGTGTGTCGGCCGATGACCTGCCGAGCAGCTTCGGCGGCAAGACCATCGAGATGTTCCGCGACTTCCTCGGCCACTCCAGTTTCATTCTGCCGCCGCTGCCCAACACCCAGTTCACCCGCGACACCACCTGCTGGATATACGGCGGCGTGACGCTGAACCCGATGTACTGGCCGGCACGACGCCAGGAAACCCTGCTGGCAAGCGCCATCTACAAATTCCACCCCGAGTTCACCAACGCCGACTTCCAGGTGTGGTACGGCGATCCGGACCAGGAACACGGCAACGCCACCCTGGAAGGCGGCGACGTGATGCCGATCGGTAACGGCGTGGTGTTGATCGGCATGGGCGAGCGTTCCTCGCGCCAGGCCATCGGCCAACTCGCCCTGAACCTGTTCAAGCACAAAGCCGTAGAACGCGTAATCGTCGCCGGCCTGCCGAAATCCCGCGCGGCGATGCACCTCGACACCGTGTTCAGCTTCTGCGACCGCGACCTGGTCACGATCTTCCCGGAAGTGGTTAACCAGATCGTCGCTTTCACCCTGCGCCCGGACGAGACCAAGCCCGGCGGCATCGATATCCAGCGCGAAAAAACCAACTTCCTCGACACCGTCGCCGCCGCCCTGAACCTCAAGGCCCTGCGTGTAGTGGAAACCGGCGGCAACAGCTTCGCCGCCGAGCGCGAGCAGTGGGATGACGGCAACAACGTGGTGGCCGTGGAGCCTGGCGTGGTGATCGGCTATGACCGCAACACCTACACCAACACCCTGCTGCGCAAGGCCGGTGTGGAAGTCATCACCATCAGCGCCGGTGAACTCGGCCGCGGCCGTGGCGGCGGCCACTGCATGACCTGCCCGATCATTCGCGACCCAATCGACTACTAAGGAGATCCATCATGGCTTTCAACATGCGCAACCGCAGCCTGCTGTCGCTGATGCATCACACCACCCGCGAACTGCACTACCTGCTCGACCTGTCCCGCGACCTCAAGCGCGCCAAATACACCGGCACCGAGCGTCCGCACCTGAAGGGCAAAAACATCGCGCTGATCTTCGAAAAAACCTCGACCCGCACCCGTTGCGCGTTCGAAGTCGCGGCCCACGACCAGGGTGCCCACGTCACCTACATCGACCCGGTGTCGTCGCAGATCGGCCACAAAGAAAGCATGAAAGACACGGCCCGCGTCCTGGGCCGGATGTTCGATGCCATTGAGTACCGTGGTTTTGAACAGGAGATCGTCGAAGAGCTGGCCAAGTTCGCCGGGGTGCCGGTGTTCAACGGCCTGACCGCCGAATTCCACCCGACCCAAATGATCGCCGACACCCTGACCATGCGCGAGCACAGCGACAAGCCGCTGCATGACATCAGCTACGCCTACCTGGGCGACGCCCGCTACAACATGGGCAACTCGCTGCTGATGATCGGCGCCAAGCTGGGCATGGACGTACGCATCGGCGCGCCGAAAGCCCTGTGGCCACATGCTGACTTCATCAAGCAGTGCCAGGCATTCGCCGAAGAAAGTGGCGCGCGCATCACCATCACCGAAGACCCGAAAGAGGCGGTGAAAGGCGTCGACTTCATCCACACCGATATCTGGGTGTCCATGGGCGAACCGGTGGAAGCGTGGGACGAGCGCATCGAGCAACTGCTGCCGTACCAGGTCAACGCCAAGATGATGAAGGCCTCGGGCAATCCACGGGTGAAATTCATGCACTGCCTGCCGGCGTTCCACAACAGCGAAACCAAGGTCGGCAAGGACATCGCCGCGCGTTATCCGAACCTGGCCAACGGTGTGGAAGTAACCGAAGAAGTGTTTGAGTCCCCGGCCAACATCGCCTTTGAGCAGGCGGAAAACCGCATGCATACCATCAAGGCGATCCTGGTGTCGGCGTTGGCGGATATCTAAACCCTGCTGCGATCACACTGTAGGAGCGAGCTTGCTCGCGAAAAACTCAAGGGCACCGCGTTCATTCAGGATGCACGCGTTATCGTTGACCTCCATCGCGAGCAAGCTCGCTCCTACAAAGGATTGCGAGCTCTAGAAGGATTGAATTATGCGTATCGTCGTTGCACTGGGCGGCAACGCCCTTCTGCGCCGTGGTGAACCCATGACCGCAGACAATCAACGGGCCAATATCCGCATCGCCACCGAACAGATCGCCAAGATCCACAGCGGCAACGAGCTGGTGATTGCCCACGGCAATGGCCCGCAAGTGGGCCTGCTGTCGCTGCAAGCGGCGGCTTACACCCAAGTGTCGCCGTACCCGCTGGATGTGCTGGGCGCCGAAACCGAAGGCATGATCGGCTACATCATCGAACAGGAACTGGGCAACCTGCTGGACTTCGAAGTGCCGTTCGCCACGCTGTTGACCCAGGTTGAAGTCGACGCCAAGGACCCGGCCTTCCAGAACCCGACCAAGCCGATCGGCCCGGTCTACTCCAAGGCCGAAGCGGAAAAACTCGCCGCCGAAAAAGGCTGGGCGATTGCCCCCGATGGCGACAAATATCGCCGCGTGGTCGCCAGCCCACGGCCCAAGCGGATCTTTGAAATCCGCCCGATCCAGTGGCTGCTGGAAAAAGGCAGCATCGTGATCTGCGCCGGTGGCGGCGGCATTCCGACGATGTATGGCGAAGACGGCAAGCTCAAGGGCATTGAAGCCGTGATCGACAAAGACCTGTGCTCCTCGTTGCTGGCCGGGCAACTGGACGCCGATTTGCTGGTGATCGCCACCGACGTCAATGCTGCGTTTATCGACTTCGGCAAACCGACGCAGAAAGCCATCGGCCAGGCGCACCCGGACGAAATCGAAAAGCTCGGCTTCGCCGCCGGCTCCATGGGGCCCAAGGTCCAGGCCGCCTGCGAGTTCGCCCGCCAGACTGGCAAAACCGCAGTGATCGGTTCACTCTCGGACATCGAAGCGATCGTCCAGGGCACTGCCGGCACGCGAATCAGCAGGGCGAAACCCGGAATCACCTACCTGTGAAGTAGAGGAGAAATGCCTATGGCTACCTTTGAACCTGGTCACCTGCACATCGAACGCCACGCGCTGAACAAGGATGACTACAGCTATAACCTGTGCATCGACTACGAAGTCAGCCAGGACCCAAAGGAAGGCAAAGGAATGCTCTTCAAAATGCACGGCTCGGTGCAGGACAAGGAGCTCAAGGAAGAGTTTTTCCTGCCCAAGGACCAGTCGTTCGACTTCGCCCGGCACGCGATGAATATCGCGCAGAAGTACGGCATGCCGAAGGTTGCCGTGCTCAATGGGCAAATGCACAAGCAGTACGATTTGATGTTTGAAGATGTGCGGCACCAGTTGGATGTGAAGCCGGGGGATCCGGTCAAACCCGAACACCTCGAATAACCGCGGCCACAACCCACTGTAGGAGCGAGCTTGCTCGCGAAGGTCGCCAACGATAACGCTGGCATCCTGAATGAACGCGGTGCTTGTGCGTTTTTCGCGAGCAAGCTCGCTCCTACAGATTTCACCTGACCCCTCCTCCAAGGCATACTTGCCGCCTATCGCTCGCCAGAACCGCTAACCGCCCCATGCGTATCCACGTCAGCTTCATCGACCGCGTCGGCATCACCCAGGAAGTCCTGGCCTTGCTCGGTGGGCGCAATCTCAACCTGGATGCGGTGGAAATGGTTCCGCCCAACGTCTACATCGACGCCCCGACCCTGAGCGCCGAGGTGCTGGAAGAACTGCGCGATGCACTGTTCAGCGTGCGCGGCGTGCAAGCCGTGACCGTGGTCGACATCCTCCCCGGCCAGCGCCAGCACCTGCAACTCGACGCCCTGCTCGCCGCCATGACCGACCCGGTACTGGCCCTGGACAGCGCCGGCAAGATCCTCCTGGCCAACCCGGCCTTGATCGCCTTGTACGGTCGCGAGCCCGCCGGCGAGAGCATCAACGAACTGTTCGACGACCCAAAGTTGCTGGCCACCTTGCTCGAACACGGCTTTCGCCTGGCCCTGCGGGAAATCAACGTGAACGGCCAGACCCTGCTGCTGGACGCCACGCCGATCACCGACGCCGGCGCCCTGCTGACCCTGTACCAACCCAACCGCATCGGCGAACAACTGTCGGCGCTGCACCACGACCATGCCGAAGGTTTCGACGCGCTGCTGGGCGAGTCCCCGGCGATCCGCACCCTCAAGGCACGGGCGCAACGGGTGGCGGCGCTGGATGCACCGTTGTTGATCCAGGGCGAGACCGGTACCGGCAAGGAACTGGTCGCCCGCGCCTGCCACGCCATCAGCGCGCGGCACAGTGCGCCGTTCCTGGCCCTGAACTGCGCGGCGCTGCCCGAAAACCTGGCCGAGAGCGAGCTGTTCGGCTACGCACCTGGCGCGTTCACCGGCGCCCAGCGTGGCGGCAAGCCGGGGCTGATGGAACTGGCGAACCAGGGCACGGTGTTCCTCGACGAAATCGGCGAGATGTCGCCGTACTTGCAGGCCAAGTTGCTGCGGTTTCTCAACGACGGCAGCTTCCGCCGGGTAGGCGGCGACCGTGAGGTGAAGGTCAATGTGCGGATCCTCAGCGCCACCCACCGCGACCTGGAAAAAATGGTCAGCGAAGGCACCTTCCGCGAAGACCTGTTCTACCGCCTCAATGTGCTCAACGTCGAAGTACCGCCCCTGCGCGAGCGTGGCCAGGACATCCTGCTGCTGGCCCGCTACTTCATGCAGCAGGCCTGCGCGCAGATCCAGCGCCCGGTCTGCCGCCTGGCGCCGGGCACCTATCCGGCGCTGCTGGGCAACCGCTGGCCGGGCAACGTGCGGCAGTTGCAGAACGTGATCTTCCGCGCCGCCGCCATTTGCGAAAGCAGCCTGGTGGACATTGGCGACCTGGACATTGCCGGCACCTCGGTCGCGCGCCAGAACGACGGTGAAGTCGACAGCCTGGAGCAGGCGGTGGAAGACTTCGAGCGCGGGTTGCTGGAGAAGCTGTATGTCAGCTATCCGTCCACTCGCCAGCTGGCCAGCCGCCTGCAAACTTCCCACACCGCCATTGCCCACCGCTTGCGCAAGTACGGCATTCCCAACAAGCCCTGACCGCTGTAGGAGCGAGCTTGCTCGCGAAAAACTCAAGCACACCGCGCTCATTCAGGCTTCCCGCGTCATCGTTAGCGACCTTCGCGAGCAAGCTCGCTCCTACAAGGGTGTTGCAGCTAAAAGCGACACCTACCTGTACTGAAAGCGCTACAGCGGAACGATATCGATACACACCGCCTCAGCCGTCGCCATGCAAGGCTTTGATCCTCATAGGCTTTTTTTCAACGGTCCAGCTGTAGCGATATCGCTACAGCCAACGTTCGAACATCACGCACCATAATCAGTAACCAATTGTTTTATAAAGATAAAAAAACATTGGCCGCGATTTTGCTAAGCAACTCCCCATTATTCCAATCCCGTCCACCAGACGAATCTGGCCCTGAGGAGTTTCCATGAGCGAGTTGCGCTTTACTGAAGATCACGAATGGCTGCGCGCCGAAGCCGACGGCAGCGTTACCGTGGGCATTACCGCTTTTGCGCAGAACGCGCTGGGTGATGTGGTTTTCGTGCAACTGCCTGAACTGCAGTCCTACGACAAGGGCGCAGAAGCCTCCACCGTTGAATCGGTCAAGGCAGCCAGCGGCGTGTACATGCCGCTGGACGGCGAAGTCCTCGAAGTGAACGACAAGCTGGACGGCAGCCCCGAACTGGTCAACGAAGACCCGATGGGCGAAGGCTGGTTCTTCCGCTTTAAACCGGCTGATGCCGATGCAGTAGCTAAGCTGTTGGATCAGGATGCGTACGACCGCCTGATCAAAGCCAACGCTGAAGCCTGAGGAGCGCGCCATGACTAATCTGACCACCGCCAACGAATTCATCGCCCGCCACATCGGCCCGCGCCAGGACGACGAGCAACACATGCTCGCCACACTGGGCTTTGATTCGCTGGAAGCCCTGAGCGCCAGCGTGATCCCGGAGAGCATCAAGGGCACCGCCGTACTGGGCCTGAGCGACGGCCTGAGCGAGGCCGACGCACTGGCTTCGATCAAGGCGATTGCCGCCAAGAACGAGCTGTTCAAGACCTACATCGGCCAGGGCTACTACAACTGCCACACGCCGTCGCCGATCCTGCGCAACCTGCTGGAAAACCCGGCCTGGTACACCGCCTACACGCCGTATCAGCCTGAAATTTCCCAAGGCCGCCTGGAATCGCTGCTGAACTTCCAGACGCTGATCAGCGACCTCACCGGCCTGCCGATCGCTAACGCCTCGCTGCTGGATGAAGCCACCGCCGCTGCCGAAGCCATGACCTTCTGCAAACGCCTGAGCAAGAACAAAGGCAGCAACGCGTTCTTCGCCTCCGTGCACAGCCACCCGCAAACCCTCGACGTACTGCGCACCCGTGCCGAGCCGCTGGGCATCGACGTAGTCGTGGGCGACGAGCGTGAACTGACCGACGTCAGCGCCTTCTTCGGCGCATTGCTGCAATACCCGGCGAGCAACGGTGACGTGTTCGACTACCGCGAACTGACCGAGCGCTTCCACGCCGCCAATGCGCTGGTGGCCGTGGCCGCCGACCTGCTGGCCCTGACGCTGCTGACCCCGCCGGGCGAATTCGGCGCCGACGTGGCCATCGGCAGTGCACAACGCTTCGGCGTGCCGCTGGGCTTCGGTGGCCCGCACGCGGCGTACTTCTCAACCAAGGATGCGTTCAAGCGCGACATGCCGGGCCGTCTGGTCGGTGTGTCCGTGGACCGTTTCGGCAAGCCGGCCCTGCGCCTGGCCATGCAGACCCGCGAGCAACATATCCGCCGCGAGAAGGCCACCAGCAACATCTGCACCGCCCAAGTGCTGTTGGCCAATATTGCCAGCATGTACGCCGTGTACCACGGCCCGAAAGGCCTGACCCAGATTGCCAACCGCATCCATCACCTGACCGCGATCTTCGCCAAAGGCTTGAGCGCATTGGGCCTGGCGGTTGAACAAGCCAACTTCTTCGACACCCTGACCATCAAGACCGGCGCGCAAACCGCCGCCCTGCACGACAAGGCCCGCGCCCAGCGCATTAACCTGCGTGTGGTCGATGCCGAGCGCCTTGGCCTGTCGGTGGACGAAACGACCTCCCAAGCCGATATCGAAACCCTGTGGAGCGTGTTCGCCGGCGGCAAAGCCCTGCCAGACTTCGCCGCATTGGCTGCCAGCGTTGAAAGCACCTTGCCGGCCGCGCTGCTGCGCCAGTCGCCGATCCTCAGCCACCCGGTGTTCAACCGTTATCACTCCGAAACCGAGCTGATGCGCTACCTGCGCAAGCTGGCCGACAAGGACCTGGCCCTGGATCGCACTATGATCCCGCTGGGCTCGTGCACCATGAAGCTCAACGCCGCCAGCGAAATGATCCCGGTGACCTGGGCCGAGTTCGGTGCCCTGCACCCGTTCGCCCCAGCCTCGCAAAGCGCCGGCTACCAGCAACTGACCACCGAACTGGAAGCCATGCTCTGCGCGGCCACCGGTTACGACGCGATCTCCCTGCAACCGAACGCCGGTTCCCAGGGCGAGTACGCCGGCCTGCTGGCCATCCGTGCTTATCACCAGAGCCGTGGCGAAGAGCGCCGCGACATCTGCCTGATCCCGTCGTCGGCCCACGGCACCAACCCGGCCACCGCCAACATGGCCGGCATGCGCGTAGTGGTCACCGCTTGCGATGCACGCGGTAACGTCGACATCGAAGACCTGCGCGCCAAGGCTATCGAGCACCGCGAACACCTCGCTGCGCTGATGATTACCTACCCGTCCACCCACGGCGTGTTCGAAGAAGGCATCCGCGAAATCTGCGGGATCATTCACGACAACGGCGGCCAGGTGTACATCGACGGCGCCAACATGAACGCGATGGTCGGCCTCTGCGCGCCGGGCAAGTTCGGCGGCGACGTGTCCCACCTGAACCTGCACAAGACCTTCTGCATTCCCCACGGTGGTGGCGGCCCGGGCGTTGGCCCGATTGGCGTCAAATCCCACCTGACGCCGTTCCTGCCCGGCCATGCCGCGATGGAACGCAAGGAAGGCGCGGTCTGCGCCGCACCTTTCGGCAGCGCGAGCATCCTGCCGATCACCTGGATGTACATCAGCATGATGGGCGGCGCAGGCCTCAAGCGCGCTTCGCAGTTGGCGATCCTGAATGCCAACTACATTTCCCGTCGCCTGGAAGAGCACTACCCCGTGCTGTACACCGGCAGCAATGGCCTGGTGGCCCACGAATGCATCCTCGACCTGCGCCCGTTGAAAGACAGCAGCGGCATCAGCGTGGATGACGTGGCCAAGCGCCTGATCGACTTTGGTTTCCACGCCCCGACCATGTCGTTCCCGGTGGCTGGCACCCTGATGATCGAGCCGACCGAAAGCGAATCCAGGGAAGAACTGGACCGCTTCTGCGACGCGATGATCGCCATCCGCGAAGAGATTCGCGCGGTGGAAAACGGCTCGCTGGACAAGGACGACAACCCGCTGAAGAACGCACCACACACTGCCGCGGAACTGGTTGGCGAATGGAGCCACCCATATAGCCGCGAGCAAGCGGTGTACCCGGTGGCATCGTTGATCGAAGCCAAGTACTGGCCGCCGGTTGGCCGGGTCGACAACGTGTTTGGCGATCGCAATTTGGTGTGTGCGTGCCCGTCGATCGAGAGCTACGCCTGACCGTGAATCTGTAGGAGCGAGCTTGCTCGCGAAAGACCTGAGAGCACCGCAATCATCCTGAATGAACGCGGTGTCTATCGGTTCTTCGCGAGCAAGCTCGCTCCTACAGAAAAGCGGTATCCAATAACAAGAAACCGGAGAACAACCATGTCTTTAAGCGTGTTCGACCTGTTCAAGATTGGCATCGGCCCCTCCAGCTCCCACACCGTCGGCCCGATGCGCGCTGCCGCTCGATTCGTCGAAGGCCTGAAGCGCGATAACCTGTTAGCCACCACCACCTGCGTCAAGGTGGAGCTCTACGGTTCCCTCGGCGCCACCGGTAAAGGCCACGGCAGTGACAAGGCCGTATTGCTGGGCCTGGAAGGCGAACACCCGGACACCGTGAACACTGAAACCGTCGCCGCACGCTTGTCGGAAATTCGCGGCAACGCACGCTTGAACCTGCTCGGCGAACACAGCATTGCGTTCAACGAGAAAGAACACCTGGCGATGATTCGCAAACCCCTGCCCTATCATCCCAACGGCATGATCTTCCGCGCTTTCGATGCCGCCGGCCTGCAGATTCGCAGCCGCGAGTACTACTCGGTGGGCGGCGGGTTTGTGGTGGATGAAGACGCCGCCGGCCACGACCGCATCGTCGAAGACGCCACGCCCCTGACCTTCCCGTTCAAAAGTGCCAAGGACTTGCTCGGCCATTGCGCCACCTATGGGCTGTCCATCAGCCAGGTGATGCTGACCAATGAAAGCGCCTGGCGCCCGGAAGCGGAAACCCGCGCCGGCCTGCTGAAAATCTGGCAGGTGATGCAGGATTGCGTAGACGCGGGCTGTCGCAACGAAGGGATTTTGCCGGGAGGCCTGAAGGTCAAGCGACGCGCCGCCGCGTTGCATCGCCAACTGTGCAAGCACCCGGAATCGGCGCTGCGTGATCCGTTGTCGGTGCTGGACTGGGTCAACCTGTACGCCTTGGCGGTCAACGAAGAAAACGCCAACGGCGGGCGCGTGGTAACTGCGCCCACCAATGGTGCAGCCGGGATTGTGCCGGCGGTGTTGCACTACTACATGCGCTTTATCCCGGGGGCCAGTGAAGACGGCGTGGTGCGTTTCCTGCTCACCGCCGCGGCCATCGGCATTCTGTACAAGGAAAACGCCTCGAACTCCGGCGCCGAAGTCGGCTGCCAGGGGGAAGTCGGCGTGGCCTGTTCCATGGCCGCCGGCGCCCTGTGCGAAGTGTTGGGCGGTACGGTTTCCCAGGTAGAAAACGCCGCCGAGATCGGCATGGAACACAACCTCGGCCTGACCTGCGACCCCATCGGCGGCTTGGTACAGGTGCCCTGCATCGAGCGCAACGCCATGGGTTCGGTCAAGGCCATCAATGCGGTGCGCATGGCCCTGCGCGGCGACGGGCAACACTTCGTCTCCCTCGACAAGGTCATCCGCACCATGCGCCAGACCGGCGCCGATATGAAAAGCAAATACAAGGAAACCGCCCGTGGCGGTTTGGCGGTCAACATTATCGAGTGCTGACGCCCACCAGCGCGTCCGCACGTTTTTCAGGAGCTGAATATGTCCACCGAAACCCTGTTGAAAACCCCGTTGCACGCCCTGCACCTCGAACTGGGCGCACGCATGGTGCCCTTCGCCGGCTACGACATGCCGGTGCAATACCCGCTGGGCGTAATGAAAGAACACCTGCACACCCGTGAACAGGCCGGGTTGTTCGATGTGTCGCACATGGGCCAGATCCGCCTGACCGGCGCCGGTGCCGCCAAGGCCCTGGAAACCCTGGTACCGGTGGACATCATCGACCTGCCGGTGGGCATGCAGCGCTACGCGATGTTCACCAACGAGCAAGGCGGCATCCTGGATGACCTGATGGTTGCCAACCTGGGTAACGACGAACTGTTCCTGGTGGTGAACGCTGCCTGCAAGGACCAGGACCTGGCCCACCTGCGCCAGCACATCGGTGACCAGTGCACCATCGAACCACTTTTCGAGGAACGCGCCCTGCTGGCCCTGCAAGGCCCGGCCGCTGTCAGCGTACTCGCGCGCCTGGCGCCAGAGGTCAAGCACATGACCTTCATGCAATTCGCACCGACCCGCCTGCTGGGCGTGGACTGCTACGTCAGCCGCTCGGGCTACACCGGCGAAGACGGCTTCGAAATCTCGGTGCCGGCAGCCAGCGCCGAAGCCCTGGCTCGCAGCCTGCTGGCCGAAACCGAAGTGCAGGCCATCGGCCTCGGCGCCCGCGACTCCCTGCGCCTGGAAGCCGGCCTGTGCCTCTACGGCCATGACATGAACACCGAGACCACACCGATTGAAGCCAGCCTGTTGTGGGCGATCTCCAAGGCCCGTCGCGCTGATGGCGCGCGTGCCGGCGGCTTCCCGGGTGCCGACGCAATCTTCACCCAGCAACAAACCGGTGTAAGCCGCAAACGCGTGGGCCTGTTGCCACAGGAGCGGACCCCGGTGCGTGAAGGTGCAGAGATCGTCGACGAACACGGCACCGTGATCGGCAGCGTCTGCAGCGGCGGTTTTGGCCCGAGCCTGGGTGGCCCGCTGGCCATGGGTTACCTGGACAGCGCATTCATCGCACTGGATACCGAAGTATCTGCATTGGTACGCGGGAAAAAGGTGCCACTACGTGTAAGTAAAATGCCATTCGTGCCACAACGTTACTACCGTGGTTGATTGACTGTTCCTATAAGTAACGCGGTTGCGTTAACGTGCACTAATCTGTAACGCAACCGCCACATTAAAGTGCACTGTCGATAGTCAATGTTATGTTCCGCCACCTATAACAAGTGACGAATTCTATCGAATAAAGACGTTCCACATTGTGGGCACAACTGTAATGAAGCCGAGCAAAACCTGGGCTTTTTCCGGGGCTTGTTTTTTCTGTCTTAGTTGGCGTAGAGTTTGCCCACTGTGTTTGCATGGGTCGCTTTGAACCTGGACCTGGGCAGTAGCCAAAGTTTGCTACAACCCGTTCGACGTCTCTTACTTTCCTGCAACCCAGCCCAGTACTCTTTCATCTGAAAGGGGCTGTCATTAATTTTTAGCGTCAAGGAAATAAGAAAATGGCTGAACGTCAGAGCGGTACCGTCAAGTGGTTTAACGACGAGAAAGGGTTTGGTTTTATCACTCCAGAAAGCGGTCCGGATCTGTTCGTCCACTTCCGCGCTATTCAGGGCAACGGCTTCAAAAGCCTGAAAGAAGGCCAGAAAGTGACCTTCATCGCGGTGCAAGGCCAAAAAGGCATGCAAGCCGACGAAGTACAAGCAGAAGGCTGATCCTTTCTGCGACAAAAAGCCTCTGATATGACATCAGGGGCTTTTTTATTGGCGTTCTTCCGTAAAATGGCTTTTTTCCTGCTGAGAGCCATGTCATGTCGAAACACCTGCTGAGCCCCCAAGGCGAGTTTCCCGCCGTAGGCCTGGGCCGTCGTCTGGCAGCGATGTTCTATGACTTTTTGTTGTGCACTGCCTTGCTGATCGTCACGGCCTTTATCTACAAGCTGGTGTGGATGGGGTTTGTCGGGGAGGCCAAGTTGCGGGCGCTTTCCGAGTCTGGCGCGCTGGATGGTGACCCGTTGTTGTCGACGATTTTGTTTTTTGTGTTGTTTGGTTTTTTTGCCAAGTTCTGGACGCATTCGGGGCAGACCCTGGGGATGCAGGTTTGGGGGGTGCGGGTGCAGAACGCTGATGGGTCGCGGATCAGTCTGTGGCAGGCGTTGTTGCGGTTTGTGGTGTCGATTGCTTCGTGGTTGTGCCTGGGGCTTGGGTTTATCTGGTCGTTGTTCGACAAGCAGAAACGCGGGTGGCACGACATTTATTCGGACACGCGGTTGGTGCGGGTGCCGAAGAAAAAGAAGTAGGTTTTTAGATTGGGGGCATATCCGTTGCTGCGGTTATGGCCGCTTAGGGTTCCGCTCTTACAGCGGCTCACTTTTGAAAAGCGCAAAAGTAAGCAAAACGCTCTTGCCCCACCACTCGGCACCTCGCTTAGGCTCGGTGTGCCCGCACTCCGGCAGCACGAAGCGGGCCGCCGCGACGGGGCGTCCCTGCCCCGTCGCGGCTAAACCGGCGTCCTGCCGGTTTACCCGCTCCGTACTGCCTACGTTCGGCCAGCGTGGTTTAACGGGGCGCCTAAGATCAAGATCAAAAGCAGATCAAGGGCACAGCGGCCTACCGGCCGGCTTGAGTGTGGTGAAGCAACAGCAACAGCAAAATCAGAAGCTAAAGCGGGCACGGTCCAAATGTGGGAGCGGGCTTGCTCGCGAAGGTCGTTAACGATGACGATGGCATCCTGATTCAACGCGGCGTTCTCAGGTTTTTCGCGAGCAAGCCCGCTCCCACAGAAAAGCAGCTCTGCTTTCGCTCTGGATCTTGCCTCTGCTTCACCACACTCAAGCCGGCCTGTAGGCCGCTGTGCTCTGCTTTTGATTTTGATCTGCGGGCCCCATTAACCACGATGGCCGCAAGCAGGCACGGTGGAGCGGGTAAATCGGCAGGGAAGCCGATTTAGCCGCGCCGGGCCATGGATGGCCCGTCGCGGCGGCCCGCAGAACCGGGCCGGAGTGCGGGCATGCCGAGCCTAGGCGAGGCACCGAGTGGTGGGGCAAAGACCTTTTGGTTACTTTTGGCTGGGCCGGCATTCCGGGCGTTTGCCAAAAGTGACCCGCTGTAAGAGCGGAACCCTAAGCCGCCGTTACCGCAGCAACGGACATGTACACAAACCAACCCACCGAAAATCAGGCATTCCCCGCCAACCTCAACCGAGCCGCCTGAGTAAAATCCAACATCCGCTTCAGCGGCCTAACCGCCTGCGGAATCACCGAAGGCTCAACAAAAATCTCATTACTCCCCTCACGCAAACACTGCAGCGTGCGCTCCAGGGTATTCATCGCCATCCAAGGACAATGCGCACAACTGCGACACGCCGCCCCATTCCCGGCCGTCGGCGCCTCGACAAACACCTTATCCGGGCACAACTGCTGCATCTTGTAGAAGATGCCCCGATCAGTAGCCACGATAAACGTCTTGTTCGGCAACCGCTGCGCCGCCGCGATCAACTGGCTCGTCGACCCCACCGCATCCGCCAACTCAATCACCGAAGTGGGCGACTCCGGGTGCACCAGAATCGCTGCGTCCGGGTACAACGCCTTCATGTCCTCCAGCTGCTTGGACTTGAACTCCTCGTGCACGATGCAAGCACCGTCCCACAGCAGCATGTCCGCCCCCGTCTGACGCTGGATATAGGTACCCAGATGCTTATCCGGCCCCCAGATAATCGTCTCACCGTTGTCCATCAAACTCTCGACGATCTCCAGCGCACAGCTGGAAGTCACTACCCAATCAGCCCGGGCTTTCACCGCTGCCGACGTGTTGGCATAAACCACCACAGTGCGCTCAGGGTGCTGATCACAGAACGCCGAAAACTCATCCACCGGGCAGCCAAGGTCCAGGGAGCACGTGGCTTCCAGGGTTGGCATCAGGATGCGTTTTTCAGGCGTGAGGATCTTGGCCGTCTCGCCCATGAATCGCACGCCCGCCACCAATACGGTCTTGGCCGGGTGCGCCGCGCCGAAGCGGGCCATTTCCAGGGAGTCGGAGACACAGCCACCGGTTTCTTCGGCCAGGGCCTGAATCACCGGATCGCAGTAGAAGTGCGCCACCAGCACCGCGTCCTGAGCCTTGAGCTCGGCGGCGATGGCGGCACGGTAGCCCGCCTCTTCTTCGGCGCTCAGCACCTTGGGCTGCTTGGCGTCGAGGTGGGCTTGGACCAGAAGGCGTTCGGAAATTTGCGTCATGTTCGCAAGACCTGCAGGCGCAGTTGCGCGAAAGTCGAGTGTACCACCGGCTCTGGAGCCCTTCGGGCGCCGCCGGACGAAGTGATTGTGTTCATCAAGCACGGTGAAGCTGCGCAAGGCTACAGAATATCGAATGGTTTCAAAAGCCTAATCTGGGATTCGGCGAGGCATAAAAAAAGGGAAACCCAAGCAGGGGTTTCCCTTTTTTACAACGATTGGTTTAACGGGGCAAAACGGTTGGATCGTCTTGGAGCAACACCCACTGATGCATGTTCGCCAGCGCATCCTTCAGGATGGTTTCATCAGCGCCCTGGGCCTTCTTGCCTTCCCGCGCCGCGTACTCCAGCAACACCAGGTAGTCGCGATGGCTGCTGGCCTGGTTCGGCGCCACGCTGTCTTTAACCAATATCCCCATCTCATAGCGCTGGGTGCGGGTGTTCTGGCTGGCGCTCTGGTCCACGGAGGCGTTGGTCAGGAAGCCGTCCTTGTAGGTGATATTCGCCGAGCTGCGGGCCTTGTCGTCGACCTGCACATAGAGGTAGTTCTGCGACTCGCGCTGGGTATAGAAAGACGGTGGCTTACCGCCATTGAGCGCCAAATGAAAACTGGCTTTGAGAGTTGATTGCTGGACCTGGTCGACCGTGCGATTCGAGAGGTCATTGCCGCCGACGCGGGTCTTCTGGGACACCTCATAGGCAAACGTGTCGGTTTCCATAAGACGGGACGGGTTCGGGAACGTGGCCGTCTGGCGGATGGAGGCCTTGAAATCTGCGAGACCGGTGAGCAGGCCTTGATCCGCCGCACTCCGGGTCAGTGGCTGCGGTGCCTTGATGCCCTGTGGGTAGTTGCTGTTCATGGCGGTAAACGCGTCCTTGAACATCGCCATCAGGTCAGCGTCGGCTTTGCCCCGCGCCTGGGCCTTGTCGAACTGGGCCAGGTAGCTTTTCAGCGCGATGGCCTGTTGCTTGGCGTTACCGATAATGCCGGCGTTTTTCAGGTCGACCGAAAGATTCACCTCCCCCGTCGGGCCACTCATCCGCGTCGTACGGCTCTGGCTGTCCGCATGGAATGCAAGGGTGAGGTCCTCAGCATTGCGTACTTTCAATTTGCCGCTGAGGTCCACCGAGGACAACACACTGGAATCAAACTGCGTCAGCTTGCTCAGCTCGAGTTTCGGCGGCTGGGCGGCCAGGCCGTCGATAGCCCCCTGGAAGGCTTCGCCCAACTTGGCGACTTCCTTGAGCTCGGCGGCGCTGAGGGTGCCGCCGTCCACCTTGGCCTGCGCGGCCAGGCCACCGGACTGGCTGGCCAGGCTGAAGGTGACGGTCTTGCCGCTGGCCGTCTTGACGGTGAGGCTGACCAGGTTGTCTGCCTTGCTGTGGAGCAGCGCCTGTTGAATCTTGAGCTCGTCGGGGCTTTGGGTCTTGGACGAAGTGGTGCTCAGCGCCGACTGGGAAATGTCGGTACCGCTCTTCGCAAATTGCTCGATCAGGGTAGCGCCCAGGCCGCTGAAGCCCGTGCCTCTGGGCAGCGCATAGAAATTCGTGTTGATCGCTTTAGTCACCGCATAGTAGCTGTCACTTTCCCAGGCGTTGATCGACCCATGGCCGGGCAATTGGCCGTTACGGGAATAGGTGTCGGCTTGAACCTCCACCGTGACATTGCCAAGGCTGACCACCGAGGAAGGACGCACGGCAGTGGCGTCCGTTTCTGGCGTCAGCGTCGCTGGCGGCGCAACGGCGGGTCGATTGATAAGGGGAATGGCGGAGCTGATCGGCGAAAGCGTAGTCATGACGATCCCTGTCTTGAGCTGAATTACGCCTAATTTAACCAAGACAGGCAGGGTTTGGTAGCACGATTGATACAATTGCTAGCAAAGAGCCATGTCAGAAAAATGACTCTTTGCCCTGTTTCGGCGCATCAGAAGCGGTAAGTCACCGAACCACCAAAACCGTTGGCGCTGTTTTCATACTTGGCGTCGTAGGTCAGGCCCAAGGCGGGCTGGCTCTGGCGCACCTTGATCGGTTCTTCCTTGAGGTAGGAATAGGCCACGTCAAACGTTACGTTTTCGATTGGCGTCCACCCGGCACCGAGGCTGAACACAGTACGGTCACCCGTCGGAATCCGCACGGAACGGTCGGTGTTGTTGGTTGGCGTCTGATCCACCGAGAACCCGGTACGCAGCACCAGTTGTTTGTTTACCCGGTACGCCGCGCCAATGGCGTGGGACCAGGTGTCATGCCAGTTCTGCTGTTCGGTGATCGCGTTCAAGCCGCCGAACTGGGCGGCCAAGGCTGACACACCGTCGTTGTTGATGGTGATCTTCTTCAACTGGCTCCAGCGCGTGTAAGTGCTGCCCAGGTACAAGGTCCAGTCATCGTTCAGTTGATGGGTAACCGAGAAGTCCACCGACGAGGGTGTGGTGACATTGAGGCTGGCGTCATAGCGTTGCGGGCCGCCATCAAAGGCATCGGAAATCAGGCCGGAAGCGTTGGTCTTGCCGTTGAGGTGGTAGACCACCTGCGAGTGATAAGTCAGGCCGATGCGCGTGCTTTCCAGCGGCTGTACCAGAATACCGGCATTGAAACCGGTGGCGGTGTCGTCGCCCTTGACCTTGACCTTCTCGCCGGCGCCACCCCCGAGCGGCACGTTGGAATCCAGTTCACCCGAAATCCGGTTGAAGGTGGGACCAAAACCCACCGAGACCTTGTCGTTGAAGGCATAACTGACCGTCGGTTGGACGGTAATGACCTTGATCTGGCTTTTATTGCCAAAGCCATTGCCCTGAAAGCTGCGCTCATAGTCGGTTTCCAGGCCGAACGGTGCATAGATCCCCAGGCCGAACGCCCAGTGTTCATCAATCGGCGTCACCAGGTAGCCCATCGGCACGGCAATGCCCGGCACCATGTCGCCCTTGTCGGTGCCCGGGTTATTGGCACCGAATTGCGAGGAGCTGGCGTTCTTGATATTCGAACTCGCATCCAGGTACGTCGCCCCGATGCTCACTTCATTCTGCTTGAGGCGGGACATGCCAGCCGGGTTGCCGAACACCGTGCTGGCGTCATCGGCGGAGGAGGAACGCCCGGCGTAGCCTGTACCCATTGAACTGATGCTTTGTTCATTGAGGGCGAAACCACCTGCAAACAGGGACGTGGAGGCGAGCGAAATCGACAGCGCCAAAGCGCTCTTGCAGAGTTTTTTATTCATTATTAGAACTCGAATTATTGGGCAGCACGAGGAAGCTACCAATCTTCGAGCGGGCAAATTATGAAGAGTTTTTCATGCGACAAATTGTCCGACAATCCTCTTGATTTCAACGACTTTGGCGGTTTTTAGCGCACTCATTCAGACCTGAAAACCCGAAAATGACTGATGAGTTTTAAGCTTGATCCCGCGTTCGCAGACAGACGGGCGACCGCCGTCGAATTAGCGTCAAGTTGCTGGAGATATAAGTGTCGCAATGACATGATGGCGGCTATTTAACACGCGCGGCAGCACTCAAATGAATAGCACTATCGGGAAGGGTTCAGAAACACATCGCCCACCCGAAACGGGTGCCAGCGATTTGTCCGTCGCGGGCCTGGATCAGAGCGAAGCCTTCACTGAGCGCGTGCTTGCCAGCATCAACGACTGCATCAAGGTGCTGGACCTCGACGCGCGCCTGACCTTCATGAGTGAAGGCGGCAAGCAGATCATGGAAGTCAGCGACTTCAACGCGATTCGCGGCTGCCCCTGGCCGGACTTCTGGCAGGACCAGGGTAATCTCGACGCCAAGGCCGCCGTGCAAGCCGCCCGGAATGGTCACAACGCCAGCTTCATCGGCGCCGCCAATACCCTGGCCGGCAACCTGAAGTGGTGGCATGTGAACGTCAGCCCGATCATGGGCAGTGACGGACTGCCGGAGAAGATCCTCTGTGTTTCCCGGGACATCACGCCCCTGCGCGAAGCCGAAGAATCCCTGCGCAAACTCAACGAGTCCCTGGAACAGCGGGTGATCGAACGCACCCGCGACCGCGACCGGATCTGGCGCCTGTCACCAGACCTGATGCTGGTGGCGCAACTCGACGGTGTGATCTCCGCCGTGAACCCGGCCTGGACCCGCATGCTCGGCCACGCCGAAAACGACCTGGTGGGCAGCCAATTGCTGGCCCTGGTCCACCCCGACGACCTGGCCGTCTCATCCTCGGCGGTCAGTCGCCTGGGGGACGGCAAGAACTTCCCCAACTTCAAGAACCGTTACCGCCACCAGGACGGCAGCTACCGCATGATCGCCTGGACGGCCGTGCCCGACAGCGACTACATCCATGCCGTGGGCCGCGACATCCAGGCCGAGGAAGAAGCCAAGGAAGCCCTGCGCCTGTCAGAAGATGCCCTGCGCCAGTCACAGAAACTGGAAGCCATCGGCCAACTCACCGGCGGTGTCGCACACGACTTCAATAACCTGCTGACGGTGATCAAGTCCTGCGCCGACTTGCTCAAACCGCCCGCCCTCAGCGAAGCGCGCCGCATCAAATACGTGGAAGCCATCGCCAGCACCGTAGACCGCGCAGCCCGCCTGACCGCCCAACTGCTCACGTTCGCCCGCCGCCAGGCCTTGCGGCCAGAGGTGTTCAATGTCGGCGAAAGTGTGAAGCGGGTGGGCGAGATGATGGACAGCCTGACCGGTTCGCGGGTCAAGGTGAGCATCCAGGTACCCGACGATGCCTGCTTTATCAACGCCGATGAAAGCCAGTTCGACACCGCCCTGGTCAACATGGTGGTCAACGCCCGGGACGCCATGGCCGGCAACGGGCAGTTGACGATTACTGTCTCGACGGCCAGTTGGCTACCTTCGGTACGCGCTCATCCGGTACGCATCGCCGATTACGTGACCATCGAACTGGCGGACACCGGGTCGGGTATCCCGCCGGAGAAACTCGACGCTATCTTCGAGCCCTTCTACACCACCAAGGGCATCGGCCAGGGCACCGGGCTGGGCTTGTCCCAGGTGTACGGTTTCGCCAAGCAATCGGGCGGTGAAATCCTGGTGCGGAGCGAGTGCGGCGCCGGCAGCCAATTCACCCTGTACCTGCCCAAGGTCGAGCCAAGCGCCATGCCGGCGCCTCAGGCCACCAGCACCTCGCCTATCGTCTCGGGCTTGTGCGTGCTGATGGTCGAGGACAACGCCGATGTCGGCCTGTACACCTCGCAGACCCTGGAACAGATGGGCTTTCACGTGCTGTGGGTGCCCGATGCCCAAAGCGCGCTGGAAGCGCTCGCCCCCAACCCGGAAAGCTTCCAGGTGGTGTTCTCGGATATCTCCATGCCCGGCATGAGCGGCCTGGAGTTACTGGACGCGATCGAGGCCCTGTATCCGTGGCTGCCGGTGGTGCTCACCACCGGTTACAACGACGAATACGCGCGTATCGCTCAGGAAGAGGCCAGCCGTTTTGTCTTGCTGCAGAAGCCATATTCCACCGAGGCGCTGGCCCTGCTGCTGCAAAAAGTCGTCAACAGCCGCCTGCCCCTGATCGCACAAAGCTAAACCGCAGGCTGGGCCGTGTCTGGAACATTGCCCATCTCCAGGGCCAAGTCCAGCCAGGCCCGCGCCGCCGGTGGCAGATGCGCCTGTCGCCGCCAGGCCAGGGCGATGTGCCAATCGGTCTGAGGCTCGTCCAGCTGAATCAGCGCGATGCCGGCGTGCAGGTGCTTGTAAGCCAGCATGCTCGGTAGAAACGCGATCCCCAGCCCCGCGGCCACCAGGTCGACGATAAAGTCGATCTGCGCGCTGCGGGCGGTGATGCGCGGGACTACGCCTCTGCGCTCGCAGGCCGTGAGAATAATCCGGTTAAGCGCAAACCCGGCTTCGAACAGAATGAATGGCGAGTCGGCCAGGTCGGAAAAGTCGACGCTTTTGCGCCCGGCCAATGGATGGTCGATCGGCATCACCACCATCAGCGGTTCGACGCGCACGTCCTGATATTCAAATTCCCCCGCCACCGGCACCAGCAACGCGGCCAGATCCACCTCCCCGGCCTCCAGGCATTCGCCGAGCTTCTTGCTGCCGTGCTCGATCAGCTCGATCTCGATTTCCGGATAACGCTGTCGATACAACGCAAACATCGCCGCAAACAGCACGCCGCTGCCCACCGGCGGCAAGCCGATGCGCAAGACACCGCGCTTGAGCCCCAGCAGGTCATTGATCTCGGCCACCAAGTCACTGCGCTCGGCGAGCAACACCAAGGCGCGACGGTAGGCAATTTCGCCGGCGGCTGTCAGTTCGCTCTTGTGGCCGATGCGATTGAACAGCGGTGTGCCCAATTCATCTTCCAGGGTCTTGACCGCCTTGCTCACGGTAGACTGCGTGAGTGAAACCACCTCGGCCGCCTGTGAGAAGCTGCCCTGGCGTACCACTTCGACAAAGGCCAACAGCGTACGAAGGTTCATGAGTATTCCGTTTTCGACTTGAATCAAGTTGGAAAAGTTGTTTTTACCATGAAAGGCGTTTGTCTATCCTCCCCCCACCGTTTCTTCATTCCGGGGCATCACTGTTCATGATCATTTCGTCCGCATCGGATTACCGCGAAGCCGCCCGCCGCAAACTGCCGCGTTTCCTGTTCGACTACATCGACGGCGGTGCCTACGCCGAACACACCCTCAGGGCCAACAGTTCGGACCTGTCCGATATCAGCCTGCGCCAGCGCATCCTGCGCAACGTCGAAAGCCTGAGCCTCGAAACCACGTTGTTCGACCAGCCATTGGCGATGCCGGTGGTGCTCAGCCCCGTGGGCCTGACCGGCATGTTTGCCCGGCGTGGTGAAGTGCAGGCGGCGAAGGCGGCGGCGAACAAGGGCATTCCGTTTTGCCTGTCGACCGTTTCTGTGTGCCCGATCGAAGAAGTGGCGTCCCAGAGCCCGCAATCCATCTGGTTTCAGCTGTATGTGCTGAAAGATCGCGGCTTCATGAAAAACGCCCTGGAGCGAGCCCAGGCCGCCGGGGTGAAAAACCTAGTGTTCACCGTCGACATGCCCACCCCCGGCGCGCGCTATCGCGACGCTCATTCGGGGATGTCCGGTGCCTACGGCCCGCAACGTCAAATACTGCAGGCCATGACCAAACCGGCCTGGGCCTTCGATGTTGGCCTGCTGGGGCGCCCCCACGACCTGGGCAACATCTCCAAATACCTGGGCAAACCCACGCAGTTGAAGGACTACATCGGCTGGCTGGCGAACAACTTCGATCCGTCCATCAGTTGGAAGGACCTGGAGTGGATTCGCGAATTCTGGAAAGGCCCGATGATCATCAAAGGCATCCTCGACCCCCAGGATGCCAAGGACGCGGTGAGCTTTGGCGCCGACGGCATCGTCGTCTCCAACCACGGCGGCCGCCAGTTGGATGGCGTGCTGTCCACGGCCAAGGCGCTGGCACCTATCGTACAAGCCGTAGGCAGCGATCTGACGGTGCTGGTGGACTCCGGCGTACGCTCGGGGCTGGACGTGGTGCGCATGCTCGCGCTGGGCGCCAAGGGCGTACTGCTGGGCCGTGCGCAAGCGTATGCACTGGCCGCCGACGGGCAGCGTGGCGTGGAAAACCTGCTGGATATCTTCGCCAAGGAAATGCGCGTGGCCATGACGCTGACCGGGGTCACGTCGATTGCCCAAATCGATGAATCGATTCTGGTGCGCAGCCAAAACTGAGTTGAAACACAGCAGCCCCGGTCTCTCACCAAGACCGGGGCTGCCTTTTCAGCCACGTATAAACAAAATGATTAAGCGCCCGTACTGCAACAATAGAAAAGCCCTCCTCGCCCCCTCCTGACGACCAAAGCCCGAAAAACCAACCTACATTAAGCACCTACCTGCCCTTCTTGCACCACCCTTGTGCATTTATTTTGTGAATAACACGGCATTCCCAACGTTTTACGTAATAAATCCTGCCTCCGATGTAACAATCCGTTTAATGATGGCTCAACTATGGCAAGCCCCTGGGTTAACCGCCTGGTTCAGGGGCATGGATCGTGCGTATTTCTACGTTAAGGATGTCGAGTGCCGAATCAGCCCTCAACCAAACGCCACAGCTGCACCCACAAACTGGTCACGGCCCTGCTCTGCCTGTGCACGCTGCCGGCAGCCGCCGCCGATGGGCCAGTGCCTGGCCAGGAAGCACTGCGCTTGCAGCAGCAACAGCAGCGCGACTTGCAGCAACTGCAACTGGAACAGCGTCAGCGGCAACTCCAGCGAGGCAGTTTCGCACCGTCGCCGGCGACGCCAGCATTGCCCGCGAACACCGCTCAGGATCAACGCTGCTGGCCCTTGCGCGGTACCCGCGTGGCCGGTGTCACGCTGTTCAACAAGGCTGTACTGAACACGCGCATCGAGCCCTATGTGGCGCCGTGCATGGGCGTCGCGCAGATCAACCGCCTGCTGGCCGAAATCACCCGCCTGTATGTCGAGGCCGGCTACATCGCCAGCCGCCCGTATCTGACCAGCACTCCGGCCGCCGGTCAGCCGCTGGCTATTCATGTCGAAGAAGGCTACGTCGAAGCCATCGAGCTGGCCGACCAGAGCCTGCCCGTGTCGTTACGCGGGGCATTCCCGGGCATGCTCGGCGAGCCGCTGAACCTGCGGGACCTGGAACAAGGCCTGGACCAGCTCAATCGCCTGCGCTCGGTAGACCTCACCGCCGACATCGCCCCCGGCAGCGCAGCGGGTGCCTCACGGATCATCCTGCGCTCGCGCAGCACTGCCTCGCGGTGGTCGTTGGGACTTGGCGTCGACAACCTCGGCAGTGCCGGCACCGGCCGTGATCGCAATGCCATCAGCCTGAGCCTGGACAGCCCGTTGCAACTCAACGACGCGCTCAACCTGAGCTTCAGCGACACCCTCAACCACGGCCCGCGTTACAGCCGCAGCAACAGCCTGTTTTATTCCATCCCCTACGGTTACTGGACCTACAGCCTGTTCGCCAGCCATGCCGAGTACCGCTCGCCCTTCAAGCTCAGCCGCACCACGCTCTATAACAGCGGCCGCACCGATCAAGTCAGCCTGCGCACCGACCGGGTGTTGTGGCGCGACCAGGGCCATCAACTGAGCGCCAACCTGCAACTGGCTTACAAGGACGTCGACAGCTACCTGCAAAAGGTTCGCCTGAGTATCCAGAGCCCGACGCTGACCGTGGCCGAGGCCGGTGTGAATCTGTTCTGGCTCAACAGCGCAGTGTGGAACCTGGACGTGAATTACGCCCAGGGCCTGACCTGGTTCGGCGCCGACCGCGATGCCGATCAAGTGGTGAAAAACCTGCCCCAGGCGCAATTTCACAAGTACCGCGCCAACCTCACCCAATGGCGCAACGGCCAACTCAGGGGGCAACCGTGGCAATGGCAGAGCCAAGTTTCGGTGCAATACAGCCCGGACGCATTGCCTGCCATCGAGCAACTGCTGGTCACTGACGATTCGGCGGTGCGCGGCTATCGCGACAACAGCGCGTCCGGCGCCATCGGTGCGGTGTGGCGCAACACCTTGCGCCTGCCGCTCAACAACGACCTGCCGTTCAAGATCACCCCGCGCCTGGGCCTGGACAACGGCTGGGTCAAGCGTGAATACGGCGCCCGCAGCCAACGCCTGAGCGGCGCCAGTGCCGGGCTCAACCTGAGCTGGAAGAACGTGCAACTCGACCTCGATTACCAACGCAACTTGAACACCCCCGCGGGTTTTGCCCAAGAGCCGGAGGTCTGGCTGACGCGCCTTAGTTTGCAGATATGAGCCAACACCTGATTTGCCTGAAATAACCGCAGCACCTGATCAGCACAGCAGCGTTGCACCGAACGACGCACTTCACCGATCAGCCAACAGAGCGAGACTATTTATGCCGACTAACACGCATGCCTTTCACCTCTCTCCACAGGGCAAACTGCGCTGGGCCATCGCCAGCCTGTTCCTGTTACCTCAACTCGTACTGGCCGGCGGCTTGACCGTCGTCGAAGGGCCCGGCGGCACCCCGCAACTGCAAAACCAGGCGGGCGTGCCCATCGTCAATATCGTCGCGCCGAATGCCGGCGGCCTGTCCCACAACCAGTTTCTCGACTACAACGTCGACCGCCAAGGCGTGGTGCTGAACAACGCCTTGCAGGCCGGGCAATCCCAACTCGCCGGGCACCTGGCGGCCAACCCGCAGTTCCAGGGCCAGGCAGCGAGCGTGATCCTCAATGAAGTGGTGAGTCGTAACGCCTCGGCCCTCAACGGTGCGCAGGAGATTTTTGGCCGGGCGGCCGATTATGTGCTGGCCAACCCGAACGGTATTTCTGTCAACGGCGGCAGCTTCATCAACACCCCCAACGCCAGCCTGGTCGTCGGCCGTCCCGAGCTCATCGATGGCAAGCTGCAAGGCTTGGACACCCGTGATGCAAACGGCCAACTGACGGTGCAAGCCCAGGGCCTGCAAAACCGTGACGGCTCGATCAACCTGATCGCACCGCGCATCGACAGCAAAGGCCGGCTCAGCGCCCGTGATCAATTGAACCTCACCGTCGGGCGCAATCAGGTCGACGTTGCCAGCGGCCAGGTGCGCCAGGTAGACCCGGCCAGCAAGACCGGGGAGCAGCGTATCGACGCCAGCCTGTTCGGTGCGATGCAGGCCGGGCGGATCAATATCGTCAGCACCGCCGAAGGTGCCGGCGTACGTGTGGGTGCCGTGCAAGTGGATGGGCGGGACGGCGTGAACATCCGTTCGGCCGGCGACCTCGGCATCAGCGGCCAGGTACACGCCAATAGCCTCGAAGCCACCCGCGCCGGGGTGCAGAGCCGCCAGGGCGATGTCGACCTGCACAGCGCCAAGGACTTGAACTTGGCCGCCACCGATGTTGGCGGGCGCAACGTCAAGCTCGACGCTGGCCGCAACCTGACCCTGAGCAGCCTCGAAAGCCGCAAGCTCCAGGAAAAGCGTGAGCAGTGGAACAACAGCAACTTCCTCTTCACCTACGAAACCTATGACCGCACCACCACCGACAAGGACTCGCGCCAGCACGGCAACAGCGTCGTCGCGCAGCAGAATGCCGCGCTGTCTTCAGGCGCCAACACCGAGATCAAGGCCAGCCACGTCGAGGCCGGCGACACCGTGCGCGTCAACAGCGGCGCAGACTTGCGCCTGACCGCTGCGACAGAGACCCATGAAACCCGCGACCATGGCAACCACCGCAAGCACCTGTGGAAAGCCGACTGGGACAAGTCCGCCAGCGAACAACGCAGCGTCACCAGCAGCCTCAAGGCTGGCAAGAACCTGGAACTGACCGGTCGGCAGACCCTGCAATTGCAAGGCGCCGAACTGAAAACCCCGGGGGATATTCAACTGGCCGCCCGGCAAGTGGAAATCACCAGCGCCAGCCGCACCCAGAGCAGCCGGGACAACGGGTACTCCGGAGACCTGGTGGGCGGCAGTTTATTCGGTTCCAAGGGCGATGGCGACAAGGGCAAAACCCTGAATACCGGCAGCAAGGTCAACGCCGACGGCAAGCTGATCGTGAAGGCCGATGAAGTGCGCATCAGCGGCAGCCAGGCCCGTGGCGGCACACAGGCCAGCGTCATCAGCGACAAGGGTTCGCTGGTGATTGATGGCGTGCGCGACACGTCCCACGACAACCGCTACAGCAAGGACAGCAAGTTCTTCGGGATCTCCAAGGACGAAAGCCGCAAGAACCTCAAAGACAGCACCGTGGTCGCCAGCGAACTGCGCTCGGACAGTAACCTCGCACTGCGCAGCGCCAAGGACATCGAAGTCAGTGGTTCCAAGGTCTCTGCCACAGGCGAACTGACGGCTGACGCCAAGGGTGATATCAAGATCGCGTCGGCGGAAAACACCTCCGGCGACACCACCCGCACTCACACCCGGGGTTTTGATGGCTACGCCAAGGAAACCGCCGACGGCACTCGCCAGTACCGCGCGGGCGTGAGCTACGAAGACCAGCAGAAAACCAGTCACACCGACACCACACGCCAACAAGCCTCCAGCCTCAGCGGCGGCACCCTGGCCGTCACCGCAGGTGGCGATTTGAGCGTCGAGGGTTCTGGCCTTACGGCCACCCAGGGTGATGCAACCTTGAGCGGGAAAAATGTCGAGTTGCTGGCGACTCATGACAGCACGGCCAACACCACCGAGCAGACCACCACCGGCGGCGGTGTCTATTACACCGGCGGCCTCGACAAGGCCGGCAGCGGCGCACAGTTCAGCCATCAGAGCAGCCACGACACCCGCAGCAACACCACCGCGCAAACCACCAGCGTAGCGGCGGCCGGCAAGCTGACCGTCAATGCTGGCAACACCCTCGCCAGCCAGGGCGCACAGGTCAAGGCCGGTTCCGGGTTGCAGGTCAACGCTGCCCAGGTCGACAACCAGGCGGCGCATAACAGCGAGTCGAGCACCCACAAGGAGAATGGCTGGACGGCCGATGTCGGCGCCAATGTCGAATACAAAGGCATCACCCGGCCCATCGAAAAAGCCATCGAAGGTGTGGCCCAAAGCAAGTTTCATCAGCCAGGGCTGTTGGACGCGTTCGAACAACCCAATGTCGGGCTCGATGTTGAAGTCGGCCATACCAACAAGACCCGCACACAGCAGGACAGCACAGCAGTGGTCAGCCAGTTCACTGGCGGCACGGTGCAGGTCAATGTCGCCGGCAAATTGCAGGATGAAGGCACTCAATACCGCGCCACCGATGGCGGCCTGAAGATCGATGCCGGCAGCCACCTTGCCACCGCCGCCGCCAATACCCACAGCAGCAGCGAGCAAGGCGTGGACGCCAAGGCCGGCGTGCGGGTCTACACCACCACGGGTGAAGACTTGAACGTGCGCGGCAGCGGCGCCGGCGGCAGCAGTGACGTACGCGAATCCAGCAGCACGGCAGTGGTCGGCAGCTACGCCGGAGCCCAGGGCGTGAGCATCGACGTCAAGGGCGATGCGCGTTATGAAGGCAGCCAGTTCAACGGCGGCCAGGCCGGGGTCGACCTCAAGACGGGCGGCGAGTTGGCGCTGAATCAAGCCAACGACACCCATAGCAAAACCAGCAGCACCTTGCGCGGCAACGGCTCGCTGACCGTGGGCACGGCGCCGGGCACCAACGGCAATAACGTCAACCTCGGTGCCGGCGTGCAGTTGGACAACAAGCGCCTGGACACCCAGGACAGCCAGGCCCGGGTCGCGACCCTCCAGGGCAAAGGTCCGGTCCAACTCAACAGCGGCGCCGACCTGACCCTGCAAGGCACCCGGATTGGCAGCAGCACCGCCAAGACCGGTGACATCAATCTCGCCGCCGGGGGCAAGCTGGACCTGCAAGCTGCCACCGATCACCACGTCAGCAGTGCCAGCAACCTGGGCGGTGGCCTGAACGTCGGCGCCGGCAAGACCAGCAGCGCTGAAAGCAGTGGCAAGACCGGGAGCCTCAGCGCCAACTTCAACATCGGCAAGGGCGCGGAAAACGACCAGACTGTGAGCGTCGGGCAGTTGCACAGCAACGGCAACGTGACACTCGCCAGCGGCGGCAACAGCGCTGATGCCATCCACCTGCAAGGCACGCAAATCGAAGCCGGCAACGTGCGCCTCGACGCGGTAAATGGCGGCATCCTGCAGGAGTCGGCGCAATCGACCCAGGCCCACGACAGCTGGGGCGTGACCTTGGGCGCGGGCGGCAGTGGCGGCAAGACAACCCTGGCCAACGCGGGTGAACACGACACACCCAAGACCCAGCACGGCATCAATGCCCGGGCCAAGGTCGACGTCGATTACCTGCAAGGCACCACTCAGCACGACAGCCAGATCAAGGCCGACACCGTGGTGATCAACAGTGCCGGTGATACCCGGTTGTCCGGGGCACGGATCGATGCGAATCAGGTGAGCGGCAAGATCGGGGGCGACCTCATGGTCGAGAGCCGCAAGGATCATGTCAGCAGTACCCAGGTCAACGTCGATGCCAAGCTGGACGTCGAGAAAAACCAGCCCGGCGTGGTCAACAAACTCGCCAAGACCACCGGCCCCCTCAAGGACAAAGTGCAGGCCAAGGCGGAAGGCGCGTTCGACAAGCACCGCGAAAAACTCGAGAACGCCGTCGACAAGGGCACCGAACACCTGGCCTCGGCCAAGGACACCGTGGTCAACAGCGTCGGCAACGCCAAGGAGCGACTGGGCGAAAAACTTACCCGCAGCGGTAGCTACGACGTGAACCCCGAGCCTCGTGGCGCCTTCGGTACCCGCGTGGATCAGGCCAAGACTTACCTCACCGACAAGAAGGACGCCTTGGGCACGCGCCTGTCCAGCGTCAAGGAAAAGCTCTGGCCGAAAACCAGTGACAGCTACGCCGTCAGCGGCAAGAACACCACCGGCAGCTCGGTGGCCAATACCGCAGAAAGCGTGTTGTTCGGCGACAAGAGCGGCACCACCGCTTACACCCCGACCTTGAACCTGGACGTCAGCCACGTCGCCAAGGACAGCGTCACTCAGGCCTCGGGCATCAGCGGTACCCAAGGCGTGAACTTGCAGGTGGGTGGTGAGACTCGGCTGACCGGTGCGCGCATCGGGGCTTCGGAAGGCAAAGTCGATTTGGGTGGTTCTGCGGTAAAAGCCACCACGTTGACGGGCAGCGATTATCGCGCGGATGTCGGGCTGAACGTCTCGAAGTCACCGGTCAACCTGGCGCTCGGCGCCAAGGATGAACTGACGCGCAAACAGGACGACGCAACGCGTAAGGATCAAGCCATCAACCTCGGACCGCTGCGGGTTGGCGGGCACAGTGACAGCCAGGAGTTGCAGGCGGGGATCGATCAAGGCACCCACTAAGCAACCCTGCTCCGGTGGAGACGAGCACGCCCGCCTTCACCGGAGCAAACATTTCTAAATGTTTCTTCATAAAGCCAAACCGTCATCAAACAGAAACATCCCAGGAATTAAATCGTCACGTCTTTGACAGGTGGAGCCCTCCACTTAACCCTTTCCTTTGAGGTGTCGTCGTGATGTTGCTGACCAAAAAGAGTCTGTCAGTGTTGTTCACTGCCCTGTGCCTGAGTGGTGTCGCTCACGCCACTGACGTCACGGGCGCAGGCTCCAGTTTCGTCTACCCGGTACTGTCCAAGTGGTCCCAGGAATACAGCAAGAATTCCAATGACCGGATCAACTACCAGTCCATCGGTTCTGGCGGCGGCATCGCCCAGATCAAGGCGGCGACCGTGGACTTCGGTGCTTCCGACGCACCGCTGTCGGTGGATGAATTGAAGGCCGGCGGCCTCGGCCAGTTCCCCAGCGTGATTGGCGGCATCGTGCCGGTGATGAACGTCGAAGGCGTTGCAGCAGGCCAACTGAAACTCGATGGCGAGGTGCTGGCGAAGATTTTCCTCGGTGACATCAAGGCCTGGAACGACCCGGCGATTGCCGCGCTCAACCCCGGCCTGAAGCTGCCTGGCGCGAATATCACCGTGGTCCACCGCTCGGACGGCTCGGGCACCTCGTACAACTTCACCAACTACCTCTCCAAAGTCAGTGATGGCTGGAAAAGCAAAATCGGTTTCGGCACCACCGTGCCGTGGCCAGTCGGTGTGGGCGGCAAGGGTAACGAAGGTGTTTCGGCCTACGTAAAGCAGATCAAGAATTCCATCGGCTTTGTTGAATACGCCTACGCCCTGCAGAACAAGATGACTTACGCCTCACTGAAGAACGCGTCCGGCAAATTCGTCGAGCCCAACGCCAAGGCCTTCCAGGCAGCGGCGGATACCGCCGACTGGGCCAACGCCCAAGACTTCAACCTGATCATGACCAACGCACCGGGCGAGAACGCGTGGCCGATCACGGCGACCACCTGGATCATCATGTACAAGCAGGCAAAGAACGCCGAGCAAAGCCAGGCCGCTTTCAACTTCTTCAAATGGTCGTTGGAGAAAGGTCAACAGCAGGCTGCGGCATTGGACTACGTCGCGTTGCCTGATTCCCTCGTGACCCGGATCGAAGGTTACTGGAAGTCCGACTTCGCCCACTGATCCGTCCTCCCATGACCCCCTTGCCAGGCACCCGCTTGAGCAAGGGGGTGAGCACATCTGATATGAACGAAACTGTCCATCCTCTGGCCATGACCACTCACGCGAGCGATGTGTCGGGTGACAGCCGCGCCGCTCGCGATCAGCGTAACGACCTGTGGTTCAAACGCTCGATGTTCGGGGCCGCCATGCTGGTCTTGCTGTTGTTGGCAAGCATCGCCGCCTCGACATTGTGGGGCGGCGGCCTGGCCTTCAAGACCTTCGGTTTCGGTTTCATTACCAGCACCGAGTGGGATGCGGTCAACAACCACTTCGGCGCCTTGGTACCGATTTACGGCACCTTGGTCACCTCCTTCCTGGCGTTGCTGATTGCGGTGCCCGTGAGTTTCGGCATCGCGATTTTCCTCACCGAAGTGGCGCCGCCCTGGCTGAGAATGCCGGTCGCCTCCGCCGTTGAATTGCTCGCGGGCATTCCCTCGATCATTTATGGCATGTGGGGTTTGTTTGTTTTCGGGCCGTTTATGGCAGAACACTTGTCACCCTGGATCAACGATTACCTGGGTGCGCTTCCGTTTATTGGCTCGCTGTTCCAGGGGCCGCCGCTGGGCATCGGGATGCTGACCGCCGGCATTGTGCTGGCGATCATGATTACGCCGTTCATCACGTCGGTGATGCATGAGGTTTTCCGCAGTGTGCCGACTCAATTGAAAGAGTCGGCCTACGCGCTGGGCAGCACTACCTGGGAAGTGGTGTGGGACATCGTGTTGCCCTACACCCGTTCGGCAGTGGTTGGTGGGGTGTTTCTCGGCCTCGGCCGCGCCCTGGGTGAAACCATGGCCGTCACGTTCGTGCTGGGTAATGCGCAACAGTTCTCCGCCTCATTGCTGATGCCCAGCAGCTCCATCGCATCGGTCATCGCCAACGAGTTCAGCGAGGCCTACACCGACCTGCATCGTTCGGCGCTGATCGCCCTGGGCTTCCTGCTGTTTATCGTGACGTTCGTGGTGCTGGCACTGGCGCGGCTGATGCTCATGCGCCTGTCACGCAAGGAGGGCCTATGAACAGCAACGAACGCCTGTACCGCAAGCGTGCCTTCAAGAACCGCGTGGCCATGCTGCTCAGTTGTGGCGCCACAGCCTTTGGCCTGTTGTGGCTGGCGTGGATTCTGTTGACCACCATCATCAACGGCTTTCAGGCACTCAACCTGCGCCTGTTTACCGAGATGACACCGCCACCCGGAACAGACGGCGGCCTGGCCAATGCGTTTTATGGCAGCGCCCTGATGTCCGGGATTGCGCTGCTGATTGGCACGCCCATTGGGCTGATGGCCGGTATCTGGTTGGCGGAATTCGCACGGCATTCGCGCCTGGGTACCACGGTGCGTTTCATCAACGACATTCTGCTGTCCGCACCCTCGATCGTCCTCGGTTTGTTCATTTACACCGGCGTGATCCTGCCGCTGAACCTGCTGACCAATCACCAGGTCGGTTTCTCTGCCATTGCCGGCGCCCTGGCGTTGGCACTGCTGGTGATTCCGGTGGTGGTGAGGACCACCGACGAGATGCTCCAACTGCAGCCCTCCACCATGCGTGAGGCCGCCCTGGCCTTGGGCGTGCCGCAATGGAAGCTGACGTTGCAGATCGTGTTGAGAGCCGCCAAGGCCGGCGTGGTGACCGGCATCCTGCTGGCGCTGGCGCGGATTACCGGCGAAACCGCCCCGCTGCTGTTCACTGCCTTCGGCAACCAGTTCTGGAGCAGCAACCTGCTCAAACCGATCGCCAGCGTGCCGGTGGTTATTTTCCAGTACGCCATGAGCCCCTTCGATGACTGGCACTCCCTCGCATGGGCAGGCGCCTTGGTACTGACGATGTTCGTGCTGGTGCTGAGCTTGCTGTCTCGCCTGATTCTTTTGCGCAATAGGTCCCACTGATGCAATCGACCCGCCTTGATCCTGAAAAAACCAAAATCCGTGTCCGTGGGTTGGAGTTTTTCTACAACAACCAGCGTTCGCTGAAATCCATCGACATCGATATTCCGGAAAAACGCATCACCGCAATCATCGGTCCATCGGGTTGCGGGAAGTCGACCTTGCTGCGGGTGTTCAACCGCATCTACTCGATGTACCCGAAGCAGGAAGCCCGCGGCGAAGTGCTGCTCAACGGCGAAAACATCCTCGCCCCCGGCTACTCGATGAATCGCCTGCGCAGTCATGTCGGGATGGTCTTCCAGAAGCCGGTGCCGTTCCCCATGTCGATCTACGACAACATCGCCTATGCCGTGCGCCACCATGAAAAGCTCTCACGCCGGGAAATGGATGACCGTGTGGAGCAGGCCCTGCGCGGCGGCGCCCTGTGGGATGAAGTGAAAGACAAACTCAAGCAGAGCGCCCAGAGTCTCTCAGGCGGGCAGCAGCAACGCCTGTGCATCGCTCGCACCATTGCGCTGCGGCCGCAGGTTTTGCTGCTGGATGAACCGACCTCGGCACTCGACCCGATTTCCACCGGGCGTATCGAACAGTTGATCACCGAGCTGAAAGAGCAATACACGGTGATCATCGTGACCCACAACATGCAACAGGCCGCGCGGGTATCCGACAGCACGGCGTTCATGTTCATGGGCGAACTGATTGAGCACGGCAATACGGATGAGATCTTCACCAAGCCGAAGATGAAGCAGACCGAGGACTACATCACCGGGCGGTTTGGCTAGGTTTAAAACAAAAAAGCCGATCACTCTCGGCGCTGAGCGTGATCGGCTTTTGTTGGGCAAAAAAAAACCCGGAAATCCTCACTTGCGTGGGCCTTCCGGATTTTCTAAACCGCCAAAAATGGTGGGTCGTGTGGGATTCGAACCTACGACCAATTGGTTAAAAGCCAACTGCTCTACCAACTGAGCTAACGACCCGCTGTGTGGTGGCGCGTATAATACTGATTTCTAAGGATTATTCAACACCTTATTTGAAATAAATCAGAAATAACGCGTTGGGTCAGTAATTCCGGCCGCCTGGAAGCCCTCTGCACGCAGTCGGCAGCTGTCGCATTTCCCACAAGCACGGCCGTGATTGTCCGCCTGATAGCAGGAAACAGTCAGCGAGTAATCGACGCCGAGTCCTACGCCAGCCTTCACGATATCGGCCTTGCTGCGGTTCTGCAGCGGCGCCAGGATGCGAAAGCCCTGCCCTTCTACACCGGCCTTGGTAGCGAGGTTGGCCATGCGCTCGAACGACTCGATGTACTCGGGACGGCAGTCCGGATAACCGGCGTAGTCCAGGGCGTTAACGCCGATGAAGATGTCGCGTGCGCTCAGCACTTCGGCCCAACCGAGGGCCAAGGACAGAAAGACCGTGTTGCGCGCCGGCACGTAGGTCACCGGGATGCCTTGGCTGGGAGCCTGGGGCACGTTGATGGTGCTGTCGGTCAAGGCTGAGCCACCCATGCCGCCTAGATTCAGCCCGATCACCTTGTGCTCCACCACGCCCAGGTCGCGGGCGACGCGGGCCGCGGCATCAAGCTCGGCGCGGTGGCGCTGGCCGTAGTCGAAGCTCATGGTGTAGCAGCTGTAGCCTTCGGCACGGGCCATGGCAACCACGGTGGCCGAGTCGAGGCCGCCGGACAGCAGAATGACCGCACGCTTTTGATCAGTCATCTCAGCGCCCCGGCTCGTCGTTCCACAGGTACTTGTGCAACTGCAGTTGCAAGCGCACCGGCAGATTGTCTGCGACGACCCAGTCAGCCAGGTCACGCGCATTCAGGTCATGGTGGCTTGGGGAAAACAGCACTTCGCCGGCGCGGCGGTCGAGGCCATATTGGATCAGCTTGGAGTTCGCCCAGTCGTAGTCTTCACGGGAACAGATGACGAACTTGACCTGGTCGTTGGCCGTCAGCAGCTCGATGTTCTCGTAGCGGTTGCGGTGCGCTTCCTTGGAACCCGGGGTCTTGAGGTCAACAACCCGGCTGACGCGAGGGTCTACCGCGGAAATATCCAGGGCGCCGCTGGTTTCCAGGGACACCTCGTAACCGGCGTCACACAACTGCTTGAGCAGCGGAATGGCATTAGGCTGTGCCAGTGGCTCGCCACCGGTAACACAGACATAGCGCGGTCGGTAACCGGCTACTTGCTCGAGAATGTCGTCAAGGGTACGCACGGTGCCGCCGCTGAAGGCGTAGGCGCTGTCGCAGTACTGGCAACGCAGCGGGCAACCGGTGAGGCGCACAAATACAGTGGGCAGCCCGGCAGTGCGCGTTTCACCCTGCAACGAGTAAAAAACTTCGGTGATACGTAATGTGTCTTGCATAGTCGCCACGGGCGTAACAGCTAAACAGGCTGTCCGCCTCCGTCAGGCACTTCAAGGAATTCCGCCAACGCGTAAACCCCAGGAAGCGTGTGTCATAAAAGGGCGTGGATTCTAACGAAAAAACCCGCGCAGGGCGCGGGTTTCTTCTGAACGGGTTGCAACGCTTACATGCGTTGCAGATCCCGCTGAGCCAACTGAGCGGCGGAGGTACCCGGATATTGGGCCACCACCTGCTGCAGAATGCCTTTGACCTTGTCGGTATGACCCAGGCGGCGCTCTACGTCAGCGAGTTTGTAAAGCGAGTCCGGCACCTTGGCGTGCTTGGGGTACAGCTGGCTGACCTTGGCAAACGCTTGACCTGCACCTTGCAGGTCACCCTTGGCCAGGTTCACCTCACCCAACCAGTACTGGGCGTTGCCCGCGTACTGGCTGTTCGGGTATTTGCGCAGGAATGCGGTAAAAGCCTGGCTGGCCTTATCGAAATCCTTGGCTTTGATCAGGTCGAAGGCTGCGTCGTAATACAGCTTTTCCTTCGCCGGATCACCCGGTTCGCTGCTGGCGGCAGGGGCTTGGCTCGCCGCCGCGGCCCCTGCTGCTGCACCACCGGCGGCGCTTGCGGCGCCACCGGCAGAAGAATTCTCAGGAGTGACGGCTGGTGTAACGCCGGCTCCAATACGTCGATCAAGATCCTGGTAACGCTCCAGGCCTTCTTGCTTCAGCTGGTTCACTTGATTCTGCAGAACTTCAATCGTGCCTTGTTGCTGCGACAATTGATCCTGCATGCGTTGCAGCTGGTTGAACAGTTCGCCCTGTGCCGAAGGCGCGGCCGTAGCCGCGCCCCCGGCATAGGCGCCGTTCGTGCCATAACCCGCTGGCGGATAACTGCTCCCGCTATTGTTATAGCCAGAGTTGCTATCTTCCACAGGAACCGCAGCCCACACCGCAAGCGGTGCCAGGCTGAGAGCCAATACAGTTAGAGCACGACGGCACGTTCGCATGACGAATTACTTACGCAGTTCGACGCGACGGTTTTGAGCCCAGGACTGCTCGTCGTGGCCAGTAGCAACTGGACGCTCTTTACCGTAGGAAACCAGTTCCAGTTGGCCTGGAGCTACACCTTGCAGTACCAGGTAGCGCTGAACGGCTTTCGCACGACGCTCGCCCAGTGCCATGTTGTACTCACGAGTACCACGTTCGTCGGTGTTACCTTCCAGAACAACGCGAGCGCCGTTAGCTTTCAGGTCCTTCGCGTGAACGTCCAGAGCGCGCATGGCTTCTGGCTTCAGGTCCGAACTGTCGTATTCGAAGTAGAAAGTGGTGATAGCGCGCAGAGCAGCTTCTTCGCTCAGGGAGCCGTCAACTGCACCAGTGTTAGCGCCGTAACCAGCGTTTGGATCAACAGCTGCGCCTTCACCGGCATTGTCGCCGCCTTTAGACGAGCAACCAACGGCTACGGACAGAGCCAGAGCCAGAGCAGCAAACTTACCAAACTTCAGCATTTCCATCGTGAAACTCCTAATGAACCCCAGTGTGTTAAGTACTTCTTTTTGTAGCGCCGCGTCAGTTCAGGTAAGGGGACCAGGACGGTTCTCTGACTTCGCCTTGTGCGGTAGGAAGCGGGAGCCTTACGCGTCCATTAATGGACACGAGCATCAAGACTCCCCGGCCCTGCTGGCGGGTGGCGTAGATTACCATGGTGCCGTTGGGCGCAACAGTAGCTGACTCATCAAGGTTGGTATCTGTAAGGATTTTTACCGTTCCACGCTGCAAATCCTGGGCCGCAACCCGGAAATTAGTGAAACCATCCTGACGGTGAATCATCACCAACGTCTTTTCATCAGCCGAAAGCTTCGGTGCAGCGTTGTAGTTACCAATAAAGGTCACTCGTTCGGCGCCGCCGCCGCTCACGCTGGTTTTGTAGACTTGCGGCTTGCCACCACGGTCCGAGGTGAAGTAGATGGTCGAACCATCCTTGCCCCAGAACGGTTCGGTGTTGATGCCCGGGCCGCTGGTAACACGGCTCAGTTGGCGCGAAGCCATGTTCATCACGTAGATGTCCGGGTTGCCATCTTTGGACAATACGAATGCCAGGCGCGAACCATCCGGCGACCATGCTGGCGCGCCATTCAGGCCTTCAAAGTTGGTGATTTGCTCACGGCGACCGGTATCAATGTGCTGAACGAAGATTCGTGGACGCTTCTGCTCAAAGGATACATAGGCGATACGCTTGCCATCGGGTGCAAAGCGTGGCGACAGGATCGGCTCACGGGATTGCAGCAGCGTCACTGCGCGAGCGCCGTCATAGTCGGAGCGCTGCAGCGTGTAGCGAGTGTTGTCTACCGAAAAACGCTCCGCCGTTACATAAAGCAGGCGAGTCGAGAAGGCACCCTTGATCCCGGTCAGCTTTTCAAACGACTGGTCGGAGATGTAGTGCGCCATGTCCCGCAGTTGATCCGTGGTGCCCGACACGCTGCCGGTCAGCACTTGCTGCTCGGTCGCAACGTTGAACAACGTGTACTGGATCTGCAGGCGACCGCCGGCAGGCGTGATGCTGCCCACCATCAGGTACTGGGCGTTCAGCGCTTTCCAGTCGCGGAAGATGACTTCGCTGGCCTGGGTCGGCTGGCTGATCATGTTGCCTTTGTCGATCGGTGCGTAGTAACCGGAGTTGCGCAGGTCATCGCTGATGATCTGCGACATGTCGTCCGGCAGCACGCTGCCGCCCTGCCAGCCAAACGGTACAACGGCGATCGGGGTGGCCCGATCGCTACCGCTGGTGACCAGGATGTTCTTTTCATCCGCCGCCGCTATCCCTGCCATGCAGCAAATAACGACAAGCATTCCTCGAAGAAGGTTTCTCACAAGGCTAGATCCTCAGGTGTGAATGTCATCTTGAATGAACGGTAGGGAGCGAAGTCGCTTGGTTTCATTCCCTGCATCTCGGTCAACCGGCCAATGTTCTTGACCGCTGCTACCGCCGAACTGTCGAACGAACCGTCGCCACTGGACTTGGCCACGCTGACCGAGGTCACCGTGCCGTCCGGCAACATGCCGATCTGCAGCACTACTGTCATGCCTTTGCGTGCCGAAGGAGGACGGGTCCACCCTTCCGCTGCCCGTGAACGAATCAGGTCATCGAAACTGCCCGCGACTTCGTCACCACGTTCATCGGCCAAGGCTTGCTGGCGCTGCGGCGTGTCGGAAAGCAAATCGGCCAAGGCCTGGGCCTTTTTGTCTTCGGTCGATTTACGTGCTGCTTCCTGGGCCTTTTTCTTGGAGGCGTCGGCGGCAGCTTTCTTCTTCGCATCGTCGGCGATTTTCTTTTTCGCCTCGTCAGCTTCAGCTTTCTTCTTGGCGTCGTCCGCGGCTTTCTTCTTCGCGTCTTCGACTATCTTTTTCTTCGCGTCTTCAGCGGCCTTTTTCTTGGCCTCTTCTTCAGCAGCTTTCTTGGCTTCTTCTTCAGATTTCTTCTTGGCTATATCAGCCAATTGTTTCTCTTCAGCCTTCTTGGCTTCGGCAGCTTTATCGGCTTTCTTGGCTTCATCAGCCTTTTTAGCCTCGTCAGCTTTCTTCGCCTCGTCAGCCTTTTTCGATTCCTCGGCCTTTTGAGCCGCCTCTTCTTTCTTTTGTTCCGCAGCAGCCTTCACCGCTTCCTGCTCGACCTTCTTCTGTTCCATCTGCTCGACTTCAGTCTGGCGCGCAGCCGACTTCTGGGCCTCACCCGCAATCTTCTGATTGGTCTGGGTGGTGGCCTGGCTTTTCGATTTCAGCTGATACAGGGTCGCCTGCACGATCGGCTTGGCTGGCGGCAGGTCCGGGGTCATGGCAAAGCTGACAAACAGCATGCCAAACACCAGGACGTGCAGGGCAATCGCCCAGACGCTAGGCCAGAAGAAGCTTTCCGAGGCGGACGGCTCTCGCTGTTGGTGCATCAGGGCGCCTCGGTAATCAAACCAACGTTACCGACGCCGGCCTTCTGCAGCCCGCCCATGGCGCCCATCACGGAGCCATAGTCGACGACCTTGTCGCCGCGGATGAACACCTGGGTGTGCTTGCCACCTTCGTTGCCGGCGCGAATGATCTTGGTCACAGCATCAGTCATCTGCGGCAAGGTCATGGCCTTGTCCTGCTGTTTCTGAGTGTCGACTTCGCTGCCAAGGTTCCAGTAATAGGTCTTGTCAGCCTTGATCGAAATGGTCAGGACCTGGGTGTTGTTGTCCTGCGGCAAGGCTTCGCTGGAAACCTTGGGCAGATCAACCTTCACGCCCTGATTGAGCATCGGCGCGGTCACCATGAAGATAACCAGCAGCACCAGCATCACGTCGATGTAAGGCACTACGTTCATCTCGGCGACCGGCTTGCGCTTTTTGCGAGCTCGAGCGATTAAAGCCATTGGGAATTACCTGCTTATTCTTCGCTGGTGTGCACTTTACGGTGCAGGATCGCCTGGAATTCATCGGCGAAGGTGTAGTAACGGCTGATCAAGGTTTCGCCACGAGCGGCAAAACGGTTGTAGGCGATTACTGCGGGAATAGCTGCGAACAGGCCGATGGCGGTGGCGATCAGCGCTTCGGCGATACCCGGGGCCACGGTGGCCAGGGTCGCTTGCTGGGCCTGGGCCAGGCCACGGAAGGAGTTCATGATCCCCCACACGGTACCGAACAGGCCGATGTACGGGCTGACGGAACCTACGGTGGCGAGGAACGGCAGGCTTTGCTCAAGCTTTTCTTCTTCGCGGGAAATCGCTACGCGCATGGCACGGGCCACGCCTTCCATGACCGCTTCCGGGTCAACGCCTGGCTGCTGGCGCAGACGGGAGAATTCCTTGAAGCCGGCACGGAAGATCTGCTCGACGCCCGAATCCGGGTCCGGGTTGCTGCCGGCCTGGCGATACAGTTTGGACAGGTCGATACCCGACCAGAAGCGCTCTTCGAAGCTCTCCAGGGCACGTCGACCGGCACGCAGCAGGTTGCTGCGCTGAAAAATCATGACCCAAGAAGTAACCGATGCGGCTACCAGGATCAGCATCACCAGTTGAACCACGACACTGGCATTGCTGACCAGGCTCCACATGGAGGAATGGTCGACGACGGTAGGTTCCACGCTAAATCTCCTGCTCTGAATGTTTACCCGCGCCGCTCACGCCGGCAAAGGCCGTGCGTAGAGCTTCGGGAATGGCCCGGGGTTTCAAACTATTGGTGCGAACACAGGCCACCAGGAACTGCCCCTCACAGAGCAGCGTTGCATCCGTAGCCCGCCTGACCTGCTGTTTAAAGCGCAGGCTGGCACGGTTCAATTCGGTTATTTCTGCGCTGACCAGCAATTCATCGTCCAGTCGCGCCGGCGCGTGGTAACGCGCCTCGCTGGAATGCACGACAAACAACAGGTCCTCCCCTGCCAGCTGGGATTGGGCAAAGCCCAGCTCCCGTAGCCGCTCGGTTCGAGCCCGCTCCATGAACTTTAGGTAATTGACGTAATAAACGATGCCGCCGGCATCGGTGTCCTCGTAATAAACGCGACAGCGATGTGCGAACGACTGATCCCCGTTTTGCGCGCGCATACTCTAGTGCTTACTCCTCAGGTTGCCAATCCGGCCAGGCAACTGTTTTTCATTCTGTGGCACATTTCTAACGAAAGAATGACGACGCCAGCCACTAGGACAGCACAAACGCCGAATAAATCGAATCGCCAAGCGTTTTTAATCGTCTACTGCATCGAGGAATTCGTCTACTACGGGCATCTCGCCCAATCGTGACGGAATGTTTAACCCAAAGTGCAGATACGCATGCCGGGTGACCACACGCCCCCTCGGCGTACGCATGATGTAGCCCTGCTGAATCAGGTACGGTTCCAGTACATCCTCAATCGTGTGCCGCTCTTCGCTGATGGCTGCCGCGAGGCTGTCCACACCCACCGGGCCACCGTCGAACTTCTCGATCATGGTCAGCAGCAGGCGCCGGTCCTGGTGATCAAAGCCGTGCTCATCCACATCCAGCAGGTTCAGCGCCAGGTCTGCCACGGGTTTGGTGATATGCCCCTTGGCCCGCACTTCGGCAAAGTCGCGCACCCGTCGCAGCAATCGGTTGGCAATCCGCGGCGTACCACGGGCGCGACGGGCGATTTCAAACGCGCCTTCCGGGTCCAGGGGCAAGCCGAGGATATTCGCCGAACGGCTGACAATAGTCGCCAGATCCGCCGTGCTATAGAACTCTAGACGTTGAACAATCCCGAAACGGTCTCGCAGCGGGTTCGTCAGCATGCCCGCACGGGTGGTGGCCCCCACCAGGGTGAACGGCGGCAAATCGAGCTTGATCGAGCGCGCGGCCGGGCCTTCGCCAATCATGATGTCCAGCTGGAAGTCTTCCATGGCCGGGTACAACACTTCTTCGACGATGGGCGAAAGCCGGTGGATCTCGTCGATAAACAGTACGTCGTGGGGTTCGAGATTGGTCAGCAGCGCCGCCAGGTCACCTGGGCGTTCCAGCACAGGGCCGGAGGTGGACTTGATCGACACGCCCATTTCCTGGGCAATGATGTTGGCCAGGGTGGTCTTGCCCAGGCCCGGCGGACCGAAAATCAACGTGTGGTCCAGGGATTCGCTACGCCCGCGCGCAGCCTGGATGAACAGCTCCATCTGCTCACGCACGGTGGGCTGGCCGATGTATTCGGCAAGGCTCAGGGGGCGAATCGCCCGGTCCTGGACTTCTTCACGGTCACGGGGGCCGGTGGCCGCGATCAGACGATCAGCTTCAATCACTTAAATCATTCCCTTCAGGGCGCGGCGGATCATGTCTTCGCTGCTCAGGTTCTTGTCCTTGATGGCCGACACGGCCTTGCTCGCCTCTTGGGGCTTGTAGCCCAGGGAGATCAGCGCGCTGACTGCATCGCTTTCGGCACTGGCCACCGGCACACCCGGCGCATCCGGCTGGTTAGGCACCAGGGCGAACATGCTCGGCACGACCTCCCAGGCCTTGAAGCGGTCCTTGAGTTCCACCAGCAAGCGCTCGGCGGTTTTCTTGCCAACACCTGGCACCTTGGTCAGCGCCGAGGTGTCCTGGGCCGACACGCAGCGCACCAGCTCATCGACTTCGAGGCTCGACATCAGCGCCAGCGCCAGCTTCGGGCCCACGCCGTTGAGGCGGATCAGCTCACGGAAGAAGTCCCGGTCACGCTTGCCAATGAAACCATAGAGCAATTGTGCGTCTTCGCGCACCACCAGATGGGTGTGCAGGGTCAGCGGTTCACCGACCGACGGTAGGCGGTAGAGGGTGGTCATGGGCACTTCCAGCTCATAGCCCAGCCCGTTTACATCCAAAATCAGGTGCGGCGGCTGTTTCTCAGCCAGGGTGCCGCGCAAGCGTCCAATCACGTTCGAATCCTTAAGAATCGGCTCAGATCAAGGCCTGACCGGTAATAACGCGGGCATGCCGGCCGACAGTACAGGCCGTTCATGCACCCCACGCAGAATGATTGCGCTGATGCTATCAGAGACGCAGCCGGCCGCCACGACTGCGTGCCGTACCCAGGCCATGGGGCATCAGGCTGGAGCGGGTATGGGCGTGGCAAATGGCAATGGCCAGGGCGTCAGAGGCATCGATTTGCGGTTTGGCGGTGAGCTTGAGCATGTGCATGACCATCATCATCACCTGCTCCTTATTCGCGGCACCGGTACCGACCACGGCTTGCTTGACCTGGGTCGCGGTGTATTCAGCGATCTCCATGCCCTCCTCGGCACCGGCAACGATGGCCGCACCGCGGGCCTGGCCGAGCTTTAAAGCCGAGTCGGCGTTTTTTGCCATGAACACTTTTTCGATGCCCATGGTGACCGGGCCGTAGGTCTGGATCACTTCACGCACGCCGCGGTAAACGATCTGCAAGCGTTCGGCCAGCTCGCCGGCGCCGGTACGGATACAGCCCGACGCCACGTAAACGCAGCCTCGCGGGGTCTGTTGGACCACGCCAAAGCCGGTGATTCGCGAACCGGGGTCGATACCTAGGATTAGAGTCATAACGCCTGCGGATTGGGTAAAAAATTCTTGATCTAGCGAAGATCAAAATGTGGGAGCGGGCTTGCTCGCGAAGGCGATGTGTCAGTCAGTCGATAAGTTGACTGTTACACCGCCTTCGCGAGCAAGCCCGCAGCCACATTAGATCTGCATCATTCCTCAGCCTAGCTGTTCGGCTACCGATTCCGGGATATCGGCATTGGAATAGACGTTCTGTACATCATCCAGGTCTTCAAGCATGTCGAGCATCTTGAGCACCTTCTGCGCCCCATCCAGGTCCAGCTCGGCGCTGGTGGTGGGCAGCATCACGATTTCCGCATCGGTACCTTTGAAACCGGCTGCTTCCAGAGCGTTACGCACAGAGTAGAAACCCGCGAACGAGGTAAACACGTCGATGGAACCGTCTTCGTTGGTCACCACGTCGTCGGCATCTGCCTCCATCGCGGCTTCGATCAGTGCATCTTCGTCAACGCCCGGCGCGAAGGAAATCTGCCCCTTGCGCTCAAACAGGTAGGCCACCGAACCGTCGGTGCCCAGGTTGCCGCCACACTTGCTGAATGCATGGCGCACGGCGGCCGCAGTACGGTTGCGATTGTCGGTCATGCACTCGACCATCACCGCCACGCCACCCGGGCCGTAGCCTTCGTAGCTCAGCTCGACCATGTCGTCGGTATCGGCCGCACCGGCACCACGGGCCACGGCGCGGTCGATGATGTCGCGGCTCATGTTGGCGCCGAGGGCCTTGTCCAGGGCCAGGCGCAAACGCGGGTTGGAACCCGGGTCACCGCCACCTTGGCGCGCAGCGACGGTCAGCTCGCGAATCCACTTGGTGAAAATCTTGCCTTTCTTGGCATCCTGACGCTCTTTGCGGTGCTTGATGTTCGCCCACTTGGAATGGCCAGCCATAACACAACTCCGAAATTCTGTAGAAACCTGTCGATCCCGCCCCAGGCGGGACTTCCCTCTTTAACGTACAGCCCTTGTAACGCAAAGGCGCATCCGAAGATGCGCCCTTAGCTGACAATGTAAAACCTTATGGCGCTTTCACGCTGCGGCCTTACTCAGCCTTTGGTGCTTCGCGCAGACGGATATGCAGCTCGCGCAGTGCCTTGGCATCCACCACACCCGGTGCTTGCGTCATCACGTCGGCAGCACTTTGGGTTTTCGGGAAGGCAATCACTTCACGGATCGACTGCGCACCGGTCATCAGCATCACCAGACGGTCCAGGCCGAAGGCCAGGCCACCGTGAGGCGGCGCGCCGTATTTCAGGGCATCGAGCAGGAAGCCGAACTTCTCTTGCTGCTCATCTTCGTTGATGCCCAGCAGGCGGAAGACCGACTGCTGCATTTCCTTGCGGTGGATACGGATCGAACCGCCACCCAGCTCGGTGCCGTTCAGCACCATGTCGTAGGCACGGGACAGAGCGCCAGCCGGGTTGGCCTCGAGCTCTTGCGGCGTGCACTTCGGCGCGGTGAACGGGTGGTGCAGGGCACTGAAGCTGCCGTCGTCGTTCTCTTCGAACATCGGGAAATCGACAACCCACATCGGCGCCCACTTGCAGGTCAGCAGGTTCAGGTCGTTACCGACCTTGATCCGCAGTGCACCCAGTGCTTCGCTGACGATCTTCGACTTGTCGGCGCCGAAGAACACGATGTCGCCATCGACCGCGCCAACGCGATCAAGGATCACGTTGAGGTTGGCTTCAGGGATGTTCTTGACGATTGGCGACTGCAGGCCTTCAACACCCTTGGCGCGCTCGTTGACCTTGATGTACGCCAGGCCCTTGGCACCGTAGATGCCGACGAACTTGGTGTAGTCGTCGATCTGCTTGCGCGGCATGCTCGCAGCGCCAGGAACGCGCAGCGCGGCAATACGGCATTTCGGGTCGTTGGCCGGACCGCTGAACACTTTGAAGTCGACGTCTTTGAGTTGGTCTTCAACGTCAACCAGTTCCAGCGGGTTACGCAGGTCAGGCTTGTCGGAACCGTAACGGCGCATGGCTTCTTCGAAGGTCATGTGCGGGAATTCGCCGAATTCCAGGTCCAGCACTTCCTTGAACAGGTTGCGGATCATTTGCTCGGTGATGCCCATGATCTCTTTTTCATCGAGGAAACTGGTCTCGATGTCGATCTGGGTGAATTCCGGCTGGCGGTCGGCCCGCAGGTCTTCGTCACGGAAGCATTTGGCGATCTGGTAGTAACGGTCGAAGCCGGCAACCATCAGCAGCTGCTTGAACAGCTGTGGCGATTGCGGCAACGCGAAGAAGGAACCGGCGTGGGTACGGCTCGGCACCAGGTAGTCGCGAGCGCCTTCCGGGGTAGCACGGGTCAGGATCGGCGTCTCGACGTCGAGGAAGCCGTTTTCGTCCAGGAAGCGACGGATGCTGGTGGTCATGCGCGAACGCAGACGCAGCTTCTCGGCCATTTCCGGGCGACGCAGGTCAAGGAAGCGATAACGCAGGCGGGTTTCTTCGCCAACGTCGGAGAACTCGTTGAGTGGGAACGGCGGGGTTTCCGACTCGTTCAGCACTTCCAGCTCGTAACCCAGCACTTCGATCATGCCCGACGCCATGTTGGCGTTGGTGGCACCGGCCGGACGCAGGCGAACCTTGCCGGTGATCTTCACAACGTACTCGCTGCGCACGCGGTCGGCGGCGGCGAAGCTCTCGGCGCGGTCCGGATCGAACACCACCTGGGCCAGACCATCACGATCACGGATATCGAGGAAGATCACCCCGCCGTGGTCGCGGCGACGGTGAACCCATCCGCAAAGGGTGATTTCCTGACCTTCCAGGGTCTCGTTCAGTTGGCCGCAATAGTGGCTGCGCATCATGATAGTGGTTTCGCTTCTCGTAATTCGAAATTCAGTGGAGGCCTGCCTCATCACCGTACAGCTAAGTCAGGTGACGGATAATGCAGGAGCCTGCGCGTAGAGTTCAACTCAGTCTGCTTTGTCGCCGCCGGCCAGATTCTTCTTTGTACCGGTCTTGAAATCAGTCTCGTACCAGCCATTGCCACTCAGGCGGAAGCCCGGCATGGACAACATCTTTTTAAGCTCCGGTGCCTGGCAGGCCGGGCAATCGACCAGCGGCGCGGCGCTGATCTTCTGAATGGCTTCCAACTGATGACCACAGGAAGCGCATTGATAGTCGTACATGGGCATGGAGATGTCTCGGCGATCAGATCATTACTGCGCCACGCCCTGCCCTGACTCTATCCCGTGGGAAAGTCCCGGCATGCGCAGCAAAGCCCGGGATTATATCTGGTAAATCGAGGCTGTGCAGCCGTAGCGGCGCGCTGCTCTTTATATAGGTGGTGGCAGCACGCTTCTGCCAGGCGCCCGACCCGGGGCAATCCCGAGCCTGGCGGCCGGCACAAGGATCATGCCAGGTCCGGATGGACACCCGGCGCGTCAAGGCGCCCTTTCAATACATGAACCACACAAACTACCCTGACCAGACCACTGAAGTTCTTTACACCGCCGTATCGCAAGTGCACTTCACGGTCCACGTAAGACAGCAGCGCACTGACCGAACAGGCATTGATCCTGGCTATCTCCGTGAGGATATTCCAATACACCTCTTCAAGTCGCAAACACGTCGAAAAACCATTAAGCCGAACGGATCGGGACAATGGCCTCGCCAAGTTCATATCGAACCCTTTGGCAAAGGGATCTACCTTTATCTTGTGCAACCCGCACGTTTCCATAACTCCATTACCTGCTCCGCGTGACATACACTTGACACTCCATTGCCTGACGGCCACTCATCAGTGTTGTCGTTGGCCGTTGAGCTATAAAACATCAAGAAGACAAGTGCAGCCAGAAGACAGGGAGCTGATCACCGTAGGACAAGCCAACGCGTGTATCAGGAAGCTCGCAGAATCAGGGAAATCGCCGAAAAACAGGCACGCGAGGGGCGTCAGCTCGACGCCCACCCGCCACCGGTGTTACTTGTTTTCAAGCAGGGAGCGCAACATCCAAGCGGTTTTTTCATGAACTTGCATACGCTGTGTCAGCAAGTCCGCGGTAGGTTCATCGCTGACTTTGTCCAACAACGGGAAGATACCCCGGGCAGTCCGGGTAACGGCTTCCTGGCCTTCGACCAATTGCTTGATCATGTCTTCAGCGCTCGGCACACCCTCTTCTTCCTTGATGGACGAAAGTCGCGCATACACCGAATAAGCACCCGGCGCAGGAAAACCCAGGGCGCGAATACGCTCTGCAATTGAATCCACCGCCAGCGCCAGTTCGTTGTACTGCTCTTCAAACATCAAGTGCAGCGTACGAAACATGGGGCCCGTTACGTTCCAATGGAAGTTGTGGGTCTTCAGGTAAAGTACATAGGTATCGGAAAGCAGGCGCGAAAGTCCGTCAACGATTGATTTACGGTCTTCTTCACTGATACCAATATCGATTGCCATGTGTTTCCCCTTCAATTGATAGAAAATTCATTGATCAGGTGCAGGACCACTCTAGCAAGAGTACCGGCCTTGTGCAGCCCGACTGGCCAGCTCTACCTGCGGCAAATCGCCCCTTGCAGCGTGCGTCTGCACGGCAGGCAAGGCTTTGAGCCCTGCAAGAAAAATTACCCGCCGCCGACGAAAAATCCCGCACCTGTCTAGGACAAGCGTTTGGCGCGCAAATGCCCCCGCGCCTTGCAACAGCCCGAAATGCTTGATTTGAGTAGCCACAGGCTTTGCTGTTAAATAGGCAGCGTGTCGCCGTCGTTATTTTTCGCGGCAGCGGCATAGGCTGATACCCGTGCACGTGCCCAACGCCTCCCATTGTTCAGAAGCGAACCGTGCCAGTCAGCTCTTCCTCGTGATCCGTCTTAACGTGAGTTAATCAAAATGTTGAAAATCGTCCACCTGCTAACGGGCGCTGCAGCTTTGCTGCTGTCCTTTATCCCCAGCCTGCGCTCAGAAACCCTGCCTTACCTGCAGCAACCTGACGCTCTCTACCTGACCTTCTTTGGTCTTCTTAACCTGACACTGGCTCCAGTCATTCCTTACTGGAACAAAGGCCCGCGTCATCAACTGCAAAACCTGGTCAGCGCCCTGCTGGTCCTGGCTGTTGTCGTGCAAACCCTCACCCTGCTGGCGCCTATGCCTGAAGTCGGTGGCCACCCGGCCGTCCTGCTCAGCCTGGCAATAGCACTGGTAGCCATCGTTCTTCATCTGGCCATCAGTTTTTACCGTTCCTCGCCGGCCGCTGCGTCGCAAAGCTACGACATGACCAACCGGGATACCGGTACCGTGAAGTGGTTCAACACCTCCAAGGGCTTCGGCTTTATTTCCCGGGATTCGGGCGACGATATCTTCGTCCACTTCCGGGCGATTCGCGGCGAAGGCCATCGCGTCCTGGTGGAAGGCCAGCGCGTGGAGTTCTCCGTGATGAATCGTGACAAGGGCCTGCAAGCCGAAGATGTGATCGCGGCGTTGCCGCGTCGCTGATTCCAGCACCCCGAAACAAAAAAACCGCGATGCAGCCTGGCTGCATCGCGGTTTTTTTATGCCTGGGGATTCACCCCTGCCTCATTACATTAGTAGTGAGGCGGCGGCGCCTCTTCCTCGGACGACTCGAACTGGCCGCCCATTTCTTCCTGGCGCTTGAGCAGCGCCGTCATCTGCATCTGCAGGCGTTCAACCGCCCGCTGCTGGGTGACCAGGATGTCATTGAGGGTTTCAATAGTATCGTCCTGAAAGGCCAGGCGGCTTTCCAGGTCGGTCACGCGGTCTTGAAGGTCCATGGCTCAAGCCTCCAGGAACGTGAAGCCGGCCGGCAGGATCTCGCGCAGGCGCGCACGAATCGCCGCCACTTGCTCGTCGCTGTAAGGCTTCGCCGGATGCTTGCCCCAGACCGGCGCCGGCCAGGCGGCGTCATCGCGCTTGCGCACGATCACATGCACATGCAGTTGGCTGACCACATTACCCAGCGCACCGATATTCATTTTGTCGGCGCCAAACCCTTCATTAAGCAACTGCGCCAGCGCCGTGCTTTCTTGCCACACGCGCTGCTGGTCAGCGACATCCAGTTGAAACACTTCGCTGATACCGTCGATGCGCGGCACCAGGATAAACCAGGGGTAATTCGAGTCATTGGACAGCAGCAGCCGGCACAGGGGGAAATCCCCGATGGGCAAGGTGTCTTGTTGAAGACGTGGATCTAAGGCGAACACAGCAGTCACTCCCGTTCGGCGGGTCAGGTTTCAGGCGCCCAGCATACCTGCGAATGCCGGGCGCTTCACGGCGAATGCATCAGGCCAGATACGCGCCCAAACAGGACGCCGCGAAAAAAACGCACCATTTCGAGACAGACCAATATTTCAGCTACGCTAAATGACCAATGCATCCAATCCCAGTCAAAGTCGGGACGTAGGACACGCTTAAAGACCTTGGGCCAGAGGGCTCTCAGGATAAGAACACTAGCCTGGGGCAAAAACGCAGACCGGGAACAATCGCACCAAAATGACCCATTTGTGCCTCAAAGGGATCCGCCGACTACCCACCGAACGGGGTGAACCGGTAACGTTTTGCGCTGGTGCAGGTTTTATGCACCACCGGACAGGAGTGCAGCAGGCGCGTCAAGGCCAAACCAAACGGTGTAAAAAGCCCGTGCTTATGCGGTTTTTACACGGCGTTGACAATTTTCACGAAAAAATCACATTCGGTTTCCGGTTTGTGCACGCTTGTTGCATTCACCGTTGTATCGTCGACAACGGCACCGGCAGGAAGCAGGTGTTTCGCGACGGAAAACAACAGCGGTTCAATGCTTTTCAAGGAAGAGTTAAAACTTTGAGAAGGGATATTCCTTACCCGCCTCAACGCTTTTAAACAGTATTGAAGTTGTCAGTCCGGTTCCAAACGGACTGTGAATTTGCGACATGGAGCTAGCAATTTACGACAGGCCCGTAAAGAAGCTGAAAGGATAGATGTGCAAGTATCGTCAATAATGTCTGCGTGATATAACTTTGCGCCGACACAAAAAAGAAAGAGCCGCCCAGACAAAAATATAGGTGGGACGGCAGTACTCTTCCTAAAACCAAAGGAGCAAATCACGATGCGCGTGATGAAGTGGAGCATGATCGCCCTGGCTGTTTCAGCAGGCACCTCGCAGTTCGCAATGGCGTCCTCTCAGGACGACTCCAAAGGCTTTGTTGAAGACAGTACTTTCAGCATCAACACTCGCCTCCTGAACTTTGGCCGCGACTTCCGTAACAACGACACCGGCAAAAGCCGCGTCAACGAAACCGGCCTGGGCTTCAACGGCCTGTACCAGTCGGGCTTCACCCAAGGCACCATCGGTGTGGGTGTCGACGTGATCGGTCTGTTGGGCGTCAAACTGGACAGCGGCAAGGGTCGTTCCGGTACTGGCCTGTTTCCAACGGGCTCCGACGGTCGCTCTCAGGATGATTACTCCAAAGGCGGCGGCGCCGTTAAGTTCCGTATCTCCGATACGGTCCTGAAAGTCGGCGACCAGTACACCACCGCACCTGTATTCGCTTCCGATGACAGCCGTCTGCTGCCTGAATTGCCACAGGGTATCTCGCTGACCAGCAACGAGATCAAGGGCCTGAAACTCGAAGGCGGTCACTTCACGTCGAGCGTGGCGCAAGCCCAGACCTACCGCGACAGCCTGGGCCTGACAAAAACTGACTTCATCGGTGGCGTCTACGCCCTCACTCCAGAAGTCAGCGCCAGCCTCTACTACGCGAAGACCGAAGACTACTGGAAGAAAACCTACGCCAACCTGAACTGGACCCATGCGCTTAGCAATGAACAGTCCCTGGCAGTCGACTTCAACATCTACAGCACCAAAAGTGATGGCGCTGGCCTGCAACGGGCTGAAAAGGACGGCACCACCAAACTGGATAACCGTGCCTACAGCTTGCAAGGCGCGTACACCATCCAGGCTCACACCTTTACCCTGGCCTACCAGAAGGTTAGCGGTGACGGTGACTACGGTTACGGCGTAGACGGCGGCGGCACGATCTTCCTGGCCAACTCCATCGCTCGTTCCGACTTCAACGCTGAAGACGAGAAGTCCTTCCAGGCTCGCTACGACCTGAACATGGCCACGTTTGGCGTGCCAGGCCTGAGCTTCATGACTCGCTACGTTAAAGGTACCGGCGCCAACACCGCCGACACCTCGAACGGCAAAGAGTGGGAACGTGACATCGAAGCCAAGTACGTCATCCAGAGCGGCCCGGCTAAAGACCTGAGCCTGCGTGTACGTCAAGCCACTTATCGCTCCAGCGATGGTGTGTACTACGGTTCGGCGTCTATCGACGAACTGCGTCTGATCGCGCAATACCCGCTGAACATCTTGTAATTGGCAGTTTGATTACAACGATGACTTAGGGCCTAGGCTCTAACTAAAAAGCCGCTCACTTGTTCGCAAGTGAGCGGCTTTTTATTGCAACTTGATCTCAACAACCGGATAACTAGCAAGCTAGCTATCTAGTTCAATCCCGCGAATAAACCTGACACACCAGACAAGTTTAATCCGCACGTCGCACGTTTACTTCACTGCACTTTCCTGCATGACGCGAATAACCCGCTGCGGAAATGGAATATCAATCCCCGCGGCTTTCAAACGGTCACGTGCCAGTTCATTGAACATGAACATTACATCCCAATAGTCCGACGTCTTGGTCCAGACTCGCAGGGATACAGTGATCGAACTGTCGCCCAAGGTAGAAATCACGGCTGCTGGCGCAGGATCAGCCAGTACACGTGGATCCTTGGCCAGTTCCAGCAACACTTCGCGGGCCTTCTGCAGGTCGGCTTCGTAGTCGACACCCACATCAAACACCACCTTGCGGGTCGGCTGACGGTTGGTGTTGGTAATCAGGCCGTTGGACAGGCTGCCGTTTGGGATGATCACCGTCTTGTTGTCGCCGGTGCGCAACACGGTGTGAAAGATCTGGATGCTGTCGACGGTACCGGAAGTGCCCTGGGCTTCGATCCAGTCACCAATGCGGAACGGGCGGAACAACAGAATCAGCACGCCGCCGGCGAAGTTCGCCAGGCTGCCTTGCAAAGCCAGACCGATAGCCAGGGTGGCGGCACCGATCGCGGCAACGAACGAAGTGGTTGCCACGCCGATCATCGAGGCCACGTTGACCACCAGCATGACTTTGAGCGCAATGTTCGCAAGGTTGGTAATGAAGTGTTGCAGCGCCAGGTCAGCATTACGCAGTGCCAGCAAACGCCCGACTCGGTGGGTCAAGACGTTGATCAGCCACCAACCGATGGCCAGGGTGACCAGAGCCAGCAAAAATCGGCTGCCGTATTCCATGATCATCGGTAACCACGACTCAGAGGTCTTGATCAGGTGATCCACTTCAGCGTTCAAATCCATCTACATTCTCCTGTTTACCGGATGCTCGGCATATTGATTGGCCCTAAATGCAATTGAGCCCCGTAGGGCTCAATGGTGGGCGCAGGTTCTGGGGCGTGGGACGTCAAAAACGCCTACAGGTTCCCCAAAGTGCTATCAGTCACGGAAGTTATTGAACTGCAGCGGCATGTCGAAAGTCTTAGCGCGCAAGGCAGCAATGGCCTCTTGCAAGTCGTCACGCTTCTTGCCGGTGATACGCACCTGCTCGCCTTGAATCGAGGCCTGGACCTTGAGCTTCGCGTCCTTGACGTGAGCGACGATTTTCTTCGCCAGCTCCTTGTCGATGCCTTCCTTGAGCACGGCTTCCTGCTTCATCAGCTTGCCGGAGGCATACGCATCCTTGATTTCAAGGCATTGCGCATCGATCTTGCGCTTGACCAGCGACAGCTTGAGGATCTCAATCATCGCTTCGAGCTGGAAATCGGCTTCCGCGGTCAGGTTGACGGTCAGGTCCTTTTCCTTGAACTCGAAGCTGCCCTTGCCCTTCAAGTCATAGCGACGATCCAGTTCCTTGACGGCGTTCTCGACGGCGTTGGTGACTTCGTGTTTGTCCAGTTCGGATACCACGTCGAACGACGGCATGTAATTTCTCCAATAAAAAGGGGCGCGGCTCAGTAGAGATGGAGCACGCCCAGGCTAAAATGCCCGGGCATTATAGCGGTTCTTTCGCCTCGTTCACTGCGGGCAGCCTTACGGAGTAAAAACTGATGTCGACCACCTGGCATGTCCTCGGCGCTGGCAGCCTCGGAACCTTGTGGGCCGCCCGCCTGGCCCGTGCCGGGTTGCCCGTGCGCCTGATCCTGCGGGACCACATGCGGCTGACGAGTTATCAGGCCGCCGAGGGCCTGACCCTGGTTGAGCATGGAGTGGCCCACACTTACCCGGTTGTCGGCGAAACCTCCGACAGCTCAGGACCGATTCATCGCCTGCTGGTGGCGTGCAAGGCCTACGACGCCCAAGAGGCCGTCGCACAGCTTGAACATCGACTGGCACCGGACGCCGAACTGATCCTGCTGCAAAACGGCCTGGGCAGCCAGGACGCGGTCGCCGCCCAACTGCCCCAGGCACGCTGCATCTTCGCCTCCAGCACCGAAGGCGCGTTTCGCGAGGGCGACTGGCGGGTCGTGTTTGCCGGCCATGGCTACACCTGGCTGGGAGATGCGAGCCACCCTACCCCGCCGCTGTGGCTGGATGACCTGCAAGCGGCCGGCATTCCCCATGAGTGGAGCACCGACATCCTCACCCGACTGTGGCGCAAACTGGCTTTGAACTGCGCCATCAACCCGCTGACCGCGCTCTACGAATGCCGCAATGGCGAACTGCAAGCCCATCAATGTGAAGTGGCCACCTTGTGCGCCGAACTCGCCGACCTGCTGGAGTGCTGCGGCCAACCCGCTGCCGCGCAGGACCTGCAGAGCGAAGTGGAACGGGTGATCCAGGCCACGGCAGCCAATTACTCGTCGATGTACCAGGACGTGGCCAGTGCCCGACGCACCGAAATCAGCTATTTGCTGGGCTACGCCTGCCAGGCGGCCGCACGCCACCAACTGACCTTGCCGCACCTGCAACAACTCCAGGCGCGCCTGGTACAGCGACTGTCTGCACGCGGATTGCCCAGCGACTGAAGCACGCGCTACCCTGCCTGCCTGTTCCTTTGCAGCGAAAACCTTGATGCCACTGCGCCAGCGTCTCGAAAATCTACCGGTTGGGCAAAAACTGCTGGCGGCCCTGCTGGTTTTGTTGACCACCGTCTTGCTAGTGGCCAACCTGACCTTTATCAGCGCCGCCTACTGGATCTCCCAGGAAAGCATGGCACCTCAGGCCTTGCAGGCCATCGGTCGGCTGGTGTCCAGCCCCTCGCTCGCCGCCGAGTCCCTGGACTCACCGCTCAAGGCGCAAACCCTGCTGGATGAACTGACCAGCTACTCACCCTTGCGGGCCGCAGCCTTATATGACGGCGAAGGCACGCGCCTGGCCCAGCTGCAACATGCCAATCGCCTGCACCTGCCAGACAATTACCGGGATATTGAAACCTGGCGCGCCACCGAGTTTCGCAGCAACCAGGTGATCACCCTACCCCGCGCCGGCCAACCGTCCGGGCATTTGTTGCTGGTGGCCAGTAGCGAACTGCCGGTGGCCTTTTACACCGGGACCTTCACCGCCAGCCTGGGCATCCTGATTTTCAGCGTGCTGCTGTGGCTGCTGATTGCCCGGCAGATCAAGCGCCTGATTACCCGGCCAATCCATGAACTGGAAGAATTGTCGCGCCAGGTAACCCGGGAAGAGAACTACGCCCTGCGCGCCGGCCGTGGCAACCACGATGAAATCGGCAGCCTCGCCGAAGCCTTCAACACCATGCTTTCGCGCATCGAAGCCCGCGAGCAGCAGCTCAAGCGCGCCCGCGATGATTCCCAGGCCGCCTACGATCAAGCCCAGGGCCTGGCGGAAGAAACCCGCCACACCAACCGCAAGCTGGAGCTGGAAGTCCAGGTGCGCAGCAAGATCGAGAAAAAGCTCACCGGTTTCCAGAATTACCTCAACAGCATCATCGACTCGATGCCCTCGGCGCTGATCGCCCTCGACGAGCAGCTCTACGTCACCCAATGGAACCAGGAAGCCAGTGCGCTTTCCGGCACCCGTCTGGACGAGGCGTTGAACCAGCCGATCTTCCTTGCCTTCCAGCCGCTCAAGCCGTTCCTGCCCCAGATCAAGGCCACGGTAGAGCAACACACCGTGGAGCGGATCGAGCGGGTCACCTGGATCAAGGATGACGAAGCCAAGCACTACGCCCTGACCTTCTACCCGCTGATGGGCGGTGCCGGGCGCGGCGTGGTGATCCGGATCGACGACATCACCCAGCGCCTGTCCCTGGAAGAAATGATGGTGCAGTCAGAGAAGATGCTCTCGGTGGGTGGCCTCGCCGCCGGCATGGCCCACGAAATCAACAACCCGCTGGGGGCAATCCTGCATAACGTGCAGAACATCCGCCGCCGCCTGTCCAACGAGCTACCGAAAAACCTCGAGCACGCCGAACAAGTGGGCATCGACCTGGACACGGTCAACCGTTACCTGCAAAGCCGCGAAGTGCCGCAATTGCTCGACGGCATCCAGCAGGCCGGTGCCCGGGCGGCGAAAATCGTCACCCACATGCTCAGCTTCAGCCGCCGCAGCAACCGCCAGATGGCGCCCTGCGACTTGCCGGCCTTGATCGACCAGGCCGTGGAGATTGCCGGCAACGATTTCGACCTCATCGTCGGCTTCGACTTCAAGGGCCAGGCGATCATCCGCCAGTTCGACCCGCAACTGGGTCCGGTCCCCGGCACCGCCAACGAACTCGAACAAGTGCTGCTCAACCTGCTGAAAAACGCCGCACAGGCAATTCACCAGCGTGAGGATGACAGCGAGCCAGGGCGTATCATCCTGCGCACCCGGCTCAACCCGCCATGGGCGGAGATCCAGGTGGAAGACAACGGCATTGGCATGAGCGAGAACGTGCGCAAACGCACCTTTGAACCGTTCTTCACCACCAAGGAAATCGGCCAGGGCACCGGCCTTGGGTTGTCGGTTTCGTATTTCATCATCACCAACAATCACAAAGGGCAGATGGAAGTGCATTCCACCCTCGGCCAGGGCACCTGCTTCACCTTGCGCCTGCCCTTGGCCGGCAGCCAACTGCCCCCCAACGAATTGACTCAACTGGAGCGCTAACCATGGGCTTTCGCCTGTCGAAAATTTACACCCGTACCGGCGACAAGGGCGAAACCGGCCTGGGCGATGGCCGCCGCGTACCAAAGGACCACCCACGGGTAGAGGCCATTGGCGAAGTCGATGCGTTGAACAGCCAGCTGGGTTTGTTGTTGGCGGGTCTTGAGGAACAGAGCGGGCAGCATCCGGCATTGAAGGATGTGATCAAGGTGCTGACGCCTTGCCAGCATCGGCTGTTTGATCTGGGTGGCGAGTTGGCGATGCCGGTGTATAAGGCGCTGAATGCGGCGGAAGTCGACCGGCTTGAGGCGGCGATCGATCGCTGGAATGAAGAGGTCGGGCCGCTGGAGAACTTCATTCTGCCGGGGGGTTCGGCGTTGATTGCCCAAGCTCATGTCTGCCGCAGCCTGGCCCGCAGTGCGGAGCGTCGGTGTCAGCACCTGAATGCAGTGGAACCGCTGGAAGGCGTGGGGTTGGCGTATATCAACCGGCTGTCGGACTTGCTGTTTGTGGCCGCCAGGGTGATTGCCAAGCGCCAGGGCGTTGCGGAGATTTTGTGGCAGGCGGCGGCGAAGCCGCACTAATCCTTACTGACTGATTGAGATTTGTGGCGAGGGAGCTTGCTCCCGCTGGGCTGCGTAGCGGCCGGGACTGTCAGTTTTTTTGTGTGCGGGCCGGTAACGGCCTGCCGTCAGGCAGGCCGTGCTTTTACCAGGTTGGCCTGATAAATCGATCTCCGTACAGAATCGCAAATTGATTCATCGCACTTTTCCAGTCATGGGCCGCCGAGCCCCAGTTTGCAGTGATATTTCGCAGCCCGAGCCAGATCAGTTTGGTTGCCGCATCGTCGGTCGGGAAGTGGCCGCGAGTCTTGATGATCTTTCGTAGCTGAGCGTTGATGCTCTCGATGGCGTTGGTGGTGTAGATCACTTTTCGGATTGCTGGCGGGAAGACGAAAAATGGAATGACTCGATCCCAGGCCCTTCGCCAAGCAGCCACTACCGTCGGGTATTGCTTGCCCCAGGGCCCGGTTTCAAACGCGTCCAGCGCCTGTTCAGCCGCTTCGGCGGTGACCGCCTGGTAGATCGGCTTGAGCGCCTTGGCCAGTTCGCGACGCTTATCCCACGCTGCGTAATCAAGGCTGTTACGGATCAGATGAACAATGCAGGTTTGCAGTGTCGTCGCTGGAAAGACAGCGCCAAGGGCTTCTGGCATGCCTTTGAGTCCATCTGTCACGGCGATCAGTACATCTTCAATACCGCGTGTTTTGAGGTCGTTGAACACCTTCATCCAGAACTTGGCGCCCTCGGTATTTTCGATCCAAATGCCGAGAATATCCCGTGTGCCGTCAGGCAGAACACCCAGTGCCAAGTAGATCGCCTTATTACGCACCAGTCCTTCTTCGCGGATTTTGACCCGCAGGGCATCGAAGAAAATAACCGGATACATCGGCTCCAAGGGCCGCTGTTGCCATGCGCCGATCTCAGCCATGACCTCGTCGGTCACCGAGCTGATGAAATCAGGCGAAACGTCCGTACCGTACTGCTCGGAGAGAAACGCGCGGATCTCTCTGACCGTCATGCCGCGGGCGTACATAGCGATGATCTTGTCATCGAAACCGGTGTAACGGCGTTCGTGCTTGGGGATCAGAATGGGCGAAAAACTGCCGTCCCGGTCACGCGGAATATCCAGCCGGAGCGGCCCATCGCCCGTGAGAACCGTCTTGCCGCTTTTGCCATTACGCTGGTTGGTCTCATCCTCTGGGCGCTGCGCGCCCGGCGGATAGCCCAGGTGATGGCCGAGCTCGGCATTCAAGGCTCGCTCGATCAGAGCCTTCTTGAAAGCCGCTGAGGCGTCTTCGATGGCCTCGGCGGTCATCATGCCGTCAGCGAACTGCTCGAGCAGCTCTTTCGGGATTTTTGGTAGTTCACGCAGCGGTGGTTTCTTTTTGGTTGGCATACATGCACCTCTTGCTCATGGTATGCCCGAACACAAAATTTCTGACACCCCCTAGCGGCCCCAAAAAAGCGGGAGCAAGCTCCCTCGCCACAACTGCTCCCCTGGCCACTCGCCAAGATTATGCCTCAAACCTCAGGCCAGAACGCCCGAATCCCCGCCACACCTTGAGCCCCGGCCTCCCAGGCCTTTTCCCGCTCAGCAGGGCCAACCCCACCCAGCAAGAACACCGGTTTGCTGAAACCACTGATCAACTGCTGCGCCTGCTCCCAACCCAATGGCTGGGCATCAGCGTGAGACTGGGTCGGCTGCACCGGTGACAGCGTGACGAAATCCACGTCCATCAACTCCGCCAACGCCAGTTCTTCAGCAGTGTGGCAGGACGCCGCCAACCAGCGATCCTTCGGCAAAGGTCGCCCCTTGCTCGCGTATTTGCGCAGTTGCACCGAGGTCATGTGCCAGCCGGCTGCGGGAAAATCCCCCAGCCATTCAAACGGCCCCTTGAGCATAAGCTGAGCCTTGCCCGCACACAGCCCCACGGCGTCCACCGCCAGGTCGCGGTACTTGGGGTCGTAACCGTTGGGAGCACGCAACTGAATCAGCTTGATGCCGCCCGCGATAGCTTGTTGAATGCCGCGTAACAGCGTCGGCGTTTCCAGCTCACCCGGAGTGATCAGGTATTCAGCCGGCAAACGCGCTGCTGCTACGATCGGTGCGTTGGCCGCCGGAAACTCATAGTTCGGCAAGTCCCGCTGGGCTACCCACTCAAGGGGTTGCCCTTCGGCACCGTGAGGTTCACCGGTAAAAGCCGAGACTTCCCAGACATCCAGCAACACCTGCTTGTCCGGGTAATCATGCTGCACCTTGATCAACGGACGAGCTGCCGTAACCTGGATGCCCAACTCTTCCTGCAATTCACGGGACAGCGCGGTAGCGACCGACTCATCGGCCTCCACCTTGCCACCGGGAAACTCCCAGAGGCCGCCCTGATGCTGGGTATCGGCGCGGCGCGCCAGCAGAATCCTGCCGTCGACACCCCGGATGACCGCTGCTGCTACATGAACTCGTTTCACCGCATTGTTCCTCTAAACGTAAATCCACCTGTAGGAGCGAGCTGGCTCGCGAAGGTCGTTAACGATAACGCGGGCTTCCTGACTCAGCGGGGCGCCCTCTGGTTTTTCGCGAGCAAGCTCGCTCCTACAGTGACACCTGCCATACCTGAGTATCAGGTTCGGTATTCCGCATTGATCTTCACGTACTCGTGGGACAGGTCGGTGGTCCAGATGGTTTCGCTGCACTCACCGCGACCCAATTCGATACGGATGGTGATTTCTTCCTGCTGCATCACCGCAGAACCCTGGGCCTCGGTGTACGTCTCGGCCCGGGCGCCACGGCTGGCGATGCACACCTCGCCAAGGAATACGTCGATCTTGCTCACGTCCAGGTTCGGCACACCGGCGCGGCCCACAGCGGCCAGGATACGGCCCCAGTTCGGGTCGGAGGCAAACAGTGCAGTCTTGATCAGCGGCGAATGGGCCACGGTGTAGCCAACGTCCAGGCATTCCTGGTGGTTGCCGCCGCCGTTGACTTCAACCGTCACAAACTTGGTGGCGCCTTCGCCGTCACGCACGATGGCCTGCGCCACGTCCATGCACACTTCGAACACGGCCTGCTTCAACGCTGCGAAATACGCGCCGTTGGACGAGGTGATTTCCGGCAGGTCGGCCTGGCCGGTGGCGATCAACATGCAGCAGTCGTTGGTCGAGGTATCGCCGTCGATAGTGATGCGGTTGAACGACTTGTTCGCGCCGTCGAGCATCAGGTTCTGCAGTACATCACGGGAGACTTTGGCGTCGGTGGCGATGTAGCCAAGCATGGTCGCCATGTTCGGGCGGATCATGCCGGCGCCTTTGCTGATGCCGGTGACGGTGACGGTGACGCCTTCGTGCACAAACTGACGGCTTGCGCCTTTGGGCAGGGTGTCGGTAGTCATGATGCCGGTGGCCGCAGCCGCCCAGTTATCCACCGACAAGTCATCCAGTGCGGCTTGCAGCGCGCCTTCGATTTTCTCGACCGGCAACGGCTCACCGATCACGCCGGTGGAGTACGGCAGCACCTGGCTGGCATCAACGCCGGTCAGTTCCGCCAGCTTGGCGCAGGTACGGGCAGCGGCGGCCAAGCCTGGCTCGCCGGTGCCGGCGTTGGCATTGCCTGTATTGGTCAGCAGGTAACGCACCGGGCCTTCAACCCGTTGCTTGGCCAAAATCACCGGAGCCGCGCAAAACGCGTTCAGGGTGAACACACCCGCGACGGTCGAGCCTTCGGCACAGCGCATCACTACCACATCCTTGCGCCCCGGGCGCTTGATGCCGGCCGATGCGATACCAAGTTCAAAACCGGCAACCGGGTGCAACGTGGGCAAAGGACCAAGACCAACAGCCATGAATGCGCTCCTAACAATAGTGGATGTGTATCCCGTCGTTATCGACGGTGACGAAATGGCAAAACGCCGCGACGGCTGATGCCGGTCGCGGCGCGGGGTGTTGCAGCGTCAGGCGAAAATCTTAGTTGATTTCGCCGTGGCAGTGTTTGAACTTCTTGCCCGAACCGCACCAGCACAGCTCGTTGCGACCCAGCTTCTGCTCATTGCGCACCGGCGCCTGGGCCAGGGCCACATCGACCTCTTCACCCAACACTTCCGGAGCTTCAAGACCCGGTGCTTCGTCATGCTGGAACTGCATGCGCGCAGCCAGTGCCTCGGCTTCCTGACGCAGGCGGGCTTCTTCCTCGATCGGATCTTCGCGACGCACCTGAACGTGGGACAGCACACGAATCGAATCGCGCTTGATCGAATCCAGCAGCTCGGAGAACAGCGTGAACGACTCGCGCTTGTACTCCTGCTTCGGGTTCTTCTGGGCGTAGCCACGCAAGTGGATGCCGTGACGCAGGTGGTCCATGGTCGACAGGTGGTCTTTCCACAGGTCGTCCAGCACACGCAGTACGATTTGCTTCTCGAAGGTGCGCAGTGCTTCGGCACTCGCCTGCTCTTCTTTTTCGTTGTACGCGGCCAGCAGCTCGGTCATGAGCTTCTCGCGCAGGGTTTCTTCGTACAGGTGATCGTCTTCGTCGAGCCATTGCTGGACCGGCAAGTCGACACCGAAGTCGCTCTTCAACGCGGCTTCCAGACCGGCAACATCCCACTGTTCAGGCAGGGATTGCGGCGGAATGTGTGCACTGACAGTGGCGTTGAGCACGTCCTGACGGAAATCGGCAATGGTCTCGCCGATGTTGTCGGCGGCCAGCAACGTGTTACGCATGTGATAAATCACTTTACGCTGTTCGTTGTTGACGTCATCGAACTCGAGCAGTTGCTTACGAATGTCGAAGTTGCGGCCTTCTACCTTGCGCTGGGCCTTCTCGATGGCGTTGGTCACCATGCGGTGTTCAATCGCTTCACCGGACTGCATGCCCAGGGCTTTCATGAAGTTCTTCACCCGGTCCGAGGCGAAGATACGCATCAGGCTGTCTTCCAGGGACAGGTAGAAACGGCTGGAACCGGCGTCACCCTGACGACCGGCACGACCACGCAACTGGTTGTCGATACGGCGCGATTCGTGACGCTCGGAAGCGATCACCTGCAAGCCACCGGACTCCAGCACTTGCTGGTGACGCTTCTGCCAGTCGGCCTTGATCTGCGCGATCTGCTCCGGGGTCGGGTCTTCCAGGGAGGCGACTTCCACTTCCCAGTTACCGCCCAACAGGATGTCGGTACCACGACCGGCCATGTTGGTGGCGATGGTCAGTGCGCCTGGGCGACCGGCCTGGGCAATGATCTCGGCTTCTTTTTCGTGGAACTTGGCGTTGAGGACCTTGTGCTCGATGCCTTCCTTGTTCAGCAAGCTGGACATGTGCTCGGAAGTTTCGATGGTGGCAGTACCCACCAGCACCGGACGGCCCTGGGCCATGCATTCCTTGATGTCGGCGACGATTGCAGCGTATTTCTCGTCGGCGGTCAGGAACACCAGGTCGTTGAAGTCTTTACGCGCCAGCGGCTTGTTCGGCGGGATAACCATCACCGACAGACCGTAGATCTGGTGGAATTCGAACGCTTCGGTGTCGGCTGTACCGGTCATGCCGGACAGTTTGTTGTACAGACGGAAGTAGTTCTGGAAGGTGGTCGAGGCCAGGGTCTGGCTCTCTGCCTGGATGTTCAGGACTTCCTTGGCTTCGATCGCCTGGTGCAGGCCTTCCGACAGACGGCGACCCGGCATGGTACGACCGGTGTGTTCGTCGACCAGTACGACCTGGCCGTCCTGCACGATGTATTCGACGTTGCGATGGAACAGCTTGTGAGCACGCAGGCCGGCATACACGTGGGTCAACAGGCCCAGGTTATGCGCCGAGTACAGGCTCTCGCCTTCGGCCAGCAGGCCGATCTGGGTCAGCATGTCTTCGACGAACTGGTGACCGGCTTCGTTGAGTTCGACCTGGCGGGTCTTCTCGTCGATGGTGAAGTGACCTTCTTTGGTCACCACGCCTTCCACTTCCTCGATGTGTTGCTCAAGGCGCGGGATCAGCTTGTTGATTTCGGTGTACAGGCGCGAGCTGTCCTCGGCCTGACCGGAAATGATCAGCGGGGTACGGGCTTCGTCGATCAGGATGGAGTCGACTTCGTCGATCACGGCAAAATTGAGTTCGCGCTGGAATTTTTCTTCCATGCTGAACGCCATGTTGTCGCGCAGGTAGTCGAAACCGAATTCGTTGTTGGTACCGTAGGTGATGTCGGCAGCGTAGGCGGCGCGCTTCTCTTCCGGCGGCTGGAACGGCGTGACAACGCCGACGGTCAGGCCGAGGAATTCATACAGCGGACGCATCCAGTTGGCATCCCGGCGGGCCAGGTAGTCGTTCACCGTCACAACGTGCACGCCCTTGCCGGACAGTGCGTTGAGGTAAACGCCCAGGGTTGCTACCAGGGTCTTGCCTTCACCGGTGCGCATTTCGGCAATCATGCCTTCATGCAAGGTCATGCCGCCGATCAACTGAACGTCGAAGTGGCGCATGCCCATGACACGCTTACCGGCTTCACGGGCGACCGCAAAGGCTTCGGGAAGCAGCTTGTCGAGGGTTTCACCTTTGGCTATGCGGGCCTTGAACTCTTCGGTCTTGGCGCGCAATTGCTCGTCCGAAAGGGCAACCATCTGCTCTTCGAAGGCATTGACCAGCTGCACCGTCTTGAGCATGCGTTTGACTTCGCGCTCATTCTTGCTTCCAAAAAGTTTCTTTAACAAAGGCGCAAACATATCGGCAGGTTCTTCCACACATAGGGATGGAGGGCGCCCCGTGAGTCGCCCGAGCAGCCCTCACGGCCGCATGCGAACGAGCATTCTACCCGGAAACGTGGGTGAGGAAAGTGGCGTTATTCCACGATGCAGGCACGGCGCTCTTAGAGGGCGTGTTTAAAATAAGGGCTTTTTGCTGAACTTCAACCCATTCGGGCAATAAGTTACTCATTGATTTAATGGATAATCTGCCCGTAATGCAATGGGCGCGGCGGTGCAGACGCTTTCTGCTACCATGGCCGCTCTGTTACTTAAGGTGTCTAGTCATGGCATTTCGCCCTCTTACGGCTCGAGCTCCCGCCGTGTTGCTTCGCGAAGCCAAGCCTTTAAAAGCCATCTTCGGCCATGCGCAACGCCTTGGTCATTTGCAACGCCTGGTAGAAAGCCAACTGCAACCCGCCGCCCGCGAACACTGTCACGTGGCGTCGTGGCGTGAAGGCAATCTGCTGCTGATCGTCACCGACGGCCATTGGGCGACGCGCCTGCGCTATCAGCAAAAACGGTTGCAGCGCCAATTGATGGCCTTCGATGAATTCGCCAGCCTGACGCGCATCCAGTTCAAAGTACAACCGCCGACCGTACCGCAAGGTGCAGTGGGGCATACGATGGATTTGTCGGAGATTGCGGCCGAAACCATTCAGGCCACAGCCGACGGGATTACCGACCCGAATTTACGCGCGGCACTGGAGCGGCTGGCCGCTCACGCCAAACCCAAAACCTGAGACCCGGCGCAGAACCAAGTGTGGGAGCGGGCTTGCTCGCGAAGGCGGCGTGTCAGTCACTGGATATATTGACTGTTCCACCGCTTTCGCGAACAAGCCCGTTCCCACATTTGATCGCATCGTTATTTACGCTTGCTGCCGCCCAACAACGACCCCAGTAACCCGCGCACCAACTGCCGGCCCATCTGATTGGCCGCCTGTTGCATCGCCGATTTCAGGGCCTTGCCTGCCGTAGTCCCCAGGAACGCGCCGGCCTTGTCGGTAAAGCTCGGTTCTTCAGCAGCGGGCGTCGCCTCTGCTTGCGGCCCCAGGTCCTTGCGCGCCATCAACACTTCGTACGCCGACTCCCGGTCAATCGGCTTGTCATAGCGCCCCAGCAACGGCGAACTGGCAATCAACGCCGCACGCTCGGCTTCGCTCAACGGCCCGATCCGCGATTGCGGCGGCGCCACCAGCACGCGCTGGACCACTTCAGGCGTCCCCTTTTCCTGCAAGGTTCCCACCAGCGCCTCACCCGTACCCAATTCGGTCAGCACCGCCAGCGCATCAAACGCCGGGTTGGGGCGGAAGCCATCGGCCACGGCCCGCAGGGATTTCTGTTCTTTAGTGGTGAACGCCCGCAGCCCATGCTGGATGCGCAGGCCCAACTGAGCCAGCACCGTGTCCGGCAGATCCCCCGGAGACTGGGTGACGAAATACACGCCGACGCCTTTCGAACGAATCAGTCGCACGACTTGTTCCAGGCGATCCTGCAGGGCCTTTGGCGTATCGGCGAACAACAGATGCGCTTCATCGAAAAACAGCGCGAGCAGCGGCTTGTCCGCATCACCGCGCTCCGGCAGTTGCTCGAACAGCTCGGCCAGCAGCCAGAGCAGGAAGGTCGCGTACACCTTCGGCGCCTCATGCACCAGGCGGCTGGCGTCCAACAGGTGAATGCGTCCGCGGCCGTCACTGGCCGGCTGCAGGATATCTTCCAGTTGCAACGCCGGTTCGCCGAACAACGCTTCGGCGCCCTGCTGCTCCAGTACCGCCAGGCGCCGCAATAATGCCTGGCTGGAACCGGTAGTCATCAACGCCGCATCTTCCCCCAGCAATTCCGGGTGGTAGCGCAAATGATTGAGCAGCGCCTTGAGGTCCTTGAGGTCCAGCAGCAACAGGCCTTCGCGGTCGGCCACCTTAAAGGCCGCATAAAGCGCTGATTGTTGGCTGTCGGTGAGTTCCAACAGGCTGCCGAGCAACAGCGGGCCCATTTCACTCATGGTGGTACGCAGCGGATGACCGGACTCGCCGTGGATATCCCACAACGTCACCGGGTACGCCTTGGGCGCGTAATTAAGGAACGGCATGCCGGCGATCCGCTCTGCGACCTTGCCTTGAGGATTGGCCGCAGCGCCCAGGCCGCAGAGGTCGCCCTTGATGTCGGCGGCAAATACCGCGACGCCGGCATCGCTGAAGGCTTCCGCCAGACGCTGCAACGTGACGGTTTTGCCGGTGCCGGTAGCACCCGCGATCAGGCCGTGGCGGTTGGCCAGGCGCATCGACTGTGCGATCGGCTGACCTTGAAGATCGGCACCAATAATGAGTTGCGAGGAGTCAGGCATTTTGTCACCCATGGTTAATCTTTAGCACTGCGTGGTCGATACAGTTAGAGCGAGAGACCCAAAAAGTCTTAGAAAAACGGGCCGGATAATTCCTGCAGGAGCAGATGGAAATATCACACTTTTTTTAACGCAGCCATTTTGCGCGCCTCAAAAGGACGTGCATCGGATATTAAGACCATAGCGGACCCCACAAGCCATGAATAAAAATCTGCGTTTCAGCCATAAAATCCTGCTTGCCGCCGCTCTTATCGTCATTGCCGCCTTTGCGTTGTTTACCCTCTACAACGATTACTTGCAGCGTAATGCGATTCGCGACGATCTGAACAACTACCTGCATGAAATGGGTGATGTCACCGCCAGCAACATCCAGACCTGGCTCACCGGGCGCATTGTGCTGATCGAAAGCGCCGCCCAGAACATCGCCATCAACCCGGATTCAAGTAACGTCGCAAGCCTCCTGGAGCAGAAAGCCCTGACGTCTTCGTTCATGGCCACGTACCTGGGCGACAGCAAAGGCGGTTTCGTGATCCGCCCCGACACCAAGATGCCCGACGGCTTCGACCCGCGTGTACGCCCCTGGTACAAGGGCGCACAGGGCAGCAACGGCTCAACCCTGACCGAACCGTACATTGATGCGGCCACCGGCCAGTTGATCATCTCCATTGCCACCCCCAGCAGCAAAGCCGGCCAGAGTGTCGGCGTGGTGGGCGGTGACCTGAGCCTGCAAACCCTGGTGGACAACATCGGCGCGCTGAACTTCGGCGGCATGGGTTATGCCTTCCTGGTCAGCGCCGACGGCAAAGTGCTGGTGCACCCGGACAAAAACCTGGTGATGAAAACCCTGGCTGACGTCTATCCAAAAAACACCCCGAAGATCAGCAGCGATTTCAGTGAAGTCGACGTAGACGGCAAAACCCGCATCGTCACCTTTACCCCGATCAAGGGCCTGCCCTCGGTGAACTGGTACCTCGGCCTGTCGGTGGATAAAGACAAATCCTTCGCCATGCTCAGCGAATTCCGCACCTCGGCGATCATTGCCACGATCATCGCCGTGGTCATCATCATCGCCCTGCTGGGCATGCTGATCCGCATTCTCCTGCAGCCACTGCACGTCATGACCCGCGCCATGGAAGACATCGCCGACGGCGAAGGCGACCTGACCCGCCGCCTGACCATCCAGAACCACGACGAATTCGGCGTGCTAGGCAGTGCGTTCAATCGCTTCGTGGAACGGATTCACACCTCGATTCGCGAAGTGTCCTCGGCCACCGAACACGTCAATGAAGTGGCCTTGCGGGTGGTCAGCGCCTCCAACTCCTCGATGGTCAACTCCGACGAGCAGGCCAACCGCACCAACAGCGTCGCCGCCGCCATCAACGAGCTGGGGGCCGCCGCCCAGGAAATCGCCCGCAACGCCGCCCAGGCCTCTAATCAGGCCAGCGATGCGCGGCACTTGGCCGAAGACGGTCAACACGTTGTCGAGCGCAATATCAAGGCGATGAACCAGTTGTCGCAAATGATCAGCGCCTCCAGCACCAATATCGAAGCGCTTAACAGCAAGACGGTGAACATCGGGCAGATCCTGGAAGTGATCACCAGCATTTCCCAGCAAACCAACTTGCTGGCCCTCAATGCGGCGATTGAAGCCGCACGGGCCGGGGAAGCCGGGCGCGGGTTCGCGGTCGTGGCCGATGAAGTGCGCAACCTGGCACACCGCACCCAGGAATCGGCGCAGCAGGTGCAGAAGATGATCGAGGAGCTGCAAGTCGGCGCGCGGGATTCGGTCAGCACCATGAGCGAAAGCCAGCGACACAGTCAGGACAGCGTTGAAATCGCCAACCTGGCGGGCGAGCGCCTGAACAGCGTGACCCAGCGCATTGGTGAGATTGACGGGATGAACCAGTCAGTCGCCACCGCTACCGAGGAACAGACCTCGGTGGTGGAGTCGATCAACATGGACATCACCGAGATCAACACCCTCAATCAGGAAGGTGTGGAAAACCTGCAATCGACGTTGCGTGCCTGTTCCGACCTGGAACAACAGGCAGCGCGCTTGAAACAACTGGTGGGCAGTTTCCGGATCTGATTCAACAGCGTCAGTGGCAGCCTTGCGCAGCGGCTGACGCCTGTTCTTCCGGCGAACCGGATGTGTCCTGCAGTTGCTCCCACAACTCGGCGGCACCTGAAAACTCGGTGCCGTCCTCACTGCTCAGGTCATCCGGGTCATATCGACTCAAACAACCTTCTCCCAGCGTCGCGGGAGCTTTGGACGTGGCTTTATCAAGTGGATCGCTCATTCTCCAATCCTCACCTGTGGCCAAAGAAAAAGGGCCTGTAGCGATTTAACGCCCAGGCCCTTCATTCTTCAATCAAAACACTTCAATCAGAACACGACGGTCTTGTTGCCGTGCACCAGCACCCGGTCTTCCAGGTGATAGCGCAGGCCGCGAGCCAGCACCATCTTCTCGACATCACGGCCAAAACGCACCATGTCTTCGATGCTGTCGCTATGGCTGACGCGTACCACGTCCTGCTCGATGATCGGACCTGCGTCCAGCTCTTCGGTAACATAGTGGCAGGTAGCGCCGATCAGCTTGACACCACGCAGGGATGCCTGGTGATACGGCTTGGCGCCCACAAACGACGGCAGGAAACTGTGGTGAATATTGATCACCTTGCCAGCGTATTCACTGCACAGTTCCGGCGGCAGGATTTGCATGTAGCGCGCCAGCACCACGACGTCTGCATCGTGCTGTTTGACCAGGCGCGAGACTTCGGCAAATGCCGGCTCTTTGTCCTGCGGGTTGACCGGGACGTGGTAGTACGGGATGCCATGCCACTCGACCATGCTGCGCAGGTCGTCGTGGTTGGAAATCACGCAGGAAATCTCGCAGTCCAGCTCGTCGCTGTGCCAGCGGTGCAGCAAGTCCGCCAGGCAGTGGGACTCGCGACTGGCCATCAGGACCACGCGTTTTTTCTGTTCCGTGTCGGTGATGCGCCAGGTCATCGAGAACTCTTCAGCGATCGGGGCAAATGCCTCGCGAAATGCCTCTAGACCAAAGGGCAGCGTATCGGCACGTATTTCGTGACGCATGAAAAACCAGCCGCTGAGATTGTCCGAGTGATGGCTCGCTTCGGTGATCCAGCCGTTATGGGAAGCCAGAAAGTTACTGACCTTGGCAACGATGCCAACCCGGTCCGGGCAAGCAATCACCAGCCGAAAAGTGCGCATTAGGGGGAAACTCCAGAACTTCGCAAAGGCCGCCATTCTAGCGATTGCGCAGAAAAACTGCAGTATTCCTTAACCGTTATTCTGATCGCGAGCGTCAGCCCTGCCCCTTAATAGCGTAAGGTTTTACCCATTGTATGTGTGCAAACCCGTGGACTCAGGCAGTAAGCCAAGACTTAGCGAGAGTATCTTTAGCCTGTCGCCGTTACTAATTAACTAAATTCCACGCTTTTGTCACAAACAACCAAAGTAAATTACATAAATGCAGTCTTAAATGTTTACTTGAGCAAACTGTCTGACTATTATTGGGCCACTATCCCCTTTCACCCCGCGCCCTACATAAGGTAGTCCTCATGTCCCTGATCAACGAATACCGCGCCACCGAAGAAGCTATCAAAGAGCTGCAAGCCCGTTTGAAGAACCTGTCCCAAGACGACAAACTGCAAACCGAGCTGGAATTCGAAGGCAAATTGCGCACCCTGATGGGCGAATACTCCAAATCCCTGCGTGACATCATCGCGCTGCTGGATCCAGAATCGAAAGTTAAAGCTCCACGTGGCGCCGTAAAAACTACCGGCACCAAGCGTGCACGCAAGGTTAAACAATACAAAAACCCGCATAACGGCGAAGTGATTGAAACCAAAGGTGGCAACCACAAGACTCTGAAAGAGTGGAAAGCCAAGTGGGGCGGCGACGTGGTTGAAGGCTGGGCTACCCTGCTGGGCTAAGCCTCACCAGGACGCCGCGTGATACGCAACGCAATAAAAAACGCCAGCTAGCTGGCGTTTTTTATTGTCCGTATTTTACCTGTGTGCCGATTACAGGCTCATTCGTGCGGCTAAAGAGTCAACATACTCCTGCCATTCATCAAGCACCCGCTGCTGAAACGGTGTAGCACTAACAGCCAACTCAAGACGCGCCTGCTTAAAAGCCTCAAGGGTGTTTGGTGCGCCCCATTGCGGGTCTGACAAACGTTGCTGACAGAAAACTCTCCAGCGTTGTTGCTCCTCACTATTCAAGGTGTCAGGGAAGTTACGCGCACGATAGCGAAATAATAATTCAGGCAAACGTTCATCATCGAAAGGCCATTGCTGACGCGCTAGTTGCGCAGGCTCGGCGACTCTCACTTGTTCACATAAACGTCGATCACGGTCACCGATAAAACCATCGTATAGCTGCTGCTCAGGATCAGCGGTTGGCGCAAAATCTTCCTCGGCGTAAATCAGCGCTAATTTATCGCGCCATAGTTCCTGTGCGTCGCTTAGCCGCAGGGCCCGCGCCTCACACTCATCCATATCCAGTTGCAGACGCTCGCGGTCTTGGGCCCGAAGCACACTCAACGGTGCGACCACCGGGCAGCGATTGATGTGCAACAATTTGAGCGGTACCGGCAACTCACCTTCGGCAAGGTCGTCACGACGGGTATATAGCCGCCGGCGCAACGTATCGGCGTCCTCGTCCAACAGCCCTTGGGGATCGAGCCCCAGGTCGCAGACGATCAACGCATTGCGATTGCGCGGGTGCCAGGCCAGAGGCAGCACCACGCCCAGATAATGACGCTCGGCAGAAAATCGACCGGAAATGTGCACCATCGGCTGCAACAAACGAATCTGGTCCATCACCCGTTGCTTACTGCGCAGTTGAAACAGCCAGTCATAGAGCTTGGGTTGTTTCTCGCGGATCAACCGCGCCAGGGCGATGGTGGCGCGCACATCGGACAAGGCATCGTGGGCCTGGCCGTGATCAATGCCGTTGGCAGCCGTCAATCGCTCAAGCTTGAGGGTGACGCGCCCGTCCTGTTCCGGCCAGACGATCCCGTCCGGGCGCAGGGCGTAAGCGGTGCGTACCACGTCGATCAGATCCCAACGGCTGTTGCCGCCCTGCCACTCCCGGGCATAGGGATCAAAAAAGTTGCGGTACAGACTGTAGCGCGTCATCTCGTCGTCAAAACGCAAAGTGTTGTAGCCGGCCCCGCAGGTACCCGGGGTGGCCAGCTCGGCGTGTACGCGGGTCATGAAGTCGGCTTCGGCCAGGCCTTTTTCCGCCAGCACCCCGGGCGTGATACCGGTAATCGCGCAGGCGGCCGGATGCGGCAGGATATCCTCGCTGGGCTGGCAGTAGAGATTGACCGGCGGCCCGACTTCGTTGAGTTCAAGGTCGGTGCGAATACCGGCTACCTGCAGCGGGCGATCGCTACGCGGGTTGATGCCGGTGGTTTCATAGTCGTACCAGAAAATGGTGGTCACGGGCTATTCCTGTGCTGAAGACCGGCAAAGTCTAGGCGCTTGACGGCACCGGGGGCCAGCGCTGTGTTCACTGTACAAACATTCAGTAAATCGTTGAGTGGTTGCTTCCACCGTCGACACTGCTAGCATCCGTCTTTCCAACCCCGCCGCTGCCGCCCAGGCGCCAGCGCCGCACTGCCAAGGACCGCGATGCCATCTGCGCCACTGGACACCCGCTACCAGATCGAGACCCCGGAGGGCATCGACCTGCCCCTGCGCCCGGCCGGCCTGCTGGTTCGCTCACTGGCCTTTGCCTTCGACCTGGGGTTGCGCGGCCTGATTCTCGGCATCCTGTTCATCGCGCTCGCGTTTCTTGGCAACCTGGGCATTGGCCTGGGCTCGCTGCTGCTGTTCCTCGTCAGTTGGTGGTACATGGTGCTGTTCGAAGTGCTTAATCAGGGTTGCTCGCCCGGTAAGCAGATCATGGGCCTGCGGGTGGTACAGGACGACGGCACGCCCATCGGCTGGTCCGCCTCGCTGATCCGCAACCTGCTGCGTTTTGTCGACATGCTGCCCTTCGGCTACTTCCTCGGCGCCATCAGTTGCCTGCAACACCCCAACTTCAAACGCCTGGGTGACCTGGCGGCCGGGACGCTGGTGATCTATCGCGAACAACCACTTTCCCGTCCGCAGGTGCCGCAAGCCCCGGCACTGCGCCTGCCGTTCGCCCTTGAGCTGAACGAACAACGGGCGATTCTCAGCTTCGCCGAACGCCAGGGCGAACTCTCCGCCGAGCGAATCAACGAACTGGCCGCGATCCTGGCCACGCCCCTGCAGGTCTCCCCTGCCCGCGCCGTGGCGGAACTGAACGGCGTGGCTCGCGGACTGTTGGGGCCAGCATGAAGCAGAGTCTTTTCGAAAGCCGCCACCAAGCACAATGGCAAGCCTTTGCCACGCAACTGACACAGCTTGAAAAAGGCAACGCCAAGCGCGCTGACTTCACCGACTTCCCTCATCAGTACCGGCAGTTGTGCCAGCACCTGGCCCTGGCCCAGGAGCGTGGCTACAGCAGCTACCTGGTTGACCCGTTGCAGCAGCTTGCCTTGCGCGGCCACCAGCAGTTGTATCGGCATCGCAGCCAGTTGGGCGCAAACGTACTGAGCTTCCTGCTGGCCGACTTCCCCAGGCTGGTTCGCGCGCAATGGCCATTCGTGTTGGCGGCCAGCCTGCTGTTCTTTGGCAGCCTGATCGGCATCGCGTTGCTGGTGTACCTGTATCCAGACCTGATCTACAGCATCGTCAGCCCCCAACAAGTGGCTGAGATGCAAAGCATGTACGACCCGGATGCCAGCCGCCTGGGCCGGGCAGCCGAACGTGCCTCCAGCGAAGACTGGATGATGTTTGGCTACTACGTGATGCACAACATCGGCATCGCGTTCCAGACCTTTGCCGCCGGGCTGTTGTTCGGCCTGGGCAGCGTGTTTTTCCTGTTCTTCAACGGCCTGATCATTGGTGCCGTTGCCGGGCACCTGACACAAATCGGCTACGGCCAGACCTTCTGGTCTTTCGTGATTGGCCATGGCGCCTTCGAACTCAGCGCCATCGCCCTGGCAGGCGCGGCCGGCCTGCAACTGGGCTGGGCGTTGATTGCGCCGGGGCAACTGACGAGAGGTGAATCCCTGCGACTGGCCGCACGTAAAAGCGTGCAAATGATTTGCGGTGTGATGGTGTTCCTGCTGATCGCCGCGTTTATCGAGGCGTACTGGTCTTCCACCAATGCCGTGGCGCCGTGGATCAAGTACCTGGTGGGCACCACCCTCTGGTTGCTGATGGCCGCCTACCTGCTGTTTGCCGGACGGAACCGCCATGCGCCTGAGTGATGCCAGCGTCGTGATCCGCCCGCGTACCTCTTGGGAAGCCATGGACCTCGGCATCCTGCTGGCCCGCGAACATCGGCTGCTGCTGATGAGCAGCTGGGCCATCGTGACCTTGCCGATCTTCGCGCTGTTCAGCGTGCTGCTGTGGAATCATCCCTCCACCGCGTTGTTACTGTTCTGGTGGTTGAAACCGGCATTCGACCGCCTGCCACTGTATATCCTGTCCAAGGCCCTGTTCGGCGAAACACCCAGCCTGAAACAAGCCCTGCGCCACTCGCCGCGCCTGCTCAAGGGCCAACTGCTGGCCAGCCTGACCTGGCGACGCTTCAACCTGAGCCGCAGCTCCGTGATGCCGGTGGTCCAGCTCGAAGGCCTGCAAGGCCAGGCGCGCCAACAACGTCTTGGTGTGCTGCAACAACGCAATGCCGGCGCCGCACGCTGGCTGACCCTGATCGGGGTGCATCTGGAAATTGCCCTGTGGTTCGGGTTGATGGCCGTGTTCTATTTTTTCCTGCCGCAAGAGGTCGAACGGGACTGGGACTGGCAACAGCTGGTGCTCACAGCGGGGCACGACTGGCTCTGGCTGGAACACCTGACCAACGCCTTCTACGCGCTGATCCTGGTGTTCTGGGAGCCTATCTATGTCGCCTGCGGTTTCAGCCTGTACCTGAACCGCCGCACCGTACTGGAAGCCTGGGACCTGGAGCTGGTGTTCCGCCGACTGCGCCAGCGCCTGAGCGGTGTGGCGCCGGTCCTGCTGCTGGTGATCGGGCTGATGCTGGTTCCGGCGCTCCCATCGGCATGGGCCGATGAACCGGCGCCCCAAAAACAACTGAGTACACAATCGGCCAGTCAGTCGATCAAGGCGCTGCTGGAGCAGCCACCGTTCAAAAACTCCGAGACCGTCACCCGCTACCGTTTCGGCGAAGAAAAAGCGGCGGACAAAAACAAACCGGCTGATGACGGTAAGTTGCCGGCCTGGCTGGAAGCATTGCTGAAAAACCTCAACAGCGATTCGTTCAAGCACATCGCGAAGGGCCTTGAAGTACTGCTCTGGGGGTTGCTGGTGGGTGGCCTGGCACTGGTGATCTGGCGCTATCGCGACTGGCTGCATGCCTTTGTCAGCCGCCGCAGCCTACGCAAGCCGAAGGCTGCCAAGCCCGCTCCCTCGCAGTTGTTCGGCCTCGAACTGGGGGCAGACACCTTGCCCGAAGACATCGCCGGCACCGCCGAACAGCTCTGGGCGACACAGCCTCGGGAAGCCCTCGGCTTACTTTACCGTGGCTTGCTCAGCCGACTGCTGCACGACTTCAACCTGCCGCTGAAAAACGCCGACACGGAAGGCCAGGTCCTGGAGCGTATCCGCCAACTGCAACAGCCGCAGTTGCTGGCGTTCAGCGATGAGCTGACCCGCTACTGGCAAAACCTTGCCTATGGCCACCGCCTGCCGCCTGCCCTCGCGCAACAACAGCTATGCAGCAGTTGGCGAGCCCTGTTCGGCTCGGGAGCTGTGCAATGAACCGGCCATTGCTGTGGGTCGGACTGCTCGTGGCTGGTCTGCTCGCAGCAGGCGGTTTTTATGCCTGGCACAAGGCGATCCCGTATCAGGAAGTGGTCGATCGCGGCCCTTCGCCCGAAGCTCTCGCCAACCCTTACCTGGCGGCGGAACACTTTCTACGCCAGCAAGGCCTAGTGGTGGAGCACGCCAACAGCCTGGAACGGCTGGCCAGTCTTTCGCCCAAAGGCAACAGCCTGTTGCTGCTGGGCGAGCGCAGTAACATGAGCCCACCGCAGGTCGAGCAATTGCTGCAATGGACACAGGCTGGCGGCCACCTGCTGCTCGTCGCAGAGGCACTGTGGGATGACGACACCGGTAAAAGTGGTGACCTGCTGCTGGACCGCGTGCAGATACACCAATCCTTCAGTGAAGAGTTCGACGCTCCAGCACCCGCGCGTAAAAAGAAAACGCCGGACCTGACCAAACTCTATGTGGACAACGAAACGGCCCCGGCCTATTTCAGCTTCGACACCGACTTCAATCTCACCGACCCCAGGCACCTGGCGCAATTCTCGGCCAACAGTGCCAAGTCGACGCACCTGATGCAGATTAACCTCGGGCAAGGCCGTGTGACCGTGGTCACCGACAGCGACCTGTGGAAAAGCCCGGCCATTGGTCAATACGATAACGCCTGGCTGCTTTGGTACCTGAGTCAGGGGACGCAGGTCACGCTGCTGTTCAACACCGATGTCGAGGATCTGTTCAGTCTGTTGCTGCGCTATTTCCCCCAGGCCCTGGTGGCACTCGCCGCATTGATCGCCCTGGGGTTATGGCACGCCAGCCTGCGCCAGGGCCCGATCCGGCAACCAGCCCCCAAGGCACGTCGGCAATTGCAGGAACATTTGAACGCCAGTGCCGACTTCCTGCTGCGCCGCAGCGGCCAAAACAGCTTGTTGCAAGCCTTGCAGCGCGACATCCAACGCACTGCAAGGCGCCGTCATCCCGGGTTCGAACACCTCGACACTGCCGAACAATCGCGGGTGCTTGAACGCCTGACCCGCCAACCCTCACTCGTCATCAGCCAGGCCCTCGGCCCACTCCCGGCAAAACGGCTCTCCAGTGCCGATTTCAGCCGTCAGGTGGCTAGCCTGCAAACCCTCAGGAATGCCCTATGAGCGAATTTCCAGCCGCAGACCCGATCCAGCGCGCCAGCCAACTGGCCCAGGCCTTGCGCGTCGAACTGCGCAAGGCGGTCATCGGCCAGGACCAGGTGATCGATGACGTGCTCACGGCATTGATCGCGGGCGGCCACGTACTGCTGGAAGGTGTTCCCGGCTTGGGCAAAACCTTGCTGGTTCGAGCCCTGGCACGCTGTTTTGGTGGCGAGTTCGCACGCATCCAGTTCACCCCGGACCTGATGCCCAGCGATGTGACCGGCCATGCCGTCTACGACCTGCATACCGAACAGTTCAAGCTGCGCAAGGGGCCGTTGTTTACCAACCTGCTGTTGGCTGACGAGATCAACCGTGCTCCGGCAAAAACCCAGGCGGCGTTGCTGGAAGCCATGCAGGAACGTCAGGTAACCCTCGAAGGCGAGGCGCTGCCCATCGGCCAACCGTTCATGGTACTGGCCACCCAGAACCCGATCGAGCAGGAAGGCACTTACCCATTGCCCGAGGCCGAACTGGATCGTTTCATGCTCAAGGTGCGCATGGACTACCCCGAGGCGCAGCAGGAACTGGACATGGTGCGCGAAGTCACCCGTTCATCCCGGGCCGACATGCTCGACGTGCAACCGTTGAGAACGGTGCTGCACGCCGAAGATGTGTTGCAGCTGCAACAGATCGCCAGTGAACTGGCGCTGGATGAGCAGGTACTCGACTACGCCGTACGGCTGGCCCGCACCACCCGCAGTTGGCCAGGCCTGACCATCGGCGCGGGCCCTCGGGCCTCCATCGCCCTGGTGCGTGGCGCACGGGCCCGGGCTTTGCTGCGCGGTGGCGAGTTTGTCACCCCGGACGATATCAAGGGCTGCGCCCTGGCAGTACTGCGCCATCGGGTGCGCATTGCCCCAGAGCTGGATATCGACGGGCTGGAAGTCGACCAGGTGCTCAAGCAACTGCTGGACCAAGTCCCGGCGCCACGGCAATGACCCGCCCATGAGACCGACCCGCCTGCTATTGATCTGGCTCGGTGTGCTGCTGGGCCTGAGCATCCTGCTCGGCGCACTGGTGGCGCTGCAGGTCAAGGTGCCAGACACCCTGCACGCCGTGACGTGGGGCCTGCTGCTGGCCCTGTTGTTACTGGCCCTGCTGGATGCCGGCCGTTTGCGTCGCCGCCCGTCCCCGCGCGCGCGACGGCAGATGCCCGGGAGCCTGGCGCTGGGTCGCTGGGGTGAGGTGCGGGTGACGCTGGACCACGACTATTCCCAGCCACTGGTGGTCCAGGTATTCGATCATGTACCGGACGGTTTGACGGTGGAGAACCTGCCGCAGTCCATCGACCTGCGACCCGGCGAGCAGAGTGAATTGGGCTACCGGTTAAAACCTCAAAGGCGCGGGCATTTCAGTTTTACCCGATGCGAAGTCCACCTTCCCAGCCCACTCGGATTGTGGTCGGCACGGCGGGTGATAGACGTCAGCGATGCCACCCGGGTCTACCCGGACTTCGCGCGCCTGTACGGCGCGCAGTTGCTGGCGGTGGACAACTGGCTCAACCAGCTCGGCGTACGCCAGCGCCAACGACGCGGGCTGGGCCTGGAGTTTCATCAACTGCGCGAATTTCGCGAGGGCGACAGCCTGCGCCAGATCGACTGGAAAGCCACCGCTCGGCAACGCACGCCCATTGCCCGGGAGTACCAGGATGAGCGCGACCAGCAGATCATGTTCATGCTCGATTGTGGCCGGCGCATGCGCAGCCAGGACGCCGAACTGTCGCACTTCGACCACGCCCTCAATGCTTGCCTGCTACTCAGCTATGTCGCCCTGCGCCAAGGCGATGCCGTCGGGCTCTGCACGTTTGCCTGCGACCAGCCGCGCTACCTGGCGCCGGTCAAGGGCAGCGGCCAGCTCAACCTGCTGCTGAATGCGGTGTATGACCTGGACACTTCCCGGCGTACGGCCGATTACCAGGCAGCCGCCAGCCAACTGCTGGCCCGGCAGAAACGTCGTTCGTTGGTGATCGTAGTGACCAATTTGCGCGATGAGGATGACGAAGAGCTGCTGGGCGCCGTTAAACGCATCAGTCGCCAGCACCGGGTGCTGGTTGCCAGCCTGCGGGAGGAAGTCCTTGACCAGTTGCGCCAGGCCCCCGTGCAAACCCTGCCCGAAGCCCTGGCCTATTGCGGGAATGTCGACTATCTCAATACCCGGGACGAACTCCATGACCGCTTGAACGCCCACGGGCTTTCAGTACTGGACACGCTGCCTTCGGAACTGGGAGCCGCCCTGGTGACCCGCTACCTGGGCTGGAAAAAAGCCGGCGTACTATGAATGCTCGCGCACAGGCTCTAGGCAGAGGCCTGCAAGGGATCAAAGCTGAAGTAACTCAAGAGTGCATTGATCACCTCCCCATATTCGGCAGGCGCCTGGGAAATACGAAACCCGGAGTCATAATGCTTGGGGTTTATATCCTCATGGCACCACAGGCAGGTAGCCGTGAGGTCCACCGCATGTACCTCGCCCTCAGGGCCCGGGATCTTCAAGCGCAGCTCGAACTCCACGTCGACCATCATGGGTAATTGGCTGATCAACATCAGCCCCTGCTCGGAGAGATTGCCCAAATAGCCAATAGGTTTGTCTGTGAGGCGATTGAACACTTGAAGGAAGCAAGGTAACTGATGCCGCTCGATCCGTCGGGGAGTAAACATGATGAGGTCGCCATCCAATGGCCATGATTGTGGCCGCTCCAGTGATTCGAAACGAGCCCAAAGGCCCGCTCTCCCCGGATATCGGTGCGACAGCGGCAAACGCGCTGCCACTTATACGGCTGCCAAATCCGGGTATTGCATCCGTTCGAATAGAAACCTATACAAACTGACATTCAAAGATTAGCCCAAGACTGGCAACGAGCCAGCTATGGCATGACAAATATCATCACAACGACGCTGGACGCGGCCGGGCGGCACTCGCGCCGGGGTAGTGCCCCAGTTGTTGCAGGGTATCCAGGCGCGCGCGCGCCCGGAAAGCATATTCGCTCGCCGGGTACTGGCTGATGATGAACTGATACGTCTGCGCCGCATCGACAAACAATTTCTCGCGCTCCAGGCACTGCCCGCGCAACATCGAGACTTCCGGTTGCACGTAGCGCCGGGAACGGCTTTCACGGTCGACCTGGGACAACTCAAGGGTGACCCGCTGGCAATCGCCCACACCGTAGGCGCGGTACGCATTGTTCAAATGATGGTCCATCGACCAACGGGTGCAGCCGACAACACTGACGGCCAGGGCAGCAATGATCACGATTCGCATGGGGGTTCTCCTGTCTTGTGCAGTGTATCGACCCTTCATCGAAAATCTTCAAGGTTGTTCATCTGTTCATGCAGAGTGAAAACAAGCGAATCATCGATAAGTAGTGCAAACGAACAATGACTACAACCAAAGAGCATAGTAGCCTTCCTCAGCGCTTGAACTCAGGAGTCCGTGCATGTCCGTCCGTCGTACCAAAATCGTCGCCACCCTTGGCCCGGCCAGTAACTCGCCGGAAGTCCTCGAACAGCTGATTCTGGCTGGCCTGGACGTTGCCCGTCTGAACTTCTCCCACGGCACCCCGGACGAGCACAAGGCTCGCGCCAAGCTGGTGCGTGACCTGGCCGCCAAGCATGGCCGCTTCGTTGCACTGTTGGGTGACCTGCAAGGCCCGAAAATCCGTATCGCCAAATTCACCAACAAGCGAATCGAGCTGAAGATCGGTGACCAGTTCACTTTCTCCACCAGCCATCCGCTGACCGATGGCAACCAGCAAGTCGTGGGTATCGACTACCCGGACCTGGTGAAAGACTGCGGCGTCGGCGACGAGCTGCTGCTGGACGACGGTCGCGTGGTGATGCGCGTCGACACCGCAACCCCGACCGAACTGAACTGCACCGTGATCATCGGCGGCCCGCTGTCGGATCACAAAGGCATCAACCGTCGCGGCGGTGGCCTCACCGCTCCAGCCCTGACTGAAAAAGACAAGGCCGACATCAAGCTCGCCGCCGAAATGGAAGTGGACTACCTCGCGGTCTCCTTCCCGCGCGACGCCGCCGACATGGAATACGCCCGTAAACTGCGCGACGAAGCCGGCGGTACTGCCTGGCTGGTGGCGAAGATCGAACGCGCCGAAGCCGTGGCCGATGACGAAACCCTCGACGGCCTGATCAAGGCTTCCGACGCAGTGATGGTTGCCCGTGGCGACCTCGGCGTGGAAATCGGTGACGCCGAGCTGATCGGTATCCAGAAGAAAATCATCCTGCACGCACGTCGCCACAATAAAGCGGTGATCGTTGCGACCCAGATGATGGAGTCGATGATCCAGAACCCGATGCCGACTCGTGCCGAAGTGTCCGACGTGGCCAACGCCGTGCTCGACTACACCGACGCCGTGATGCTCTCGGCTGAAAGTGCGGCGGGCCCGTACCCGCTGGAAGCCGTGCAGGCCATGGCGCGCATCTGCGTCGGCGCTGAAAAGCACCCGACCAGCAAGACCTCCAGCCACCGTATCGGCAAGGTCTTCGAAAGCTGCGACCAGAGCATCGCGCTCGCCGCCATGTACACCGCCAACCACTTCCCGGGCGTGAAAGCGATCATCGCCTTGACCGAAAGTGGCTACACGCCGTTGATCATGTCGCGCATCCGCTCCTCGATCCCGATCTACGCGTTCTCCCCGCACCGCGAAACCCAGGCCCGCGCGGCCATGTTCCGTGGTGTCTACACCGTACCGTTCGACCCGGCATCGCTGCCGCCTGAGCAAGTCAGCCAGGCCGCGATCGACGAGTTGCTCAAGCGAGGTGTTGTGGAGAAAGGCGACTGGGTCATCCTGACCAAGGGCGACAGCTACCACACCATCGGCGGCACCAACGGCATGAAAATCCTGCACGTTGGCGACCCAATGGTCTGAGTGACACGCTGAAAAACAAAAGCCCCGCCATGTGAATGGCGGGGCTTTTTGCATTCCAGGTTGGCTTTTGTATTGGCTTCACTGGCCTCTTCGCGAGCAAGCCCGCTCCCACTTTCGACCGTATTTCTTCAGGATGTACTCGGTTAAATGTGGGAGCGGGCTTGCTCGCGAAGACGTCCGACCAGTCAACACACATTCATCACCGAGTGATAAAAGCCGACAACGCCGCAATCGCTTCCGGCGACTTCAACCGCTGGGTAAACAACGCGCCCTCCTCCTCGATCACCTTGCGCAACTGTTCGCGATCGACGCTTTTCATCAGATGCTTGCTGACCTGCACCGCACCCGGCGCCAGGGTTTCAAACCGTGCGGCGACTTCCCGCGCCTTGGCCAACGCCGATTCGCCGCTGCCCAATGCCTCAGTGGCAATGCCCCAAGCGGCAGCCTGCTCACCGGTAAAGCCTTCACCCAACAGCAACAACTCCGCCGCCTTGGCATGCCCCAGCAAGCGCGGCAGGATCAAGCTGGAACCAAACTCCGGGCACAGCCCCAGGTTGACGAACGGCATGCGCAACCGCGCGTCCCGGCTGACATACACCAGGTCACAATGCAGCAGCAGCGTCGTACCAATCCCCACCGCCACGCCTGCCACCGCCGCAATCACCGGCTTGCGGCAATTGAGCAAACTGCGCATGAAGTGAAACACCGGGCTGTCGAGATCAGCCGGCGGTTGTTCAAGGAAGTCGCCAATATCGTTACCGGCGGTGAAGCACTCACTGCTGCCCTGGATCAACACGGCGTTGACGCTGGTATCGGCATCCGCCTGCTCCAGTGCCTCGGCCAGTTGGCTGTACATGGCGCGGGTCAGGGCGTTTTTCTTGTCCGGGCGGTTGAGCTGCAGGATCAGCAACCCGCGCTCGCGTTGCTGCAGGATGGCATCGGTCATGGCAAATCTCGCGGCTGGAAAATTCAGCGCTCAACCACGGGGCAGGAACACATCGGCCAGCAGTTGATTGCGCGGCAGTCCGGCCAGGAACAGGCGCTTGGAAAAGGCCTCGACGCTGGCAGGGTGCCCGCAGAGTAAGGCCAGAGTTTGCCGGGAAACAAGCCGCAGTTGCGCCAAAGCGTCAGTCGACCCGGCCGCCGTCCATAACTCGACCGTCACGTTCGGATGCGCCGCAGCCAAGTGCGCCAACGGCTCGGCCAGATAATGACCGCCAGCGTCATGAGCCAGGTGAATGACCCGGATGGCGCCTTGGTGATCCTGGCGCAAGGCCTCACGTAACACGCCCCACAGCGGGCCAAGTCCGGTGCCCGAGGCCAGCAGCCAGAGCGGCCGGGATTGCCAGTCGGGGTCGTACTGCAACGCCCCGCCCCGCAGTTCGCCCAGGCGCAGGCTGTCACCGGTCTTGAACTGGCGGGCGGCGTCGCTGAACTCGCCGGGCAGACGGCAATCGATGTGAAACTCGAGAAACGTATCTTCCTGGGGCAGGCTGGCCAGAGAGTAAGGCCGCGCAATGCTGCCCGCCCACAGCACCAGATGCTGCCCCGCCCGGTAGCGCAAGCCGCGCTCGGGTTGCAGCCGCAGGCGTAGCACCGTCGGGTTCATCCAATCGACGCTCAGCACCGTCGCGGGCAGCCCGTCACGCAGCGGGTCAAACGCCTCGACCTGCAAATCACCTGTGACCTGGCACTGACAGGCCAGGCGCCAGCCGTCCTGGCGTTGCGCCGGGCTCAGGGCTTCTGGTTGATTGTCCAGAAGGTCACCCTGGCAACGCACCAGGCAGGCATGGCAACTGCCGGCGCGGCAGCTGTAAGGCACAGCCACACCCGCCTGGTTCAGGGCATCCAGCAAGTTGCTGCCGGCGGCTACCGACCAGTGGCGTTCGCCGACGTGAAGTTCAGGCATAAAACTCTTCAACTGTAGGAGCGAGCTTGCTCGCGAAGGTCGCTAACGATAACGCGGGGAGGCTGGCGAAACCCATCAGATTCACGTTTTTCGCGAGCAAGCTCGCTCCTACAGTGAATCGGGCTTGGCACTCATGACCATAGTCGGGTGTATCAGCCACCGTGGCGGGTTATACTGCCGCGCCTTTTTAGCGTCGCGCCAGCACCATACGGCGTGCCTTGGAAAGGTGCCTTCAGCCGACCGATTCACCCTACTGAAGACACCTTTATTGAATGTTCCCTTATAGAGGAGCGCGACTCATGACCGTGATCAAGCAAGACGACCTGATTCAGAGCGTTGCCGACGCCCTGCAATTCATTTCCTACTACCATCCCGTTGACTTCATCCAGGCGATGCACGAAGCCTACCTGCGCGAAGAATCGCCAGCGGCCCGTGACTCCATGGCACAGATCCTGATCAACTCGCGCATGTGTGCCACCGGTCACCGCCCGATCTGCCAGGACACCGGTATCGTCACCGTATTCGTACGTGTAGGCATGGACGTGCGCTGGGATGGCGCCACCATGAGCCTGGACGACATGATCAACCAAGGCGTGCGCCAGGCCTACAACCTGCCGGAAAACGTCTTGCGGGCTTCGATCCTCGCCGACCCGGCCGGTGCGCGTAAAAACACCAAGGACAACACCCCTGCCGTGATCCACTACTCCATCGTCCCGGGTAACACCGTGGAAGTGGACGTGGCCGCCAAAGGCGGTGGTTCCGAGAACAAGTCGAAAATGGCCATGCTCAACCCGTCCGACTCGATTGTCGACTGGGTACTGAAGACCGTTCCGACCATGGGCGCCGGCTGGTGCCCACCGGGCATGCTCGGCATCGGCATCGGCGGCACCGCCGAGAAAGCCGCTGTAATGGCCAAGGAAGTGTTGATGGAATCCATCGACATCCACGAGCTGAAGAAGCGCGGCCCGTCCAACCGTATCGAAGAGATGCGCCTGGAGCTGTTCGAGAAGGTCAACCAACTGGGCATCGGCGCCCAGGGCCTGGGTGGCCTGACCACCGTGCTCGACGTGAAAATCATGGACTACCCGACCCACGCGGCCTCGCTGCCGGTGTGCATGATCCCCAACTGCGCCGCCACCCGTCATGCGCACTTCGTGCTCGACGGTTCGGGCCCTGCGTCGCTGGAAGCGCCACCGCTGGACGCCTACCCGGAAATCGTCTGGGAAGCCGGCCCGTCGGCCCGTCGCGTCAACCTCGACACCCTGACCCCGGAAGACGTGCAGAGCTGGAAGCCGGGCGAAACCGTACTGCTCAACGGCAAGATGCTCACCGGTCGCGACGCGGCGCACAAGCGCATGGTCGAGATGCTGAACAAGGGCGAAACCCTGCCGGTGGACCTCAAGGGTCGCTTTATCTACTACGTCGGCCCGGTTGATCCGGTGCGCGAAGAAGTCGTTGGACCTGCCGGTCCGACCACCGCCACGCGGATGGACAAGTTCACCCGCCAGATCCTCGAGCAAACCGGCCTGTTGGGCATGATCGGCAAATCCGAGCGCGGCCCGACCGCTATCGAAGCGATCAAGGACCACAAGGCGGTTTACCTGATGGCAGTGGGTGGCGCGGCTTACCTGGTGGCCCAGGCCATCAAGAAATCCCGCGTCGTGGCGTTCGCCGAGCTGGGCATGGAAGCGATCTACGAGTTCGACGTGAAAGACATGCCGGTCACCGTTGCAGTGGACAGCAAGGGCGAGTCGGTACACATCACCGGTCCTGCCATCTGGCAGAAAAAGATCAGTGAAAGCCTGGCGGTAGAAGTGCAGTAAGCATTTCCCCTGCGGGATAAATGACCTTGTGGCGAGGGGGCTTGTCCCCCGTTGGGCTGCGCAGCGGCCCCGAAAAAAGCGGGAGCGCTGCGCACTCCAACGGGGGACAAGCCCCCTCGCCACAAGACAATCCCTCCCCTCGCAACAAGCCATGCGCTGCGTGCTATGGTGCTCGCCCCTAATTGCACTGTTCATCTTCGTATGATTGCGATTCCCCGCCCGTTGCGTTTGACCTTCTACTCCCTGCTGATCATCGCCGGCGCGACGCTGGCTGCCGCCCTGGCCACCCGCCACGCCGAACGCCTGGCCCTGGTGGATGACGCTGCCCGCGCCAATCAGCAACTCGCGCTGTACGCCAACTCCCTGCACACCCTGATCGAACGCTACCGCGCCCTGCCCGCCGTGCTGGCCCTGGACTCGGAAATGATCAGCGCCTTGAAGGGCCCGCTGGACACTGCCACCCAGGATTTGCTCAACCGCAAACTGGAGCGTATCAACGGCGCCGCCCAGTCTTCCACACTGGAACTGATGGACCGCAACGGCCTGGCCGTGGCCGCCAGCAACTGGAATTTGCCCAGCAGTTATGTGGGACACAACTATGCGTTTCGCCCGTACTTCAGCCAAACCCTGAGCCAAGGCACCGGACGTTTTTATGCGGTGGGGGTGACTACCGGGATTCCGGGGTATTTCCTCTCCAATGCGGTGGTTGGCGAAAACGAACAGTTCCTCGGTGCCATGGTGGTCAAGCTGGAGTTCCCGGAACTGGAACGCGAGTGGGCTCAGGGCAACGACCTGCTGCTGGTCAGCGATGCCCGGGGCATTGTGTTTATCGCCAATCAACCGGGCTGGCGCTACCGCGCACTGCGCCCGTTGTCGGACAGCGACCATGCCGAACTCAAGGCCACCCGCCAATACGACAAGAAACAGCTGCTGCCGCTGGACGCCGAAGCGTTGCAGCGCTTTGACGAGAACAGCCACCTGATGCGCGTCAACGGCCCCGACGGCAAGGCCAACTACATCTGGGAATCCCTGCCGCTGAAAGCCGAAGGCTGGACCTTGCACCTGTTGCGCAAGCCACAGGTTGCCTTTGAGGACCAACGCAACGCCGGCCTGGCCGCCGCCGGTTCGTGGCTGGCGCTGGTGTTCCTGGTGCTGTTCCTGACCCAACGCTGGCGCCTGGCCCGCCTGCGCCAGCGCAGCCGCGAAGAACTCGAACGGTTGGTGGAAGAACGCACACTCGCCCTGCGCACCGCCCAGGATGGTTTGGTGCAGTCCGCCAAGCTGGCGGCGCTGGGGCAAATGTCAGCGGCCCTGGCCCACGAAATCAACCAGCCACTGACCGCCCAGCGCATGCAGCTGGCGACCCTGCGGCTGCTGCTGGATCACGGTCGGGTGGACGACGCCTACCAGGCCCTGACGCCGCTGGACGACATGCTCACGCGCATGGCCGCGCTCACCGGCCACCTCAAGACCTTCGCCCGCAAGAGCCCCAGCGGCCTGCGCGAACGCCTCGACCTGGCCACGGTGGTGGACCAGTCCCTGCATTTGCTCGACGCCCGCCTGCGTGACGAAGCCATCGGTACCGTCCTCGATTTGACCCGTCCGGCCTGGGTACGCGGAGACGCGATCCGCCTGGAACAGGTGCTGATCAACCTGCTGCGCAACGCCCTCGACGCCATGGCCGACAAACCGCGCAAACGCCTGGAAATCCGCCTGCACGCCGATCAACAGCTGTGGTGCCTGACCGTCAGCGACAGCGGTGGCGGGATTGCCGAAGAAAATCTCAACAGCGTGTTCGACCCGTTCTTCACCACCAAGCCGGTGGGCGACGGGCTCGGTTTAGGGCTCGCAGTGTCGTACGCTATCGTCCACGAACTCGGCGGCCGCCTGAGCGCCGGTAATCACGGTGACGGGGCGATCTTTACCCTGACCTTACCCATCGCCCTGGAGACACCTGACCTATGTTGAACGCGGTGATTGTGGTCGATGACGAAGCCAGCATTCGCACGGCCGTCGAGCAATGGCTGAGCCTGTCGGGCTTTGACGTGCAGTTGTTCAGCCGCGCCGAGGAATGCCTGGCGCAATTGCCCAAGGACTTTCCCGGGGTGATCCTGAGCGACGTGCGCATGCCCGGCCTCAGCGGCCTGGAGTTGCTGGCCGAAGTGCAGCGGCGCGATGCCGACCTGCCGGTGATTCTGCTCACCGGCCACGGCGATGTGCCGATGGCCGTCGAAGCCATGCGCGACGGCGCCTACGACTTCCTCGAAAAACCCTTCAGCCCCGAAGCCCTGCTCAGCAGCCTGCGCCGGGCGCTGGACAAGCGCGGGCTGGTCTTGGAAAACCGCCGCCTACACCAACAGGCCGATCACCGGGCCCAGTTGGAATCGAGCTTGCTGGGGGTATCCCGAGGTTTGCAGAACCTGCGCCGTCAAGTGCTGGACCTGGCGGGCCTGCCGGTCAACGTATTGATTCGCGGCGAAACCGGCAGCGGCAAGGAGCTGGTCGCCCGTTGCCTGCATGATTTCGGCCCCCGGGCGAAGAAACCATTTGTGGCGCTGAACTGCGCGGCGATTCCCGAGCAGCTGTTTGAAGCCGAGTTGTTCGGCCATGAAAGTGGCGCGTTTACCGGCGCCCAAGGCAAGCGCATCGGCAAGCTGGAGTATGCCGACGGTGGCACGCTGTTTCTCGATGAGATCGAAAGCATGCCCCTGGCCCAGCAGGTGAAATTGCTGCGGGTGTTGCAGGAGCAGAAACTGGAACGGCTCGGTTCCAATCAAAGCATCAAGGTGGACTTGCGAATCATCGCCGCGACTAAGCCCGACCTGCTGGACGAAGCCCGCGCCGGGCGTTTTCGTGAGGATTTGGCCTATCGCCTGACGGTCGCGCAACTGCGCCTGCCACCGCTGCGGGAACGCCGGGAAGACATTCCGCTGCTGTTCGAGCACTTTGCGCAAAGCGCCGCCGAACGCCTGGGCCGCAGCTTCGCTCCGCTGAGCGGGCCGGCGCTGGGCCGCCTGCTCAGCCATGACTGGCCGGGCAACGTGCGAGAGTTGGCCAACGTCGCTGAACGCCAGGTGCTGGGGCTGGGTGAACCGGAGCCGGAAGGCATCGAAGCCGGGCAATCGTTGGCGGCGCAGCAGGAAGCGTTTGAAGCCCATTGCCTGAAAGCCGCGCTGACCCGGCACAAGGGCGATATCAAGGCGGTGCTGGCCGAGCTGCAGCTGCCCCGGCGCACCTTCAATGAGAAAATGCAGCGCCATGGCTTGGCACGGGACACGTTCCTCTAACCCGATCGTTCCCACGCAGAGCGTGGTTGCGATCTTCGTCGGCGGATTTCCGCTCATCACCCTTCAATCATCAGCAACTTTCCGCTCAAAAAAATCCTGCAACCCTTCTAGACCGGGCCTTCATCTGATTGGCACAGCTCCTGCTATAGCCCAACCAGGCTGCGCTTGGGCGCGCTCCACAAAAACAATTAGATGAAGGATCCTTAAATGGATAACTCCAACTCCCTGCCTCTGGGGTCGGCGGCTGCGCCGGCAAAAGTTCGCACCACTTCCAGCCGCATCAAGTCGATCTTCAGCGGATCGGTCGGCAACATGGTCGAGTGGTACGACTGGTACGTCTACGCTGCATTCTCGCTGTACTTCGCCAAGGCCTTTTTCCCGAAAGGCGACACCACCGCCCAACTCTTGAACACCGCCGCGATCTTCGCCGTGGGTTTCCTGATGCGTCCGATCGGCGGCTGGCTGATGGGCCTGTACGCCGACAAAGTCGGGCGTAAAAAGGCCTTGATGGCCTCGGTGTACCTGATGTGCTTCGGCTCGTTGCTGATTGCCCTGAGCCCGGGCTATGAAGCCATTGGTATCGGTGCGCCGATCCTGCTGGTCTTTGCCCGTTTGCTGCAGGGTCTGTCGGTCGGGGGTGAATACGGTACCTCCGCCACTTACCTCAGCGAGATGGCGACCAAGGAACGTCGGGGCTTCTACTCCAGCTTCCAGTACGTGACCCTGATCTCCGGCCAGCTCATCGCCCTTGGCGTGCTGATCGTGCTGCAACAGACCCTGACTACCGAGCAGTTGTACGACTGGGGCTGGCGTATCCCGTTCGCCATCGGCGCCCTGTGTGCGGTAGTGGCGCTGTACCTGCGTCGTGGCATGGAAGAAACCGAGTCGTTCACCAAGAAAGAAAAAGCCAAGGAAAGCGCGATGCGCACCTTGATGCGTCACCCCAAGGAACTGATGACTGTGGTCGGCCTGACCATGGGCGGCACCCTGGCGTTCTACACCTACACCACCTACATGCAGAAATACCTGGTGAACACCGTCGGCATGAGCATCTCCGACTCCACCACCATTTCGGCGGCCACGCTGTTCCTGTTCATGTGCCTGCAACCTATCGTGGGCGGGTTGTCGGACAAGGTCGGCCGCCGGCCGATCCTGATCGCCTTCGGCATCCTCGGCACGCTGTTCACCGTGCCGATCCTCACCACCCTGCACACCATCCAAAGCTGGTGGGGCGCGTTCTTCCTGATCATGGCGGCGCTGATTATCGTCAGTGGCTACACCTCGATCAACGCGGTGGTGAAGGCCGAATTGTTCCCGACTGAAATCCGCGCCCTGGGCGTTGGCTTGCCGTATGCACTGACCGTGTCGATCTTCGGTGGTACCGCCGAATACATCGCGCTGTGGTTCAAGAGCATCGGCATGGAAACCGGTTACTACTGGTACGTGACGGCCTGTATTGCGGTGTCGCTGGTGGTGTACGTGACCATGAAGGACACCCGCAAACATTCGCGGATTACCACGGACTAAGGGTTCTGCCGAGATAAAAAAGGGGCTGTGTCAGTGTATGACACAGCCCCTTTTTCATTGGCGAACACTCCACCTGAGTGCACTATGATGCCCTTCCCCGAACCACCAGCAGGAACCCCGGCCATGTCCGACGATATCCATTTCTACGAACCCGCCAACGGCCACGGCCTGCCCCATGACCCGTTCAATGCGATCGTCGGCCCGCGCCCGATTGGCTGGATTTCGTCCCAGGACCGCGAGGGCCGCCTGAACCTGGCGCCCTACAGTTTCTTCAACGCCTTCAACTACATTCCGCCGATCATTGGATTCTCCAGCGTCGGGCGCAAAGACAGCCTGAACAACATCGAACAGACCGGCGAATTCGTGTGGAACCTGGCCACCCGCCCGCTGGCCGAGCAGATGAACCAGAGTTGCGCGCCGGTCTCGCCCGAGGTCAACGAGTTTGAATTGTCCGGCCTGACGCCGGTGGCTTCAAAGGTTATTGCCGTGCCTCGCGTGGGTGAGAGCCCGGTGTCGTTCGAGTGCAAGGTGACGCAGATCATTCAGCTGCAGCGCGCCGACAAGGAGCTGGTGCCCAGTTGGCTGGTGCTTGGCGAAGTGGTCGCGGTGCATATTGCCAAGTGGCTGTTGAAAGACGGGGTGTACGACACGGCTGCCGCCGAGCCGATCCTGCGTGGAGGCGGCCCGGCGGATTATTTTCAGTTGGGTCCGGAAGCGCTGTTTAAAATGTACCGCCCAGGCGCCGCGCAACGCTGATTGGAATGCGATAAAAATGTGGGAGCGGGCTTGCTCGCGAAGGGGGCGTGTCAGTCAATGCATATGCCAACTGATCCACCGCATTCGCGAGCAAGCCCGCTCCCACACAAGCCCGCTCCCACATTTGGATCAGCGGTGTTTTTAGTTGGCGGAAGTTGCCCAAGAGAGCTGACCGTCTTCATCTACATTGAGCAAGCGCTCCAGTTGCAGAGCTGCGGCATCATCAGCGTCATCAGCGGTCTTGAATTTCTGTCCATCGAGGATCTTGTGAAAGCGCGGTGCACCCATGCCATCCAGTGCCTTGACGGCGATGGCGGCGCTGTAGCCACCCTCATCTTCACGCACCAAGGCGGAAACGGCTTCGTGGTGGGCAAACTCTTTACGTGCCATGTTGCAGGTCCTGGCCAATGGGAAAGGCGGCCATTCTAAAGCACTAACCCGCCAGTTGCAGGTACTCGCCATAGGCGTTGGCCGCCGAGGCGTCGGTGAAGGTCTGGAAGTCCATGCTGCGAACCACCATGTCATTCAACAACTCGGTGAACACCATCAGCGCCGGCGAGCTGAAGTAGGCACTCATCGCCTGCTCGCTGCTCCAGAAGCCCGACACCAACCACACATCCGGGTCGGCCAGGGAGTGCTGCAACGAGAATTGCAGGCAACCCTGAGCCTGGCGGCCCGGTTCGATCAAACTACTCAAGCGTGCACCCAGTTCGGTGCTGTACCCGGTACGGGCACGGATAAAGGCCATATGGCTCGCGGGAATGGGGGTGGACATGTTCGACTCTCCCGTTGAGAAGTGATGCTCGGCAAGCACTGTGAGAGCGTGTTGCCACAGGATCAAAGATACTGGCGCAGGTGTGGATGCGGTTAGTCGATTCCTGCCGGCTTATTGCACAATCCTGCGAGATGCATAGATATAGCAATCGGCCTGCAGGTTTTATTCCCGGCATGACTGCTGTATTTCAGGAGGATGACAGCCCCCCGCTTGCCTGATTCACGATTTATCGCAGGATCAGGCAAGGATTGTGCAGAATCGAAGTACCGCTTTTTGCAAAGCCGCCTTTAAGCTGTGCCCATCGTCAAAACACCAGAGGATGTCCCATGCCGTCGCCCGATCTTCGCTCCACGCCCCTCGACGCCGACATGGAAAAGCAGCGCGCAGAACTCGCCGGCATCGTACGTCGGCACACTTGGGAGGACGGGTCCTACGGCACGGCGATCACATCGCTGTACCTCAACCGCCATAACACCCCACGCGAATTCACGCCGGTATTGGTGGAACCCGCGCTGTGCATCCTGGCTCAGGGCAGCAAGGAAGTGCGCCTGGCGGATGAAGTCTTCGCCTACGACCCGCTCAATTACCTGGTGTTTTCGGTAGCGATGCCGGTGGCCGGGCGCATCCTTGATGCCACGTCGGAAGACCCCAACCTGTCGATTCGAGTGAATATCGATCCGGCACAAATCACCGCACTGATTGCCGAAGCCGGGCCGATGGGCGTGCCTCCGCGCCCGACCTCCCGAGGGATGTATGTCGACCGCCTGGACAACCAGCTACTCGACGCCGTGCTGCGCCTGACCCGATTGCTGGACACGCCGAAAGACATCGCGATGCTGGCGCCGTTGATCAATCGCGAAATTCTTTATCGTTTGTTGCGTGGCCCGCAGGGATATCGGCTGTATGAAATCGCCGTCGCCAACAGTCAGAGCCATCGGGTGAGCCAGGCGATCACCTGGTTGAACGGCAACTACGAACAGCCCCTGCGTATTGATGACCTGGCCAAGGAAGTAAACCTCAGCGTCTCGACCTTGCACCACCGCTTCAAGGCGATGACCGCCATGAGCCCGTTGCAGTATCAGAAGCAGTTGCGCTTGCAGGAAGCCCGGCGGTTGATGATCGCCGAGGGCCTGGAAGCCTCGGCGGCGGGTTATCGGGTGGGCTATGAGAGCGCTTCGCAGTTCAGCCGCGAATACAGCCGGTTGTTTGGTGCGCCGCCGCTTAGAGATCTGGCCAGATTGCGTCAAAGCATTTGACGCACCACAGACCGACAATGTGGAATTGGAAGCACGCTTCGTTCCGAGAGTCGCTGTAACCCAACCCACATGGAGCGCGCTGCCCTAAGTCATATCCAGCCCGGTGAAATAGTAGTCGAGGCGATATCGCGGCGAATGACGCGCCCAGTCGTAGTGCCCCCTCATCTCAGATCGCATAGACGACAGAAAGCGTATCAACTCAGGGCTGGCCCCCTTTTGCGCAGCGGTCTCCAACTCAAGATACCGGTCTATCAACTGGTTATGCAGCGCTGCGGTAGCGTCCAGCGCATCCTGCTCATTCAGTCCTTCATGCGCAATGAGTACGGCTGGATAGTTGAGGGCTACTACCCGCGTCTCATCTCTTTCCTTAGGGAACGAAAAGATGTCGTTGCATAGCGCAGTGATACTGGTAACCACTGCATTCAGGTCACGAATGTCTTGACGCAGGTACTCCGTCGGCGGGACTTCATATCCGGCGGCGACGTCTTGCAACGCCAAACCGAATGGCGTTGCAGTGGTTAACCGGCGCCCCACGAGGTACTCCACCGGACTCGGTGTGCGGCGCATGGAATGCCAACCGGCTTCCCACAGCGTTCCAACAAAATAGTAGGTAGCCGCCTCAACGCAGCGCATGTACTGAGTCGATGAACTCAGCATTTGCAATCGCCGCCAACTGTCTATTGTCGCGGTACCGATGCTTTTACACAGACTGGCTTGCTGAGCCGAGCAGCCTGCAATAACCGCTGCCCCTAAAGCGTCGTGCTCCCGGGCGTTGGGGTTATCCATGATCTCGCGGAGCCATAGATGCAGACGGGTCAGATTGGCTACGTCGTGCCCGAAGATGCCCGTGTCTCCTACAGCATCATCCAATGCAAACAGCCAACCAAAAAAATCGGTGATCAACTGCAAGCCTTCATCGGTCGCAGTAGGGTACTCACGACCGGTGAACTCTCCAAAATTGCCATACTTCACCGAGCGAGCCATCACGGGATCAGTCAAAAGCCCAACGCTCGTCAACCAGCGAACCATGGACGCTTCCACCTGGGGACCTGCGGGGTGGATGGTTGCAGCGAAAGGGTAACTCAGGCGAGGAAACACTAACCTGGCTGCCGGACTCATTGGCCTGCCCCTCATACTGTGCAATCAGGCGCCAAAACGGCGCTGTCTTTGCAGATAGCTGTTGATGGCTGCGTCAAAATCATTCTTGCTGAATTCCGGCCAGCACACGGAAGAGAAATAGTATTCGGAAAATGCACTTTGCCACGGCATGAAGCCTGACAGCCTTTGCTCGCCAGAAGTGCGAATAATCAGGTCAGGGTCAGGGTTGCCAGCGCTGTAGAGGTGGGCGTTCACATCCTCAAGGCTCAATGTTTCGGCCAGATTGGAAAGCTCTCCGGTGGCTTCACGCTCAATCAGAATTTTTCTGAATGCCGAAACGATCTCATCACGGCCGCTGTAGGCAATGGCAATGTTGACCCACATCCCGCTCTCTCCCCGAGTGAAGGCCTGGACGCGCTCGATGGACTGAACAACCTCGCCGGGTAACTTACATAGCTCGCCAAAAAAGTTGAGGCGCCAGCGGCGTATGGCAGCCAGACCATCAATCACGTCAACGATAATGCCCAGTAATGCATCGATTTCCTGTGCATCGCGCTTGAGGTTCTCCAAGGACAAGGGCCAAAGAGTAACCTGGGGAATATGGTGCATGTCGCACCAGGAAAGAAACGTGGCAACTGCCGCCCCGCCCTGGCGATAACCTTCTGTAACCGGCAGGTTATTCTTCGCTGCCCATCGCCGATTGCCGTCCATTATGACCGCAAGATGCTGCATCGGAGGGTTAGTAACTGCCGACCATACACCGGGGATGTCCGCATCTTCATTGCGCATGAACAACACTCCTGACGCATCCTGCGTCCTGTACCCGGATAGTGCTGAACCCACTCGAAATCGGCCACTGTCAGAAATGACAGTTATTTATACAAAATTGGAATAACCCCAGAATATTTAGCGATAGCCGTCAGCGTGCTAGTCGAGGCCGCGAGGCAGCTGCAAGGTCACCCGCAAGCCACCCTCCCGCAAATTCTGCAAACTCACTTCACCGCCATGGCTGTGGGCAATGTTACGGGCGATGCCCAGGCCCAGGCCGTAACCCTGTTGCTGCCCGGCCAGGCGGAAGTGCGGCTCGAAGACCTGCTCCAGGCGCTGTTCCGGCACGCCCGGGCCTTCGTCGTCGACGTGGAGGATGAACTCCGCGCCATCGTCTTCAATATGCAAATGGGCGTTCTGCCCGTACTTCAGCGCGTTGTCGATCAAGTTGCCGATGCAGCGCTTGAGCGCCAGCGGCTTGCCCGGGTAAGTCGTGAGTGCCCGGCCAGTTTGGGTCACGCGGCCATTGCCGTTGGGTGCCAGGTACGGTTCCACCAGGCAGTCGAGCACATGGTTGAGGTCCACCGGTTCGATGTTTTCGTGGATGTCGGTGTCTTTCACACACTGCAGCGCGCCTTTGACCAGCAATTCCAGTTCATCCAGGTCGCGGCCGAATTTGACTTGCAGGTTTTCGTCTTCCAGCAATTCCACCCGCAACCGCAGGCGTGTGATGGGTGTGCGCAAGTCGTGGGAAATTGCGCTGAACAGTTGGCTGCGTTCGGTCAGGTAACGGCTGATGCGTTCGCGCATCGCATTAAACGCGCGGCCCACTTCCACCACTTCGCTGCCGCCGCCTTCGGCCACCGGTTCCACGTCGGCGCCCAGGGACATGTCCCGCGCGGCCCTAGCCAGGCGCTTGAGCGGACGGCTTTGCCAGTGCACCAACAGGCCGATAAACAGCAGCAGGAAGCCGCTGGTCAGCACGATAAACCATACCTGCTGGTACGGCAGGCCTTGTTCTTCGAGGCTGGTGTAGGGTTCGGGCAACAAGGAGGCGATGTACAGCCATTCGCCTTGCGCCAGCTGGATCTGGGTGACCAACACCGGCGGATTTACCGGCTCCAGGGTCAGCGCGTAATGCGCCCAGGAGCGCGGCAGTTCATCGAGTTTCAAACCGGCGTTGAAGATGCGCAGGTCTTCGGCACTGACGAATTCCACCGAAACGTGCACGTCGCTGCCCAAGGTCTGGCGCAATACTTCTTCGACGGCACCGAGTACCGCTTGCTTACGTGGGGTTTGCGGCAACACGGCCATGTCCAGCGGCTTGTCGTTGAGGGTCACCACAAACCGCGTGCCGCCCATGCTGCGCAATTGATCGAGCACCAGCGGCCGAAAGGCCACCGGCAAGGAACGGAAATAACTGACACTGGCGGTCATCGAATGCGCCAGGCTGCGGGCAGCGGTCACCAGGCCTTCGAGCTGGGTGGCGCGCAGTTGTGACACCCAGATCACGCTGGATAACGCCTGGGCAAACAGCACCGCCAACAGGGTCAGCAGTAACATCCGCCCCAGCAGCGAACGCGGTACCGGGATCCGCCGGCGCAGTTCACGCAGGCGTTCAGTGGGCATTGCCGGCAACCACGCTGGCTGCCAATTGATAGCCACTGCCGCGCACGGTGCGGATCAGCCGGGGTGGTTTTTCGGTATCGCGCAGGCGCTGGCGCAAGCGGCTGACGGCCATGTCCACAATTCGGTCCAAGGGCATCAGGTCGCGGCCGCGGGTGGCGTTGCCAATGGTGTCGCGGTCGAGGATTTGCTGGGGATGATCGAGGAACAGTTTCAGCAGGGCGAAGTCGGCGCCGGAGAGAATCACTTCCTCACCGTCGACGTGGAACAGCCGGTGGCTGACCATGTCCAGGCGCCACTCGCCAAACACCAGCACCTCGCCGCCGCTGCGCTCCTGGCCAAACTGGCAGCGCCGCAACAGCGCCTTGATACGCGCCTGCAACTCGCGGGGACTGAAGGGCTTGCCGATGTAATCGTCGGCGCCCAATTCCAGGCCGATCACACGGTCGGCTTCGTCGGAACTGGCGGTGAGCATGATGATCGGCACCTGCGCCTGGCGCGGGTGCTGGCGGATCCAGCGGCAGAGGCTGAAGCCATCTTCGTCCGGCAGCATCACATCAAGGATCACCAGGTCGCACGGCGCTTCGTTCATCGCCTGGCGGAACCCCGCGCCATCCGGCACGCCACGCACCTGGAAACCGGCGCGGCTGAGGTAAGTTTGCAGCAACTCGCGGATTTCCTGGTCGTCGTCGACCAGGAGAATGGATTTACTGATTACGCTCACGGGGCCCCTCCTTGTTGTTATGGCCAAGCTTAAGTCATTTGTTGCCCTTGAGGCCGCCTTCGCGAGCAAGCCCGCTCCCACATTCGACCTCATTCATCCAGTTGGAATGGGATTGAATGTGGGAGCGGGCTTGCTCGCGAAGAGGCCATCACTGCCTACGCAAATGCCTGCTCAAGCGCCACACCAGCACCTGTCAACCCTGAATACGGTGCCGTCACCAGCCACACCGGAATGCCTTTGAAGTAGTCGCTCATGCAGCCTTTGTCACAAAAACTCTTGGCAAAACCACTCTTGATAAAGAAATCGGCAAAGCGCGGGATCACGCCGCCAACGATATAAACCCCTCCACGGCCGCCAGTGGTCAGCACGTTGTTACCGGCAACACGGCCCAGCCAGATACTGAACTGGTCCAGCACTTCCAGGGCAATCGGGTCGCCCGCCAGGCCAGCGGCAGTGATGGCCTCGGGGGTTTCCAGCACGGCTTCATGGCCGTCCACCGCGCAGATCGCCCGGTACAGCCTCGGCAGACCGCCACCGCTCAAGGCGGTTTCAGCGCTGACATGGCCGATCTCGTTGTGGATGTGCTGCCACAGCTGGGCTTCCCGCGGGCTGCTCACCGGCAGGTCGACATGGCCGCCCTCCCCCGGCAATGCGGCCCAACGGCCATGGCCGAGGTCGAGCAAAGTACCGACACCCAGGCCGGTGCCCGGGCCAATCACCACCGCAGGCCGCAACGGTTCCGGCGCGCCTTCGCACACCACACGGAATTCGTCCGGTTTCAGGCGGGTCATGCCCAGGGCCATGGCCGAGAAATCATTCACCAGCAGCAGTTCGTCCACCTGCAAGGTCTTGCAGAACGCAGTCTTGCTCAGGCGCCAGTGATTGTTGGTGAATTTAAATTCATCTCCGCTCACCGGCCCGGCGACCGACAGGCACACCGCACCGATCGAGCCGACGGCCAGGCCTTCTTCCTTCAGATAGACCTGGATCGCCTCTTCGGGGCTGGCATGATCCGCCGTCGCGTGGACGCGGATCGAATGCAGTTCCTGATCACGCCACAATGCAAAACGGGCGTTGGTACCCCCAATATCACCGACCAGCGCAAGCTTCACTTAAGTGTCTCCAGGGCAGAGGTAAAGGCGCTGGCGCCCTGCTCTGCGGAGCTTGCGGCCAAACGCATAAACGCAAACAGCTCGCGACCGGCCCCCACGTTATTGCCCAGAAGGCCCGTGGCAGGCACGCGCGCTGCAAACTCTTCGGCGTCCACCTTAAGCTCCAAGGTGCCTTTGACGCCATCCACGCGAATAATATCGCCATCGCGCACACGTGCCAGTGGCCCGCCGCTCTGGGCTTCGGGGTTGACATGAATCGCGGCGGGAATCTTACCCGACGCGCCGGACATGCGCCCGTCTGTTACCAACGCCACTTTGAAACCACGGTCCTGCAGTACGCCGAGGAACGGCGTCATCTTGTGCAATTCCGGCATGCCGTTGGAGCGCGGGCCCTGGAAGCGCATTACCGCGACGAAGTCTTTTTCCAGCTGGCCAGCCTTGAAGGCATCGGCCAGGTCTTGTTGGTCCTGGAACACCACGGCCGGGGCTTCGACGATTTGATGCTCAAGGGCCACGGCGGAGACTTTCATCACGCCACGGCCGAGGTTGCCTTCCATTACCCGCAAGCCGCCTTCCGGGGAAAACGCACGGGCCACAGGGCGCAGGATGGTTTCGTCGAGGCTTTCGATCGGGCCTTCGCGCCACACCAGTTCGCCGTCCACCAGGAACGGTTCCTGGGTGTAGCGGCTCAGGCCATGACCGGCCACGGTATTGACATCGTTGTGGAGCAAGCCGGCTTCCAGCAGTTCGCGGATCAGGAACGACATACCGCCCGCCGCCTGGAAGTGGTTGATATCAGCCTTGCCGTTTGGATAGACGTGGGACAGGGTCGGCACCACTTCGGAGAGGTCGGCCATGTCCTGCCAGGTGAGGATGATGCCCGCCGACATGGCAATGGCCGGCATGTGCAGGGTGTGGTTGGTGGAACCGCCGGTGGCGTTGAGGGCGACGATGGAGTTGACGATGGATTTCTCGTCGACGATCTCGCCGATTGGCGTGAAGCTACCGTTGGCCTTGGTCAGGCGCGTGACCTGATGCGCAGCTTCGCGGGTCAGGGCATCACGCAGCGGCGTGTACGGGTTGACGAACGAGGCGCCCGGCAGGTGCAGGCCCATCACTTCCATCAGCAACTGGTTGGTGTTGGCGGTGCCATAGAAGGTGCAGGTGCCAGGGCTGTGGTAGGACTTCATCTCCGATTCCAGCAGCTCTTCGCGGGTGGCCTTGCCTTCGGCGTAGCGCTGGCGCACGTCGGCTTTCTGTTTGTTGGAGATCCCCGACGGCATCGGCCCGCCCGGCACGAAGATCATCGGCAGGTGGCCGTAGCGCAGGGCGCCCATCATCAGGCCGGGGACGATCTTGTCGCAGATGCCGAGCATCAGTGCGGCGTCGAACATGTTGTGGGACAGCGCTACCGCCGTGGACATCGCGATCACTTCGCGGCTCAGCAGGCTGAGCTCCATGCCCGGCTCGCCCTGGGTCACGCCGTCGCACATGGCGGGGGTGCCGCCGGCGAACTGGCCCACGGAGCCGACTTCACGCAGGGCTGTCTTGATTTGCTCGGGGAAATGTTCGTACGGCTGGTGGGCCGAAAGCATGTCGTTATATGACGAAACAATTGCCACGTTGGCGGCGTTCATCATGCGCAGGCTGTTTTTGTCTTCGGTGCCGCACCCGGCCACGCCGTGGGCAAAGTTGGCGCATTGCAGCTTGCCGCGCATCGGGCCGTCGCTGGCAGCGCCGCGAATGAGCGCAAGGTATGCCTCACGGGTTGCACGGCTGCGGGCGATAAGCCGTTCGGTGACCTCAAGTACGCGGGGATGCATGTATAGAACTCCAGGCTAACGGATGTGGCGACCTGAGTGTCTATGCTGGTCAAACGCCCGCCGCGAAGAGGTTGGCAGGGTGTTGCTTGACCAATCGGACCAGTTGATTCAGGTCACTCGTTGTAGATTGAACAAAATATTGCCACTAAAAAGGCTTGTTTTCTATTTTTATGCGAATAATCTTGTAATTCTTACAACAAATCGACGACAGGCACCTTCCAATGACTCTACGTATCGCTATCAATGGTTTTGGCCGTATTGGCCGAAATGTCCTGCGCGCACTTTATACCCAAGGCTACCGCCAGGATTTGCAGATCGTCGCCATCAACGATCTCGGCGACAGCTCGATCAATGCCCACCTGCTTAAATACGACACCGTACACGGTACTTTCGATGCAGAGGTCGCCCACGATCAGGAAAGCCTGACCGTCAATGGTGACCGGATTGCCGTGAGTGCCATTCGCAACCCGGCCGACCTGCCGTGGGCTGCCCACAAGGTGGACGTGGTGTTCGAATGCACCGGCCTGTTCACCGACCGTGACAAGGCTGCCGCCCATATTACCGCCGGCGCGCGCAAGGTAATCATCTCGGCCCCGGCCAAGGGCGCCGATGCCACCGTGGTGTATGGCGTGAACCATGACATTTTGCGTCAATCCCACCAGATCATCTCCAACGCTTCCTGCACCACCAACTGCCTGGCACCGGTGGCCCAGGTGCTGCACCGCGAGCTGGGCATCGAAAGCGGCTTGATGACCACGATCCACGCCTACACCAACGACCAGAACCTGACCGACGTCTACCACACCGACCCGTACCGCGCGCGTTCGGCCACCCAGAACATGATCCCGAGCAAGACCGGCGCCGCCGAAGCCGTGGGCCTGGTGCTGCCGGAACTGGCAGGCAAGCTGACCGGCATGGCCGTGCGTGTACCGGTGATCAACGTGTCGCTGGTAGACCTCACCGTGCAGCTGAAAAAAGAAGCCAGCGCCGAGCAGGTCAACGCACTGCTTAAAGAAGCCAGCCAGCACTCGAAAATCCTCGGCTACAACACCCTGCCGCTGGTTTCCAGTGACTTCAACCATAACCCGCTGTCGTCGATTTTCGACGCCAATCACACCAAGGTCAGCGGCAAACTGCTGAAAGTGCTGGCCTGGTATGACAACGAGTGGGGTTTCTCGAACCGCATGCTGGATAACTGCCTGGCGCTGTGCAACGCCGAGTAATGCTCGGCCTGTAGGAGCGAGCTTGCTCGCGAAAAACGCAAAGACACCGCGTTTATTCAGGACGCCAGCGCTATCGTTGACGCCCTTCGCGAGCAAGCTCGCTCCTACAGTATTGCCAAGTGCCACTTGCCATTTGCGTTGATGATAAGCATTATCATTTGATGCAAACCGGTCTGGTATCACTGTGAGCCAATCTCGCTTCAATCAAGTCTTCCTCACCCAGCGGGTGATTCTGCTGCGCACCTTGCAGCGGATGGTGAATAACCACAGCACCGCCGAGGACCTGCTGCAGGAAACCTACCTGCGCGTTACCCGGGCCTTGAGCGAACGGCCGATCGACCACCTCGAACCCTTCGTCTACCAGACGGCGCGCAACCTGGCGCTGGATCACCTGCGTGCCCGCAGGATTCAGGCGCGCACCCTGCAGGAAGATGTCCCACTGGACGTCCTGCAAAGCGTCGCCTCCCCCGTCAGCACTCCCGAAGACGCGACACAGGCCGAGCAATTGCTCGAGCACCTGAGTGTCAGCCTCGGCCAGTTGAGCGCCCGTCAGCAGCAGATATTTATCCTCAGCCGCCTGCACGGTTGCAGCTATCAAGAGATCGCCGACAAACTCGACGTGTCTCTGAGCACCGTGCAAAAGGAACTGAAATTGATCATGGCCATCTGCATAGGTGTGGCCGAAAGACTGGATCGCCCTTAAGCTTTGTCGGCACAGTCTGTAGGACTATTGATTAAAACGTGGCGAAGACCCGAGGAACACCGTGACGGATCCGAATAAACTGCACCCCCATGAGCTGGCTCATGAGGTGTTGCAAAACACGGCTATGGACCAAGCCCTCGACTGGCTGATCGCCTTGCAGTGCCCGCAACCCGGGCAGCAAGACGAATTTGAAGCCTGGCTCGCCCGCGACCCTTTGAACGCCGAAGCCTTCATCAAGGCCCAGGCCGCCTGGGCCGGCGCGCCGGTGCACAGCGCTGCCGTCGCCCTGAATGCGCCACGCAAACCCAGCGCCTGGCGCCGTATCAAACCTCACTGGAAACCCCTGACCACCGCCGCCGTGTTGTTGCTGGGCCTGTTCAGCTTCAGCAACCTGCCGATGCGCCTGCAGGCCGACCACCTCACCGTGGTGGGCGAACGCCAGCGCCTGCAACTGGACGATGGCTCGAAAGTGTTGCTTAACACCAATTCCGCCTTCTCCAGCACCATCAAGGACCACCAGCGCATCGCCCGCCTGTACCAGGGCGAGGCGTTTTTCGAAGTGCTGCCCAGCCGTGGCCTGCCCCTGGAGATCGACGCCGGCCCGGTGCGCGCCAGCGTGCGCGATACGTCCTTCGCGGTGCGCTACTTGAACGGTGAAGCCCAGGTTCAGGTACAGCGCGGCGACGTCGACCTGAGCAACACCTTTGACGATGCCCGGGTACGCCTGAGCGCCGGTGAAAGTATCCGCATCGGGCCCAAAGGCTTCAGCCAACCCGCCAAGCTGGACACCACCAAGGACCTGGCCTGGGTCGACGGTCGGTTGATCTTCGAAAACTGCCCGATGAGCGAAGTGCTGGCCGAATTGCGGCGCTACTACCCGGGCTGGATCGTCAACAACAACGACAAGCTCGCTAGCGTGGCGGTCACCGGCAATTACCGTCTCGACCAGCCTCTCGACGTCGTGCGCTCACTGGCGCACATCACTTCAGCCAAGCTCTCGGAATACCCGGCGCTGGTGATCCTGAACTAAATGAGAATTATTTTTACTCGATAGCCATCGGCGGTTCGTCTCGTTATAGCCAATGCAACTGATTCCTATTTGATTCAGTGTCGCAACTATAAGATTCGTACCTTCCGGAGCGCTCTCGATGTCCTCTCGTTTCAACCGCCGGCCCTCTTCGCCCGTTCGCCGTCACGGCTTGTCCCTGCTGACGGCTGCCATCCTGTTGGCCGGGGCGCCCGTCGTCGCCGCCACCGCTGCCGAGCCTGCCACCCGCAGCCAGGGCAATTACAGCTTCAGCATCGAGCAACAATCCCTGGTCTCGGCGCTGAACGCCTTCACCGCGGTGACCGGCTGGCAAGTCGGCCTGCCCGCCGAGCTGGGCCAGGGTGTGTCGTCCCCTGGCGTGCGCGGCGCGTTGCCAGCAGATAAAGCCTTGGACCGGCTGTTGGTGGGGACCAACCTCGGCTATCGCAAACTGAGTAACAACAACATCGTGCTGGAAAAACGCGCCGCTGGCAGCGCTATCACCCTGCAACAAATGACCATCAGCGCCACCCGCCAGGAACAGGCCGTGGACAGCGTGCCCAGCACCGTGACGGTGCATGACCGCGAAGAACTGGACCGCCAGAACGTCAACACCATCCGCGAACTGGTGCGCTATGAGCCAGGTGTGTCGGTAGGTGGTGCCGGTACCCGCTCCGGGAACGCCGGCTACAACATTCGCGGCATCGACGGTGACCGCATCCTGACCCAGGTGGACGGCGTCGAAGTCCCCGACAACTTCTTCAACGGCCCCTACGCCAAGACTCGCCGCAACTACGTCGACCCGGAAATCGTCAAGCGCGTGGAAATCCTGCGCGGCCCGGCCTCGGCGTTGTACGGCAGCAGCGCCATCGGCGGCGCCGTGAGCTATTTCACCCTCGACCCCGACGACATCATCAAGCCCGGCCAGGATTTCGGCGCGCGCCTGAAGACCGGCTACAGCTCCGCCGACGAAAGCTGGCTGACCTCCGGCACCGTCGCCGGTCGCGTACAGGACTTCGACGGTTTGCTGCACCTGAGCCAGCGCAACGGCCACGAAATGGAGTCCTACGACGGCAATAACGCCACCGGCCTGGCCCGCACCGGCGCCAACCCGGAAGATGCGCGCACCACTAACATCCTGGCCAAGCTCGGCTGGAATTATGGTGAAGAGAATCGCCTGGGCCTGACCTACGAGAAGTTCAAGGATGATCGCGACACCAACCTGAAAAACGCGGTAGGTGGCCCGTTCGTCGGTGGCCAGGGCTTTAACTTCTACCGCGGCCGTACGGGCAACGACACCATCACCCGCGAGCGTTTCGGCATAGAAAACACGTTCGCCCTCGACTCGCCGATTGCCGATCACATCAAGACCAGCCTCAACTACCAGATCGCCAAGACCGACCAGACCACCGCAGAGATCTACCAGCCATCGCGCAAGGTGTTGCGCACCCGTGACACCCTGTACGAAGAGAAACAGTGGGTATTCGACGCGCAGCTGGACAAGGCTTTCAGCATCGGCGAAACCGACCACGTTGTGACCTACGGCACCACCCTCAAACAGCAGAAAGTCACGGGTTCCCGTGAAGGCTCCGCGACCTGCCTGGCTGTCGGCAGCGGTTGCACGGCCATCGGCGCACCGAGCCCGTCGGCCGCCGACAGCGTGAAAAAGGCCAGCGACTTCCCGGATCCGACCATCAACTCCTACGCGCTGTTTGCCCAGGACCAGATTGCCTGGGACAAGTGGACATTCCTGCCCAGCGTGCGTTACGACTACATCCAGCTCAAACCCAAGCTGACTCAGGAATTCCTCAACACCGTTGACCCGACACGCATCTACGACCACAGCAACTCGGAAAAGAACTGGCACCGTGTAACGCCAAAATTCGGCGTGACTTACGCACTGACCGAGCAATACACCTGGTTCGGCCAATACGCCGAAGGCTATCGCACGCCGTCGGCCAAGGCCTTGTATGGCCGCTTTGAAAACCTGCAACAGGGCTACACCGTCGAACCCAACCCGGACCTCAAGCCGGAAAGCAGCCGGGGTGTCGAAACCGGAATTCGCGGCAACTTCGACTCGGGCTCGTTTGACGTGGCGGTGTACTACAACAAGTACCGTGATTTCATCAACGAAGATGCCTCGGTCGCCGGTGGCACGGTCCAGCAGTTCGAAGCCAACAACATCAAGCACGCCACCATCAAGGGTGTGGAAGCCAAGGGCCGCTTGAACCTCGATGCGTTTGGCGCGCCGCAGGGCCTGTACACCAAAGGCTCGATTGCCTACACCTACGGGCGCAACGACGACAACGGCGAACCGCTGAACAGCGTCAACCCGCTCAAGGGCGTATTTGGCCTGGGTTACGACCAGCAGAACTACGGTGCCCTGGTCAGCTGGACCCTGGTCAAGAAACAGAATCGCGTCGACAGCACCACCTTCTTCGCCCCCGACGGCAACAGCGCCAACGGCCCGTTCAAGACCCCGGGCTTCGGCATCGTGGACCTGACCGGCTTCTACAAGGTCACCAACGACGTAACCATCAACGGTGGCCTGTACAACCTGACCGACAAGAAATACTGGGACTGGGACGACGTTCGCAGCTACGACAGCGTCGGCGAAGCCGGTGTGACCGGGCCGGCCAACCTGGACCGCCTGACCCAGCCGGGCCGCAACTTTGCGATCAACCTGATCTGGGACATCTGATCAATGGAGCCTCGCCCCGCCGGAATTTCTTCTTCCACGGGGTGAGGATTTTTTACTGTGACGCGTCTTCTGGTTCGTCTAGTTCATAACAGCCTGGCAACCAGACGCATCCTCTTCTCAAGGACATCTTCATGACCGCTTCTCCTACTGCTGAACGCCCAAGCCTGCGCTCTCAACGCCTGAACCAGATCACCAACGAACCGCACACCAAGCTCGACGCGCTGGTAAAGGCCCATGCACCGTTTGAAACCCAGGCCAACTTCGCCCGCTTCGTGGTCGCGCAGTACCTGTTCCAGTCGGAGCTGGTGGCGCTGTACAACGATGCAGAACTGATCAAGATCGTCCCCGACCTGGCCGAACGCTGCCGTGCCGAAGCGGCCAAGCTGGACCTGGGCGACCTGGACACCGAAGTACCGGCACCGGTCGCCGGCGCGGTGAAAAACCCGAGCAAGGCCGAAGCCCTGGGCTGGCTGTTCGTGTCCGAAGGCTCCAAGCTGGGCGCCGCGTTCCTGATCAAGCGCGCCGTGGGCCTGGGCCTGAGCGAAACCTTCGGTGCCCGTCACCTGGGCGAGCCGGCAGGTGGTCGCGCTGAAGGCTGGAAACGCTTCACCCGCACCCTCGACGCACTGGAATTCACCGCTGAAGAAGAAGCCGAAGTGGAGAAAGGCGCGGTTGATGCGTTCGTGCGCTTCACCGTGTTGCTGGAACAGGCGTACGCTAGCGCCCCTGAACTGGCCTGATTCCCTGATTGGAATGCAATCAAATGTGGGAGCGGGCTTGCTCGCGAATGCGGTGGATCAGTCGGTACATGTATTGACTGACACACCGCATTCGCGAGCAAGTCGAATCGTCGCACCGCCGCTCCCACATTTTGACCCGGTTTCAATTTGAATCCTTCGTAAATCCATCCATGCAAACCTCAACCATGACCGGCAAAACCCAATCCTCATCCAAAATCGCCCGTGTCCTGTTCGGCCTGCTGGCCTACGTCAGCCTGGGCATCGGTTTGATTGCGATTGTGGTACCGGGCTTGCCCACCACCGAATTCATCCTGCTGGCCGCCTGGGCCGCCACCAAAAGCTCCCCGCGCCTGAGTGCCTGGCTGGAAAACCACCGCCTGTTCGGGCCGATCCTGCTCAATTGGCGCAACGGCAAGATCATCGCCCGCCGGGCCAAAGTCAGCGCTACCGTGAGCATGTTGCTGTGCGCCGGCTTGATGTTGGTGATGCTCGACCATGGCTGGCCGATCTACCTGGCCATCGCCGGAATGAGCATGGGCAACCTGTGGATCTGGTCGCGGCCGGAACGCCTCCCGCACCCTGCCTGACCCCCGCCTACCGCTCATCGGCTTACGCTCATGAACTGCCGGCTCAAGCCGATGTTCCGGGCATAGCGCCGAATGGACTCGCCTGAGCTTGCATACTAATAAGTCCATTCGCGGGTAAACCTATGTTCGACACCCTCTCCATACGTTTGAAAATCGTGCTGCTGTCCGGGCTCTGCCTGCTGGGGGTGATCGCGCTGGTGGTCAGCATGAACCTGTACCAGACCAATCAGAACGACGAACTGATCAGCAATTCAAGCTCACGAATGCTTACCGACAGTGTGCAGAACTTGCTGCAGGCCAAGGCCGCCGAACAAGCCTCGCAACTGCAAAAGACCTTCGGTGAAAGCCTGTTGGTGGTCACGGCCCTCGCCGACCAGATCAAGGACCTGCGCAGCCTGGCCAGCAAGCGCTCGCTGGACGCTGCAGCCTTGCGTGAAGAGCTCAACCACAGCCTGAAAACCACCTTCGACCGCAACAGCAAGGTGCTCGGTATCTGGCTGTCGTTCGAGCCCAACGCGCTGGACGGCAAAGACAGCGAATTCGTCAACGATGCCGCCCGCGTGTCCAACGAAAAAGGCCGCTTTTCCAGCTACTGGAGCCGCGCCGGCGGTGAAGGCCTGAACACGGTGATGGTCGAGGATGACCTGACCAAGACCACCCTCAACCTCAGCGGTACGCCTTACAACATCTGGTACACCTGCCCGCGGGACACCAAAAACACCTGCCTGCTGGACCCGTATGAAGACACCGTGGCCGGCAAACCGGTGTTGATGACCACCATTTCCCTGCCCCTGCTGGTAGAGGGCAAAGTGATTGGCGTGGTGGGTGTCGACCTCGCCCTCAACACCCTGCAAGCCGCGACCGACGCGGTGCAGAAAGAGCTGTTCGACGGCGCCGGGCACCTGGAGATTATCTCCAGCACCGGGTTGATCGCCGCCTACAGCGGTGAACCCGCCAAAGTCGGCAAAAACCTGATCGACACCCTGGGCGCCGAAGGCAAGGAAATCGTGCAACTGTTGGCCAACGATACCCGCAAGATCCGCGAGGAAGACAACACGATTCGCGCGGTGTACCCGATCAAGCCGATTGCCGACGCCAAATCTTGGGGCATCGTAATCAAGCTGCCCAAACAGGTGCTGTTGGCAGACGCCCACAAACTCCAGGCCGTGCTCGACAACGCCCAGGCCAGCGACACTTTCAAGGCGTTGCTGGTAGGCGCATCGGCTGGCCTGCTTGGCCTGTTGCTGATCTGGCTGGCTGCCACCGGCGTGACCCGGCCGATTAACAGCGTGGCGGCCATGCTCAAGGAAATCGCCAGCGGCGACGGTGACCTCACCCAACGCCTGGCCTACACGAAAAAGGATGAACTGGGGGAACTGGTGAACTGGTTCAACCGCTTCCTCGACAAGCTGCAGCCGACCATCGCGCAGATCAAGCAAAGCATCACCGAAGCCCGTGGCACCGCCGACCAATCCTCGGAAATCGCGCGCCAGACCAGCGAAGGCATGCAGGTGCAGTTCCGGGAAATCGACCAGGTGACCACCGCCTCGAATGAAATGAGCGCCACCGCCCACGACGTGGCCAACAGCGCCTCCAACGCCGCCAACGCTGCTCGCGGTGCCGACCAGTCAGCCCGTGAAGGCATGCAGATCATTGAGCGCAGCACCCGCGACATCACCACCCTGGCTGAAGAAGTCAGCAAGGCCGTGACCGAAGTCGAAGCCCTGGCGGTGAACAGCGAACAGATCGGTTCGGTACTGGAAGTGATCCGCAGCATCGCCGAACAGACCAACCTGCTGGCCCTGAACGCTGCGATTGAAGCAGCGCGGGCCGGGGAAAGCGGGCGAGGTTTTGCGGTGGTGGCCGACGAGGTGCGCAACCTGGCCAAGCGTACACAGGATTCGGTGGAGGAGATTCGCTTGGTGATCGAGCGCATCCAGACCGGCACCCGTGGGGTGGTGGCGACCATGCATTCGAGCCAGAGCCAGGCGCAGAACAATGCCGGGCAGATTCATCAGGCGGTGCAGGCCCTGGGCAAGATCAGCGATGCGGTGACGGTGATCAGCGACATGAACCTGCAAATCGCCAGCGCCGCCGAGCAGCAAAGTGCGGTGGCCGAAGAGGTCAACCGCAACGTCTCGGCGATCCGCACCGTGACCGAAACCCTGACCGGCCAGGCCACCGAGTCGGCAGCCATCAGCAGCCAACTCAATGCGTTGGCCAGCCAGCAGATGAAGCTGATGGATCAGTTTCGGGTTTGACCCGAGCTTGAAACCAGTGAGGTCTAAATGTGGGAGCGGGCTTGCTCGCGAATGCGGTGGATCAGTCGGTACAGGTATTGACTGACACACCGCATTCGCGAGCAAGCCCGCTCCCACACAAGCCCGTCCACATTAGAGTTGCGGCGTTTTATTGACCCGTCCAGGCTGCCACAAACGGCGCCAGGTCTTCTTTCGGCGCGGTACGCGGCGGGTTTTGTGGCGTGCCCAGGTAGAGGAAGCCAATCACTTCCTCGTCCCCGGTCAACCCCAGGCCCTTGGCAACGTGTGCCGAGTACGACAACTCACCGGTGCGCCACACCGCGCCGATCCCCTGGGCGTAGGCCGCCAGCAGAATCCCGTGGGCCGCACAGGCCGCCGCCAGCCGTTGCTCGGATTTTGGCACTTTGAAATGTTCCTGCAGGCGGGCAATCACTACCACCACCAACGGCGCACGCAGCGGACCGTTCTGCGCCTTGTCGATCGCGGCCTGGGGCGCGTCGGCGTCTTGCAGGCGAGCGGCTTCGGCCAGCAGCGTGCCCATGCGCTCACGTGCCGCACCTTCCACCGTCAGGAAGCGCCAAGGCCGCAGCTGGCCGTGGTCGGGGGCGCGCATGGCGGCGGCGAACAGCAGGTCGCGCTGCTCCTGGGTCGGTGCCGGGTCCAGCAGTCGCGGCACGGAAACACGGTTGAGCAAAGCGTCGAGAGCCTGCATTGGCCACCTCCAGAGAAAAATGTGCGGTCATTCTAGCGGGAATGAATCGGATATCACCAAACGATAATTGCTCTTATTCAATCCGCCCTGCCCTGTTAGACTTTGCGGCCTTGTTTTCAGCCTCCGTTCAGGAAACCTGATGCCCCGTTCGCCCCTTCGCCTGTCTGCACTGTTGATGGCCTTGAGCCTGAGTGCCTGCGATGACGCCCCGCGATTCACCAAAGCGGAGCCGGGCGAAGCGCGCGCGGGTGGCGCGACAACGGTGAGAAAAACCGACCAGAACGCCTTCTCGCTACCCTCGGCCAACCTGTCCCCGACCCGGCGCCTGGACTTCAGCGTGGGCAACAGTTTCTTCCGCAGCCCCTGGGTGATTGCCCCGTCGACCACCACTGCCCGCGATGGGCTGGGGCCGCTGTTCAACACCAACGCCTGCCAGAACTGCCATATCAAGGATGGCCGTGGTCATCCGCCACTGCCTGATGCAACCAACGCGGTGTCGATGCTGGTACGCCTGTCGATCCCCGATGCGCCGCCCTATGCGAAGGTCATCGAGCAACTGGGTGTCGTCCCCGAGCCGGTCTACGGCGGGCAATTGCAGGACATGGCCGTGCCCGGCGTCGCCCCGGAAGGCAAGGTGCGGGTCGACTACACACCGGTCAACGTCAGCTTCAAGGACGGTACCGTCGTCGAGTTGCGCAAGCCGGCGCTGCAAATCACCCAGCTGGGCTACGGCCCGATGCACCCCGACACGCGCTTCTCGGCCCGGGTCGCACCGCCGATGATCGGCCTCGGGCTGCTGGAAGCCATCCCCGACGCCGACATCCTGCGCAACACCGACCCGAAAACCGCCGATAAGGATGCCATTGTCGGACGCGCGAATTGGGTCTGGGACGACGCGCAACACAAGACCGTGCTCGGTCGATTTGGCTGGAAAGCCGGGCAACCGAACCTCAATCAACAAAATGTTCACGCGTTCTCTGGTGATATGGGCCTCACCACGTCCCTGAGACCGTTCGATGACTGCACTGATGCACAAGTCGCCTGCAAACAGGCGCCCAACGGCAATGGCCCGGACGGCGAGCCTGAGGTCAGCGACAACATCCTGCGCCTGGTGCTGTTCTACACCCGCAACCTGGCCGTCCCCGCCCGCCGCGACGTCAAAGCGCCGCAGGTGCTGGCCGGGAAAAACCTGTTCTACCAGGCTGGCTGCCAGGGCTGTCACACCCCGCAATTCACCACGGCGCCAACGGCTGCCGAACCTGAATTGGCCAACCAGGTGATTCGCCCCTACAGCGACTTGCTGCTGCACGACATGGGCGACGGCCTCGCCGACAACCGTACCGAATTCAAGGCCAGTGGCCGCGACTGGCGCACCCCGCCGTTGTGGGGCATCGGCCTGACGCAAGCCGTCAGTGGCCACACCCAGTTTTTGCATGACGGCCGCGCCCGCAACCTGATGGAGGCCGTGCTGTGGCACGGCGGTGAAGCCCAGGCGGCGCAGCAGCATGTGTTGTCTTTTAATGCCGAACAGCGCGCCGCGTTGCTGGCATTCCTGAATTCTTTATAAGCTTTGTCCTAATTACAGAAGGGAGCTCGACATGTTCCGTCCCAAGTTGTTGTTCACCAGCCTGGCCGCCCTCGCCCTGGGTGCATGCTCGCCCCAGGACCCGCAAGCGGTGACCTCGGCGGCCATCGCCAAGCAAGTGATCCTGCCGACCTACAGCCGCTGGGTTGAAGCCGACCGCCAACTGGCCGTCAGTGCCCTGGCCTACTGCCAGGGCAAGGAAAGCCTGGAGACCGCCCGTGCTGACTTCCTGCACGCACAAAAAGCCTGGGCCGAACTGCAACCGCTGCTGATCGGCCCGCTGGCCGAGGGCAACCGCTCGTGGCAGGTGCAGTTCTGGCCGGACAAGAAAAACCTGGTGGGCCGTCAGGTGGAGCAACTGGTGACTGCCCAGCCGCAGATCGATGCCGCCGCACTGGCCAAATCCAGCGTTGTGGTGCAGGGCCTGTCGGCCTACGAATACATCCTCTACGACGCCAAGACCGACCTGGCGGACGAGACACAAAAAGCCCGTTACTGCCCGTTGCTGGTAGCCATCGGCGAACGCCAGAAACTGCTCGCCGAAGAAATCCTGTCGAGCTGGAACAGCACCGACGGCATGCTGGCGCAGATGACCAAGTTTCCTAACCAGCGCTACGCCGATTCCCACGAAGCCATCGCCGACCTGCTGCGGGTACAAGTCACCGCGCTGGACACCCTGAAGAAAAAACTCGGCACCCCGATGGGCCGCCAGACCAAGGGCATCCCGCAGCCGTTCCAGGCAGATGCGTGGCGCAGCCAGTCGTCCCTGCAAAGCCTGGAGGCCAGCCTGGCTGCCGCACAGACCGTATGGGTCGGCGTCGACAACAAAGGCTTGCGCGGCCTGTTGCCTGCCGATCAAAAGCCGTTGGCTGACAAGATCGACGCCGCGTATGCCGCGTCCCTGAAACTGTTCGCCAGCAACCAGCGCTCGCTGAACGAACTGCTGGGCGACGATGCCGGGCGCCAGCAACTCAACGACCTCTACGACAGCCTCAACGTGGTCCACCGCCTGCACGAAGGCGAACTGGCCAAGGCGCTGGGTATCCAACTGGGCTTTAACGCCAACGACGGTGACTGATGATGTTCAGGCGACAGGCTTTGGCCCTCGGCAGCGTGCTGCTCAGCGCAATTACCCTGGGTGGCTGGACGCTGTTCAAGCAGAAGGGCAAAAGCCCGCTGCTGCTATCGGCGCGTGATGACAGTGACGGCAAGCACTACGCCGTCGGCTTCCACCTGGACGGTAAACAAGTGTTTGCGACCCAGGTTGGCCAACGTTGCCACGACATCATCAACCACCCGACGCTGCCGATTGCGCTGTTTGTCGCCCGCCGGCCGGGCACCGAGAGCTATCTGATCGACTTGCGTGACGGGGCGCTGCTGCAGACCATTACGTCCAACGCCAATCGCCACTTTTATGGGCATGCGGTGGTTCACAAGGATGGCGAGTGGTTGTATGCCACGGAAAACGACACCTCCGATCCGGGCCGTGGCTTGCTTGGGGTGTATCGGTTCGAGGGTGAGCGGTTGGTGCACACCGGGGAGATTTCTACCCATGGGATCGGGCCGCATCAGGTGTCGTGGATGCCTGATGGCGAGACGCTGGTGGTGGCTAACGGCGGGATTCGTACCGAAGCGGAGAGCCGGGTCGAGATGAACCTGAATGCCATGGAGCCGAGCCTGGTCCTGATGCAACGCGACGGTACGCTATTGAGCAAGGAAACCCTGAGCCAGCAGATGAACAGTGTGCGGCATATGGGGATTGCCAGCGACGGTACGATCCTCGCGGGGCAGCAGTTCATGGGGGCGTCTCATGAGCGGTCGGAATTGCTGGCGATCAAGCGGCCGGGGCAGCCGTTTGAGGCGTTTGCGGTGGCGGATGAGCAGTTGCAGGCCATGGGGCATTACACGGCCAGCGTTGCGGTGCACAGTGAGTTGCGACTGGTGGCGCTGACGGCGCCTCGGGGGAATCGGTTCTTTATCTGGAACATGGACAGCGCGCAGTTGCTGCTGGACGGGCCGTTGCCGGATTGTGCCGGGGTGGGGGCGGTGGCTGACGGGTTTGTGGTGACTTCCGGGCAGGGGCGTTGCCGGTTTTATGATTGTCGGCAGGTGCCGTTGGTGGCCAAGCCGCTGGAGTTGCCGGCGGGGCTTTGGGATAACCATTTGCATCTGGTCTGATTGGGGGCATATCCGTTGCTGCGGTTATGGCCGCTATGGGTTCCGCTCTTACAGCGGCTCACTTTTGAACAGCGCAAAAGTAAGCAAAACGCTCTTGCCCCACCACTCGGCTCCTCGCCTAGGCTCGGAGTGCCCTCAGCTCCGGCAGCACGAAGCGGGCCGCCGCGACGGGGCGTCCCTGCCCCGTCGCGGCTAAACCGGCGTCCTGCCGGTTTACCCGCTCCGTACTGCCTGCGTTCGGCCAGCGTGGTTTAACGGGGCGCCTAAGATCAAGATCAAAAGCAAGATCAACAGCACAGCGGCCTACAGGCCGGCTTGAGTGTGGTGAAGCAATAGCAAGATCAGAAGCAGGCACGGTCCAAATGTGGGAGCGGGCTTGCTCGCGAAGGTCGTTAACGATGACGCTGGCATCCTGATTCAACGCGGCGGTCTCAGGTTTTTCGCGAGCAAGCTCGCTCCTACAGAAAAGCAGCTTTGCTTTCGCTTTTACCACTCAAGCCGGCCGGTAGGCCGCTGTGCTCTGCTTTTGATCTTGATCTGCGGGCCCCGTTAACCACGATGGCCGCAAGCAGGCACGGTGGAGCGGGTAAATCGGCAGGGAAGCCGATTTAGCCGCGCCGGGCCATGGATGGCCCGTCGCGGCGGCCCGCGGAATCGGGCCGGAGTGCGGGCATGCCGAGCCTGGGCGAGGCACCGAGTGGTGGGGCAAAGACCTTTTGGTTACTTTTGGCTGGGCCGGCATTCCGGGCGTTTGCCAAAAGTGACCCGCTGTAAGAGCGGAACCATAAGCCGCCGTTACCGCAGCAACGGATATGCACTCGATCAACCAACCAACCCAAAAACCCAAGCCCAAATAAAAGGCCTCGAACTAGCGAGGCCTTTTATTTGGGCTTCAATCTCTTCAACTCTGTGGCCTCATCCCTTGGGACATCCCAAACATGAACAACAACAACTCATGATCAGGCTTGGCCGCGACACCGACCTTGGCGATCCGCGGCATCGGGCATTGCTGCCCGACACCCTGCACCGCACTGAGAACTTGTGTCCGGGGCTGCTCCCAGGCAGCCAGAGCCAGGGCAGCTATGCCCAAAGCCCCCAACAGAAACAAACCTCGTGCAATTTCTAGCTTCATTACGTTAAACCTTTGATAGCGCTGCCAAACGCCGTCTCGTAAAAGTAGCTGAGTTTCTGCCAGTCCGTAGAATTCCACGACGAATGGCGGCGTAACTGCAACATGTCATGCCGGGCCGCCCGCAAAGCCGTCAAACGCTGGCGGCACTTCTCAAAGTCCAGCAGCGCCACTTCAACCTTCGCCGCGTCACCCTCACCCGTCACCCGCACAAAGATATGCTTGATATACAGGCAACCATGCTGCCAACGACCCTTGTGCATCCGCGCCAACGTACCCGCGAGTTCCTTGAGCAAACGCTCATGCACCAACTCGCCATACTGCTCACGACCACCCGCAGCGTACCAGTTTTCGATCTCGTCAAAACCGTCCAGCGACGCCGTCACCAACAACGCCTTCCATTGGTGCTCAGGGTCGCGACGGGCCTCGCAGAACACCAGCTCCGGCACGCGTACATCCAGCAAACGCAGGCCCTTCAGGGCGTCACGCTCACGCAACACAGTGGGGCGCCCAAACGGATGGAGCCAACTGCGGTAGATATGGCCCGTCTGGCGCTTGCTATAGAGCAAACGACCATTGGTGCCCGTCACCCGTTGCACACCACTTTCGCCGCCGCGACGACGATTGGGCTCTTCGACCCACTCGCCCTGCTGGCGCCAGAAATAATCAAATCGCTCCTCGGGAGCTACTTCACTACCTGGTAAACACTCGACAGCCATCCTGTTACCTCTTGCGCAATACATACACTCGCCACATGGCGTAGAGCGGTATGAAGTCCAGGGATTCCTGAACACGGAAACCGGCTTGCTCAAACTCTGCCTCAACAGTAGCAGCCGGTAACACGAACCGATTTTGGTAACCTTCCTGCTCACCTTTTTTGCGACGGCGCACTTCGGCACGCTTGCGTTTCCAGGCCTTGAAATTGCCGTCTACCCACAACGAAATAATCACGCTATCGCGGGTAACACGCTGAAATTCGCGCAGTATTGCCAGCCTGTGCTCGGGGTCACCAATGTGGTGCATCAAGCGCATGCAGAAAATACTGTCGACCGCGTTATCTGGCAAATCGATATCAAAGGCAGACGTCTGCAAGGGGCGTACCCGTTTCACCACATCCGCCGGTTGGGCGACCGTGGCGATCTTCAACATCGACGCTGAGTTGTCGGCGCCGATGATCACACGGTTGGGCTTTTCGGCCAGCAGCGGCCAGAAACGCCCGGCACCACATGGCAGGTCCAGCACCAGGCCAGGCTCACCGGCCATGGCCAACGCACCACGCGCCAATTGCTCGTCGCGTTTGTGGGACAACCGGCGAGCCAGATTGTCCTGATGTTTGAGCAAATAATTCTGCGCGTGCTGATCGTCGTACTTTTCGGAAAATTCTAGCTTGATCGGGGTAGGCATCACCGGGTCTCCAGTTACTGATGCCTACAACCTTAAGGAGAATCCTGTGATCAACAGGTCAACACGTTGTGAAAAACTTGTCCTGTCGAATCGTATACATTACAAAACTTTGCAGACACAAGTCGTGGCATGGTGCCATCTTCGGCGAAAATGAGGGAGTCTGCCGCAGCTTAGCGGCAGGGCAGCCATCAGGCTTTGACCTGACTCAACTCGACGTGAAAGCGGCAGCCATTGGGCTCCATGGTGCTGAGGCTGACGCTCCAACCCTGGTTCTCACAGATGCGCTGAACCAGGGACAAACCCAGGCCCAGGCCTTCTCCGCGCTTTTCACTGCCGCGCACAAACGGTTCGAACATCGCTTCGCGCTTGTCCTCGGGAATGCCCACGCCAGTGTCTTCCACCACAAAACCGCTCGGTTCCAGGGTAAGGCGGATCAGGCCATGCTCGGTGTAGTGCAGGGCATTACGCAAAAGGTTGCCCATGACCGCGTGCAGGAAGGTCGCGTTGTAGCGGGTATCCAGTGGATTGCCCGGTTGATAGATCAGCTCAAGGCCTTTGCGCTCGATCGGCTCACGCCAGATCCCCAGCAAGTCCTCCGCCACCTGCGCCAGGTTGGCCTGAGGCGACATGCCGGCCTCCTCGCGCTGGGCACGGGCCAGCATCAGGAAGGTCTGTACCAGTTCGCGCATTTCTTCACAGGCCCGCGCAATGCGCTCGACCTGCTTGCGGCCGCGCTGGTCAATCGCCGGGTTCTCCAGCAACAGTTCGCAGGAACTGGCGAGCACCATCAGCGGGGTGCGCAATTCGTGACTCACGTCACTGGTAAACAGCTGCTCCCGGGACAATGCCTGGCGCAAACGACCCAGGGTGGCGTCGAAGGCCACGGCCAATTCGCCGACTTCATCCGCGGCGTAATCCGGCGCCAGCGGTGGCGCCAGGCCGAGTAACTGGTCGCGGTGCCGCACCTGGCGGGCCAGGCGCACCACCGGCGCCATTACCTTGCGCGCCAGCACCCAGCCGAGGAATACCGCCAACGCCAGGCTGAGTACAAACCCCACCAGCACCACGGCAAACAGCACGCGCTCACGCTCTTCGAAATCGCTCTGGTCTTGCAACAGGACATAACGGCGGCCGTCGACCACCTCGACCATGGCATGGTAGGACAGCGCCTCCCGAAACACCTCGTGAAAACCAGGCTCCAGATGGCGCAGATCCTTGGGCAGCTCGAAATCGCCGGGACCGCCGCTGAAGTAGAACAATTGGTCGGGCTCGGGACGGTGGCTCCAATCCTCGACGCTGTCCATCAGCAGCAGGCGTTGCAAGTCACCGCCCAGGCCTGCCGAAATGAGTTTTTCTTCCACCAGGTGCACCGTGGCGACGATGCCCATGGCGAAGGCCCCCGCCACCAACGCGCTCATCAAGGCGAAGGCGATGATGATCCGCTGGGCAAGGCTTTGCTTAAACTCCATCACGACCCTCGGCCAGGCGATAACCCACACCGTGCACCGTTTGCAGCAACGGCTTGGCGAAGGGTTTATCGATCACCTGACGCAGTTGATGGACGTGGCTGCGCAAGCTGTCGCTGTCCGGGCAGTCATCGCCCCACAGGGCTTCTTCGAGAATCTCGCGGCGCAGTACGTGGGGGCTTTTTTGCATCAGTACCGCCAACAGCTTCAGGCCCACCGGGTTGAGCTTGAGCAGGCGCCCTTCGCGGGTGACTTCCAGGGTGTCGAGGTCGTAATTCAGGTCACCGACTTGCAGCGCACGGCGACCGCCGCCCTGGGCACGACGCAGCACCGCTTCGATGCGCGCGGCCAATTCCGACAGGGCAAATGGCTTGAGCAGATAGTCATCGGCGCCGGACTTGAAGCCCTGCAGCCGGTCATCCAGTTGATCGCGCGCAGTGAGCATGATCACCGGCGTGTCGCGGCGCGCGTCTTCGCGCAGGCGTTTGCACAAGGTGTAGCCATCAATGCCAGGCAGCATGATGTCGAGCACGATCAGGTCGTAATGTTCGGTGGCAGCCAGGTGCAGGCCCGACAAACCGTCCTGCGCACAGTCTACGGTGTAGCCCTTCAGCCCCAGGTAATCCGCCAGGTTGGCCAGAATATCGCGGTTGTCTTCAACCAATAAAATTCGCATGGGCAGTGTCTCCGTACGCGGTAACGGCCGTGTTGGCTCGCGCAGCTTAAGGCCAAGTATGGCTCACGGCTAGGCCTGAAGGCCGCACCGATTAGTGTTTTCAACCGATTGGGGAACTTAACGAGTTTTTCACTATAGGTTCACAAGCTGACTACAGTGTCAGCGCGAAGATCGCGCCCATCGTAAATAAGGAACATTGACATGGGTTTTCCAAAAACGGCGCCAATGCGCTATTTGCTGTTGGTGACCGGTGCCTGGCTGGCGGTTTTTCTACTGACCCGCCTCTTGCTGCTGGTAACCCATCTGGATGAAGTCAGCGGTAACCTGCTGCCGGTATTCGGCGTGGGCCTGCTGTATGACCTCGGCTTCCTCGCCTATGCCGCCCTGCCCTTGGGCCTGTACTTGCTGCTGTGCCCACCAGGCTTGTGGCGGCGTCGGGGCCATCGCTGGTTCCTGCAAGCGGTACTGACCGTCAGCCTGTTCGCCATGCTCTTCACCAGCGTGGCCGAATGGTTGTTCTGGGACGAGTTCGGCGTGCGCTTCAATTTCATCGCCGTGGATTACCTGGTGTACTCCAAAGAGGTGCTGAACAACCTGTTGGAGTCTTATCCGATCGGCAAGTTGCTGAGCCTGCTGGCGGTACTGGCGATTGTCTTGAGCCTGGCCTTGCGTAAGCCGTTCAACGCGGCGATGAACTCGCCGTTGCCTGCCATGCGCAAACGCCTGCTCAACGCCCTTGGCTTGTTGGTGGTGGCCGGCCTGAGCCTGCAACTGATCAACCAGGACAGCCCGCGCAGCCAGGGCGGTAACGCCTACAACAATGAACTGGCGAGCAACGGCCCGTACCAGTTCTTCGCCGCCTTCCGTAACAACGAGCTGGACTACAACCAGTTCTACAAGAGCCTGCCGGCCAATGTGGTCGCCAAGCAATTGCGCGCCGAACTCAGCGAGCCCAACGCACGGTTTATCGGCACGGATCCACTGGATATCCGTCGCGCGATTACCAACCCGGGCACGCTGCGCAAACCCAATATCGTACTGGTGACCATCGAGAGCTTCAGTGCCAAGTACATGGGCAGCAACGGCGACCCGAATAACCTCACGCCCAACCTCGACGCGCTGCGCAAACAGAGCCTGTACTTCAATAACTTCTACGCCACCGGCACCCGCACCGACCGCGGTCTGGAAGCCATCACGCTGGCCATTCCACCGACGCCGGGACGTTCGATCGTCAAGCGCATCGGCCGCGAAAGCGGGTTCGGCAGCCTGGGCCAACAGCTCAATGCCATCGGCTATGACAGCGTGTTTGTCTACGGCGGCCGCGGCTACTTCGATAACATGAACGCGTTCTTCAGCGGTAACGGCTACCGCGTAGTCGACCAGAGCAGCGTGCCCGAAGCGGAAATCAGCTTCAAAAACGCCTGGGGCATGGCCGACGAAGACCTCTATAAACAGACGCTGAAACTGGCGGATGCCGACTACGCCAAGCAGCAACCGTTCCTGCTGCAACTGATGACCACCTCCAACCACCGCCCGTACACCTACCCGGCAGGCCGCATTGATATCAAATCCGGTGACGGACGCGACGGCGCGGTGAAGTACACCGACCACGCCATCGGCCAGTTCCTGGAGGCAGCGCGCCAGAAGCCATGGTTCGATAACACGATCTTTATCTTCGTCGCCGACCACACGGCGGGCAGCGCGGGCAAGGAAGACCTGCCGATGGTCAACTACCAGATTCCGTTGTTCATCTACGCCCCCAAGCTGGTGGACGCCGGCGAGAACGCGAAGCTGGCCAGCCAGATCGACCTGGCGCCCACCCTGCTGGGCTTGCTGAACCTGAGCTACGAGTCGACGTTTTTTGGCCGCAACCTGCTGCAAGACAACCCGCTGCCGCCACGGGTAGTGGTGGGCAATTACCAGTACCTGGGGTTGTTCGACGGCAATGACCTGGCGATTCTCAGCCCACGCCAAGGCCTGCGTCGCCATGACCAGGCACTGGGCGACAGCCATGAAACCCGCGTAGGTAGCGATGACCCATTGATCCAGCGGGCCATCACCTACTACCAGGGCTCCAGTTATGACTACAAACAACAGTTGCTGAGCTGGAGGGCGCCCAAGGACGAGGCTCCTCAGGTGAGTACACGCTAACCAAAATGCCCCGCCCAAGTCTGACCGGGGCTTTTTTTAGAGTCTGAGTGCGCCATGCAAGCAATCGCTGTTCGTCCGGTATCCCAACCCCTCAACTTCTGGCTGTGTCTCGGTGTGCCTGCCGTGCTGGCGGTGGCCATGCTGCTGCTGGAGCTGACGTCGCTGGACATGGACATCGCCAAGCTGTTTTACAACGCTTCCGAAGGCGGCTTTGTGGGCCGGCACAGCTTTTTTCTGGAAGACATTCTTCACGATCGCGCCAAGCAGATGGTGATCGTGTTTTCGGTGCTGGCGATCGCCGGGCTTGCCGGTGCTTTTATTTTTGAGCGGCTTAAACCCTATCGCCGGGAACTGGGCTGCCTGGTGCTTTCGCTGGCACTGGCCACCTCGTTTGTTTCGCCGTTGAAGACGGTGACCGCGGTGCAATGCCCGTGGAGCGTCAAGGAGTTTGGTGGGCAGGAGACTTACAGCGAGTTGCTGAGCCCGAGGCCAGCGACCGACAAGCCGGGGCGTTGCTGGCCGGGCGGGCATGCAGCGACAGGGTTTGCCCTGTTTGCGTTGTTTTTTGCCCTGAGGGATCGCCGACCACGGATGGCACGCCCGGCGTTTATGTTTGCACTGGGCCTCGGCACGGTGCTTTCGGTGAGCCGCACGATGCAGGGCGCGCACTTTTTTTCCCATAACGTGTGGACGGCGATTTTCAGCTGGTTGATTTGTTTGGGGGCCTATTACTTCTTGCTGTATCGACCGGTGAAAGCACCACAACCCGCCCTCCATAAGCAGCCCGTAACGCCTTAATGAACAGCCCTTGCCTCGCCGGGGCCAAGGGCGCAACACTCTGCGCACTTTTTTGGCAACGATCCCGCTGAGCCATGTCCGATACCCTGCTGCTGATCGAAGACGACCTGCCCCTGGCGGCACTCACCGCCGAGTTCCTGCGTGCCGAGGGGTTTACCGTGGCCGTGGAACACCGTGGCGACCGCGCCGCCCAACGTATCCGCGATGAGCAGCCCGCGCTGTTGATCCTCGATGTGATGCTGCCGGGCATCGACGGTTTCACCCTGTGCCGACAGATTCGCGACCACTACACGGGGTTGATCCTGATGATGACGGCGCTGGACGAGAACGCCGAACAATTAGTGGGGTTTGCCGCCGGGGCCGACGACTATGTGGTCAAGCCGATCGACCCGCAACTGTTGCTGGCAAGGATCCGCTCGCTGCTGCGCCGCCATCCTCAGGCACCTCGCAGCTACTATCAGTGGGGCGCTTTTCGACTGGACCTGAACAACCACTTCGCCTGGCTTGGCGAGGCGCCCTTGCAGTTTTCGGTGGCCGAGTTCGAGCTGCTTGCCATCTTCGCCCGTCACTGCGGCGTATTGCTCACCCGGGAAAAACTGCTCCAGCGCCTGCGCGGCCTGGAGTACGACGGCCTGAACCGTTCGATTGATATGCGGGTGTCGCGCTTGCGCAAGAAACTCATGAGCCTTGAGTGCCCCGTGACCATCCAGACCATCACGGCGCAGGGATACCTGTTCGTCGAAATCCCGAGCGGGAGTCAACATGCTGTCTAAAGTGCGCCCTTGGATAGCGATCGCGGCCGGCACCAGTTGGGCCGCCCTCACCCTTTACCTGTTGTGGCTGTGCACCAACGCTGCAGTGTTTATCGGCGACTACAGCTTTCTGCGCCTGATGGCCGGGCCGGGTTATCTGGTTGCCGAGCAACTCAAGGCCTTGCCCGCCGAACAACGGGAGGCGCGTGTCGAGTCGCTGCAAGCGCGCTTTCAGTACCCGGTGAGCGTGGTGAAAAAGGACGATATCGAGCTGCCGCCCGAAGCCATTGTGATGCTCGACCATCATCAACCGGCGCAGAACAGTGATGAGGACATCACCTACTTCCCCTTGGACGATGACACGGTGATTCAATTCGGCCCCATGTGGGGAACCGCCGAAGTGAAGGACCTGCTGCAATATCCGGTGTATTGGGTGACCGCCTGTGTTGCTGGCCTGCCGGTATTGCTGTTTCTCTGGATCGCCCTGCGTGCCCGGCGCAAATACACCCACGACATCGACACCCTCAACGCCTGTATGAGTGCCCTTGCCCGCACGCCCAGCACGCTGCTGCCGGCGATGACCCTGGAATGGACGCCGCTGCTGCAGACCTTGCGCAAGCATGCCCAGGACATCACCTCGATGGGTGAACGCCATCGCGAGGTTTCCCAGGCGGTGTCCCACGAACTGCGCACGCCGTTGGCCCGGATGCGGTTTGCTCTGGCACTGCTGAGTAAAAGTGCCGACCCCGACACCCGCACCCGCCTGCAAGAGCGCCTGCAAACCGACATCGAAGAGCTGGAATCGCTGGTTCGCGCCAGCCTCGCCTTTGCCCGGCTCGCCGATGCACCCAGCGACCTGCAGCATGAGCCGATCAATATTCATGACTGGCTACAGCAGGAGTTTGCCCTGCTCGACGGGCACCATCGCTTGCTGACCCTGGACACCCAGCCGGCCGAACTGGAGCTGATCGGCGACCGGGCCCTGCTGCACTTGATCGTGCGTAACCTGTTAAGCAACGCCATCACTTATGCCCGCGAACGGGTGAACGTCAGCGCTGCGTGCCAGGACCAGCACCTGGTGCTGCATGTGGACGATGACGGCCCCGGCGTGTTACCGGAAAACCGCGAAAAAATCTTCGAACCCTTCGTGCGGCTGGCCATGGGCGGAGACGAGCCCAGCGGGTTTGGCCTGGGCCTGGCGCTGGCCAAGCGCGCCACCCATTGGCACCGTGGGGAACTGTCGATCACCCGCAGCCCGTTGGGCGGCGCACGCCTGACCCTGACCCTGGCGTTGCGCCCGGGTTAGGCTGTTACAGCCTGTGACAGTGGAACATCAGCGCTATCGCTAACCTCGCGACCTTGCCCTTTGGATCAGGTTGGAGAGTCAGTTCATGCGTCACCCTAGACGGCATCTGCCCACGCTGCTGTTATCACTGTGCATGGCCGCCGGTTCATGGTCAGTCAGCAGCGCAGCCCAGAGTACTCACGCGCCCTACTACCCCGGCACCATCCTGCCCAATCGCCAGCCCCAGGCGATCATGGATCGGCAGTTGGTCACGTTCTACAAGGACTGGAAGGCGGTGTACCTGTCGGGGGAATGCGGCAGCGGCCGGTATTTCGTCAAGGTCAACGCCGACCACAAACCGGTGGGCGGTGGCGCCGCGCCCAACACCATCACGGTGTCAGAGGCTCATGGCTACGGCATGCTGCTCACAGTGATGATGGCCGACTACGATGAAGACGCCCAAAAAATCTTCGACGGCATGGTGCGCTACTTCCAGGATCACCCGGCAGCGTCCGATCCCGGCTTGATGGCCTGGAACCAGATCGAGGGTTGCGGCGACTCCACCGACCCTTTCCGCGGCGACGTCAGTGCCACCGACGGCGACCTGGACATCGCCTACGCCCTGCTGCTGGCCGACCAGAAATGGGGCAGCCAAGGCACCATTGACTACCGCAGCGAGGCGGACACGGTCATGGCGGCGATCATGAAGCACGAAGTGCACCCCAGGACTCAGCATCTGATGCTCGGCGACTGGGCCGGCACCGACGGCGACCCGGAGCTTGAGTACACCACCCGCACCTCGGATTTCATGCAGTCGCACCTCTACAGTTTTTTCGCCATGACCGGGGATAAACGCTGGCAGGCGGTTCGCGACAAAACCTATTCGATCATCAGCGACTTTACCCAACGCTACAGCGCCAACAGCGGCCTGGTATCAGACTTCATCAGCCACCTGGACACCTCGATCACCCCTGCGCGATCCGAGTTGGTGGAAGGTCAATACGACGGCGGCTACTCGTGGAATGCCGCCCGTTACCCGTGGCGCATCGGCCTGGATTACCTGATGTACGGTGACCCTCGCGCGCTGTACACCTTGACTACCTTCAACCGCTGGGCACGCGCCACCACCCGCGATGAGCCAGGCAACTTCAACAGTGGTTACCGGATCGACGGCAGTTCAATCGAGGAAGCGCAGAATGAGCCGGCCTTTGTGGCGGCGCTCGGGGTCAGCGCAATGATCAGCCCCGACAATCAGCTGTGGCTCAATAACATTTGGGACAACCTGCAACGCCAGTCCATCCGGGATCATGACTACTACGGCAACACCCTAAAACTGTTGGGCATGGTCGTCATGTCCGGCCATTGGGAGCGGCCCCGACCTGCGCCCGTCAACAAAACCACGCACGTGCCTGTCCATCCGTCATCCGGCGCTGCGGCACCGGGACCCGTGGCATCTTTGCCGCCTGCCTCGCAGTTGATGCTGGCTCGCGGCTTCATGTTCAAGAAACTCCTCGGGCGTCGTGGCGTCAGCTAACGCGAGACGCGGAGCGGCCCTGGCGGCATTCTGACGCGGAGCGTGGGAACGATCAAAAAAAACCCCGCCTGCATCGCTGCAGGCGGGGTTTTTCAGTATCGGGGTAAGGCTGGCTTACATCATGCCGCCCATGCCGCCCATACCGCCCATGTCTGGCATACCGCCGCCAGCTGGAGCGTCATCTTTGATCTCGGCGATCATTGCTTCAGTGGTGATCATCAGGCTGGCAATCGACGAAGCCGCTTGCAGAGCCGAACGAGTCACTTTAGCTGGGTCCAGGATGCCCATTTCGATCATGTCGCCATATTCGCCGGTAGCAGCGTTGTAACCGAAGTTACCCGAACCCTGCTTGACCTTGTCGACAACTACGCTTGGCTCGTCGCCGGAGTTGGCAACGATCTGGCGCAGAGGTGCTTCAACAGCACGACGCAGCAGAGCGATACCGACGTCTTGGTCAGCGTTGTCGCCTTTCAGCTCCGAGATAGCCTGCAGAGCGCGAACCAGTGCCACGCCACCGCCAGGTACCACGCCTTCTTCAACGGCTGCACGGGTAGCGTGCAGGGCGTCTTCAACGCGGGCTTTCTTCTCTTTCATTTCAACTTCGGAACCAGCGCCAACCTTGATCACTGCAACGCCGCCGGACAGCTTGGCCAGACGCTCTTGCAGTTTTTCACGGTCGTAGTCGGAAGTGGTATCAGCCACTTGAGCGCGGATCTGGGTAACACGTGCCTGGATGTCAGCTTCAACACCAGCACCGTCGATCACGGTGGTGTTTTCCTTGGTCACGGTGACGCGCTTGGCATTACCCAGGTGTTCCAGGGTAGCGCTTTCCAGGCTCAGGCCGATCTCTTCGGAGATAACGGTACCGCCAGTCAGAACAGCGATGTCCTGCAGCATGGCCTTGCGACGATCGCCGAAACCAGGTGCCTTGACAGCAACCACTTTCACGATACCGCGCATGTTGTTCACAACCAGAGTCGCCAGGGCTTCGCCTTCAACGTCTTCGGAAACGATCAGCAGTGGGCGACCGGCCTTGGCAACAGCTTCCAGAACTGGCAGCAGCTCACGGATGTTGGAGATCTTTTTGTCAACCAGCAGGATCAGCGGGCCGTCGAGCTCGGCGGTCATGGTGTCTGGCTTGTTGACGAAGTACGGGGACAGGTAGCCACGGTCGAACTGCATGCCTTCAACAACCGACAGTTCGTTTTCCAGGCCCGAGCCTTCTTCAACGGTGATCACGCCTTCTTTACCAACTTTTTCCATGGCTTCGGCAATGATGTCGCCGATGGAGCTGTCGGAGTTGGCCGAGATGGTGCCGACCTGAGCGATTGCCTTGGTGTCAGCGCATGGCTTGGACAGGGACTTCAGCTCTTTGACAATGGCGATGGTCGCCTTGTCGATGCCGCGTTTCAGGTCCATCGGGTTCATGCCGGCAGCGACGGCTTTCAGGCCTTCGTTGACGATCGACTGAGCCAGAACGGTAGCGGTAGTGGTGCCGTCGCCTGCGTCATCGTTGGCACGGGAGGCAACGTCTTTGACCAGCTGCGCGCCCATGTTTTCGAAGCGATCTTTCAGCTCGATTTCTTTGGCGACGGAAACGCCGTCCTTGGTGATGGTCGGAGCGCCGAAGCTCTTCTCGATGATCACGTTACGGCCTTTAGGGCCCAGGGTCGCTTTTACTGCGTCAGCCAGGACGTTCACACCGGCGAGCATTTTCTTACGGGCGGAATCGCCGAATTTAACTTCTTTAGCAGCCATGATCGATATTCCTTAAATACTTTGTAGTAACGGGAAGATGAACGGGGAAATCAGCCTTCCAGAACAGCGAGAATCTCGTTCTCAGCCATTACCAGCAGGTCTTCGCCGTCGATTTTCACAGTGTTGCTGCCGGAGTAAGGGCCGAAAACAACCTTGTCACCCACTTTCACAGCCAGCGCACGTACTTCACCGTTTTCCAGGGTCTTGCCTGGGCCAGCAGCGAGAATCACACCGTGGTTGGCTTTTTCAGCAGCCGAACCTGGCAGCACGATACCGCCAGCGGTTTTCTTTTCTTCTTCACTGCGACGGATGACGACGCGGTCATGCAGAGGACGAAGCTTGCTCATTGTCGATCTCTCCTAATTGTGTTTTTCATCGGCCGGTGTCAATTCCGGCTAGTTAAATTCCGGCGGTGCCGGTCGCGGTTCGCGGTGCGAAACGCGGAAGTCTGTCTGGTGTCGCCACCAGAAACCTTGCGGTGACCGTTACATAAGGGCGCATAAGCTTATTACAAGGGTGCAGAGATGAAAATTTTTGTGTCGGGGACGTGTTCAAAAGCCGCACGGCACCCGCGGGTGCCGTGCCAGTGAGGGGTTTACTTGGGGTCGCGGTGTTCGAACTCACCTTCGATCACGTCACCTTCACGCCCCAGGGGCTGGCGCGGGGCCGGGCCACCACGGGGTTGCAGGTCGTCGGCGAAGGCGCGCTGGCGGATCGCAGCCTCTTCGGCACGCTGGCGCATCTTGCCCGCCAGCAGCTTGCGCGTGAATGGCAGCAACATCACCAGGCCAACCACATCGCTGATGAAGCCCGGCAGGATCAACAGGCCACCGGCCAATGCCATCATCAAGCCTTCGAGCATGGTCTGGGCTGGCAGTTCGCCGCGATTCAGGCTTTCACGGGCACGCAGCGCCGTGGCCAGGCCGGCGACGCGCAGCACCAGAACGCCGAGCATCGAGCCGAGAATGATCAGCAGCAGCGCCGGGAAAAACCCGATTGCCCCACTGACTTGTACGAATACGAACAGCTCCAACACGGGGAACAACAAAAAGAGCAACAAAAAAGGGCGCATCAAATGGTTCCTCAACGCAAGAATGCCTTGCTACTTCACCTTAGATGACGTCGCCGTTTCGTGAATTCAAGCTTCAGCGGCTGCTTTTTTCGGCCAGACCTCGGCGTGAGCCAAGAAAACCAAGGCTTCGCGTACTTGTGTCGGCGTATTGCAAGGCTCGGCAAAGGGCAGCCAGTAGAGTGCCTGGCCAATGCGCAGGTGCATGCCTTCGCTGTCGATACCGGCCAATTGTGCAAGCTCGGTGGTCGGCAAGCCGGCCAGTTCGACGTAGTGGGCAATGGCCTTGGTGTGGTCGCTGTTCATGTGCTCGATCATGCTCAACTCGGCCTTGCCGGCGAACGGGTTGGGCAGGGTCAGTTGGTCGACCCAGTGAATCGCGCCGAACCCGCCGATATAACGGTGGCGCACCGGCTTAAGTACCCAGAAGTCAAAATCATGGGCCTTGTGGTAGTTGGCCGAATCCGGGAAGTAGCGGTAATAACGCTCGGCCGCGGCTTCAATCGCGGCGCTGTCTTCGAGCTTTTCGGCCTCGGCCAGGTAGGTCAGGCGCCCTACCGCTTGCACGTCGTCCGCCTCACGCTCACCCACCAGCAGGGAGCACTTGGGGTCTTTCTGCAGGTTATGGGTGTGCTGGGCGATACGGCTGATCAGGATCAGCGGCCGGCCCTCGGCATCCAGGCAGTAAGGCACCACTGAGCCGAACGGAAAGCCGGGCATGGCCTTGGACAAGGTGGCAAGTGCCCCACGGTATTCCTTGAGCAGTAGTTCTCGGGCATTCTTGGCAACGTGCGCGCTCAACTTATGACTCCTTTGATAAATTCCGTCAAAAAACAAACTTGGATAGCCGATTAATTCTGCCCACAGGACTTGCGAATGCATCTCAACGACAAAGTAATCATTATCACCGGCGGTTGCCAGGGTTTGGGCCGTTCCATGGCGGAGTATTTCGCAGCCAAGGGCGCGCACCTGGCGCTGGTGGACCTCAATCAGGAAAAACTCGACCAGGCGGTGGAAGCCTGCCAGGCACACGGCGTAACGGCCCGGGCTTATCTATGCAACGTGGCGAATGAGGAGCAGGTGTGCCAGACGGTGGCACAGATCGCCGAAGACTTCGGCGCGATCAACGGTTTGATCAACAACGCGGGGATTTTGCGCGACGGCTTGCTGCTCAAGGTCAAGGATGGCGAGATGACCAAGATGAGCCTGGCCCAGTGGCAGGCGGTGATCGACGTGAACCTCACCGGCGTGTTCCTGTGCACCCGCGAAGTGGCGGCAAAAATGGTGGAGCTGAAGAACCAGGGCACCATCATCAATATCTCGTCGATCTCCCGCGCCGGCAACGTCGGCCAGACCAACTACTCGGCCGCCAAGGCCGGTGTAGCGGCCGCCACCGTGACCTGGGCCAAGGAGCTGGCGCGCTATGGCATCCGCGTAGCGGGCATTGCGCCGGGGTTTATCGAGACGCAGATGTCCCTGGGCATGAAGCCCGAGGCACTGGAGAAGATGACGTCGGGCATTCCCCTCAAGCGCATGGGGCGGCCTGAGGAGATTGCCCATTCAGCGGCGTACATCTTCGAAAACGACTACTACACCGGGCGAATCCTGGAAATGGACGGCGGGTTACGCCTTTAATTACCAGGCGGCTCGTTACCAGGCGACGCCGAACCCTGCGGTATAGCGAGTCTTGCTCAACGCGCTTTCCGAGTCGCCACTGATCACGTCGCGCTCGGCCTTGAGGTTGAGGGAAGCCCACTCGGTGACTTTATAGCGCAAGCCCATTTCTGCATCCAGGGAGTAGTCGGACGGCCCGGCCAGTGGCTTGCCCAGCTCGCCATTGGTGAAGAATTCGACGGTTTTGCCCACCAGGTAGCGGTTGTAGTTCCACTTCATCGCCAGCGAGTAGAAGTTGTCTTTGCCGCCGTCCTGGTATTCATAGTCGGTGCGGTTGACCAGCGAACCGAGGGAGAACGCGCCCAGTTCGTCGTCCCAGAATTGGTAGCCCGGACCAGTACCCACGGTGCGCTGGCGTGACAGGTCTTCAACCTTGTCGCGCTTGTAGGTCAAACGGCCCTGCCAGAACCAGTGTTCGGTGATAAACCGGTCCAGGTCGTATTCCAGCGCCCAGTTGTCGGTGGTGGTCACGTCGTCCTGGAATTCGCGGTTGTATTCGCCCTGGCCGGTATGACGCCACTGGCCATGACGAGCGGTGGTCTTGAAGTCGATGTCGTAGTCGTTGGTGTCTTTTTCCGCGCGCTTGTAGTCCAGCGCCATGTCGACATTGCCCTTCCACACCAGGTCTTCGATCACGGGCTTGGGCTTGATGATCTGCTGGATGCTGGCCAGCTCGACGGTCTTGGGCGCCTCACCGTTGGCCAGGGTGACCTTGCCTTCATCGGCCGCCTGCAGTGATTTGGCCTTCTCGCCGGTGTAGGCATCCTGCTTGACCAGCAGTTCCTGATCACTTTCAAGGGTTTTGACCTGCTTCCAGTCCACCGGGATGGCACCGGCATAATCAGTCTGGATCAGCAGCTTGCCGCCGTCGAAAACCTTGATCTTGCCGGTCAGACGGTCACCGTTCTTTAACCAGACGGTATCGGCGAGCAGAGGCGTGGAGGCGCTGAATACAGCGAGGCACAGCAGGGTTCTGGACAACATAAGCGGATATGGGGCTCGAGTTTGACGAAAAAACGGGCATTATCGGGGTGGATAACTTCTTAGCAAGGACTGACTCGGGTATTTGTATCGAGTTCCGTTCTCAGCCCCCCATTTTGCAGACATTTCTTACAAATAGACGGATATTTTCATCGGATATGCCACCGTGAACGAAATGACCGACGCTCCGCAAAGCCCCGCTGAAATGCGCCGCACCGTGCTGTACCTGACCCTCGCCCAGGTACCTGAAGGCTGCGTAATCAGCTACGGGGAGCTGGCGCAGCTCGCCGGTTTGGGCCGCGCCGCACGTTGGGTAGGGCGCACCCTGAGCCAACTGCCCGAGGACACCAAACTGCCCTGGCACCGCGTGTTGGGTGCCGGTGGTCGGATAAGTCTGCCAGTGGGCAGTGCTTCAGGTGACGAGCAACGTGCGCGTTTGCGCGGCGAAGGCGTCAGCATCGTGAACAATCGTGTTGATATTCAGCGTCATGGCTGGCGCCCGGTAGAGCACAGCGGTTAGAGTGCGCGCTTTATTTGCGTAATTCTGAGGCAGACTCCAGCCCATGCCCCGTAAAACCTGGCGCGCCGCGCTCGCCGCCTATGCCAGCCCCTCGACGTTAGTGCTGCTGTTGCTCGGCTTTGCTGCCGGCATGCCTTACATGTTGGTGTTCTCGACGCTCTCGGTGTGGTTGCGTGAGGCCGGTGTGGCCCGCGAAACCATCGGTTACGCGAGCCTGATTGGCCTGGCTTACGCCTTCAAGTGGGTCTGGTCGCCCTTGCTTGACCAATGGCGCCTGCCATTGCTCGGCAAGCTCGGACGTCGTCGATCCTGGTTAGTCTTGTCCCAGACGCTGGTTATCCTTGGATTGATCGGCATGGGCTTTTGCGATCCGCAAAAGCACCTGTCCTGGCTGATCGCTATCGCGGTAATCGTCGCCTTCGCTTCCGCCACTCAAGACATCGCCGTAGACGCCTACCGCCTGGAAATCGCCGACGACAGCCGCCAGGCTGCGCTGGCCGCCAGCTATATGTCCGGCTATCGAATTGCGGCCCTGCTGGCGACGGCCGGCGCACTGTTTTTCGCTGAAGGCTTTGGCTCCACCGGCTTCAATTACAAGCACTCGGCATGGACCGGCACCTACGTGCTGTTTGGTGTGCTGATGGTGCCCGCGCTGCTGACCACGCTGCTGATGCGCGAGCCCAATGTGCCACTGCGCACCCAACTGCAGGCCGGACGCTACAGCTTTGCTCATCAGTTAGTGTCGGTGTTCGTGTTGATCGTGCTGCTGGTCTCGGTACCGGCGATGTTTACCCAGTTGTACAACACAGACTTCGCCAGCGTGCTGTTCCAGGGCGTGAGCCTGCTGGATCTGCTGCTGGAAGACCGCGCGTTCCTGCGGGCCATCCTCTATATCATCCTCACCACCCTGTGCCTGTCGACCATGGGCCGCCGGGGCCTGGCGCCGGTGCTCACACCGGTCAATGACTTTATCCTGCGCTACCGTTGGCAGGCCCTGCTGCTGTTGGGGCTGATTGCCACCTATCGCATGTCGGACACGGTAATGGGCGTCATGGCCAACGTGTTCTATATCGACCAGGGTTTCACCAAGGACCAGATCGCCGGCGTCAGTAAGGTCTTCGGCCTGATCATGACCCTGCTGGGTGCCGGCATGGGGGGCCTGCTGATCGTGCGCTTCGGGATCCTGCCGATCCTGTTTATCGGCGGCATTGCATCGGCCGGCACTAACCTGCTGTTCGTGATGCTCGCCGACATGGGCCCGGACTTGCAGATGCTGATTTTCACCATCTCCCTGGACAACTTCAGTTCCGGCATGGCGACCTCGGCGTTTGTTGCGTACCTGTCGAGCCTGACCAACCTGAAGTTCTCCGCCACCCAATACGCGTTGCTCAGCTCGATCATGTTGCTGCTGCCACGTTTGATCGGCGGGTATTCGGGGGTGATGGTCGAGAAGTTCGGTTACCACAACTTCTTCCTGATCACCTGCCTGCTGGGTGTGCCGACGCTGCTCCTGATTGCCTTGCACTGGTTCCAGGAAAGCCGGCGGATTCGGTTGAATCCTCCCGAGGACACCTCCCCCTTGTAGGAGCAAGCTTGCTCGCGAAGAACTCACAGGCACCGCGTTTATCCCGGTTTCCCGTGTAATCGTTGACGATCTTCGCGAGCAAGCTCGCTCCTACAGACAGCTCTGCATCCTGATGCCTGTACGTCGGCGGCAAGCGCCCGTACAATCCAACGTCATTTCAAGTCCAAGCAACCGACAACGGCCTACCATGCGCACCAGTCAATATTTGCTCGCCACACAGAAAGAAACGCCTTCCGACGCGGTCGTGATCAGCCACCAGCTGATGCTGCGCGCCGGCATGATCCGCAAACTGGCCTCGGGCCTGTACACCTGGCTGCCCATGGGCTTGAAGGTGATGCGCAAGGTCGAAGCCATCGTTCGTGAAGAAATGAACGCTGCCGGCTCTCTGGAAGTGTTGATGCCGAGCACCCAACCGGCTGAGCTGTGGCAGGAATCCGGGCGCTGGGAAGAGTACGGCCCTGAATTGCTGCGCTTCAAGGACCGTCATGGCCGCGACTTCTGCGCCGGCCCGACCCACGAAGAAGTGATCACCGACCTGATGCGCAACGAGTTGAGCAGCTATAAACAGCTGCCCCTCAACCTGTATCAGATCCAGACCAAATTCCGTGACGAAATCCGCCCACGCTTCGGTTTGATGCGCGGCCGCGAATTCATCATGAAGGACGCCTATTCGTTCCACCCGGACCAGGCGTCCCTACAGGTCACCTACGACCGCATGCACACCGCCTACTGCAACGTGTTCACCCGCCTGGGCCTGAAATTCCGCCCGGTTGAAGCGGACAACGGTTCCATCGGCGGTGCCGGATCCCACGAATTCCACGTGCTGGCCGAGTCCGGTGAAGACGACATCGTGTTCAGCAACGGTTCCGACTACGCGGCGAACATCGAGAAAGCCGAAGCCGTGCCACGGGAAACATCCCGCCCTGCGCCAAGCGAAGAGCTGCGCCTGGTGGACACGCCTGAGACCAAGACCATCGCGGCCCTGGTGGAGAAATTCAATCTGCCGATTGAAAAGACCATCAAGACCCTGATCGTGCGCGCCGAGGAAGAAGGCAAGCTGATCGCCCTGGTGATCCGCGGCGACCACGAGCTCAACGAAATCAAGGCCGCCCAGCAGCCAGGCGTTGCCAGCCCGCTGGTCATGGCCACCGACTCAGAACTGCGCGACGCGATTGGCGCCGGCGCTGGCTCCCTGGGCCCGCTGAACCTGCCACTGCCGATCATCATCGACCGTTCGGTTGAGCTGATGAGCGACTTCGGCATCGGTGCGAACATCGATGACAAGCACTACTTCGGCGTGAACTGGGAACGTGACCTGCCGGTTCCGACCGTGGCCGACCTGCGCAACGTGGTGGCAGGCGACCCGAGCCCGGACGGCAAGGGCACCCTGGAAGTCAAGCGCGGCATCGAAGTCGGGCACATCTTCCAGCTGGGCAACAAGTACAGCAAGGCGATGAAGTGCGAAGTGCTGGGCGAGAACGGCAAGCCGATCACCCTGGAAATGGGCTGCTACGGCATTGGTGTTTCCCGCGTGGTTGCGGCTGCCATCGAGCAGAACAACGACGAAAAAGGCATCATCTGGAGTGACGCCCTCGCGCCGTTCCAGGTAGCCCTGGTACCGCTGCGCTACGAAACCGAGCAAGTACGCGAAGCCACCGACAAGCTGTACGCCGAACTGACGGCGGCCGGTTTTGAAGTGCTGCTGGATGATCGGGACAAGAAAACCAGCCCGGGCATCAAGTTCGCCGACATGGAACTGATTGGCATCCCGCACCGGATCGTGGTCAGTGACCGCGGCCTGGCCGATGGCAATCTGGAATACAAGAGCCGGACCGAAGCCGAAGCCCAACCGTTGCCGGTGGCTGACGTGCTGTCTTTCCTTCAGGCGCGTATTCGTCGCTGAAAACCATATCAAGAGTCGTCATGTTCAAGCGAAACACCATAGCCCTGGGGGGCGCCACGTTATGTGGCGCCCTGCTGGTCAGCGGCTGCGCCAACCAGATGTCGCAACGCAGCGAGCACGAGGAACGTATCGAGCGCAAATTGCTCGATCACAGCCTGCAGATCGACGTGGGCGAACCCAAGGTGCTGGAGCTGCCGCAACGCCGGGTTCGCATTCACGAGCAAAAGACCTTTGAGGTCACCGAATTCGAAGTCACCCGTCGTTACGACCGCTACACGCCCTACCAGCCCTGGCGCAAACTCTATGAAATGCCCCTCGGCGCGGTCGCGCTCGTGGCGGGCGTCGGCGCCAACGTGGCAAATATCTTTGCCCTGGGCAACTTGCCTACCAGCGTGACCCGTGACTGGCTCAGCTACGGCGTGGACGGGATCAACCCGTTCATGAACGTGCAATCCCATGGTCGGGCGCAACAGAACCTGGCAGGCATCGATGAAGTCCAGCGCGACAAGCGTGTGGAGTATTCGAGCCTGCCCTGGAGCGAGCGCCCAGTACAGGTGACGGCTGGCAAGCAAACCCATGAACTGACCACCGACCGTAACGGCGTGCTGCGCCTGAACCTGCTGGACAGCCCGTTTGCCGAGCAGGACCTGAACCGCATCAGCATCCTGAAGATCAGCGTTGAAGATGCCCAGGATGACGTGCACTCGGACTCATCCCTGGCCGTCAGCAGCACCCTGCGCAGCAAATTGCTCGAAGCTCACGGGTTGATCTACGACGACCTCGAAGACGATGAAGTCAACGAGTGGGTGCACCGGGTCAAGCGCCTGTCGGAGCTGGGCCTGGAAGAAGAAGCCAGCGAGCTGGAACAAAGCCTGATCGAACTGACCCGCAATGATCCGGAGTTGCAGCAGGAATTCTTGCAGGCATTGACCAAGGATGCGGGTCGGCTGGTGGCGGATCCCGGGGCACGCTAATTTCCCGTAGCAGCTGTCGAGCCCCAGCGAGGCTGCGTCGGCGTTTTACCTGACGCACCGCTGACGCAGCCTCGCTGGGGCTCGACAGCTGCTACGCGGATAACCTACCAGGACAGCTCAAGCTGCTCGTTGCCGCTGCTCAAGTCCAGCAAACGCACACCTATTCCCAGCAATCGCACCGGCTTGCCGCCACGATTGAATGCCTGGGTCAGCAACTGCCGGTAACTCTCCAGATCCCGCCCTGCCCCGGCCTGTTCCAGCGTGGTTTGGGTAAAGTCGTGAAACTTCACTTTGACGAACGGCTTGCCCGCCCGATAGCTGCTGTCGATGCGCGCCATGCGTCCGGCCAGGGTGTCCATCAGCTCCGGCAGCTTTTCCAGGCAACTGGGCAAGTCCGGCAGGTCGACATCGTAGGTATTTTCCACGCTGATGGATTGCCGGCGGCTGTCGTTCTGCACCACACGGTCATCGATCCCTCGCGCCAGGCTCCAAAGCCGCTCGCCGAAGCTGCCAAACTCACGCACCAGCGCCAGCTTGTTCCACTCTCGCAGTTGCAGGCAGTCTTCGATCCCCAGCCGCGTCAGCTTGTCGGCCGTCACCTTGCCCACACCGTGGAGCTTTTTCACCGGCAGCGCCGAGACAAAGTCTTCCACCTGATCAGGGGTGATCACAAACAGTCCGTTGGGTTTTTTCCAGTCGCTGGCGATCTTGGCGAGAAACTTGTTCGGCGCCACGCCGGCAGAAACGGTGATATGCAATTGGTTGGAGACCCGCCGGCGAATGTCCTGGGCGATGCGCGTGGCGCTGCCGCCGAAATGCGGGCTGTCGGAGACGTCGAGGTAGGCTTCGTCCAGGGATAACGGTTCGATCAGGTCGGTGTAGTCGCGAAAGATCGTCTGGATTTCCTTGGACGCTTCTTTATAGGCGTCCATGCGCGGCTTGACGATGGTCAGGTCCGGACACAGCTTCAACGCGTGCCGGGACGACATGGCTGAACGCACACCATAAGCCCGCGCCTCATAGTTGCAGGTGGCGATCACACCGCGACGGTCTGCCGAGCCGCCAACCGCCAGGGGCTTTTGCGCCAGAGTCGGGTCGTCGCGCATCTCGATGGCGGCGTAGAAGCAATCACAGTCGACGTGGATGATTTTGCGCTGCGTCATATATAAGGCAGTGGTTCTGGGCAGAAAACGAACAGGCGGGCAGTATCTCATTCACACCTGTATATAGCACCAGTAGTTTGAATCTTCCGCCTAAGCGGTAGGAAAATTCGTAGATGAATTCATTTTCTCAATCGAAACACACCCCCCAATAGAGCTGAAAGCCTCGGCCAGACTGGCCCCGCGGCCTATCAAGGGGCCACCTTGGAGAGCTAACCGATTGAACCACAAGCGCTTTTCTTTGAATCAGCGGTTGACACACTCGCGTTCCTCTGTAGAATGCCGACACACAGACGCGGGATGGAGCAGTCTGGTAGCTCGTCGGGCTCATAACCCGAAGGTCGTCGGTTCAAATCCGGCTCCCGCAACCAAACATCAAAAAAGGCTACTCGAAAGAGTGGCCTTTTTTGTGCCTGTCTGTTTTAGCCCCTCCTTTCGATTGTCTGACAAAAATCCTTTCCCAATCGCGCACTTACCGCACGCGCGTGACAATCCGACGCTAATTTGCACTTATTTGACCCATCGTTCGATTAACGGTTGACACCCTGCCGTTGCTCTGTAGAATGCCGCCACACAGACGCGGGATGGAGCAGTCTGGTAGCTCGTCGGGCTCATAACCCGAAGGTCGTCGGTTCAAATCCGGCTCCCGCAACCAAACATCAAAAAAGGCTGCTCGAAAGAGTGGCCTTTTTTGTATCTGACGAAAAAGTCCTTTTGAAACAATGGCATGGCATCTTTCATGAAACCGTACACGGTTTGTAGAGTCCATCTCATTGCAAGCTATGCTAAGTCTTCAAGCACTGTCCTTCTACGACCAATGGGCGCTGTCGCTGCACTTCGCGATACGCGTTAATATTTGTAATTATTTTGTCCATAGGGATTGGTAACTTGGCTGGATACCTCCATCCTGTCGCGCACAATCCACGAGGTGATTGATGCGCGCCAACTCGTCTGAACCACAAGACTCTGTCACAGCGACACAACCGATCACTCCCACCCGTTTGCGCTGGCTGGATCTGTTGAGCAAGTACCGCCAACCCATCGGACTGGCCGTCACTTTGTTGCTGTTCGCAATCGCCCTTATCGCCTGTCGCCACCTGCTGCTTGAGCTGGACCTGTACGCGCTCCACGATTCGATCCTGGAAGTGCCCAAGCCTGCCCTGCTGGGCGCATTCGGTGCCGCTGTCGCCGGCTTTATCATTCTGTTGGGCTATGAATTTTCCGGCGCCCGTTATGCCGGCGTGAAGCTGCCTGCCAAGACCTTGGCCTACGGCGGCTTTACCGCTTTCGCCATTGGCAATGCGATTGGCCTGTCGATGCTCTCGGGCGGTTCGGTACGCTACCGTTTATATGCACGGTATGGCATCGGTGCCTCCGAAGTGGCCCGCATGACCGTGTTTGCCAGCCTGGCCCTGGGTTGCGCCCTGCCGCCACTGGCTGCGCTGGCCACCCTGAGCAACCTGCCCGCCGCGTCCAGCGCGCTGCATTTACCCGCGAGCCTGCTGGGTGGTGTCGCAGGCGCCGTGCTGTTGTTGACGGCGGCACTGTGCATCGGCATCTATCGTCGCCGGCTGCCGGAACAACCTTACCCGGACAACCTGCTGGTCAAGGCCGGGCGCCGCACCTTGCGCCTGCCGGGCCGTCGCCTGACCTTTCTGCAACTGATCATCACCGCCCTCGACGTCGCCGCTGCCGCCACCGTGTTGTATATGCTGCTGCCGGAAGCGCCACCCTTTGGCCCGTTCCTGCTGGTGTACCTGCTGGCCCTGGCCGCCGGCGTGCTCAGCCATGTACCGGGCGGCGTCGGGGTGTTCGAAGCGATCCTGCTGGCCGCCTTTGCCGACAAGCTCGGCGCCGCGCCACTTGCCGCCGCATTGCTGCTGTACCGGATGATCTATGTGGTGCTGCCACTGTTGATCGCCTGTGTATTCCTGCTGGTCAATGAAGCCCAGCGTCTGTTCCATACACAGCAAAGCCTGCGGGCGGCCTCGGGCCTTGCTGCACCGATCCTGGCCGTACTGGTTTTTTTGTCAGGCGTGGTCCTGCTGTTTTCCGGCGCAACCCCGGAAATCGACTCACGCCTGGAAAACATCGGCTTCCTGATTCCTCATCGCCTGATTGACGCTTCGCACTTTGGTGCCAGCCTGATCGGCGTGCTCTGCCTGCTACTGGCCCAGGGCCTGCGTCGCCGGTTATCCGCCGCCTGGATGCTGACCATGGTGCTGCTGCTGACGGGCGCCCTGCTCTCCTTGCTCAAGGGTTTCGACTGGGAAGAAGCCAGCCTGATGACCATGACGGCGGTGCTGCTGGCGATCTTTCGGCGATCGTTCTATCGCGCCAGCCGCCTGACCGAACTGCCCTTCTCGCCGCTGTATCTCGTTGCCAGCGTGTGCGTACTTGGTGCGTCGATCTGGCTGCTGTTGTTCGCTTACCAGGACGTGCCCTACAGCCATCAGCTGTGGTGGCAGTTCACCCTCGACGCCAACGCCCCGCGTGGCCTGCGCTCGCTGCTGGGCGCCGCCGTGGTGCTGGTGGTGGTCTCGCTGACCTGGCTGCTGCGTACCGCGCGCCCGATCATCCATCTGCCGACCCCCGAAGAGCTGGAGCGCGCCACCAAGATCCTGATGAACTCGGCGCAGCCCGACGGTGGCCTGGCGCTGACCGGCGACAAGGCCCTGCTGTTTCACCCCAACGACGAAGCGTTCCTGATGTACGCGCGTCGCGGCCGCAGCCTGGTGGCCCTGTATGACCCGATCGGCCCGACCCTGCAACGGGCCGAGATGATCTGGCAGTTCCGTGACCTGTGCGACATTCACCATGCGCGCCCGGTGTTCTACCAGGTGCGGGCAGAGAACCTGCCGTACTACATGGACATCGGCCTGACCGCGATCAAGCTGGGTGAAGAAGCCCGGGTCGACCTGAAACGCTTTGACCTGGAAGCCAAGGGCAAAGAGATGAAGGACCTGCGCTACACCTGGAACCGCGGGACCCGAGACGGCCTGTCCCTGGAGATCCACGAACCCGGCCAGGCGCCGATGGAGGAGCTGAAAGTCATCTCCGACGCGTGGCTGACAGGCAAGAACGTGCGGGAAAAAGGCTTTTCCCTTGGACGATTCAGCGACGACTACCTCAAGCACTTTCGTATTGCGATCATTCGCTTCGAAGGGCGCCCGGTAGCGTTTGCGAACCTGCTTGAGACCTACAGCCACGACCTGGCCAGTCTCGACCTGATGCGTGCGCACCCGGACGCGCCGAAACTGACCATGGAATTCATGATGGTCGGCCTGATTCAACATTATAAGAACCATGGCTACGCCCGCTTCAGCCTCGGCATGGTGCCGTTGTCGGGCCTGCAACCACGACGTGGCGCCCCGCTGACCCAACGCCTGGGCTCGATGGTGTTCCGCCGTGGCGAGCAACTGTATAACTTCCAAGGCTTGCGCCGCTTCAAAGACAAGTTCCAGCCTGACTGGGAACCCCGTTATATGGCCGTGCCCGCAGGACTTGATCCGCTGGTGGCACTGGCCGACACCGCCGCCCTGATTGCGGGCGGCTTGACTGGATTGGTGAAACGCTGATGATTCGACGCTCCTGGCGGTATGTATTGGCATTTTTGGTGGTACTGGCACTGATCGTTGGTGGCGGCTACTGGTACTGGAACCGCCCTGCACCGCAACCGACTCTGGAACAACTGCCACAGGCGGACGGCACGGTCCTGACCCGCGTAACCCCGGGCACCGCGCCCAAGGCACGTGTAGCCGTGGCCGTGCTGGCCGATGAAACCCTGACCGACAGCCAACTGATCGCCCTCAGCCAGGGCGGCGCAGCGCAGATCGTCCAGGTGATCCTGCCCAAGGACGACTGCAAGTTGCAGGAACAAGCCCTGCAAACCGCCCTGGGCCAGCTTGCCGGCCCGGCAACCCTGGTCAGCGGCATCGGCCCTGGCGCAGCCCTGGCCTGGCGCTGGCTCGCCGCGCAGAACGACGATAAGGCGAATGCCATTTCCGTCGGTTTCGCGCTGGCACAACCTGGCTGCAACGACCCGCTGCCGAAAACCTCGGCCCACGGCAACTGGCTGGTGGCCTGGAACGATAACCCTGACGATGATGCCGCCAGTTTCGTACGCGACACGCCGCGCGCCACCACCAGCATCAGCGACTATGACGTTCACTACCCGCAAGTGCTGAACAACGAGCTGCGCAAGCAACTGGTGGGCTCGGACAACGGCGGCCTGGCGATTCCGGTGGTCGAAGTGCCGGCTGGCCAGGCCAAGGACACCGTCACCCTGTTCCTCTCCGGTGACGGCGGCTGGCGTGACCTGGACCGTGACGTGGCCGGTGAAATGGCCAAGATCGGCTACCCGGTGGTCGGCATCGATACCCTACGCTACTACTGGCAGCACAAGTCTCCGGAACAAAGCGCCAAGGACCTCGCCGAGCTGATGCAGCACTACCGGCAGAAATGGGGCACCAAGCGCTTCGTGCTGACCGGCTACTCGTTCGGCGCCGACGTGTTGCCGGCCATCTACAACCGCCTGCCGGAAAGCGAGCAGCAGCGTGTAGACGCAATCATCCTGCTGGCCTTCGCCCGCACCGGCAGCTTCGAGATCGAAGTGGAAGGCTGGCTGGGCAACGCTGGCAAAGAAGCCGCTACCGGCCCGGAAATGGCCAAGCTGCCAGCCGACAAGGTGGTGTGCATCTACGGTGCCGAAGAAGTCGACGAGAGTGGCTGCACCGACAAGACGGCAGTCGGTGAGGCTATGAAGCTGCCTGGCGGCCATCACTTCGACGAGAACTACCCGGCGCTGGCCAAGCGTTTGGTAGATATCATCGAGAAGCGCCAGGGCAAGACCCCGGCCGAATAAGCGCCCACAAAAAAGCCCCCGCTGCCGCAAGGCACCGGGGGCTTTTTGTTGATTGCACGTAGCAGCTGTCGAGCCCCGGCGAGGCTGCGTCGGCAGCACCGCCGCTTCACGATCAGACCTCTGGACCAGGTCGCGCCCCTCGCAGCCTCGCCAAGGCTCGACAGCTGCTACGGGGGACGCTGCCAGGGCTTACATTTCTACCTGGGTACCGAGCTCGATCACCCGGTTAACCGGCAGCTTGAAGAAGCGCAGGTTGCCGTTGGCGTTCTTGAGCATGAAGGCGAACAACCCTTCGCGCCAGCGCGCCATGCCCTTGATGCGGGAGGCGATCACGGTTTCGCGGCTGAGGAAGTAGGTGGTGCGCATCGGGCTGAAGTCCAGGTCATCCAGATGGCACAGCTTCAGCGCCTCGGGCACGTCCGGCTCGTCGACGAAACCGAAGTGCAGGATCACCCGGAAGAAACCCTCGCCATAGGAATCGACCTCGAACCGACGCTGGGCGGGTACACGCGGGATGTCTTCGTAGACCACCGTCAACAGCACCACCTGCTCGTGCAATACCTGGTTATGCAGCAGGTTATGCAACAAAGCGTGAGGCACGGCATCCGGACGCGCGGTCAGGAACACTGCCGTGCCTTGCACGCGATGCGGCGGCTGCACACGGATGCTGCTGATAAAGATCGGCAGCGGCAGCCCACCTTCATCCAGCCGGTCCACCAGCAGCTCCTTGCCGCGCTTCCAGGTGGTCATGAGGATAAACAGCACAATCCCCGCCAATACCGGAAAGGCACCGCCCTGGACGATCTTCGGCACGTTGGCGGCGAAGAACAGCCCGTCCACCAGCAGGAACCCGACCAATACCGGGATTGCCAGTACCGGCGGCCATTTCCACAGCAACAGCATCACCGCCGACACCAGAATGCTGGTGATCAACATGGTGCCCGTCACCGCCACACCGTAGGCCGAAGCCAGGGCGTTGGAGGACTCGAAGCCCAGCACCAGCAGGATCACACCCACCATCAGTGACCAGTTCACCGCGCCGATGTAGATCTGGCCTTGCTCGGCGCTGGAAGTGTGCTGGATATGCATGCGCGGGATGTAACCGAGCTGGATCGCCTGACGGGTCAGGGAGAACGCCCCGGAGATCACCGCTTGGGAAGCAATCACGGTGGCCAAAGTGGACAACGCCACCAGCGGGACCAGAGCCCACTCCGGTGCCAGCAGGTAGAACGGGTTGCGGGCTGCCTCTGGATTTTCCAGCAGCAGCGCGCCCTGGCCAAAGTAGTTGAGCACCAACGCCGGCAGCACCAGGGCGAACCAGGCACGGGCAATCGGCTTGCGTCCGAAGTGGCCCATGTCGGCGTACAGCGCTTCGGCGCCGGTCAATGCCAGTACCACCGCACCGAGAATCGCCACGCCCATACCTGGGTGAACGATGAAGAAGCGCACGCCCCACACAGGGTTGAGGGCGTTGAGCACCTCAGGGTGCTGGATGATTCCATGGATGCCCAGGCCGGCCAACACCAGGAACCACAGCACCATCACCGGGCCGAACAGCTTGCCGATGCGGTCAGTGCCATGTTTCTGGATCAGGAACAGCCCGACCAGCACCACCAGCGAAAGCGGCACTACCCAGCGCTCAAGGCCATCAAACGCCAGTTCCAGGCCTTCGACCGCCGACAATACCGAGATCGCCGGGGTGATCATGCTGTCGCCGTAAAACAGCGCCGCGCCGATCAGGCCGAGAATCACCAGCACCGAACGCAACTTGGGGTAAGGTGCCGCCGCCCGCCGGGCCAAAGCCGTCAGGGCCATGATGCCGCCCTCGCCCTGGTTATCCGCGCGCAGGATAAACAGCACGTACTTGATCGAAACGACCCAGACCAGCGACCAGAAAATCAGCGCCAGGATCCCGAAGACCCCGTCGTGATTGACCTGAACCCCATAACCGCCAGCAAACACCTCTTTAAGGGTGTAGAGCGGGCTGGTACCGATATCGCCGTAAACCACCCCCACTGCCGCCACCAGCATGCCGATCGGCTTTGCGTTGGACTGCTCGGCACCTGCTGCCTGACTACTTGCCTGACCCATCAACCACTCCTGCCCTTTGACCTGCGGTCTTTTATAAACAGCGCGCCTGCTGCGGGCGCCTATGCTGTCCACAGCATGCGCTGTTTTACTTCTCGTTACAGACGATTTATTGACCGAGGAAATTCACTCAGGTGCAACGGCGCGAAGCATAGCGCAGCACTCGTCGTATTTCCCTGCATAAAGCTGGTCAAGAGCGATTCCCGTCGATAGAATTGCGCACTTTTTGATCAGAGGCGCGCTAAGCGCCCGTCCGCAGCCTTTCGTGCACGACTGGCGGCGTCATTCAATACCGAGGTTAGACATGTCCACCACCATCGCAAAAGCCAACCCCAAGGTCGGCTTTGTATCCCTGGGTTGCCCAAAGGCTCTGGTCGACTCCGAACGCATCCTTACCCAACTGCGCATGGAAGGTTATGACGTCGTGTCCACCTACCAGGACGCGGACGTGGTGGTGGTCAACACCTGCGGCTTCATCGACTCGGCCAAGGCAGAGTCCCTGGAAGTGATCGGCGAAGCCATCAAGGAAAACGGCAAGGTGATCGTCACCGGCTGCATGGGCGTGGAAGAAGGCACCATCCGCAACGTGCACCCGAGCGTGCTGGCCGTGACCGGCCCGCAGCAGTACGAGCAAGTGGTCAACGCCGTGCACCAGGTAGTGCCGCCGCGCCAGGACCACAACCCGCTGATCGACCTGGTGCCGCCGCAAGGCATCAAGCTGACTCCGCGCCATTACGCGTACCTGAAGATTTCCGAAGGCTGCAACCACAGCTGCAGCTTCTGCATCATCCCGTCGATGCGCGGCAAGCTGGTAAGCCGCCCGGTGGGTGACGTACTGGACGAGGCCCAGCGCCTGGTCAAATCCGGCGTGAAAGAGCTGCTGGTGATCTCCCAGGACACCAGCGCCTACGGCGTCGACGTCAAATACCGCACCGGTTTCTGGAACGGCGCGCCGGTGAAAACCCGCATGACCGAGCTCTGCGAAGCCCTGAGCAGCCTCGGTGTATGGGTGCGCCTGCACTACGTTTACCCGTACCCGCACGTTGACGAGCTGATCCCGCTGATGGCCGCCGGCAAGATTCTGCCGTACCTGGACATCCCGTTCCAGCACGCCAGCCCGAAGATCCTCAAGGCCATGAAACGCCCGGCCTTCGAAGACAAGACCCTGGCGCGCATCAAGAACTGGCGCGAGATCTGCCCGGAACTGATCATCCGTTCCACCTTCATCGTCGGCTTCCCCGGCGAAACCGAAGAAGACTTCCAGTACCTGCTGGACTGGCTGACCGAGGCCCAACTGGACCGCGTCGGCTGCTTCCAGTACTCCCCGGTGGAAGGTGCTCCGGCCAACCTGCTGGACGCTGCCATCGTGCCGGACGACGTCAAGCAGGACCGCTGGGAGCGCTTCATGGCGCACCAGCAGGCCATCAGCTCGGCGCGCCTGCAACTGCGCATCGGCCGTGAGATCGAAGTACTGATCGACGAAGTCGACGAGCAAGGCGCGGTTGGCCGTTGCTTCTTCGATGCGCCGGAAATCGACGGCAACGTGTTCATCGACGATGCCAGCGACTTGAAGCCGGGTGACAAGGTCTGGTGCACCGTGACCGACGCCGACGAGTACGACCTGTGGGCTGAAAAGCGCGCATAAGATGTAAAGAATTGAAAAAGCCCTGCTTCTGGACAAGATGCGGGGCTTTTTTAGGTCTATCGTTTGGCCCATCAGCGCCAAACATCAGCAAGGGGCAGCGGGCATGCGTCAGCATTCGGTTATCCATACACCCAAATCCAGCGACTATCAGGAACTGACCCGTATCTGGGAGGCTTCGGTGCGGGCCACCCATGATTTCCTGCCGGACAGTTACATCGAGTTGCTGAAAAACCTGGTGCTGACCCGCTACCTCGACGCGGTGATGCTGATCTGCACCAAGGACTCGCGCCAACGCATCACCGGGTTTGCCGGAGTGGCGGCGGGCAAGGTCGAGATGCTGTTTATCGATCCCGAGCACCGTGGCCAGGGCCTAGGCCGGCAATTGCTGCGCTATGCCATCGAGTCCATGAACGCCGACCAACTCGACGTCAACGAACAGAACCCGCAGGCCTTGGGTTTTTACTTCAAGCAAGGCTTTGAGGTGATCGGACGCACGGACCATGACGGCATGGGCCAGCCTTATCCGTTGCTGCACATGCGTTTGCGCCAGGCCCAGCAACAGGCACGTCGCGGCTAAATGAAATGGAGCCGGGATTAACCGGCGCCACACAGGTACAATAGCCGCCCCCTTTTGTTTCGGCCCTTGTCATGACTGAACCCCTACGCCTCTCCAAACGCCTCATCGAACTGGTCGGTTGCTCCCGTCGGGAGGCTGAGCTGTTCATCGAAGGCGGCTGGGTCACGGTGGACGGCGAAGTGATCGACGAGCCGCAGTTCAAGGTCACCACCCAGAAGGTCGAGCTTGACCCTGAGGCCAAGGCCACTGCACCGGAGCCGGTGACCATCCTGTTCCACGCGCCTGCCGGTGTGGATGCCGAGACGGCCATGGCGTCGATCAACGCCGAGACCCTGTCGGAAGAACACCGCTTCAGCAAGCGCCCGCTCAAAGGCCACTTCCTGCGCCTGACCGCCAGCAGCGACCTGCAAGCCAAGGCCAGCGGCCTGTTGGTGTTCACCCAGGACTGGAAGATCCTGCGCAAGCTGACCGCTGACGCGAACAAGATCGAACAGGAATACGTGGTGGAAGTGTCCGGCGACATGGTCGCCCACGGCCTGAACCGCCTCAACCACGGCCTGACCTACAAAGGTAAGGAATTGCCAGCGGTGAAAGCCAGCTGGCAGAACGAGAACCGCCTGCGCTTTGCGTTGAAAAACCCGCAACCGGGTGTGATTGCCTTGTTCTGCGAAGCCGTTGGCCTGAAAGTCGTCGCCATTCGACGCATCCGCATTGGCGGAGTCTCCATCGGCAAAGTGCCGGTAGGCCAATGGCGTTATCTGTCCGGCAAAGAAAAGTTCTAAGACTTTTTTCGCCGCCGAATCTCTCGATACCGCCTGCCTGGGCGGTGTCCACAGTTGAATGACCAGGATTGCCCACCATGATTCACAACGACGTACTGCGCAGTGTGCGCTACATGCTCGACATCAGCGACAACAAGATGGTCGAGATCATCAAGCTCGGCGGCATGGAAGTCACCAAGGACGACCTGCTGACCTACCTCAAGAAAGACGAGGAAGAAGGCTTCGTGTTCTGCCCTGATGAAGTCATGGCGCATTTCCTCGATGGCCTGGTGATCTTCAAGCGCGGCAAGGACGAAACCCGCCCACCGCAGCCAATTGAACTGCCGGTGACCAACAACATCATCCTGAAGAAACTGCGCGTTGCCTTCGAACTGAAGGAAGACGACATGCACGCGATCCTCAAGGCTTCGGAGTTTCCGGTGTCCAAGCCTGAGCTGAGCGCGCTGTTCCGCAAGTTCGGCCACACCAACTACCGCACCTGCGGTGACCAGTTGCTGCGCAACTTCCTCAAGGGCCTGACCCTGCGCGTTCGCGTAAGCCCGTGACCTACACCGTCTCGCCCATCGGTTTTGTCCGCTCCTGTTTCAAGGAGAAGTTCGCCATCCCGCGCCAGCCACAACTGGCGCCCGCCGCCCGAGGCGTGCTGGAACTGGTGGCGCCGTTCGACCAGGGTGAGGCGGTGCAGGGTTTGGAGCAGGTCAGCAATGTGTGGCTGCTGTTCCTGTTCCACCAGGCACTGGAAGACAAGCCCCGCCTGAAAGTGCGCCCGCCGCGCCTGGGGGGCAACAAGTCCATGGGTGTGTTCGCTACTCGCGCGACCCACCGGCCGAATGGCATTGGCCAATCGGTGGTCAAGCTGGACAAGGTGGAGGACGGCCGCCTGTGGATATCCGGCATCGACCTGCTGGATGGCACACCGATTCTCGATATCAAGCCGTACGTGCCGTACGCAGACATCGTTGATACCGCGACCAACAGCATCGCCAGCGCTGCGCCACAGCTGATTCCCGTGCAGTGGCTGAAGACTGCGCTGCAACAGGCACAAGGCCACGCTCAGCGCCTTGACGAGCCATTGGTGGCGTTGATCGAGCAGTGTCTGGCGCAGGACCCACGGCCGGCGTACCAAACGCCGGGGCCAGAGCGGGAATATGGGGCGCAGTTCTGGGATGTGGACGTGCGGTGGCACTATCCCGAGGCCGGGATGATTTGTGTGCTGGAAGTGATTGCGGCCAAGTAAATCCCGAAAACAAAAAAGCCCGCGCTGCCTTTACAGGCAACGCGGGCTTTTCTTTGGTGACTCAGTCACCTGTAGGAGCGAGCTTGCTCGCGAAGAACGCAAGTACACCGCGCTAATCCAGGATACCCGCGTTATCGTTAACGTTTTTCGCGAGCAAGCTCGCTCCTACAAGTGACCCACGGTCACTTCTCGACGAACGCACGCTCGATCAAGTAGTCACCCGGCTCACGCATACGCGGGGAAACCTTCAGACCGAAGCTGTTCAGCACTTCGCTGGTTTCATCCAGCATACTCGGGCTGCCGCACAGCATGGCGCGGTCGTCTTCAGGATTGATCGGCGGCAGGCCGATGTCACTGAACAGCTTGCCGCTGCGCATCAGGTCGGTCAGGCGGCCTTCGTTTTCGAACGGCTCGCGGGTCACGGTCGGGTAGTAGATCAACTTGTCACGCAGGGCCTCGCCGAAGAACTCGTTCTGCGGCAAGTGCTCGGTGATGAATTCGCGGTAGGCGACTTCGTTGACGTAACGCACGCCGTGGCACAGGATCACTTTTTCGAAACGCTCGTAGGTTTCCGGGTCCTGGATCACGCTCATGAATGGCGCGAGGCCGGTACCGGTGCTGAGCAGGTACAGGTGTTTGCCCGGCTTCAAATCGTCAAGCACCAGGGTGCCCGTCGGTTTTTTGCTGATGATGATCTCGTCGCCTTCCTTCAAGTGCTGCAATTGGGAAGTCAGCGGGCCATCGGGCACTTTGATGCTGAAAAACTCCAGATGCTCTTCCCAGTTCGGGCTGGCAATGGAGTAAGCGCGCATGAGCGGGCGGCCATTAGGCTGTTGCAGGCCGATCATCACGAACTGACCGTTCTCGAAGCGCAGGCCCGGATCGCGGGTGCACTTGAAGCTGAACAGAGTGTCGTTCCAGTGATGAACACTGAGGACACGCTCGTGGTTCATGTTGCTCATGTACGGGGGACTCCTGGAAATGGGTCTGCGCCAAATGATGGATGCGCAATTGCACAGCATTCTAATGGCGGCGACAATATCTGTTAACTGGATTATTAAGATAAGGGTTATCGGTTATATCGATATGCGATTTACTCTACGTCAACTGCAAGTCTTCGTCGCCGTCGCCCAGCAGGAAAGCGTCTCGCGCGCTGCTGGCCTTCTGGCCTTATCTCAATCCGCCGCCAGCACCTCGATTACCGAGCTGGAGCGTCAATCCAGCTGCCAATTATTCGACCGCGCCGGTAAACGCCTGAGCCTCAACGCCCTCGGGCATCAGCTATTGCCCCAGGCAGTGGCGCTGCTGGACCAGGCCAAGGAGATCGAGGACCTGCTCAACGGCAAGTCGGGCTTCGGCTCCCTGGCTGTCGGCGCGACCCTGACCATCGGCAATTACCTGGCCACGCTGCTGATCGGCAGCTTCATGCAGCAGCATCCCGAGAGCCAAGTGAAGCTGCATGTGCAGAACACTGCGCATATCGTGCATCAGGTGGCGCACTACGAAATTGATCTGGGTCTAATCGAAGGTGACTGCAGCCACCCGGACATCGAGGTGCAAACCTGGGTGGAAGACGAGTTGGTGGTGTTCTGTGCGCCCCAGCATCATCTGGCCAAGCGCGGCCAGGCAACCATGGAAGAGTTGACCCATGAGGCGTGGATCCTGCGGGAACAAGGCTCCGGTACGCGCCTGACCTTTGACCAGGCCATGCGGCATCACCGCAGCGCGCTGAATATCCGCCTGGAGCTGGAACACACCGAGGCGATCAAACGGGCGGTGGAATCAGGATTGGGGATTGGCTGCATTTCCCGACTGGCGCTGCGCGACGCCTTCCGGCGCGGCAGCCTGGTACCGGTGGAAACCCCGGACCTGGACCTGGCCCGGCAGTTCTACTTCATCTGGCACAAGCAGAAGTACCAGACCTCGGCCATGCGCGAATTTCTCGAGCTGTGCCGTTCCTTTACCGCCGGGGTGCAGCGCAGCGACGAGATTGTACTGCCGACCATTGCTTAGATCAGGATCACGGCCCACACCAGGGTAATCATGGTCAGCGCGACGAACTGCGCGGCGCTGCCCATGTCCTTGGCGTTTTTCGACAAGGGGTGCAGGTCCAGGGAAATCCGGTCGATCGCCGCTTCAACTGCGGAGTTGAGCAACTCGACGATCAACGCCAGCAAGCACACCGCAATCAGCAGCGCCCGCTCTACCCGGGTGACATTCAGGAAGAAACTCAGCGGGATCAGGATGACGTTGAGCAACACCAACTGACGAAAAGCCGCCTCGCCGGTGAATGCCGCACGCAGGCCATCCAGGGAATATCCCCCCGCGTTGAAGATACGTTTGATACCGGTTTGACCTTTGAAAGGCGACATAGAGTAGGCAACTGAGCAAAAAGGTGTGGGGAAACTAGAGCACGCAAAGTCAAAAAAACGTGAATGAACAGCGTCTTAATGCTGCGAAATTGACTCAAGTTGTTGCAAGAGCAGCGCCGCCTGGGTCCGCGTACGCACGCCCAGCTTGCGGAAAATCGCCGTAACGTGGGCTTTGATGGTCGCTTCCGACACGCTCAACTCGTAGGCAATCTGCTTGTTCAGCAAGCCTTCGCAGACCATGGTCAGCACGCGAAACTGCTGGGGCGTCAGGCTGGCCAGGCCATCACGGGCGGCCTTGGCTTCGTCGGAGACATTGATCTCTTCAAAGGCCTGCGGCGGCCAGGAGACATCGCCATCCAACACCGTGCGCACGGCTTTCTGGATGTCTTCCATGGAGCTGGACTTGGGAATGAAACCGCTGGCACCGAACTCCTTGGAGCGCACCACCACCGAAGCCTCTTCCTGGGCCGAGACCATCACCACCGGAATCTGCGGGTATTGCCCGCGCAACAGCACCAGCCCGGAAAAACCGTAGGCACCGGGCATGTTCAGGTCCAGCAGAACCAGGTCCCAGTCGGATTTTTCAGTGAGGCGGGTTTCCAGCTCGGCAATGCTGGCCACTTCGACGAGGCGTACATCTGGCCCCAGGCCCAGCGTGACCGCCTGGTGCAGCGCGCTGCGAAACAGCGGGTGGTCATCGGCAATCAGGATTTCGTATGTGGCCATTTATTAAATGATCCTGTTTTTTATGGGGGCACTGATGGGTTCAGTGCTCGCCAACACGCAAGGTGGCTGCCAGGCCAGCAGTCACCAAAGGGCGCGCTCAACGTCAAAAGACGACGTATCCAATCGGTGACAGCGCCCCAATCGGCGCCAAGCATGCCCAGCGTAGCCTGGGTGGTCAAGCGCTACGCCCGTGGCCATTCTAGCGGGCTGCGCATTTGCGCGGCCATCATGCAAAGGTCGGCTGGCCATGACACCTATAGATAAGGTGCAAGGCGAGTATGGACGACATCGGCCGGGTCCAGCGCCAGCTGAAATTTGGCGGCCAGGTAGTGGGTGCTGAATACATCCAGATAAGCATCCAGCACTTCGCTGGCCGCCTGGTCTTCAGCCAGTTCCAGGCACAGCGCGGCGACTTCAGCGGTACAGAAGTGGTCATCACGCTTGGAGCGGCGCAGCTTGTAGCGCGACAGTTGCTCGGGCGCCAGGCTCAGCACCGGCAAGTGCTCCAGGTACGGGCTCTTGCGGAACATCTTGCGCGCCTCACTCCAGGTGCCGTCCAGCAAAATGAACAGTGGGCGCTTGCCCTCCTCCAGCTTGACCTGATTGACCACCCGCTCCGGGGCCACGAATTCGCCGGGGAATACGATGTACGGTTGCCATTGCGGATCAGCCAGCAAGGTCAGCAATTCGGGTTCGACCTCAGTCCGCGACCAGGGGAACGCCGTCGTGTCGTTGATCACATCGGCAATCAGCCAGCCGGTGTTGCTGGGTTTCATCGGCTCTACGTCATGCATCAGCAGGCACATGCCGGATTTGGCCTGGACCTTGGGCCGCCACGCGCACAGGCAATACTCGGGAATTACCCGGCAGCCGGGGCAGCGCTCGGCACGCGAGCCTCGCGCCACAAACGGCTTTACGGCGCGCGCCAGGCGCTGGGTGCGCAAACGGGACACGGCATGGCTCATCGGATGCGCCGCAGGAAAGTAAAAATCGACACGGATAGAACTCAGGAAGGCAAAAGTTACCGCAGTTTACCAGAGGCACCCTCGCCTACCTGCACTTCCCGGCAATAGCTGGCCGTAATGGCAGGCGGTCACCTATAATCCCGCGCCACTGAACGCACAGCGCAGTGGCTGGTCTATGCACCAGTAACCGAATCAGGAGAGTTTTATGCTGCGTCTTATGCTGCGCATTGTTGTTCCGTCCGTCGCCTTGGCGTTGGTCTTGCCTTTGGGTGCCCAAGCGGCCTCGTTGCTGGAGGCCCAACTGAACAGAAAGCTGCAAAGCGTCGCAGAGGAAACCAACAAAGACCTGCCACGGGAAATCGACGACAAGACCCTGGAAGTGGCCTACACCGTTGAAGGCTTGCAGCTGATTGACCATCTCAGCGTACTGCCCGACCGCGCCGAGCAAATGCGCGCCAACCCCAAGGCTGTGTACTTCCAGCTGGGTCAAAGCGTGTGCCTGAACAAGGGTTATCGCGAGCTGATGGCCAAGGGTGCGATCATGCGCTACGACATTACCGAGAATAAAACCAACCGCCCGGTGGCGTCGGTCAAGTTCCAGGAAGCAGACTGCCCCGCACCGGCTGCTGCGAAGAAGAAAAAATAAGCAATGCCCCCTGTCGCGCGCCGCTGATCAGCGGCGCGCAATATGCCCCACCGAACTATCCGTAAGTGCCCGTTCGCGGCAACGTCTAAACTCCCTCAGAAGTGATCAATAAGCGGTTGCCAGCCAAGACTTTATAGGCTCATGATCAATTCATCCTGAAAGCCTGGAACATCGGGTTTTCACACTGTTCTGTAACATTTTCAGGGCAAAAGAGGGTTGCCCTCCTGTGCGTGCAGTGCAAAGTTTTTTAAACATAAGGAACATACAGAACCGGTTTCGCCCACCTCGTTAATCAGAGGCAACGACACATGCAGTGTCGTGGTCCCGACGAATTTCTCGCCGGCACCCAGGGTTCTGTGAAGAAGGAGAAGTTGAATGCCTTACGAACCGAATGAACTCCTGATCCGTCAATTTGAAGAAAACGGCACCGACCTCACGCAGCAGGTCGAAGCGCAACTTCACCTGATTGCCCCCAACAGCCCAAATATCCCGCTTTATCGCGACATGATCTTCACCGTGTTGCGCATGGCCCAGGACGACCGCAGCCGCTGGAACGCCAAGATCACCTTGCAGGCCATCCGCGAACTGGACCACGCTTTCCGTGTGCTTGAACAATTCAAGGGCCGACGCAAAGTCACGGTGTTCGGCTCGGCGCGCACACCGGTGGAAAGCCCGCTGTATGCATTGGCACGGGAAGTGGGCGCCGTTCTGGCGCGCTCTGACCTGATGGTGATTACCGGCGGCGGCGGCGGCATTATGGCGGCCGCCCACGAAGGAGCTGGCCTGCAACACAGCCTGGGATTCAACATCACCCTGCCCTTTGAACAGCACGCCAACCCGACCATCGATGGCACCGAGAACCTGCTGTCTTTCCACTTTTTCTTTACCCGCAAGCTGTTCTTCGTCAAGGAAGCCGATGCCTTGATCCTGTGCCCGGGCGGTTTCGGCACCCTGGATGAGGCGCTTGAAGTACTCACCCTGATCCAGACCGGCAAAAGCCCGCTGGTTCCAGTGGTACTGCTGGATGCACCGGGTGGCAGCTTCTGGCAAGGCGCCCTGGACTTTATCCGCAGCCAGCTTGAAGCCAATCGCTATATCCTGCCCACCGACCTCAAGCTGGTCCGCCTGGTATACAACGCTGAAGAGGCGGTGGAAGAGATCAATCAGTTCTATGCGAACTTCCACTCCACTCGCTGGCTGAAGCGCCAATTTGTGATTCGCATGCATCATCCGTTGAGTGACCACGCACTGGCCCACCTGCAGGAGGCATTTGCCAGTCTTCGCCTCAGTGGCGACTTCCAACAGATTGCGTACACCGGCGAAGAGCATGACGAGCCAAGCTTCAGCCATTTGACGCGGCTGGTATTCAACTTCAATGGGCGCGATCAAGGCCGGTTGCGGGAATTGGTGGATTACATCAACTTGCCGGAAAACTGGGCCGAGGCTCAGGGGAAAACGCAGCAGCGGGTGACGGAGACGGCGTGACCTGACACTGAAACGAAAAAAGGCCCGCTATTTTCATAGCGGGCCTTTTTGCTTTAACTGTGCCTGAACAGGCCACCACACAGATAATCTCTACATGGCCTGGACCAAGCGCTCAGTTGGCTTAGTCATCCAGATCCTTACCACTCAACAGGCGGCTGATCATCTCCATCGAGAATCCGCGATAGCTCAAAAAGCGACCTTGCTTCGCCCGCTCCCGCGCATCAATAGGCAGATGACCGGCAAACTTGCGACGCCAGGTATCTTCCAATTGCGCCTGCCAACTGATGCCGGACTCACGCAAAGCGAGTTCGATGTCAGCACGTTGCAGGCCACGCTGGCTTAGCTCTTCACGAATTCGCGCAGGGCCGTAGCCGGATCGAGCTCGGTAGGAGACAAAACTTTCGAGGTAACGGGATTCCGACAACAGCCCTTCTTCCGTCAAGCGGTCGAGGGCTGCGTCGATCATCTCAGGATCTGCGCCGCGCTGACGCAGTTTACGCGTCAGCTCGACTCGACCATGCTCGCGTCGTGCGAGCAGGTCCATTGCAGTGCGCCTTACGGCGACGGGTGTATCCAGTACAACGCTCATCGTTTGGCTCAGATGTCAGCGTCGGCCATGTCGTCAGCCGTTTCCCGGGTGGACGTCGACTTGACGTCGGCAGTCGGGGTCAGCAGCTTGTCGCGGATCTGCTTTTCAAGCGCCGTGGCAATCTCAGGGTTGTCCTGCAGGAACTTGGCCGAGTTGGCCTTGCCCTGACCGATCTTGCTGCCGTTGTAGGCATACCAGGCACCGGACTTCTCGACGAAGCCGTGCAGCACGCCCAGGTCGATCATCTCGCCGTTCAGGTAGATACCCTTGCCGTAGAGAATCTGGAACTCAGCCTGACGGAACGGCGGAGCCACCTTGTTCTTCACGACTTTAACGCGGGTTTCGCTACCGACAACCTCGTCACCTTCCTTCACCGCGCCGGTACGACGGATGTCCAGACGGACCGAAGCGTAGAACTTCAGCGCGTTACCACCGGTGGTGGTTTCCGGGCTGCCGAACATCACACCGATCTTCATACGGATCTGGTTGATGAAGATCACCAGGCAGTTGGCGTTCTTGATGTTACCGGTGATTTTACGCAGGGCCTGGGACATCAGACGGGCTTGCAGGCCTACGTGCATGTCGCCCATTTCGCCTTCGATTTCAGCTTTGGGTACCAAGGCTGCCACGGAGTCGATGACGATCACGTCGATGGCATTGGAGCGCACCAGCATGTCGGTGATTTCCAGCGCTTGCTCACCGGTGTCCGGTTGCGAAACCAGCAGGTCGTCAACGTTGACGCCCAGCTTGCCGGCGTATTCTGGATCCAGGGCGTGCTCGGCATCGACGAACGCACAGGTGGCGCCCATTTTTTGTGCCTGGGCAATCACCGACAGGGTCAGGGTAGTTTTACCGGAAGATTCAGGGCCGTAGATTTCAACGATACGGCCTTTTGGCAGGCCGCCAATGCCGAGCGCGATATCCAGACCCAGAGAGCCAGTGGAGATAGCCGGGATCGCCTGACGGTCGTGATCGCCCATACGCATTACGGCACCCTTGCCGAATTGACGTTCGATCTGACCCAGGGCCGCAGCCAAGGCTTTCTTCTTGTTGTCGTCCATTAAAGTCCTCACGTAATCAATAAGGCCTGGCGGCCAACACCTGTATAAGTAGACAGTATTGTTCCACAAAGATCCGTGATCGCCTACCCCTGATTTTCTATTTCTGCTGCAGCTCGTCGCAACAAGCCCTCTAGCGCGGCCTTTACCGTTTGTCGGCGGACCTCGTCGCGGTTGCCGGGGAAGTGTTCGAGCTCGGCGGTGATCTCATCGCCCACGCCCCAGGCCAGCCATACAGTGCCCACCGGCTTGTCCGGAGAACCGCCATCGGGCCCGGCGACGCCGCTGACCGCTACGGCAAATCGGGCCAGGCTTTTCTCCTGGGCGCCCCGCACCATCGCCTCCACCACTTCGCGACTGACGGCACCCACTTTGGTGAACAATTCTTCCGGCACATGCAGTTGCCGAGTCTTCTGGCGATTGGAATACGTGACATAGCCTGCCTCGAACCAGGCCGAACTCCCGGGAATCCGCGTGATGGCCTCGGCGATACCGCCGCCGGTGCACGACTCGGCGGTGGTGACGTGGGCATTGAGCACCTGCAAGCGTCGGCCAAGTTCAGCGGCGAGTTGAGTAATTTCCTTCACGGTCGTCTCCTGGGGTGGGCGGGCGTTTGCCTACCCTACAGGAGCCCATGGGCCATGCAAGTTACAAGAGACTAACGCGTGACGGCCTGGACATACGCCTGGCAAGCACGCAAGGCGATCAACGCGTTATCGCCGTCGTCGGTGATGCCGATAATTCGTTGAGCATGCGCCGGGTCAAGTCGGGCTCGCGGGGCTGCATGAACCACGCTGCCGGAGGTGGCGGTGGCTGGCATTGGGCAGCCGTTGGTTGGGTCGCTGGTGTCGAGAAGGACTGACAACCGCACATCAGCAGTGGCCAGGCGATCCCGCAAGTGAGCCTGATCACGCTGTGCATCGGAAAGCTCCCGGGTGTGTTGTTGGTCGCTGGCGCTGAGTTGTTGCTCCAGTGCCAGCCGTTTGTCCTGTTCAGCCTTTTGTTGACGCTGTGCAGACTGGCTTTGCTGGCTGAGCGCTTCTGCATGCAGAGCCTCCTGGCGCTCAAGTTGTGTGCCATACCGCCAGGCCTGTACCTGCCAGGCAACCCCAGCCGAAACGGCCAACAACAGCAAAAAGCCAAGCAGGCGATACGACGTCAGGAAACCCATGACACCGCCTTCGCCCGGGCCCACAACTGCAGACGGTTCTCCAGACCGTTAAGGCCGCCATTGATGCGTCGGGTGATGGTGGTGAACTGGTCTTTGTCGGCCAGTTCGTTCAAGCCATTGCTCTGCCAGAACCACGCGGCGGACTCGCACGCCCATTGCGGCTGCTCCAGCAACTCCGGTTGCTGCAACAGACGCTCATCGCCGAACAACGCCTGGCTGCATGCCAGATAGTTGCGCCGGCCAGTAATCTGGATCAGGCCACGCCCGCGATACTTCTGGCCATCGCCGTCGGTTTCGGGGGAGTTGCCCAGGCGGGCGGCCAGGGTACCGGTGTCGTATTTGCTCAGGTATTGATCGCTGCCCAGTTCACGCACGTAGCGTAGTTCGCCGGATTCGTGGCCGATTTGAGCGAGGAAGGCGGCGATGCGTTTGGGGGTGGTGATCTGGTAGTGGGCCATGGCAGCGTTTAAAGCAGATATAAAAACGCCGGCTCTAAGGCCGGCGCCAGGCAAGATTGCCTGAAGCTGCGAAATTTGCATAAAAACTCCGTCAGGTACTACTCCACCTGCTGTGAAATCCAGCTTGGAGCCTTTGGACGCTCGCCCATTTCCGGGAACTCCACAGCCTGAGGCCAATCTCGAAGTTGCTGCAAATAGGCAAGCAACTCAGAAAACTGCGCGCCACTCAGCGTTGTGCTTACGGCCATATCGGCTTCATCTCGATGGCGTTCACGTAGCCACTTGATGCTCTCGATCTGAGAGTTACGCCAATCACGCTCCAGACTCCGTGAGTCTGGCCCGTCCTGTGGGACGGGAATTCCGCCCTCCTCCAGCCATTGCTCATATTCGGTCCAGAAACGGTGAGAACGCGGAACCGTTGCTCTATCGACCAAGCGTAAAACGGTGTCTGGATCATGTGTCAACTGATAGCTCATAAACCCTCCTAAAGTTCGGCATCAGCCGCTGCGTGGATGTAATAGGACTGCGTGGCCAAACCGACATCCGAGTTATCCACCCAGACGGACCGGGTTGATGCGGTGTAGGTTCGCGCATTGCCCGATGAGACCAGGTCACTGCCAGATCGCCATTGGCCGGGAGCTCCAGTGCCAAGCGCGCGGTAGAGCGTTGTGCTGGGAATCGCACGTTTCTCGACCTTGAAAGACCACTGAGTCGCCGGCTGGCCCGAAGAAGCCACCTGCCCTTGCATGACGATTGAAATCAGCGAACCCGCCGTAGATGCGGCCGCGTCACCAGGTACAACATCTTGACTAAAGGTCTTCTCGTAGTAGCGCTGACAAAGTCTCAACTCCTCCCCGCTAGACCGTCGCTCAAAGGGAGTTGCTACGGGTCCTTCCTCCAACTGCACTTGAGCCAAGTCGATCGTTTGCAGTGAATTCAGCGCAAGATCCAACTCAATCCGCAGGCAGTCGCTGTCTCCAGCGCCCAACGTCTTGCCAGCAATGGACGGAACCTGAAACGTCGCCTGGCACCTCGTCCAACCATTCGTCACCTGAAACGAGTTAACCAGCATAGTGGCCGGGACAGATCCACCATTGCCAAAGTACTGCGTAATCGAAAAAGACACACGACGCGCCGCATCACCACGGACCCAAAACGAAACCGTCGCCACTTTTCCAGCGAGCGTTCTTACCGACTCAATTTTTTGCGAAATCTTATGAGTGGTTGCGCCCGAACCGGCTACCACCTGCTGCCAGCGCAAGAAAAACCGCGGTTCGTTGGATACATCAGTCTGACCAGGTGCAAAGCTCTGCCGAGAGATGTTCACCCCGGCAGCCCCGTCCCAATCACAGCGAAATCGATCGGCAAGAAACCCGCCTACACTGGGCCCAACATTGACCACACCTCTCTGCCAAATATCAAACCCGCCATTGATGACCAAATTCTTGCGATAAACCTGAATCGGAAAATTTTGCTGCGGATCCAGCTTTGCCAACTCTTTAATCGCCAACATTAGCTGATTATTTTGAGACTCGTTCGGCACTAAACCGGCCGCGGTAATTGCATTAACAATCTCCTGCGTAACCCCATTCCCCCAAGCCGCCGGAATCAAACTCCCTGGCGTCCCGGTCACCGGGTTTTCATCCACAAACTTGCCATTCACCAGCCCAACACTGGGCACACTCTTTGGATAATCCACGCTTCTACCCTCTAGTCATAATTGATGTGCACCTGCGTATGAGCAGGTGCGCTGCGATGAATCAGGCACTCCAGGGCATTGCCCGGATTGACGCCAAACCGCTCTCCCCAATAACTCGCCCCAAACCGCCGCCCCAGGTGCTGGCGGCCGCCGGTGTTAAGGGTCCACATGAAGTGCGCCTGCCAGGTGCCAAAATGCGCAGCGCCGAAACGCGAGCGGCCCATGCGCGGGGCGTGATGCTCAGTGACACTGGCGTCGGGATAACCCTGGCTGCGGGCGATTTCGATGTAGTACGCGGCGCGCTGGCTGCCCACCGCCAACAGCCGTCGACGCACTGCCAAGCGGCGGTCGTCGTACAGCGGGCTTGAGCCCAGGCAGGGATCGGGCAGTTGCATCACCCTTTCCCACTCTGGCACCAGTTCGCTGACGGTCGCCGGGTCCATTTCGTTTTGCAGGTCGCAGGCCCGGGCGTCGATGCGAGTGAGTTCTTCGGCGATGCCTTTGAGCACCGTCTCCAACTGCGGCAGGGTTTCCAGATCCCAGGCCGGCCCGCTGGGCAACAAGGCGATCAGTTGTTCTTGATACTGGCCAGCGGTTCTCACTCCAGCCATGTGATACCTCCGAACACCAGCAACTGATTGGTCGCCGCTGTAACGTCCGCCAACGGGTTTGTGAGGGTGTGATCGGTCTCGCCGGTCGCAGTGCTGATGGCTTCGGCGATATGGGTCAGCAACAAGGTGTCGCCCAGCCCCGCCTCGCGGTTGTGCAGGTCCCGCAGTTGGGCCTCGACGGCCGCGCGCACGGCGCTGGTATCGGGGGTCAGCCGCAGTTGATAAGCCACCGGTTTCATCACTGGCGCCAACACATACACATCAGCGGTGACTGGCCGCAGCGGCTCGATATGGGCTTGAACCTGCGCCAACTGCGCGGCATTGGGGATCGGCTGCGGGTCGTCGTCACGCATCACGAACACCCCCACCGTCCCCGGCCCCAGGTAATTGCCGCGACACCATGCGCGGGTAATGCCGGGCACTTCGAGGGACCAGGTCTCGTAATCCTGTGCTGAACCGCCCTGGGGGATAACGCGATAGGAACGAATCACCCGCGCCCGCAGCGACTCCAGGGTTTCTCGCGCCACGCCGCCGGTCAGCCCCGGCGCCAGCACGGTAAAAGTCGAACCAATACCTTGCAGCGGCTGGACCGCGATCAGGCTCAGCCCGGCATCAGCGTTGCCCAGCGTGCCGGCATCAATCGCCTGCACGGTGGCAGTGTTGAGGCCGGCATGGGTCGTGCCGGCAGCAGTGACTTTGAAGCTGCGCCCATCACTGCTTTGCAGCACCGTATCCACATCCAGTACCGCGCCCGCCGCCGCGGTGAAACTCACGCTGCCACTGGCGGCCACTGCAGCCTTGCGCGCCTGGTTCAACCGCAACGCGGCGATGCGCTCCAAGGTGGATTCATCCGCGGTATCCGGCAGGATCTGCTCGGCGATCCAATCGAGATAACCGTACAGGCCGAACGCCGCACCACTGAGTGTGCGCGCCAGGACCTGGGCATCGGACTGGCGCAGCGAATCGCTGGCCAGGTCGCTTTGGGTGCGTTTGATCAGCACCGGCAGCGAAGGGGTTTCAAAAGGCATAGATCACCTGCCAACTGTTATCAGGGTTGATGTCCAGGCGCTCGCCATCGGCCAGGGTCAGCTGCGTGCGCAGGTTGAGCCGCTGGGCGTCGAGGCGTTCACTGAGGACTTCGATGGCGCTGCAATGCCCGTCGTCGATGAGCCATTGCAAGGCTTCGCGGGCATAGAATTCGGCGTCCAGTTGCGTCTGGCGGGTCAACTTGACCCGGCGCAGCAGCCACAGCCTTGAGCCGATACGATCGTCGGCCACGCTGGGAAAACTGTCGCCCCACCAGCCGAAACGCTCGTCATCCTCCACGGCATCGTCCGGCGCGGCACGGCGCCAGGTGAACAGGCTGATCAGCACCGATCGGGTCAGGGCATTTTTCAGGTTGTCGGAGACAAACATCACTGGCCTCCCGCCGGCGCACCAGACTGGCCGTTGCCGGGCTGTACGCCCACATGCACGTGCCGGATCTGGCTGATGCCACCGGCAATCTGATCGCCCTGGGAGATGATCTTGCCGCTCTGGGTCAGGGTCGGTGTATCAATGTTCACCGCGTGGCTGGCGCGGATATTCAGGGTGCCGGTTTCAATGTCGATCACCCGCCCACGCTTGAAGTGAACCTTGTCGCCTTCGTCGGTGTAGATCGCCACTTCACCCGGCGCCAGGGACTGCAACCGATAGCGACGGTCAGCCACCACCAGCACGATGGCATGGGAGCGATCGCCGCCCAGGAACGTGGCGATGCCTTCAGCACCGGCCAGCGGGTTGCTGGTAAAACCGTAGGGTTCGAAGTGCTCCATGTCGTCGTTCACTTCGCCTGCGGTCAGGCGCATTTGCAGCGATTGCAGCTTGGTGGCCGAGTGGGCGAGCACGACAGTGCCGCGCGCCAGCAGGCGAGTCAGTAGGCTCATGGAAATTCCTTGATGGTTAAGCGGATGGCAACGGATTGGCATCAAAGGTGGACGGCGGCGCCACCTGTAGCGTGGTGATCGAACCTTGGTCGGAGAGCGAATAAGTAATCTTGGAGATCAGCATGTCCTGGTCAAATCCCAGCACCGGATCGATCACCCGCACCAACAGGTTGTGGCGCCACAAATCGCCGTTGGACTGCCGCCAGCCTTGCACGGTGTAAGTAGTTGTCAGGGCTTTCCCAGTACGGGTAGCGCGTTCCCAGTCGGCACGTTGCTGGGCCAGTTCGGGCGTCAACTGCGTCGGCTCGCTGATTATCGTGACGCGCTTTCGCGCGGCTTTTTCATCGCGGGAATTCCCTGAAACCTCACTGACCGCCGCTGCGTTTTTTTGATCATCGCCCTTGTGCTGGCCGATGACGCGGTACTCGGAAAACACCGTGCCAAAGTCCATCGGTGCGTTAGCCGAAAGGATGTTCTTGCCCAGTTCCAGGCGGTCATTCGCACGCCCTGCGCTACCGGGCAATGCCAACACCAGGCGTCCGTCCGCATCGTCGGTGGAGAACACCCGATACAGCGTCAGCAAGCGGTCGATGGATTGGAATACCGTCTCCCCGGGCACGATGCTGTGGGTCTGCAAACGTGTGGTCTCGGCAATCTCGCTGTGCACCTCGACCCCATAGGTGGCCGTCAATGCTCGGACGATGCTCAATACACTTTGCCCGCGCCATTGGCCGGGCTGGTTTATCGCAGCGCAGTCCACCAGGTCCTGCGTCACTGATCCGCCTTGAATACTCAGGCTGATCTGCTGGCCGTTGTAACTGATGGGCGCCTTGAACACAAAGCCGGTGAGCACCAGATCGCAACCAATGCGCACCTGGCAACGGACTCCAGGCTTGATCGGCACCGCCAGGGTTTGCCCAGGCCATTGCCAGGTAATGTTGAGGGTGAAGGTGCGAAATTGACGCTCCAGGTCGGCGCTGATTTCCACGCTTTTCCAGCCGCCATAATCCAGGCCGTCCACGGTCAGAGTGACGGCATTGTCCAACTCGTTCATGGGTTACTCCCTGACCACTTGCAGATCCGCCGGTGGCAGAAAGCCCGGATGGGCCACCCGATTGCGCTGCACCACCTCGCCCACTCGAGTCGCGTCACCGAAACGCTGATACGCCAACAGCAAGGCGGGCATGCTGCGCATTGGCGTCAGGTTGACCAGTCGCACACCGGACGAAGCCACCGCCGTCAGATGCGTGAACATCTGTTGGCGCAAGTCATTCAGCGCAATGTAGTGCCCGGCGTCGGCCTTCAATGCGGCTTGCCACATGGCTTCGTTCAGAAGGTCACGCAGCACCAGCACATCGTCGGCCACCGGCACTTCACGGCGCTGCACCGGCTGTGCCGCCTGTTGCGCCAGGGATGGCGTGGTACTGAGGGTCACAGCCTTGGTCGCCACCGGTACGTCCGCCAGCCAATGGGCGATGTTCACCCACAACGCATCCTGTACCAGATTGGCGGTGGCCTGCGCGGCGGCCATGCTGTCCTTGCCGGTGGTCAGCTTCGGCACGTCGATAGTCCGAGCCGCTTCCACCTGCTGCGAAAGGTTGGCCAGCATGCCGCGATAGCCGCTGCGGGCGAACGCCTTGAGGTCCTTCACATCGCCGAGCAAGCCCTTGAATTCGGCGCTCAATTGCTTGGGCACATCCTTGATGGCTTTGACCAAGGCGTTCAGGTCGCCATACAACTGAATCAGCGGGGCAAACTGCTGTTCAATCACTTGGTAAACCTCGGCCAGGCCATTGCGCAACGCCTGGATCCCCACCCGTGCCTGTTTCACCAGTGCGACGGCCTGCTCAAAACGCAGCACCGCCGACCCCAGCAAACTGTCGGCTGACACCAGCAACAGCTGGCGGGTATTGACCGCCGCAGTGGGAAACTTCAAGGGTTCGTCGGGATAGAACTTCAGGGCAAATGTCACCAGCCCGCCGTCCTGGCGAGTCTGGGTCATCTCGCATTCGCCGACCTTGACCTGCAACCGTCCAAGCCAAGGGTGCACCAGCTCGCCAGCGCCTTCCTCCAGGGCCTTGAGCAACTTGTCGCGTTGCTCCAGGCAGTCCTCGCCCACTACAAATGCCGTCAGCTCATGCACCCTGGACTGTTGGCCCAGCCCTTCAAAAAACGGCAGGTCGCGCTGAGGGTATTCGTGCAACTGGCCCTTCTTGCCAACCGGGACTTTCGCCTGGTCGACCCAAAACCCGACGCCACGAAACGACGCCGGCAACAAACGATCACGCCAGCTCATTGGAGCCTCCAAGGGACAGGGAACGGTAGCCGACACGTGGGGTGACGCTCAGGCCGGGCTGGTTGGTTCTGGGCTGGTCGACCCGCAGGCCGGACGGTGCGTTGTCAAAGCTCACCCGCAAGTCGCCATTGAGTTGCGTGCGGTTGTTGGCAGCGGTTTGTTGCAGCAACGAACTGGAGCTGGACGCCAGCGGTGATACCAAGCCAGGACCCTTGCGGAACCATGATGGGTTACGCGCGCTTTCGGCATTGCGTTCCTGTTGCTCGGTGGTCAACTCCAGCACACTGCCGGTCGCCTGGTTGATCACTTCACCCAGCCCACCGTTGAACAACTCGCGAATCGGCGCGGTGATCACTGCAAGCTTCTCCGACAGCGCGGTGAACCAGCTCAGCACCGGTGCCCACATGGCTTCAAGTTGCTCCATCGGATGCCAGTCGTCGAACAGGCCACTCAACACCACAAAGGCGTCCTGGGCCTGCAACTTGAGATCGCTCCAGATCGAGGCAAATGCTGCGCTGACGCTACCCCAGACGGCAGAGATCTTGTCCAGAGGCGACCAATCGAAGTAACTGCTGACGATGGTAAAAGCCGCCAGCGCGGTGAGCTTGAAGTCACTCCAGATCGCCGCAAACATCTCACTGATCACGCCCCAGTTGGCAATGATTTGCCCTTGGGGTGACCAACTGAACAGGCTTTTCATGAACTCGACCACCGGCACGCTCAGTGCCTTGAGCAAGTCCCAGAGAGCCGCAAAAAAACCGCTCAACGGCGTCCAGTTGTTGACGATCAAACCCATTGGCGACCAGGAAAACAGTGTGGTGAAAAAGCCGATCAGCGGCTGCGCCATCACCTTCAGCGACGTCCACAACCCTGCAAAAAAACCTGTGATCGGCCCCCACAAGCGCATCACCTGTTCCAGCGGACGAAACGCAAAGACCGTCTGAAAAAGCGCGCCCAGGGTTCCAATCGCCGCCATGACCCGCTCGCCGAGCCCGACAAAAAACGCCGAAATCGGCTTCCAGTTGGCGACGATCAATCCCGCCGCCACGGCAATGCCCACGGCCACCAACACTATCGGGTTGGCGCTGAGCACCAGTTGCATCAGCCCCAGCGCTTGGGACACGCCGGTGACAGCCGCTTGAATAGCGGTAAACGCCACCGCTCCCGCTGCGAGGCCCTGCACCAGTTGCGGATTCTCGCTAAGCACTCGGGCCACCGAGGTCAGCAACGGCTCCAGCCCGACCACCACCGCCGTGACGGCTGGCAACAGCGCCGTACCGAAAGCCACTGATACCTTGTCCAACGAGGCGTTGAAATTCTCCAGCCCTTGCGCTGCCGATTCAGCAACCCCTTGACCCACAGCAGCATTGACCTCGCCAACCTGCCCCTTGAATGCCAACGCCGATTTGATACCGCTGACAAACGGTGCCGCCAGCCCGCCGCCCTTCACCAAACCGGCGATATCCAGCTTGCCGAGGCCCGTCTGTTCCAGGTTCTGCCTGAAGCGCCCGACCGTGGCCTGCAGCGCAGCGAGCTTGGGCGACAGCTGGTCGATTCCGGTCAGGCGCACGGCGGTACTTTCTACTTTCTGAGCTTCTGCCATCACTGCACCTGCTGCATCGCATTGATCCGTTGCGCATGCTCCAGGGATTCCCGGAGCGTATCCAAAGGCCTGGCCAGCATCTGTTCGGGGTCAACCTTCCAGAACCAGGCCAGGTCGTAGGCCACCGCAATCAGCTCGGCGACGGAGCCTGCGCCGCACTCATGAAAAAACCGGCGACGGCCCAGCTCAGCGCGTTGAAGTCCACCAGGTCGAGCTGGTTGACCGACGACGGCGGAATGCCTGCGCACACCGCGATGTACTTGGCGGCCACGTCGAGGTCGAGACTCACGTCTTCGCCCTTGTCGATCTTGTACGGCAGTGCCTTGATCGCCCGCACCTCCTGCACCGTCGGGCGGCGCAGGGTGAGTTCGGTCAGTGGCTCGCCGTGGGCCTCGATGGCCACTTGCAGCTTCACCGTATCGGTCATTGCCAGGTCCCCTTGATGCCTTCGAATTTCAGCTCGATCACGGCGTCGTCGCCCTTGGCCACTGGCTCTTCCACCAAGTAGGCACCGGCCAGCACGTAGACCTTGCCGTTGTTGAATTCGCAGGTGACGGTCATGTCGGTGCCGGCGATCAGTTGCTTCAATGGAAAGTCCGGCGTGTGCAGTGCGGTGACTTTGAACGATGGAGTGATGTCGGTTTCCTTGTAGAAACCCGGCACCACGGTTTCCCGCTTGACGGCCATCAACGGTGCTTCGCAGCCGCCGTTGATGGTCAGTTGAGCGCCGTCCACTTTGACGTAGCAGGTGCCCGCAATCAGTTGACCCATGATGTTTCTCCCAAAAATAAGCCCGCACTCGGCGGGCTGGAATCAGTTGCGAAAAGCGCGGGGTTACACCGCCGCGTCGTACTGCAAACGGAACTGGTTGAGCAGCGCAAACACCCGCAGCCCGTTGACGTAATCCGGCGGGAACAGCACGTTGACCCGGCTCGGGTCCTGGCTATCGCGCTCGACGATCAGGTGCTCGGCGAACAGCTCGGCGTTCTCCACATGACCTTCCAGTTCCAGCTTGGCGTACTGGGCGATCAGCTCACCGCGGATAGTGCTCGGGGTGACGATCGGCTGGCCGGCGCCAAAACGCGTACCGTCTGCGGCGAGTTTGTGGCGCCCGTACTTGCTGGTGATCACACTCTTCTGCAGACGGCGCACGATAAAGGCCGACTGGTGCAGGGTTTCGCTGTCCAGGTAGGAGTTGTCCGCCTGGCCGAAAGCGTTCTTCTGGTAGGTGGTGATCGCCCGCTGAATGCGCACGTAACCGCCTTCGTAGTAAGCGGTGGCGATGCCGTAGTTGAGCAGCGATTGGCGCTCGGTCAGGGTGAAGCGCTCGCTGGCGTCGGCCGGGTCGAGGCCTGGCAGGCTGCCGCTTTGGGTCGGACGGCTGGCATCGGCGGAGATAAATACTGCCGTGCGTGCAGCCAAGGCTGCTGCCTGAACCCAGAACGGTTGCGGTACGCCCGGCTCCATGGCCTGGATGGTCACGTGCTGGTCGTTACGCCCTTGCCCGGCAGCCACCAGGGTGCCGATGGTGCCGCGCTTGGCGGTGTAGACGTGACCGAACAGTTGCTTGGCCCAGGACCAGCGACCGCTGTTGTCATCCATCACCGCTTGCCAGGCGTTGAGGCTGGTAGTGTCGGCCCAGGGCATGCAGATGAATTCAAACGGCTCGTCGCCCAGCGCAGCCAGCGCCGCGAGTTGGTCCGGTACACCGGCACCCGCCGCCATTTTGCCAAGCACGGCGGTCAGGCCGTCGGGGATTTGTTCACCGTTGCTCTGGCCCAGGCGGTTGAGCTGCAAACTGATGTCGTTGCCGCTGTCACCGGTCCATTTGGCGGTCAGGGTGACGGTGCCATCGGCGGCTACCGCACTGACCGGCAGGTCGGCACTGGCGTTGATTTTCAGCGCCAGAGCGGTGGCGGCAACGGCAGCGGTCGCGCCATTGATCACGGTCGCTTGAACGCGGGTGCCGCCGACGTACAGGTTGAGAATGCCACCTTGGGTCGCGGTGCCGGTCAGCTTGAGCTCGGCCTTGGCCGCGCTGCCTTCGGTACTGTGCAGCGGCAGGCACCAGATCTCGCCCACCGGGTCACTCTTGCGGAACGTCTCGTACATCGATGCCAGCATCGAACCCTGGCCACCGATACGTTTGGCCATGGCCGCGCTCGATACCAGCACCAGGCTGCCGACTTCCGGGCTGGTGACGTTGTCGTTGACCTGGGCCACGATCAGCCGACGCAGGGCCGACGACGCACTATTGGCTGCCGAATTGTCCATCTCGGCGTAGAACAGCGGCACACGAATGTCCGCCGGAATATGACTGAATCCAATCGCCATTATTTGGCTCCCTGTGGTTTTGCCGCCTTGACGGCTTTGGTTGTGATGTCGCCATCGGCCAGACGTCGACGCCACCAGGCGTTGTCCGGGACTTCGCGGCCTTCGGCCGGCAACAGATCGCCCGCCTCCGGGTCAGGTACGGCACGGCCGGAAACCGGCAGTACGGTGATGCGTTTGCTCATGGTTTTACCTCGGCAGAAAACGTCATTTCCAGGCGCCCGTCGGGGCCTGGGCGTTGCAGATTGGGGTCGGCCGGGTCGATGGCATCGACCCGCACCGTCACCCCGCTGAAGGACGGCAGAGCGTCCAGCTCAAGCTCGAGCCAGGTTTCCGCTGGCTGTGTGCTGAGGTTGCGTCCCAACTGGCTCTCAAGAAAAAACCGCAGCCGGTACAACCCGCGAACCTTGCTGAGCAACAGCCATTCGCCGGCGTCGTACTGGATAGGCTCGTAGAACCCCTCGGGCTTGTAGCCCACCAGCGCCCGCCAGACCTCGGCGCGCAGGGCATGCAGTTGGTCCATCGCCTGGGCGTGCTGGCCTTCCGGCAAATCCAGCACCAGCACCACGCCAAAATGCTCGCGCAGGGTTTGGCGGCTGCTGTTTTGCGTAGTGTTAGGGCTGGCCTTGTCGCAGATCGGCGTGACGACCGCCTGGGGCGCGTCGAGCACTGGCAGGTTTTGCAGCGCGTCGAGGTCGAGGCCGGCGCGGATGTGTTGGTTGAACGATGGGCAGTGATCCCGCAGGTGACTGACCAGAGGGGTGATCTTCATGGCGCCTCACCAGGCAATAAAAAACCCGCCGAAGCGGGTGGGTAGAGGGGACCGATCGAGCGCGTCATTCAGGTGATGACAGCCCGGTCGCCTTGATCCTGCATCGGTAGCTTTCCTTGCGTTTGCCGATGGCCGTCAGCGTGTCGATGGACCAGCGCCCCTGCATGAAGCCGGGCCAGGTTTCATCCAGCATCAGCAGCCCTTCGGCCTGGAGCGCCGGGTTGCCGGGTTGCCGGGGCATATCACATTGATCTGCAGGCCTTCACGGCCAACCCGGCGCATCTCGCCCTCGGCCGCCGTCCTGGCTTCGTCTTCGCTCTGGTAGCGCTGAGCAAGCACCTTGAACGGCGCGCCGCCCACCTCCACCTCACGCTTCTTGCAGCTAGCAGCATCCCACCAGGACGCTTGGGCCCCTTCGAACTTGGCCCGGCTGGTCTCGGTAAAACTGGCGCTGATAAACCCGTGGTCGCCCGGACGGTTATCACGGGTGACCGACAGCCGCACTTCTTGCAGCGGCTTGCCCGACAACGAGGTGAGCTGGCCTTTACGGCCCAACACGTACAGTTCTTCGACAGGCTTGGCCACCGCATCAAAACGCTTGGCAAGCCGGGTCAGAAAGCTCATGTCGCTTTCGTTGGTCTGGTCGATGTGAGCGATCTTTTCAGCGTCCAGATCCGGCGCGACCCTGGGTGAGAATCCATAACGTGTGGTCAGTTGGCGGAACAGTGCGCCCAGGGTGGTCGGCCCATGGCTGGCTGTGCGGCGCTGTTTGAATTCGTCGTGGTCGAACGGCGCTGCCGTGGCCACCAGCACCAGGCGCATGGGGAACAGGTACGGGGTGCGTTGGGTAATCTTGAACAACCCCTTGTCCTCCAGGCCGGTTTCGAGATAACCGACCCGCAGGCCGATCCTCCCTCCCAGGCGGGGCAAGCCCTCAAGCCCTTCGATATCAAGGGTCAGCTTGAGCTGGTCGGAGACGAAGCCTGCGGCATCGGTGTGTTCCCACTCCAATAATCGCTCGTTGAGCAGCGCGGCATTGGTCCCGTAAATTTCCACCATCGGTGTGAATCCAAGTGCCATGGTTCCTCCTTAATCCCAAACCGAAACCGGCTTTTTTGCGACAGGGCGCGCGTCCAGTTCCGGCACGATCACACCGATGCCGGCCGGCAATACCGCCCCGTGTTCCGCGAGGTCCGGGTTGAGGTGCCACAGTGCTTCCTCAGCGGCGTCGTCACTGCGACCCATTTCGCGGTAGAGCAGCAGGTTGACTGAGTCACCGGCAATACTTCGGACTCTACGCATTGACGAACTCCTCCAGTACCAACGTCCAATTGATCAGCATGGCCGTGCCGTCGTCGATCACGTTGGCTTGTTTCTCGTCCACCGAATTGATCGTCCACAGCCCCCAGTTACGGCCAATACCGTCCACTAACGGCAGCGGTGTACGCAAGACCTGCAAGTCGCGCAGCTCGTCGAGCCTGGCCATGCCAATGCCACGCGCCGCCTTGCCGGCAAAGGTCAATGTTTCGAGGGCCTGGCCGGTCTGGCTGGACTTGGGTTTGCCGGCAATGATGTCCAGCGCGACCCAGCCACCGCTACTCTTACGGTCGAGGGTCGCATAGGCGAACCCGCGCGACAGCCCGAAAATAAAGCTGCCCAACACCATTTGTTGTCGCATCAGACTGCTCCATCGGTGAGTGCCGCGTCGCGTCGCGTCGCCAGCAGGTTATCCATCGAGAGCGGCGTGAACTGCGCCTCGATCTGTTGCACGACGAGCGCCGCCAGCGCTTGGTAACTGGCCTGCTCGGGGGCGGTGATGTTGATCTGCGGGGCGAAGTTGATTTGGCGGTTGTCTGTTTGAGCGTTGGGAAGGCTTTGGCTGACCTGTTCGGGTGGAGGGAGACGGTCGTCGCTGCTCATGACTTTCTCGCCGAGGCTGGCACCGACGTCGCTGCCGACGAAAGTGCCGACAACACCGCCCACCACCTTGCCAATTGCACCACCGGCAAAGCCGCCGATCACACCGCCCAACACTGTGCCGGCGCCCGGAATAATCGAACCCAGCGCCGCCCCTGCGAGCGTGCCAACGGCACGCCCAATGGCCAGCCCTGCTACCTCGCCGGCCAAACCGCCCGCGACGCCACCGCCTATCGATCCCACACTGGCGCCAACGGACTCTTTCAGAGTGCCGTTGTTCGCGCCCTTGATGAGATTGATACCAGCGTCCGCCACCACCACCGCCAACGATCCGCGTCTCGCGATTCGGCTGGCTCTGTCGGTTTTCGTGGGCGCATCCGGGCCTGGATTTTTGCCTGGAGTGCGGTCAACCTGGCGTGTGTCGTTGCCTTGTGACCTCCCTTTGCTCCCGGACGGGTCGGACTTGTTGCCGCCTGCATCGCGGGGCGCGCCACCCTCACCCAGGACTTTCCCGGCGACCTTGTCGAAGACCTTGTCCACAACAGTACCGCCAAGCTTCTTCGCCAGCGGTACCATCACCACGGCGGCCAATGCGAGGGCGGCCGTGGCTTTGGGCAGCGATTCAGCCAGCCAGCCCAAGCCGTTGACCACTGAGGTCAGCACCGTCAGCGCGCCGTTTTTCAGGGGCGCAATCGCTGTATCGGAGGCTGTTTCCAGGCGGGTGGTACTGGCCTGGAAGGCCTGTTCATGCGCTTTGGTGGAGTCTGCCCGACCGGTAGCCGAACGCATGACCGAGCCCTGGTCGCCCAGGACCGAAGTCGCGTAAGTCGACTTGTCGGCCACCGCCGTGAAGGCCTGCTTCACCGTGTCGATCACCGGCACCAGGCTCAGAATCGAGCGGTTACCGTCGAACAACTGAGTGGCCAGTGCCGCCTGCCTTTCCTGGGGCTGCGCCTTGAGCGCTTCGAGGACCGTCAGCACTGTGTGCGGTGCGTCCTGCTTCATGCCTGCCGCAAGCAGCTTCGGGTCAAGCTTGAGCTCTGCCCAGGCAGCGCGCTGCCCCTCGGAGGCACCGTCACCCTTGGCCAGCGCGGTGCCGACTTTTTCCACCGCAAGCCCGGCAGACGCCCGGTTGTTACCGGCCGTGAGCAACGCCGCCGAGAACGCCGCGACCTGTTCGGGGCGCATGCCCGACATTCTCGCGGCCGTGCTCTGACGCACAATCGTACCGATATCCACCGCATCGGCCTTGAGCGAAGCGTGGGAGCCCAGCACGTTGGTGGCGTCAGCCAGATCCAGCGCCTGCGGGCGATCCAGCTTCATCGACCCACGCCAGCCGCCCATCATCTCGCCGGCCGTCTTGATATCGGTCTGAAAGGCAGCGGCGATGATCGCGGAATCGCGGGCGAACTGCAGCAAATCAGCCTGGCGAGTTTTTAGGTCCTTGCCGACGCCGGACCGGGCACCTACCTGCTCGACCCTGGCTAGATCGACAGCACTTGCGCCACTGGCGGCAACCATTGGGTCGGACGCCATGGCCAGGTTGGCCTCACGCAGTTGCGTGCGTTCACGCCCGGCAAACCCCACCACTTCATGCAGGTCGGTCATCGCCGTTTCCAGCGCCTGCGAGGGTTTGGCTGGATCGGATGAGGCGCCGCTCGTGCTATTGCCTTTGCCGGCCTGCAGGGCCCCCATCACATCGAGCAATGAGCCGTTGAACCTCTCCAACGTGTCAATGAGCCGGGCCTGCCCCGTGACCAGTTGCGCCAGTTGCACACCGACATTTGCCAGTTCCAGGCCCGGCATGTCCCTGGGTACGGCATCAAGCAAAGACGGGCCTGCAAGCATCGGCGCGATGGGCTGGATGCTGGCGCCTGCCCCGGCCGTTTCAAGCGAGCCGTAAGTCGCTTCGCCATCCCTGGCGATGAGCGACTTCAATCCAAATTTCCTGTCTGCCATCCGCTCTACTCCTGTTTGACGCCAAGGCGAGTGATCGCGATGTCGTAGCGGCGCAATGCTTTTCCGGCGTCCCAGTCCAGGATTTCCGCTTCATTTACCGAGTAAATGAGCGGCACGATGTCGAGAATTACTTCGATGTCGCGCTCCGAAAGAAGTCCGCCGGTTTGTTTAAAAAATCGTCGATACGCCCTTGTAGTTCGGTCCAGTCGGGCACGGTGAGGTCGGCGAGATCCGGGATCATCAGGCCGCTGCAGTGAGCAGTGATGAACTCGGCGCGCTCCTTGTTGGTGGCGAGTTTTTTCATCGCCTTGGTGGCACGCAGCGCGGGCATTTCCAGGGTCACATCGGTCAGGGTTCGGCCCGCTGCGTTCAGCGGCAGCAGCAGATTCACCTGTTCGGTGGTGCTTGAGTCGCCAGGCGTGCGGGACTCGTCCAGGAAGAACGAGGCCGGGCGGGTCGACATGTCATGCACGTATTGCGCGATGCTCACGTAGTCCGGGCGTTTGAGCTGGTCGAGCTCTTTTTCCGACAGGCCGGTGGCGAGTTTCGCCAGTTCGAAAAACTGGTCGTCCTCATCGTCACCGGCCCGGGCCAGCGCGTCTTTTTGCGCGGCATAGAACAGCGGTTTGAGTTGAATCTGCTCGATCCTCGCGCCACTGTCGGCGGTGATCGGGGACAGGAGGATATGCAGTGGAGGCATCCAGGCCATGAATCAATTCCTTGATGAAGTTTGGGAGCGGGAAAACCCGCTCCCGGGGGCTTACGGCATCAGCACCGCGCGACGGGCATCACCGAGGATGTCGACGCCGTTGAGCACGAACTTCTGGGTGCGTACGTCGATGTCGATTACCGGGATGCCGTTTTCCAGGCGGTTGTAGGTGCGGCAGGAGAACTCCAGGGTGATGGCGGGTTTTTCGCCCATCTTCAGCGTTGTCTCGGTCAGCGTTTTCAGCTTGCCGCCGATGGTGTGGTAGGTGAAGTAAGTCTTGCCATCCTGGTCCTGGCCGGCTTCGCGCACGTTCAGCAAAATGTCGTCGCCCAGGCGCACACCCAGGGCAAGCATGATTTCCGGACCCGCGCCTTGCAGCTCCAATGTGGCGCTGAGCACTTTGGCGCTCTTGGCCATTTCTTCGGCGATGAAACGTCCGCCGGTCATCTGTTCCATGTCGAAGTCGATCTTCGGCGGTGCGAACGAGGTGACCGTCGCCGACAGCGGCAGGCCTTGGAGGGTGGCCGCCATGGCCTGTCTGATTCGGTTGGTAAACATTAGAGAACGTCCTCCAGGAACTGCTCGATGATTTCATCGCGGGCGTTGAGTTGATAAATCATGTGTTCGTTCGGCGCGTAGCGGCCGTAGTCGATGACGATGAACCAGGTGCCGTTCTTGTACTTCTCGACACTGTTCAATTCCGGGTGCAGGTACACGCTGCCGCCAGGAATGGTTTCGTCGGCTACCAGGGTTTGCAGCCAGTCGTTGATGCGCTTGACCTCCTGGTCCATGAATGACTTGGTGAGGTTCTTGGCCATGGCTTTCTGGCCGGCCTTGACCAGCTTGCGGCTGATCGCATCTTCCAGGCCCACGTAGCTGATGAACTTGCCGGTGATGGAACGGTTACCCAGCAGCGAGAAACCGCCGAGGATGGTGCGGGCGTAGTAGCTCACGCCGTAGCGGTTAAGCAGGTCGCCTTCGGTGGAGGTGTCGAGGATGTTGTACTCAACCACGCGGGAAACGTCTTCGGCGAAGGTCACCTGATTGCCCGGGCTTTCCCACTGCTTGACCTTGGCCAGTGCAGCGATGGCGAGGGACGACGGCGCCAGGAACACGTTTTTCTTCGCGGCCTTGGAGTACACCGACGGCATGTTGTGCACCAGCAGGCAACGGTCGAAACCGAGGTCGGCACCGCCCAGTTCGCCGCTGTAGGTCACCTGGTCGGCGACGGTTGCGTCCTTGCCGTCAAGCACCACACGGGCCTTGATGCGTTTGCCGAAGGAGGCGAATTCGCCGGCCACGGCCTTGGTGCCGGTGAAGCCTGGAGCACCGATGATGGTCAGGTCTTCAGGGACGCTGGCCAGAGCAGCCAGGCCCAGTTTGCGGCCGGTAACCGGCTCTTCACCGCCGATTACGTTATTGATGGTGTCGGCCGGGGTGGTGCCCTCGTCGACGATCACTACGTAGACCGGCACCTTGACCACTTTGAGGATCTGGTACACGGCGTGGAACAGCGTGCCGGTTTCAGCGCCGGTAGGGTCCAGCAGCGCCTGGGTGGTGAAGCTGTTGATACGGAACGGGGCGTTTTTCGGGATCGACGCATGGGCGTTGGGGGCGGTGCCCACCAGGCCGATGACGTTATCGCCCAGGCCACCCATGGCCTCGGGGGATTCAGTGGCATTCACGGTGATGCCGTTGTGCTCGAAGTTCAAAACCTCAGCCATGGTTATTCAGCCTTCTTGGGGGTGGAGTTGAGGACGCTGGTGAGTTCCAGGCGGCCGGCGGTGCGCAGGGCGGATGCTTCGACGTCCAGCAGGTCGAGTTCCTCGCCGGCGGTAGACCAGTGGCCGTTGCCGGTGGGGAATGGGATGAGGACGGTGTAGGTTTGGCGGTTAAACATGAGTGGAATTCTCCGGGTGGAAAATGCCAAAGCCCCTGCGAGAGGGGCTTTGGGCGGGCGAAAAAAAACCGCTTTCGCGGTGGATATCGTTACTTGAGAAAGCCAGGTTTTTCTGGCCATACAACTGTGAAGGGATCGCCTACATCTTGCGGGACATCCCGCAACAGTTTGCGGTAAGCAGCGACTTCGGCACGCTGAGTGTCACTCAGAGGGCTGTCCTGCACTTGGGTATGGTCGGTTTCTCTCAACAGTTGATCGCGACGGACACGAATGGAAGACCACTCCAAACACTCAAGACCTTCTTTGCTGGGAATATGAGATGGCATCAGCGTAATAAGTGCTTCAGTCATTAGAAAACCACCGTAGGGGAAAGGGAAAGTTTCGACTTGATCTCACCAACTTTTATCGCGCGATAGCGACCAATCTGCATAGTGTCAATTCGCAACGATGTCACATACACATTGGGAATTTTAATCCGGCAGATTGCATTACCAGCCGTATCGGCATAAATAGCGGGTGCAAACTTTCCAAAGCAAGATTGATTTATGACCGCACGCTGAGGTGCATACACATACCCCGCAAATGTCTCGTCCAACACCAACGAACTGCCATAACTATAACCACGAATATTGAGCCAGAACATCTGGTCATCCGTATTGATGGAGAATGGCAACTTGAAGTGGGCATAAACCTCCATCGAGGATCCAAGATCCGTCGCTGTCATACCGCCGGAAGCACCGACGTCATAAGGCGCTCCCGTACCCCATATCAGCCCTTGGAAGACACTCATCAACAATGTCCCGGGGGCACCGGGCTCTCCGACTACATCTTTAAGTGCACGATACTGATCAAATTCCGCGCGGGCTTGATCCATTCGTTTATCAATATCGCCAATCTTGCCATTTACGGCGGTGGTCAGGTTATTGGAGGCCTGAACCAAGTTGGCTATCTGCGTTTCCGTACTCAAAATAGAAGCTCCTTTACTTTGTCATTCTCAGACCACTCAGCACCGGTAAATAACCATAACTAAAGAGGCCAGCCCAATATCTAATTCGCGACCCTAGCATCTTCCAACTTCATTACACGAAACAAAACCCCTAGATGGCGAGCCATATTATCAATATTGGCTGTAGCCACAGCGGCCAGTTCTTCTGCAATTAAAATATTAAGATTTTCCATACCCACTATTACCGTGACACTATCGACCGGCAATGGTGTTAGGTCCAGCGTGAACTTCTGCAATACACGGGCCGCGGCCGCTTTGTAGGTGAGCAGTTTCCCGGCAACGGAATAAATTGCCAGCAAGGTCCCGCTGGCCAGATAAAACCCAAACTCTCCAATCTCATACTCAGCCTCGCCGTCAAAAAGCGCGGCCATTCTGAGTTGTTGGTTACCCAGGTCTTCGTAATCGGCAATTGCTACCCGCTGGCGTTCATCCCGCAAGGCAATCTCACTGCCGTCGGGGTTATAACGGCCAGTCCCCGCGCCTATATGGGTAATTTCACCTTTCAAACCCTGGTTTTTTGCCTGCAACACTTCACCTAAACCTTTGGAGGTGAAGCGCACCAGGCGCGTAATATCTTCTGTCATGGCTGCGCCCTGAGGTCGTAATCGTTAATGGTGTAGTACCGGGCCACCCCAGTACTGTGAAGTCGGGCGCCAAGCACCAGTTCAGGCAGCGCCCCCGCAAGAGAAATCTCACTGTCGCAAAGCGCAGCATGAGCAACACCGCTCATCGCCAGCCCACCGGCCGTCTCGTGCACGATGGTGATGGTGGCCAAGTCCCGCTCGCTCTTGGCCGCGTTGATGCGGCGGATCAAACGGTTGTGATCACCACTGGACCAACTGCGACCGATGATTGCCTGCACATCAAAGGTGTAGGGCAGACCTGTTGGCCGCTGTTGATACCAGGCGCTGATGTTCGGGGTGAAACCCAGTGATTCAACCGCGTAGCTCAGCGCCTTGGGCGTGCCGGCCTGACGCTGGATCTGCCAGGACAAGGCCACGGTGAGCCGCTTCTCCGACTCGCTGGCAGCGGCATCCCATTCACTGACGCCGCGATCAGCGGCAAGGTAGGGAAGGAATTCAACCGGGGTTTGCAGCGGGTTCATCAAGGCGGGAAATGGCGGCGTGACCCGGTCGAGCAACTGCCCGAAACCCAGGTCCAGTGCCTTCTCCAACGGCGAACTGTTGGCGGGCAGCAAGCTGCCTTTTGTCTCGTTCATAGCGTGCGCACCTCCACCTCGACACCCGTGCAATACGGGGCCTGGAATGCCGTGGTGATGATCGGCTCCAGCGGCTCAAGAATTTGCAGTTGCGCAGCGCCAGCCGAGTGGATGGCGTAGTCGATCCAGCTCGGGTCCACCCGCCCTTCCAGGCAGTGGCAAGACTCTGCATAGTCTTGCAGCAGTTTCTGGGCGGCGACTTGAGTGAGCCCGGAGTCCGGGCCGGCGTTGATCTTTGCCACCACGCGGATTTTGTAACGCAGGATTTGTGCGCCCTGCACCGAGACGAGATCCGTTTCCGGTCGCACATCAGGCCGGGCGAAGTGCCGGCGTACACCGTCGAGTAGATCCGCAGAGGGTGTGCCATCCCCGTCTCGGGACAGGACGGTGACCATCACTTCGCCGGGCGCGGTGCGACGGCCGTTGCCATCCTTGATCCGCGCCGCGTAGCCGTCCGGATCGAAGGTATAAGTGACCGTCACCACACCCGGCGTAGCACTTTGCACTTTCACCGATGGACGCTCACCGAGGGTGAAAACCTCCCGGCGATACTGCATCCGCGAGCCTGCCGCGGGAGCGTGTGGCGCCAGGTAATAACGCAGGCGGGCGTCGTCGTCGCTCTCCAACGTCGGCGGCACTGGCGGGAAAGCCGCTGGGTCACCGGGATCAAGCACCTGGCGCTCCAGGCCCATGTCCGCCAGGCGTGCATCGAGGTTGCTACCGGTGGCCCACCACGCCAGCATCTGCTTGATGCGGGCGTTGTATTTGCGCTCGTGGGTTTGCAACCGAACGCAAAACGCTTCCAGCGCCAACGTCAGCAGCTCGCTTTCGTTCTCCAGGCTGACCTTGAGCTTGGCGGCGTTTTCCGGCGCACGAGTCGCGACGTAATCAACGACAAACGCCTTGAACTCCGCCAACAGCGGCTCGAATTCATCGACGGCAATGATCGCTGGCTCAGCCAACTGGTTCTGGCCGGGTATCAGCATGCTCATGTCACCACCTCGAAGGTTTGTTTGCGGTTTTTCCAGGTGCCGGCGAAGCGCAGCAACAGGCCGGCGCCCTGGCGGTTGGCGACGATGACTTGCGGTTCGAAGTCGGCGATGCCGTTCTGCGGGTTGTAGAACGCCTGGGCGGCATGGCTCTGGGCGAGAATCAGCAGGTCATCGCCGAGGTTTTGCCCGAGCAGTTGCGGGATCATCGAGCCGTACAGCGGACGCTTCTGGCGAGTGCCCAAGGGCGTCGTCAGCGCTCGGGTGGCGCGCTGGACGAATTGCAGCCAGTCATCGACCGCCGCCCCGGTGTTTCTATCGATTCCGATCATGGGATGTCCTTATCAGGGGCTGATGACTCGACCTTGGTGGTCCACCACCGGGCCGCTGAAGTGCGCACCGCCGGCGTCCAGCAACAGGCTTGTACCGCCAACTTGCAGCGTGATGGCCTCGGCGCTCATCGTCAGGCTGGCGGCGCCGACCTTGACGTCTACCTGCTCACGGGAACCGGTGAACGTAGTCGGGCCGTTGACCCAGTTGAAGGTGTGGCTGGCGTCGTCGTAGTCGCTTTGTGTGCCGTCTTGATGGCGGCGCCGGGTCAGTGTCGGAACGCTGGATACCGGCGGAAAACGGTCGCTGTTCAAGCCGAACAACGCCACCGATTGTGCCCCGCCCTCCCCGCCGCCGTAGTTGAGCAGCAAGCATTGCTCGCCCACTGACGGGATGCGGGTTTCCGTCTGCGCACCGGCGCTGGGGTTGAAAAAGCGGATCGCCGGCGTGAGCAGTTCACCGTGGCTGACCTTGCAGGTATTGCTGGCCGCGTCGACCTCCTGGCACACGCCGATGCGGCAAAAACTTTCGGCGCGTCGATACAGGTCTTCGAGCTGGCTCTCCATTTCTGCCAGTCGTTCGACGATCGGTCCCAGTTGCATGCGTAACAGCGCGTCGAACATGGGCTACTCCGCCAGCGGCTTGTATTGGTCGGGGTCGTCGATGTTCGAGACTTCCCAAGTGCAGGCGAACAGCGGTTGGCCTGTGGGATCGTTGAGCAGCGGCGGTCCGATATAGAGGGTTTGGGTGAAACTGACGGTCCAGGTGTCGTAGTCCGTTTCTGCGGTGGTACGTATTGAGGGCGCAGCGACGATATTGGTCGGCAGGTCGCACTGCTCCTGCGGCAGGTTCCAGCGGTTATCCAACACCAGGTCCATCAGTTGGCTGGCCAGGTCGCAGGCATCAAAGGGCAAGGCACCCGGGGCAACCATGGCCTTGAGTGAAATCCCCAGGGCGTGGGCTTTGCGCCCTTCGCGGGAGCGAATGCCCGGGCCATTGCCTTCGACGGTGATCAACACGCCGGTGTTATCCGCAGCACCCTGGAAGTCCTGATGATTGCCGACCTTCAGATCCGGAAAGGCAATGCGCAGCGCCTCGTTGATGGCCTGGGGCAGTTGGGAGGGTTTTTCGATGAGTGTCATTTAAGTCGCGTCCTTGCAACGGTTACTGCGGGTCCCGGCCTGGGCCTTCGTTGACGCCGATGCGCTTGGCCGCCCAGCGTTCATAAAGGCCGATGGCCACGTCGGCGCCGGCCATGGCGGTCAGGCAACCAATGGCGCCGGCCGTCCAGATCGACATGCCGGCGGCGTAGCACAGCATCAGGGCTGACACCCCGCACACCATGCACGCCCCGGAACGCAGGGCCAGGCGCCGCACCAGCGACCAACCACGGGCGCCCTCCTTGTCGGCACGCCACATTTCTCCGGATACACCGCCGATCAGGGCCAGTGCGATCACTAGCCAGATAGGCATTTCCGCTAACGCTTGCTGCTCGTTTGTCATGTCACGCCTCCTGGCTGAGCATTACCGGCGCAGTGCCGGGTTTTGGGTAATTCCATTTATAGGTAGGCATTCCAAAAAGCCCGGTTGCCCGGGCTTTTCAGTAATGATTTCCTCGAACTTTCGGCGCTACTGGCGCGGTACGGTTCTTTCCTCAATGTTTTTCCGACCACGATCCCTGTCTGCCGGATAACTGCTTATGGTGCTTTACGCTGCACACCCGGGCCAGTTGCCAACCCTCTGAACCGTTAAGGCCGGTTCATCGCTGCCTGTTCTTGAAGCGGTTTGAAACTAAAGAGCGTCGGCATCCTTGCCGGTGTTGCCTGGCATCCGTGCCATCGCTTCGATGGCGTCCTTGCCGGTGTTGCGTAACGTCCTTGTCTTCCTTGGCAGCATCCTTGCCGCCTCCACCAGGCCTTCTTGGCTGGCTTGAGATGAAGAATATGCATGTATGCATATACAGTCAATGCACAAATGCATTTATTTTTACCATTCATATGCATAGATGCATTCACGGCCTTATGGGCAAAGGGTTTGGTGGTTTTGCACCGGCGAAAAAAAACCCGCTCATTGGCGGGCTTAGTCTTACGCAGGAGGTTTAGCGGGCGTACATGCCCCACCAGAAGACGTGACCGAGGATGCTGATCTGCTCTTCCTGGATATCCTGGAAGCTGTAGTCCTCATCCGGGTGTTCATCGCGGTTGAAGCTGCGCAGGCGAATCCCCGAAGGCAGGCGGTAGAGCTGTTTCACCCGCAGTTGGCCGTTGTGATTGATGGCATACAGGTCGCCGTCGACGATGTCACCAATCCCGCACTTGCCGGCGTTGACGCCGACGGTCGCGCCGTCACGCAGCACCGGCAGCATACTGTTGCCACGCACCGTGACGCACTTGGCCTGGTCGAACTGCACACCGTTATGCCGCAGGCTGCGCTTGCCGAATCGCAGGCTGGCCTTCTCGCTTTCCTCGATGACGAATCTTCCTGATCCAGCAGCCAATTCAACCTCGCGCAGAAAGGGGATCGACACCTCGTCATCATTAACGGGCGTGTCGTCGTCCCACAGGCTTATGTCCTTGAGTTCCGAATGCATCGGGTCACGCTCGTCCGACCGCGCCGGCACCAGCCCTGCGCGCCCGCGCAACTGATCGGTGCTGACCTGAAAGTAATCGGCGATGCGTGAGATGTGCTTGTCCGACGGATCAACGATCTTGCCGCTGAGGATCCGGGACAATGTGGATTGAGGCACGCCGGTACGCCGGTGAAGCTCCGTGGGGGAGATCCGGTCGCGGTCCAGCAGCTCTCTTAAGACGATAGAAACGTTGCGTTTTTGCATAACGCGGATAGTGCAGGCACTTTTGATGCTTGGCAAATGCTAATTTGCATATTTAATGCATTGATTGATGAGTTTTACCTGACCGTTTGTGCACTGCGAAGCCCCGACCTCGCGTGTTAACCTTGCGCCCATTGCAAAAAATGCTGGGCCAAGCGCCCCCTTTGCCCCATCACTTTCAACGAATTTGCTAACTATCCAATGAGTAAAAACACTTCCGATCTGTCCTCCCACACCCCGATGATGCAGCAGTACTGGCGCCTGAAAAACCAGCACCCTGATCAGTTGATGTTCTACCGCATGGGCGACTTCTACGAGATCTTCTATGAAGACGCGAAGAAGGCCGCCAAGTTGCTGGACATCACCCTGACCGCGCGCGGGCAGTCGGCCGGGCAGGCGATTCCGATGTGCGGGATTCCTTATCATTCGTTGGAAGGTTACCTGGTCAAGCTGGTGAAGCTGGGCGAGTCGGTGGTGATCTGTGAGCAGATCGGCGACCCGGCCACCAGCAAGGGCCCGGTTGAACGTCAGGTAGTGCGCATTATTACGCCGGGTACGGTGAGTGATGAGGCGCTGCTGGATGAGCGTCGCGACAATCTGATCGCGGCGGTGCTTGGGGATGAGCGGCTGTTCGGCCTGGCGGTGCTGGATATCACCAGCGGCAACTTTACGGTGCTGGAGATCAAAGGCTGGGAAAACCTGCTGGCGGAACTGGAGCGCGTAAACCCGGTGGAGTTGATGATTCCGGATGACTGGCCAAAGGATCTGCCGGCGGAACGTCGTCGTGGGACCAAGCGTCGCGCGCCGTGGGATTTCGAGCGTGATTCGGCGCTGAAAAGCCTATGCCAGCAATTCTCCGTGCAAGACCTCAAGGGTTTTGGCTGCGAAACCCTGACCCTCGCTATCGGCGCCGCCGGTTGCCTGCTCAGCTATGCCAAGGAAACCCAGCGCACGGCCCTGCCGCATTTGCGCAGCCTGCGTCATGAACGCCTCGACGACACCGTGGTGCTGGATGGCGCCAGCCGTCGCAACCTGGAACTGGATACCAACCTGGCTGGCGGGCGCGACAACACCTTGCAATCGGTGGTCGACCGTTGCCAGACCGCCATGGGCAGCCGCTTGCTGACCCGCTGGTTGAACCGTCCGCTGCGGGATTTGACCGTGTTGCAAGCCCGTCAAACTTCTATTACGTGCCTGCTGGATCAATACCGGTTTGAAAAACTGCAACCGCAGCTCAAGGAAATCGGTGATATCGAGCGGATCCTGGCGCGAATCGGTCTGCGTAATGCACGGCCCCGCGACCTGGCACGCCTGCGGGATGCCCTCGGCGCCCTGCCGCAACTGCAGGCAGCGATGACCGAGCTGGAAGCACCGCACCTGCAGCAGCTTGCCGTCACCACCAGCACCTACCCGGAACTGGCGGCGCTGCTGGAAAAAGCCATCATCGACAACCCGCCCGCGATCATCCGTGACGGTGGCGTGTTGAAGACCGGTTACGACACCGAGCTGGACGAACTGCAGTCCCTGAGCGAGAACGCCGGGCAGTTCCTGATCGACCTGGAAGCCCGCGAAAAAGCCCGCACGGGCCTGGCCAACCTGAAAGTCGGCTACAACCGCGTGCACGGCTACTTTATCGAGTTGCCAAGCAAGCAGGCCGAGCAGGCGCCGATCGATTACCAGCGTCGCCAGACCCTCAAGGGTGCCGAGCGCTTTATCACCCCGGAGCTTAAAGAGTTCGAAGACAAGGCGCTGTCGGCCAAAAGCCGCGCCCTGGCTCGGGAGAAAATGCTCTACGAAGCCTTGCTCGAAAGCTTGATCGACAAGCTGGCGCCGTTGCAGGACACCGCCGCCGCCCTGGCCGAGCTGGATGTACTGAGCAACCTGGCCGAGCGAGCCCTGAACCTTGACCTGAACTGCCCGCGATTTGTCAGCGAGCCGTGCATGCGGATCGTGCAAGGTCGCCACCCGGTGGTGGAGCAGGTTCTGACCACGCCGTTCGTCGCCAACGATCTGTCCCTGGACGACGATACTCGCATGCTGGTGATCACCGGTCCGAACATGGGCGGTAAATCCACCTACATGCGTCAGACCGCATTGATTGTGCTGCTGGCGCATATCGGCAGCTTCGTGCCGGCGGCCAGTTGCGAGCTGTCCCTGGTGGACCGCATCTTCACCCGGATCGGCTCCAGCGATGACCTGGCCGGTGGCCGTTCGACCTTTATGGTGGAAATGAGCGAAACCGCCAACATCCTGCACAACGCCACCGAACGCAGCCTGGTGCTGATGGACGAAGTGGGCCGCGGCACCAGCACCTTTGACGGCCTGTCCCTGGCCTGGGCGGCGGCCGAGCGATTGGCACACCTGCGGGCATATACGCTGTTCGCGACGCACTACTTCGAGCTGACCGTGCTGCCGGAAAACGAGCCGCTGGTGGCCAACGTGCACCTCAATGCCACCGAGCACAACGAGCGCATCGTGTTCCTGCACCATGTGCTGCCAGGGCCGGCGAGCCAGAGTTACGGCCTGGCCGTGGCGCAACTGGCGGGCGTGCCAAGTGAGGTGATCACTCGCGCCCGCGAACACCTGAGCCGCCTGGAAGAAACCGCACTGCCCCACGAAGTTCCCGTGGCCAGCCCAGCCAAAGCCAGCAACAAACCCAGTGCGCCACACCAGAGCGACATGTTCGCCAGCCTGCCTCATCCGGTACTGGATGAGTTGGCTAAGCTTGACTTGGACGACTTGACCCCGCGAAAAGCGCTCGAAATGTTATATGCACTGAAGACTCGGATATAACGCAGACGCGTGCAAGCTGGTAGACTCTCGCGCGGTTTGGGATGCTGCGGGCTTTTAGCCTGGCCTGCAGACTATCGCTCCCGAACCTCGCGAGCCCTGCCACAAGGGGTTTCGCTGCCGCCGCCTGAGGAGAGAATTAGAAATGACCTTCGTCGTCACCGACAACTGCATCAAGTGCAAGTACACCGACTGCGTAGAAGTGTGTCCGGTGGACTGCTTCTACGAAGGCCCGAACTTCCTGGTCATCCACCCGGACGAGTGCATTGACTGCGCCCTGTGTGAGCCAGAATGCCCGGCCGTCGCGATTTTCTCCGAGGACGAAGTCCCGGCAGAAATGCAGGAATTTATTCAGTTGAACGTTGAGCTGGCGGAAATCTGGCCGAATATCACTGAGCGCAAAGACCCGATGCCGGATGCGGCGGAATGGGATGGCAAGAAAGGCAAGATTGCAGACCTCGAGCGCTGATAGCGTCGAAGCCCTCTAAAAGGCCCCTTGCGGGCCTTTTTGCATTTCTGCGGGGCGGGTTTCACTTTTCTATAGGCAAAAAAAAGGGGCGGTATGACCCGCCCACATTTTTTCCCTAGTCCCTGTGTTCCTTTTCATCATCCTGATGAATCGCATCCTGCGAGGTTCCCTGAGTCATCGTTCCGTGATGACTGTGTCAATCCGTGGACACAGGGCTGATCTTAGAGAGTTCCCGCGGAAGTTCAACGGGATCCAAATCGCGGAACTATATATTTGCGCGCTCGATCAATAAAAAATAATTGTTATATTTCAATAAGATATAAATACAGGCAATCAATTCAAGACGTCCGCACCGGCGAAAAAACCCAAACACTTACGAGAAAGTAAGTGAATGCTTACACCAGCAATTACGTAAAAGGGTAACGAGCGGGCCCTGAAAGTTCGCCAGGCAAGAAAAAGCCCCGACACCGTCGAGGCTTCTTTCCCATCAGGTGGATCAGTCGTCGCTGACAGTGATCGTCGGCATCGCCTGGGCCCCGGCTTCCTGAAGTACGATCCGCGCCCCTACGTGGCGAGCCAGTTCCTGGTAGACCATGGCAATCTGGCCATCCGGTTCAGCAGCCACGGTCGGCTTGCCACCATCAGCCTGCTCACGAATCCCCATGGACAGCGGCAACGACGCCAGCAGTTCAACGCCGTACTGGGTCGCCAGCTTCTCGCCGCCGCCTTCACCGAACAGGTGCTCGGCATGGCCGCAGTTGGAGCAGATGTGCACCGCCATGTTTTCCACAACGCCCAGTACCGGAATGTTGACCTTGCGGAACATCTCCACGCCCTTGCGAGCATCCAGCAGCGCCAGGTCCTGCGGCGTGGTGACGATCACCGCGCCGGCCACCGGGACTTTCTGCGCCAGGGTCAACTGGATATCGCCTGTGCCTGGTGGCATATCGATCACCAGGTAGTCCAGGTTGCCCCAGTCGGTCTGGGTGACCAGTTGCAGCAACGCGCCGGAAACCATCGGGCCGCGCCAGACCATCGGCGTGTTGTCGTCGGTCAGGAAGGCCATGGACATCACTTCCACGCCATGGGACTCGATCGGCACGAACCATTTCTGGTCCTTGATCTTCGGCCGGGTGCCTTCGGCAATACCGAACATCACGCCCTGGCTCGGGCCATAGATGTCTGCGTCGAGAATGCCGACGCGCGCGCCTTCACGGGCCAGAGCCAAGGCCAGGTTGGCGGCGGTGGTGGACTTGCCCACGCCGCCCTTGCCGGAGGCCACGGCCACCACGTTCTTGACGTTGGCCAGGCCTGGGATCTGCGCCTGGGCCTTGTGCGGGGCGATCACGCACTGGATGTCGACCTTGGCCGAGCAGACGCCGTCCAGGCCTTCAATGGCCATTTGCAGCATCTGCGCCCAGCCGCTCTTGAACAGCCCGGCGGCATAGCCCAGCTCAAGCTGGACCGAAACCTTGTCACCCTGCACGTCGATGGCGCGTACGCACCCGGCGCTGACCGGATCCTGGTTCAGGTAGGGGTCGGTGTATTGGCGAAGAACGGCTTCCACCGCTGCGCGATTGACGGCGCTCATGGGCTACTCCCGAAAAAGACTGACTAAAACAGGCGGCTATCCTAACCGTTCCAGCGTCTTAGCGGCACGCTTTCGGCCGTCGGGAAAATCCTGAAACAGCCGCACGGGGTGAAATAAATTTCCCGGCGCTTTATAGTGGCCGACCTCCGTTTCATCAAGTAGCCGAGCCCCATGTCCGAGCCACGCAAGATCCTCGTCACCAGCGCCCTGCCCTATGCCAATGGTTCTATCCACCTTGGCCATATGCTTGAGTACATCCAGACCGATATGTGGGTGCGCTTCCAGAAGCATCGCGGCAATCAATGCATTTATGTCTGCGCGGACGACGCCCACGGTTCGGCCATCATGTTGCGCGCCGAGAAGGAAGGCATCACCCCGGAACAACTGATCGCCAATGTCCAGGCTGAACACAGCGCCGACTTTGCCGAGTTCCTGGTGGATTTCGACAACTTCCACTCGACCCACTCCGAAGAAAACCGCGAGCTGTCGAGCCAGATCTACCTGCGTCTGAAGGACGCCGGGCACATTGCCACGCGTTCGATCACCCAGTATTTCGACCCGGAAAAGAAAATGTTCCTGGCCGACCGCTTCATCAAGGGCACTTGCCCGAAATGCGGCACTGAGGACCAGTACGGCGACAACTGCGAAAAATGCGGCGCCACTTACGCGCCCACCGACCTGAAGGATCCGAAGTCGGCCATCTCTGGCGCCACCCCGGTGCTCAAGGATTCCCAGCACTTCTTCTTCAAGCTCCCGGATTTCCAGCAAATGCTGCAAACCTGGACCCGCAGCGGCACTCTGCAGGACGCCGTGGCGAACAAGATCGCCGAATGGCTGGACGCCGGCCTGCAGCAGTGGGACATCTCCCGCGATGCGCCGTACTTCGGTTTTGAGATCCCGGGCGAGCCAGGCAAATACTTCTATGTGTGGCTGGACGCGCCGATTGGCTACATGGCCAGCTTCAAGAACCTGTGCGACCGTACGCCGGAGCTGGACTTCGACGCGTTCTGGGCCAAGGACTCCACTGCCGAGCTGTATCACTTCATCGGCAAGGACATCGTCAACTTCCACGCGCTGTTCTGGCCGGCGATGCTCGAAGGTTCGGGCTACCGCAAGCCGACCGGCATCGCGGTTCACGGCTACCTGACGGTCAATGGCCAGAAGATGTCCAAGTCCCGTGGCACCTTTATCAAGGCGCGCACCTACCTGGACCACCTGTCGCCGGAATACCTGCGCTACTACTACGCGTCCAAACTGGGCCGTGGCGTCGACGACCTGGACCTGAACCTGGAAGACTTCGTACAAAAGGTCAACTCGGACCTGGTGGGCAAAGTCGTCAACATCGCCAGCCGTTGCGCCGGGTTTATCCACAAGGGCAACGCCGGTGTGCTGGTGGCGGAAAACGCCGCGCCGGAGCTGACCGATGCGTTCCTGGCCGCTGCCCCAAGCATCGCCGATGCCTATGAAGCCCGCGACTTTGCCCGCGCCATGCGCGAGATCATGGGCCTGGCCGACCGTGCCAACGCCTGGATCGCCGACAAGGCGCCGTGGTCGCTGAACAAGCAGGAAGGCAAGCAGGCTGAAGTCCAGGCCATCTGCGCCACGGGCGTCAACCTGTTCCGCCAGTTGGTGATCTTCCTCAAGCCGGTACTGCCACTGCTGGCGGCCGACGCCGAGGCGTTCCTCAACGTGCCGCCACTGACCTGGAACGACCACGCGACCTTGCTCAGCAACCATCAGTTGAATGAGTTCAAGCCGCTGATGACCCGTATCGACCCGGTAAAAGTCCAGGCCATGAGCGACGCGTCCAAAGAAGACCTCGAGGCCAGCAAGACCGATACCGGAGAAACGGCGCCTGCCGGCAATGGCGAACTGGCGAAAGATCCGCTGTCGCCAGAAATCGACTTCGACGCATTTGCCGCAGTGGACCTGCGGGTCGCGCTGATCATCAAGGCCGAAGCTGTGGAAGGTGCCGACAAGCTGCTGCGCCTCACCCTGGACATCGGTGACGAGCAACGCAACGTGTTTTCCGGGATCAAGAGCGCCTATCCGGATCCGTCCAAGCTCGATGGTCGCCTGACCATGATGATCGCCAACCTCAAGCCACGGAAAATGAAATTCGGCATCTCCGAAGGCATGGTGATGGCGGCCGGCCCTGGCGGTGAAGAGATCTACCTGTTGAGCCCGGACAGCGGCGCCAAGCCGGGTCAGCGCATCAAGTAAAGACTGCGAACCGCCCCATGGTCTCGGCCATGGGGCGGTTTCAGCTAGTACCCCCTCCTCGCTTGCCGGATAATCGGATTCTGTTTGCTGTTGGCCCTTTGCTGGCCGTGGCTTTTCCGGGTTCCAACGCAATGATCAAACCATGAGCCTGATTCAACGTATCGACGTCCTGCTGCCGCAAACCCAATGTGGCAAATGTGGGCATCCTGGCTGCAAGCCCTATGCAGAAGGCATTGCCCAAGGCGAGGCGATCAACAAGTGCCCACCGGGCGGCCAGGAAACCATTGCCGGCCTGGCGCAGCTGTTGAAGCTCCCGGTGCTGGAGCTGGACACATCCCGAGGCGAAGCGCCCGCACAGATCGCGTTTATCCGTGAGGCGGAGTGCATCGGCTGTACCAAATGCATCCAGGCCTGCCCGGTGGACGCCATCGTCGGTGCTGCCAAATTGATGCACACGGTGATTATCGACGAGTGCACCGGCTGTGACCTGTGTGTGGCGCCCTGCCCGGTTGATTGCATCGAAATGCGTCCGTTGACCACGGTGTTGCCGATTGTCGGCGGGCTGGCCTCCAATGATCATGAACGCCAGGCACGCAGCCTCAAGCGCGATCGGGCAAGGCGGCGGTTTGAACAGCGCAACGCGCGGCTGCAACGCGAGGAGGAACAGAAACTCGCCGAACGCCTGGCACGCACCAAGCGCGCTGCCCCGGTGGCTGCGGCGACGGAGAACCCGGTCCAGGCCGCCATTGAGCGGGTTCGTGCACAAAAAGCCGCCGCGATGGACGCCGCCTTGAAGAAGGCCAAGATCAACCTGGCCATGAGCCGTGCCCAATTGCACAAATCGTTGAAAGCCTTTGGTCACCCGCCGACCTTTGAACAGCAGTCGCAGTTGATCATCCTGCAACAACACTTCGAAACAGCAGAGCAGGCGCTTGCGGCACTGGTGGCGGCCGATGCTCGCACTTGAAGCCCTTGATCATCAGCCGCACGTTATGAAGCGTGTACTGCGGATGACCGCCGCGTTTATCCTGCTCGGGTTATTGGGCCCGTTTTTCGTAACCACACTGACTGTCTGCAAGGAACCGCTCGCCCCATGAACGCCGCAAAACGCCTGGAAATTTTCCGTCGGCTTCACGAAGACAACCCGGAACCGAAAACCGAACTGGCCTATTCCTCGCCGTTCGAGCTGCTGATCGCCGTGATTCTTTCGGCCCAGTCCACAGACGTCGGCGTCAACAAGGCCACGGCCAAGTTGTATCCCGTAGCCAATACTCCGGAGGCGATCTACGCGCTTGGGGTTGAAGGGTTATCCGAGTACATCAAGACCATTGGCCTGTACAACAGCAAGGCGAAGAATGTCATCGAGACCTGTCGGCTGCTGGTGGAGTTGCACGGCAGCGAAGTGCCGCAGACACGTGAAGCCCTGGAAGCACTTCCAGGCGTAGGCCGCAAAACCGCCAACGTGGTGCTGAATACGGCATTTCGCCAACTGACCATGGCGGTGGACACACACATCTTTCGGGTCAGCAACCGCACCGGGATTGCCCGCGGAAAGAATGTGGTGGAGGTGGAAAAACAATTGATGAAATTTGTGCCCAAGCCCTATCTGCTGGATTCACATCACTGGCTGATCCTTCACGGACGCTATGTCTGCCAGGCCCGCAAGCCGCGCTGTGGCAGTTGCCGCATCGAAGACCTGTGTGAATACAAGGAAAAGACTTCCGACGATTGAGCCATCATTGCTTTTATTGATGAGTCGATTGAAAAAATCTTTTTTACCAGGCTCAAGATTATCGCTATAAGGAGCGCCAACGGCAGTCTTAGCCTGGAGTTAACCTTATGAGCACTGGCAAAGAACAACTGGATGTAGAAGACGACGTTGTTGGCGCTGAATCCGACGATGATGCAGCGGAAGCGCCGGTAGAGGTGGCCAAGACCAATTTGAGCAAACGCCGCACCATCGACAACCTTCTGGAAGAGCGGCGCTTGCAGAAACAGTTGGCCGATTACGACTTCGATCTCTAATCGACCCAACGACAAACAGAAGCCTCCCCTACGGAGGCTTTTTTCTGACGGCATGTAAGTGCGTGGCCGACCTATACCAACCCGTTGCGCTGGGCCAGTTCGATCAAGTCCACCAGAGAACGTGCATTGAGCTTGAGCAGCAAGCGGGTCTTGTAGGTACTCACGGTTTTGTTGCTCAGGAACATGCCATCGGCGATCTCCTTGTTGGTTTTGCCGCGGGCCAGTTGCTGCAACACCATCATCTCCCGGCCGGAGAGCCGCTCGACCATGTCCGCTTCGCTGGCGTTACCCATTGTGGAGCGCACCGAGTTCAGCGCCTGGTTGGGGAAATAGCTGTACCCGCACAGCACCGCCTTGACCGCGCTCAACAGCTCGGTGAGATCCTGCTGCTTGCACACATAGCCGGCGGCACCCGCCTGCATGCAGCGCATGGAAAAGTGTCCGGGCGCCTGGGAAGTCAGCACCAGCACCTTGAAGGGATGGGCCTGTTTGGTAGAGGACAGCCGGCATATAACTTCCAAGCCATCGAGTTTAGGTATTCCAATATCCAGTATGACAATGTCCGGCATATGCTCCCGTGCAAGTTGCAAGGCATCGACACCGTTATCGGTCTCGGCAACGACCTCATAACTATGACGTTCCATTAGCATACGCACAGCAAGACGAATGACGGGATGATCATCCACGATCAGCACTTTATTCATGGGCAAGTCCAATTTCGCTGTTCGAATTATTAAGAGCAAGCACAATAGCCTAGTCGTTTCCCGCTTGGCATAGTGCTCCCCCCCAAGCAACAGCAAGCAGAGACCCAACCCACAACGACATAGGATTTAACCTACAAAAAAACGCCCAGGTGGAGGTGTCCAGTTTTGTTGAGGCTTTCAGACCTTTCCTAGCGCAAACATATTTTGAGTGAAAATTCCCAAGGTTACGGGGTGCGGAGTAAACATAACGCACACAAGTTTCAGGAAATGCCCCTTGTACGTTGTCAGAAAGCCCGTGGTTCCGGGCTGAAAACCACGTTTTAAAAGTTCCATGCGACATTCTTGATTACGCTCCAGAAATCCTACAGGCATGTCAGTAGCTGACATATTCGTCGTACATTTCTGAGTGAAATTTCTGTAGTACATAGTTCCTACACACGAGAAAAAAACCACTTTCAACAATGCATCTCTTATCGGACGAAAATAATAAACATTGCACCCTTAAAATATAAACATTACGCCCTTGAGCACAGGGTGGTCTTGAGCTGAACTATAAACGCAGCATCCTCCGCAAAGACTTGAGGCGGATTTTCAGCCAAAAAAAAATGGCCCTCGAAGGGCCATTTTTCATTGCAACTTAAAACACTCAGAACAACTTGCGACCTTTGTTGGCCGCAATGCGCATGCGCAATGCGTTCAGCTTGATGAAGCCTGCCGCGTCTGCCTGGTTGTACGCGCCGCCATCTTCTTCGAAGGTGGCGATATTGGCATCGAACAGCGACTCGTCGGACTTGCGACCGGTCACGATCACGTTGCCCTTGTACAGCTTCAGGCGCACAACGCCGTTCACGTAGGCCTGGGAAGCGTCGATCATCTGTTGCAACATCAGACGCTCCGGGCTCCACCAGTAGCCGGTGTAGATCAGGCTGGCGTACTTGGGCATCAACTCGTCTTTGAGGTGAGCCACTTCACGGTCCAGGGTGATGGACTCGATGGCGCGGTGAGCGCGCAGCATGATGGTGCCGCCCGGGGTCTCGTAGCAGCCACGGGACTTCATGCCCACATAACGGTTCTCGACGATGTCGAGGCGGCCGATACCGTGTTCGCCGCCGATACGGTTCAGGGTCGCCAATACGGTGGCCGGGGTCATTTCGACGCCGTCCAGCGCGACGATGTCGCCGTTGCGGTAGGTCAGTTCCAGGTACTGGGCCTTGTCAGGAGCGTTCTCCGGGGAGACGGTCCACTTCCACATGTCTTCTTCGTGCTCGGTCCAGGTGTCTTCCAGCACGCCGCCTTCATAGGAGATGTGCAGCAAGTTGGCGTCCATCGAGTACGGGGACTTCTTCTTGCCGTGACGCTCGATCGGGATGGCGTGCTTTTCAGCGTAGTCCATCAGCTTTTCACGGGACAGAAGGTCCCATTCACGCCACGGAGCAATGACTTTTACGCCTGGCTTCAAGGCATAGGCGCCCAGCTCGAAACGCACTTGGTCGTTGCCCTTGCCGGTGGCGCCATGGGAAATGGCGTCAGCGCCGGTTTCGTTGGCGATTTCGATCAAGCGCTTGGCGATCAGCGGACGTGCGATGGAAGTACCCAGCAGGTACTCGCCTTCGTAGACAGTGTTGGCGCGAAACATCGGGAAAACGAAATCGCGGACGAACTCTTCGCGCAGGTCGTCAATGTAGATCTCTTTCACGCCCATGGCTTGCGCCTTGGCACGTGCAGGTTCGACCTCTTCGCCCTGACCCAGGTCAGCGGTGAAGGTCACCACTTCACAGTTATAAGTATCCTGCAGCCACTTGAGGATCACCGAAGTGTCCAGGCCGCCGGAATACGCGAGAACGACCTTGTTTACGTCGGCCATGCCATCACTCCACGGGGTTGTACGGAAAGGCGTCGATTCTACCGACCAAAACCGTGAAATTACAGGGGCGCGACAGCAAATGAAGATAAAGCGACAGATTATGTCGAGCGGGCGACGAAACGCCGCACCTTATGAGGTGGCGGCGGCGTTGCTTGGCGCTTTGGCTTGGGGCGCCGGTTTTTCGGGGGCTACCACCCGTTCGAGTTGAATATTCACCCGACGGTTTTTCGCCCGGTTGGCCGGATTGGTGTTCGGCGCCAACGGGTAGCTTTCACCATGGAAACGCAGGGCAATCTGCGATTCATCGATGCCATTGGCCTTGAAGTAGTCCATCACCGCCAATGCTCGACGCCGCGATACATCACGGTTGGTCAGGCGATTGCCGCTGTTGTCGGAGTGGCCGTTCAACTCGATGTGGTTAACCGTCGGGTCGGCTTTCATGAACTCGAGGATCACCGAGAGCTTTTTCTTGGCCGCCGCATCCAGTTCGATGCCACCGCCCGGGAAACCCACTTCAGTCTGTTTGACCTGCTCGAAATTCATCGGCAGCAGCTTGGTGGTGCACAGCTGATAGTCGTTGTACGCCTTGTTGAATTTCACCGGCAACAGGCGAATCTCAGAGTACCCGCCATCGCGTCCATAGTGCCGCACAGTCGGGCTACGACCTTCGAGCAAGCCGGTGAACAAACGCCCGGCCTGGGCCTGGGAGCTATTAAACAGCACATCACCACTGCCGACGCGCACCGCGCCAAGGTTGATATCACCACGCCCGGGCTGCCACGGCGCAGCCGCCGCCAACAGGGTTGCGGAACCGGCACCCAACGAGCCGCTGAAGGCTTTCAGACGAAACGTCGCCTGCTCGCCGGCCCGGCGCACGAACTCCCCCGAGCCGAAATCAGTAATCGGCTGGGTCAAGCGGCACTCGAACTTATCGCCCTCCACCTTCCACTCAATATTCTCCAGACGTGTCTGGAACGTGAGGGCCATCGCGGGCAGGCTGGCGAACACACTGAGCAGGGCTAGATAATGCTGGCGCACGGGAGGCTCCACAGGTTTCTACAACACATCAAGGCGTCATACATCGTTAAGGCATACCCAGGGATATCGGTCGCATCCTGCAAAACTTGATAGCGAGTGCCTGCAAGAGTCTTTTCCGGTAGCATTCCCACCAGATTGACCCGCCTGGAATCCCCAATGTCCGACCGCCTGACCCTGCTGCGTCCCGACGACTGGCATATTCATCTTCGCGATGGTGCTGCGTTGCCCCAAACCGTGGCCGATGTAGCGCGCACGTTTGGCCGCGCCATCATCATGCCTAACCTGGTACCTCCGGTGCGTAACGCCGCGGAAGCCGATGCCTATCGCCAGCGCATTCTCGCTGCACGACCGGCCGGCAGCCGCTTCGAACCGTTGATGGTGCTGTACCTGACCGACCGCACCCAGCCCGAAGAAATTCGCCAGGCCAAAGCCAGCGGTTTCGTGCACGCCGCCAAGCTGTACCCGGCCGGTGCGACCACCAACTCCGATTCCGGCGTCACCAGTATCGACAAGATCCTGCCGGCCATCGAAGCCATGGCGGAAGTTGGCATGCCGTTGTTGATCCACGGTGAAGTCACCCGTGGCGATGTCGATGTATTCGATCGTGAAAAGATCTTCATCGACGAGCACATGCGCCGCGTGGTCGAGCTGTTCCCGACCCTCAAGGTCGTGTTCGAACACATCACCACCGCTGAGGCCGTGCAGTTCGTCACCGAGGCTTCGGCCAACGTCGGCGCGACCATCACCGCCCATCACCTTTTGTACAACCGCAACCACATGCTGGTGGGCGGGATTCGGCCGCACTTCTATTGCCTGCCGATTCTCAAGCGCAACACGCATCAGGTGGCGCTGCTTGATGCCGCCACCAGTGGCAGCGAGAAATTTTTCCTCGGTACCGACTCTGCGCCCCACGCCCAACACGCCAAGGAAGCCGCGTGTGGTTGTGCCGGTTGCTACACCGCGTATGCGGCGATCGAGTTGTATGCCGAAGCGTTCGAACAGCGCAACGCCCTGGACAAGCTTGAAGGGTTCGCCAGCCTCAACGGCCCGCGTTTCTACGGCCTGCCGGCGAATACCGACCGCATTACCCTGGTCCGTGAAGACTGGACCGCCCCCACCAGCCTGCCGTTTGGCGAGCTGACCGTTATCCCGCTGCGCGCCGGTGAAACACTGCGCTGGCGCCTGCTGGAGGAACACCCGTGAGTGAAGACCATTACGACGACGATCAGGAACACGGCGGCGGTGGTGGCGGTTCCCGTCACCCGATGGCCGAGCGTTTTCGCGGCTACCTGCCGGTCGTTATCGACGTAGAAACCGGTGGTTTCAATTGCGCCACTGACGCATTGCTGGAAATCGCCGCTACGACTATCGGCATGGACGAACAGGGTTTTGTGTTCCCGGAACACACCCACTTCTTCCGCGTCGAGCCGTTCGAAGGCGCCAACATCGAAGCCGCAGCCCTGGAGTTCACCGGGATCAAGCTCGATCACCCGCTGCGCATGGCAGTCAGTGAAGAAGCGGCGCTGACCGACATCTTCCGTGGCGTGCGCAAGGCCTTGAAGGCCAATGGCTGCAAGCGCGCGATCCTGGTGGGTCACAACAGCAGCTTCGACCTGGGCTTCCTCAACGCCGCTGTGACACGCCTGGACATGAAGCGTAACCCGTTTCACCCGTTCTCCAGCTTCGACACCGCGACCCTCGCCGGCTTGGCCTATGGCCAGACCGTGCTGGCGAAAGCCTGCCAGGCGGCCGGTATCGACTTCGACGGTCGTGAGGCCCACTCGGCCCGCTACGACACCGAGAAGACGGCCGAGCTGTTCTGCGGCATCGTCAATCGCTGGAAACAGATGGGCGGCTGGGAAGACTTCGGCGACTGAAGCCAAATCCCGCGCATAAAAAAACCGGCCTTCTCAGGCCGGTTTTTTTGTCCCGCGAATCTGGCTTACAGCTTGCCAGCGTTCTCGGTCAGGTAAGCCGCAACGCCTTCTGGCGAAGCGTTCATGCCCTTGTCGCCTTTTTTCCAGTTGGCAGGGCAAACTTCGCCGTGCTCTTCGTGGAATTGCAGAGCGTCGACCAGGCGGATCAGCTCTTCCATGTTACGACCCAACGGCAGGTCGTTGATGATCTGCGAGCGCACAACGCCCTTGTCGTCGATCAGGAACGCGCCACGGAAAGCAACGCCGCCTTCGGACTCAACGTCGTAGGCCTTGGCGATGTCGTGCTTCATGTCGGCAGCCATGGTGTATTTGACTTTGCCGATGCCGCCATCATTGATGGCGGTGTTGCGCCAGGCGTTGTGGGTGAAATGGGAGTCGATGGAAACGGCTACCACTTCAACGTTACGGGCCTTGAAATCGTCCATGCGGTGATCCAGAGCGATCAGCTCCGATGGGCAGACGAAGGTGAAGTCCAGCGGGTAGAAGAACACCAGGCCGTATTTGCCTTTGATGGCTTCAGACAGTTTGAAGCTGTCTACGATTTCGCCATTGCCGAGGACGGCTGGTACGTCGAAATCCGGGGCTTGTTTGCCGACGAGTACGCTCATTGGGTATCTCCTGATGGTGGTGACTTGAAGTAAAAGGATCCCTTCCAGTGTGCCGCGGGTAAACGACAGCCCTGTGACGGGATCACGCTTCGTGAAGACCGACCATCATACACGGCTCGGGAAAAAACCGTTCGTCAGTGGGTAACCAATCTGTTTCAAACACTCACGAAACTACTTTGACAATCATTCTCGTTAACATTAAGATCCATCGCACTTAAGCCTTACCCGCGATGGTTCTCCCTTATGTATGTCTGCCTCTGCACTGGCGTCACCGACGGACAAATCCGCGAAGCGATCTACGAAGGTTGCTGCAGCTACAAGGAAGTACGTGAAACCACCGGCGTTGCCAGCCAATGCGGCAAATGCGCCTGCCTCGCCAAGCAAGTGGTACGGGAAACCCTGACGCAGCTGCAAACTGCCCAGGCTGCGATCCCCTACTCAGCAGAATTTACACACGCTTAATTGGCGTGTTTTAAAGAACCGGACTTAGTGTCCGGTTTTTTTATGCCTGAAATTCAAACAGTTAGCGCCAAGACGCGGAACACAAACATTCTTATTCCGATTAATTTTCATTTATTATTCAATAACTTAGGTTTGACAGTAGTAAATGCGCAGCTCAAACTCCGCCTTATATACAGCGAATACAGGGCAGGACCCCAATCATGAAAGGCGACATCACAGTCATCCAGCAACTCAACAAAATCCTTGCCAATGAACTGGTCGCGATCAATCAGTACTTTCTGCATGCACGCATGTATGACGATTGGGGCCTGGAAAAGCTCGGCAAGCGTGAATACAAAGAATCCATCAAGGCCATGAAGGACGCCGACGCGCTGATCAAGCGCATCCTGTTCCTGGAAGGCCTGCCGAACGTGCAGGACCTGGGCAAGCTGAGCATCGGCGAGCATTCCCAGGAAATGATCAACTGCGACCTGAACTTCGAGCGCAAGAGCCACACCGACCTCAAGGCCGCCATCGCTCATTGCGAAACCAAGGGCGACTTCGGCAGCCGTGAACTGCTGGAAGATATCCTGGAAGACCAGGAAGAGCACATCGACTGGCTGGAAACCCAGATCGGCCTGATCGACAAAGTGACTATCGAGAATTATCTGCAATCGCAGATGGGTGAATAACCCTTAATTCCCGGCCACTAAAAAGCCCCGCTCTCTTTCGAGAAGCGGGGCTTTTTATTGCCGCAGCCTAAAACAAATCAGGCTTCGGTCTTCGCAGCGGCTTTTTCTGCTGCGTCTTTGATCAGTGCCTGCAACGAACCATCAGCCGCCATTTCGGTGATGATGTCGCTACCGCCGACCAGCTCACCGGCAACCCACAGCTGCGGGAAAGTTGGCCAGTTGGCGTACTTCGGCAGGTTGGCGCGGATTTCCGGGTTCTGCAGGATATCCACGTAGGCGAACTTCTCGCCACATTGCATGATTGCCTGGGAAGCCTTTGCGGAGAAGCCACACTGAGGAGCGTTAGGTGCGCCCTTCATGTAAAGCAGAATAGTGTTGTTGGCAATCTGCTCTTTGATCGTTTCGATGATATCCATGGAACACCTCGGCTGGAACTTTCCGACTCATGGGTCGGCACGGTGGCGCATTGTAACGCAAAGCCTAGCGCGACGCTCGGACTCCCCGACAGACAATCCTTACGCCGCCGCCACCTGCACCGGCACGCCGTTCAACGCCGCGTTGCCCGACAGCTCATCCAATTGCCGCTCATCCGTCAGGTCGTTCGCGCTCGCCCCCGGCTGCCCGCTGGCGATGGTCATCTGCACGCCCGGGCGGCCATGGCCCCAACCGTGGGGCAGGCTGACCACGCCGGGCATCATGTCGAGGCTGGCCATCACTTCTACTTCGATCATGCCGATCCGCGAACTGACCCGCACCCGCTGGCCGTCACTCAACTGGCGATGGGCCAGGTCGTCCGGGTGCATCAACAACTGGTGACGGGGTTTGCCCTTCACCAGCCGGTGGTAGTTATGCATCCAGGAGTTGTTGCTGCGCACATGGCGGCGGCCGATCAGCAGTAACTCATTCACCTCAGGCACTGGCTGCGCGGCAAAGCGCACCAGGTCGGCGAGGATCACGGGCGGTGCGGCCTGCAAATGACCATTGGCGGTTTTCATACGGCCCGCCAGGTTGGGCTTCAGTGGCCCGAGGTCCAGGCCGTGGGGGTGATCAGCCAGCGCGGCAATGGACAAGGTATCGCCATAAGGCCCGGCCCGCAGCCCGAAGTCGATCATCTGCGCCGGCGGCATGGTCGGTTTGAGTGTATTCCCCGTGTTCGCGGCAAAAGCCTGCGCCAGGCCAACGAAGATTTCCCAGTCATGCAACGCGCCTTCGGGCTTTGGCAGGATGGCGCGATTGAAGCGGGTGACGTTGCGCACCGCGAACATGTTGAACGTGGTGTCGTAGTGATCGTTTTCCAGCGCCGAGGTGGACGGCAGGATCAAGTCGGCATAACGCGTGGTTTCGTTGATATACAGGTCAACGCTGACCATGAACTCAAGGCCATCCAGCGCCTGCTCCAGTTGCCGCCCGTTAGGCGTGGACAACACAGGATTGCCCGCCACCGTCACCAACGCACGGATTTGTCCTTCACCCTCGGTGAGCATTTCTTCAGCCAGTGCCGACACCGGCAGCTCGCCACCGTACTCCGGTCGCCCGGAAACCCGGCTCTGCCAGCGATTGAAGTGCCCACCGGAGGTGGAAGCCACCAGGTCGACTGCCGGCGTGGTGCACAAGGCACCGCCCACTCGATCCAGATTGCCAGTGACCAGGTTGATCAGCTGCACCAGCCAATGACACAGCGTGCCGAACGCTTGGGTCGACACGCCCATGCGGCCATAACACACGGCCGTATCAGCCGCTGCGAAGTCCCGCGCCAACTGGCGGATCTGCTCGGCGGGTACCGCGCATTGACGGCTCATGGCCTCGGCGGTGAATCCGGCCACGGCGTGGCGCACTTCATCCAGGCCGTCGACCGGAAGGTGACTGTCACGGGTCAGGTTCTCGGCGAACAGCGTATTAAGCAGTCCGAACAACAACGCCGCGTCGCCGCCCGGGCGGACAAACAAGTGCTGATCGGCTATGGCTGCCGTCTCGCTGCGCCGCGGATCAACCACCACGACTTTGCCGCCCCGGGCCTGGATGGCCTTCAGGCGCTTTTCCACATCCGGTACGGTCATGATGCTGCCGTTGGACGCCAGCGGGTTGCCGCCGAGGATCAGCATGAAGTCGGTATGGTCGATATCCGGAATCGGCAGCAACAGGCCGTGGCCGTACATCAGGTGGCTGGTGAGGTGGTGGGGCAACTGATCCACCGACGTGGCGGAAAAGCGGTTGCGGGTCTTGAGCTGGCCCAGGAAGTAATTGCTGTGGGTCATCAGGCCATAGTTGTGCACGCTCGGATTGCCCTGATACACCGCCACCGCATTCTGCCCGTGACGCGCCTGAATGCCCGCGAGGCGCTCGGCTACAAGCGCAAAGGCGTCGTCCCACGGGATTGGCTGCCATTCGCTGCCCACCCGCAACATGGGCTGGTGCAGGCGGTCCGGGTCGTTCTGGATGTCCTGCAGGGCCACGGCCTTGGGGCAGATATGGCCACGGCTGAACGTGTCCAGCGGGTCGCCCTTGATTGAGGTAATCGCCAGGCTCCCGTCTTCACCCTGGGTGGTTTCCAGTGTCAGGCCGCAGATGGCTTCGCACAGATGGCAGGCACGGTGGTGGAGAGTCTTGGTCATGGCCAGTCTCTTTATTGTGGGCTGAGCGCTTCGGACGAAAACTATGGCCCGCCGCCGGCAGCAGCGCCAGCAACGTTCGTCGCGTGAATCCAACGGCATCAGGCCGGGCCATGAGGAAACATCAGGAAATGTTTCAGAAGCCTCCGGCAGCCCGCTGAAACCGACGCAACCCGGCCCGCGCCCGCCTTCGCGCATTGCAATATGGCTCAGCGCCAGTGTACAAATGACCCGCTGCTGTCAGGAAACAGGCTTCAAAAGCGCCCTCCCCGCGTCCTTGAACTCCCCTAAAAACTGTAGCCCTATTGGTAAGACGCGACATTTAATTATAAGATCGCGCCTTCCCCTATTTCGTCGCCCCGTGCGGCTTTCGCCGCAGGTCTCGCCCGTTTTCAAAATAAACAAGGCTTTGAGTATCTGCGGTCTGTTGCAAAAAGGTAGTTAATGATGAGCGCAAGGCACTTTCTCTCCCTGATGGATTGCACGCCCGAAGAGCTGGTCAGCGTGCTCCGTCGAGGCATTGAGCTTAAAGACCTGCGTAACCGCGGCGTACTGTTCGAGCCTTTGAAAAACCGCGTGCTCGGGATGATTTTCGAGAAGTCGTCCACCCGCACCCGCGTGTCTTTCGAAGCCGGCATGATTCAGCTCGGCGGCCAGGCTATCTTCCTGTCACCCCGCGATACCCAACTGGGCCGCGGCGAGCCAATCAGCGATTGCGCGATCGTGATGTCGAGCATGCTGGACGCGGTGATGATCCGTACCTTCGCCCACAGCACCCTGACCGAATTTGCCGCCAACTCCCGCGTGCCCGTGATCAACGGCCTGTCCGATGACCTGCACCCGTGCCAACTGCTGGCCGACATGCAAACCTTCCTCGAACAGCGCGGTTCGATCCAGGGCAAGACCGTGGCCTGGATCGGCGACGGCAACAACATGTGCAATAGCTATATAGAAGCGGCGATCCAGTTCGACTTCCAATTGCGCGTTGCCTGCCCTGAAGGCTATGAGCCGGACGCCAAGTTCCTGGCCCAGGCCGGCGACCGCGTGACCATCGTTCGCGACCCGCGTGACGCGGTCATCGGCGCGCACCTGGTGAGCACTGACGTCTGGACCTCCATGGGCCAGGAAGAAGAAACCGCCAAGCGCCTCAAGCTGTTCGCACCGTTCCAGGTCAACCGCGCCCTGCTCGACCTGGCCGCGCCGGACGTGCTGTTCATGCACTGCCTGCCCGCCCACCGTGGCGAAGAAATCAGCCTCGACCTGCTGGATGATCAACGTTCAGTGGCCTGGGCCCAGGCAGAAAACCGCCTGCACGCACAAAAGGCCCTGCTCGAATTTCTGGTTGCGCCGGCGTATCGCCCTGCATGAGCCAGCCATTACTGCTGAACCTACGCAATCTGGCATGCGGTTATCAGGATCAACGGGTGGTGCAGAACCTCAACCTGCACCTCAACGCCGGTGACATCGGTTGCTTGCTGGGCTCCTCGGGCTGCGGCAAGACCACCACCCTGCGAGCGATTGCCGGGTTTGAGCCGGTGCACGAAGGCGAGATCAGCCTGGCGGGCGAAGTCATCTCCAGCGCCGGTTTCACACTGGCCCCGGAGAAACGTCGGATCGGCATGGTGTTCCAGGACTACGCGCTGTTTCCACACCTCAGCGTGGCCGACAACATCGCCTTCGGCATTCGCAAGCACCCGCAAAAAGAGCGTGTCGTCGCTGAATTGCTGGAACTGGTGAACCTGAAGAACCTCGGCAAGCGCTTCCCCCATGAGCTTTCCGGCGGCCAGCAACAGCGCGTCGCCCTGGCCCGCGCGTTGGCGCCGGAACCGCAACTGCTGCTGTTGGACGAACCCTTCTCCAACCTCGATGGCGAACTGCGGCGCAAGCTCAGCCATGAGGTGCGCGACATCCTCAAGGCCCGTGGCACCAGTGCGATTCTGGTGACCCACGACCAGGAAGAAGCCTTCGCAGTGAGTGACCATGTCGGCGTGTTCAAGGAAGGTCGCCTGGAGCAGTGGGATACGCCCTACAACCTCTACCACGAACCGCTGACACCCTTTGTCGCCAGCTTCATTGGCCAGGGTTACTTCATTCGCGGGCAGTTGAACACGCCGGAATCGGTCACCACCGAACTGGGCGAGTTGCGCGGTAATCGTGCCTACACCTGGCCCACCGGCGGTGCGGTGGATGTATTGCTGCGCCCGGACGATATCGTTTATGCACCGGACAGCGCCCTAACAGCGCGGATTGTCGGCAAGACATTCCTCGGGGCTTCGACCCTGTATCGCTTGCAGTTGCCTACGGGTGCGCAGCTGGAATCGATTTTCCCCAGCCACGCTGATCATCTGGTAGGTGCCGATGTGGGCATTCGCGTGGCGGCCGAGCACTTGGTGTTGTTCCAGGCCTCGGGCAGCACGGCGGCGCAGATTCCACACGCCGAGTCAGGTGTTCGCCGCCACAGCACCGCCACCTGACGCCAAACCATCACGCCCGGCCAATTTCCGCAAACTTGGCCTGGGTGTGTTCGGCCAGCACCGCCGCTGCCAATTCCACTTCAAGGCCCCTTCTACCGGCACTGATAAAAATTGTCGGGAACGACTGCGCCGTCACATCGACAAAGGTGCGCAGGCGCTTCTTCTGTCCCAACGGGCTGATGCCACCCAGCAAGTAACCGGTCGCCCGCTGCGCTGCAGCCGGGTCCGCCATCTCGACCTTTTTCACCCCCGCCGCCTGCGCCAAGGCTTTTAAATCCAAACTTCCGACGACCGGCACAACGGCCACCAGCAGCTCGGCTTTTTCACTGCTGGCCAGCAGGGTCTTGAACACCTGCGCCGGATCAAGCCCCAATTTCTCCGCGGCCTCCAGACCATAGGACGCTGCCTTGGGGTCATGTTCGTAACTGTGGATTCGATGTTCGGCGCGAACTTTTTTCAACAGGTCCAATGCGGGCGTCATGCGGGCTCCAGGCTTGGCAAAACGGTGAAAAAGCAGACGGCCAATTCTAGGCCAACACGTGGCAAAAGGCTCTAGTCCGAAGCCCTCTGCCACGACCTCGCGCACGCCTTTTCTGCAACTACCGGCGCTCACGGCACGATCATTCACCACACCAATAATTACAAAATGACCAATCGTTCACTTTCGACCTTTGACAGCCGTCATTCTTGTCTATATTTTTTCGTTTACGAATACTGTAGGAATAGACCTGCGGATTCACAGCAGTAAGCCGCGAAGAGGATGGGGATCCTCGCCACGGTGAAAATCGCCGATTGCCCGTTGCGGCAAAACGCCAGACAACAACAAAAACAGAGGTTTTCCATGACAACTGCTCTTCAACAGCCTTCACTCTCAAGTCAATGCATGGCCGAATTCCTGGGCACTGCGTTGCTGATCTTCTTCGGTACCGGGTGTGTTGCTGCGCTCAAGGTCGCGGGTGCCAGCTTTGGCTTGTGGGAAATCAGTATCATCTGGGGGATCGGCGTCAGCATGGCGATCTACCTGAGCGCCGGTATTTCCGGGGCTCACCTCAATCCGGCGGTCAGTATCGCCCTGTGCATTTTTGCCGATTTCGACAAGCGCAAACTGCCGTTCTACATCATCGCCCAAGTCGCCGGCGCCTTCTGCTCGGCTGCGTTGGTTTACACGCTCTACAGCAACCTGTTTTTCGATTACGAACAAACCCACCACATGATTCGCGGCACCCAGGCCAGCCTGGAACTGGCCTCAGTGTTCTCCACCTATCCGCATCCGCTGCTGGGCACGGCCCAGGCATTCCTGGTGGAAATGGTCATTACCGCGATCCTGATGGGCGTGATCATGGCCGTGACCGATGACAACAACGGCCTGCCCCGTGGCCCGTTGGCACCGCTGCTGATTGGTTTGCTGATCGCCGTGATCGGCAGTGCCATGGGCCCGCTGACCGGCTTTGCGATGAACCCGGCCCGTGACTTCGGTCCCAAGCTGATGACCTTTTTCGCCGGTTGGGGTGAAATGGCCTTCACCGGCGGGCGCGACATTCCTTACTTCCTGATTCCGATTTTTGCACCGATTGTCGGTGCCTGCCTCGGTGCTGCGGCGTATCGCGGGCTGATCGCCCGCCACCTGCCCAGCGCCGCACCTGCTACAACTGATGCAACCGAAGCGGCCGCCAGCGGCAAAACCCGTACTTCCTGATGCGATAGCCTGGGCCGCACTGCCCTTTTGCGGCCCAGGCTGTTTACTTGACTCCCCTATTCTCCGTCCAAGGCAATCGACATGACCGACATTCAGAATAAGAACTACATCATTGCCCTCGATCAGGGCACCACCAGTTCCCGGGCGATCATCTTTGACCGTGACGCCAACGTGGTCTGCACCGCCCAGCGTGAATTCACACAGCATTACCCGCAAGCCGGCTGGGTCGAACATGACCCGATGGAAATTTTCGCCACCCAGAGCGCGGTGATGGTCGAGGCCCTGGCGCAAGCCGGCCTGCACCACGACCAGGTCGCGGCCATCGGTATCACTAACCAGCGTGAAACCACCGTGGTCTGGGACAAAATCACCGGCCGCCCGATCTACAACGCCATCGTGTGGCAATGCCGCCGCAGCACCGAGATCTGCCAGCAGCTCAAGCGCGACGGCCACGAACAATACATCAACGACACCACCGGCCTGGTCACCGACCCGTACTTCTCCGGCACCAAGCTCAAGTGGATCCTCGACAACGTCGAAGGCAGCCGCGAACGTGCGCGTAACGGCGAGCTGCTGTTCGGCACCATCGACAGCTGGCTGATCTGGAAATTTACCGGCGGCAAGACCCACGTCACCGACTACACCAACGCCTCGCGCACCATGCTCTTCAACATCCACACGCTGGAGTGGGATTCGAAGATGCTGGAGATTCTCGACGTGCCGCGCGAAATGCTGCCGGAAGTGAAGTCCTCCTCGGAAATCTACGGTCGCACCAAAAGCGGTATCGCCATCGGCGGCATCGCCGGTGACCAGCAGGCGGCGCTGTTTGGCCAAATGTGCGTAGAACCGGGCCAGGCGAAAAACACCTACGGCACCGGCTGCTTCCTGCTGATGAACACCGGCGACAAAGCGGTGAAATCCAAGCACGGCATGCTCACCACCATCGCGTGCGGCCCCCGCGGCGAAGTCGCCTACGCCCTGGAAGGCGCCGTGTTCAACGGCGGTTCCACCGTGCAATGGCTGCGTGACGAGCTGAAGATCATCGCCGATGCCACCGACACCGAATACTTCGCCGGCAAGGTCAAGGACAGCAACGGCGTGTACCTGGTACCGGCCTTCACCGGCCTGGGTGCTCCCTACTGGGACCCGTATGCCCGTGGCGCGCTGTTCGGCCTGACCCGTGGCGTACGCGTGGACCACATCATTCGTGCGGCCCTGGAGTCGATTGCCTACCAGACCCGCGACGTACTCGACGCCATGCAGCAGGATTCCGGCGAACGCCTCAAATCCCTGCGGGTAGACGGTGGCGCAGTTGCCAACAACTTCCTGATGCAATTCCAGGCCGACATCCTCGGTACCCAGGTTGAGCGCCCGCAAATGCGCGAAACCACCGCGTTGGGCGCCGCTTACCTGGCCGGCCTGGCGTGCGGCTTCTGGGGCAGCCTGGACGAATTGCGCGGCAAGGCCGTGATCGAGCGCCAATTCGAACCGCAACTGGAAGAAGCCGCGAAGGAAAAACTCTACGCCGGCTGGCAAAAAGCGGTCAGCCGCACCCGCGACTGGGAACCCCACGAAGGCGCTGAATAAGCCAAGCGCCGGACCCACTTAGGGTTGTAACTGGCAGGGAGCAGATTCCTGCGTCATCATGGGCCACTTTTTACGGCAGCCCAAAGGACGCACCATGAATCTGCCTCCCCGCCAGCAACAAATCCTCGAACTGGTTCGCGAACGCGGCTATGTGAGTATCGAGGAAATGGCGCAGCTCTTCGTTGTCACCCCGCAAACCATCCGCCGTGATATCAATCAACTGGCGGAAGCCAATCTGTTGCGCCGCTACCACGGCGGCGCAGCCTATGACTCCAGCGTTGAAAACACCGCCTACGCCATGCGGGCCGACCAGATGCGCGACGAGAAACAGCGCATCGCCGAAGCCATCGCCGCGCAAATCCCCGATCACGCCTCGCTGTTTATCAACATCGGTACCACCACCGAATCGATTGCCCGCGCGCTGCTTAACCACAGCCACCTGAAAATCATCACCAATAACCTCAACGTCGCCATGATGCTGAGTGCCAAAGACGACTTCGACGTACTCCTGACCGGCGGCAACGTGCGTCGTGACGGCGGTGTGGTGGGCCAGGCCAGCGTCGACTTTATCAACCAGTTCAAGGTCGATTTTGCCTTGGTGGGCATCAGCGGTATCGATGAAGACGGCAGCCTGTTGGACTTCGATTACCAGGAAGTGCGGGTTTCCCAGGCGATCATTGCCAATGCGCGCAAGGTCATCCTGGCGGCGGACTCCAGCAAATTCGGGCGTAACGCCATGATTCGCCTGGGACCGATCAGTTTGATTGATTGCCTGGTCACCGATCAGCAGCCAGTCCCGGCGCTGGTGCAACTGTTGAATCAGCACAAGATTCGGCTGGAAGTCGTGTAACCCAAAACAGGGGGTGTCCTGCCCCCTGATGTTCACAAATTTTCCTTTCTTCGCCCTTCGATCAGTATTTTCAATCGAAGCGGACTGGCTGTGCCCGCGTTTATGAGCTACCATTTTCGCAAATGAACATTTATGTTCGAATTCCAATACGAAAAAGATTGCGAGGCCAGCCGATGACCCCTTCTACCTTGCCTGCCCCACCGCTTGCCGAAGTCTATGACGTCGCCGTTATCGGTGGCGGGATCAATGGCGTCGGGATTGCAGCAGACGCAGCCGGTCGCGGTTTGTCGGTATTCCTTTGCGAAAAGGACGACCTGGCCAGCCACACCTCCTCCGCCAGCAGCAAGCTGATCCACGGCGGCCTGCGTTACCTCGAACATTACGAATTCCGCCTGGTGCGCGAAGCCCTGGCTGAACGCGAAGTGCTGTTGGCCAAGGCCCCGCACATCGTCAAGCAGATGCGTTTTGTGCTGCCGCACCGCCCGCACCTGCGTCCGGCATGGATGATTCGCGCCGGCCTGTTCCTGTATGACCACCTGGGCAAGCGGGAAAAACTCGAAGGCTCCAAGAGCCTCAAGTTCGGCCCCGACAGCCCGCTGAAAAGCGAAATCACCAAAGGCTTCGAATACTCCGATTGCTGGGTCGATGACGCCCGCCTTGTAGTACTCAATGCCATGGCTGCGCGGGAAAAGGGTGCGCATATCCACACCCAGACCCGTTGCGTCAGCGCGCACCGCAGCAAAGGCCTGTGGGAAATGAACATGGAACGCGCCGACGGCAGCCTGTTCTCGATCCGCGCACGGGCATTGGTGAACGCAGCCGGCCCGTGGGTCGCCAAGTTCATCAAGGATGACTTGAAGCTGGATTCGCCGTACGGCATCCGCCTGATCCAGGGCAGCCACCTGATCGTGCCGAAGCTGTATGAAGGCGCCCACGCGCACATCCTGCAGAACGAAGACCAGCGCATCGTCTTCACCATTCCGTACTTGAACCACCTGACCATCATCGGCACCACCGACCGCGAATACACCGGCGACCCGGCGAAAGTCGCGATCACCGAAGGTGAAACCGACTACATGCTCAACGTGGTCAACGCGCACTTCAAGAAACAGCTGAGCCGCGATGACATCGTGCACACCTATTCCGGCGTGCGCCCGCTGTGCAATGACGAATCCGACAACCCGTCGGCCGTGACCCGCGACTACACCCTGGCGCTGTCCGGCACCTCGGGCGAGGCGCCGTTGCTGTCGGTGTTCGGCGGCAAGCTGACCACCTACCGCAAGCTGGCCGAATCGGCGATGGCGCAACTGGCGCCGTACTTCACGCAGATGCGCCAAAGCTGGACGGCCACGGCCACCCTGCCCGGCGGCGAAAACATGAGCACGCCAGAAGCCCTGGCCGATGCGATCCGCAGCAAGTACGACTGGGTGCCGAGCGAGATTGCCCGTCGCTGGTCCACTACTTATGGCAGCCGCACTTGGCGCCTGCTGGAAGGCGTGCAATCGCTGGCAGACATGGGCGACCACCTCGGTGGCGGCCTGTACACCCGCGAAGTCGACTACCTGTGCGCTGAAGAGTGGGCCACGCAGCCCCAGGACATTCTGTGGCGCCGCAGCAAGCTGGGCCTGTTCACCACGCCGGAAGAACAGGAAAACGTGCAGCGCTACCTGTCCAAGGTCGAGCACAATCGCGGCAAGATCGAAGCAGCCTGATCGACCCGACCTGAAAAAGCCCCTGCACCGAAAGGTCCAGGGGCTTTTTCATGTGTCGAGGGCCTGGCGCTGATAGAGCAGGCCCATTTCACGAATGCCGGAAGAAGTGGAGCCCATCAATACCGGATAAGCCGCCTGCAGAAAACCCGGTGTAGCCGTCGCCAGTGCCCGCTCCAGCCATAAACAGGCCTGCACCTCGTCGCCATCCTCCGCCAGCTCCGAGGCGTGGTTGTACTGCCCACGGAAATCCCCGGCCTCGGCTGAACGCTGATACCACTGCCGCGCCAGTTGAACGTCCTTGGGCACCACAACGCCTTCATGGTGGAACCGCCCCAACAGGTTCATCGATTTGGCGTGTCCCTTGGCCGCAGCCAGGCGGAACAGCTCATACGCGGCAGCAAGGTCATGCGCCACACCTCGGCCGCGGGTCAGTAATTGGCCGTAGTTGTACAAACCCCAATCCAATCCCAGATCGGCAGCCTTGCGGTAATGCTGCGCGGCATCAGCCAAGTCAATCTCGCAGCCCCAGCCATTCTCCAGGCAGCGCCCGATCATGTTGATCGCCATGGGGTGGCGCTGGCGTGCGGCGATGCGAAACCAGCTCAACGCCAGGGCCTGATCCTTCTGCACGCCCCGGCCGTCAAGCAGCAGCTGGGCCAGCGTCGCCTGTGCGTCGGCATCACCCAGTTGAGCGGCATGCATCACCCACCGCACATAGGCGCGCGGGTTATCACCGATGTCGGACGGCTCGCTGCCTGGCTGCGCAATCTGCATTACTGCCCCGAGTAGCGATCAAGGACCGCAAAAGTTTCATGAATTACTTGGTTACAAAGTATTACATTTGAGATCGCTTATCAATTACGATCGCATCTCACTAACACCAACAAGAGATTACTCAATGACTACCGGGATCAGTTCTGCCCCCCTTTCATCGCGGCATTTGCTCGCGTCGGCAGTGGGTTTGGCAGTGGCTGCGCAAGGAGGATTCAGTTATGCGGCGCAGACTGCACCAGATGACAACGCAGGCGTCATTCAGCTCGGCGCGACCAGCATTGAAGGTCAGGCCCCAAGCCAGAGCGTCTACAACCCTGTGGCTCCTTCTTCCCCCAAGTACACCGAGCCATTGCGCGACACGCCGCAGACCATCACGGTGGTGCCCAAAGAAGTCATCCATGACCAAAACCTGCTGACCTTGCGCGATGTGCTCAGCACCGTGCCGGGCATCACCTTCGGTGCCGGTGAGGGCGGCAGTGGGTATGGCGACAGCATCAACCTGCGCGGGTTTTCCGCCAGCGGCGACATCTACGTGGACGGTGTGCGCGACAGCGCGCAATACAGCCGCACCGACCCCTTCAACCTGGAACAGGTCGAAGTCGTCAGCGGCGCGAGTTCGGTGTATTCCGGTTCAGGTGCGGTCGGCGGCACCATCAATCTGGTGAGCAAACAGCCAGAGTTGCGCGACAAAACCACTATCAGTGCAGGCATCGGCACCGATAACTACAAGCGCACCACCCTCGACACCAACCAGATGCTCAACGACACCACGGCGTTCCGTCTGAACCTGATGGCCCATGGTAACGATGTGCCGGGGCGCGATTATGAAGATTACGAACGCTGGGGCATCGCACCCTCTATCGCGTTTGGCCTGGGTACTCCGACGCGCGTCACGGTCAGTTACGAGCACCAGAAAGACGACAACACACCGCAATACGGGATTCCGATCTACAACGGCAAGCCGATGCCAGGCGTGGGCTGGAGCGATTTCTATGGTTACCACAACATCAATGAGCAACAAACCACCTCGGACGCGTTCAGCTTGAAGCTCGAGCATGATTTCAACGACGCCGTGTCCGTGCGTAACTTCACCCGCGTCGAGCGCGTTCGCCAGGACCTGCGCGCCTCGGGCCCCGAAGGTGCGCAGGCCGGCTGCCTCGCCAGCGGCACCCAGATCACGGGCGCGCCTTGCGCCGCAGGCCTCAAGCCGGGCTATTTCCAGCCAAGCGGTGGCTCACTGGGTAACGAGCGCAACACCCAGAACAAAATGTTCACCAACCAGACCGACGTCACCAGCCACTTCAGCACCGGTTTCATCGACCACACGCTGGTGACCGGTATCGCCATCAGCCGCGAGGAATACGAGGCGGATACCGGAAAGTGGCTGACTAACAGCAACGGCAGCACGATAGTGCCGCCACCGGTCAGCTACAGCGATCCGAACTCGGAATGGACCGGCCCGGTCAATTTCACCCGGGCGGCCCACGTCGATGGCGCGCTGAACAACCGCGCGGCCTATGCCTTCGACACGCTCAAACTCAACCCGCAATGGGAAATCAATGGCGGCCTGCGTTACGAGCACAACGCGGGCAGTTCGGTGACCAATGCCTACTCCAGCGCCGGTGTGGAAACGCCCGGCGTGCGCTACGGCCAAGCGGATGACCTGACGTCCTACCGCTTGGCCCTGGTCTACAAACCGGCGGAAAACGGCAGCTTCTATATCGCCTACGGCAACAGCAAGACGCCGTCCCAAGCCAGCGTCAATGGGGGTTGCTACACCCCGGCCAAAAGCTCCGGCGTGGCCACTAACAACTGCAACGTAGACCCTGAAACCGCCGTCAGCTATGAGATCGGCACCAAGTGGGACCTGCTCGACAATGCCCTGTCGCTGACGGGCGCGATCTTCCGCAATGACCGCACCAACTACAAAGTCGCCGATAACGACCCGAGCAACCTCAGCGGCACGCAAACCCTCGACGGCAAGGCGCGTGCCGATGGTGTGGCCCTGGGCTTGAGCGGCCAGCTTACTGACCGCTGGAAGGTCTTCGCCAACTACACCTACCTGAACACCCGTGTGCTGCGCAGCGCCAGCGATTACACCCTGGCGACCACCGGCCTCGACGTGCAGAAAGGTGAGCCGCTGACCTTCACCCCCAAACATGCGGCCAGCCTCTGGACGGTGTACGACCTGCCCCACGACTTCCAGGTGGGCTATGGCATCACGGCGCAAACCAAGCAGTACCTGGCCAGCGCCGCAGGAGCACCGACATCGCCCGGCTACGCGGTGCAGCGCGCGATGCTCGGCTACAAGGTCAACAAACAGCTGAACCTGCAACTGAACGTCAATAACCTGTTCAACAAGGACTACCTCACCCGAATCCGTAACAACGGTTGGGCGGTACCCGGCGATGGTCGCGCAGCGGTTGTCTCGGCCGACTATACGTTCTGACGAAAAATCCACACCAAGACGCCCCGGGGAGCCACGCTCCCGGGGCTTTTTCATGGGCGATATAAACGTGTCCAGGCATTCGGATTTCCGAACGCTACACCCCAGCCTATTCGGTTTGCCGGATCAGCCTTGCGACAAACGTTCGTCACACAAAGTTAATCTCTATATAAATCATGCTCTTATCCTTTTATCACTGGTATGGCACGACTCATGCTCTACACTCGTAGGCGATTGCCTGAGGCGCCTCAGGAGCCGTCATGGGCATTCGCAGTACTGTTTATATAAAAACGTGGCCGTACCAACCGGTCTCATAAAAAAAACAAATGTCGAGGATGTATTGATGCGTATCGTTCCCCATATTTTGGGCGCAGCTATCGCTGCTGCTCTGATCAGCACTCCAGTTTTCGCCGCCGAACTCACCGGCACACTGAAGAAAATCAACGACTCCGGCACGATCACTCTCGCTCACCGCGACAGCTCCATCCCGTTTTCCTATATCGCGGATGGTTCGGGCAAGCCAGTGGGCTACTCCCACGACATTCAGTTGGCCGTCGTCGAGCAACTGAAAAAAGACCTGAACAAACCCGATCTCAAGGCCAAGTACAACCTGGTCACCTCGCAAACCCGTATCCCGTTGATCCAGAACGGCACCGCGGACCTCGAGTGCGGCTCCACCACCAACAACGCCGAACGCGCCCAGCAAGTCGACTTCACCGTCAACATCTTCGAAATCGGCACCCGTCTGCTGGTCAAGAAAGACAAGGATGGCAAGCCGTCCTATAGCGATTTCGCTGACCTGAAAGGCAAGAACGTCGTAACCACCGCTGGCACCACGTCCGAGCGCATCATCAAAGCGATGAACGCCGACAAGCAGATGGGCATGAACGTCATCTCCGCCAAAGACCACGGCGAATCCTTCCAGATGCTGGAAAGCGGCCGCGCCGTAGCCTTCATGATGGACGACGCCCTGCTGGCCGGTGAAGAAGCCAAGGCCAAGAAGCCGGATGACTGGGTCATCACCGGTACTCCGCAGTCCTTCGAAGCCTACGCCTGCATGGTTCGTAAAGACGACCCGGCCTTCAAGAAGGCTGTCGATGACGCCATCGTTGCCCTGTTCAAATCCGGCGAAATCAACAAGATCTACAGCAAGTGGTTCGAAAGCCCGATCCCACCAAAAGGCCTGAACCTGAACTTCCCGATGAGCGAAAAGGTGAAGGAGCTGATCGCAAACCCAAGCGACAAACCAGCGCCTGACGTAAAAATCTGATACCTGACTAAGCTTATCTCCTGAGGGAGCCAACCCTCCCTCAGGCGTCTGTTACTACCTGCTGGCTTTAATTTTGGAACACTCGACCTGGCGGTTTTCGAGCCGATCGTGTGTGCCTGGCGTTCACCGTCGGGCGGGAAAGGATCTTCCCCAAGCGGGTGCTTGTACATCGATCGATCTCGAGGGGAGACCCTAATGAACTACAACTGGGACTGGGGCGTATTCTTCAAGTCCACCGGCGTTGGCAGCGAGACTTATCTCGACTGGTACATCTCCGGACTGGGCTGGACCATCGCCATCGCCATCGTGGCCTGGATTATCGCCTTGCTGCTGGGCTCCGTACTCGGCGTCATGCGCACCGTGCCAAACCGCATCGTATCGGGCATTGCGACCTGCTACGTGGAACTGTTTCGTAACGTGCCGCTGCTGGTTCAGCTGTTTATCTGGTACTTCCTCATACCCGACATGCTGCCGCAGAACCTGCAGGACTGGTACAAACAAGACCTCAACCCGACCACCTCGGCTTACCTGAGTGTTGTCGTGTGCCTGGGCCTGTTCACTGCCGCACGTGTGTGCGAACAAGTGCGCACCGGCATCCAGGCGTTGCCACGCGGCCAGGAATCCGCCGCACGCGCCATGGGCTTCAAGCTGCCACAGATCTACTGGAACGTGCTGCTGCCCCAGGCCTACCGGATCATCATTCCGCCGCTTACCTCGGAATTCCTCAACGTCTTCAAGAACTCCTCCGTGGCGTCCCTGATCGGCTTGATGGAACTGCTGGCGCAAACCAAACAGACCGCCGAGTTCTCGGCCAACCTGTTTGAGGCCTTCACCTTGGCCACGCTGATTTACTTCACCCTGAACATGAGCCTGATGCTGCTGATGCGCGTGGTCGAGAAGAAAGTTGCCGTGCCCGGCCTGATCTCCGTGGGGGGTAAATAATGGAATTCGATTTCAGTGGCATCATCCCCGCCATCCCGGGCCTGTGGAACGGCATGGTCATGACCTTGCAGTTGATGGTCATGGGCGTGGTCGGCGGCATCATCATCGGCACCATCCTGGCGCTGATGCGCTTGTCTTCCAACAAGCTGATGTCGCGCCTGGCCGGCGCCTACGTGAACTACTTCCGCTCGATCCCGCTGCTGTTGGTGATCACCTGGTTCTACCTGGCGGTGCCGTTCGTGCTGCGCTGGATCACCGGCGAAGACACCCCGATCGGTGCGTTCACCTCCTGCGTCGTGGCCTTCATGATGTTCGAGGCGGCGTACTTCTGCGAAATCGTGCGGGCCGGCGTGCAGTCGATCCCCAAGGGCCAGATGGCCGCCGCGCAAGCCATGGGCATGACCTACGGCCAGACCATGCGCCTGATCATCCTGCCCCAGGCGTTCCGCAAGATGACCCCGTTGCTGCTGCAACAGTCGATCATCCTGTTCCAGGACACCTCGCTGGTCTACACCGTGGGCCTGGTGGACTTCCTCAACTCCGCCCGCTCCAACGGCGACATCATCGGCCGCTCCAATGAGTTCCTGATCTTCGCCGGTGTCGTCTACTTCATCATCAGCTTTTCCGCCTCGCTGCTGGTCAAGCGTCTGCAAAAAAGGTTTGCCGTATGATCTCTATCAAGAATATCAACAAGTGGTATGGCGACTTCCAGGTGCTGACCGATTGCAGCACCGAGGTTAAAAAAGGCGAAGTGATCGTGGTGTGCGGGCCGTCCGGCTCCGGCAAATCCACCCTGATCAAGTGCGTCAACGCCCTGGAACCGTTCCAGAAAGGCGACGTGGTCGTGGACGGCACCTCCATCGCCGACCCGAAGACCAACCTGCCAAAACTGCGCTCTCGCGTTGGCATGGTGTTCCAGCACTTCGAGCTGTTTCCACACCTGACCATCACCGAAAACCTGACCATCGCGCAGATCAAGGTATTGGGCCGCAGCAAGGAAGAAGCCACCAAGAAGGGCCTGCAACTGCTGGAGCGCGTCGGTCTGTCGGCTCACGCCCACAAGCACCCGGGCCAGCTTTCCGGCGGCCAGCAACAGCGTGTGGCGATTGCCCGTGCGCTGGCGATGGACCCGATCGTCATGCTGTTCGACGAACCAACCTCGGCCCTCGACCCGGAAATGGTCAACGAAGTACTCGACGTGATGGTGCAGTTGGCCCAGGAAGGCATGACCATGATGTGCGTGACCCACGAAATGGGTTTCGCCCGCAAGGTCGCCGACCGGGTGATCTTCATGGACGCCGGCAAGATCATCGAAGACTGCCCGAAAGAGGAATTCTTCGGCGACATCAGCGCCCGCTCCGAGCGCGCGCAACACTTCCTTGAGAAAATCCTGCAGCACTAAGCACTGCCCAGGTGTGGTGGGTCGGGCAACCCGCTCACCACAACTGGTTGACCCAAGGCATCTGTGATGAAATGCGACCCCAACCTCTTTCGCGCCGCGCCGCCATCACTTGCCGTGAAGCCTCGTCTGATTCGCCAATTGTTCCTGCCGCCGCTGATCATCGCGCTGATGATCGGACTGGGTTACGTCGGCTTCTGGATCAGTGAGTTCTATGGGATCCGCACCCTCAGCGATACCGGCGAACGCCAGCTGGAATTGCATGCCCGCACCGTCGAGAGCGAACTCAGCAAATACACCTACCTGCCCAGTCTCCTGGAGCTGGAATCCAGCGTCTCCAGGTTATTGGCCGACCCGAATCAGGAAACCCGCAAAACCGTCAACGACTACCTCGAAGGCCTGAACCGGCGCAGTCGCAGCCGGGCGATTTACGTGATGGATACCACCGGCCGTGTGCTGGCGACCAGTAACTGGCGCGACGCCGACAGTTACCAGGGTGAAGACCTGTCCTTCCGTGCCTATTTCCAGAATGCCGTACGTGGCCAACCCGGCCGGTTCTACGGCATCGGCAGCACCAACGGCGAACCCGGCTACTACCTGGCCCATGGCCTGGAAGAACACGGCAAGATCATCGGCGTCGCCGTGGTCAAAGTCCGCCTGGAAGCGCTGGAAGAGCGCTGGCAGCGGGCGCGCCTGGAGGCCTTTGTCAGTGACGAGAACGGCATCATCATCCTCTCCAGCGACCCGGCCCGTCGCCTCAAGTCCGTGCGCCCACTGAGCGATGACACCAAGGACCGCCTCGCCCACAGCCTGCAATATTACTGGGCGACGCTCAGCGAACTGGAACCACTGGCCCGCGAGCGCCTGAACGAAGGCACCGAGAAGTTGACCTTCCCGGCCAACAGCGAAGTGGTGGCAGACGAGCATGAGGTCAGCTACCTGGCCCAGACCCGCCCGTTGAACGACACCCCGTGGAACTTCACCCTGCTTACCCCGCTGAACGACCTGCGCCAGGCCGCCATCAACCAGGGCATCCTGGTGGCCGTGGCCTTCGCGTTGGTGGCGTTCCTGTTGATCGCCTGGAACGAGCGCCGCAAGGTGATCGCTACCCGCCTCGCCGCCCGGGAAGCCCTGCAGGAAGCCAACAATCAGCTGGAGCGACGGATTGCCGAACGCACCACCGACCTGCGGGCCAGCAACGAACGGCTCAAGAGCCAGATACGCGAGCGGCGCCAGGCCGAGGAAACCTTGCGCCGGGCCCAGGACGAATTGGTGCAGGCCGGCAAACTTGCCGCCATCGGCCAGATGTCCACCAGCATCGCCCACGAATTGAATCAGCCACTGGCCGCCTTGCGCACGCTGTCGGGCAACACCGTACGCTTCCTGGAACGTGGGGCGCTGGACACCGCCAGTGCCAACCTCAAGACCATCAACGAACTGATCGACCGCATGGGCCGCATCACCGCCAGCCTGCGCTCCTTTGCCCGACGCGGTGATGACCAGGGCGAGGCCAATCTTGGCAAGGCGGTGGACGCCACGTTCCAGATCCTCGGCAGTCGCCTGGAAACCTTGCCGCTGACGGTTCACCGCCACTTCACCAGCGCGCAATTGCAGATCGACCAGACGCGCCTGGAGCAGATCCTGGTCAACCTGATCGGCAACGCCCTGGACGCAATGCAAGCGCAACCGGCCCCCGAACTGTGGCTGGAAGGCGACATCGTCGACGGCAAATACCGCCTGCGAGTGCGTGACAACGGCCACGGGATTGACCCCGAGACCCGCAAGCATTTGTTCGAACCGTTCTTTACCACCAAACCCGGCGAACAAGGCCTGGGCCTGGGCCTGACGCTGTCGGCCAGCCTCGCGGCCGCCACCGGCGGCAACCTCGCCGTCGAGCACCCGGCCAGCGGTGGTACTGCCTTTGTCCTGAGTTTGCCGCTGGCGAGCCCTCAACAAGTCGAGTCGAAATGAACGCAGAAAAAAACACCGACCTGACCGTCCTGATCGTCGAAGACGACCCCCATGTATTGCTCGGCTGCCAGCAAGCCCTGGCCCTGGAAGACATTCCCAGCGTGGGCGTGGGCAGTGCCGAGGAAGCCCTGACGCGTGTTGGCGAAAACTTCGCCGGCATCGTCATCAGCGATATTCGCCTGCCGGGCATCGACGGCCTGGAGCTGCTGACCCGCCTCAAGGCCCTGGATAAAAGCCTGCCGGTGGTGCTGATCACCGGCCACGGCGACATCTCCATGGCCGTGGGCGCGATGCGCAACGGCGCCTATGACTTCATGGAAAAACCCTTCTCCCCCGAGCGCCTGGTGGACGTTGCCCGTCGCGCCCTGGAGCAACGCGGGCTGGCCAGGGAAGTCTGGTCGCTGCGTCGGCAACTGGCCGAGCGCGACTCCCTGGAAGGCCGGATCATCGGCCGCTCTCCCGCCATGCAAAACCTGCGGGAGCTGATCGCCAACGTCGCCGACACCTCGGCCAACGTGTTGATCGAAGGCGAGACCGGCACCGGCAAGGAACTGGTCGCCCGTTGCCTGCATGATTTCAGCCGGCGTCATTCCCACCAGTTCGTTGCCTTGAACTGCGGTGGCCTGCCGGAGAACCTGTTCGAAAGCGAAATCTTCGGCCATGAAGCCAACGCATTTACCGGCGCCGGCAAGCGCCGCATCGGCAAGATCGAACATGCCCACGAAGGCACGCTGTTCCTCGACGAAGTGGAAAGCATGCCGATGAACCTGCAGATCAAACTGCTGCGGGTATTGCAGGAACGCACCCTGGAACGCCTGGGCTCGAACCAGAGCGTGGCGGTGGATTGCCGGGTGATCGCCGCCACCAAGTCCGACCTCGACGACCTGAGCCGCGCCAACCAGTTTCGCAGCGACCTGTATTACCGCCTCAACGTGGTGACCCTGGAACTGCCGCCACTGCGGGAACGCCGGGAAGATATCCTGCAATTGTTCGAACACTTCCTGCAGCAGTCGTCGTTGCGTTTCGACCGCACCGCGCCGGACCTCGACAACCAGACCCTGTCCAACCTGATGAGCCACGACTGGCCGGGCAACGTGCGTGAATTGCGCAACGTGGCCGAGCGGTTTGCCCTGGGTTTGCCGGCGTTTAAAAAAAGCGGCGCCAGCAGCGGCAACCACGGTTTGGCCTTTACCGAAGCGGTGGAGGCGTTCGAGCGCAACCTGCTCAATGACGCGTTGCAGCGCAGCGGCGGCAACCTGACCCAGGCCAGCCAGGAACTGGGGATGGCCAAGACCACATTGTTCGACAAGGTCAAGAAATACGGGCTGAGCCACTAGGAGCGCATTGTGGATTTATTGTTGAAGGCGGCATTGGGTGCGGGGGTGGTGCTGATTCTGGCGGCGCTGGCCAAGACCAGGAATTACTACATCGCCGGGTTGGTGCCGCTGTTTCCGACGTTTGCGTTGATTGCGCATTACATCGTCGGCAAGGGTCGGTCGGTGGAGGATTTGAAGACCACCATCGTGTTCGGGATGTGGTCGATTATTCCGTACTTTGTATACCTTGCGACGTTGTATGTGATGGTTGACCGAATGCGCCTGGAGGCCTCACTGGCGGTGGCGGCGGTGGCGTGGTTGATGGCGGCTACGGTGTTGGTCAGCGTGTGGGTTCGCCTGCACGCCTGACATACGCCGATCCAAAATTTGGAGCTGGGTGGGTGTGTATATCCGTTATTTAGGTGATGGCTTGTATTGGTTCCGCTCTTACAGCGGGTCACTTTTGAAAAGAGCCGGAATGCCGGCCCAGCCAAAAGTAACCAAAAGGCTCTTGCCCCACCACTCGGCACCTCGCTTGGGCTCGGTGTGCCCGCACTCCGGCTTTGGAGCGTGGGCCGCCGCGATGGGCCATCCTTGGCCCAGCGCGGCTAACCCGGCGTCCTGCCGGGTTACCCACGCTCCAAAGCCTGCGTTCGGCCAGCGTGGTTTAACGGGGCGCCTAAGATCAAAAGCAGATCAAGAGCACAGCGGCCTACAGGCCGGCTTGAGTGTGGTGAAGCAAAGGCAACAGCAAGGTCAGAAGCTAAAGCGGGCACGGTCCAAATGTGGGAGCGGGCTTGCTCGCGAAGGTCGTTAACGATGACGCGGGCATCCTGATTCAACGCGGCGTTCTCAGGTTTTTCGCGAGCAAGCCCGCTCCCACAGAAAAGCAGCCCTGCTTTCGCTCTGGATCTTGCCTCTGCTTCTAACACTCAAGCCGGCCTGTAGGCCGCTGTGTTCTTGCTTTTGATTTTGATCTGACTGCCCCATTCAGCCCGAGGCCGAACGCAGGCAGTGCGGAGCGGGTAAACCGGCAGGACGCCGGTTTAGCCGCGCCGGGCCATGGATGGCCCGTCGCAGCGGCCCGCTTCGCGGTGCCGGAGGGAGGGAACACCGAGCCTAGGCGAGGTGCCGACAGGCGGGGCAGAGCGTTTTGGTTACTTTTGACTGGGCCGGCATTCCGGCTTTTCAAAAGTGACCCGCTGTAAGAGCGGAACCCTAAGCGGCCGTTACCTAAATAACGGATATGTACTCCCCCCAAAAACGCTCAGCGCCCCCTAGCGAACAATCTTGTCCACCTGAATCCCCAGCTTCTTCAACCGATACCAAAAGCTACGCTCAGAAATCCCGATCTTCTGCGCCGCCGCAGCCTGCACCCCGTTGCTCTCCTGCAACGCAGCCATGATGTAAGCCTTCTCCACCTCAGCCAGCGCCGCATCCAGATCCTGCGGCACCCCCGGCCCGTTACTGAGTATCGCGCCCACCCCATCCTCAGCCGGCTTCGAAGCAAACAGATACGCCGGCAAATCAATGTCCTCGATCACCGGCGTCGCCGCGACGATGGTCGCCCGCTCCACACAGTTTTGCAGCTCACGAATATTGCCCGGCCAGGAATACGCCGCCATGGCCTGCAATGCCTCAGGGCTGAAACCGGTGATGCGTTTACCCGCCGTAGCACTCAAGGTCTGGGCAAAGTGCCGGGCCAGCGGCGCGATGTCTTCCACCCGCTCGCGCAAGGCCGGCAGCGGAATCGGGAACACATTGAGGCGGTAGTAAAGGTCTTCACGAAACTCTTTGTTCGCCACCGCATCCAGCAAATTCTTGTTGGTAGCGGCGATCACCCGCACGTCCACTTTGCGCTCGCGCGGATCGCCCACCGGCTCGATCACCCGCTCCTGCAAGGCCCGCAGGATTTTCGCCTGCAACGCCAACGGCATGTCGCCCACTTCATCGAGAAACAACGTGCCCTTGTCCGCCTGCATGAAGCGCCCGACGCGGTCCGCTACCGCGCCGGTAAAGGCGCCCTTGCGGTGGCCGAACATCTCGCTTTCCAGCAAGCCTTCGGGAATCGCCGCGCAGTTGACGGCTACAAATGGCTTGTCGGCGCGATTGCCGTGTTTGTGGATGGCACGGGCGACCATCTCTTTGCCGGTGCCGCTTTCGCCCGTCAGCAGCACTGTGGCGTTGCTGTCGCGCACCGAGTCGACGGCGTGCAGCACGCGGCGAAACGCCGGGCTGTCGCCCACCAGGCTGTCGAACTGCGAGTGTTCGTCCAGCTCGGCACGCATGCGCGCGTTGTCGCGCATGATGTCGCGAAACTGCAGGGCCTTGGCGACGGTGATGTCCAGCTCATCAATGTCGAACGGCTTGGCGATGTAGTCGTAGGCACCGTTGCGCATCGACTGCACCGCATTTTTCACGGTGCTGTAGGCGGTCATCACGATCACCGGCAGGTGGGGGTAACGCACCTTGATTTCCGCCAGCAGCGCCGGCCCGTCCATACCGGGCATGCGCCAGTCACTGATCACCAGGTCGATGTCTTCCTGCTCCAGCACCTTGAGCGCGTGCAGGCCGTTGCCGGCGGTAAACACCTGGATCCCGCTCTGGCTCAAGGCCGACGAGAGCAAGTCACAGAGCTTGGGTTCATCGTCGACTACCAATACGTTATGCGTCATCACCATCCTCATCATCGCCGTCATCGTCACCCTGGGCCGGAATGTACAGGCTGAAGGTGGCGCCGGCATCTTTCTCGCTGACACATTCGATGCTGCCGTCATGACTTTCCATGATCGAGAAGACTTTGGCCAGACCCAAGCCCGTGCCCGAGGCCTTGGTGGTGACGAATGGTGTGAAGATCCGCTCGATCATGTCCGACGGAATGCCTTCGCCGGTATCGCCGATGCTGATCACTGTGTTGCCGCCCACGCTGCGGATGCCCAGGGTCAGGCGACCGCCTCCGGGCATGGCATCGATGGCGTTGAGAATCAGGTTGAGGCACGCCTGCTTGAGCTGCTTGGCATCGGCGTAAATCGTCGCGCCGGGGGCCTGGTCATCGATATGCGCGTCGATGTTATGGGTCGACAGCTCAGGCCCGCAGAAGCCGAGGATTTCCTCCACCACCGGCCGTGCCGCTTGCACCGTGCGCAACGGCGCGCTGGGTTTCGCGAAGTCGAGGAATTCGGTGATCAGGTCGTTGATCCGGCTGACTTCGCTGATCACGTATTCGAGATGGCGTTTGTCGGTTTCCGGCAAATCGGCGCGGCGGTGCAGCAACTGGGTGGCGGTCTTGATAATGCCCAGCGGGTTGCGGATTTCGTGGGCCAGGCCCATCGCGACTTCGCCCAATGCATGCAGGCGGTCGCGGCGGCGCAGTTGCGCTTCCAGGTGATGCAACTCACCGAGACGCTCGGTCATGTGGTTGAAGGTGCTGCTCAGTTGCGCCAGCTCGTCGCCGCCGCTGACCGCCACACGATGCTGATAGTTACCCGAGATCACCGCGCTGACGCCTTCGGACAAGTCCCGCAACGGGCGCGTGAGACGCTGGGATACCAGCATGCCTGCACCGAGGGACAGCGCCGAGCTGAGCAGGAAGATCAACACGAACAGATTGCTCTGGTTCACCAGGCCCACCAGGCTGGTGTGCCGCAGCAAGCCGCTGAAGATCACCCCTTGCAGCTCGCCGGCATCATTGAAGATCGGCCAGTACAAACCGCTGTAGTTGTTGGTGAACTGTTCGCTGGGCTGCTTGGTGCTGCGCAGCGCGGCTTCGATGTTCGAAGGAATCCGGGTGGGGTGATCGACGAAGCGCTGGGTAGAGAAAATCTCCGAGAAGCCGTTGGGATTGGCCAGGTACAAGCGCAAGTCGAGGGAATGCACATCAGCCACGCTGGTCAGGAAGCTGCTGTCCAGGTAGGTGGCCACCAGCAGTTGATAGTCAACGCCGTCCTCGCTGGTCTCGAAGGTCGACACCACCACGCCGGTGGTCACGCCCGCCACCTGGACCGTCTGCAACACCGCATTACTGGCCAGGTTGATTTGCTTGACGATGTCATCGGCGGCAGTGCTGAAGACGATCTTGTGGTCACTGCTGCGGATCAGCGCGACCACGTCGATGTCGGTGGCGGCGGCAATGTCGGCGGTCAGCTTGTCGTGCTTCTCGGCCTGGCGCGACGACGGCGGCTTGGTGTAGCGCAGGAACAGTTGGGCGACCCGGGCGTTGTCGTGGAGGATGTCGCCAATCTCGTCCTTGACGATCTTGGTCGACTCCTGCAGCCAGATCCGCACGTTGCTGTCGAAGATCTGCGACAGCGTCGTCGCGGCCAGCTCCGCCGCGATCATCGTCGGAATCACCGTGACCAGCCAGAACGCCAACACCAGCTTGCGCTGGACGCTCCAACGCGAAATGGCAAAGGGGCGAGCTTTTTGGCGGGTCTTGTTGATCATCAGGTTTCGCTTATCGCAGCAGCCATGGCAGGGTCGGATCGATCCGGTCGGAGAAACACTTTTGCAACAAACAGCGCACGGTTGACCAGCCAGTTACGGTGGCGAAAAAACATGCTGTTGCCCTGGAACTCACAGCCCAGCAGCAGCTTGCTGGCATAGCCGGCCTGACCGCATTCATATAAAGCAATTTCGTTGCGAATACAGTAGTCGATATTGGTTAACCAACTGCGCACTGCCAGGCTGTACTCATGGCTGTAATCACTATCTTCGCCGAAAAACTTGTCAATCAGGCGGTCCTGGTTCAACAGGATCAGGTTGAACGCCACCAATTGCGCGTCCACCCAATAAAGCACACAGACCGCACGTTCTTGCAGCTGTTCAAGGATACCGGTGAAATAGCCCGCCGGCAGCCGCTCGAACTGCAGGTCGGAACGTTCCAGGGTGGCCTCATACAGTGCCATGATGCGCGGCAGGACGTCGTCGATGTTGCGTCGCCACTCAACACGCGGGCCAGGTGCGCGCAGTTTGCGGCGCACGTCCTTGCGGGTGGCTTTGTCCAGGGAACCCAGGTAGGCGTCCACTGAACCAAAAGGGATCGGCAATAAGGCCGTTGGCAGGCTGGGCATGCTCTGGAAACCTGCGTCAAGGCAGCTGTTTGACCAGGCTTCATCCTTGGTCGGTGCGTCCTTGACCGCCACCAGTCCAACGCCGAACGTATCGGCATCCTGGCGCGCGGCGGCGAGCAATTGCGCAAGCAGCGCCTGGCGCCCTGATTCAGGAACGTGGCTGGCGATACCTGCATTGCACTGTTCCGCCACCGGCGAACCGATGGCATACAGGCCCAACTTCAAAACACCCGGCCACAGTCGCTCCAGGCGCTCGGTAAAGCGCTTACCTACGCCCGACACCGTGGTGTCGAGGCGATAACGCGTAATGAACGCCGGCGCAACCGCTACCAGCGTTGTATCGTCAAACACCGCAAGATAGCGCCACTGAAAATCATCAATAGCAGCGTTTTCCACGGCCACGTAATAGTCCCAATCCTCCAGGGCATCGGGAAAACAGTCGTTCCAGGCACTGCGCTCGATGGCCCGAATGGTCGAAAAGGCTTGGGCGGTAATCACAACGTTTCCTTGTAGGAGCGAGCGCGCTCGCGAAAAACTCAAGCGCACCGCGTTAAACCAGACAGAACGCGTTTTCGTTCACGTCCTTCGCGAGCACGCTCGCTCCTACAGGGGCAGCGTGTTGCTCGACAAACTCGACACTCAACTCGATCACTCGGCGGTATTGCAGGTCGACGGTGATCATGTGGTAGCAGTTGTCCAGCAGGATCTTGGTCACGGGGCCGCCGAGGTGGCGTTCCACGTAATCGGCGTTCCAGCGGCTGGTGATGTCATCCTCGATGGAATGCAGCACCAGGGCCGGGGTCTTGATCGACGGCATGAGCTTCTTGACCACGGCGTTCATCCAGTGCAGCTCGCGCACCGTGACGCCCTCCATGGTCAACAGCCCCGCCTCGCTGCTCTCCCCTTCCTTCATCTGCCGCTCGACGATAGCCCGAAGGCGCTCGTTCTTGATGCCATAGGGCGGTTTCTCAGTGAAACGGAATAGGCGCACACCGAAGGGAATGCGGATCAGCAAGGGCGTGATGAATGCCATCTTGTTGATGCTCCAGCCGTCGTACTTCAACGTGGTGGAGTACATCAACAAGCCCGCGACCTGGCCCGGGAACTGCGACGCCACGTACATCGACATCACCGCGCCCATCGACAGACCGCCGACAAACACCTGCTCGTGGCGCTGTTTCACACCAACGAACGTCTTGCGTACGCCCTCGTACCAGTCCTGCCAGCCAGTGGCTTGCAGGTCGCTGTTGTCCCCGCAGTGCCCGGCCAGGGTCGGCACGTACACCGTGCAGTTACCGGCCTTGGCCAAACCCTGGGCCACCCGACGGAGTTCCGTCGGGGTGCCCGTCAGGCCGTGGATCAACAGGATCCCGACCGGACCGCTACCGAGAACGAAGCCGGCAGGACCTTCACCGAGGTCGATCTCGACTTTTTTTGAAACAGGCGGGATCACCGTTTGGTCGCTCGCACAAGCAGTTGCTCGAGCAGCTTCAGGCCCAGGTCGATTTCCGGGTAGCTGATTTCCAGCGACGGTGCCAGGGTGATCACGTTTTTGTAGTAGCCGCCCACGTCGAGGATCAGGCCTAGTTTCTGACCGTCAACCACCATGTCGCCTTTCATGCCTTCGTCGACCATGAAATCCAGGGTCGCCTTGTCCGGAGTGAAGCCGTCCGGGCCGCAGATTTCGCAGCGCAGGGCCAGGCCCAGGCCGTCGACGTCGCCGATGATCGGGAAGCGCTTTTGCAGCTCTTGCAGGCCGGCCAGGAAGTATTTGCCCTTGGCCATGACCATAGCGCCGTAGTCGACTTCGCTGGTCATCTTGAACATTTCCAGGCCTACCGCGGTGCCCAACGGGTTGGACGCGAAGGTGGAGTGAGTGGAGCCTGGCGGGAAGATCTTAGGGTTGATCAACTCTTCCTTGGCCCAGATGCCGCCCAGCGGGTTCAGGCCGTTGGTCAGCGCCTTGCCGAAGACGATCACGTCTGGTTTGACGTCGAAGTGTTCGATCGACCACAGCTTGCCGGTACGCCAGAAACCCATCTGGATTTCGTCGACGACCATCAGGATGCCGTGCTGGTCGAGGACGTGCTTGAGTTCGCTGTAGAAGTTCATCGGCGGGATCACGTAGCCGCCGGTGCCCTGGATCGGCTCGACGTAGAAGGCTGCGTATTCGCACTGGTTGGTTTTCGGGTCCCACACACCGTTGTATTCGGTTTCGAACAGACGGGCGAACTGCTGCACGCAGTGGCTGCCGTATTCTTCCTTGGTCATGCCTTTAGGGCCGCGGAAGTGGTACGGGAACGGGATGAAGTTGGCGCGCTCGCCAAAGTGGCCGTAGCGGCGACGGTAACGGAAGCTTGAAGTGATCGACGAAGCACCGAGGGTACGGCCGTGGTAGCCGCCTTCGAAGGCGAACATCAGGCTCTTGCCGTTGGAGGCGTTACGCACCACTTTCAGGGAGTCTTCGATGGACTGCGAACCGCCCACGTTGAAGTGCACACGACCGTCGAGGCCGAACTTTTTCTTGGCGTCGACTGCGATCATTTCCGACAGCTCGATCTTGCCTTTGTGCAGGTACTGGCTGGCGATTTGCGGCAGGGTGTCGATCTGCTGTTTCAGCGCGTTGTTCAGGCGCGGGTTGGCGTAACCGAAGTTAACGGCCGAGTACCACATTTGCAGGTCGAGGTAAGCCTGGTCTTCGGTGTCCCACACATAGGAGCCTTCGCAACGGCTGAAAATACGTGGCGGGTCGATGTAGTGAACGGTGTCGCCGTAGGAGCAGTACTTGGCTTCTTTATCCAGAAGAACCTGGTCTTCTGCGGTAGCGATGCGGATATCAGACATGGTGGAAGAGTTCCTGATTGTCAGAAGAGGTGCTGAAAGAGTTAGCGTTGGCGGCGATGCCCTGAGGCAGCTTGGCCAGCAATGCCGGCAGTTCGGCGAAGGTGTCGAACCGCGCGTAAGGGATGTTGTTGGTTTCGCAGTAGTCAGCCAGGCTGGCCTTGGCAAAGACGAAGTCGGCGGTGGAGGCCACGCACATGTCGGACTTGCCGTCACCAATCACCAGCACGCGCTTGTTGCGCGGCGTGGACTTGCACTTGCAGTTGCCGGAAGCAGCACGGCAAGCGTCGCTGGCATACGGGAAATCGATGCGCCAGCTGTTCTGGTCGACCTGGCGCAGGCGGTTGGCGAGGATCGGCAGCAAGGTCACGTAATTGCGCGAGAGAATCCGCGCGATGCCTTGTTCGATGCCATCGCTGACCACTTCAATGGAAGCGCCCAGGCCCATGACGTGATCGACGAAGTCCGGGAAGTCCGGGTCGATCTCGACGCTGTCGAAGTACGCCAGCAACTCGGCCGGGGTCGCTTTGATCAGCGCCAGTTGACGGCTCAGGCATTCGCGCGAACCGATGTGCCCGTCCAGCCATTCCTGTTCGATGGTTTCCCACTCGGGGCCGGCGAAGCGTTGGAGGACGTTGTCGATGACGTCGGTGGGGGTGATGGTCCCGTCGAAGTCACACACGATATGCCAGTGGATCATCTGCATTTACCTATGAAGTAGGAGCGCGCTGTTGCGCTTGCAGAGTGCTAGAGCATGGACTGTGCCAAGTGCTCGCACCCCCTGTTTTCAAAGGGTTTGGCGGGTATTTGCGTTTGGTTGTGTCGGAACTGGCTACAATTTTTGTAGCTTGCTACAACCTAGATGAGTGCTTGCCTAAGGCCGGGTGTTTGCGCGTTCATGCGCGCATGTTCACAAAAGGAAATGGCTCCATGTTCAGGGTTACTTTTGCTGTATTCGCCGGTTTGCTGGGGCTGTGGGGCGTTTCGGGCGCTGCGCTGGCAGACGGGATTACCGGTGAGGCCGGCGTGGGTGTCAGTTACCAGCCTCATGATCCGACGGGCAGCCGCTACGAAACGCGGCCGATTCCTTATTTCGATCTGGATTGGGGGAGCGTCAGTCTGGGTACCGACGACGGGCTGACCTGGAGTGCCCTGAATACCCATGGCTTTACTGCCGGGCCTTACATCAACTACTTGCCGGGGCGGACGGCCAATGGGTCGCTGCGGGGCTTGCGTGATGTTTCGGATATGGCCGAGGTTGGAGGCTTTATTCAGTACGCTCCGGCTGATTTCTGGCGGGTGTATGCACAGGTGGGTCAGGCCGTGGGCGGGGCGCGTGATCAAAGCGGGGTTGTGGGGAAGCTCGGCGGGGAATTGGGGTATCCGTTGGGTGGCGGGATTATTGGCAGCACCGGTTTGATGGCAAATTTTGCCGATGCTCGGCAGGCGCAGACGTTTTTCGGGGTTGATGCCAACGAGGCTGCGGCTTCGGGGTTTCGGCCGTATAACGCCAGTGCGGGGTTTCAGAACCTGACGTTGACGCAGAGTTTTGAGATTCCCCTGGACGCGAAGTGGTCGCTGTTGACCAGTGCCAGTTGGGTTCACTTGGTGGGGTCGGCGGCCAACAGCAGCATCGTCAAGGAGACCGGGGATGTGAATCAGGGGCAGGTGCAGACTGCGATCAGCTATAAGTTTGATTGAGCTGGGGGGGCATATCCGTTGCTGCGGTAACGGCTGCTGACGGTTCCGCTCTTACAGCGGCTCACTTTTGAACAGCGCAAAAGTAAGCAAAACGCTCTTGCCCCACCACTCGGCTCCTCGCTTAGGCTCGGAGTGCCCTCACTCCGGCTTTGGACCGTGGGCCGCCGCGATGGGCCATCCTTGGCCCAGCGCGGCTAACCCGGCGTCCTGCCGGGTTACCCACGCTCCAAAGCCTGCGTTCGGCCAGCGTGGTTTAACGGGGCGCCTAAGATCAAGATCAAAAGCAGATCAACAGCACAGCGGCCTACAGGCCGGCTTGAGTGTGGTGAAGCAACAGCAACAGCAAAATCAGAAGCTAAAGCGGGCACGGTCCAAATGTGGGAGCGGGCTTGCTCGCGAAGGTCGTTAACGATGACGCTGGCATCCTGGTTCAACGCGGCGTTCTCAGGTTCTTCGCGAGCAAGCCCGCTCCCACAGAAAAGCAGCTCTGTTTTCGCTCTGGATCTTGCCTCTGCTTCTAACACTCAAGCCGGCCGGTAGGCCGCTGTGCTCTTGCTTTTGATCTTGATCTGACTGCCCCATTCAGCCCGAGGCCGAACGCAGGTATTACGGAGCGGGTAAACCGGCAGGACGCCGGTTTACCCGCTCCGGGCCATGGATGGCCCGTCGCGGCGGCCCGCTTCGCGGTGCCGGAGTGAGGGAACGCCGAGCCTAAGCGAGGCGCCGACAGGCGGGGCAGAGCGTTTTGGTTACTTTTGACTGGGCCGGCATTCCGGCTTTTCAAAAGTGACCCGCTGTAAGAGCGGAACCATAAGTAGCCGTTACCGAAGAAACGGATATGCCCCCATCACCCCCTGCCAGCCTCACTGATAATCTGCCGAATCGCCCCGACAAACGCCTCAGCCGGCTGCCCACCACTCACCGCATACTGATCGTTAAACACGATCGTAGGCACAGAAGTCACCCCGCGAGACACCCACAGCTGCTCCTGCTCACGAACCTCAGCGGCGTATTCACCTGAGGCCAGGATCGCCTCAGCCCGTACGCGATCCAGCCCAACACCCTCGGCAATCCCCGCCAACGTCCCGTGATCCGACGGGTCCTGCTGATCCGTAAAGTACGCCTTGAACAGCGCCTCCTTGAGGTTGTACTGCAACCCCTCAAGCCCCGCCCAATGCAACAAACGATGCGCATCAAACGTGTTGTAGATACGACTCTGCCCATCAGTACGAAACGCAAACCCCAACGCCGCGCCCATATCACGAATCCGCGCCCGGTTAGCCTGGGACTGCTCAGCCGTGGAGCCGTATTTCTCAGTGATGTGCTCAGTAATGTTCTGCCCTTCAGCAGCCATGTTCGGGTTCAGCTCAAAAGGCTGGAAATGAATCTCGGCCTGCACCTCCGGGCCCAGTTGGTCCAGGGCTTCGGTCAAGCCACGCAGGCCGATAATGCACCAGGGGCAGGACACGTCGCTGACGAAATCGATCTTCAGGGGAGTACTCATGACTAGGCAACCTCGCTGGCATTAAACGCCGGAAAGGTCCCACGATACACCCCGTCAAGCCCTTACAAAACCTTCGCAGGTACCACCGGGTCGATCTGCGCCCAATGCGCCGCATCCTCACGATGCGCTTGCAAATAGGGCAAAACCGCCGCCAGCAACGGCGCCTTGAACGCCTCCTGAAAGCGATGAGCCAGCCCCGGAATCAGCCGCAACTGGCTGCCCTGGATATGCGCCGCCAGGTGCACGCCATGCATCACCGGCAACAGCGGGTCGGCGGTGCCGTGCACCACCAGGGTCGGCACCCGCAGCTGGTTGAGCAGCGCCACCCGGCTGGGCTCAGCGAGGATCGCCATGATCTGGCGCTTCACACCCTCGGGGTTGAACGCCCGGTCGTAAGACTGCGCCGCCTGCTGCAGCAACACCTTGCGATCATCCTTCACATAAGGACTGCCCAGCGCCGCCAGCAGGTCGGCCTGTTGTTCCAGGGCCACTTCACGATTGGGCGCGCTGCGCCGTGACAACAGTTGCACCAACGCCGCACTCGGTGCCGGCAGGCCTTCGGCGCCGGAGCTGGTCATGATCAGGGTCAGGCTTTCCACCCGTTGCGGTGCCATGGCCGCCAGGTGCTGGGCGATCATCCCGCCCATGCTCGCGCCCAGCACGTGGAATTGCTGAATGTGCAAGCCGTCCATCAAGCCCAACGCGTCGTCGGCCATGTCCGTCAGGGTGTAGGGCGCCGCCACCGGCAGGCCGAGTTTGTAGCGCAGCACTTCGAACGTCAGGTTGGCGCTGGCCGGTGCCTGGCGCCAGGTAGACAAGCCGACATCACGGTTGTCATAGCGAATCACCCGAAAGCCCTGCTCACACAGGGCCACCACCACTTCGTCCGGCCAGTGAATCAACTGCCCGCCCAAGCCCATCACCAGCAACAAGGCCGGGTCGGAGGCACGACCAATGCTTTGGTAGGCCAGGCTCACCTGTTCCAGATCGACCCGTTGGGTCGGCACATTTACATCACATCGAGAAGCCGCAAAGGACGGCAGGCCGAACAAGAGAGCGGCCATGAAAAACAACACGCGCATGAAAAACACCGAAACGCAGAACCCCAGTAGAGCGCGAGTCTGATGAACTTTGTACAAGCGCGCTGCCACAGTTCAGTGACAGTTTGATGAAGGGCGCCCAACGGTCATCCGCGTATCTATCTATCACCTCACGCCCTGGCCCCGCCTCTTTAATGGCGCATTCACCGGCAAGCCCGGTCTCACCAGAGCATGAACACACCATCATGAGTGACCTGACCCTACTTCCCCTGTTCACCCTGAGCGACTTCGCCTCGCCGTCGCTTACAAGCCAGGCTCCCCGCCAGGACCTGAGCCTGTCCCTGCAGGCCACCGCGCGCTGGCGCGAAAGCCAACAGGAACTGCATGAACTGATCGCCCAGGCACCGGGCGTACGCGACTCCATCGAACACCTGCTCAAAGAGCATCTGCGACTGGGCACCGCACCGGTCGGCCTGGGCTTTCTCAAGACCGAAGAACACGACGAGCACTTCGTCAGCCTGGTGGATGCCTGGGGATTTATCTGCCAGTTTCCAGACATCTCTCCAACACTGGATGCCCGTAGCACCCCAGCCGGCCTGGCGTCCCACGCCCTTTCAGCCCTCACACCGGTACAACTGCTGGAGCGCCTCAAGGCACTGAACCTGAGGCAATTGCTCAACGCTCGCTGGGACAACTACTGGAATACCCGGGCGCCCCGTACACCGGTGTCCCGTCGCGAGCGGGCGGCGCAACTGTACTGCCAGCATTTCGAGGCATGCGGGCAACTGGCCTACGCCCAAGGGCAACTGAGCTCCGAACAGCTCCTGTCGTTGCAGGCAGTTCTCAACCCCGTCACAACCGCCAACGGCGCACGCCCCGTCGAGACATGCCAACTGGCGTTGTTGCTGCCTGACCAAAGCAAAGTCAAATTGCCCGGCGCCTGGGTTATTTCCGTGGGCCAGGAGCCGTTGTTGACGCAAACCCTGTACCTGCCCTGCCGCCAACCCGGCGTGATGGTGTTCAGCCAACGCAGCGACATGGAGCAGTGGTTGACCGCAGCAGCCCAACAGTTGATCCCGCCCGATGTCGCGCCTGGCACCGTCACGGTCGAATACAGCCCGCGCACCGAAGCGCTGGAGCACGGCATTCTGGACCTGCTGTCGCACCTGCACACGGCTCAGTTGGAAAGCTTGCGCAATCGTCATCGCAATGGCAGCGACCTGGCCCGTTATGCCGGCCTTGCCCTGGACGATGCCGACCGGCTGGATCGCCAGCGTCGGGAAATCCCGGCACTCATCACGCCGCCCCAACAAGCCCATACCCCCGACCCGGACGCTGACGACCTTCCGCCTCCTGCGCTCTTCGGCCACCTTAGCGCCGACATTGCCCTGAGCGAGCGCTGGGCTGCAATCAAGCATCAACGCACTGCTCTGGAACGCTACCTCGCCGATGGCCCGGAGCAGGCGCCCCGGCTGGCGCAGTTGGAGGTCTTGATGCAGGCCCTGAAGGACGCAGAACAGACCGGCAATGCTGCTGCCAGCGCCTTGGTGGCTAAAAAGGGCGCCCTGGATCAACTGGAGCTGCGGCATAAACCCAACCCGGACTATGACGCGCTCTATCAGGCGCGGCTCGCCACCTTGCGCGCCGAGGGCGCCATCCAGCACGCGCTCAAGCAGATCAGCGACGATGAACATCGCCTGCTCCTGGCGGTAACGGAACACGCCGATGCCCCTGAGCGCCGCTCGGCCGTCGCGGTCACACGCCTGATGCTCTCCAGCCGCGACCCGAAGGAAGGTATCGCGGAGCTGACAGGCCTGTTGCTGATCACCCAGGCCAGTGCCCTGACCTCTTCGGCCGCCCACAGCCTGCTGCTGTACTGGCCCGGCCGTGCGGGGGGCCTGCAACGTTTCGAATCCCGCCAAGCCTTGGAACAATCCCTGTTCAAGCTGTCGGCCGAAGAGCACGACGTCACCCTGCAACTGTCGTTACTGACCGGCGACCCAATTGAATTCTCATTGCAACAACAGCTGTACGCCATCGAACAACAGGCTTATGCACTGATCTCGCTGTTCCCGGTGCCACCGTTCGCCCAAGAACGGGCCGAGGGCCTGGACAAGCTTCGAGAGCAGACACTATTCGCCCTGCAAAGCCCGGTGCACCGGGCGCGGGAGCTGGCATACGGACAACTGCTCGAGCAACAACGCAGCAGCACCCTGGCCGGATCCCTGCCTGCGGAGTTGAGTCATTTACCGGCAGATGAGCGCTTGGCGCTAAAACGCCTGATTCAGGCGCAGATCATCGCTCTGCATCGCTCGCAGCAGTTGCTCGAACGCGAGCTTGAACCCTTCGACGATTTCAGCCGGCGCCGCCTCGACCAGCGTCTGCGCGAAGACTTTCAGCTTGAGCACACCTGGTCAGTGCAACTGGACCTGCCCGACACCGTGAGCCAGCAGCGCGAACTCCTGCCCGAGTACGCCGGTCCAGGTACGCCGTTCAAGTATGTGACAGTCCCCAGTCCCAGCCGCAGCGCCATGCCGCTGTTTCAACTGGCCCAGCAAAACATCGACCCCTCATTGGCCCAGCGCCTGACCTATATGAAGGTCGATGTCACCGGTCCCGATACCACGGAAACCACCCGGCTGGCGGCCGGCCTGTCCCTGGCGTACGTGAAAACCCTGGTCAAGGAGCTCGACCTCGCCGGTGCCTACGAAAACCTGATCACCCGTACCTTTCTCGGTGATCCCGCTGCCCCGCTTTTCCGCACTCAGCACCGTCGCGAATGCCTGACAGAGCCCCTGCGCCTGATGCTCATGCTGCAAGGCAAACGCGCCCGGGCCCTGGGGCCATTCGACGACAACGATCTGCGAGTGCTGAACATTGCCATCGACGCCGACAGCGCTGACGCCTGGCAGGTGGAGGGCAAGAAAATAGTGTTGCTGCCGGCAACGTTGAGTGCGGGCGGTGCAGATACCGACTACGGCCCGACGACCCTGTCGGGCGTCACCTTCATCCAGGAACAAGTATCGGGCCGGACCCTGCTGTACCTGCCCAACAGCCCGGACAACGGGGACCTGCGAGGTTACCCGAGCCTGGAGCTGGCCCGCATGGCGCTCTACCACCGCAGCCTGGGCAGCGGCATGAGCGCCTATCTGGCCGGCCTGGCCATCAAGGGAAACACCACAGCCCATCTCGCCCGGATCGCCCAGGCCCAGCAGAAGAATTTCGACGGAATGTTTGCCGTCGGTACCCGCTGGCCGGTCACCACTTCGTTGGCCAGCCATCTGCTTAACACCCATATGGGCCGTGTGATAGAGGCGCATCGCGCAACCTCGCGCTCCAACGCGGCCTTGCTGCTGGAGCAGAATGCGCTACGCGCGGGGCTGATTTTCAACTACCTGAAAATCGCCCTGGGCCTGGTGCCGTTCGTCGGCTCTGTGATCGCCTTGTATGACGCCTGGTCCAGTGCCAACCTGGCGGTTGCCGCCTTCTTGCGCGGGGATGTCGGCCATGGCCTGGCAGACGTCGAGGCGGTGCTGTTATCGCTGATCGACTGCGCCATGGATATCCTGCCCGGTAGTCTTGCCCTGCCGACCAACGCGCGGGCCGTCACCCGCCTGCGCCAATTACGCCACCTGGGCAACAGTGCCGCAGGCCTGCACCTGTCTTCGGTCACAGCGGCGCAACGGGCGGTACAGCGCTTCGCCGGTTACGAATATCAAGGGGTGATCTCGCTGGCCGGGCTGCAACCTCAATCCCACGGTTTTTATCGCAATGTGTACCGACATGCCGACGGTGACTTCATCGTGCGGCGCGGGCGTATCTATCGGGTCGAACTGGCCGGTGACCCACTGGACTGGCGCCTGAGCCCGACCCGCAACAAAACCTACAAGCAGCCGGTTGCACTGGATGAAAACGGTGAATGGGATACCCACTACGGGGTCTACGGCACCGCATTCAAGGGCGGCCTCGCGGGTGGCGGCACCGTGCTTGGGCATATGGCCGACGTCCTTGACCCAATGTGGCCGCAGGCTGTTCGGGACTACTTGCCGCGCTGGTGGACCGATCGGGCCCTGCGCCGCCAGCGGGCACTGGCCAGCAGCATCAACAGTCGCGAAGACCTGATTACACAGTCCATCCACCGAACCGACGAACTGATCGCCCGCACCGACAGTGCGGGCCCCGCGATCCAGAAATCCTTCGAACAGGACATCGAACTGTACAGCCGCCAGTATCAGGAACTGACCGAGTTCGCGCCCTTCACCAGCGGCAACCGCCAGCGCGCGATCAGAGAGGACATGAGCCGCAATGCAGCGCGCCTGACCCTTACCACCTTGAACAGGGCGCGCTATCACTTCAAGCAGATCGAGGCGCGGGTACTGGAGCTTGAAACCCATAACATGACCGCTATTGCACCCGAGGTGTTCGACACCCCGGCGGTTGTTCCGGCCGTGTTGAACATCCTGCGGCAACGTAAAAGGGTCAGTACCGAGATTCTGCGCGACCTGGACATGATCGATGCCAACTTTTCCCAATTCAACCGCTGGTTCGAACAGGTGACTGACAACACCCACCGTGCCCGGCTGAGCCCGATGCTGGAACAATTCAGACGAGTGCTTAATGACAACTACCGCATGCACCTGAGGCTGGCACACCGCTTCGATACCCTTGAAGCGTACCCCGAGGCTGCCGAGCTGTCGTGGTTTTACCTGCGGGCCCAGTCCCGAGACAGCTACGCCAAGGTCAACCGGGCCCAGGCCTCGCATTTTGAACTGCCCAACGCCAGTGCCAACATTGGGCAGCGGCGCAAGGTGCTGGAAGACTGCATACAGGCCTATGAACAATTCCGGCTCACCATCCGCACCTGGAACCTCGGTTACCCGCAGCATTTCGACCAGACGCAACTCAGCGCGTTTTTCGTCGACATTGACCAGATGATCGGACTGGCCCGCCGCGCCCTCAAGGAGTCGCCGGCAAGCCGCCCACCGGCCGGGCAACCTGTCCGGCGGGTATTCGAAACCGAGGACAATATTTCCCTGGTAGGTACCGAGAGCATCGACCCGCAAACCCAAGCCACCACCTACCAGGTGGAGAGCGCCAGAGGACGGACCGAGACCTGGGTCAAGGGTCCCGGCGGCAAGTCCCGGCTCAAGGACAGTGCCGCCTCGGAGCCCGCGCCGCCGGAGTCCAACGTCAAGTCGTTCGTGGTAAGCGAAGCCAAGGCTCGCCTGGATAATGTTGCGCAGTACGAAAGCCGCGCCACCGCCTACATCGAGCAAAAAATGCTGCCGGTGGACCTGGAGCACCTGCTGGTCAGTGAAGCGGCCGAGTTGAACTTGCGGGCCAATCGCCTGGAACGCCTGGATCCCACCCAGGACCTCGTGCGTCAACTGCGTGCCAAGGCCACCGAGCTGACCATCAAGGGCCGCAACCTGCGGATCCGCCAGACCCTCGCCAGCAAAACCCCCACCGAAGGTTATTTGGACTACCTTCGCGAACAGCAGGTGGTGGATATTCGCAAAAGCGAGGCGGCCCGCAACCTCAATGAGGGCAAGAAAGGACGAGCAGATTATCTTCAGGAATACGTGGTTCAGGACCTGACACAAACGCCGCCTGCCACCCTGTGGTATGCACACTTCCACTACGACAAGGCCGGGGCGCAGTTCCACGACTTCATCAAGGCCCACTTGAAGATTCCCGAGCAGCGTAACCTGGGCCTGCAATGGCAAGTCGCCCAGGCGCAAGCCGGGGCCACGGTCGACCCTATCTGGCGCGGCAATATCGGACGACCGCTGGCCACCCGGCACTTTGCCGGGGTGTGAAGGCGGCGAGACTTGAGCACGGCGGTCGACAGGCATAACAACATGAGACAAACTCAACCGATCCGAATTTGTCACAAGTTATATTCATGGAGACCCCGTGCTCGAAATCCGCCATCTCAAGACCCTGCACGCCTTGCGCGAAGCCGACAGCCTGGTGGAAGCCGCTGAGCGCTTGCACCTGACGCAATCGGCCCTGTCCCACCAGTTCAAGGAGCTTGAAGAACGCCTGGGCATGCAGCTATTCGTGCGCAAAACCAAGCCACTGCGCTTCACCAGCGCCGGCCTGCGCCTGCTGCAATTGGCGGACGCCACCCTGCCCTTGCTGCGCGGCGCCGAACGCGACATCGCACGCCTGGCCGGCGGCACGGCCGGGCGTTTGCACATGGCCATCGAGTGCCATAGCTGTTTCCAGTGGCTGATGCCCACCATCGACCAATTCCGCGACGCCTGGCCGGAAGTCGAGCTGGACCTGGCCTCCGGCTTCGCCTTCGCGCCGTTACCAGCCCTGGCTCGTGGCGACCTGGACTTGGTGGTGACGTCCGACCCGCTGGAACTGCCGGGCATCACCTATGTGCCGTTGTTCACCTACGAAGCCATGCTCGCCGTGGCCAACCAGCACCCGCTGGCGAACAAGCCGTACATCGTGCCCGAAGACCTGATCAGCGAAACCCTGATCACCTACCCGGTGGAGCGGGATCGCCTGGACATCTTCACCCGTTTCCTGGAACCGGCCGACGTGGAACCGGCCCAGGTGCGCACCTCGGAACTGACGGTGATGATGATGCAGTTGGTGGCCAGCGGTCGTGGCGTGTGCGGCATGCCCCATTGGGCGCTGCATGAATACAGCTCCCGGGGTTATGTGAAGGCCAAGCGGCTGGGAGAGAAAGGCTTGTTCGCCACGCTGTACGCCGGGATTCGCGCCGACATGCTGGATGCGCCGTACATGCGCGACTTTTTGCTGACGGCCAAGGACACCTCGTTTTCGACCCTGGATGGGGTTAGCGCCGTACGCTGACGTGTAGCGGTTTCCTGTGGCTAGGGGCCTTTGTGGTGAGGGGGGCCTGTCCTGTGGTGAGGGGCTTGTCCTGTGGTGAAGGGCTTGTCCTGTGGCGAGGGGCTTGTCCTGTGGCGAGGGGGCTTGTCCCCCGTTGGGCTGCGTAGCGGCCCCAAAAAAAGCGGGAGCGCTACGCACTCCAACGGGGGACAAGCCCCCTCGCCACAAAGGCTCCCTCACCACAGCGCAACCCCACTCACCACAGACAAGCCGCCTAATCCCTGGTCAGCCGGTGATTAGCGAGGCGCGGTAGAACGGCAGAATCAAATCCCGGGTCAGCGGCGCGAGATGCAAATCGCCGTCGCCGGCCGGGTCGATCCAGCGCACCTCTTCAATCTCGGCAGCCGGTGTCACCGCCACGTCGATGTGCACCTGGAACAATTCGGCCTGCACCACAAACCCCGGCTCATTCGCGGCCGGGGCCGAAAACTGCCCAAGGTAAACAGCGGCCGCCGGGTCAATCCGCAGGCCCAGTTCTTCGTGCAGCTCACGGGCCAGAGCCTCGGCAGGTTGCTCACCGGCATCGATTTTGCCGCCTGGCTGCATGAAGGCCTGGGTGCCGCGCTTGCGTACCAGCAGGGTCTGGCCGTCGCTGCCGATCAGCAGGGCGGCGGCGATGCGAATGGTGGAGGTCATGGGAGGGTCGCCTTGAATACAAAGGCGCAAGGATCCCATGAACTTGCCTCAACCCGAAAGCAGCGCCTCATCCGGCTCCTTGATAAACACGCTGTACTTCGCGCCTTCCATGGCCTCGAACGCAATCAGTTTGTCCACCAGCGGCAGGTTCAGCACCTTGCCGGCGTTGAGCAGCAACATGCCGTTGTCGGCGTTGAGGTTGCGTGCCAACACCATGCCTTCGGCCAATTCGCGGGTGGTCAGGACCTTGACCGACGGGTCGCCCAGGGTCACGTCGCTGAGGAACGCAGCGCAGGCCTGGATGAAGTCCTCCACCATCTCCGGGTCGTACAGGCGCCCGGCGTATTTGCGGATGTAGAGCAGCGCTTCATCGCTGTTCATCTGCCGCTCAAGGATCAAGCCGCGTTGCAATTCGATGAAATCCACCGCCAGTTTCAACAGGCGCGAGCCCTCAGGAATTGCGTCGCCCTTGAGGTGGTCGGGAAAGCCAGTGCCGTCCCAGCGTTCCTGGTGATGGCGGATCAAGCGTGCCGCGTCTTTCATCGGTTCGAGGGTCATCAGCAACGATTCGCTCTGGGTCGGATACGCCCGATAACGCTCACGGTCGGTGCTGTGCAGCAGGTCGCTGGGAGAGACCATCATGCTGTCGCTCCAGCTTAACTTGCCGATGTTGTAGAGCGCGGCAGCCATGGTCAGGTCGCGTGCGCTGGCCTCGTCCATGGGCTGGAACTTGCAGTACACGCGGATCAGTTCGATCAGTTGGCGGTTGGTCTGTTTTTCCTTAGGCAGCCGCAGGTTGGCCAGCAGCGAAAACACCTCCGTGCCGGTCACGTAGCTGCGCTTGAGTTCATCGTAGGCCAGATCGAGCATGTCAGCGGTCTGCTGCAACTCGGAGGTGCGCGCCACCACGCGTTTTTCCAGGGTGGCGTTGAGGGCTTTCAACTGGTCGTTCTGCTCCCGGATCAACTGCTCAAGGCGCAGCCGCTCGCGCTCGGAATGCTGGTGCTCCAGGGACTGACGCAGGGTCAGGAGCATTTCCTCGTCATTCCAGGGTTTGCTGATATAGCGGTGAATCTGCCCTTCATTGATCGCCTTGATCATCATGCTCATGTCGGCGTAGCCGGTCAGGAGGATGCGCGTGGTGGCCGGGTACAGCCGGTGGGTCTCGGCCAGCAGCATCGCGCCGTCCATGGCCGGCATGCGGGCGTCGGTCATGACCAGGTCGATGGGCCGCGCGGCCATGATCTCCAGGGCCTGGGCGCCACTGCCGGCCAGTAGCACGTCGTAGGGTTGGCCGCGCAGCAAACGGCGCAGGCTGTTGAGGATCGACTCTTCGTCGTCGACCAGCAAAATCGTGGGGGTGTAGGGGGCAGTCGTAGCAAGTTGCTCGTCCATGGCGACACCTCCTTTCAATGACACAAAATTGCACCATTGCGCGCCCGTCGTCATCAATCGCTGTACTTGCTGGAGCATTGAGCGCTAGATGAATGCGGGGGTAACTGGCGTTGATTTGACGCCAACTGGCCGACTTATTCAAGGGAGCCAACTATGCTTGTGGCAAGAAGCCCATGACCGCCCCTGTTTATCGATGCACTTAAGGTAAGGAAGCCATATGCGCCAGAATATGCAGTTGAGCGCGTCCCGGAACCGCTCGTGAACCCGCGCTCCGAGAGGGCCAACCGGCGGATCCTGATCGTCGACGACACCGCGTCGATCCACGAAGACTTCCGCAAGATCCTCGAAGCCGACCCCAACGGCGGCCAATCCCTGGACAGCATCGAAGAGACCCTGTTCGGTACCGCCCCGGCCGCACGCCAGACGTTCCTGCTGGACTCGGCCTACCAAGGCCAGGAAGCACTGGACCTGGTGACCAAAGCCTTGGCCGCCAACACTCCCTACGCCCTGGTCTTCATCGACATGCGCATGCCGCCGGGCTGGGATGGGCTGGAGACCATCGAGCAACTGTGGGCTGTCGACCCCCACCTGCAAATCGCCTTGTGCACGGCCTACTCCGACTATTCCTTCGAAGCCATCGAAGCGCGCCTCAAATACGACGACCAACTGCTGATCCTGAAAAAACCCTTCGACAACCTCGAAATCCGCCAGATGGCCAGCGCCCTGACCTGGAAATGGCAGCTCGCACAGGATGCCGCGCTCAAGCTGATGGGCCTGGAGCGTACGGTGGAAGAACGGGTGCAGGAACTGCTCAAGGTCTCGCACCTGCTGCAATACGACGCCCTCACAGACCTGCCCAACAGCACGCTGCTGGGGGACCGGCTGACCCAGGCCATCGCCGCCTGCCGGCGCCATGACACCCAGTTGGCGGTGATGTTTATCGGCCTGGACCGCTTCAAACGCATCAATAACGCTCTGGGCCACCCGGTGGGCGATGAAGTGCTCAAGCAAGTCAGCCAAAGCCTGGTGGCGACGGTGCGCGAGTCAGACTCGGTATTTCGCTACGGCTCGGACGAGTTCGTGCTGATCCTCACCGACGTTCATCATCCTCAGCAAACCCAGCACATCGCTGAAAAAATCCTCAAGGCCGTCAGTCACATCCGCTACGTCGCCGGCCATGACCTGAGCGTCACCGCCAGCCTGGGCATCAGCATTTACCCCAACGACAGCTTCAGCGCCGTGGAATTGATCAAGAAAGCCGAAACCGCCATGCACGCCGCCAAGGATCACGGCCCGAATGACTTCAGCTTTTTCATCGATGACATGAACCGCCGCGCCCAGGAACAGCAAAGCCTGGAGACCGCGATTCGGCTGGCCCTGGAGCGTAAAGAGTTTGTGTTGCACTACCAGCCGAAACTGGACTTGAACAGCGGGCGAATCGTCGGCGCGGAAGCCTTGATTCGCTGGTACCAGCCCGGTCACGGCTGGATCTACCCGTCGGTCTTTATCCCGGTCGCCGAGGACAGCGGCCTGATCGTGCTCCTGAGCCAATGGGTGCTGGGCCAGGCCTGCGAGCAAGCGCAAGCCTGGCAGGCAGCCGGCCTGGCTCCGATCTGTATTTCAGTGAACATCTCGGCCATCGATTTTCGCCAGCGGGATTTTGTCGCCAACCTGGCCGCCATCCTCGAGCGCACCAGCCTCGCGCCAGGCTTGCTGGAACTGGAGATTACCGAAAGTGTGCTGATGCAAAACGTCGAAGACACCTTGGTGACCCTACGGGCGATCAAGTCCATGGGGGTGCGCCTGGCGGTGGATGACTTCGGCACCGGCTATTCCAGCCTCAGCTACCTGCGGCGGTTTCCGATTGATGTGCTGAAAATCGATCAGTCGTTCATTCGTGGCTTGAGTAAAAACACCCAGGACGCGCAACTGATCAGCGCGATTATCAGCCTGGGTAAAAGCCTGGACCTGAACATCATTGCCGAAGGCGTGGAGACCGTTGAGCAACTGAACTTCCTCAAGGCCCACCAGTGTGAAGAAGGCCAGGGTTTCCTGTTCAGCAAGGCCGTGGCCGCCGATGAATTCGCCCAGTTCATGCAAGCCGGGCGACGCACCCTGATGCCCAGCCAATAACCTTCTGCCCCAAGGAATCATCGCTTGAGCGACGCCACGCCACGCTACGTTCACCGGTCTTCACGGGCGCCCGGGCTCGCCGCCCTGTTTTGGCTGGCGACCTGCCTGCCGGTGACGGCCGCGCCGCTGGATGAACCGCTCAAGTCACTGCCGCCAATACCGCAACTGGATCCGGCAACGGTGGAGTTGGGGCGCCAGTTGTTCAATGAAACACAACTGTCGGTCAACAACACCAAGTCCTGCGCCAGCTGCCATGACCTGCAAACCGGCGGCGTCGACAATCAGCCGTTTTCCCTGGGGTTCGACGGCAAGCCGGTGGAGCTCAACACTCCGACCGTGTTCAACGCCAGCCTGAACTTCAAGCAATTCTGGAACGCACGGGTCGACACCCTGGAGGCACAGGTCGAACACGTGGTCACCAGCCCGATGGAAATGGGCAACGACTGGAAAACCGTGATTCAGACCTTGTCGGCACAGCCTCACTACCAGGCGACGTTCCGGCAGATCTACCCCGACGGCATCACGCCCGCCAATGTGCAAAACGCCCTGGCGACCTATGAACGTACCCTGCTCACCCCCAATTCGCGCTTCGACCAATACCTTCAGGGCAACACCGACATCCTCACCCTCAAGGAAAAATACGGCTACCAGCGCTTCAAGGAATACGGCTGCATTGCCTGCCACCAGGGCGCCAATATCGGCGGCAACATGTACCAGAAGTTCGGCGTGATGGGCGACTACTTCAAGGCCCGTGGCAACCCCACCGAAGCTGACCTGGGGCGCTACCTGCTGACCAAGGACGAGGAAGACCGCAACGTGTTCAAGGTGCCCAGCCTGCGCAATGTGGCGGTCACCGCCCCGTACTTTCACGACGCCTCGGCCAAGACCCTCGAAGAAGCCGTCGACGTGATGTTCAAGTACCAGCTGGGGCGCATTCCCTCGGCCGAAGACAAGACCCTGATCGTGCTGTTCCTGAAAACCCTGACTGGCGAATGGGCAGGCAAGCCACTATGAAACTCTCCCGCCGCGCCACCCAGGTCATGCTCAGCACCATGACCCTGATACTCGCCTCGACCCTGGTATTCCTGTACCTCAAGTCATCGAGCGACCAGACCAGCACCTACACCGAATCCCGCGACCTGATCCGCGAAATCAAGCAACTGAACTCACAATGGGACAGTGAAGTACTCAAGGCCCGGATTGCCCTGACCCACAACTACGACCCACTGGTCGCGCCCCTCACCGAGATGAACCGCCTGTGGGCCAGCCTTCAGCAGCGCGGATCGCAACACCGTCACGAAGACCCCGCCCGCTGGCAGGCCGGCCAGGACGCCTATCGCCAGGCGATCGACGAAAAAGCCCGGCTGGTGGACCAGTTCAAGTCCCATAACGCCGTGCTGCGCAACTCCCTGGCCTTCCTGCCCACCGCCGAAGACGATATCCAGGCGCAGTTCCTGGCACTCACCAACGCCGACAAACTGCTCCAGCAAAGCATCGCCACCGACACCTACGACGTGCTCCTGAGCAGCCTCGAATTCGCCCAGGTGACCAGCGACGACAAGGCCGCCGACATTCTGGTGGGCCTGAACACGCTGGCGATCAATAAACTGAGCCTGCCTGAGTCGTTCCAGGTGCCGGTGGAAATTCTCAGCAATCACATTGCGCTGATCCTGCGGGAACAACCCTTGGTCAACGGCCTGCTCGAACGTATCGCCGCCGTGCCGCTGGCCGAACGCCTGGACGACCTCACCAACCAGCTCAATCAGGACCAGACCGCGTCTGACCTGCTCAACCAGAAATACCATCGCTATCTGCTGGTGTTTTCCACCTTGCTGGTGGCACTGCTGCTGTACCTGGCGATTCGCCTGTTGCGCAGTTTCGCCGAGATCAACCGGGTCAACCGGGCCTTGCATGTGGTCAACGAAAGCCTTGAGCAACGTGTCGAGGAACGTACCCGGGAACTCAAGGATGCCCAAAGTGAACTCATGGACAGCGCCCGCCAGGCCGGCATGGCGGAAATTGCGACCAACGTGCTGCACAACGTCGGCAACGTGCTCAACAGCGTGAATATCTCGGCCGAGCTGGTGACGCGCAAGCTGCGCACCAGCAAGGCGTTGGGGCTGGGCAAGGCCATGCAATTGATCAATGAACACCGCCGCGACCTGGGCACCTTCCTCACCGAGGATGAAAAAGGCAAGCTGCTGCCTGATTACCTGAACCAGTTGGTCGAAGCCATCGCCACTGAACAGCAGGGCCTCACCGAGGAACTGGCGCAACTGAGCAAAAGCGTCGACCACATCAAGGATATTGTTTCCACCCAGCAGTCCTACGCCGGCGCATCCACGCTGCTGGAGCCGGTGCATATCAGCGCGTTGATGGAAGATGCCCTGCGCATGAATTCCGGGGCCCTGAGCCGCCACCATGTGACGGTGGTCAAGGACTACCACGACGTCCCCGAGATCATGGCCGACAAGCATCGGTTGCTGCTGATCCTGGTGAACCTGATCAGCAACGCCAAGTACGCCATGTCCAACCTCACCGATCGCACCCGGCAAATGACCCTGACGGTAATGCCGTTGGACGACGGGACCTTGCAGATCAGCGTCAAGGACGAAGGCGAAGGCATACCCGCGGAAAACATGACGCGAATCTTCACCCACGGTTTTACCACCCGCAAGGAAGGACACGGCTTTGGCCTGCACAGCTGCGCCCTGGCCGCCCTGGAAATGAAGGGCCGCCTCACCGCCCACAGCGACGGTCCGGGCAAAGGCGCGCTGTTCACCCTTCATATTCCACTGGAACCCGCACGGACATGAGCATGAATCAAGCACCCAACCGGCGCATTTTATTGATCGATGACACCCCGTCGATTCATGAAGACTTTCGCAAGATTCTGATGCCGCCCGTGGACGCGAACCTGGAACTGGACGAGATGGAAACGGCCCTGTTTGGCGCCAGCGTCAAACCCCAGGCCCAGGCTTTTGAACTGGATTCGGCCTACGGCGGCCAGGAAGGATTGCAGCTGCTGTGCCAGGCCACGCAACAAGAGCGCCCCTACGCCCTGGCCTTTGTCGACATGCGCATGCCCCAGGGCTGGGACGGCGCGCAAACCATCGAAGAATTATGGAAAGTCGACCCGCAACTGCAAGTGGTGGTGTGCACCGCCTACTCCGACTACTCCTGGGAAGAACTGCTGTTTCGCCTGCAAGCCCATGACCGCCTGCTGATCCTGAAAAAGCCTTTCGACAACATCGAAGTCCAACAGATGGCCAACACCCTCGCCGCCAAATGGGACATGGCCCGGCGTGCGTCCCTGCAAACCAGTCACCTGGAACATCTGGTGGAGCAACGCACCCAGGCTTTGACCTTGGCCAGCCAGGCGCTGCAGCTGGAAATCGATGAACGCAAGCAACTGGAAAGCCAATTGGTGCAGTCGGAAAAGCTCGCGTCCCTGGGCCAGCTCGCGGCGGGGGTGGCCCATGAAATCAACAACCCGGTGGGGTTCATCTCCTCCAACCTGAGCACCCTGGACGGCTACTTCAAACAGTTGCAGCAGATGCTCGACGCCTACCGGCAGGCTGAAGAAGCCCTGGCACCCGGCGAATGCCTGACGCAATTGCAAAGCCTGCGCAAGGCCATGGACCTGGAGTTTCTCAAGGAGGACATCCCGATTCTGATTCTCGAATCCAAGGATGGTATTGGTCGCGTGGCGCAGATCGTCAAGGACCTGAAGGATTTCTCGCGGGTCGACAACGACGAGAAATGGCAGTGGGCAAACCTGCAACACGGCATCGACTCAACCCTGAACATCGTCGCCAGCGAACTCAAGTACAAGGCCGATGTGGTCAAGCATTTCCAGGTGCTGCCGGACATTGAATGCCTGGCCTCGCAGCTCAATCAGGTGGTGATGAACCTGGTGATCAACGCCGCCCAGGCGATGGGCCCGGAACGCGGCACCATCACCCTCAGCAATGGCGTGGAGGGCGACAAGGTCTGGCTGGAAGTGGCGGACACCGGCTGCGGAATCGCGCCGGAAAGTGTGCAGAAAATTTTCGATCCGTTCTTCACCACCAAGCCGGTGGGCGAAGGGACAGGGCTGGGGCTGTCACTGTCGTATGGGATTGTGAAGAAGCATCACGGGACTATTTCAGTGAACAGCGAAGTCGGCAAAGGCACGACGTTTCGGGTGGAGTTGCCGATTCGCCAGACGACAGATCCCCTGTAAAGGCAAACCTCTACAGGGGACAGGCTCAGGCTTCGGCGTTCTTCGGGCTCGAACCAAACGACGCAAACCGCTTGTTGAAGCCGGCGATGCGGCCTTCGGACTGGGTCTTGCGCTGCTGGCCGGTGTACACCGGGTGCGAGGCGCTGGACACGTCGAGGAGCACGTAAGGGTAGGTGTTGCCGTCGCTGTGTTTTTGCGTGCGGTCGGTGTCCACGGTGGAACCGATCAGGAAGAAAACGTCGGCGGCGGTGTCATGGAACAACACGGTGCGGTAGTCGGGGTGGATACCAGGTTTCATAAGGCCTCCGGGGCGTCTGGGTGAACATCAGATGTTATACAGTAACGCAAATGATGCATCCAAACGAGAACCGATTGCAATAAGAATAGACCCCGAACTTCTATGTGGCTTCCTGGAAGTCCATTTCCGGTGGCTGCCGGGAGAAACCCCGCGTCAGGAAACCCAGGTACACCAGCCCAATCGCCAACCAGCTCAGGCCCAGGTAGATCGCCAGGTGATCGAGGCTGACCATCAACCACAAATCCGCCACCAGGCCGATGATCGGGAACACCAGGAACAACACCAGCGCCCGCAACCCGCGCTGCTGGGCGCCGATCCAGTAGTGGAAGATCACCGACAGGTTCACCAGGCTGAAAGCCAGGAAGGCGCCGAAGTTGATGAACGAGGTGGAGGTGGTGACGTCCAGTTTCAACGCCAGTAACGCCACCACCGCGCACAGCAGGATGCTGTTCACCGGCGTACCAAAGCGCGCATGCAAGGTGCCGAAGAACGACTTGGGCAACACCCCGTCGCGGCCCATCGCAAACAGCAACCGCGAACCACTGGCCTGGGCCGACAAACCCGAGGCGAACTGGCCGACGATCAGGCCGATCAGGAAGATCGACACGAACAGGTCGCCGCCAATGTTGCGGGCAATCTCGTAGGCTGCGGAATCCACGTCGGTAAATTCGAACGATGGATGGGCGATCTGCACGAAGTACGACACACCGACAAAGATCAGCCCGCCGATCAGGGTGATCAGCATGATCGCCCGGGGAATGGTGCGGCGAGGGTCGCGGGTTTCTTCGGTCAGGGTGCTGACCGCATCAAAGCCCAGGAACGAATAGCAGGCGATCGCCGCGCCGCTCATGATCAACGGCATTTGCATCTGGCCGTTGAAGATCGGGGTGATGGTCCACAGCGGCTTGCTCGCATCACCGCCGATGTAGTGGATGCACAGCGCGACGAAGGCGATCAGCACCAGGAACTGCACCAGCATCAGCAAGGCGTTGATGCCGTTGGCGAGTTTCAGGCCAATGATGTTGATCACGCTGGTGACCCCGATAAACGCCAGTATCCAGACCCATTGCGGCACTGCCGGGAAGGCAGAATGCAGGTAGGCCGCGCCGATCAGCCAGATGGCCATGGGCAGGAACAGGTAGTCGAGCAACACCGCCCACCCGGCGATAAACCCGAGCTTGGGGCTGATGGCCTTGCGCACATAGCTGTAGGCGGAACCGGCCACCGGGAACGCCGAGGCCAAGCGGCCGTAGCTCATGGCGGTGAAGAACATCGCCACCAGCGCGGCCAGGTAAGCGGCCGGGACCATGCCGGCGGTGGATTGCGCCAGGATGCCGAAGGTGCCCAGGACAATGATCGGTGTCATATAGGCGATGCCAAACAGCACCACCGACCCTAACGACAGGGTGCGTTGCAAACGAGCCATGAGCGATTCTCCGCGCGATTATTAGATTTATGGCAGAACTGAAGTCGGTGCAGCAGGAGCAATAATTTTTATGGTTAGAACAGTTTTGAAATGAAGTGCAGCTTTCTGTGGTGAGTGCAGCTTCTGTGGCGAGGGGGCTTGTCCCCCGTTGGGCTGCGCAGCGGCCCCAGAAAAAGCGGGAGCGCTTCGCACTCCAACGGGGGACAAGCCCCCTCGCCACAGGACAAACCCCCTTGCCACAACAAGCACCTTCACAACAGGAATCGGGGTCAGGGTTTCGGGATCAATAACTCCCGCGTTCCGTCCATGCGCTCAATCACCTCTCCCGGCAACTTCAAGCGCTGGTCATCCAGGTAGCGATAGTCCTGTCGCGCCGCCGCCAGTTGCCCCAGGTCCAGTTCAACGCTGAACTGCCCTGCCTCGCGCCCGGCTTCAAACAGCAACGTGCCAAACGGGTCCACCAGCGCACTGCCACCGGCAAACATCAGGCCGTCATCACCCTCTTCCACCCGGTTGACCATCAGCGCAAACGCCTGATTTTCCTGGGCGCGGGCCATGATCGCGGTGCGGTGGGTGGGGCCGTACGGGTCCATGTTGCCGTTGGTGACGATCAACACTTCAGCGCCCAACTGCGCCAGGGCGCGGGCGGTTTCCGGGAATTCGATGTCGTAGCAGATCAACAGGCCCACGCGCACGCCGTTCCACTCGCAGGTGGCGTAGCGGTCGCCCGGAGTGAACACGCCGCGGTCCGAGGCCCACAAGTGGGTCTTGCGATAACGCAGGGCGATGCCGTCCGCGGTGATCATCAAGGTGGTGTTATAGAACTGGCCGGCGTCGTTCTCGGCCATGCCGATGACAACCGCGATATTGCGCGCTCGGGCTGCCTGGATAATCGCCTGGACGGCGGGGCCTTCCACCGGCTCGGCCACATCGGCCACGGTGTCGGCGGTCGGGAAGCCCATCAGGTGGGTTTCCGGGAATACGACCAATTGGGTATCCGCCGCACACGCAGCAATTGCCGCCAACGCGCGCTCAAGGTTGTAAGCTGTGCCGTTATCGCGGCCTGCCAGCTGGGCAAATTCGACCTTCATGGTGATTCCTTGTTCTTTATCTGTGGCGCAGTATGCGCAGCCGCGAACACTCGGGAAATTACGCAGCCGGGTTAACCCTATGGGGGTAGATGCATGACATTGTCGCTGGAAGACATCGCCTGGCACCGTTCGGTGGGGCAGATGATAGACGCCCTGGACCAGCCGAATTTCTGGACGCAGCTGGTCCGGTTGCTAGACCAATATGTGCCGTTCGACAGTTGGGTGGTACTGCTGTTCAGCAGCGAGCACAAGCCCCTGGTGTTCGCCGAATGCCCGGGCCAGGACGGTGAGCCGGACCATCTGTTCCAGGATTACCTCAACGGTTTATACCTGCTCGACCCCTTCTACATCGCCAGCCGCGAGCACTCGCGCACCGGGCTGTTTCGCCTGGCCGAAGTGGCCCCGGAGCATTTCGAGCTGACCGAGTACTACCAGCGCTACTTCCGGTTGAACGTGGTGGCCGATGAAATCCAGTTCAATTGCCAGCAGCCGGACGGGCGAACCTTATGCCTGTCCCTGGGCTCCAAACAGCGCTTTGACCCGCAGCAGATTGCCCTGCTGTCGCTGATCCAGCCGTGGGTATTGAGCTTGCTGTGCCAACGCCTGCCCCATGAACTCAACCAGGTGAGCGCTCCGGAGACGCCGATCCACAACGATGGCTGGGGCGCACAACTCACCGCGCGGGAGCTGGATGTGGGCCGTTTGATGCTCAGTGGTTGCTCCAGCAAGGAAATCGCTCGTAAGCTGGAAATCTCTGTTGAAACCGTGAAAGTCCATAAAAAGCATATGTACAGCAAGCTAGGGATCAAATCCCAGTCGGAGCTGTTCTCGATTTTTCTGCAGGCGCAACACGCCTGATCGAGCCCTGCAGGAGCGAGCTTGCTCGCGAAAAACGTCAATGCACCGCGGTCATCCAGACAACCGCGCTATCGTTAACGACCTTCGCGAGCAAGCTCGCTCCTACAGGATAAAAACTAAGGAACCCTGTATGAGCCTGTCCTTGTTAAGCCGTTACGCGTTCTTTGCCGTCTGCGTCATTTTCACCCTCGCCAGCATGCCGTTTATCGAACACGAATGGCTGTGGCCGATCGCGATGGTCACCGGCATCCTCAGCCTGATCGGCATTTTCGACCTGCTGCAAAGCCCCCACGCGGTGCGCCGCAACTACCCGATCCTGGGCAATATCCGTTACCTGGTGGAAGGCATCCGTCCGGAAATCCGCCAGTACCTGCTGGAATCCGACAGCGACGCCCTGCCCTTTTCCCGGGCCCAGCGCTCGCTGGTCTATTCCCGCGCCAAGAACGAAAGCGCCGACAAACCCTTCGGCACGCTGATCGACGTGTACCAATCCGGCTTTGAGTTTATCGGCCACTCCATGCGCCCTGCGCCGTTGAGCGACCCCAGCGCGTTTCGCGTGATCGTCGGCGGCCCGCAGTGCACACAGCCGTACTCGGCCTCGGTGTTCAACATCTCGGCCATGAGCTTCGGCTCATTGAGCGCCAACGCGATTCGCGCCCTCAACCAGGGTGCCAAGCTCGGCAATTTCGCCCACGACACTGGCGAAGGCAGCATCAGCCCGTATCACCGGGAAAACGGCGGCGACCTGACCTGGGAACTGGGCAGCGGCTACTTCGGTTGCCGCACCAGCGCCGGCCTTTTCGACCCGGAACGTTTCGCCGTGCAGGCGCAGAACCCGCAAGTGCGGATGATCGAAATCAAGATGAGCCAAGGCGCCAAACCGGGCCACGGCGGGATCCTGCCCAAGCACAAGGTCACCAAGGAAATCGCCGAGACCCGCGGCATCATGATGGGCGAAGACTGCATCTCGCCGTCGCGCCACAGTGCGTTTTCCACCCCGATCGAAATGATGCAGTTCATCGCCCAACTGCGAGAGCTGTCGGGCGGCAAACCGGTGGGCTTCAAGTTCTGCCTGGGCCACCCGTGGGAATTCATGGGCATTGCCAAGGCCATGCTCGAAACGGGCATCCTCCCGGACTTCATCGTGGTGGACGGCAAGGAAGGCGGCACCGGTGCCGCACCCGTGGAGTTCACCGACCATATCGGTGTGCCGCTGCGCGAAGGCCTGCTGTTTGTGCACAACACCCTGGTGGGCTTGAACCTGCGGGACAAGATCAAGCTCGGCGCCAGCGGCAAGATCGTCAGCGCGTTCGACATTGCCAGCGTTTTGGCCATCGGTGCCGACTGGGCCAACTCGGCGCGGGGTTTCATGTTCGCCATTGGCTGCATCCAGTCGCAAAGCTGCCACACCAACAAATGCCCCACCGGCGTGGCCACCCAGGACCCACTGCGCCAACGCGCACTGGTGGTGCCGGACAAGGCCCAGCGCGTGTTCAACTTCCACCGCAACACCCTGAAGGCCCTGGCAGAAATGCTTGCCGCCGCCGGTCTCGATCACCCGTCGCAACTGTCGGCCAAGCACTTGGTGCGGCGCATGTCGGCCACCGAGATCAAGTTGTTCTCGCAGCTGCATGTGTTCCTCAAGCCAGGTGAGTTGCTCACCGGCGAAGTGAACGGCGAGTTTTATTCGCGCATGTGGCAGATGGCGCGGGCGGACAGTTTTGAGCCGAATGAAATAGCGGCGGCTTAATCCTTTAACGGAACGATACGATGCTGAAAGTAATTGCCGAAGACTTCATCAAACCCGAACACCTCGACACCGTGCGCCCGTGGTACGCCGAACTGGTGGAAAAAACCCGCCAGGAACCGCTGTGCATTGCCTACGACCTGTTCGTCGACCAGAAAGACCCCGGGCACTTTATCTTTATCGAGCAATGGCCCGACCAGGCCGCTCTCGATGCGCACTGCCAGACGGAACACTTCACCCGCCTGGTGCCGCAGATCAACCAATACGAAGCCAAACCCTGCCGGGTTTTGCTGATGGACGCGTTCTAAACCATCCCCTTTCCCGCTGAACCGGACCACCGAACGGCATCGTTGAAACAAGGAGCTTCACCATGCCGTTACTGGATTTCACCGCCATCGCCGCACAACTGCCGGACACCTGGAAATCCACCCGCCTGGGCCAGGTCGGCCCGGCGCGGATCAAGGTGCTGCGTCTGGACGCGCAGGCCTATGAAGAAGAAACCCACGACTACAACGAAGGCCTGTTGGTAATCGACGGCCTTTTGCGCCTGTCCATCGGCGAGGACGCCATCGACGTCGGCGCCGGGCAGATGTACCTGGTGGAAGCCGGTACTGCCCACGCGGTGCTGCCTGGCAGCCACGGCACGCTGGTGATCATCGACGTTTAAACGAAGCGATGAGACATTCAGCAAAAAACTCAGCTTTGCAATTGCTTACAAATACCGCCAACCTGCGCCCGCCCGACGTACGGCTCGACTGAAGCCGTCGTCCACTTGTCATTACTAAACCCCTTGTTCAAGAGCCCGCTGCCATGTTGAACGGACGCGACCCGCGCATCGATTTTTTTCGGGGCCTGGCGTTGATCTTTATTTTCTGGGATCACGTGCCCCACAACCCTCTGGGCCAGATCACCCTGCGCAACTTCGGTTTCAGCGACGCGGCGGAAGTCTTCGTGTTCCTGGCCGGTTATGCGGCAGTGCTGGCCTACGGCAAGATCCTGCAGCGCGACGGTTATCTGATCGCCTGCGTGAAGATCTGGCGGCGCACCTGGGTGCTGTACGTGGTGCACATCTTCCTGCTGGCGATGCTGATGGGCATCGTGTTCTTCGCCAACAGCCATGTGGAAACCCGCGACCTCGTTGAAGAGATGGGCCTGACGCACTTCGTCACCCATCCCCAGCAAGCCCTGATGGATGAACTGCTGCTGCGCTTCAAGCCCAACCTGATGGACCCGCTGCCGCTGTACATCGTGCTGCTGGGCTGCCTGCCGCTGGTGTTGCCGTTACTGTTGCGCAAGACCTGGGCGGTGGTGGCTGTTTCGCTGGCGGTGTACTTGCTGGCCCCGCATCTGGGCTGGAACCTGGCGGCGATTGCCGACGGCGTCTGGTACTTCAATCCGGTGACCTGGCAGTTGTTGTTTGTGCTGGGCGGCGCGGCGGCGATTCATGCGCAGCAGCCACGTCCCGCAGAAACCCGTGGGCTGTTGCGTCAGCCACTGTTCGTGGCTGCGGCGGTGTACGCGCTGGTCGCGGGGGTTCTCACGCTCTCGTGGCGCTGGCCGGAAATCCACGATGCGCTGATGCCGTCGGCACTCAGCGACCTGTTGTATCCCATCAGCAAGACCGACCTGTCGCCGGTGCGTCTGCTGCATTTTCTGGCCCTGGCCTATGTCACCGCCAAGCTGCTACCCGGCCACGCCTGGACGCAAAACTGGCTGGCGCAGCAAACCTGCCGCATGGGCCGCTACTCCCTGGAGGTGTTCTGCCTGGGGGTGCTGCTGGCACCGCTGGCGGACATGATCAATGCGATCACCGGCGATGCCTTCGCCATGCAAATCTTCACCGCATTGGTAGGCGCCGGGCTGATGGCGCTGCTGGGGGCCTGGCTGGATTTGAACAAACGGCTCACCCAACCGGCGCCTCCCGCCACCACCTGAAAAACAAAAAGCCCCGAAAGGGGCTTTTTGTTGAGCGCAGGAAACTCAGCTCGCGGTGCGTGCCGCCGCCTGGGTCGGCTGCAACTTGAACACATAGAACAACACCGTCAGCATCACCAGGAACGCCGGGCCGACATACAGCGCCACGCGGGTATCCGGGAAGTACGCCATCAAGCCCACCACCAGCACCAGGAACGCCAGCGCCAGATAGGAACTGACCGGGTACAGCCACATGCGGTATTTGAGGCCGTCACGTTCGGCCTGGGTCAGGCTCTTGCGGAACTTGAGCTGGGCCAGGAGGATCATCAGCCAGGTCCAGATCGCGCCGAAGGTGGCGATCGACGTCACCCAGACGAAGACTTTTTCCGGGACCATGTAGTTGAGCAGCACGCCCAGCAACAGCACGAAGATCGACAGCAGCAGCGCCTTACGCGGCACGCCGTTGCTCGACGTGGTGCCGAATGTGGCCGGAGCCTGGCCGTTCTGCGCCAGGCTGTAGAGCATGCGCCCGGTACTGAAGATACCGCCGTTGCACGACGACAACGCCGCGGTGATCACCACGAAGTTAATAATGCCGGCGGCGGTCTTGATGCCAAGACGCTCGAAGGTCATCACGAACGGGCTGCCCTGGGTGCCGATTTCGTTCCACGGGTAGATCGACAGGATCACGAACAACGCACCGACGTAGAACAGCAGGATGCGCCAGAACACCGAGCCGATGGCACTGGGGATAGTCTTCTGCGGGTTCTTCGCTTCACCGGCGGTGAGGCCGATCATCTCCACGCCCAGGTAGGCGAACATCACCATTTGCAGGGACATCAACACGCCCTGCACACCGTTGGGCATAAAGCCGCCGTGGGTCCACAGGTTGGAAATCCCCAGCGCCACGCCATCGTTGCCGAAACCGAAGGCAATGATGCCGACGCCGCCGATCACCATCGCAATGATGGTGACGATCTTGATCAGCGCGAACCAGAACTCGAACTCACCGAACGCCTTGACCGCGATCAGGTTGATGGTGCCCATGCTGACCAGCGCCGCGAGGGCCCAGATCCAGCGCGGCACATCGGGGAACCACACGCCCATGTAGACGGCGACGGCGGTGATTTCCGCGACACAGGTCACCAGCCACAGGAACCAGTAGTTCCAGCCAGTGAGAAAGCCCGCCAACGGGCCGAGGTAATCCTGGGCGTAGCGGCTGAAGGAGCCGGCCACCGGGTTATGCACAGCCATCTCGCCGAGGGCGCGCATGATCACCAGGATCGCCAGGCCGCCGATGATGTAGGACAGCATGATTGCCGGGCCGGCCATTTCAATGGCCTTGGCCGAACCGAGGAACAGGCCGACACCGATACAGGCGCCGAGGGCCATCAGGCGAATATGCCGTTCGCCAAGTTCGCGTTTCAGCGGACCGCCCTGAGCGGTCTCGCCTTGGGGCAGGTGATTGCCAGCGGGCATAGGGATACAACCTCGTCTTGTTATTGGATATGAGCCACCGAGTCCGGAGCGTCATGGCGGGTCTGCCATGGCGTACCGTTTCCGGTTCACCTTTTGGGTAAACCGGTCTGGCCGGGCCAGATCAGCGGGGGTGCAGTATAAAAAGCTAAACCCAGGGGTTTTCACTCTATAAACAGCAAGATTCAGCGAGAACTCTCGGCAAAAGCGCCTTTGGCGGAGGAGCATTACCTGGTTACCGTAGGAATCATCGCCACCAAACGGCGGCGAGTATTGCACGGTAATGGTGCAGCGTCATGCCCCTACCTTTGGCGGATTTACGGGTGGGGGAGGCTCTAGCTCGACGGTTGGGGGTTATGTGGCGGGGTTATCTGTGGTGAGGGGGACTTGTCCGTGGCGAGGGGGCTTGTCCCCCGTTGGGCTGCGCAGCAGCCCCGAAACCTGCCATGAGGATCTTCCTGAAGAAATGCGGTGTGTTTACTGGGGCTGCTGCGCAGCCCAACGGGGGACAAGCCCCCTCGCCACAGACAAGCCACCTCATCCCAGATAAGCCACCTCAGCCCAGACAAGCCTCCTCTCCACAACTAGCCCCAAATGCCGTCGTGGGAAACACACTGACACTGAACTGCAAGAGAGCACTCCAGAGCAGCTGCTAGCTTCAATTGACTACATCCCATCAAGGAGCAACGGAATGCTTCACCAGCCCAACTCTCATCTGTTACGCCGTGGTCGGCATTCAGAATCTGGTCGTCCTTATCTGATTACCGCTGTGGTCCACAATCGGCAACCCCTGTTCAACGACTTCCATTTGGGACGACTACTGGTAGCAGAGTTCAGGAAGACCCATGAATTGGGCATGGTCGACTCTCTGGCATGGGTCGTCATGCCTGATCACTTTCATTGGCTATTTGAGCTGCAAGACAAAAAATTATCACAGGTTGTGGGGCGTACCAAATCCCGAAGCACCCTCACCATTAATCGCGCACGCGGCAGCAAAGAACGGTTCTGGCAACTTGGCTACCATGACCGAGCAGTGCGGACCGATGAAGACCTTCGCAAAATTGCTCGCTACATCATCGCCAACCCATTGCGAGCGGGCCTGGTCGAAAATATTGGTGACTACCCACTTTGGGACGCTGCCTGGCTTTGATTTTTCCTGTCCCTAGGGGGCTTGTCCCCCCCTCACCACAAAAACAACCTCATACTCACAAATTCCTCGCACTCGCCCACCACCGTCTAAGCTTCAACCAAGTCCGATCAATCTGCGTAAATGGATCAATCGACTATGGGCGCTTTGTGGCAAAACGCTTCGACCAAGGCTGCGGTCTCCACCGATAGCCCGGATGAACAGCCATTGCCACAAAGCCCTCCCCGCCGCAGACGACTGTGGTGGCGGCTGTTCTGGCTGGTGCTATTGATCACCTTGATCGCCCTGGGCTTCGCGGCCATGCGGGAGATGCACACCTCAAGGTTGCAGGCCAAAACTTTCACCGACATTGCCTCAACCCTCACTTACCAAATGCATGCAGGCCCCAGCGATGCGCGGGTTTACCCAGGCGCCGGGCCCTTCGACAAGCGCCTTGGCTACAGCGCCCTCGGTGAGTTCCTGCCCCGCCTGATCAAGCGTGACTACCTGATCCAGGCTCAAGCGCGCTTTTCCCCCGACCTGATGGCCTACGCCCAGCGCGGCCTGTTCGTGCCCTACCCGGAAAAAATCCAGGCCGGCCTGACCATCACCGATTGCCGCGCCGCACCGCTGTATCAGTTCACGTATCCACAACAGTTCTACCCAAGCTTCGCGGCGATTCCTCCCGTGGTGATCAACAGCCTGCTGTTCATCGAAGACCGCGACCTGCTCGACCCGAAAAACCCCCAACTCAACCCGGCCGTAGATTGGCCGCGTTTTGCCAAGGCCGCCTGGTCCCAGGTGGCGAAGCTCTTGCACCTGCCCGGCCAGACCGCTGGCGGCAGTACCCTGGCAACTCAGCTGGAAAAATACCGCCACTCGCCCGACGGCCTGACCCTGTCCGGCGGCGAGAAAATCCGCCAGATGATTTCTGCCAGCGTGCGCGCGTATCAGGATGGCCCGCAAACCCTTGCCGCTCGCCAGGACATCGTGCGCGACTACCTCAACAGCGTGCCCCTGTCGGCGGTACCCGGCCATGGCGAAGTGCACGGCATGGCCGAAGGCTTGCGCGTGTGGTACGGCGCCGACTTCAACCAGACAAACGCGCTGCTCATCAGCACCGACCCCAAACAACTGCCGCAAAAGGGCCTGGCGTTGCGCGAGGTGCTGTCGCTGATGATCGCCCAGCGCCGCCCGTCTCACTATTTGTCCAAGGGCCACAAGGAACTGGCAGACCTCACCGACAGCCACATCCGCCTGCTCGCACAAAACAACGTGATCGACCCGGCGCTGGCCAGCGCTGCCCTCGCCAGCAAAGTCACCTACCGTGACTGGCAGCAACAACCGACAATCCAGCCGATCGAAACCAACAAGGGCATCAGCGTCGCCCGCACGCGCTTGGCCGCCCTGCTCAACCAGCCGCTGTACGACCTCGACCGACTCGATCTCTCTGCCACGAGCACCTTGCAAGCCGACCTGCAAAGCCAGGCCAGCACTTACCTCAAGCAGCTCGCCGACCCCGCCTTTGCCGCGCAGATCGGTCTGCTCGGGCCCACGCTGCTGACGCCCGCCAGCACCGCTCAGGTTCGCTACAGTTTCAACCTCTACGAGATGACACCCGACGGCGCCCGCGTGCGCGTGCAAACCGACAGCACCGACCAGCCATTCGACATCAATGAAGGCAGCAAGCTGGAACTGGGTTCAACCGCCAAGCTGCGGGTGATGACCACCTACCTGCAAATTGTCAGCGAACTGCATGATAAATACGGTGCGACGCCTGCCGCCGAGCTGCGCAAAGTCCCGGTCGACGACACAGATCGCATCACCCGCTGGGCCCTCGACTACCTGGCCCAGAACAGCGACCGCAACCTGCCGGCCATGCTCGACGCCGCCCTCAATCGCCAATACTCCGCCAACACCGGCGAAGGCTTTTTTACCGGCGGCGGCATGCACCACTTTCACAACTTCCGCAGCCAGGACAACGGTCGTAATCCCACGTTGATCGAAGCCCTGCGCGAGTCCATCAACCTGCCGTTCATTCGCCTGATGCGCGACCTGGTGCGTTACACGACCTACCAAGGCCCGAACAACAGCGCCGAGTTGCTAAAGGACGACAACGACCCGCGCCGCCAGGAATACCTGGCCCAGTTTGCTGACCGCGAGGGCACCACCTTCCTGCTCAAGTTCTGGAAAAAGTACCGCAACAAAGATACCCAGGCGCGCCTCGATACCTTCCTCGACAGCATGCACCCCACCGCCATTCGCCTGGCCGCCGTACACCGCTACCTGCTGCCCAACGCCAGCCAGGCGAGTTTCAACAGCTTCGTCCGTTCGCACTTGAGCAGCGTCAAAAGCACGGAAAAACTCACCGACGAGCGTCTCGAAAAGCTCTACCAGAATTACGGCCCCGGCGCCTACGACCTGCCTGACCAAGGCTATATCGCCAAGGTTCACCCGCTGGACCTGTGGCTGATGGGCTACCTGCTGAACAACCCCGACGCCACCTTCACCCAGGCCACCGCCGCCAGTGAACACGAGCGCCAGGAGGTTTACAGCTGGCTGTTCAAGAGCCGCCACAAGAGCGCCCGCGACAGCCGTATCCGCACCATGCTGGAGATCGAAGCGTTCCTCGATATCCACCAGCGCTGGCAAAAAGTCGGCTATCCCTTCGACCACATGGTGCCGTCGCTCGCCACCGCCATCGGCAGCTCCGGCGATCGCCCGGCAGCGCTGGCAGAGCTGGTGGGGATCATCCTCAATGATGGCGTGCGCCAACCCACCCTGCGCATCGACAGCCTGCGTTTTGCCGCCGACACACCGTACGAAACCCGCTTGGTCAATGACCCCAATCGCGGCAAACGCGTGATGCCTTCCGAGGTCGCGACAGCTCTCAAGGGCGCACTGTCCCAAGTGGTGGATGCGGGCACCGCACGACGCGTTTCCGGCAGTTTCAAACTGGCTGACGGCACGCCACTGGCCATGGGCGGCAAGACCGGTACCGGGGACAACCGCATCGAAGCCATCGGCGCCGGTGGGCGGATTCTCAGCTCCAAGGCGATCAACCGCACGGCGACCTTCGTGTTCTACATCGGCGAGCATCATTTCGGCACATTGACCGCCTTCGTGCCGGGCGCTTCGGCCCAGGGTTTCAAGTTCACTTCGGCGTTGCCGGTACAGGTACTCAAGGGCATGGCGCCGATTCTTACGCCCTATCTGCAACCGGGCAACAACAGCTTATGCAGCGTGCGCTGAAGGGGCTATCCATGCGCTTTTCACGTGCGGATTACTGAAGGATCCGCCGCCGTTTCCACCCACTTTTCAAACTTATCCGCAGCCGTGCCGGTGCATAGACTCAAGCCTTCTTTTTGAGCTCTACAGGTTGCCCCCATGGCCGATCTACCCGACCAGTCCCTGCACCACGCATTCATCCGGAACGCCTTGCCGAAGTGGTTGAAAACCACCTCGCCACACCGACTTGCCGCCCTGAGGGCCGTCGCCGGCCAAGGTATTCGCCCTTACCCTCATGCCAGCGCCAGCCAGCATCTGGCACTCAAGCCCGCCATTGCCGAACACTGGCAACAGCACAACGAACTGGAGAAAAGATTCCAGCCGTTGACCGACGTGTACAGCTTCGCCGAGCCACTGCTGAAAAATGCCCTGATGCCTTACGGCGACATCAACGTCAAAGCCACTTTCGTGCGCTTGTATGTGAACGCCAACGTCGGTTGGTGGGTGCATGATTTCAAGCAAGGCGTGCAAAGCAAGACCTTGTCGCTGTTGGACGCGGCACTGGCCAACTTCGCCGCCTCGGACACGTTCGTCGACCACGCCTTCCTGTCCGCCGAAGACCCGCTCGGCCAACGCGACGTGCTGACACTGCGCCATGGAACGACCGGCGCGGTACTGACCGCCGAGCAGTTCAAGCAGATCTGCCGCACGCTGGACCTGGGTGCTCGCTACCAGGCCAGCATCCGGCAGGCGTTGGGGTTCGATAACCCTGCGCTGACCCAGGCTCTGCGGCTGCAGGTGGCTGCCAGTCAGAAAGCGGCTCTTTTGACGGCAGCCCACCTGGCCCTGATCAACCGTGATATCGACACCGATGCCCACAGCGCCGTGCTCGACCTGATCGCCGATCGCACCGCGCTGCTGGAGGGCCTACCCCTTGAATGCCATTCCCTGAGCCTGATGAATACGGCATTGACCGGTATCCTGCTGCTGTTCGTCCCTCAGCGGGACCGGCCTGTCGGACAGGTCGTGGTGTACATCCCCGAAGACCCCGAACACCCCTTGAAGCAATACCCTTCGCCCGACGCCTTCCTCAGCCACCTCACCCAAAAGCTACGAGACAAACAGCGCTACCAGACCTTCTTCAGCCGGTTCATCGCTCACGCCGAGCGCGGTGCGTTTTTTACCGGCCTCGATACCCGCTTGAGCCATGTGCGCTGGCACCAAACTGCACACACCGACCCACGCCCCAGCTGGCGCGAAACCCCGATAAGCCAGTCCAACCTGCAATTCAGTGTGCAGGCCATCGGCGACGATCAGGTCAATCGCTCTGCGCTGGCGAGCGACAACGACCTGTGGAGTTACCAATACCGCACCCGGCTGAACAAGATCGGCAACGACGCACGCGACATCGCCGTACCCACCGCCACCGCCGACCGCCACGCGCGATGGGCCTGGTGGGACAACCTGGAGAACATGCTCTCGGACATCTTCAATGCCGCCTTGCTGGTGTTCACCCCGTTCGTGCCCCTGCTGGGTGAAGCGATGCTCGCCTATAGCCTTTACCAGATCACCGACGAGGTATTCGAAGGCATCGTCGACTGGGCGCAGGGCCGTGGGATCGAGGCTGCCGAGCAGGTGGTCGGAGTGGCTGACAGTGTGATTCAGCTCGCCCTGTTTGGGGCCGCCAGCCAATTGGGCAAACGCCTCAGCCCCTTCATCGAAGGGCTGCGCCGGGTGCAACGCGCCGATGGCAGCACGCGCCTGTGGCACCCGGACCTTGCGCCCTACGCCCTGAAAAACCTCGACTCGCCACCCGCCGCCACCGGCTTGCACAACCATCAAGGTAAGCAGTTGCTCGCACTGGACGGCGCGCATTTCGAGGTACAACACGACCCCGACACCGGCGACCATCGCATCACTCACCCGCAACGCCCCGACGCCTATCAACCCCAGGTGCGCTTCAACGGCGACGGCGCCTTTGTGCATGAGGCCGAACAGCCCCGCACCTGGGACAGCATCACCCTGATGCGCCGCCTGGGGCCCCGCTCGGAAGCGTTCAGTGACCTCGAACTGGAGCGCATCCGTCGGATCAGCGGCACCGACGAAGACGTGTTGCGCGGTGTCTACGTGCAGAACCGACCGACCCCACCGTTGCTCGACGCCACCTTCAATCGCCATGAGGCGCATCGAGCCGCCGTCGAAACCGTACAGACCCTGCGCAACGGCGCGCCTTTACCTCTAGACGCGACGTCTGCCTGGTTCGAGCAAACCATCACCGAACTGCCGGGCTGGCCCCAGGACAAGGCACTGCAAGTGTTCGTGCGCTCAGACCTGACAGGCGATGCGCGCAAATACGCCAACCCCGACGCCGCACCGGCCGATACCTTGTCCATCAGCTTGGCCGACGTGATGTCCGGCCGTTTGCCGGAACGTGTATTGGCCTTTCTCGATGAGGCCTCGATCACCCGCCTGCTGGGCCGCGAAATGCCCCATGCAGAACAAGCCCAGGCACTGCGTCATCAACTGGCGGACTATGTGGCCACGCAGACCGGCGACATCAGCGCCTACATTCATCAAATACGCGAGCAAACCACAGACCCGCGCGTGCGCCGGCTACGGGAGCACGTCGCGCCGCTGGACCTGCCCCTGGCACAAGCATTGGCAGAGCGAAACGCGTCGGACCTGATGCAGCTCCAGCAAGGCCGTGAATTGAGTCTTGCCCAGGACACCACCCACGCCTACGCCGGTTTTTTCTCTCCCTGGCCGGTGACCGAAGACACCGAGCGCCTGGTACTCAATACCCTCAAGCGACACAGTGATGGCTTTGGCCAGTTGCACCTGCAAATCCGCGATCAGACGCCCGGCGGTCCGTTGCGTTGTGAAGTCGGCCCTGCCGACGCTGACCGCCGTTGGTTATTGGTAAGGAACGGCCCTGCGCGCTACACCCTGCTCGATCAGGCGCACCAGCGCCTGCACGGCCCGGACAATCTCTACGAATGCCTGCTGCGGGCGCTGTCACACGATCAGCAAAGCCTGCTTGGCTTCCGGCCCGGCCAGGGTGCCGGGTTCAAACACTGGCTGATGGAAACCCTCGAGCCCCTCGCCGAGCGCCGCCTGGCCCTGGCCCAACCGCCCCAGCGCAGCATCGCCGACCGCGAGACCGTTACCTTGCTCGGCGGGCCGGCCTACAGCCGCATGCGCCGCTCGCACCAGGCCATGGCCAATGTCCACACTCGAGAGGTGCTGGAGCACCTGTTTCCAACGCTGGACGAGGTGCGTCGTGACCGCTTCATCGATGAAATCGGCCACGGCCAGATCAATGACATTCTTAACCGCTTGGTGATCGAGCGGCATGCCCTCCAATCAGAATTGGAACGCTGGAAACGAGCACCCAGCGCCTACCCCAAAAACAGCCTCATGGCCCGTGAAGAAAGAAGCCACAAACACATCATCAGCCAGAGGCTCTACCGCTGCTGGGAAGATCGGCTTGCCGAACACACTGATGACTGGGGCCGGGTACAAAACGGCGCCAGCCTGGACCTCGGCGGGCTGGAGCTACCCGGCGAATTGCCGCGCCTTCAGAGCGGGTTCGAACACGTGACGCGCCTGGACCTGGCGCACAGCGAACTGCGCGATCACCACGGGCAGTTCTTGCAAGCATTCCCGTCATTGCGCTCCCTGGACATCAGCAACAATCACCTCACCCAACTCCCGGAAGCCGTCAGCACCATGCGTTTCATGCGTCATCTGAACCTGGGGCAAAACCAGATCGGCTTGCTGTCCGGCGATCAAGTACGCCTGAAAAACCTGCGGCACCTGCGCAGCCTTAACCTGCACCACAACCCTTTGCAGGCCGTACCGGACTTGTCAAAAATGCCGCACTTGCAGCGGGTGTTCCTGGACCGTACACCGATCACAATCTGGCCACGTGGGCTGTTTGCCCACCCGCGCAGCGCCGAGTTTGTGCTGGACCTGAGCCGCACGCAGATCGACCACCTGCCGGAGTTTCCGCCCGGCAGCGACGAGGCCCTGACCATCGCCCGAACACGTCTGGACCGTAATACCCTGCGCAACGATCAGCGCCAGTTGTATGAGCAATACCGAATGGCTGCCGGGCTGGACCCCAACCGCGCGTATGAACCCAAAGGTGAGGCCGCCCCCTGGCTGGAGCTGATCGAGGAATCCCAACACCAGGCCCATCAGCAGCTTTGGGATGAGGTCGAGCACGAACATGGCTCCCAGGGCTTGTTCGAGATTATCAAGGCGCTGGAGCCCCCGGAGTTCATTCAAACCGCCGAGGACGATCAAGCTTATGCGGCCAACCAGTTGCAACTGAGCCAGCACGTGTGGCGCCTGCTGCGAGCCGTGCACGCCGACAGCGAGTTACGTGACAAGCTGTTTAAGATGTCGAGCTTCCCTGGGTTGTGTGCCGATGGCAGTGCGCAGATTTTCAATGACATGGGCATTCAAGTGCTGGCCAACGAAGCCCAACGCTACGCGCTGTCGGCCGCCGAGCGTGAAGGCAAGCTGGTCACCCTGGCCAAGGGCAGCGCGCGCCTGCGGCACTTGAACAAGGTGGCCGCGCAAGATATCGCGCACCGCCTGCTGCCGGTAGCCGAAGGCGGCCTCGGGCTACGCCCGCTCACGCAGCTACAAGATGGCCTGCCGGGTGAAGTCGACGACGTGGAAATCTACCTGGGCTACCAGACCCGCCTGGCATCACGCCTCGACTTGCCGTGGCTGGCCGACCACATGCTGTACCGCACCACCGGTGACGTGCGCCCGGCACAGATCGAGCAGGCGTACACCACAGTGCTCGAACTGGGTGAAGGCGATGGCCTGGTCAACCAGATGCTGCTGGAACCGTACTGGGAGCAGTATCTGCACGACCACCACTCGCAGGCGATGGAGGCTAATGCCAGGCACTTCGACGAGCAGTGCGCACGCCTTGATGAATTGCAGGAAGCCCAGGCGCGGTGGGCCCAGGCCCATGACTTGCCGCCTGACCAGAAAGAGCCATTGAGGGTCACTTTGCAGGGCCTCGCCGACGCCATGGATGTACCGGCCGAGCAGGTGTTTACCGGGCAAAACATGACTGACGAAGCCTACAACCTGTTGCTCAATGAACTGGGCTACCGCGAAAAAGAATGGATGCGCAGGTTAACGCGTGAGGCACTGGAGCGGCACGGCGAGCAACGCAACCGTGTCCCGTTCGAAGCCTGATACCGCCCCTGATGTGTGTGTGTCATGGCACACCCATCACCAGTACGCCGCTGCCGTTCAACGGCCCCTCGACAGGCAGGGACCCTGCTTGCTTGACCAGGGCGAACGTCACAAGGTCGCTTCCGGAGCTGTTGGTGATACGAGTCAGGAACGAGTTATTGACTCTAACCGCAGCCCCTCCACGAACAAGGGCTGTGCCCACGTTCGGATTGCTCATCACCAGTGCGTTGGGGTTGAACGAGGAAGGCGTGCCCTTGTAGGTAATGGTGATCGGCGTGGTAATCCCCGGGTCCGGGCACCGGTAGGTCAGCGTGTGATCTTTACGAACAGTGGTGGACAGGGGGTCCGTGCCTATCGCCCTCTGATGCACGTTGCCGAAGTCGATATTGATCGGCTGGTTATTGTTGATCGTGCACGACGATGGGGAAATGATGAAGTCGTTGTTGGCGATGTACGTGAGCTGCAGGCTCGTGGAGCCGCTATCGTAATTGTTGGTCTGGTCGAGACGTAACACGCCGAGGGTGTCACCTATTCGAATGTCGATAGGGTTGGTCGGGTTGTTGCGGATCAAGATATAAGGAATGACATCGATCGGGATCGGAGTCGTATTGTTAGGCATGGTCGCAATCCGGATACCCGCCGGGATAGGCGTGTCGCGGTACGTGCCGTTTGTGCGCAAACCGGTCGTCTGGTTGACAAACTTCGGACCAGGCGACCAGGCCGGGCCGATCCTCGTCCCGGTGGCCCAGTAATCCTGCCGTCCATCCGGGGTATAACTGTCGGGTTCGAAGCGGCATTCGATCCTCACCCCGGACAGGAGAATACGCGGCTCATTCACCTCCAGTCGCACATTCACCGGAACCTGCAGGTTCAGCGTCCCGCCAATGCTCACCCGTTGCCAATTGCCGCCATTGACCCGGCAATCGGCAGCTTTCACGGTCGTCGTGACGCCAGCCAGCGCAAGCAGCACAACGGCTCCAAATAGTCGTTTCATGTTGTTCTCTTTCATCCCATGCATAACGGTTTACCGTTACGGATAATCCAGCGTAAACGTCGAAGTCACACGGTAGCTGCCGTGCCCGATGGTCTTGTCCCGCAGGGCATCCGGCTCACCCTGCACATAGGCCTTGAGCAGGATGACGTTGTTGCCGGGGCTCAATTTCTGTTCGTCGCCGACCTTGTTCACCGGCACTGGCTTGTCGCTCAGCGTCTCCAAACCCAGCCCGATACCAGAGGCACCGCTGCCGCCGTCCAGCGCGAACAAACCGGGCAGCGCGCGGTTTTCCGCACCGTTGAACAGGATGGTCACCGAGTCGCTGATGGTGGTATTGCAATCATCCAGGTGCAGGGTGAAACGTTTGCCCACTGAGCGTGTGTTGATGTAGAGGTGCGTGCTGGTCAGGTCCCACAGCTCCAGGGTGATGGCTTCATCGCCCGGGCGGATGGTGCAGGCCTGTTCCACCAGGTTGCCCTTGAACCTCAGGTTGTCCACCGCATGCGCCGTGGCCGCCAGGCCGAAGGTCAGTAGCAGGGCCAGCCCCTTATGAATCATTGCGTGTCGCATACACTCGACTCCTACTGGTATTCAGCCAACAGCGTGGCCACCGCCGTGAACCCTTGGGCCTTCAGGACCGAACCCGGCCGCTTGACCGGTACCACTTCCAATGTCGGCGGTGCCGCCAGGCTGATGTCCAGCGGCATGTTGAGGCTAAACGGCGCGTTGTTCTGATACAGCCGAATGCCCAGGTCAGGCGCAGTGGTCTGCAGGGCCGCGTTATCAAAGGTTGTCTCTGCGCCCTTGACGCTCAGCTTCAACAACCACGGCAGCGTGGAGGCGCCGCAGCGGATGGTGTAGCCGACGGCCCTGCGGTACTTCACGCCATCGATACGCTTGGTGCCGACATCCCCGAAATCGACTTCAATCGTGCTGCCCGAATCAATCGTGCAGGGCGGCGGCTCGTTCAGCGTTCCGTTGAACGTCAGGTTGGCCGACGCACCACTGCAAAAGCCGATGGAACACAAGGCGAGCAACGCTCGCTGCGGCCAACTTGTCATTGATCATTCCTCATTATTAGGGCTCGTCATTGGTACTCGATCACCAGCGTGGCGGCAGTCGCAAAGGCCCCTCCGGTCAACGTGCTGCCCGCGCGTTTCACCGGCACCGCCTGCACGGCTGGAAAGGTGGGATGGGTAAACCTCAACGGCGTATTCAGCGGCCAGTCCGCCCCATTGGCGAAGAGTTTTATCCCCAGGTCGGTCTTGGGGGTCGAGAGCACTTTGTTATCAAACCCGGCCGCCGCGCCCTTGAGTTCCAGGGTCATCGCGTTGCTGTAAACGGGGGGACTGCAGGTGACGGTATACGGCACGTCCCGTCGATAATTCACGCCATCGATCCGCGACGTCAGCAGGTCATTGCCGAACGGCACATTCAGCGTTCCCCCGCTGTTGATCACGCATGGCGGCGGCGCGATGATCACCGCGCGGATCGTCAGGTTGGTATCGGCCTGCACGCCCTGGCTGACCACCCACAGCAGTCCCGCACCGATAAAAATGGCCCTCGGGCCTGTTAACCTGGTCATTGTTCTGCCCTTACTCATAATTGAGCCTGAAATCCACCACGGCCCGGAATGCACCGCTGGTCAAGGGTGCCGGGGTGCGCGTGGGCTGGACGTTCCAGGTCTGCGTGTTGCGGCCCAAGGGCAAGAACAACGGCTCCCCCCTTGAACCCAGCTGTACATCGCGCCCCTGGGAATCGGTCAGGCGCAAGCCCATCCCGGTGATGCCTTGCACCTTGACCAGCCGTGGATCATCGGCATCGGCCGGCGCAATGAACGCTACCGACAGCACCGGTTGATAGGCGCTCCATGTCAGGTTTCCCGTGCGCTCACTGACGATGCGGCCGGCGGAGCGCCGACAATCCTCGAACAGCAGTTGAAAGGCCACGGAGGTCGCCTGGTCACCCGGCCGTTGCAACTGGCTGGCCGATACCGGGCCCAAGTCAATCGTCTGGTGCAGGGATGCCATCTCCAGGCTGCAGGGGGTTTCGTGCATGGACCCGAGAATGTTGAGCATCCCGACCATGCCCTCCACATCCTCGTCATCCGCGGCGTGCGCCGGCCCCATCAGGGCCAGCAACAGACCGCCCAAGACCTTCACTGTGTGCAACTTCATGACGTTCTCCGGCAGCAGGCACTACTGATTGGCCACAGACAGTTGCGTGTTCACCTTGCACGTCTCGCCACTGCAGGTGAACGCCAGCAGCGGACGGCCACCGTAATCATTCACGTAGGACAAATAAGGGGTGGTACCGAGCTCTTTGGCAGTCGGCCCCAGGGCCTGCGTGCCTTTGGGCGCGACCATCACCGGCTCGAAGCCCGGCAGGGTCTTGCCGTCCTTGCTGCTGCGCGCATCCACCAGGGTCACGTAGTAAGGCGTGGGGTTATTCACCAGGTAGTGATCGCCTTGCCGGGTAAGGGTCAGCTTTTCCTGCCACGGGTTGGACAGGTCCTGCTGGGTGGGGGTAATTGCCTGCGGCCGGTAAAACAATTTGATCCGGGTTTGCAGCGCAATTTGCAGGGTGTTGGCCTTGTCGCTGCGCGGCGGAATTTCCCGCAGGTTGAAGTAGTAGACCGTCTCTCGGTCCTGCGGCAGCGACTTGACCGCAGGTAATGCCTGCACTTTCACCTGGCTTTGCTTGCCTGGTTCCAGGCGTTGAACCGGCGGTAGCACGATCAAGGGTGTGGTGATCTTTTTGCCCTCTTCGTCCTCGATCCAGCCCTGGGCCAGATACGGCAACTGGGTGTTGTTGTTAGTGATGTTCACGGCAGTGGCTTCTTTGCCACCATCAAAAATCACTCGGGTACGGTCCAGGCCGACAGCGGCGTTGGCGCTCTGGCTCAAGACCACCAGCAGCAGTGCGTAGGTAAAACGTATGTTGTGTTTCATGAGGATGGGTTCTCCATAGTGTTTCGCTGGCCGGTCAGGGTGGCTGGCTCGGGTGAGGCTTGATCGACGGCTACCATCTGGCAGCGCAGTTGCAGGGCATCGGTGAACGCATCCGTTGGCAACTCGACAGGCAGCGTCAGGACGCAACGCTCGGTGCCGCCCCAACTGACGACCATCTGCTCGCCGGCCTGGATGCCGCTCAGGTAGACATCCCCGCCGTCATTCACCACCCCGGTGTCCTGCTGCTTGCGGTTTTTCACTGTGGCGCCGAAGGGCGGCGCACTGCCATCCGGCAGACGAAGAACTGCCATGGCCTTCTGGCCGGAAATCACTTCCAGCGATCGGTAGCCAATGGCCCCTTCGGTGAGGGTCAGTTGCGTCACGGATTGAGTGGCCTCGACATCGCTGGGCAATTTCTCCAGGTCAACACTGGCCGCCGTACGCTGGTAGCTGGTGATGTCGGAGATGACCGCCTTGCCGAACGCGTTGCTGCGGGTCGGCGTGCCGTAACCCCGCACGGGCACATCGGGCACACCGGCGGTATCGACCATCAGGCGGGTTCCGCCGGTACTGGTGGTTCGATGCAGTGCCCCACCGTAAGGCGTGAGCGTGCCGCCGCCACGCACGGATGCACTGAGGGTGCGGTTATTGCCTTGTTGCGTCGTGGCGCTGAGGTCGATGTCGGCCTGGTCACCAATATGGCTCAGGTAGCCGCTGGCCGAGGTGTCGCTGGCACTGACCTGGTAGCTGTTACGTTCATCCAGGCGATCGGCGTAGCGTGTGGTAAAGCTGTTCTTGCCGCCGGCCCTGTTGGCATCCATCGACAGGGTGCCGGTGGGGCCCAACGGCAAGCTGACCGTCAGCGCTGCTCCGTTATCCTTATATTGGTATTCATGGGTGCGATATAAATTCAGCGACAGGCTCATGTTCCTGACAGAGCCCACGTTGAAGTAACGAGACGCCGAGAGGTTCCAGCGCTGGGTGTCCGGCCGGTTCCAGTACGTTTGTTTGTTGTAGCTGGCGTAAACGGTGGTGCTCAGGTCGCGGAACTGTTTGTTCACCGTCACCGTATAAAGCGCCTTGTTACCGCCAAGGGGTTTCCAGTGTTCAATGAAGTTACCGTCTTCATCGAATACGCCGCGCCCGCCCAGCTCACCGTTCAACCCGTAGTGCCGACCATCCAGGTATTGGCTCATGCTCAAGTAGTTCTTCTCGGAGAACCGGTAACCGGCAAAGGTGACCTGGCTGTCGTACTCTTCAAAGTTCTTGGAATATTGAAGGCGGTAGGATTTTCCCGAGAGTGTCTGGTTCCACAGGCTGGCGCGAGACTGGGTGACGTCCAGGGAAACGGCCCCGAACGCCAGCAAATCCCGACCCGCACCCACCGACAGCGCACGGTAGTTGTTATCCATTATCGCACCACCCAAAAGCGACCAGCCATTGCTGATCCCCCAGGAAAACTCGCCGGTGCCGAAAAAGTCACCGTGGGAGTGGTACTGCAGGTTGGACGGTCGCCCGGCGGACAGCTTGTAACGAACCTGCCCGGGACGCGTCAGGTAGGGAACACCTGCCGTATCGAGCTGGAATTTCTGCACCGAACCGTCCTGCTCTTCGACCCGCACATCCAGCGTGCCGGACACGGCGTCGTTAAGGTCCTGGATACGAAAAGGGCCTGCCGCGACCAGCGTTTCATAGAGCACACGCCCCTGCTGGCTGATGACAACCTTGGCATTGGTCTTGGCCACCCCGACCACTTCCGGTGCATAGCCCCGCAGGTTGGGCGGCAGCTGGCTTTCGTCTGACTTGAGCCCGGCACCGGTAAAGCGGAAGCTGTCGAACAGGTCCGAATACAGGTAGTCCTCGCCCAACACCAGGCGTGCCTTCAGCGCAGGAATGGCGCGATACGCGTAATAGCAGCTCCATTCCAGTTTTTGCCGACTGGCCTGGGCCTCACGGTCTTTCTCGACACGCCCTTGCCAATCCGCCCGCAGGCGCCAGGCCCCGGCATTGGCCCCGAGTGTGCCGTTACCGCTGAGGTCATTGCGCGTACCGTCACCTTTGCGGTAGCTGGATTGCGCCGTCATGTTGTAGTCGACCAGCAGCCCGGGCACCCCCTCATCCCAACGTGACGGCGGGTCCCAGTTGATGGCGCTGTATTCCAGGTAGGCCTGGGGAAGGTTGATGTCCAGGGTGGAAGTGCCCAGGTCGGCACTGACCTCCATGCCGGGCAAGCCCGTGATATCCAGGCACTGCCCGCCTTTCCACCACTTGAGCTGATCAGCGCCGGACGCCTTGAGGCCCAGTTGCTCCACGAGCTCGCGCGATAAGCAAGGCACACTACCTTTGGGATCATCATCGGGGTGAAAGAACGCCACCGATTGTTCAGATATAGGCTGGGTATTGAGTTGGACCACCATCGAGTAGGTGCCAGGCAAGATAAACCCACTGCGTGCAAACTGAGACAGGTCAATATTGGAGCGATCAATCAGATCAAGAACGTCAGTATTAAACTCAATATCCCCGGCGCCCATTGCAGTTCCAGCCAGTGATATCAACCCGCCAAAAAGGCTGGGGCGCAGCGTATTCATGACTTTCGACGTATTCAACATACACGCAACTCAATCTTCAGAAGTATTCCAACTTGAACCGCACTGCCGCGCGGTGAGCCCCTGCCAACAGCGGCACTCCGTTGCCCACCAGGCGGAGCCTGTAATGAAGTGTCATGTCGCCATCAACCAACGGCAGCAGCGCCATCGGCACTCCCGGCACACTCGCCTGGCCAGTTGCGTCCTCAATATGGAAAGCAACCCCCTGTGAGGCACCAAAGGCCGCAAAGGAGCGCCCGCCCATATCGCTGGGCCCGTCGAACGTCACGCGAAGATGCTCCCAGTCCGGCAGTGTTTCGCCGGGGCGCAACGGGTCGGGACGGGTCACCGTGCAGTTGACCAGCCGCAGCTGGAACGGCTGCATTTGCCCCGCGCCCTCTCGCAACAGGCGGCCGATGGGTTCGGGAGGCATGTCGATGGTCTGATCGGCAGTGACCGCTTCCAGCCCGCAGGCCGAGTCGATGATCTCGCCTGCCAGTGTGACGAGCCCATCGCCTTGCACACGCGTCTGCGCGGCATCACAAGGGCTGATGAACAGCGTCAATGAAGAGGCAATAGCGAGACTTATGAATGTTTTCACCTTGATCTCCCGCCAGTTTTCCCCCGCCACCGGAAGTGGCGGGGGAAACACTTACTGATAAGCCAAGGTGAAGTTGGTGACCGCGCTGAAATCACCAGGAACGATGTCGCCTGTCGCCTGGCCTTGTACGTAGGCGCCAAACTGCAGGGTGTTATTACCGGCAACAATGACCTGCGGAGTGGTTGGCACGCCCAGCTCAATCGCTTTGCCACCGTGGGTCATCATGATGCCGATGCCGCCCGCGCTACCGACCGTGCCGATGCCGCCAGGCACAACGCTGGACGGCGCACCGGTGAAGGTGGTGGTCACGGTGTTATCGGTGAGGCCAGACAGGTCGCAACCTTCAAGTTCGATAGCCACGGGGCGGGCGGTAGACTTGCCGCCGGATTGCAACTGATGCTTTGCGATAGCGCCCAGTGCAATTGACTGATCCACAGACTCAGGCTTGATAGAGCAAGCACCCGAATGGACCGAACCCGTAAATGTAATCGTCCCGTCCGCCGCATTAGCAACAGAGATCGAACCCGCCAACAGGCCGACAGTCAACAGCGCAGCTTTTACTTTAGTCTTCATTTGCAGATGCTCACATATATTAAAAATCAAAACGAAATCCTGGCTTAGTTGCGCACAGGACTTATTAACCAAGCGCCAGAACAGTTTCCTGAAGCAGTGGAAATCGGATGCTTTCCAATTACTTGTATTGCAATTCAGGAGTTCGTTCGAGGCCGGGCAATTATCCATTTCGATTTTGAATATGAAAGCCGGTCGATTCGCTTATTCACGTAGCCTTGTCACACCACGACAGATAGGAAAATTATGGCCATTTGCCAAAACTTTTGAAATAACCGTAAGAAGCAGACTACATCGATTTAATGAGAATGATTTAGTGCAGGACAAGTCCGTAAGAATAGGATTACTTATTATAAAAAACAACAGCAATTACTGGGGCACGCCAACTAACAAGTTGGCGAATATGTCGTGAGGGTCAGTGCGCTGATCAGCCTGTTTTCGAGTCCCGTTTCACACGACGCGAGATGACCGTTCGTCTGCCGGGGTTGCGGTGACAATAAGATATATCTTACGTTGTATCTAAACCAGACGAGAGTACCTGAAATGAGAGACCATCATTCTCACCGCGAACCCGGTGACAGCCGCGACGGCTTCGAAAAACGCCCTGGCCGCGAACGCGGTGGCCGAGGCCCACGGGTCTTCGCCCCCGGCGACCTAAAACTGCTGCTGCCGGCGCTGATCGCCGAACAGCCGTGCCACGGCTATGACCTGATCCGGCGGATCGAAGCCCTGTTCGACGGCGCCTACACCCCAAGCCCCGGCGTGATCTACCCCACGCTGACCTTTCTCGAAGAAAGCGAATTGATTGCCGGCGATGCCGAAGATGGAAAAAAACGCTACACAATCACCGACGCCGGTCGTCTCTTCTTAAGCGAACAAGCAGTTGCCCTCGAAGGCATTCGCCTGCGCATGGATGTGAGCAAACGTTCGCTGCGCGGCCAGGACCGTCCGCCAGAAATCCACGAGGCGGTGCATAACCTGCGCCATGCCTTGCATTCGCACCACGGGCGCTGGAGCCCGGAAGAAATCGTTCGTGTCGCGGCGCTGCTCAACAGCACCGCCCAAGCCATTGCCGACGGGAAAGCTCAATGAATACCCAAGCCATTCACCGCGTGACCCACGAAATCAAACGCCGCCGCCTCGAAGTTCTGCGCGTGGTCGACATCACCCCGCGCATGCGCCGCATCACCTTGGGCGGGCCGGAACTGGCGGGCTTTATCAGCCTGGGCAGTGACGACCACATCAAGCTGCTGTTCCCGCAGAACGCCGCCGAACAAGCCGCGCTGGACAGCCCCGACTTCAACCTGCGCGGCGATGGCCCACAACCCGCCATGCGCGACTACACCCCACGTCGGTACGACCTGGCCATTGGCGAGCTGGACATCGACTTCGTGCTGCACGGCGATGGCCCTGCCTCCACCTGGGCCGAGCAGGCCAAGGTCGGCCAGCACCTGCACATCGGCGGGCCGCGTGGCTCGATGATCGTGCCGGATATCTTCGACAGCTACCTGTTGATCGGCGATGAAACCGCGATCCCGGCCATCGCCCGGCGCCTGGACGAATTGCCGGCGGGGCGCAAGGTGTTGGCGGTGATCGTGATCGACAATGCGGCAGAGCGGCAACCGCTGCACAGCGCTGCCGAGGTAGAAGTGATCTGGGTGGTGCGCGGCCAGGGTGACTTGCTCGAGACGGTGCAGAACCTCACGCTACCGGGCGGTTCGTTGTACAGCTTCGTCGCTACCGAGAGCAAACTGTCGCGCCAGGTGCGGCGGGTGCTGCTGGACACGCACAACGTCAATGAGGCGTTCCTCAAGGCAGTCGGTTACTGGCAACAGTGATCCCTGTAGGAGCGAGCTTGCTCGCGAAGAACCTGAGAACGCCGCGTTAAACCAGACACGCTGCGTTATCGTTAACGTCCTTCGCGAGCAACCTCGGCCCTACCGATTTTATCCAGCCCCACCACCACCAAAGCAACCAGCACAAACCCCGCCAGGATTCCGCCGGCATTGATGAACACCTGTGGATAACCGAGGGTGTCCACGTCGATGAACGGGTACTGATACAACCCCCACACATACCCGCGCAACAACACATAAGCGAAGTACACCAATGGGTAAATCACCCACAGCCCGATGTGTTTGAGCCGCAGGCTGCCCTTGGGTACGCACCACCACCAATACGCGACAAACACCAACGGCATCACGTCGTGCAGCAGCTCGTCCGCCACAAACTGCAACCCCGCAGGCTGCCACATGTGCCGCAGCAACAGGCTGTAGGCGAGGCTGACCACGACAATGCTCACGGCGATCCCGCTGCTGACCACGGGCCTGAGGAAAAATCGGCTCGCGGAAGATGGCCGTTGCACCCACGCATGGGTCAACACCACCGCCACCAGGGTGTTGGTGAGCACGGTGAAGAAGCTGAAGAAATTCACCAGGCCCGGCAACAGGCTCGCGCCATCGACCCAGCGGTAGTAGAAAATGATGTACTGCTGCAGCGCCAGGCCAACCCAGCCGCCGAGGGCTGCCAGGCCGATAAGGTGACGTTTCACCTCAGTCCTCGACCGGCCGCTTGGTGCGCATCAACTTCACGTACAAGCCCTCGACCTTCTCCCGCGCCCACGGCGTCTTGCGCAGGAACGACAGGCTCGACTTGATGCTCGGGTCACTGGAAAAACAGCGGATATTGATGCGCTCGGCCAGGCCTTCCCATTGGTAATGCGCCACCAGCGCGGTGAGGACCTGTTCCAGGGTGACGCCGTGCAGTGGGTCTTTGTTTGTCGCGGTCATGCCGGGCCTATTGTGCAAAAAGAAGAAAACGAAGCCGCGCACCTTAGCGGACGGGCCGTGCGGGTGGAAGCGTTGCCTTCACTATAGGCCACTGTTCGATCGTTCCCACCCTCTGCGTGGGAGTGATCGAGCGGGGTTTGGGAAAGTTCCCCTTGGCAGAGAAAAAAGTGATGTTATATTGTAACTATAACTATCAAAGGGTATCGAATCCCTTACCGTTTTCAGCCTTCTCTTTTTTTGCCGTTTGCCAAGGAACGACCGATGTCCCTCTCTTCTCTCTGGCGCCTCTCCCCGCTGGCCGCCGCCCTGTTGATCAGCTCCCAGGCCAACGCCCTGGAGCTGCAACCCCAAGTCATCACCGGCAACCCGTTGGGCAGCGAAACCCTCGCCTCGCCCACCACCGTGCTCGAAGGCGATGACCTGACCCTGCAACAAAAAGGCAGCCTGGGTGAAACCCTGAACAAGCAGCCCGGCGTGTCGTCGTCGTACTTCGGCCCGGGGGCCAGCCGGCCGATCATTCGTGGCCAGGATGGTGACCGTATTCGCGTCCTGCGCAATGGTGTGGGCGCACTGGATGCCTCGTCGCTGTCCTATGACCACGCGGTGCCGCTGGACCCGGTCAACATCGACCGCGTCGAAATCGTGCGCGGCCCGGCCGCCCTGCTTTACGGCGGCAGCGCCATCGGCGGCGTGGTGAACACCTTCGACAACCGCATCCCCACCGAAGCCATCGAAGGCATTCACGGGGCCGGTGAATTGCGCTACGGCGGCGCCGACACCACCCGCAGCAGCGCCGGCAAACTGGAAGCCGGCAACGGCACTTTCGCCTTGCACCTGGACGCCAGCGCGCGGGAATTCAACGACCTGAAAATCCCCGGTTTTGCCCGCAGCCGTCATGCACCGCCAAGCGAAGACGGTGAAGGCAAGAACGGTCGCCTCGGCAACAGCGACGGACGCCAGGACGGTGGTGCAGTCGGCGGTTCCTACACGTGGGACGACGGCTACGCCGGGCTGTCCTACAGCAACTACGACAGCAACTACGGCTCCCCGGCCGAGCAGGACGTGCGCATCCGCATGAAGCAGGATCACTACGCCTTTGCGTCCGAGATCCGCAACCTGCAAGGCCCGTTCACCTCGGTGAAACTCGACGCCGGTTATACCGACTACAAGCACATGGAGATCGAAGGCGGCGAGACCGGCACCACCTTCAAGAACAAGGGCTACGAAGCGCGAGTTGAAGCGCGACACCTGCCGATCGGGCCATTCAACGGCGTGGTGGGCGCACAGGTCAGCCGCAACGAATTCTCGGCGCTGGGTGAAGAAGCCTTCGTCCCGCAAACCGACACCAATGCCGGCGCGCTGTTTATCCTCGAAGAAATGCAGGCCACCGAACGCCTCAAGCTGAGCCTCGGCGGGCGTCTGGAACACACTAACGTCGACCCGGACGGCAAAGGCAACGCGCGCTTTGCCAATGCCAACAAGTCCGCCGACTTCACCGCCGGCAGCCTGTCGTCCGGCGCGGTATACACCCTGACCCCGATCTGGTCGCTGGCCGCCACCTTGGGCTACACCGAACGCGCCCCGACGTTCTACGAGCTGTATGCCAATGGCGCCCACGTTGCCACCGGCACCTACGAACTGGGCGACGCCAACCTGTCGAAAGAAAAAGCGGTGTCCAGCGACCTGGCGCTGCGCTTTGACAACGGCACCCACAAGGGCAGCTTTGGCGTGTTCTACAGCCACTTCTCCAACTACATCGGCCTGCTGGGCAGCGGTCGAACCTTGAATGACGAAGGCGAGGAAGATGCCGGCGGCATTCCGGAGTACAAATACTCCGGCGTACGCGCGCGTTTCGCGGGCTTTGAAGCCCAGGATCACATCAAGCTGGGGGAAGGTGCCTACGGCAAGTTCGCGTTGGAACTGTCCGGCGACTACACCCGCGCGACCAACCTGGACACGGGTGAAGCCTTGCCAAGGATTGCGCCGTTGCGTTTGAACAGCGGTTTGTTGTGGGAACTGGACCGCTGGCAGGCGCGGATCGATGTCGAGCACGCGGCGGGCCAGGGGCGTGTGCCGGATAACGAAAGCGGCACCGACGGCTACACCACCTTGGGCGCCAGTGCCGGCTACCGCTTCAATGTCGGCGGCAGCCAGTGGCTGGCGTTTGTTAACGGTGAGAACCTGACAAACCAGACCGTGCGTTACGCCAGCTCGATCCTGCGGGACATCGCACCGGCGCCGGGGCGAAGTGTGCAGGTGGGCTTGCGCACCACTTTCTAACTGACTGCACTCGGTTAAAACTGTGGGAGCGGGCTTGCTGGCGAAAGCGGAGTGTCAGTCAATACATGTGTGACTGACCCACCGTCTTTGCGAGCAAGCCCGCTCCCGCATTTACTGTGCCCACTTCGAACAGGTTGTGGGGTTAGTACCGCGCATCCACGGGTTTACCCCCCTTCGGCCAATCCTTCACCTTGTCCGGGAAATCCGGACGAGGTTGTTGGGAGAAGTACGCCGCCACATCCACCGCCTCCTGATCCGACAACCCGCCCTGCCCCAACGGGAATTTCTCGTGGAAGCCAATCGGCATGTTGCGTTTCACGAACGCCGCCGCCGTGTACAGCCGCGCCATCCCCGCCCCGATATTGAACGATTGCTCGCCCCACAATGGCGGGTACACCAACTCGCCATCCGCCCGCGTCAACCCTTGGCCATTGTCGCCATGGCACACCGCGCATTGCTTGGCGTAGACCTGCTTGCCATTCTCCATGTCCGGCTTGATCGCAGGATCGACCTTGCCCACGCCACGCCCGGCGACTTTATCTTCGGGCTGGGTGTTGTTTTTCATCCAGTCGAAGTACGCCACCATCGCCTGCATATCCGCCGATTCCGGCGGCAGTGGCTTGCCATTCATCGAGCGACGGAAGCAGCCGTTGATCCGCACCTCCAGGCTCACTACCTTGCCGGCCCGCGGTGCATAGCTCGGGAAGAACGCCGAGACACCCACAAACGGCGAACCGTCCGCCACGGTGCCGGCGTTGAGATGGCAACTGGTGCAGTTCAAGGCATTGCCCACGTTGTTCGGCAGCAGCGCCTTGGTCTGCAGGTGCAGGCGCATGCCACGCACCACTTGATCGGCATTCGGCGCCGCCAGCAACTCCGCCAGGCGCGGGGTTTCGAACGCTGACGAATCGGTGGTGACCGGGTTGAGCTGGCCGCGCATTTTCTTCACTTGGGCAGCGCTGATGGACGTGCCTTCGTTGCCCCAGCTGCTGCGCACAAAGCTGAGGATTTCAGCGATTTCCTGATCCGCCAACCGGGCAAACCCGGGCATGGTGTAGACCCGTGGATGAGTCGCCGTTTCAGCGGTCTCCCACCCCGTGAGGGTGATGTGCAGCAGTGAAGTCGGGTTGCTGGATGCCACACCCGGATTGCCGGCCAACTGCGGAAACAGCCCTTTCACCCCGCCGCCGTCGCTGCGGTGGCAGTCACTGCAAAACTGCATGTAGCCCAGGCCACCCCGGCTGGTGAACAGGTCCTTGGGCGGGGCAACAGGTTCGTGGGCTACGGCCGGCATCGGCAGGTCATCCTTGCCCGGCGGCAGGGATTTCAAATAGGTAGCGATGGCGGTCAAGTCTGCGTCAGTGAAATGCTGGGTACTGTGATGAATCACATCGGCCATATTGCCCGAGACCGTGGCAAAGCGGTTCTGCCCGGTTTTGAGCAATTGCACGGTGTCTTCCACCGTCCACAGGTTGCGCAGGCTCAAGGCGCGCCAGTGCTCGACAGTCTCCCCGGCCAGGTAGTGCCGACCGCTGCGGCCCGCATCGCTCATGGCCTTTTCCTGGAAGGCAATGCCGCGCGGGGTGTGGCAGGAACCGCAGTGGCCCAGGCCCTGGACCAGGTAAGCGCCCCGGTTAAGCACTTGATCCTTTGCCGGGTCAGGCGCAAACGGCTGCTTGTCGAGGAACGCAAAATTCCACAACGCCAGGCCCCAACGCTGGTTGAACGGGAAGCCCATCTCCGCATCCAGATTGGGTTTGTTCACCGCTTCCACGCCCTGCATCAGGTAAGCGAACAAGGCGCGCATTTCGACCTCGCTCATCTTCGCGTACGACGGGTACGGCATCGCCGGGTACAGGTTCTGCCCCGCGGGCGTCACACCTTCTCGCATCACCCGGTCGAACTGCTCAAAGGTGTACTGGCCGATGCCGGTGTCGCGGTCCGGGGTGATGTTGCTCGAATAGATCGTGCCCATTGGCGTGCTCAACTCAAGCCCGCCGGCCATTTGCGCGCCTTGCTTGGCGGTGTGGCAGGCGATGCAGTCACCCAGTTGGGCAACGTATTTGCCCTGTTCGATCAGCGTGGGGTCGGCTTCGTTGGCGTGCAGGGGAAGGGACAGACACAGCACCACCCCCACAAGGCCCAGACGTGACAGGGGAAAAATCATCGCACTATTCCTTTAATAACCCGGCCTGGGGCGGTCCCCTCGGCGCAGGTCTGCAATCGTTTTTATTGGGTCATCAGGCAGATAACCGGGGCATGGTCAGCCCCAGCTTCGTTGTAGCGGATTTTTTGCGCGCGGCCCTTGATGTAGATCAGGCGCCATGTTCTACAGTGGAACTGAAATTGACTAATTGACGCGGGCATCGATGTCGGCGAGGAGAGCAAGGATGCGTTATTCACCCTTTGTGGGGCGCATTGGCGGCGAATCCGTCAGTGCCTGGGATATTCACTACGCCGCCGCCGAAGCTCAACTGCGTGGCGAAGACGTGATTGTGCTCAGTGTCGGCGACCCGGACTTCGCCACAGACAGCGCGATCTGTGAAACCGCCGTGGACGCCCTGCGCGCCGGGGACACCCACTACACCCATGTGCTCGGCCGCCCGAAACTGCGGGAGGCCATCGCGGCCCGGCAGAGCCTGCTGCAAGGGATTACGGTGCACGCCGACAATATTGCCCTGGTCGCCGGCGCGCAGAATGGCCTGTTCGCGGCCTGCTTGTGCCTGTTCAGCCACGGCGATGAAGTGCTGGTGCCGGAGCCGATGTACCTGACCTACGAAGCCTGTGTCCATGCATCGGGGGCACGCATTACCACCGTCGAACAACCGGCCGCCAACGGCTTTCGCCTGACCCGCACCGCGCTGCAGGCCGCGATTACCGACAAGACCCGGGGCATCGCCCTCGCTACACCGTGCAACCCCACCGGCAACGTCTACTGTCGCGAAGAGCTGGAAGCTGTCGCCGAAGTGGCACGCGCGCACGACCTGTGGGTGATCTGCGATGAGGTGTATGGGCAGCTCATCTATGACGATCAACACCTGAGCATCAGCGCGTTACCCGGCATGTCCGAACGGACAGTGGTGCTCAACAGCCTGTCAAAAAGCCACGCCATGACCGGCTGGCGGGTTGGCTGGGTGGCCGGCCCGCCCACCTTGATCAGCCATCTGGAAAACTTGCTGCTGTGCATGATTTATGGCCTGCCAGGGTTTATCCAGGCGGCGGCGATCAAGGCACTGGAACTGGATGAGGCCGTGGTCAGCGATGCTCGCGCGGTGTATCGGCGCCGGCGTGACCTGGTGGTAAACGAGTTGAGTGCAATCAGCGAGCTGGACTGCCGAATCCCCCAGGCGGGCATGTTCATGCTGGTGGACGTACGCCGCACCGGGCTCACCGGCCGGGAATTCGCCTGGCAACTGTATCGCCAGACCGGCGTATCGGTGCTTGATGCACAGGCCTTTGGCGCCAGCGCCGAGGGGTTTGTAAGGGTTTCGTTTACCGTCGCCGATGACACCCTCAAGGAAGCTTGCCGGCGCATTGCCGGCTTCGTCGAAGAGCTTGGGGCTAGCGCCGCGCCTTTACGTGATCGCCGATAACGGGCATAAAACGCCTTTTGCCCCGTTCGAAGGACTGCCATGTCTCAAGGATTGACCTATCGCCAGGCCCACCTGGACGACCTGCACACCCTGTGCGTGCTGGGCCAGCCGCTGAACCGCCTGCACCACCAGGAGCGGCCCGATATCTACCGTGACGCCACCGATCAGGTGGAGCGCGACCAGTCCCATTGGCGGCCCTGCCTGACCAGCCGGGTTCAGGCGGTGTTTCTTGCCGAGCAGCATGGCGTTGGTGTTGGATTTATCACCGGGCAAATCATCGAGACCGCCAGCCCCTTGCTGCAACCGCTGCGCGTCGCGCGGATCGGTTCGATCTGCGTGCTGGAGGCTCAGCGTGGCCAGGGCATTGGCCGTGAACTGATGGCGCTCGCCGAGCGCTGGGCGATCCGCCAGGGCGCCGGTGATCTGCGCCTGACCGTCTGGGCCTTCAACGAACCGGCGCAGCGGCTGTACGAGGAATTGGGCTACGAAAAACGCGCCTTCGAAATGGGCAAGCGCCTCGGTTAAATCGATGGACAAGCCACGCGCGGCCCGGCGAATATCGACGCCCAACTTCATCAGGCACGGACGCTGACCATGCTCGACATTCTTCAGGGCACGCCCCTTTGGGTGTACGCCGTTTATCTGTGGATCTGCTGGTACGGGATCAAAGCCACCCGCGGCAGCCGCGAAAACCACCGGTCGCTGGTTATCCTGCCGGTGGTGCTGGTGATCTGGTCGCTGCTGTCCATTGAACATTCAACGCTGTCGATCGGCTGCTGGCTGGGCGGTGCCGCCGTGGGCTGCCTGTTGGCGATGGTGATGTTCACCGCCAAGGGTGCAAGCCTCGATGGCCACACGCTGGTGCTGCCCGGCACCTGGAAAATCCTGCTGATCTCCCAACTGTTCTTCGCAGTGAAGTATTACCTCGGTTACCAGCACGCCGTGCATCCGTTGCTGTCGAGCACCGCGCCAATGCTGGCCCTGGCGGGCGGGGCTTCGGGTTTTACCGTTGGGCTGTTTTGCGGGCGGGCGATCAAGCTGCAGCGGGCGTTGGCGTCATTCAACCGCGATGAGGGCATTGTGCTGCCTTGACCTGATCCCCCTCCCCGCTGAAAATGCGCGACGCTTTTCCCGTCTCCCCGTTTACTGAAGTAGTGAAATTTCAATGTCTGATTCCCGTACCGAAGAATCCGTAGTCGCCTTGCAGTCCAAAGCTGAATACGAAAACGCCATCAATCTTTCACAGCACGTGCCGGCGGCCAAGACCATCAGTGAAATGGTGCTGGACGCGTTCCACACCTCCAAGGAAAGCGACCAGATCCGCGAGCTGCGCGTGGCCATCCGCCAGGCCCACGATGCCTTCGACGACGACAAGGCCTACGACCTGATGGGCGAGCTCAAGCAGCTCAAGGACGCCGAAGCCGCCGACAACGCCGCCCTGGAAGACCTCAACACCAAGTTCTCCATCAGCCGCATCCTGTCCAGCTTCAAGGACGACCCGGAGTTCCAGGAGCTGGTCTACGGCCTGGCCCTCAAGGTGCTGAACCAGACACACCAGGCCATCAGCAACCCGAGCGCCGGCAAAGGCAAGGCTTCACGGCCGAAGAAGGAAGCGGAAGTGTTCGCCATCAGCAAGGACGGCATCAGCGTCACCCTGCCGATGCGTTCGCCGCGTTCCAAGCCAAGTGTCGACCGTGAAGCGTTTGAGTTCCTCGGTTTCAGCTTTGTCGGTGAAGGTGATGAGGCTGAACTGGAAGTTGAAACCTTTGTGGATAACTCGGGCGCCGAACAGCCGCTGACGCGTAAAAGCATCATCACTGCGCTGCAGCAGCAGACTGCATTTGATGGCTACAGCATCGCCCAGCAGTAACTCGATCTAAATGTGGGAGCGGGCTTGCTCGCGAAGACGGTGGGTCAGTCACGTATGCATTGACTGACACTCCGCTTTCGCGAGCAAGCCCGCTCCCACATTTGACCTGCGCCGCAGCGAATTCAGCGTACGACCTGAACCGCAAACACCTCGCGAAACCGCTTCATCTCATCAGCATTCCCCACGGTGACCCGCACCCACTGCGGCCAGTTTTGCCACACCCGCCCGATCTTCACGCCCTGCCCGCCCAACCGTTCGATGACCTGCTCCGCCGGCCGCCCCACATCAATCATGAAGCAGTTGCTGTGAGACGCCGTGCACGTGAATCCCCGTGCGCTCAACCAGGCCACCGTTTCATCCCGCAACCTGGTATTAAGCGCCTTGCGTGCAGGCACCAGTTGCGCATCCGTAAGGCTGGCACGACCAGCGAGCAAGCTGGCGGCCGCCGGCACGTTATCCCCACCAAACACCGCCAGTTGCTCCAGCAGCGCCGGATGACCGATCGCCAGCCCCAGGCGCGCACCGGCCAAGCCGTAGATTTTCGAGAACGTACGCAGCACCAGCAAGTCGTCATGCTCCTTGACCCACGCCACGCAACTGGGGGCATCGCTGAACTCGATGTAAGCCTCGTCCACCAGCAAAATGCTGCCTTTGGGTTTATTCGCCAGTGCGTGCTCGATGGCCTTGGTGGGTGTGAGGGTACCGGTGGGATTGTTCGGGTTGCAGAGGTAGATCAGGCCAGGCTGACGGTCAACGGCGAGCATCGCGGGGAGGTCATGGGCGTGGTCGGCGGTGAGGTCTACTTCGTGCACCGGGGCCTTACGCGACTCGGCGGCTTGGCGCGGTACTTCGTAGGATGGCGTGGCCATCACCAGGCTGCGGGTTTCGCTGGTAAACGCCAGCACCGCGTAACGCAACGCGGCCATGGAGCCAGCGAACACCGCCACATGCTCGTCCGAAATCCCTTGCTGTTGGGCAAACGCTTCGGCCAGGGCGTACATGTCCGGATAAGGGTAGCGCCCCGAGGCCGCAATACCGCGCTGCATCGCCTGCCGCGCGGCCGGCGAAGGACCGTAGGGGCTTTCGTTGTAGTTGAGCAGCACCTCGGGCGGCGCCACGGTGGCGCTTGCCTCTGCCCAGTCCAGACGCCCCAGCAGCGGCAAGGCTGCGCCCAGTGCGATCAGGGAACGACGACTCACGTTGACCATGATGACTTCTCCTTGCCGGCTCGCAGCTTCAGGTGCGGAATTCGCGCCCGTTCCTACAGTTGGGTATGACGAGGAAAACATCCGGTGATTTACCCGCCCAACAAAAAGCCCCGCACTTCATACCGAAGGCGGGGCTTTTGTGTTTCTGGCTAGTTGGAATGAAAACGCCGGTTCAACGCGATCCGCTTGGCCTCCACTGCCCGCAGGTGTTTGTGGTGACGCCGCCACAACACCAGCACGATGATCAGCACCAGCAACACCACGCCACCGCCCCACAGCAAATACGGCATCGCCGTGATCAACAACGGCGCGTCCCCACCGCGACGCAAGCTCGTCACTTCTTCGGAACTGACGCTCAGCGCCGGGTTGCCGAAGGTTTGCAGGCTGTAGTTGGCGATGGCGGCGATTTGCGCATCGTTCAGGTCGCCGCCCAGGGCCGGCATGTTCACTGCGCCATCGGCACCTTTACGGTCGATGCCCGCAATGATTGCCATCACCAGGTTGTTGGCCTGGTTGCCGTTGAGCGCGGTGTTGAGGCTCAGGGACGGGTAGAACTTGTCAGCACTGCCCTGCCCATCGCGACCATGGCAACTGGAGCAGGCCGAGTTGTAGAGGCGTGCGCCATCCAGGCCGGTGGCGTCTGCCAATGAGGCTTGATCGCCCTGGCCGGTTTCCAGGGCGCTCATGTCCACCGGCTTGACGTCGCGCACCACCCGCTCGGTCTGCCCGGGATCGCGGATCGGCGGCACGCTGTGCAGGTAGGCGGCCATGGCGTGCAGGTCGCTGTCGCTGAGGAAGCGGAAGCTGTTTTCCACCGCTTCGGCCATACCGCCTGCCGCTTGGGCCTTGTCGGCGAGGTGACCGTTTTTCAGGAAGTTGACCAGGTCGTCCTCGCTCCAGTCGCCGAGGCCACTGACCTTGTCGGAGGTGATGTTGGGCGCAACCCAGCCCCCCAGTTTGGCGCCGGCCAGGTACTGGCTGTTGTCCTCGGCCATCAGGGCATTACGCGGGGTGTGGCAGGCGCCGCAGTGGGCCAGGTTGTCCACCAGGTACTGGCCGCGGCTGGTCTGTTCGGTGGCGCCGGGCTTGGGCACAAAACCCTGGCTGTCGAGGAACACCAGGTTCCAGCCAAACATCAGTTGGCGAATGTTGAATGGGAACGCCAGGTGCGTTTCCGGCACCGGCTGGTCCACGGCTTTGACGCCCTGTTGCAGGTACACGTACAAGGCATGGATGTCGTCATCGCTCATGCCCTGGTACGAGGTGTAAGGCATCGCCGGGTACAGGTGCTGGCCCTTGGCGTTGATGCCTTTGCGCAAGGCGTCCGCCAGTTGCTGCTCGGTGTAGTCGCCGATGCCGTAGGCCTTGGACGGGGTGATGTTGCTGGAGATGATCTTGCCCATGGGCGAGTCGATCACATACCCGCCGGCCAGCGGCGCGCCGCCATGCTCGGCGGTGCGGTGACAGGCTTCGCAATCGCCGGCACGGGCGACATAGGCGCCCTTCTCGATCAGCGCATCCGTATCTTCAGCAGCAAACACCGGCAACGCGGTGAGCAGCAAGGCCAGCAGCGGAAATTTAAGCAATCCCATGACCTAGACCTCCCGCGCAATGATGTCGGCCATTCGGATACTCAGCGCCACGCCGGCCAGGGTCGGGTTGATGGTGCCGGAGGCCGGGATCACCCCGGTGGTGGCGAGGAACAGGTTGGCGTGGTCGTGGGTGCGGCACTCGTGGTTGACCACCGAGTCCTTGGGGTTGGCGCCCATGATCACGGTGCCCATCAGGTGGTCGCGGTTCTGGTAGCCGGTGTTGTCTTCCACCACCGTGCCACCCATCAGCTGCACAAAGTGCGCATAGTCTTCGGTGACACCGGCCTTGGCCGCCTTCACGTAATCGCCCACCTCGTAGTTGACCACCAGCATCGGAATGCCCAGGGCGTCCTTGCGGGTGCGACTCGGGCGCACGGTGTTGGTCGAAAGCGGCAGGGTTTCGTAGACGGTGGAGACATCAACCCAGCGCGCCGCGTCGTGGCGGATGCGCTCGTCCAGTTCCTTGCCGTACACGCCTTGGGCGATCAGGCGCTTGGCCACGGCAATGTTCGGTACGTTGTTGGAAATCGAGTGTTTGACCGACGCCCGTTCCTTGCGGAATTCGCCGTCGCGGCGATTGAAAATCCCGCCTTGCTGCACCGCCCCACGCCCCGGCCACAACGGCTCGTCGGCGATAAATTGCAGGCCTTGCCCAGTGTGGTCCATCAGGTTGCGACCGACCTGGTCGGAGGAGTTGGCCACCTCGGAAATCAGCAGCAGCTTGGGGGTTTCCAGACCGTGGGCGGCAACGATGAAGTACTTGGCGGTGAGCCGCACATCGGCGCCGGTGGAGCTGCGGTAATGGATGGCGACGATCTTGTCGTCCGCGCCTTTTTCCAGCTTGTAGGCGGTGGCGTCGGTGATCAGCTTGGCGCCGGCCTGTTCCGCATGGCGGGCGTGCACGTCGCCGCTGTACATCGCACCGATGGGGCAGACCGGCATGCAGTTGTTGTTGCCGCTGCACGCCGGGCGCCCGTCGTAGGGTTCGGTGGCACGGCCGTTGGGCTCATGGATAAAGTGATAACCGGCCGGGGCCATGCGTTCACGCAGGCGCTGGAACAGGTAGGTATCGCCTTCAGGCGCCATCGGATAGGGGCTTGAGCGCGGCGGGAAAGCGCCGCCGCCCTGCCCGCTCTGGTCCTGGGTGTCACTGCCGCATACGCCCAGGGCAATTTCCGCACGTACGTAATAGGGTTCCAGCTCGCTGTATTCCAGCGGCCAGTCGCGACCTACGCCGTAGAGTGTCTTGAGCTTCATATCGTTGGGCAAGTAACGCCAGCACGCCGCCGCCCAGTGCCAGGTAGTGCCGCCCACCAGTTTCAACATGCCGGGGCGAAACTCGAAAGAACCGGTGTTCTCGATGTATTGCTCATCATAAGAATGATGGGCCCACGGCTCATTCGGATACGGTGAGTTGTAATTGCCCTTGTTCGACGAATTACGGAAGTTCTCGACTATCTTCCAGCGGGGAATATGTTCACCCGCTTCCAGAATAATCACCGACTTGCCGAGTTTGGCCAATTCAAATGCTGCGTTACTGCCTAATGCGCCGGAGCCAACCACGATGACATCGGCGTCAAAATCCTGATTCATATAAGTGCCTTGTCTTAGTCGTTGGCCAGCGTGGCCGGGGGATTAACCCAGTAATTGGTTTTTCCCCGGGAGTACGTCGGGATCACCGTGGCGTCCGCGGTCGGCTGGTAGGCCAGCGCGCCGGTGAAGGTCACCAGCCGCGTGCCGTCGGTGGCGCGCAGGGACACCGGTGTGCCGGTGTAGCCCAGGTACCAGGCCGAAACGATTTTCTGCGTCGTATCCTTGATCACCGGGTCGCGGTAGAACGGGCTGCCGGACAACTGGCCGACGCTGCGCAAGTGATGCTGGCCAACCTTGCCCCACAAGGCTTTCATCTTCTGCGGGAACTCGGGGTCGTTCTGGGTGCACTGGGCCAGGATACGCAAGGACAAGGCGGCATCCAGGCTCGGGCGTTCGAGAAGGAACATCGACAACTGACGGAAGGATTCGATGTCGTCACTGGCGGCACTGCTGACTTCCTGCGCCAACGCAACACCGGCCCACAGCGGGGCAAACAGGCCGGCACCGGTCAAGGCTGCGCCTGAGTACAGGAGTTTTCTTCGGGTTATCACGGGGTATCTCCTCATGAGTCGAACAACTATCGGCGCAGAGGCCAAGTTCGACTTCACTGCAAAAGGCTGAGTACTTCGTTCACGGAGGTTGAACGGACTTTAAGAGCCCTTTTTATAACTGCCAGGAGAACGCCAAGCTGTCATGCAGCTTGTTAATTATGGATATGAGCAATAACGCGACCGTCTATAACAGCCGCTTAAACACCCTACAGCAATTTATCCCGCAATAATATGAAACATCCCCTCGGATATTCGCTCAGTTGTGCAGGTAATCCGCGAGAGGATACTTCGCGCACAAGGTTTGGGCCTGCAAACGCAGGGATTCCTGAGCATTGGGATCAAGGGTGAACTTGTGCTCGTTGAGGGGCGTGACGGCATCGAGTACCCGGCACACCAACTCGATGACCTGACGGCATCCGTGGGCGTCTATGTTGCGTTGCGCCAGTGAGCCGGTGCCGATACACAACCCGCCAGCGACGAATGACGGTCGCGTCTCCCCCGGTGCGCGATGTTTATCCACGATGATGCCGCACTGCTCCAGGGCCGCCTGGGCGATGGAGCCGGTGATGCCACCACGCAAGCGGATCAGCACCGAGTGGTTTTCACTGCGTCCGCCCACCACCTCGTAGTCGCAGGCCTGAAACGCATTGGCCAGATCGTCGGCCGTGGTGCGAATCCGCGCCATCCAGGCGTCGAAATCCGCTGACATGGCGTAGCCGAACGCGGCCGCCTTTGCCGCGATCATGTTGAAGGCCGGTGCGCCCTGCATTCGTGGGAACACGGCTTGGTCGAGGAGACGACTGAAGGTGGTTTTAAGGCCGGGCACCTTGGTTTCAGCGTCGCGACCGGAAAGGATCAGACCGCCGCGAGGGCCGCCAAGCTGCTGGTGGGTGCACAGCGTGGTGACATGAGCCGCGTTGATCGGGCTTGGATGACGCCCGGTGGCGACCAGGCCGGCGATGCTCGAAATGTCCGCCAGCAGGATCGCCCCGGCTTCGTCGGCAATCCCGCGGAACCGCTCGAAATCGATGACGTGCGAGTAAGCCGTCGCCCCGCAGATGATCACGCGCGGGCGATGGGCCAGCGCCAGTGTGCGCACCTGTTCGTAGTCGATAACGCCTTTGGAGGTGGTGCCGTATCTGAGCGCCTTGTAGTACGCCCCGGTGAACGCGACAGGGCTGCTATGGCTCAGGTGCCCGCCGTGATCGGTGGCCATGCCGAGCACCGTGTCTCCCGGCTCCAGCAAGGCCGCCAGCACCTGGTAGATCGCAGTCGACCCCGAGTGTGATTGCACGCCGGCGTAGTGCGCACCGAACAGCTCACACGCTCGGCGGACAGCCAGGGCTTCGACCCGGTCGGCGTTCTCGCACCCGGCGTGATGGCGCCAGCCAAGGGCGCCCTCGGCGGTCACATTGACCAGCAGCGAGGCGGACGCCGCCAGGATGTGCGGTTTCACTGCACAGGACGAAGCAGCCAATGACAAGGTCTGGTGTTGGCGCATGACTTCCGCATCCAGCAGCCCCGCCAGCTCCGCGTCCTCTGCACGTAAATCCGCCAGCCCTCGTTGCAGCAGACCGGACTGGTGGGTAAGGGTTTGCGTGTGGACTGTCATAGTCTTGGGTTCCTTCCCTGAAAATCGACTTCGCCTTTCCATTCGGCGCAGGGCAATTAAGCAGAAAAATGAACATTTTCCAAATTAAATGATTCTTTTCGGCTGCACACACGGGGACAAGACGCGGTTTTTTCTGGCTGGGTGATGGCCAATCGCCAAAAAACTGATCACGGTCTTTATTCTTGTAGCGGGCGCATGCAACACTTCGCGCCGCGGCGAAGCACGCGACCCAGCGCAACATGGACGCTCTGTGTAAAACATAAGGAAGTGGTGGGCATTTGATTCACAGAAAAGAACGCACCGAGTATTTGAAGAGCAATATCAAATACCTGATCAAAAGCCGCGGAGAAACGCAGCTGTCGTTGTGCAACTCGGCCGGCCTGACCAGAACCACGATCTACAACATTCTGGAAGGCAAGGTCGTCAACGTTCAGCAGTCCACCATCCGCAAGATCTCGGATTTCTTTGGCGTGTCCTATGAAGAAATCGAGACCCTCGACTTTGAAGAAAAAGAGATCATCGACAGCAGTATTTCCCCCCAGGGAAATATGAACCCCGCCGCCGTGCCGATCATCAAGCAAAGCCAGGTCATGGCAAGCATGGACAAGCGCATCGGCGAACTGGCCACGCTGTACCCGCTGACTTACTACTTCGGCACTTCCTATAACTTGATCGCTGTGCTGCTGGAGCATGCAATTACCGGCGTCAACGAGCCGGGCGATTTGTTGATCGTGCAGAAAGGCACGTCGAGCGACGACAAGGAAAAGTTGGTCTACGACAGAGTCAGCAAAAAACTATTTATCACGGATGAAGCGTGTATCAGCTCGGATCGTATCTGTGTGGTGGGAGATATCATCGAGGAGCGCTTCAATGACAACGTATGAGAACGAAGTCGAGAACAGTAAATATAAATTACTGGGTTTTGAGAATGACAAGAGCCTGGCGGTGATCATGGTGATCGCCACGGGCAAGATCATTCGGATAAAGCTGAGCGAAGTGCTGAACAGCGAAATCATGGACAATTTAAATAAAATGGAAGTCAAGAACATGTACAAGAAGTTCTATTCACAAGGCGGAGCGCTCACCGCGTACGACATCAACGACCGCAACGAGAACTCATGGATGATTTATATCATCCTGAACCTGCTGCTCTTTACGTTCTATATCTTCACCAGCATTGCAGCGACCAAACCTATTTACCTGGAGTCGCTGGGCATCATCGTCACACCCGGCACGTTTCTCTACCCGCTGACGTTTCTGATCGTGGACTTGCTCAACGAACAATTCGGCCTCCGGCTGGCGAGACGGGCCATCCTGTTTGCGTTTGCCAGTAACGCGATGATCATCATCCTGCTCTACGGCTCGACCTTCCTCCCCGGCTTGCCAGGCTGGAAACTCGACGGGCCGTATAACGATGTGATCATCCAGGTGTCGTCGGTGCTGATCGCCTCCTCGGTTTCGTTCCTGGTGTCGGAGAACATCAACTCGTACCTGCTGTGCAAGATCAAAGAGCTGACCAACTCCAAGTACCTGTTCCTGCGCATTTTCCTGAGTACGTTCTTCGCGGTGATTATCGACAGTTTCCTGTTCTGCTTCATCGCGTTCTACGGCGCCATGCAGACCAGCGACATCCTGAACATGATCTACGTGCAGATCGCGATCAAGGTCTGCTTTGCCTTCATCAACATCCTGCCGGCCTACGGTGCCCGCTCGCTGTTCAAGCGCTATATCACGGGCGATAACCAGGCGCCACAACAAGCCAGCTGATGATAACCGTTCCCACGCAGAGCGTGGGAACGGTCAGGTTCAAGCCAGCTTGCTTTTCAGGCTCTGCATGACGGCTGCCTTGTTTTCCAGGTAGTCGTTCAGGCCACGTGCGCGAAGGTTGCACGCATCGCAGTTGCCACAGCCCGTGCCGATAATGCCGTTGTAACAGGTCAAGGTCTGGTTGCGGATCAAGTCCAGCTGGTTGTGATAGTCCGCCAGGGCCCAGGTCTCGGCCTTGTTCAGCCACATCAGCGGGGTTTCCAGGCGCACGTCGTATTCCATGCCCAGTTGCAGCGCTTTATTCAGCGCCTTGACGAACTCGTCCCGGCAATCCGGGTAACCCGAGAAGTCGGTTTCACACACACCGGTGATCACGGTTTCTGCCTTGACCTGATAGGCGTAGATCGCCGCCAAGGTTAAGAACAGAATGTTCCGCCCCGGCACGAAGGTGCTCGGCAAACTCTCGCCTGAGCTGTTCACCGTAGGTACCGGGATGTTGTCGCGGGTCAGGCTGCTGATGGCCAGCTCGTTCAACAGCGAGACATCCATCACCTTGTGAACGGTGGCACCCAGCTGTTTTGCGAGCTTCTGTGCGACTTCGATTTCTGCCACATGCCGCTGGCCATAATCGAAGGTAATGCAGTGCACCTCGTCATACAGCGGCAGTGCCTGGATCAGGCAGGTTGTCGAGTCCTGCCCACCACTGAATACGATAACGGCTTTTTTACTCATCATTCTGCTTCCTGCATTTATCACATGTGTAGGAGCAAGGGGGACGCCTAGTTCTTGCTCGCGAAAAACGTCAATGATAACGCAGCGTATCTGGTTTAACGCGGCGCCTTCTGGTTTTTCGCGAGCAAGCTCGCTCCTACAAAAAAGCCCCGCGCTTCTCACGAAGGCGGGGCTTTTTCTACTTCATCCACTCAGTGGGCGTACGTCAGCAGCAACTCTTTCGGCACCTGGAAATCCAGGGACATCATCACGCTCAAGGCGGTGATGGTGAAGATCGAGAAGACGAACAGCTTGCGTGCCCAGACGGTGTCATCCACCGCCTTGTAGCCGGTCCAGGCCATGTACAACCAGTACATGCCCATGGCGGCGGCAACGGCGAGGTAGCTCATGCCGGCGTAGCCACTGAAGGTCAACATCAAGGTCGCCACGAGGAAGGCCAGGATGTAGAGCAGGATGTGTTTCTTGGCGACCTTGATGCCACGCTTGACCGGCAGAACCGGAATCGAGGCAGCCAGGTAGTCATTGAAGCGGAAGATCGCGATGGCATAGGAGTGCGGCATCTGCCACAGGCTGAACATCACCAGTAGCACCAGCGCGGCCATGTCGAAGCTATTGGTCACAGCCACATAACCAATCACCGGCGGCATCGCCCCCGACAGACTGCCCACCAGCGTGCCGTGAACCGACTTGCGCTTGAGGTACAGGCTGTAGAAGCCGACGTAGATGACAAAACCGATCACGGCAAACAGCGCCGCCAGCGGGTTGGCCACCTTGTACAACAACACCACGCCGGCGATACCCAAAACGGTCGCGAAGATCAGTGCCAGCTTCAGGGAGATAAGGCCCTGGACCAGCACACGATTCTTGGTGCGTTCCATCTTGATGTCGATATCGCGGTCGATGCAGTTGTTGAATACACAACCGGAAGCAACCACCAGGGACGTGCCGATCATCGCTGCCAGGAAAATGGCCAGATCGACATGCCCCTTGGAGGCCAGGAAGAAACCGCCTGCCACAGAAAGCACGTTACCGAAAATGATCCCCGGTTTGGTGATTTGGATAAAGTGCTTAAGCGACATCGGGTCTTACCTCACTTCGCCATCATGAACGTATGGATGCTGAACATGATCCATACCGACAGGCCAACCAGCAGGAGGATCACCAAACCTGCGAACACGAACGCAATCACGTTATCGCGCTGAGCCTTCGAGCGGTCCAGGTGCAGGAAGTACACCAGGTGAACCAGAACCTGAATCACCGCGAACGCCAGGACGATCATCAAGGTGATCGACTTCGGCAAGGTCGGGTACATCACCAGGCCGAACGGGATCAGCGTCAGGATGACCGACAGGATGAAGCCGATGGCGTACGACTTGACGCTGCCGTGGCTGTCATCGTGGCTGTCATGGGAATGTGCATTAGCCATTACAGAGTCCCCATCAGGTAGACAACGGTGAAGACGCAGATCCAGACCACGTCCAGGAAGTGCCAGAACAGGCTCAGGCAGCTCAGGCGAGTCTTGTTGGTGTTGGTCAGGCCATGCTTGTTGACCTGATACATCATGGTCGCCATCCAGATCAGACCGGCAGTCACGTGCAGACCGTGGGTCCCTACCAGCGTGAAGAACGCCGACAGGAAGCCGCTACGGTGCGGGCCGTAACCTTCGGAGATCAGCAGGTGGAACTCGTTGACCTCCATGCCGATGAAGCCCAGGCCGAACAGGAAGGTCAGTGCCAACCAGCTCAGGACGCCTTTCTTGCTGCCCTTGTAGAAGGCCAGCATGGCGAAGCCGTAGGTGATCGAGCTGAACAACAGCAAGGCGGTTTCGCCGAGCACGTAGGGCAGTTCGAAGATGTCGTGGCCCGACGGGCCACCCGCTACGTTGTTTACCAGTACCGCGTACACCGCGAAGATCGACGCAAACAAGATGCAGTCGGTCATCAGGTAGAGCCAGAAACCGAATACGGTCATTGGCCCCGAGTCGTGGTGATGGTCATCGTGCCCATGGTCATCGACATGGGCGTGTCCAGCATTGGTCACTAAGTTCGACATGGTTTAAGCCTGTTCCAACGAGGTTTCAACACGGTTGGCCGGGATCTTCTTCTCGGCAACCAGGCGAGCGTGTTGCTCGGCTTCGATGCGTTCGATCACGTCGACCGGCACCATGTAGCCTTGGTCATCACGGGCAGCGTGAACGATGAAGTAGCCGATGGTGCCCACCAGGCTGACGATGGCCAGCCACCAGATGTGCCAGATCATCGCGAAACCGAACACGGTCAACAGCGCGCCCATCACAACGCCGGTAGCGGTGTTGTTAGGCATGTGGATCGGCTCGTAACGCGCAGGCTTCTGGTACGCAGTACCGTCTTCCTTGGCTTCGGTGAACGGATCGATGCTGTCGGCCTTCGGCAGTACGGCAAAGTTGTAGAACGGCGGTGGCGACGAGGTCGACCATTCCAGGGTGTGTGCATTCCATGGGTCGCCGGATTCGCACATGTTCTGCTTGCGATCACGCACGCTGACATACAGCTGAATCAACTGGCAGGCGATACCGACAGCGATCATCACCGCACCGAACATGGCAACGTACAGGTACGGTACCCACTCAGGGTTGGTGGTGGCGTTCAGACGACGGGTCATGCCCATGAAGCCCAGTGCATAGAGCGGCATGAATGCGACGAAGAAGCCCGAGATCCAGAACCAGAATGCAGCCTTGCCCCAGCCTTCGTGCAGCTTGAAGCCGAACGCTTTCGGGAAGTAGAAGCTGAAACCTGCGATGTAGCCGAATACTGCGCCGCCGATGATCACGTTATGGAAGTGAGCAATTACGAACAGGCTGTTGTGCAGTACGAAGTCAGCACCCGGGATGGCCAGCAGTACGCCGGTCATGCCGCCGATCGCGAAGGTCACCATGAAGCCCAGGGTCCACAGAACCTGGCTGGTGATACGCAGACGACCGTGATAGATGGTGAATAGCCAGTTAAATAGCTTCACCCCCGTCGGGATGGAAATCAGCATCGTCGCCAGTCCGAAGAACGCGTTGACGCTGGCCCCCGAACCCATGGTGAAGAAGTGGTGCAGCCAAACCATGAAGCCCAGTACCGAGATCGCGCCCGAGGCGTAGATCATCGAGTGGTGACCGAACAGGCGCTTGCCCGAGAAGGTCGAGATCACTTCAGAGAAGATACCGAACGCTGGCAGGATCAGGATGTACACCTCAGGGTGACCCCATGCCCAGAACAGGTTCACGTACATCATTGGATTGCCACCAAGTTCATTGGTGAAAATGTGGAAATCCAGGTAACGGTCAAGCGACAGCAACGCCATGGTTGCAGCCAGAATCGGGAACGATGCAACGATCAGTACGTTGGCCCAGGTGCAGGTCCAGGTGAAGATCGGCATGTCCATCAGCTTCATGCCAGGGGCGCGCATTTTCAAGACGGTGGCCAGGAAGTTGACCCCCGTCAGTGTCGTCCCGAGTCCTGATAACTGTAGCGCCCAGATGTAGTAATCCACACCCACGCCCGGACTGTAGGCCAGGCCCGACAACGGCGGATACGCAACCCAACCGGTCTTGGCGAATTCGCCGACGCCCAGGGACAGGTTGATCAGTACCACGCCGGACACCAGCAGCCAGAAGCTCAAGGAGTTCAGGAACGGGAACGCAACGTCACGCGCACCGATCTGCAGCGGCAAGGCAAGGTTCATCAGGCCGGTGAAGAAAGGCATCGCCATGAAGATGATCATGATCACACCGTGAGCGGTGAAGATCTGGTCATAGTGTTCAGGGGGCAGGTAGCCAGGCGAACCCTCGGTGGCCATGGCCAACTGGGTACGCATCATGATGGCGTCGGCAAAACCACGCAGCAGCATGACCATGGCAACGATGACGTACATGACACCGATTTTCTTGTGGTCGACGGAAGTCAGCCACTCGGTCCACAGGTAGGTCCACTTCTTGAAGTAGGTGATTGCCGCAAACAGTGCCAGACCACCCAGCGCGATCATGGCGATGGTCACCATCACGATCGGCTCGTGGAACGGGACCGCATCCCAACTTAATTTACCAAACATCGTTTACTCCTCTGCCCCAGCAGTTGAATGCGAGCCCGTGTCAGAACCTTCAACCGCGGCCACTTCTTTCTTCTCGTGCTTGACCGGCTTGCCTGGCTTCATACCTTCGTACTTGTCGACGATTTTCTGAAACAGGTCCGGCTCGTACGTGGAGTACAGGGCGACTGGGTTGTTCTGGCTTGGTTTGGCAAGGGCATCGTATTCAGCTTGATCAAGCTGTTTAGGTGCGGCCTTGACTTCGGCTACCCAGGCGTTGAAATCTTCCTGGCTCGTCGAGATCGCTTTGAATTTCATGCCGGTGAAGCCAGCACCGCTGTAGTTAGCGGAGATGCCTTCCATTTCAGCTTTCTCGTTCGCGATCAGGTGCAGGCGAGTCTGCATGCCTGCCATCGCGTAGATCTGGCCACCCAGTGCAGGGATGAAGAACGAGTTCATCACGGCGTCGGAGGTGATCCGGAAGTTAAGCGGGGTGTTCTCCGGGAACCGGATCTGGTTCACAGTGGCGATACCCAGGTCCGGGTAGATGAACAGCCACTTCCAGTCCAGCGCGACCACTTCGATGTTGATCGGCTTGACGTCGGAGTCCAGCGGACGGTAAGGGTCCAGCTCATGGGTCGACTTATAGGTGATGTAACCCAGGGCGATGATGATGAGGATCGGAACCAGCCACACCGCGATTTCGATCTTGGTGGAGTGCGACCACTTCGGCGCGTAGGTCGCGCTGGTGTTCGACGCGCGGTATTTCCAGGCGAAAGCGAACGTCATGATGATCACGGGCACCACGACCAACAGCATCAGCAGGGTGGCGGTGATGATCAGGTTGCGTTGATCCAGACCGACCTGACCTTTAGGGTCGAGCAAGGTCCACTTGCAGCCTCCCAGCATTAACATCATGCCGAGCAGCGGCAAAAAGCCTAGTAATCGGGGGTACCTGTTTTTACTCATCTCACGACCTCTAAAGCAGCTTGCGCAATGCAGTTGGGTTTTGATCGCCAACACTTCACCCTGCCAAGGGTTGGCATTTCTCTTCGATTGAATAAGGGCCTGCCCGTCGCACCTTGCGCGAATCGACACGTCCCGGGCTAGCGGTGAGTTCTTATTCGAATTCGTTGGTCAAAGGCCTTGTTACAGACCAATTCCATTTGGTGCGGATAGTTGAAAGGCTGCCGGCACCTGGGGTCGCATGAAACGTTACATCCGCTTCTCGACCGCCCTAGTTTGCTCAGGGGTGAGCAGCACCGGACATTCAGTGCGGGCGATTGTAGTTAGCTAGCGATGTATAAACCATGTCTTATCCAGAAATAATTTTTATCGTTTCCAGCAATAATCCTTCACCATTATTGCAAAGGTCCGCGATCGTATCGCGTTTGATTCTCGACAAAAACCACAAAAATTGCCGTGTTATTGGGCGTTTTGCCACATCCCCTACAGGCTGTAAGGGCATCGAAAACTGATCCAAGTCCCCTAAAAACAAGGCATTCGGACATCAGGCAATGTCGCGTACCTCACGCTGCTCGCGGCGCCGGCCAAACGACGAACTGACAGCCACAAAACGCCGCCTTGTGCAAATTTATGCCGCGTTTACGGGCGTGAGAAACGTCCTGCGACAGCCTCCGTGTGACAACATGTCGCACGCTGCGCGCACCCAAACTTGCCCCGCGTCACGGTCCCTTCACAAAATGCCTACAAACAAAAACGCCCCGGCCTTCTTTATAAGGAAGGCCGGGGCGTTTGGTTGTTTACGGCTCAGGCTTTGTTCTGGCGATTCCGGTAAATGCCCAGTGGCACCAGGATCACCGTCAGCACAAAGGCCACCAGCGCCCACTGCGCCAGGGACAGGCCGAGGATTGGCGGGTAAGGCGTCTCACAGAAACCGTCGACCTGGAAACCCAGGGGGAACACTGACGCCAGCGGCAAGCCATCGACAATCGGTTGCAGCACATCGATGCCGCAGCTGACCTTCGGAAAGAACTGGATGTACACGTGATAGCCGGCGGCGGCGACACCCCCGAGGGCACTGAGTGTCACCAGTGCTTCAAACAGCGTGACGCTGCGGGTGGTGCGCATGGCGGCACCAATGAAGGCGAAGATCGCGATCAGCAGCAAGGCATAACGTTGCAGGATGCACAGCGGGCACGGCGCCTCGCCCAACACCACTTGCATGTACAGCGCCCCGCCGATCAGCGCCAGGCAGATAATGCCCAGCAGTACCAGAAAGCGTCGCTCCCTGCCCAAACGCAATTCGTCGATCATCCCCGTTTCCCTTTAGCCAATGTTGGTTGTGCCAATGGCCGCAAGTTTACACGCGGACGGTGAAAGTTGAGCAGTTGGCGTGAGGAGGTTTAAACAGGAAGGGTTAACAGCGGATTAATGCCCCCTGTAGGAGCGAGCTTGCTCGCGAAAAACATCAACGATAACGCGTACATTCTGGATATACGCGATGCCCTTGCGTTCTTCGCGAGCAAGCTCGCTCCTACAGGGAGGGTGGGTTATTCCAGAGCCGACGCCGGCCCAAAGAACTCATACCGGCTCTGCTGCTCCGGCACACCCAAGGCCTTCAAGTGACGCTTGATCGCCGCCATGAAGCCTTTAGGCCCCAGGAAATACGCATCCACGTCCCGCTCCTTGGGCAACCACGCCGCCAGTTGCTCCTGGCTCAGCATGCCAACCTTGTCCGCCGCTGGGCTCACGCCATCATCTTCGGCGTAGCAATAAAAACGCTTGAGCTGCGGATGCTGCGCGGCCAGGCCATCCACCCACTCACGGAACGCATGCACCCCGCCGTTACGTGCGCAGTGGATAAAGTGAATCGGACGCTCGGTGGCCAGGGCCGCTTCGAGCATCGGCAGGGTTGGCGTGATGCCCACACCACCACTGATCAGCACCAGGGGCTTGTCACTGGCCGCCAATGTGAACTCCCCCGAGGGCGGAAACAGCTCGATGGTCGCGCCGACCTGGAACTGGTCATGCAGGTAGTTCGACACCCGGCCACCGGCTTCGCGCTTGACGCTGATGCGGTACTGGCCCGAGTCGCCACGCGCCGACAGGGAATAGTTGCGGCGTACTTCTTCGCCATCCAGCAGCAGCTTCATGCCAATGTACTGCCCGGGCTCAGCCGCCAGGATCGGGCCGTTATCCACAGGCGCAAAGTAGAACGAGATGATTTCCGCGCTCTCCTCCACCCGCTTGACCAAGGTGAAAGGCCGCGCACCACGCCAGCCGCCCGGCGCTTCTTCCTTCTCTTTATAGATAGCCGCTTCGGCACCGATCAGGATGTCGGCCAGTTGGCCATAGGCGGCGCCCCAGGCGCTGATCACTTCAGGCGTGGCGATTTCGCTGCCCAGCACTTCGGAAATCGCCCGCAGCAAGCAGGCGCCCACAATCGGGTAATGCTCCGGCAAGATCTGCAGGGCCACGTGTTTGTTGATGATCTTTGCCACCAGGTCGCCTAACTGGTCCAGTTGGTCGATGTGACGGGCGTACATCAGCACACCATTGGCCAAGGCCCGGGGCTGGTCGCCGCTGGCCTGGTGGGCCTGGTTGAACAGCGGGCGAACTTCCGGGTACTCGGACAGCATCATGCGGTAGAAATGGGTGATCAGGGCTTCGCCGCCACTTTCCAGCAGGGGCACGGTGGATTTGACGATGGCACGGTCTTGGGCACTAAGCATGGCAGACTCCTGAGTCTTCTTACTGATTACTCTTTGTTACTCAGTATTCATGCCAACTAATAAAATCTTATAAATCAGTAACTTGAATTTAGTGTAGTCAGTATGACTTCCTACACTTTATAGTCACTATGACTACAAGGAGTCATTATGACTGCGAAGCCGCTGCTCACCACCCTGCTGCCCCTGGTCGCCGACCTGTCCCGCGAACTGCCCGAAGGCGAGCGCTATCGGCGCCTGCTCCAGGCCATGCGCGCCCTGTTGCCCTGCGACGCGGCCGCCCTGCTGCGCCTCGACGGCGAATGGCTGGTGCCGCTGGCGGTGGATGGCTTGAGCACCGACACCCTCGGCCGGCGCTTCAAGGTCAGCGAACATCCACGCTTTGGTGTGCTGCTCAGCAGCCCCGGCCCCACCCGCTTTGACAACGACAGCGAACTGCCCGACCCCTATGACGGTCTGGTCGACGGCCTGCACGGGCACCTGGAAGTCCACGACTGCATGGGCTGCCCGCTGTTCGTCGACGACCAGCCCTGGGGCCTGCTGACCCTCGACGCCCTCGACACCGAGCGTTTCGAACGGGTGGAACTGGACGCCCTGCAAGCCTTCGCCAGCCTCGCCGCCGCAACGGTGAATGTTGCCGAACGCATCGAACGCCTGGCGCTGCGGGCCGAAGACGAACACCAGCGGGCCGAAATCTACCGCCAGGCCAGCGGCCAGCAGCATAAGGAGATGATCGGCCAGAGCAAGACCCACAAACGCCTGGTGGAAGAAATCAACCTGGTGGGCGGCAGCGATTTGACCGTACTGATCACCGGCGAGACCGGCGTCGGCAAAGAGCTGGTGGCCCAGGCGATCCACGCCGCCTCATCCCGCGCCGAGAAACCGCTGATCAGCCTCAACTGCGCCGCCCTGCCGGAAACCCTGGTGGAAAGCGAGCTGTTCGGGCATGTACGCGGGGCGTTTACCGGCGCGCTGAACGAACGCCGGGGCAAGTTCGAGCTGGCGAATGGCGGCACGCTGTTTCTCGATGAGGTGGGTGAGTTGTCCCTCACCGTGCAGGCCAAGCTGCTGCGGGTGCTGCAAAGCGGCCAGTTGCAGCGCCTCGGGTCTGACAAGGAGCATCAGGTGGATGTGCGCCTGATCGCCGCAACAAACCGGGATTTGGCCGAAGAAGTGCGCAGCGGTCGTTATCGTGCCGACTTCTATCACCGCTTGAGTGTGTACCCGCTGCAAGTCCCTGCGCTGCGCGAGCGTGGTCGCGATGTGCTGTTGCTGGCGGGGTTTTTCCTTGAACAGAACCGCTCACGCATGGGCCTGGGCAGCTTGCGCCTGACCAGCGATGCCCAGGCGGCACTGCTGGCTTATACGTGGCCGGGGAATGTGCGCGAACTGGAACACTTGATCGGGCGCAGCGCCCTCAAAGCGTTGGGCAACTGCCGGGAACGGCCGAAGATTCTCAGCCTCAGCGCGGCGGACCTGGACTTGCCGAACGCCACCGCGCCACCACTCGAAGAGCAGTCCGACCCCGTGCCGGACGTCACCGGCGACCTGCGCCTGGCCACCGAGAACTACCAGCGCCAGGTCATCAGCGCCTGTCTGGAACGCCACCAGCACAACTGGGCCAGCGCCGCCCGCGAGCTGGGCCTGGACCGGGCCAACCTGGGACGGATGGCCAAGCGCCTGGGCCTGAAGTAACAAACGCAGACTCTCAGACATAAAAGATCAACTGTGGGAGCTGTCGAGCTTTAGCGAGGCTGCGATGGCATCACCGCGGTGCACCTGCAAGACCGCAGCGCCCGCATCGCAGCCTCGCTTGGGCTCGACAGCTCCCACACTAGACCTGCTTCGCCTTGTAGATTGGATTGATTGGCGCGCCAGCCTTGGGTTTGCGAAACACCAACACATTCCCCAGCATCACCAGCACCAACCCCGCCAACGCCGGCGCCGTCCACTGGTAGCCCTCGGCAAACGCCGAGACGTTCAACGCCACCACCGGGAACAGCACGGTGCAATATGCCGCCCGCTCCGGCCCCATGCGGCCGACCAGGGTCAGGTAGGCGGTAAACCCAATCACCGAACCCGGGATCACCAGGTACAGCAACGAACCGATGTAGCGGCTGTTCCATTCCATGTCGAACGAAATGCCCTGCACCGCGCAGTACATCGCCAGCATCGACGCACCATAGGCCATGCCCCAGGCATTGGTGGTCAGCGGCTTGAGCCCAGCCTTCTGTTGCAAGCTCGAGAGCATGTTGCCTGCCGAAAAACACAGGGTGCCGAGCAGCGCCAAACCCAGGCCGAGCAAGGTTTGCGGGCTGGCGGTGTGCCCCACCAGCTCCGGCCAGAACAACAGCCCCAGGCCCAGCAAACCGAGGCCGCCGCCCATCAACACATTGCGTGCGACCTTCTGGCCGAAAAACACCCGGGCGTTCAGCGCGTTCCACAACGTCGCGGTGGAGAACACCACCGCCACCAGCCCACTGGGAATCCACTGGCTGGCCGTCAGGAAGCACATGAAGTTGACGCAAAACAGGCACAAACCCTGGGCCAGGCAGATCAAATGCCCACGGCGGTTCATCACCTGCAGCTTGCGGCTGAGCAGCAGCATCACGAACAGCACCAGCGCCGCCAGGCCAAAGCGATAAACGATGGACACCGGAATCGCTACCACGCCCAGCTGCCATTTGAGGGCAATCCAGGTGGTGCCCCAGATCAGTACGGTGAGTAAATACAGGAAAAGGTTCATGGCGGGCTCCGAGGGTTGAGCCACAGTTTCGCCCCGGGCGGCACCAGGTCTCTTGCACATTCTTGCGCTTTTGTCGGCTGCCGGGATCACAGGAATCGCTGCTGGGCGTAGGATGCAAGCTGTCAGAGAGTACGAATATGCCGCCACTGGAAACCCTGCAAGTCTTTCAATCCCTCAACCGCTCGCCCAACGCTCGCCTCGAGCTGTGCGCCGAGCTCGGTGACGGCTTGTCTGCAGCCTTGTGGAGCAACCATCACGACGCCCAGGATTACGAAGCTCCCGACCATCACACCCTGTCCTGCTACATCGGCGGCGGCACCGGCACCTTTCGCCGCGACCAGCCCGGCACCAAGGGCGGCCCGGACAAGCTGTGCATCCTGCCGGCCGATCATCAGTCGGCGTGGGTGATCAACGGCGAGATCCGCCTGGCCCATGTGTATTTCAGCCCGGAGCAATTCGCCCTGGGCTGCGTGACATTGCTGGACCGTGAACCCCGCGAGTTGCAGTTGCGTGAGAGTACGTTCCTCGACGACGCGCAGCAGGCCCGGCGCTTTCACCAGTTGATCAGCCTGAACTGGAAAGAGCCCGGCGAGCGCCTGCTGACCAGCAGCCTGGCCCATGAAATGCTCAGCCATACCTTGCTCAGCCAGGTGGGAATGCGTGAAGGTTTGCGTTTGAAAGGCGGGCTGGCCGCCCATCAGCGTCGGCTACTGGTGGAGTACATCGATCAGCAGTTGGCCGAGCCGATCAGCCTGGGGCAACTGGCGGGCTTGTGCGCGTTGTCGGAGTACCACTTTGCGCGGATGTTTCGCGAGAGCTTTGGCCTGCCGCCCCACCAGTACCTGCTGGCGCGGCGCCTGGCCCGCGCCCGGGAGTTGTTGCGTGGTGGGTCTTTGCCGCTGGGAGAGATCGCGCTGGCGTGCGGATTTTCCAGCGCCAGCCACTTTACCAACCGGTTCCGCCAGGCGATGGGCGCGACACCCGGGGAATACCGGCAGGCGTTCCTGCCTTGAAATGCAATCTGCCTAACAGCACAGGTCCAGTGTGGGAGCGGGCTTGCTCGCGAAAGCGGTGGATCAATCAGTACATGTGTTGACTGTTACACCGCTTTCGCGAGCAAGCCCGCTCCCACATTTGATCTTCAGTGCTCAATAGTCCGTGCTGTTGGCCAGCGCCGTGGCCAGACGGTTTTCCAGCGCCTTGACCCGCGCGCCTGCGACCACGTAATTGTTGGTCACCATCGAAAACACCAACTTGCGTCCCTTGGCATCGGTGACATAACCGGTCAACGACGACACGCCGTTCATGGAGCCGGTCTTGCCGTGCAGGTTGTTTTCCGCCGCCGTGCCCCGCAGGCGATAGCGCAGGCTCCCGCCCACCATCCGGTGCGGATTACCGGCAACCGGCAATGCGTTGTACCAGGCGTTGAACCAGGGCTGTTTGCTTGCGGCCAACAGCACGTCCGTCAGGTTCTGCGACGACACCAGGTTACGTCGGGACAACCCCGATCCGTCCACTTGGTTCAACGTCGCCGTATCAATTCCTTGACGCTTCAGGAACCCAGCCACCGCCGCTACTCCGGCAGGCGCCGTACCGGCATTCACTGTCTTGCGGCCCATGCTCTTCAGCAATGCTTCGGACATGTTGTTGTTGGAAAGCTTGAGCAGCGGCGTGATCAGCTCCTGCAACGGCGCCGACTCATGCATCGCGAGCACCGTCGCCGTGGTCGGCGTCACACCCCCGATCATCCGACGCCCCTGCACGCTAATTCCCTGCTGCGCCAATGCCTGCCCAAACAGATTGGCCACCAGTTGCGTCGGCTCCCAGACGCTGACCAATTGCCGACTCTGCTTGCCCGGCGCCAATGCGCCACTGAGGCGCAACAGGTTGGTGCCATGCTGGCGATTGATCCCGTAGCTGTTGCCCGTGCCGCTGATGGCACGGTTGCCGATCTGCACATAATCGGTCGCCGGGCTGATATCCACCGTCACCGGGCGCCCTATCGCAACTGGCGCCTTGGCCGTGACCAGCAGGGAGCCCGCATCAAAGTCGTCATTGGGCGACACCGTCAGTGCCGAAATCTGCGCGCCGTAGTAGGTGCTCTCATCGTCCTGGGACCAGTCGGTGCCCAGACGCTCGGCGTCGAAGAATGTGTCATCGAACACCAGGTCGCCCTGCACTTGCTGGATGCCCTGCTGCGCCAGGCTGGCCGCCAACGCCTGGTAATCCGCCCACTGGATCGTCGGGTCGCCCAGGCCGCGCAAGTAAAGATTGCCGTTAAGCACCGCGCCCTGACGGTTGCCGTCGCTCAACAGTTGTGTGGCAAAACGGTACTGCGGCCCCAGCACATCCATCGCCGCTGCGGTGGTCAACAGCTTGAGGCTGGAAGCCGGCGTCAGCCGTGTGCGTGGGTTGTGTTGATAGAGCGTGTTGCCGCTGCGGGCATCGCGCACCATCAGCGACACGCTGGCACCGTGCAGCGCCGGGTCGGCCAGCAACTGGTCGAGGGTGTCGCTGGTGGAATTTTTCGGCGCCGTGGCGCAACCGCCCAGCAACACGCTCAAACCCAGCAGCAGCCCGCCGGTGTGTATCCATCGTCCCAACTGCATCGGTGCGTTGTTCCAAAAAATTCAAAGAGGGGGCAACGCTAGCAGCTCAGGGCACCAGCGTCACCGCCCACGTTTCAGAACCGCAGCGTACTGGACACCGACACTTGCCGCGCATCGCCCACGGAAACAACCAGGGGGCTGACCGCCGCAGGGTAGTAAACGCGGTTGAACATGTTCTTCACGTTGACCTGGAATTCGACCTTTTGCCCATCGATTTTGGTGTCATAGGTGGCGAAGGCATCCGCCACGGTATAGCCCGGCAGGTCAAAGCTGTTAGGTGCATCCCCCGCACGCTCGCCGACGTAACGGGCACCGGCGCCTAACCGCAACTGGTCACCGCCCACGATAGTGCCGAAATCATAAACCGCCGACAGCGAACCGGTGTTTTTGGCCACATTCTGCAAGCGGTTGCCTTTGTAGTTCGGGTCTTCAGTGACCTCGGCATCGGTATAGGCGTAGCTGCCGATCAGGCTCCACTGGTCGGTCAACTGGCCGCTGATGTCCATTTCCAGGCCACGGGAACGCACCTTGCCGGCAACGCTGTACACGGCCGTCAAACCATCACCGACGGACTGCAGCACGTTGCGTTTCTCGATGTTGAACAACGCCGCGCTGGCGGTAATACGCCCCGGCAAGTCGAGCTTGCCGCCCAGTTCCCAAGACTTGGATTCTTCCGGCGCGATGCTGCCATCGAGCACCATCTTGTTGCTCAGCGGTGCAATGGTGGAGTTGGGTTTGAACGACTCGGTGTAGCTGCCATAGAACGACAGCTCATCGGTGTAGCGATAGACCAGGCCGGCACGAGGTACGAACTTCTGCCCATTATTATTGGTGTTGGCGGTGAACGGGCGACCACGGCCTGCGTACTCATCGAACGTCTGGAAGCGCGCACCACCCACCAGAATCCACTGATCGGTGAGGTGGATGGAGTCCTGCGCAAACAACGAGTCACTGCGCAGGATGTCCGTCTGTGCGCTGTCCGATGCCGAGACTTTGCTGCCCGCGACTTCCTGGCCGTACACCGGATTGTTGTAGTTGAACGTTTTCACAATGGATGCCTGGCGAATCAAGTCGGCCCGGTACATCTTGTTGTAATCATCGTCCGCGCCGAACACCAGATCATGGCGCATGCCCGCAACATCCACCTGGCCTTCAAGGCTGACGGTCATAAAACGATCGGTGCTCAACGCTCCCTGTGTGCCATCCATACTGCGGGTGATGGTGCCTTTTACCGGATCGATGCTAACGGTTCGTACCTGACTGGCGTCGTAAGTTTCGCGGTTCCAGCTATAGCCAAAATGGGCTTTCCAATCGTCGTTCAACTGGTGGTCGGCTTCAAAGTGATAGAGGTCCGAGCGGCCCTCCATGTTATTGAAGGGCTCGTCCAGCCGCCGGGTGGCGGGGATGTCCAGCGGATGTTTGGTCAGAGGGTTGATTGCCGTACCACGGTCAACCGGAGTAAGAAACTCACGATGTTCGTACGCAAACAGCAACGTGGTGTTCTCGCCATACCAGGCCAGAGATGGCGCGATCAAACTCTCGCGGTGGGTACCGAAATTGCGCCAGTAATCTTCGTCTTCGTGGTCCACGATCAAGCGATACGCCAGGCCATTGTCCCCAATCGGACCGGTGGTATCGAGGTTGCCGCCGCTGCCGTTCTTGCCGTCGCCGAACGTCGAGCCACGCGCGGTCAGCGCGGTGGACTGGGTCAGCTCAGGCTTTTTGCTGACGATGTTGATCACCCCGCCCGGGTCCTGAATGCCGTACAGCAACGACGCCGGCCCCTTGAGCACCTCCACGCGCTCGGCTGTCGAGTTCAGCGCCCGGCCCTGGATCACTGGCATGCCGTCCTGCATGATCGAGCCGTTACGATTGCCACCAAAACCACGCAACATCACCGCATCCATGGTGCTGCCCAAGGTGTTGGACTGGGTAATACCGCTGATATTGGCTAGGGCATCATCCAGATTGCGCGGCTTCTGGTCACGCAGCACCTGGGCCGGTACCACATTGACGGTTTGCGGCGTCTCCAGCAGCAAGGCCTTGGAACGCATCACCGAACTGGTAGGCGGCGGCTGATAACTAGTGGTGTCCGAAACCTGGGCTGCACCGTTGATGGTGGTGGCGCCGAGGTTCAGCGCGCCGTCGGTGGGCAACGGTTCCAGGGCCAGGGTGCGGGCGTCGATCTGGCGGAAGGTGAAGCCGGAATTACCCAGCAAGCGCTGCATGGCCTGAGTCGCGCTCATCTGCCCGGTGATCGCCGGGGCCTTGATCGCATAGGGCGCTTCGTCGGTGTAGACCACGCTGATGCCGGTGACCCGGGTGAAGTCGCTCAAGGCCTGGGGCAGCGGCTTGGCGGCCAGGGCAAAGTTGAACAACGTGCTCTGCTGCTGCGCCTCAGCCGCCTGCGCCACGCCCAGGGGCAGCAGCGCCAGCCCCGAAACCGCCAATACCGAGGCTCCCAGCCAATGTTTAACCGAACCCGCCGACGTTGCCCTGGACTTCATGCTTGAGAACCCGTGTGTAAAAAGCGCTGTTAATGCGAATTAATCGCAGTTTCAAGCACTACACGGATCGCCGACAGGTTTACCTCACCTATAACTGAAAATATTTCTGGAAAACACACCGCCCCCTGTAGGAGCGAGCTTGCTCGCGAAGGTCATTAACGATAACGCTGGGAACCTGACACCCAACTGCGCTTTCTGGTTTTTCGCGAGCAAGCTCGCTCCTACAGGATTTGGGGTTGGATGCGGAACCCGAAGCGTGGGAAGTGCACATGCACGCTGCCGCCGCGTTCGTCGGTGCGCCGCAGAATCAGCTCTTCACTCCCGGTAAACAGCAGTTCCCCGGCCACTGGGTCAACGCCGTAATCGGTCGCAGAGATAGTCACCTGCTGGCCCGCCTTGAAGCCGTTCGGGTCGACGAACAACTCTTCAGGCAAGGCGGCCGGTGCCGCGTTGCGGGCCACCTCCAGCGCCTGTTCCGAACTCATGTCGCTGGAGGTGCCATGGCCAAAACCGAACACCCGGCCCAGCCAGGCCGAAACGGCCGGATAAGCGTCCACCAACGGCGCCGTCACCGGCGTGGCCTTGAGGAACCAGAGTGGATGGGCCAGGGAGAAGTCGGCAATCGACGGCTCGCCAAACAGGAAATCCCCCGATTCGCGCTGCAACTGTTGCTCCAGCCGCGCCATGATCGCCGGCCATTGGTGGCGTGCCAGTTCCGCCGGGATGCGGGTCGCCGAACCACCGCTGAACAAGGCAGTGCGGTCAGCGATGAACGCCTTGATCGCTTCCGGCGGCAGCTTGGCAAAACGCACGGCCACCGACTCCGGCTGGAACACCAGGCTGACGGCATGGGCGAACACCACCGAGTCGGCCCAGGCGGCGAAGGCGCGGGTGATCGCTTCCTGGCCGAGCGGGAACAGTGCCGGCGTGGATTTCTCCTGTTCAAGGCGCCGGGCAATCAACGCGGTATCGCAATAGATGTCCGCGCCCACCTGCAAAACCGGCGTCTTGCGATAGCCGCCGGTGAGCGCGGTCAGGTCAGGCTTGGGCATCACTGGCGAGATGTGCACCGAGCGCCAGGACAAGCTTTTGAAGCCCAGCAGCAGGCGCGCTTTTTCGGCGAACGGGGATGTCGGGTAATGGTGAAGAATCAACTCGGACATGCTGGACTCCGCTAAACAAGTGGATGCTCAGCTTAGCGCGCCCAACCGCTGATTGGCGTGATGGGAACCCATCAGTCAGCGTGATGGGCCTGTAGCCGCCAGGCATTCCTTGGCGCTTTTCTTGAGTTTCTTGATCAGCCGTTCCTGGCGCAACGCCTCGCTTTTGCTCGCACACGCTTCGGTATACACCAGCTCCACGGCGGGGCTTGAGAGAAAAAACCGTGCGCCTTTGCCGCTCTGGTGCATCGCGAAGCGGCGCACCGGGTCGTTGCTGATCCCGCAATAGAGCGAGCCATTGGCGGCACGTACCAGGTAGACAAACCACGGTTTGGCTTCGACAGGCACACATTCAGAAGCGCTATTCACAATCCGTTCCGACACCACAAGAGAAGAACACGCATCTTATCAATGCCTCCACGTCCTGTGGCGAGGGGGCTTGCCCCCCGTTGGGCCGCGAAGCGGCCCTAATCAGCAATCGCGGTCCTTCTGAAAGGCCGCAATTACCTTTCTCAAGCCCCCTCGCCACGGGCCTGGAACGCTTTGAGCCCTTTCAATGCCTGGGCGCGTACGGCGTTTTTCACCAGCGGCGTCCAGCCCAGCAACAGCCCTTTGGTGCCCAACGCCTGGCGCGACCAGCGCCACAGGTCAAAGTGGTCGTGATGCTCGCAGATCTTGCCGTCACGAAACACAAAGCGCGCCCGGATATCGTTGACCACGGTGTTGCCGGTGGCGGTGAACAGGTAGGTCGCCACCCAATGGGCGCTGCCGGTGATTTCATCGCTGCGTACACTGTCGAAGGTCAGGGAAAAATCCTTGGCCCGGGTGGTCAGCATCCGCCACATATCACCGGCATCACGGCCACGCAGCTCGCCGAACGCCGGGTCGCTGAACACCACGTCGTCGGTGTAGCAGGCGCTCATGGCCTCGGCATCCAGGCGCTGGAAGGCGCTGTAGAACTCGGTGATCAGGGCATTATGGGCGTCGCTCATGGGCAGGTTCCGCAAAAGGGGTTGGGATGGCCGGTACGATAATCCCCAAGGCCCGGGAACACTACTGGCATCAACGCCAGGAATATCTCATCCCACAGGTTTCAGGGAACCATTCCGCTGTTGCGAGCATAGGCGAACAAGTCGACATCGGTGGAGATGCACAGCCGATTCATCGCGGTGCTCTTCTGCTTGCTGATGGTCGATATGCTGCGATTGACCCGGGCGGCAATCTGGCTGACCGTCAGCCCGCTGGCCAGCATCCGCACCACTTCCCGCTCCTTGCCGGACAGTTGCGGGGTTTGTGACTGGTCACCCGTGCCGGCCTGCACCAGCTGCGCCCGCAAGCACTCACTGACAAAGGTCTTGCCCTCACTGACCACCTTGATCGCCGTGGGCAGCTCCCGGGCGGAGGCGCTCTTGGCGACAATGGCTTTGGCGCCCTCGGCGAACGAGGCGCGCAGCGTTGCGATATTGGCAAACATCGTCACCAGGATGACCGGCAACCCGGGATACTGGCGCCGCAGCAAGCCCAGCAATACGTAACCGTCTGCCTGCTGCCCGCCCGGCATGGCGAAATCGGTCACCAGCACGTCGCAGGGAGTGCTGCCCAGTACCCTAAGCAGCTCATCGGGCCCATTGGCCTCCCCAACTACTTTGCACTTGCCGTTGGCCTCGATAACCACCTTTTGTCCTATACGCACAATAGGATGATCGTCAGCAATTATTACGCGAAGCATATAAACCCATGAGTGATGGCAAAATGATCTTCGCAAAATAACCCCGTAAGCCCCGTGCAACAACTGCCCGCCGGAGAGCGGTTTTTACTTGAGACCCGTGTTATTAAGTAGATGATTTTTTGCCCACAATAAAAAAGGAAACAACTTACAAACTAATACTACTCAACTAAGTAACACCTCCTACAAGATCGCTGGAAGTGTCATAAATCTGTCAAATAGCGCAGATACACCATCAGGTCCTGGTCGAACTGTTTCAGCGCCCGCCAGTTGCGCCGAATGCCTTGATCACGCACCTGCTCGATCAGTCGCGCAGCCCGGCGATCAAGGTCTGTGCTGCCAAAAAATGCCAGGCTTCCCGTCAGGCGGTGCAGGCAATCGATCATCGCGTGGCGGTCGAGGATACGGCAGGCATTCACCAGGCCTGCGTAATCTGCCTCGGCCTCCAGCACCAGGGTGCATAACATCTGGTTCAGCACCTCTTCATCACCAAATGTCTTGACCAACTCGGCGCGGGTGGGCCACGCCGCCCCAGGGAGTGAGCCGGAGCGCGGGCTCGCACATGCGCCCAGCGGCTGAGGCAGCCACTGCTCGAGCACCTCGCGCAATTGCTCCAGGGTCAGCGGCTTGAGCAGCCAGGCATCCATGCCGGCCTCCAGGCAGCGCCGGGCATCATCTGTTGAGAGCTTGGCGGTCAAGGCAATGATCGGCACACGCGGGCGGTTGTGCGCGGCCTCACGCCGCCTGATCTCACGGGCCATGCTGTAGCCATCCAGCACCGGCATGCGGCAATCGCTGATCACCAGGTCGAAATGCCGAATGGCGATGGCCGTCAACGCGGCCTGCCCATTGCACACCAACTCGTGATCGACTTCGAATTTTTGCAGGAACCAGCCCATCAGGGCGCGGTAGGCCTGATGGTCCTCGACGATCAATACGCTCAAATGCTTCCAATGAGCAGGGGGACTGCGCCATGGCACCGTTTGCTGCTTTGGGCCGTCGTCAGCAAATACGCTTGGCGTCATGGCCACCTCGATATCGGTGCCGACTTACCAGGTTCATCGGCTGACCCTGGCAGGTCGTCAGTTGAGGGCGCGCTCAGCGGTGATTCTCAACCCACCCACGTGACGCCCGTTACCGAATCAAACTACCCATATGAGTGCCATCTCGACGATACAAGAACTACGAAAAAGGCAGTTTTTCCTACACTACGCTACGCCAATTCCCACTTGACGTATGTCAGCTTGAGCACAAAAGGATTGTCGTAATTCTTGTATTTCCCCGCCTTCCCCCCAGCGCTAAATTGCGTCCCACCCCAAGAGGGCAACCCCGCCACTTCACCTGGCGGTCATACACCGACACTGACCGAACCCGAACCGCGCCAGCCTTTATTCGCTGGGTCGCTGCGGCAAGGCGCATCCGTCAGTTACCACACCGAGACAACACAACATGAACAAGCACCTGATTGCACTGACCGGCGCCCTATTGATCACTGGCACCTCATCGGTTTTTGCCGCCAGCACCGTCGACCTCACCGTCAAGGGCATCATTACGCCGAACGCCTGCAACCCGACCCTGTCCAGCGGCGGCGTGATTGATCACGGCAAGATATCGGCCAAGGACCTCAACACTGACAAGATCACCTTACTCCCGCCACAAACGCTGCAAATGATCGTGACCTGCGATGCAGCGACTCCTTTCGCCCTGAAGGCCACCGACAACCGACGTGAGTCGGGAACAGGTATTTACTTCGGCCTCGGCACCAACAATGGCAAATCCCTGGGCGGCTACAGCCTGAACATGGTTGCCCCGGTGGCCGACGACGAGGCCGTGCAAGCCATTGCGTCGTTCGATGGCGGTACCACCTGGGAGCGTTACAACAGCTTTGAAGACCAACTGATGCTCTCTGTGTCCACCGTAGGGGACACCACCCCGCGCCCGACCGAAGAGCTGATCACCGACATCAAGTACCAAGGCTTCATCAGCCGCACCGACGGCCTGGACCTGAGCGAAGAAGTCAACATCGACGGCTCGGCCACCATTGAAGTGATTTACCTGTAAGTACCCCAACCCGTTCTTGAAAATGCATAGGCCAAACAGTTGATGAATTCCTCGCCCGTTGTCTTTCTCGCCACCCTGCTGCTTGCCCCGGCCGTATTTGCCGCCAGCAGTACCGACCTCGCCGTCAAGGGCACCATCACGCCCAATGCCTGCGACCCCACGATCTCCGGTGGGGGTGTAGTGGATTACGGAAAGATGACGGCCAAGGATTTATCCGCCGACAAACCCACCTCGCTGCCGCGCCAGACACTGCAACTGCGCATCGAGTGCAACCAGAAGACGCTGCTGGCGTTCAGCACCATCGATAACCGCGCCGGTACTTCAGCGATCAACGAGAACTGGCACGGCTTGGGCATGACGCCAGACGACGAAAAACTGGGCAGCACCGGGTTCGGCCTCTACAACGCCGTGGCCGACGACGCGCCCGCCAAGACACTGGTCTCAAGCGATGGTGGCATCACCTGGCGCCCTTCGGTGTTCCTCGGCCACACGTCGCTCACTGCGATCGGCGCCGCCGGCAACAGCCTGGTACCGATTGCCGTGACCCGGTTCACCGCTGACCTGAGTCTGTACACCATGATCGACGGTGCCGACCGCCTGACTGTACTGGATGAAATCCCTCTGGACGGCCACGCCACCTTGCAAATGAAGTACCTGTAATCCACGTCATCTGGATTCAATCCAAAGGAACCTTGCAGCCATGAACAGCACGCTTAACGCCGTGATCGCCACGCTACTGCTGGGCACTTGCGCGCAAGCTCTCGCAGCATCCACGGTGGACCTCTCCGTCACCGGGAAAATTACTCCCAATGCCTGTACGCCGAGCCTGTCTGGCAGCGGTGTTGTGGACTACGGCAAGCTGTCGGCCAAGGATCTGAACCTGACCACACAGACGCCCTTGCCGATGACCACCTTGCAGATGGTTATCGAGTGCGACGGTGCAACGCTGTTTGCAATCAAAGGCACCGACAATCGTGCAGGCTCCGCCTCCGGCCCCTCCACTCGTACGTACGGCCTGGGGTTGATCAACAACGACCAGAAGCTGGGCAATTACATGGTTGCACTGGCAAACCCCGTCACCGAGACCGGCGCGACTCAAGTTCTGGAATCGATCGACAACGGCGCCACATGGCAAGACGGGTCCAGCGAAATCCCCCCGTCTTCGCTCGCAGCCTTTGGTGATCGCTCATCGGGCGTCTGGCTACCGATCCCGATCGTCAACGTGACCACTGACGTGAATATCTGGGGTTTTATCGCCCGCGTCGACAGCCTGGACTTGAGCGACGAACATAAAATCGACGGCTCCGCCACGTTCGAAGTCAAGTACCTGTAACCCAAGCCATGGACGTGCATCACGGCGACGTCGCATCCAGGCGACGTTCGCTCTTCATACCGACCGCACTGAAGACCGAATGATGAACAAACACCTACGCGCTTTCGCGACGCTGTTACTGCTCAACACCGGCTCCACGGTATTCGCCGACACCGCCACCGACATGACCGTCTCGGGCCTGGTCACTCCCAGTTCCTGCACTGCCACCCTGTCCGGCAACGGTGTGATCGACCACGGCAAGATCGCCGCCCATGGCCTGAACCCAGGCACGCCCACCGCCCTGCCTACTCAATGGCTGGACCTGGAAATCCACTGCACTGCCCCCATGCTGTTTGCCTTGGTGGGCATCGACGATCGAGCAGACTCATCACCTGCACCCGGTACTGCGTTTGGCTTGGGCAAGAACACCCACGCTCCCGACGAGCACTTGGGCTGGGTCTCGCTGGCGTTCGAAAATGCCCTGGCCGACACCCAGCCGATGCAATCAATGGCCTCGACCAACCAGGGCGCCACCTGGACCGCGCAAGAGGCGATTCACCCCAGGGCCTTGATGGCTTTTTCCCGGCCAGGTCGCCCGCTGCCCGAACACATCGTGGAACTGACCACCCGCATCCGCGCCAACACCGTTATCAACCCGGCACACCGTTTGACCCTCAAACACGAGGTGCCGCTCGATGGCTCATTGGTCCTGGATTTGCGTTACCTGTAACCGCCCTGCACTCAATCAGGATGCACCTCATGAAAACGTACTCAACGTTATGCCGGATCCTCGGCAGCCTCGGCGCTCTTGCCTGGCTGTTGAGCACCCAGGCCCGGGCCGATGGCATGGTGCCCGACACCTCGGTGGTGATTGTCTATGAAGAAGAAGGTGAAGCGTCTGTGTCGGTGACCAACACCGACAACAAGCTCGCGCTGCTGCACGTCACCCTCGAAGACCTGCCCGAAGACCTCGAACCGTTGCTGTTTGTGACCCCTCCCCTGGCGCGGGTCGAAGCGGATAAAAGCCAGCTGGTGCGGTTTATCCTGCAGAACCAGAAACCCCTGCAAACCCAGCGCCTGAAACGGGTGATCTTCGAAGGCATGCCCAAGGACCGCACGCCTGCCGAGGCCGGGCATGCACGAGTAGGCGTGACGGTACGCCAGAACCTGCCGGTGATTCTTCATCCCAAGGGCTTGGCGCCAAATCGCACCCCGTGGAAGGGCCTGACCTGGTCCCTGGACAATGGCCAGTTACGGGTATTGAACGACAGCAAATATGTGGTGCGCATGGCGCAGGAACTGCAATTGTTGCCGGGCAATGACAAGGCCGTGCTGCCGCGAACCTACATCCTGCCTGGTGAAACCCTGAGCGTGCCGGCTCCGGACAAGGTCGCCACCTCGGTACGCATTCAACCGGCGACGGTTTATGGCTTTGCGGTGGCGGCATTCGAAGCGCCGATCAATATCGCTACGCAACGCTGAAACCACCACGCACCTATAACGAAGTGACTGCCCAGACCGTCACCGGGAAGACCGCCTGCACAGGCCATCTTCCATAACCCGAGTGCCTTCTCGTGAACACAGTAACTCCCGACCGTGACGGCAAAGCCGTGGGCGGTTTTTCTCCACACCTGCGTTCCAGACAATTGGCCTGGATCGCCCTGAAACCAGCGTTGGTCCTATTGTTTACGTCCTCGTGGGCCGAGGCTGCGCCCGCCGGACAATCCTTTGACCCGCAAACTCTGCAGCAGCGAGGCATCGACCCTGAACTGGCGTACTTGCTGCTGGATGCGCCGCGTTATACCAGCGGCGTTCATGCCGTGAGCCTGAACGTCAATGGTCAACGGCGCGGCCGGGTGGATGTGCGCTTCGACAACCAGGGCACGCTGTGCTTCGATCGGCCATTGCTGGACACTGCGAACCTGGTGGTGCCTGCACCGCTGGCAAGCACGGGCTGCCATGACTTTCTTGGCGAATACCCGCAAACCGTCATCGAACAGGACCCGGCGAGCCTCAGCGTTTCACTATTAGTACCCACCGAGGCATTGCGCCCGCGACAACGCGAGCTGTCTGGCTACCAAACGGGTGGTTTTGCCGGCCTGCTCAACTACGACGTGACCGGGCTCTACAACCGCTACGGTGACGACAGCAGCCGTTTCGGTTCGGCCAATACGGAAGTCGGCTTTAACGCCGGCGACTGGATCGTGCGCAGCCGCCAAGTGCAAACCTGGCAAGAACAGCGCTCGCGTACCACCCACCTGGAAGCCTACGCCCAGCGCACCTTTGCTGCGCAGCAGGCGGTGTTGCAGGCCGGGCAAGTAACGCTCTACAACCCGGTGCTGTCCACTGCTCAGATCACCGGGGTTCAAGTGTTCACCGAACAGGCCCTGCAGGATCAGGCACAAGGCGCGACCATCGCCGGCATCGCCAACAGCCCGGCCCAGGTTGAGGTGCGGCAGAACGGCGCGTTGATTCATTCAACCGTCGTGCCTGCGGGGCCGTTCTCACTGACGGATGTGCGGCGCCTGAATACGCGCTCGGATGTCGAGGTCACCGTCAAGGAAAGCACCGGCGAACAGCGCCGGTTCACGGTGCCCGCCGCGATGCTCGGCAGCGGGCTGGCGGCTCCGGGTTACTCGGTAGGCGCCGGGCGTGTGCGCAATATCGGCCAAACTGAAGGTGACGATCCATGGGTGGTCAGTGCCGGGTGGAGCGGCGCGTTGAACCCGCTGGTCAGCGTGGGTGCCGGCGCCTTGATGGCGGAGGATTATCGCTCCACCGGCGCCAGCCTGGGCTGGTTGCCGTGGGCGGATGGCCAACTGCAACTGGCCACTCAACTGGCCGACGCCAGCGGCCGGGAAAACGTGCGTGGGCTACAGACCGACCTGTCGTTGTCCCAACGCCTGGGCCAGCAATGGTCGATCACCGCGGGTACCTCCCACCGCACGCCGGGTTACCGCGAGTTGGAAGACACTGCCTATGACTACCGTGAGGACGACAACGGTCGGCGCTCGCGCTACCGCGACCAACAAAGCCTGTCCCTGGGATGGGCGCACCCGTGGCTCGGCGCATTCAACGCGGGAGTTTCACGCACCAGCACCTTCAACGGCGATAACAGTAGCCGGGCCCTGGCCTCCTGGGGCACCAGTGTACGGGGCGTGTCGGTGTCGGCCAGTGCGGAATGGCAAGTCAGCGGCCGCCAAAATGACGACAACGCGGTGTACCTGACCCTCAGCGTGCCCCTGGGAGAAACCCGCAGGGGCCGGACCTGGATGCGTAATTCCGGGGGTGAACACCGCGTCGGCGTGGGCTTGAGTGAACAGGTCAACGACCAACTGAGTTACCGGGTCAGCGCCGAACATGACAGCCGCGACCAGCAAGTGGAGTCCACGCTGGGAGTGTCCTATCTGCCGCGCTACAGCCAGCTCGACCTTAACTACAGCCGCTCCGACGCCGAGCGCTCGAGTTACCAGGGCGGTGCCCGTGGCGCCATCGTCGCCCACGGCGACGGCCTGACCTTTTCACCTTATCCGGTGCGCGACACCTTCGCACTGGTATCGGTGGGGGACATGGCCGGGATCAAGCTCAGCACACCCAGTGGCCCGGTGTGGACCGACGGGCTGGGCCAGGCGGTGGTCTCGCAAGTAGCGGCCTACGGGCGTAGCGCAGTGGAGGTGCAAACCCGTTCGCTGCCGCGCAATGCCGACATCAGCAATGGTCTGGCGGTCATTTCCGCTGGGCGAGGCGCCGTGGACAGGGTTGAGTTCGGCGTGGCCGTTACCCGCCGGGCATTGTTGACAGTTACTACGCCACAGGGGCAACCACTGCCGCGTGGAGCCACGGTGAGCACGGCCGATGGCGAGTTTGTAACGCTGGTGCAGGAAGGCAGCCAAGTGTTCCTGCCCAACGTATCGGATCCGCGCCGCCTGTGGGTCAAGGGCCCCGGCATCAAGCGTTGTGAACTGCACTTCAGCCTGGAACAAAAAACCGATCCCCAGGTGTATTTCGAGACCGTTGCGGCTCAGTGCCTGACGCCATGAGGAACCTGCGATGAAGCACTTACCCCGTATCTGCGTGCTGGCCTTGCTTGGCTCCCACCAGGCCCAGGCACTGGCGGACGATTGCCAGTTGACCCTGAGCGAGTCACACCTGGACTTCGGCCTGATGAACCGGGTCATCCACAGTCCTGCCAGCCGTGAAATCCAGTTGGGGGAGCGGTACCTGAGCCTGAATCTCAACTGCGCGCAGCCCACGGACATGAGCATTTTTTACCGAGCACTGGCCGCCGTCGGCAGCGAACGTTTTCGTTTCAGTGACCGTGGCAGCTATGCCGTGCAAGCAAGCGATGGCGTGCTCGACGGGCAGGCGGTGGAGTTGGGTTTGATCTCCGGCCCGGGGCAACCACCTGGCACCCGCGCCAACCTGCTGGACTGGCTCGCGGACCAGGCGATTGCGCCGTTACGCGACGGCTTGCCGGCTCGTGGCAGCAGCTTTTCGGTACAACTGCGGGTCAGTGCCTGGGCGTTGGGAGATGCCACCCAAGTGCGCGACGCCGTGACCTGGGAAGCTTCCGGATTGTTTGACGCGGTGGCCACCGGCCGCGCACGGGAGATGACCCTGAACGCCCATTTCGCCCCGGCGGCCTGCGAAATCAACCTGTCCAACGGCGGCGTAATCGACTATGGCCGCATGTGGGCCAAAAGCCTGAATGCCGACCGCGACACGGCGCTGGCTTCCCGCAACCTGACCCTGGGCATTGGCTGTGACGGCCCCACGCAATTCGCCCTGCTTATGCACGACAACCGCAGAGGCTCTGCCACGGGCGGCACCGACGAGACAGCCTACGGCCTGGGTGTGGACAACAGCCGCAACAAGATCGGCCGCTACTTTCTGTATTTCGACCCTTTCGATATGCAGGCCGATACCCTGCCCACCCTCTATCGCACCGACTCCACCACTGGCGGTGTGGCCTGGAGCAGTTCCAACGCGTACCCGATCCCCATTGGCCAAAACAGCTGGCTGGGCTTCACCGACATCCCGGGCAGCCACAAGGGGCCTTCGGCCATCACCCATTTGAGTGGCCAAGTGAGTGTCAGGGCGATTCTGGCGCCCACCAATAACCTGGACCTGAGCACCGACGTACTGCTCGACGGCTCAGGCACGATCGAAATCAAATACCTCTAGAGGACTTTTCCATGAAGCGCTTCCTGATCCCGCTCGCGACAGTATCGACACTGGGTTTGAGCACCGTGGCACTGGGTGCCTCCACCATCAACCTGACCGTCGAGGGCTTGCTCTCCCCGACCGCCTGCACACCGCTGCTATCGAGTAATGGCCTGATCGACTACGGCAAGATTTCCCAGAAAGACTTGAACCTTGATCGCGGCACCCGCCTGCCGATCCAGTACCTGGACGTGACCGTCGACTGCAACGGCAACAGTCGCTTTGCCCTGCGCATGCGCGATAACCGAGACGGCACGGCGAACGTCAACAGCGAGATTTTCTACGGCCTGGGCCTGGATAAAAGTGGCAACAAGATCGGGCTCTATTCCCTGAGCTTCGACCCGACGCAAACCGAGGCCAGCCCTTTGCTGGAAGTCTATGGCACCGAATCCACCACTGGCGGATCGGCCTGGCGCAGCGCCAACAGCAACCCGATTGATATCGGCGCGCGCAGCTACCTGGGGTTTACTGATCAGGCCGGGAGCACCACAGGGCCGGCGGCCATCAAGTTTCTCAGCAGTCGGGTGAAGATTGAGACGGTCATCGCCGCCAAGCAGAACCTGGACCTGAGCAGCGAGATCACCATGGATGGCTCCAGTACCCTGGAGGTCATCTACCTCTAGATTTTTCACTGGTGACGCCGACATACAGGGCGCGCCCTGCGCCCAGGCCGGCAATGATCGCGCCCAGGCCGATCACCGCGAAAATCCAGCCGGTGGCGTTCCAGCCGCCGGTCCAGTCATGCACCAGCCCTACCGCGAACGGCCCCATGGACGCCAGGGTATAGCCGATACCCTGGGCCATGCTCGACAGGTTGGCGGCCACATGGGAGTCCCGTGAACGCAGCACGATCAAGGTCAGTGCCAGGCTGAAGGTGCCGCCCTGGCCCAGGCCCAGCAGAATCGCCCAGCCCCACAAACCGTCCAGCGGTGCATAGAGGCAACCGAACAGCCCACCCAGCGTCAGCACCATCACCACCACAATGGCCAGGCGCTGGTCCTTGCCGCGGGTAGCCAGCCAGGGAGCAGCCAGGGAACTGGCCAACTGCACAATCACCGAACCAGAAAGTACCAGGCCCGCCTGGGTCGCGGTCAGGCCACGGCCGATCAGGATCGACGGCAACCAGCCAAACACGATGTAGGCCAGTGACGATTGCAGGCCCATGTACAAGGTCACCTGCCAGGCCAGCGGGTCACGCAGCAGACCTTTCACCCGATAGGCAACTTGGTGGGCGCCGTGCTTCTGGCCGACTTGTGGCAGCCAGAACAGCGCCGCGACCAGCGCAGGGAGAATCCAGAAACCCAGGCCGATATTCCAGCTGTCGCCGAAGTAATGGCTGAGCGGCACCGTGGCGCCGGCCGCCAGCGCGGCGCCCAGGCACAACGCCATGGTGTACACGCCGGTCATGGTACCGGCCTGTTTGGCGAAGTCGCGTTTGACGATACCGGGCAACAGCACACCGATGATGCCGATGCTCGCGCCCGCCAGCAGGCTGCCGGCGAACAGCCCGGCTTCACCGAATGAACTGCGCAGGATGATCCCGCAGGCCAGGGTCAGCAGAATCCCCAACACCACGCGCTCGGCGCCAAAGCGCCGGGCCAGGATCGGAGCCAGCGGCGCGAACAGGCCCAGGCACAACACCGGCAGCGTCGTCAGCAACCCGGCCTTGGCGGCCGAGAGACCCAGGCTATGGGAGACCTCAGCGAGCAGCGGCGCCATGCTCGACAGCGCCGGGCGCAGGTTCAACGCCACCAGGATCAGGCCCAGCAGCAACAGCCACGGGCGACTCACCACCGGCGGGCTGTGCTGGACTTCATCGTCATCGGCTTCGGCGTCGATCAGCAGTTCTTCAAGGGCGTTTTCTGAACGGGACATGGGGATCTCGGATTCAAGGTTCATTGATCAACTGCCGGGAAAGCGCCTTGGCACGTTCCGGGTCCTGTTGTTCCACGGCATCGAGCAAGGCGCCGTGCAGGTCGAACACCGCTTGCCGGCGCGGCTGGATATTCAGGGTCTGGCGCAGTTGCGCGCCGACGATGCTGGAAAAGTACTGGTACAGCTCGCTCAAGGCCGGGTTGTGAGCCGCATCCACCAGGCGTTTGTGGAACACCAGGTCGCAGCTGATGTAGTGCTCAAGATCACCGTGGTAATGGTCGCCGCTGGTTCTCAGCGCCGCGCGCAAGGCGACCAAGTCTTCATCGGTACGGCGCAAGGCAGCCAGGCCGATGGCCTCGACTTCAAGAATCTGCCGCGTCTCCTGGGCCTGTGCCAGGGTGCAGTGAGACAAGGCTTTCATGGCGCCCAGCGGGTCAGTCATGGAGCGCAAATAGCTGCCGTCGCCCTGGCGGATCTCGATCAATCCGGAGAACGCCAATACGCGCATGGCTTCGCGCACGGTGTTGCGGCTGATGCCCAACTCGGCAGACAACTCGGGCTCGGTGGGCAGGCGCTCGCCGATGGCCCATACGCCTTGGGTGATGCGTCGGCGCAACTGTTCGAGGGCTTGATCCACGAGGGAGCGTTTGATCAGAGGGGCGATGTCGGTCATGGATTTCGTCCTTTCATCCAATCATAGGATGAATTTTCCTACAGCCTATTCGGAGTTGCCTACAAAGGCAACGCACTAGGGTTCTTGGGCAGGCAAAGGAGCAGTATTTTCGATTAGTAAAATTACCCTTATAGGGTAATTATTGGACTTAGGTGTCTTATGGAAAAGTACACACCTCATTACGATTTGGCGGTGATAAAGGCGGATGTCAGGCGGCTAGGTGCCAAGGCTTTCACACGTGCGGCAAAGACAACCGCAGAGGCGCTCGACCTTGATCTCTCTGAGATGCAGGCGGTTGTTTTCGAACTGCAAAACAGGATGTTGTACAAGTCGATGACCACTTATGCGGATCATCGGATCTGGCATGACGTCTATCACACCCATTCACACGGTCTGGAGATTTACATCAAGGTGACTTACTGCTCCGGCAGCAATCCTCCGGTGATCTCCTTCAAAGGGATGAACCTATGAACACCCAACATTGCTTCATCTGCGGTGCCCCCGACGCCATGACGCGTTTTGAAGGGCGCAGCGAAACCATGCGCGTAAAAGGCATGGAGCGGCGCATTGATGATCTTTCGGGCTGGGAGTGTCAGGTGTGCGAGGACGGCATGTACGACCCCGATAGCTGCGAACGCCACGCCAAGGCTGGTGATGATCTGCTTCACGCCGCCCGAGGGATGATGGGCGCCGAACTGAAGCGTATCCGCCGCAAGCTGCACCTTACGCAAAAAGAAACCGTGGGATCGCTCTCCGGTGGCGGCCACAACGCATTCTCACGTTACGAACGCGGTGAAATAGCGCCGCCCAAACCATTAATGGTGCTGATGCGCCTGCTGGACCGTTACCCCCACCTGCTAACCGACGCCAAAGAACTGGCCGAAGGCGCAGACCTGCGCAACGCCTTCACCTACACCATCAACAACAAAACGCAAGAAGCCCTCAACGCCTCCTAGACAGGCAAAAATAAACCCGGCACCAGGCCGGGTTTATTGTTTCAAGTATTACCGATGGATCAATGCAGAATCTGGCTCAAGAACAACTTGGTCCGATCATTCTGCGGGTTGTCGAAGAAGTCATTCGGCGCCGCCTGTTCAACGATCTCGCCCTTGTCCATGAAGATCACGCGGTTGGCCACGGTGCGCGCAAACCCCATTTCGTGGGTTACGCAAAGCATGGTCATGCCGTCTTCCGCCAGGCCGATCATGGTGTCCAGCACCTCTTTCACCATCTCCGGATCGAGTGCCGAGGTCGGCTCATCGAACAGCATGATTTTCGGCTTCATGCACAGCGCACGGGCAATCGCCACGCGCTGTTGCTGACCGCCGGAGAGTTGGCCCGGAAACTTGTGGGCCTGCTCCGGAATACGCACGCGCTCCAGGTAGTGCATGGCAATTTCTTCGGCCTTGCGCTTGGGCATCTTGCGGACCCACATCGGTGCCAGCGTGCAGTTCTGCAGGATGGTCAGGTGCGGGAACAGATTGAAGTGCTGGAACACCATGCCGACTTCACGGCGGATCGCTTCGATCTGCTTGAGGTCATTGGTCAGTTCCACACCATCGACCACGATGCGGCCCTGCTGGTGCTCTTCCAGACGGTTGAGGCAGCGGATGGTGGTGGACTTGCCGGAACCCGACGGGCCGCACAGCACGATACGCTCGCCCTGCTTGACGTTCAGGTTGATGTCTTTCAACACGTGGAACTGGCCGTACCACTTGTTGACGCCCTGCATCTGAATAATGCCTTCAGGGCTCACAGGCTGTTTGATCGCTTCACTCATCACAAAACTCCTAACGCTTGTGGCCTGTGTCCAGCTTGTGTTCCAAATGAATGGAATAGCGGGACATACCAAAACAGAAAATCCAGAACACCAGGGCGGCGAACACGTAGCCTTCAGTGGCCATGCCCAACCATTTCGGGTCGGCGGCGGCTTGCTTGACGCTGTTGAGCAGGTCGAACAGGCCGATGATGATCACAAGGCTGGTGTCCTTGAACAACGCGATAAACGTGTTGACGATGCCCGGGATCACCATCTTCAGCGCCTGGGGCAAAATCACCAGGCCCATGCTGCGCCAGTAACCCAGGCCCATCGCGGCGGCGGCTTCGTACTGCCCCTTGGGAATCGCCTGCAAACCACCGCGCACCACTTCGGCCACGTAGGCCGACTGGAACAGGATCACGCCGATCAAGGCCCGCAGCAGTTTGTCGATGCCCATGCCTTCCGGCAGGAACAACGGCAACATCACCGACGACATGAACAACACCGTGATCAACGGCACACCGCGCCAGAACTCGATGAAGGTCACGCACACCACACGAATCGCCGGCATGTTCGAACGCCGACCCAGCGCCAGCACAATTCCCAGCGGCAAGGCCCCGGCAATGCCGACGGTAGCGATCACCAGGGTCAGCATCAAGCCGCCCCATTGGCTGGTGGCCACGTTGGTCATGCCGAAGATCCCGCCGTGGAGCAGGAAGTAGGCAACGATCGGGTACACCACCAAAAAGCTCAGGCCGTAGACCGCCTTGCGGGTGAAGCGCGAGATGAACAACGGCGCCACGCCAACGATGGCCAGCCACACGGTCAGGTCCACGCGCCAGCGCAGGTCGCCGGGGTAGTAGCCGTACATGAATTGCCCGAAACGCTGTTGGATAAACACCCAGCAGGCGCCTTCCTTGGTGCAGTCGGCGCGGGTAGTGCCCACCCAGTTTGCATCGAAGATCGCCCAGCTGAGGATCGGCGGCACTATCAGGTAGATCAGGTAGAACGCCAGCAACGTCAGCAGGGTGTTGAGCCAGCTGGAAAACAGGTTGGCACGCATCCACGCCATCGGCCCGAAGACCTTGTTGGGGGGTGGCATGTCAGGTTTGAAAATATGAGAACTCATGGGCGTTTCCTCACCGCTCGATCAGCGCAATGCGCTTGTTGTACCAGTTCATCAGCAGGGAAATGCTGATGCTGATCGCCAGGTACACGCTCATGGTGATGGCAATGACTTCGATGGCCTGGCCGGTCTGGTTGAGCACCGTGCCGGCAAACAGCGAAACCATTTCCGGGTAACCGATACCGGCGGCCAGTGACGAGTTTTTCGCCAGGTTGAGGTATTGGCTGGTCAGCGGCGGGATGATCACGCGCAGGGCTTGCGGGATGATCACTTTGCGCAGGGTCGGACCGTTGCGCAGCCCGAGGGAGCGCGCCGCTTCAGTCTGGCCGTGGCTGACGGACTTGATGCCAGAACGCACGATCTCGGCGATGAACGCCGCGGTGTACACGGTCAAGGCCAGGGTCAGCGCCAGCAATTCGGGAATCAACACCCAGCCGCCCACGAAGTTGAAGCCTTGCAGCTTCGGCAGTTCCCAGTGCAGCGGCGCGCCGAAAACCAGTGCGCACAGTGCCGGGATCACCACCAACAGCGCCAGGCCGGCCCTGAACTTATGGAACGGAACACCGGTGGCTTCAAAGCGTTTGTTGGCCCAACGGGTCATCAGAACGATGGCGATAATCGCCACTGCAACGCTCATCACAAACGGCCAGAAGCCGTCCGCCGCCAACGCGGCAGGCATGTTCAGGCCACGGCTGCTGACGAAGAAGGTGTCGCCGAAGTTGTGGCTGTTACGCGGCCCCGGCATCGTCAGGAATACCGCGAAGTACCAGAACAGGATTTGCAGCAGCGGCGGAATGTTGCGGAACACTTCCACATACACGGTCGCCAGCTTGTTGATCATCCAGTTGGGCGACAAGCGCGCCACGCCGATGATGAACCCGAGGATGGTCGCCAGGACCACACCGATCACGGTCACCAGCAAGGTGTTGAGCAGACCGATCACAAAGACCCGGGCATAGCTGTCCGATTCGGTGTAGTCGATCAGGTGCTGAGCGATGCCGAAGCCGGCACTGCGCTCAAGAAAGTCGAAACCCGAGGTAATGCCCCGGTGTTGAAGGTTGGTTTGCGTGTTGTTGAACAGGTACCAGCCCAACGAGACCACCGCCACAATCGTGATGATCTGGAATAGCCACGCACGCACTTTTGGATCACTGAAGCTGAGCTTCTGTTTTGGTGCGCCGATTTGATTTTGCATTAAGTGCCCCAGGAATAATGGAACAGAACATCACCCGGCGGTTGGCCCACCGGGTGATAGAACCATCAGCGATCAGCGCACAGGTGGTGCGTATTGAATGCCGCCGTTGTTCCACAGCGCGTTCAGGCCACGGTCGATTTCCAGCGGAGTGCTTTTGCCGAGGTTTTTCTCGAACACTTCACCGTAGTTACCCACTTGCTTGACGATCTGTACGACCCAGTCCTTCTTCACTTTCAGGTCTTTGCCGTATTCGCCATCAGCACCCAGCAGACGGGCTACGTCCGGGTTCTTGGTGGATTTGGCTTCAGCTTCGACGTTTTTCGAAGTGATGCCGGCTTCTTCAGCGTTGAGCATGGCGTAGCCAACCCAGCGCACGATGGCCAGCCACTCGTCGTCGCCGTTACGCACGACAGGGCCCAGTGGTTCCTTGGAAATGGTTTCCGGCAACACCACGTAGTCCTTCGGCGAGGCCAACTTGCTGCGCTGGGCAAACAGTTGGGACTTGTCGGAGGTCAGTACGTCGCAACGCCCGGATTCCAGCGACTTGGCGCTTTCATCGGAGGTGTCGAACGTGATCGGGGTGTACTTCAGGTTGTTGGCGCGGAAGTAGTCGGAAACGTTCAGCTCGGTGGTGGTACCGGCCTGGATGCAGATGGTTGCACCGTCCAGTTCCTTGGCGCTTTTAACGCCAAGCTTGTTGTTAACCAGGAAGCCAACACCGTCGTAGTAGGTGATGAAGCCCGGGAATTTCAGGCCCATGCCGGCGTCGCGGGAGCTGGTCATGGTGGTGTTACGCGACAGGATGTCGACTTCGCCAGACTGAAGCGCGGTGAAACGCTCCTTGGCATTCAACTGGCTGAATTTGACCTTGGTTGCGTCGCCGAATACGGCAGCGGCAACAGCACGGCATACGTCAGCGTCGATCCCGAGGATCTTGCCACTGGCGTCCGGCACCGAGAAGCCTGGCAGACCGTCGCTCACGCCACACTGCACAAAGCCTTTCTTCTGCACGGCATCCAGAGTGGCGCCAGCCTGGGCAAAACCACTGACACCCAATACGGCAGCCGCGGTCACGATGGCCAGGGTGGATTTCAATACCTTCATTCAAACCTCCAGTTTTGCTCTTGTTGTGTCGGAGCTAGAACCCCACCGCACCCTTATGAGGCGACATCGACCCGTGTTGGCTTTTTTTGGGGTCAAACAGCATGAGGTTTTTGCTTTAAGTCCAGTTGCTATCCCCCAGGCGTCAGTCACTGATAGTGTTACCGCCTGGGGTGAGCCTTGACATCGGGTTTCTCATAGCAAGCCCCGTACCAGACTGGTGGCTGAGTCGTTTCAGCCCATGGTCAAGAGCAAAAGATTCAATCTTGCGACATTCTCTTAACAGATCAACTCGTCGCGCACCGTTCCGACGCACTCAATCGGAGCGCACGCACATTTATGGAGCAGACATGACCGAACCCTTGATTCTTCAGCCCGCCAAGCCCGCAGACGCCTGCGTAATCTGGTTGCATGGCCTGGGTGCCGATCGCTACGACTTCCTGCCGGTGGCCGAAGCCCTACAGGAAAAACTCCTGTCTACGCGCTTTGTCCTGCCCCAGGCGCCGACACGCCCGGTGACCATTAATGGCGGCTATGAGATGCCCAGCTGGTACGACATCAAGGCCATGAGTCCGGCGCGCTCAATCAGCGTTGAGGAACTGGAAGCCTCGGCAAAAATGGTCACTGACCTGATCAAGGAACAAAAAAGCAGCGGGATAGACGCCTCGCGGATTTTCCTCGCCGGCTTTTCCCAGGGCGGTGCCGTGGTGTTCCACACCGCTTTCCTGAAATGGCAGGGCGCCTTGGGTGGCGTGATTGCCCTTTCCACCTACGCTCCAACCTTCGGTGATGAACTTGAATTGTCGGCCAGCCAACAGCGGATTCCGGCGCTGTGCCTGCATGGCCAATACGACGACGTGGTGCAGAACGCCATGGGCCGCAGCGCCTATGAGCATTTGAAGTCGCGCGGTGTCACCGTTGCATGGCAGGAATACCCAATGGGCCACGAAGTGTTACCCCAGGAGATACACGATATTGGTGACTGGTTGGCCGCCCGCCTGGGCTGAAAACCGACCATTGTGTAGCCGTATGACCAACGCACTACGCCGCGCCCGATTCTTGCATTACACTGGCCGGCGTACATTCCTTAACCAATTGATGAGATGACCGTGCTCAAAGCACTCAAGAAGATGTTCGGTAAAAGCGAGGCTGAGCAGCTCGCGCCAGGTTCCAGTGCCCCCGCCCACGTTCAAGGCAGCCGCAATGACGGCCAGCAGCCTGGCCGGACCGCACCTGTAGCCTCGCCAAAAAAAGAGCCGGTGACCACACCCGCCACGGTTAACGTCGCTGAAGAGCCAGCCGCCGACCAACCACGCCAGGAGCCACGCCAGGAAAAACCGCGCCGCGAACGCGCGCCGAAACCTGTGGTTATTCCCTGGAAACTGGAAGACTTCGCCGTCGAACCCCAGGAAGGCAAAACCCGCTTTCATGACTTCAAGCTCGCCCCGGAACTGATGCACGCCATCCAGGACCTGGGTTTCCCGTACTGCACGCCGATCCAGGCGCAGGTATTGGGCTTCACCCTCGCCGGCAAAGACGCCATCGGTCGCGCACAGACCGGTACAGGCAAAACCGCCGCGTTTCTGATCTCAATCATCACCCAACTGCTGGAAACCCCGCCGCCGAAAGAGCGCTACATGGGTGAGCCGCGCGCACTGATCATCGCCCCGACCCGGGAGCTGGTGGTACAGATCGCCAAGGACGCCGCCGACCTGACCAAATACACCGGCCTCAACGTGATGACGTTTGTCGGTGGCATGGACTTCGACAAGCAGCTCAAGCACCTGGAAGCGCGCCACTGCGACATCCTGGTGGCCACACCGGGCCGCTTGCTGGACTTCAACCAGCGCGGCGACGTGCACCTGGACATGGTCGAAGTGATGGTGCTGGACGAAGCCGACCGCATGCTCGACATGGGTTTCATCCCACAAGTGCGTCAGATCATTCGCCAGACCCCGCCGAAAAACGAGCGCCAGACCCTGCTGTTCTCCGCGACCTTCACCGAAGACGTGATGAACCTCGCCAAGCAGTGGACCACTGACCCGTCCATCGTCGAGATCGAGGCACTCAACGTTGCCAGCGAGAACGTCGAACAGCACATCTATGCCGTGGCCGGCGCCGACAAATACAAGCTGCTCTACAACCTGGTCAACGACAACGGTTGGGAGCGGGTCATGGTGTTTGCCAACCGCAAGGACGAAGTGCGGCGCATCGAAGAACGCCTGGTGCGTGATGGCGTGAATGCTGCGCAACTGTCCGGCGACGTGCCGCAGCACAAGCGCATCAAGACCCTGGAAGGTTTCCGCGAAGGCAAGATTCGCGTGCTGGTGGCCACCGACGTGGCCGGGCGCGGCATTCACATCGACGGCATCAGCCACGTGATCAACTTCACCCTGCCGGAAGTGCCGGACGACTACGTGCACCGGATTGGCCGTACCGGCCGTGCGGGCGCTGCGGGCGTGTCCATCAGCTTTGCCGGTGAAGACGATTCGTATCAGTTGCCGTCAATCGAAACACTGCTGGGCCGCAAGATCAGCTGCGAAACGCCGCCGACGCATTTGTTGCGTCCCGTAGAGCGCAAACGCCCTTAAGCTGGAATGCGGTAAAAAATGTGGGAGCTGGCCTGTGTGGGAGCTGGCTTGCCTGCGATAGCATCACCTCGGTGTAACTGACATACCGAGGTGCCTGCATCGCGGGCAAGCCCGGCTCCCACATAAGCCCGCTCCCACATTTGGTTTCAGCGCTTTCAAATTCCAGGAGGAACACATGAACCAGGCCGACTACCTCATCATCGGCGGTGGCATCGCTGGCGCATCCGCCGGCTACTGGCTGTCACAACATGCGCGCGTCATTGTGCTGGAGCGCGAGTCGATGCCGGGCTACCACTCCACCGGCCGCTCCGCCGCCCTCTACATCGCGGCGTACGGCACGCCACAGGTACGCGCCCTCACCCTCGGCAGCCGCGCCTTCTTTGATCACCCGCCCACAGGCTTTGCCGAACACCCGTTGCTCACACCCCGCGGTGAAGTGTTGGTGGACTTGATCGGCGATCCCGATGAGCTGCAGCGCCAGTACCTGAGCGCCAAGGCCCTGGTACCGGAAACGCGACTGCTCGACGTCGAAGAGTCGATGGCCATGATGCCAATCCTGCGCCGGGAAAAAGTCCATGGCGGGATCTACGACCCGACCGTCTGTGACATCGACACCGATGCGCTCTATCAGGGTTACTTGCGCGGCATTCGGCGCAATGGCGGTGAAATCCACACCGACAACGACGTGCAGAAACTGACCCGCGACGTTCAGGGGGTGTGGCAGGTACGCACCGCGCAACAGCATTTCAGCGCCCCGGTGATCATCAACGCCGCCGGCGCGTGGGCCGATCACATCGGTGAGTTGGCCGGCGCACAGAAAATCGGCCTGCAACCCAAACGTCGCAGCGCCTTCGTCTTCGCCCCGCCTGCCGAATTGAACATTCATGCATGGCCGGAGCTGGCGGCCCTCGACGGTTCGTTCTATATGAAACCCGATGCGGGCATGTTCCTCGGCTCACCGGCCAATGCCGACCCGGTAGAGCCCCACGATGTGCAGCCGGAAGAGCTGGACATTGCCACGGGGATCTATCACATCGAGGAAGCCACCACCCTGACCATCCGCCGCCCCGCACGGACTTGGGCCGGGCTGCGCAGTTTCGTCAGCGATGGTGATCTGGTTTGCGGGTTCGATCCACAGGTGGAGGGATTGTTCTGGATTGCAGCCCAGGGCGGTTATGGGATTCAGACCTCACCGGCCATGGGCCAGGCCAGTGCTGCGCTGGTGCGCGGGAAGCCGTTGCCGGATGCATTGGCGGCGTTCGGGTTGACCGAAGCGATGCTGTCGCCGCACCGGCTGCAAGCCTCGACCTAACCCCTGTGGCGAGGGAGCTTGCTCCCGCTGGAGTGCGCAGCGCTCCCAAGATTTTGGGGCCGCTACGCAGCCCAGCGGGAGCAAGCTCCCTCGCCACACGTCTTGTTATTTCCAGCGATCAGCGGCAGCGTGATCGCTGTCGCGCCCTTCTACCCAGCGCGGCCCCTCACTGGTGTTTTCTTTCTTCCAGAACGGCGCCCGCGTCTTCAGGTAGTCCATCACAAAGGCACAGGCATCGAACGCTGCCTGACGATGGGCACTGGCCGCCGCAACGAACACAATCGGCTCACCCGGCTCCAGACCGCCGATGCGGTGCAGCACTTCCAGCTTGAGCAGCGGCCAGCGTTGCTCGGCCTCCACGGCGATTTTGCCGAGGGCTTTTTCAGTCATGCCCGGATAGTGTTCGAGGAACATTCCGGCCACATCCAGGCCATCATTGAAGTCGCGCACATAGCCAATAAAACTCACCACCGCACCCACGCCCACATTGGCCGCATGCATCGCGTTGACTTCAGCACCGGGGTCAAATGCCTCGGCCTGCACCCGAATCGCCATGATCAGCCTCCGGTCACGGGCGGGAAGAACGCCACTTCGTCGCCGTCAACGAGGGGCTCGTCCAGCGAGCACAGCTCTTCGTTGCGGGCGCACATCAAGCCAGTTTCATTGAGCACTTCAAAACCGGGGTCGCCCGCCAATGCCTGGCGTAAGGCGTCAATCGTGGCGAACTCACCTTCAACCTCCAGCGAGTCCAGGTCCACGGCTTCGCGGTAGCGCGCAAAAAACAGTACGGTAACGCTCATGCCTGGTCCGCCTTGAAATGCCCGCTCTTGCCGCCGAGTTTTTCCAGCAGCCGAATGTTTTCGATGGTCATGCCACGGTCCACGGCCTTGCACATGTCGTAGATCGTCAGGGCGGCGACACTGGCCGCGGTCAGCGCTTCCATCTCCACGCCAGTCTGGCCGGAGAGTTTGCAACGGGCGACGATGTGCACCGCGTCCAGGCCATCGGCGCTGAGTTCAACCTTGACCCCGGTGAGCATCAAAGGGTGGCACAGGGGAATCAGATCACTGGTTTTTTTCGCGGCCTGGATCCCGGCGATACGGGCCACGGCAAACACGTCGCCCTTGGGGTGGGCGCCGTCGACAATCATTTTCAGGGTCTCGGGCAACATGCGCACCCGCGCTTCGGCCACCGCTTCACGGAACGTCACGGCTTTTTCAGTGACGTCGACCATGTGGGCGCGACCTTGGGAATCGAGATGAGTCAGCACAGGGATACTCCTGATCAGGAGCCCCGATTGTAAACCCTGTAGGAGCGAGCTTGCTCGCGAAAAACCAGAGAACAACGCGGGGCACCAGATGCCCCGCGTTATCGTTGACGTCCTTCGCGAGCAAGCTCGCTCCTACAGGAAGGTTACAGGTGAGATTCGGCGTATTCAGCCAGAATCGAGCGAGGTACCCCTTGCAGCGCGATGTGCACGCCGTTCGGGAAGTCCTTGAAGCGTTCCGTCAGGTAAGTCAGCCCGGAGCTGGTCGCGGACAGGTAAGGGGTGTCGATCTGTGCCAGGTTACCCAGGCACACCACTTTGGAACCGGCGCCGGCACGGGTGATGATGGTTTTCATCTGGTGCGGCGTCAGGTTCTGGCACTCATCGATCAAAATCAGGCTTTGCTGGAAGCTGCGACCTCGAATGTAGTTGAGGGATTTGAACTGCAACGGCACTTTGCTGAGGATGTAGTCGACGCTGCCATGGGTGTTTTCGTCATCCATGTGCAAGGCTTCGAGGTTGTCGGTGATCGCCCCCAGCCACGGCTCCATTTTTTCCGCTTCGGTGCCGGGCAGGAAACCGATTTCCTGGTCCAGGCCCTGCACGCTGCGGGTGGCGATGATGCGGCGATAGCGCTTGGTAACCATGGTCTGTTCGATGGCGGCAGCCAGGGCGAGGATGGTTTTCCCCGAGCCAGCGGCACCGGTCAGGTTGACCAGGTGGATGTCCGGATCAAGCAAGGCATACAGCGCCAGGCTCTGGTAGATATCACGCGGTTTCAGGCCCCAGGCTTCCTGGTGCAACAGGGGTTCCTGATGCAGGTCGAGGATCAGCAGCTTGTCGACCTGGATCTCTTTGATCCAGCCCACAAAACCCTGCTCGTCGATGATGAATTCGTTGATGTGCACGGCCGGCAGGTTGTCGATCAGCTGTACCTGGTGCCAGGTGCGGCCATGGTCCTGACGGGTTTCGACCTTGCTGACGCGATCCCAGAACGAGCCGGTCATGGTGTGATAACCACGAGACAGCATCGACACGTCGTCAACCAGTTGGTCAGTACTGTAGTCCTCGGCAGCGATCCCACACGCTCGTGCCTTGAGGCGCATATTGATGTCTTTGGTCACCAGCACCAGGCGCAGGTCCTTGTCGCGCGCGTGCAGGTCGATCAATTGGTTGATGATTTTGTTGTCGTTCAGATTCTCCGGCAGCAGGCTGTTGGGCTCGCTGCGCTTGTTCATCAGAATCGACAGCAAGCCCTTGGGCCCGCTTTTGCCACGCTGGATCGGTACGCCCACCTCGACATCGTCGGGGGAGGCTTCGCCGAGGGTCTTGTCGATCAGGCGGATGGCCTGGCGGCATTCGGCGGCAACGCTGTGATGCCCGCTTTTGAGTTTGTCGAGCTCCTCAAGCACGATCATCGGGATGGCGACGTGGTGTTCTTCGAAGTTAAGCAGTGCGTTTGGATCGTGAATCAGTACGTTGGTATCAAGCACATAAAGGATTGGCTGGTCGGAAGAAGGGTTACGTCCATGATCATCCATACTCGGTCACCTTTGTGGGAGCCAGTCGACGCAATACCACGACAGTGCTGCGCCTCGATTCGACCGTCGAACGCACTTGAGGGGCGTCAAGTGCGGTGCACACAAGAGGTGTCTTGGAAGACGCCACCTGTGTTGCAGGTTTCGGCTGTCTGCCTTCGTAATACCGCAAAACACATGACAGGAAAAAGCACTTTGACGCTTTTTTGAAGTTTATTTTTCAGGATGACGAATAGCACTAGGCGAGCCGGCATTGCACCGTTAAAGTCGGAAGTCCGCCTGTATTGAAATATCTCCCAAATTCCCCCCTAAAAAACCTCAGCCCCAACAGGGCCGGGCTTTTTGTGCTTTTTCAGCGAAACGCTTCGCGGCAATCCTGCCAGCCGAGTCCACTTTCTGCCGTGGCGTGTAAAAGCCAGGGTAATGCGATGCGCGCCTTGTCCTGGGTGTCGTGGAATACGATCACCCCGCGCCGCCACAGCAGCATCAACGTGAGCACGCGGTTGGCCGACTCATCGGCCTTGAGCTTGCCGGGCTGGTCTTCTGAATCGATGTCCCACAACGCCACTTGCAGCCCTTGTGCCTGGAAGAAACCTTGGCTGTCGGAGCGGCGCTGGCCGTAGGGTGGGCGGAATAGCGGCAGGTAGTTTTCCGGCATCAGGCTTTGGGCCAGGGAGGCGCTGCGGGTGATGGAGGACTGCCAGTCGACCCAGTGGCTATGGGAACGGTACTGCCAGCCCTGGGTGCCGACGCACTGGCCCTGGTACAGCGCCTGCACATCGGTGGCCGAGCTTTTCTCGACGCGGGTTTGCAGGCTATTGCCGAGCACGAAGAAGAGGCCGTGCATTTTCTGTTTGCGCAGGTAGTCGGTGAGCCAGTCGGTGTTGCCGCTCACGGGGGACGGGCCGCTGTCGAAGGTCAGCAGGAACATCCGGTCGTTGAGTTCGTCGCCGTTGCGTTCGTGGTCGCCGAAGCGCGCGATTTCGCTGCTGATCTGGGGGAACAGGGCGGCCTTGCGCAACTGTTCATCCAGGTAGCGTTCGTGGAATGTGCGGCTGGGGCCGGCCCAGCCTATATAGAAGGAGTCGTCGCTCACTTCGAATTTGGCGGCTTGTTCGCGCAGGTCGTCCATGTTTTCCACCAGGTAGCAGAAGGAGGCGTCCTGTTCGCAGCTTTGTTGGGCGAAGGTGTAGTTTTCCAACAGGCGTTGCCACAGTTGGCGGCGCAGGTCGTCGATGGCGGCCAGGTTGATGATCTTCAGGCCCAGGCGCTGCTTGAGGGCGGGCTCGTCGAGGGATTCGCTGGCCAGCAGGGTGTGGGCGAACATCAGGATTTCTGCGCGTGAAGCGACGTCGAACAGGGCGGGGTTGCTGAGGCGTTCGGGCCAGATGCCGCGGTCCAGGGTCGCGACGTCCACGGGGGCGGCTTGGGCGCCCAGGCAGATGAGCCAGGCTGACAATAAAAACGCAATTCGCACGAAGGGTCTCCCTTTCCAGAGTCGTCGGGCACTATAGCCGATCGTGTGGGGGGGCTATTGGGTTGGTGTGTATATCCGTTGTTTGGGTGATGGCTTGTATTGGTTCCGCTCTTACAGCGGCTCACTTTTGAAAAACGCAAAAGTAAGCAAAACGCTCTTGCCCCACCACTCGGCACCTCGCTTAGGCTCGGTGTGCCCTCACTCCGGCACCACGAAGCGGGCCGCCGCGACGGGGCGTCCCTGCCCCGTCGCGGCTAAACCGGCGTCCTGCCGGTTTACCCGCTCCGTACTGCCTACGTTCGGCCAGCGTGGTTTAACGGGGCGCCTAAGATCAAGATCAAAAGCAGATCAAGAGCACAGCGGCCTACAGGCCGGCTTGAGTGTGGTGGAGCAACAGCAAAGTCAGAAGCGGGCACGGTCCAAATGTGGGAGCGGGCTTGCTCGCGAAGGTCGTTAACGATGACGATGGCATCCTGGTTCAACGCGGCGCTCTCAGGTTTTTCGCGAGCAAGCCCGCTCCCACAGAAAAGCAGCCCTGCTTTCGCTCTGGATCTTGCCTCTGCTTCTCACACTCAAGCCGGCCTGTAGGCCGCTGTGCTCTTGCTTTTGATCTTGATCTGACTGCCCCATTCAGCCCGAGGCCGAACGCAGGTATTGAGGAGCGGGTAAACCGGCAGGACGCCGGTTTAGCCGCGCCGGGCCATGGATGGCCCGTCGCGGCGGCCCGCGGAGCAATGCCGGAGTGAGGGAACGCCGAGCCTAAGCGAGGCGCCGACAGGCGGGGCAGAGCGTTTTGGTTACTTTTGCGCTTTTCAAAAGTGACCCGCTGTAAGAGCGGAACCCTAAGCCGCCGTTACCTAAATAACGGATATACACACAAACCCCCAGCCATCTATCACCTTCATAGGTGGAGTCAAACCGCCCTACCCCCTAGAATCCCCCCCACGATTAAAGGAGACGACTTCATGCTGACGGTGATTTCCCCCGCCAAAACCCTCGATTTCGAGTCAAAGCCGGTCACCCCGCGCTTCACCCAACCGCAATACCTCGACCACTCCCAGGAGCTGATCGAACAACTGCGCGAACTGAGCCCGGCGCAAATCAGCGAACTGATGCACGTCTCCGACAAAATCGGCGGCCTCAACGCCGCACGCTTCGGCAGTTGGACCCCAGCCTTCACCCCCGCCAACGCCAAGCAAGCCCTGCTGGCCTTCAAGGGCGACGTCTACACCGGCCTCAACGCCGAAACCTTCAAGGACGCCGACTTCACCTACGCCCAAGACCACCTGCGCATGCTCTCCGGCCTCTACGGCCTGCTGCGCCCCCTGGACCTGATGATGCCGTACCGCCTCGAAATGGGCACCAAGCTGCCCAACGCCCGTGGCAAGGACCTGTACGCTTTCTGGGGCACCCGCATCAGCGAATGGCTCAACGAAGCCCTGGCCGAACAAGGCGATGACGTGCTGCTCAACCTGGCCTCCAACGAGTACTTTTCAGCAGTCAAACGCCCGGCACTGAACGCGCGGATCATCAACACCGAGTTCAAGGACCTGAAAAACGGCCAGTACAAGATCATCAGCTTTTACGCCAAAAAGGCCCGGGGCATGATGAGCCGTTTTGTGATTGAAGAACGCATCAACGACCCGGCCAAACTCAAGGAGTTTGACGTGCAGGGTTATCGCTTCAATGCGGAGCAGTCGAAGCCTGACAACCTGGTGTTTCTGCGGGATCACGCACCGGAATAACTCAGCCTTTCTGAAACCGGAAACCCGTGGCGAGGGAGCTTGCTCCCGCAGGGCTGCGCAGCGGCCCCAAAAAAGCCAGGGCCGCTTCGCGCCCCTGCGGGAGCAAGCTCCCTCGCCACAACAATTCCCTCGAATAAACCCCTCTTCAGCTCGAATAATCGTCATTTATTTGGCGTCAAAAATAATTCTTCAGAATCCCTAACATTTATTTCACTCGACATTCGTCAATTTTTTTCGTAGTGGCACCACTTTTTTCAAGGAGTAGTGGCACAAAACTATTTAACCCTCGCAACTCCCCGCAACTATTGGCCCAAATAGCAAGTGCTATCACAATAGTACTAGTGCCATCTTTTCTAATATTTCAAGAAATTTCCGGAAACAGGATGAGTGGACAGGAACTATGTCCTAAAGCACCGCTCATACCACCGGTAACGATTATCTCTGCAGATGTAAGAGATGACTTACGCGGCGACCAACGGAAGTAGCAAAGTTGTCATACAGCTTTGACTCAATGGTCAAATCATCAACTGATTAGTTGAAGGCGGACGAAAAGTTTTCACTACTTTCTCCGACAAGGCCAAGGCTGAGCTCACCTGTATGGGTCAGTGAGACAACCCAAGCCGTTGATATATAAGGGCTAAAAACCCATGTCAACGCCTTGCGGCACTGGCGCCAGGCCCTTCCCCAGGAAGGCTGGCTGCATTTCAGGGCAAGCCCCAACAATAAGGCCACGTTGCGCACAACTTGAGTGCATTAGTTAGTCACTCGACTTTTAGTATGCCTGCACTGGATATACCGACGTTTACTCGTCGCACTTTCCAGTGCCTGAGTGACGCTTCAAAACATGAACTCCGGCCATCTAGTGGCACGATTAACAATGAGGTAAATGCGATGCGCATCAGCATATTTGGTTTGGGTTACGTCGGCGCGGTATGTGCCGGTTGCCTGTCTGCACGGGGCCATGAGGTCATTGGCGTAGACATCTCCAAGGACAAGATCGACCTGATCAACGCGGGCAAATCCCCCATCGTTGAACCGGGTCTGGGCGAACTGTTGAGCCAGGGTATCCAGACCGGCCGACTGCGCGGCACTACCAATTTCGCCGACGCTATCCGTGATACCGACCTGTCGATGATTTGCGTCGGCACGCCGAGCAAGAAAAACGGCGACCTGGAACTCAACTACATCGAATCGGTGTGCCGCGAAATCGGGTTTGTCCTGCGTGACAAGACCACCCGCCACACCATCGTGGTCCGCAGCACTGTGCTGCCAGGCACCGTGGCGAACGTGGTGATCCCGATTCTCGAAGACTGCTCCGGCAAGAAAGCCGGCGTCGACTTCGGCGTTGCGGTAAACCCTGAGTTCCTGCGTGAAAGCACTGCCATTGCCGACTACGACCTGCCGCCAATGACCGTCATCGGCGAATTCGACACCGCTTCCGGCGATGTCCTGCAGTCGCTGTACGAAGAACTCGACGCGCCGATCATCCGCAAGGACATCGCCGTCGCCGAGATGATCAAGTACACCTGCAACGTCTGGCATGCGACCAAAGTGACCTTCGCCAACGAGATCGGCAACATCGCCAAGGCGGTAGGTGTCGACGGTCGCGAAGTGATGGAAGTGGTCTGCCAGGACAAGACTCTCAACCTGTCCCAGTACTACATGCGCCCAGGCTTTGCCTTCGGCGGCTCCTGCCTGCCCAAGGACGTGCGCGCCCTGACGTACCGCGCCGGCTCCCTCGACGTGGATGCACCGCTGCTCAACTCGCTGATGCGCAGCAACGAGTCCCAGGTGCAGAACGCCTTCGACATCGTCTCCAGCCATGACAAACGCAAAGTCGCCCTGCTGGGCCTGAGCTTCAAGGCCGGCACCGATGACCTGCGCGAAAGCCCGCTGGTGGAACTGGCAGAAATGCTGATCGGCAAGGGATTCGACCTGAGCATCTACGACAGTAACGTCGAATACGCTCGCGTCCACGGCGCCAACAAGGACTACATCGAAGGCAAGATCCCTCACGTGTCGTCCCTGCTCAACTCGGACTTCGACGAAGTGATCAACAACTCCGACGTGATCATCCTGGGCAACCGCGATGAGAAGTTCCGTGCCCTGGCGCATAACGCACCCCACGGCAAGCAAGTGGTCGACCTGGTGGGCTTCATGTCCAAGGCCACCAGCGTGAGCGGTCGTACCGAAGGCATTTGCTGGTAACAGCAACGGCAAGTTTCCAGCGGCAAGCGTCCTGATCCCCGACGCTTGCCGCTCGAAGCCTCCTTCACCTGCGGAATGACGCCTATGTCCAAGTTAAAACACGTACTCCTCCAATCCGCCGGCTGGCTGTTTTTCCTGAGCCTGCTGATGGGTCTCGCCCTGCTGTTGCCGGCGAGTACGTTCGACTCCGAGTCGAAGAATTTTATTTTCCTGATTGGTGCCGTCGGTATCTGGCGCTACTCGATGGGTGCTACGCATTTCTTTCGCGGCATGCTCTTCCTGTACGTGGTCTACCCGCACCTGCGGCGCAAAGTGCGCAAGCTGGGCAAAGCGGCAGACCCGTCCCACGTATTCCTGATGGTCACCAGCTTCAGAATCGATGCGCTGACCACTGCCCAGGTCTACAGCTCGGTGATTAGCGAGGCCATCGAATGTGGCTTCCCTACCACCGTGGTCTGCTCCCTGGTGGAAATGTCCGATGAGCTGCTGGTCAAGAGCCTCTGGGCCAAGATGAACCCGCCGGACCACGTCAAGCTGGACTTCGTGCGTATCGCCGGTACCGGCAAGCGTGACGGCCTGGCCTTCGGTTTTCGCGCCATCTCCCGCCACCTGCCGGACGACCGCGCCGTAGTGGCCGTGATCGATGGCGACACCGTGCTCGCCGAGGGCGTCGTGCGCAAGACCGTGCCGTGGTTCCAGCTGTTCGGCAATGTCGGCGGCCTGACCACTAACGAGTTCTGCGAAGTGCGCGGCGGCTACATCATGAGCGAGTGGCACAAGCTGCGCTTCGCCCAGCGCCACATCAACATGTGCTCCATGGCCCTGTCCAAACGAGTGCTGACCATGACCGGTCGCATGTCGGTGTTCCGCGCCAACGTGGTCACCGACCCGGGCTTTATCGCCGACGTGGAAAGCGACTCGCTGCAACACTGGCGCCTGGGCCGCTTCAAGTTTTTGACCGGTGACGACAAGTCCAGCTGGTTCAGCCTGATGCGCCTGGGCTACGACACCTTCTACGTACCGGATGCCGCGATTCACACCGTGGAACACCCGCCGGAAAAAAGCTTCATCAAGGCCAGCCGCAAACTGATGTTCCGCTGGTACGGCAACAACCTGCGCCAGAACTCACGTGCCTTGGGCCTGGGGATGCGTCGCCTCGGCCTGTTCACCAGCATCGTGCTGTTCGATCAACGCGTGTCGATGTGGACCTCCCTGCTGGGGCTGACCGTGGCGATCATCGCCACCTTCAAATACGGCGGCGCGTTCATCCTCGCCTACCTGCTGTGGATCGGCATCACCCGCCTGATTCTGACCCTGCTGCTGTCGTGCTCCGGTCACCGGATCGGCCCGGCTTACCCGGTGATTCTCTATTACAACCAGATCATGGGCGCGCTGGTGAAGATCTACGTGTTCTTCCGCCTTGATCAACAGTCCTGGACACGCCAGGACACCAAACTGACCCGCGATTTGGCCAGCTTTCAACGTTGGTTCAACACCTGGTCGTCTCGGACCATGACCTTCTCCGCCGGCAGCATTTTCGTCGCCGTGTTGCTGATGATGGTTTGACCCTGCCAAGCCTGAATTAACTAGGAACTAAACACCATGAATAGCCAAGTAAACGCCAACGTTGTCCACGAATCCGAAGCCCAGCGCCAACACGCCCGGGTAAAAATCCCGGCCAAGCTGCGCTTCTTCGGCGCCGACCACACGCCGATGGAAGTGCGGGTCATCGACCTGTCCGCCGGCGGCCTGGCGTTCAACGCCCCGCAACAGCCGCTGAAAGTCGGCGATGTGCACAAGGGTCGCCTGCAGTTCGTGATCGATAACCTGGGCCTGGCGATGGACGTCGAGCTGCAGATTCGTTCCTACGACCGCCAGACCGGCCGCACCGGTTGCCAGTTCCAGAACCTCGATGCACAAGACATCTCCACCCTGCGCCACCTGATCACCTCGCACTTGTCCGGCGACATCGTGACCATGGGCGACGTGCTGGCGACCCTGCAACGCGACAACTTCACCAAGGCGCGCAAGGTCAAGGACAGCGGCAGCAACATGAGCGTCGGCGGCCGCCTGCGGGCCGTGACCTTCAGCCTCGGGATCTTCGTGGTGGGCCTGGCGGCATTCGGCTTCGTAGTCAAATCGGTGTACGGCATGTACTTCGTCAGCCACGCCACTTCCGGCCTGGTGAGCGTCCCGGGCATGAACGTGACCATGCCTCGCGACGGCACCGTGCAGAGCCTGATCAAAGGTGACGCGGTCGCTGCCAAGGGCGCGCCATTGGCGACGTTCAGCACCAGCATGCTCGATGTGCTCAAGGGCCATCTGGACGAAGACCAACTGCAACCGGCCAAGGTTGAAGAGCTGTTCGGCAAACAAATGACCGGCACCCTCACCTCCCCGTGCGACTGCGTCGTGGCCCAGCAATTGGTCGCCGACGGTCAGTACGCCAGCAAGGGCGATGTGATCTTCCAACTGGTACCGCGCGGCAGCCAGGCCAACGTTGATGCACGCTTCTCCTATCGCCAGTTTGCCGACGTTCGCCCGGGTACCCGCGTGAACTTCCAGGTGGCGGATGAAGAGCAGGTGCGTACCGGCACCATCGTCAGCAGCACCAGCCTCAACAGCACCGAGATGTCCTCCGATATTCGCGTGCAGATCAAACCCGACGCCCCACTGGACAGCACCTATGCCGGTCGCCCTGTTGAAGTCACCAGCGACCGCGGCCCATCCCTGAACTGGCTGATCGACAAAGCCATGGCTGCAGGTCTTTAACCATGAGCGCCCTTCGATCCCTGCCGGTTCCATTGGCGCTGGCCATCGCCCTGGCCGGTTGCGCCGGCCTGCCCGACCAACGCCTGGCCAATGAAGCCCTCAAGCGTGGTGACACGGTCACCGCGCAGCAGAACTACCAGCAACTGGCAGACCTGGGCTACAGCGAGGCCCAGGTGGGCCTGGCGGATATCCAGGTCGGCACCCGCGACCCCGAGCAAATCAAGCAGGCCGAAGCGACCTATCGCGCGGCTGCCGATACCTCGCCCCGTGCCCAGGCACGCCTGGGTCGCCTGCTGGTGGCCAAGCCGGGCGCCACTGAAGCCGAGCACCACGAAGCCGAAGGCCTGTTGAAAAAAGCCTTTGCCAATGGCGAAGGCAACACCCTGATTCCGCTGGCAATGCTGTACCTGCAATACCCGCATGATTTCCCGAACATCAACGCCCAGCAGCAAATCAGCAAATGGCGCGCCTCGGGTTACCCGGAAGCCGGCCTGGCCCAGGTGCTGCTGTATCGCACCCAGGACACCTACGACCAGCATCTGGATGAAGTGGAAAGCATCTGCAAGGCCGCGCTGAACACCACCGATATCTGCTACGTCGAGTTGGCCACGGTCTACCAGAAAAAAGCCGAGCCGGAAAAACAGGCCGAGCTGCTCAAGCAAATGGAAGCCGGCTACAGCCATGGCACCGTCACCGCCCAGCGGGTCGACAGCGTCGCTCGCGTACTGGGTGATGCAAGCCTGGGCAAGACTGACGAAAAAACCGCCCAGGCCCTGCTGGAAAAAATCGCCCCGGCTTACCCGGCGTCCTGGGTCAGCCTGGCGCAACTGCTCTACGACTTCCCGGAACTGGGTGACGTCGATCAGATGATGAAGTACCTGGACAACGGCCGCGCCGCCGACCAGCCCCGCGCCGAACTGTTGCTGGGCAAGCTCTACTACGAAGGCAAGTGGGTCCCGGCAGATGCCAAGGCCGCCGAAGAACACTTCCAGAAAGCCGTCGGCCGCGAAGTGGCTGCCGATTACTACCTCGGCCAGATTTACCGCCGTGGCTACCTGGGCAAGGTCTACTCGCAAAAGGCCCTGGACCATCTGCTGACCGCTGCGCGCAACGGCCAGAACAGCGCCGACTTCGCGATCGCCCAACTGTTTTCCCAAGGCAAGGGCACCAAGCCCGACCCGCTTAACGCCTATGTCTTCAGCCAGTTGGCCAAGGCCCAGGACACGCCGGAAGCCAACGACCTGGCGACCCAGCTCGAAGCTCCGCTGACCCCGGAACAACGCGCCGAAGGCCAACGCCTGGTGCAACAGGAACTGGCCGTGCGCGGCACCCTGGCCCAAAGCACGCTGCAATTGCACGCCCTGCAAGAAGAAGACGGCGAGGAATCCCTATGAAGCTCAATCCATTCGTCAAGGCCGGCATCGGCCTGACCTTCGCCCTGCTGTGGTCGTGCCCGACCCTGGCCGCGCTGACCGAAGCCAAGAACTTCGGCCTGGAAGTCAAAGTCACCGGCCAGTCCGAAGATGACCGCGACCTGGGCACCCAGAAAGGCGGCGACGTCAACGGCATCGGCCTTGACCTGCGCCCCTGGATCTACGGTGAGAGCGGCAACTGGAGCGCCTACGCCATGGGCCAGGCCGTGACCTCCAGCGACATCATCGAGACCGATACCCTGCAACAGTCCTCGGATGACACCACCGAACAATCGAGCAACGACGACCGCAAGTCGAAGAAAAACTACCTGGCGATGCGCGAGTTCTGGGTCGCCTACGGCGGCTTCACGCCCTACCCCGGCGAGATCCTCAAGCTCGGTCGCCAACGCCTGCGCAATGACGACGGCCAATGGCGCGACACTAATATCGAAGCGCTGAACTGGACCTTCGACACCACCTTGCTCAAGGCCAATGTTGGCGTCGCCGAGCGTTTCAGCGAATACCGCACCGACCTCAAGGAACTGTCGCCCAAGGACAAGGACCGTCAGCACCTTTACGCCGACGCTGCCTATCAGTGGACGCCAGGCCAGTGGATCGGCCTGCGCGCTCACCACACCCATGACGACGGCAAGCTCGACTTCCCGGAACCGGGCGTGGCCACCGATTCGCTGGACAAACGCGAGAACGGCGACCTGACCTGGCTCGGCATCGAAGCCAACAGTGACGCCTATAACTGGCGCAACACCAACACCGTCAACTACTGGGCGAGCGTCACCGGCATGCAGGGTGACCGCGACACGGTCAACGCCTTGAACGCCGACGGCACCCGCCCCACCAATGCCAAGCGCAGCGATGACGTGAATGGCTGGGCCACCGATTTGGGTGTGCGCCTGCGCCTCGACCCGCAGTGGCAAGTGGGCGCCGCCTACTCCCGCGCGAGTGCCGAATACGAGCAGAACGGCTTGCAAAGCAACCGTTCGAACTGGACCGGTACCCAGTCCCGCGTCCACCGTTTCGGCGAGGCGTTTCGCGGCGAGATGAACAACATGCAGTCCATGAGCCTGTTCGGTTCGTGGCAGCTGCGCGAGGACTATGACGCAAGCCTTGTGTACCACAAGTTCTGGCGCGTCGACGGTAACAAGCCGGTGGGCAGCAACGGCATCGACGCCGTGCAGAACAACACCGATGACGTGACCGGCGCGATCCTGTCCAGCACGTCCCTGCCGCTTGAAGATGGCAAGAAAGACCTGGGCCAGGAGATGGACCTGGTGGTCACCAAGTACTTCAAGAAAGGCCTGCTGCCGGCCGGGCTCAGCCAGTCGATCGACGAACCGTCGGCCCTGGTGCGCTTCCGTGCAGGCGTGTTCAAACCGGGCGACGCCTATGGCAGCCAAGTCGACTCGTATATGCATCGCGCCTTTGTCGACGTGATCTGGAAGTTCTGATGGGAGCCTGCGCAATGAACCCTCAAGCCCTCAAAGGCTCGGTCAGCCTGCTGGTCGCAGCCATGCTGCTGGCCAGCACTTCGGCCTTCGCCGATGTCGCGCAGCAGGTCAAGGCGCCGACCATCGCCAAAGAGCTGCAACAGGCCAAGACCTACACCATCTCCAGCCCGCCGACCGCGCCGCTGGAGTTGGCCAAGCCTGCGCTGCCGGACGTGTCCGGCTACACCGCGGCCAATATCGCCAAGAAAATTGTGCGCACCAAACCCGGCAAAGTCAGCATCCGCCGGATGATGCAGGAAGACGCCCTGAAGGACTTCATCGGCGGCGACAACAAGATGGCCGAATGGGTAGTGCGCCAGCACGGTATTCCCCAGGCGATCTTTGTCGACGACGGCTACATGAACCTCAAGGACCTGCTGAAGAAAGTGCCCAAGCAGTACTTGAGCGAAACCTCGCCGGGTGTGTTCCTGGCCAAGTTGCCGATCGTGGTGGGCCGTAAAGGCATCCTCGAAATCGACAAGCAGACCCAAGAACTGCGCCTGTCCCAGGAAGCCGGTTCGTTCCTGATCAACGACGGCCAGCTGTTTGTGCGTGACACCAAAATCACCGGCTGGCGCGAGAAGACCAACGGCCCGGCGACCTTCCAGTCGCCCAAGGAATTTCGTCCGTTCCTGCTGGCCTGGGGCGGCACCGAGACCTACATCGCCAACAGCAAGATGGCCAGCTTCGGCTACGCCAACAGTAAGTCGTATGGCGTGAGTATTTCCCAGTACACGCCGAACATGGCCAAGGTGCTCAAGCGCCCCGAGCCGACGGGCTGGATTGTCGACTCCGAGTTCTCGGACATGTGGTACGGCTTCTACTGCTACGAAACCACCGGCTTTGTGCTCAAGGGCAATACCTACAAAGACAACATCGTCTACGGCATTGACCCCCACGACCGTTCACACGGTTTGATCATCACTGACAACACCGTCTACGGCACGAAGAAGAAGCACGGCATCATCATTTCCCGGGAAGTGAACGACAGCTTCATCTTCAACAACCGCAGCTTCGACAACAAACTCTCGGGCCTGGTGATCGACCGTAACAGCGTCAACAACCTGATCGCCGACAACGAGATCTACCGCAACCACACCGACGGCATCACCCTCTATGAGAGCGGCGATAACCTGCTGTGGGGCAACAAGGTGATCAGCAACCGTCGCCACGGCATCCGCGTGCGTAACAGCGTGAACATTCGCCTGTACGAGAACATTGCCATGGCCAACGGGCTGACCGGCGTGTACGGCCACATCAAGGATTTGACCGACACCGACCGCGACATCGCCCTCGACCCGTTCGACACCAAGGTCTCGCTGATTGTGGTGGGCGGTGAATTGGCCGCCAACGGCAGCGGGCCGCTGTCCATCGACTCGCCCTTGAGCGTCGAGTTGTACCGCGTGTCGATGCTTGCGCCGACCAAATCCAGTGGCATCAGCTTCTCGGGCGTTCTTGGCGATCGCCAGGAAGAGATCCTCGACTTGCTGGTACGCCAGAAGAAAGCCGTGCTGATCGACCCTGTCGAACGCCAGACCGAAATGCAGGACTGAGGATGACCTTTATGCACCCACACATGATCAAACTGCTCAGCCTTTCGGGTTTGACCCTCGGCCTGCTCGCGGCCAGCCAGGGCGTGCGCGCCGACGAAGTACAGGCCCCGACATTCAGCGCCGAACCGTGCTGCAGCCTGTGCCCGGCTGCCCACGACGCGAAGAACTACACCACGCGCTACCAGCAGAACTTCACCACCCTGGTGCAAGCCCAGGGCGATTGGTTGTTCCGTACCCAGGAAGACCTGCGCACCGAATTCGACACCAGCCCCGCCGGCTACAAACGCATGCAACAGCTGCACGATGCGTTCAAGAGCAAGGGCGTGGAACTGGTGGTGGTCTACCAGCCAACCCGTGGTTTGGTGAACCGCAACAAGCTCAACCCTGAAGAGAAAGCCAAGTTCGATTTCGACAAGGCCCTGGGCAACTACAAAACCATGCTCGGGCGTTTCGCCAAGATGGGCTATGTCGTGCCGGACCTGTCGCCGCTGACCAACGAGCAGTTGCCGGATGAATTGCCGGCCCACGACTTCTACTTCCGCGGTGACCAACACTGGACGCCATACGGCGCCCAGCGCACCGCCAAAATCGTCGGCGCGAAAGTGCGCGCGATGCCTGAGTTTGCCGGCATCCCGCAGCGTGAATTCGAGACCAAACGTTCCGGGCGCATGGGCAAGACCGGCACCCTGCACAACATGGCCGGGCAACTGTGTGGCACCAGCTACGCGATCCAGTACATGGACCAGTTCACCACCGAGCCCAAGGGCGAAGCGGCGGACGGCGACCTGTTCGGTGATTCCGGCAACCCGCAGATCACCCTCGTGGGCACCAGCCACAGCGGCAAGAACTACAACTTCGCCGGCTTCCTGGAACAGGAAATCGGTGCCGACATTCTCAACGTCGCCTTCCCCGGCGGTGGTCTCGAAGGCTCGATGATCCAGTACCTGGGCAGCGACGAATTCCAGAAGACCCCGCCGAAGATCCTGATCTGGGAATTCTCGCCGCTGTATCGCCTCGACCAGGAGACCATCTATCGCCAGATGATGTCGCTGCTGGACAACGGCTGCGAAGGCAAGACCGCCCAGATGAGCGCCAGCACCACGCTGAAACCCGGCAAGAACGAATTACTGGTTAACAGTTCGAACAAAGACCTGCGCAACGCCAGCCATCAGGTCGACATCCGCTTCGCCGACCCTTCGGTGAAAACCTTGCAAGCCACCCTCTGGTACATGAACGGGCGCCACGAGGACATCAAGATCGACAAACCCGAAACATCCGATACAGACGGGCGTTTCGCCTTTGAACTGCGCACCGATGAAGACTGGGCCACGCAAAACCTGCTGGCCGTGGAAGTGCAGGGCCCTGAAGCGGGCCAGGCAGCGCAGAAAGTCGAAGCGAAAATTTGCACACGCAACGTATTCCCCGCCGGTGGTCAACAGACCGCATCTGCCGGGCAATGAGGTTACTTATGCAGAAGCTATTGATTCCAACATTACTGGGCATGGCGATCTTCGCCGGGTCCGTCAATGCCGCCGCGCCATTGCGTCCACCCCAGGGTTATTTCGCCCCGGTGGAAGCATTCAAGACCGGCGACTTCAAGAATGACTGCGACACGATGCCGGCGCCGTACACCGGCTCGCTGCAGTTTCGCAGCAAGTACGAAGGTTCGGACAAGGCTCGCTCCACGTTGAACGTGCAATCCGAAAAAGCCTTTCGCGACAGCACCGCCGACATCACCAAGCTGGAAAAAGACACCAGCAAACGCGTGATGCAATTCATGCGTGACGGCCGTCCGGAGCAGCTGGAGTGCACCCTGAACTGGCTGACCAGTTGGGCCAAGGCGGATGCGTTGATGTCCAAGGACTTCAACCACACCGGCAAGTCCATGCGCAAATGGGCGTTGGGCAGCATGGCGTCGGCCTATGTGCGCCTGAAGTTCTCCGATTCCCACCCGCTGGCCAACCACCAACAGGAGTCGCAGTTGATCGAGGCCTGGTTCAGCAAAATGGCTGATCAGGTGGTGAGCGACTGGGACAACCTGCCGCTGGATAAAACCAACAACCACTCCTACTGGGCCGCCTGGTCGGTGATGGCGACTTCCATCGCCACCAACCGTCGCGACCTGTTTGATTGGGCCGTGAAGGAATACAAGGTCGGCGCCAATCAGGTCGATGCGCAAGGCTTCCTGCCGAACGAATTGAAGCGTCAGCAACGGGCTTTGTCGTACCACAACTACGCCCTGCCGCCGCTGGCGATGATTGCCAGTTTCGCCCTGGTCAACGGTGTTGACCTGCGCCAGGAAAACAACGGCGCCTTGAAACGCCTGGGCGACAACGTGCTGGCCGGGGTGAAAGACCCGGAGATCTTCGAGAAGAAGAACGGCAAGGAACAAGACATGAAGGACCTCAAGGAAGACATGAAGTTTGCCTGGCTTGAGCCCTTCTGCACCCTCTACACCTGCGCGCCGGATGTGATCGAGCGTAAGCACGGGATGCAGCCGTTCAAGACGTTCCGCCTCGGGGGTGACCTGACCAAGGTCTTCGACCCGGCGCACGAGAAAGGCAACAAAGGCAGCTGACGAAACGCACTTCAAATGTGGGAGCGGGCTTGCTCGCGAAGGCGGTGTATCAGTCGCCCTCTGTGTTGAATGACACACCGCATTCGCGAGCAAGCCCGCTCCCACATTTTGAGCCGGTTTCGTCAGTGGGAATGTAATACCGCCCCTCTCCGTTTTCGGTGGGGGGTTTGGGGGGGCCGTTGGCCCTTGACTGTTGGTTAAACATGGAGAGATCGGGATGGTTTTCTCGTCCAATGTGTTCCTGTTTCTGTTCTTGCCGATCTTCCTCGGCTTGTACTATTTGAGCGGGCAACGCTATCGCAATCTGCTGCTGCTGGTTGCCAGCTATGTGTTCTACGCCTGGTGGCGAGTCGACTTCCTGGCACTGTTCGCCGCCGTGACGCTGTGGAACTACTGGATCGGCCTCAAGGTCGGTGCGGCAGGCGTGCGCACCAAGCCGGCCCAGCGCTGGCTGCTGTTGGGTGTGGCGGTCGACCTGTGCATCCTCGGCTACTTCAAGTACGCCAACTTCGGCGTCGACAGCATCAATCTGATGATGAAGTCGGCGGGCCTGGAACCCTTCATCCTGACCCACGTGCTGTTGCCGATCGGTATCTCGTTCTACATCTTCGAGTCCATCAGCTACATCATCGACGTGTACCGCGGCGATACCCCGGCCACCCGCAACCTGATCGACTTTGCGGCGTTCGTGGCGATCTTCCCGCACCTGATTGCCGGCCCCGTGTTGCGCTTTCGCGACCTGGCCGACCAGTTCAACAACCGCACCCACACCCTCGATAAATTCTCCGAGGGCTGCACGCGGTTCATGCAGGGTTTCATCAAGAAGGTGTTCATCGCCGACACCCTGGCGGTGGTCGCCGACCATTGCTTCGCCCTGCAAAACCCCACCACCGGCGACGCATGGCTCGGCGCGCTGGCGTACACCGCGCAGCTGTACTTCGACTTCTCCGGCTACAGCGACATGGCCATCGGTTTGGGCTTGATGATGGGTTTCCGCTTCATGGAAAACTTCAAGCAGCCGTACATCAGCCAGTCGATCACCGAGTTCTGGCGGCGCTGGCACATCAGCCTGTCCACCTGGCTGCGTGACTACCTCTACATCACCCTGGGCGGCAACCGTAAAGGCACGCTGACCACCTACCGCAACCTGTTCCTGACCATGCTGCTCGGTGGCCTGTGGCACGGTGCGAACATCACCTACATCGTGTGGGGTGCCTGGCACGGCATGTGGCTGGCGATTGAAAAAGCCATCGGCCTCAACACCGCACCGCGCAGTTTCAACGTCGTGCGCTGGGCCTTCACCTTCCTGCTGGTGGTGATGGGCTGGGTGATCTTCCGCTCCGAAAACCTGCACGTTGCCGGCCGTATGTACGGCGCGATGTTCAGCTTCGGCGAGTGGTCACTCTCGGAACTCAATCGCGCCAGCCTCACCGGCCTGCAAGTGGCAACCCTGGTGGTGGCATACGCAACCCTGGCGTTTTTCGGTCTGCGGGACTTCTACAACAACCGTCCACCGGAAAAAACCAAGCCTGTGGTCAACACCCAGGCCCATGGCCCGGCGACTGCACAACCTGGCTTGATCAAGGCCGTACCGGGCGACACCCCGGGCAGCATCCATGAGCCCGGCTACACCGTTGGCACCGAGGCCACCGTGCAACCGGCCTACTGGACCGCCACCTGGCCACGCTACGCCATGCGCGCCGCAGTACTGCTGCTGTTCGTGGCGTCGATTCTCAAACTTTCGGCGCAGAGCTTCTCGCCGTTCCTTTACTTCCAGTTCTGAGGGAGCCGACCATGACCCGTTCATTACGCGTCCTCTATATCGCCTTGTTCATGGCCGTGCTGCTGGCGTTGGGCGCCTGGTCGATGCGCAGTTTCCTGGGCTTCAGCACCAACGCCGACGCTACCGTGCTCAACGGTCGCTGGACCAAGGCCGTCGAGACCCATTACGACGACCAGTTCCCGATCAAGCGCCTGGGCACCAACCTCTGGGCAGCCCTGGACTACAAGCTGTTCAATGAAGGCCGCCCTGGCGTGGTGATTGGCCGCGATCACTGGCTCTACAGCGACGAGGAATTCAACCCCATCGTCAACGAAGACCAGAACCTGCAAGGCAACTACGCCTTGGTGGAAGGCGTGCGCCAGAAGCTCAAGGCCCAAGGCATCCAACTGGTAATGGCGATCGTGCCGGCCAAGGTGCGCCTGTACCCGGAACACCTGGGTGAAGTGCAGCCGGCGAGTATCCACGCCGGTCTGTACCAGGACTTCCATGCCCGCATGGCCGCCGACAAGATCGTCGCTCCCGACCTGATGGGCCCGCTGCAACAGGCCAAGCTGCACGGCCAGCAAGTGTTCCTGCGCACCGACACCCACTGGACACCGGACGGCGCTGAAGTGGCGGCCAAAGAATTGGCCAAGACAATTGCCAACAAAACGCCCCTGAGCGGCGAGCCTCAACGCTTTGTCACCGAAGCCGAGAAGACCGAGCCACACAAGGGCGACCTGCGCCTGTTCCTGCCCCTGGACCCGCTGTTCGAAAACCTGATGCCACCCAAGGAGCCGCTGCAAAAACGCGTGACTTACCTGGCTGAAACCAAAGGCGACGACGCCCTGTTCACCGACAGCGAAACCCCGGTGGCCCTGGTGGGCACCAGCTACAGCGCCAACCCGAACTGGAACTTTGTCGGCGCGCTGAAGCAAGCCCTGGGCAGCGACGTCATCAACTACTCCGAAGACGGCCACGGCCCGATCCTGCCAATGCTCAGCTACCTGAAAAGCGACGACTTCAAGAACAGCCCGCCACAGGTGCTGATCTGGGAGTTTCCTGAACGTTATCTGCCTGTGAACAACGAAATCGGCGATGCCGACCCGCAGTGGGTTGCGCAGCTCAAACAAGCCGGTGCGCGCCAACAGAACATGGCTATCAACACCCCCGCCGTTAAAAACATGAACTCCGAGACGCCCAACCGGGCGCAAAACTGAAAGAGAGGTAACTCACATGACTTTCACTACTACTCCGCGTCGTCTCGCAAAAACCTTTGCCCTCGTTGCAGGCATGAGCGTTATTTCGATGTCCGCCTTCGCCGGTGGCGACGCCGCCCTCTACGGCCCCGTCGCGCCAAAAGGCTCGAGCTTTGTGCGGGTATACAACGCCAGCAACCAGGAAGTCAGCGCCACCGTCGGCAGCACCAACCTCAACGAGGTTGCCCCGTTGGCCAGCAGTGACTTCAGCTTCATGCCGGGCGGTGACTACAGCGCCAAGGTCGGCAGCCAGACCCTGCCGGTCAAGCTCGCCTCCGACCACTACTACACCTTGGTCAGCAGCGGCAGCGGCCAGCCACAACTGATCGAAGAACCGCCGTTCAAGAACAAGCAGAAATCCCTGGTGCGCGTGCAGAACCTCAGTGACAAGTCGCTGACCCTGAAAACCGCCGACGGCAAGACCGACGTGGTCCAGGCCGTGGCCGCCAAGGGCCGTGGCGAGCGCGAAATCAACCCGGTGAAGGTCAGCCTGGCCTTGTACGAAGGCGACAAGAAAGTCGGCGACGTGAAGCCGGTAGCCCTGGAGCGTGGTGAGGCCGCAGTGCTGTACGTCACCGGCAGCGGCGCCAACCTGTCGCCAGTGTGGGTCAAGCGCCCCGTGTCGACCCGCTAACTATTTACCGGACTAACCGCACCCCTGGAGGAGCGAGCTTGCTCGCGAAGAACGCTAACGATGACGCAGCGCCCTGGTTTATCCCGGCGCTCTCAGGTTTTTCGCGAGCAAGCTTGCTCCTACAGGATTAAGCGGCCAGCCCGGACCGAGACAAAAACAAGAGTGAAACGACAGAACGCAGTAGCTCTAACCCATATTGATTCAAGGAGAAACACATGATCCCAGTAATCCTTTCCGGTGGTAGCGGCTCACGTCTTTGGCCGCTTTCGCGTAAACAGTTTCCCAAGCAGTTCCTGGCCCTGACCGGCGAGCACACCTTGTTCCAGCAAACCCTGGAGCGCCTGGTGTTCGACGGCATGGACGCACCCATCGTGGTCTGCAACAAAGACCACCGCTTTATCGTCAACGAGCAACTGGCCGCCCGCAAACTGGAAACCCAGCGCATCCTGATGGAACCGTTCGGCCGCAACACCGCGCCGGCCGTGGCCCTGACGGCAATGATGCTGGTCAACGAAGGCCGTGACGAGTTGATGCTGGTGCTGCCGGCCGACCACGTGCTGGACGACCAGAAAGCCCTGCAACGCGCCCTGGCCCTGGCCACTGTGGCCGCTGAGCGTGGCGAGATGGTGCTGTTCGGCGTGCCGGCCACCCGTCCGGAAACCGGCTACGGCTACATCAAGTCGACCAACGATTCGCTGCTGCCCGAAGGCGTCAGCCGCGTGCAACAGTTCGTTGAAAAACCCGATGAAAAACGCGCCGCCGAGTTCGTCAAAAGCGGTGGTTACTTCTGGAACAGCGGCATGTTCCTGTTCCGCGCCAGCCGCTTCCTGGAAGAGCTGAAAAAGCACGACCCGGACATCTACGACACCTGCCTGCTGACCCTGGAACGCAGCAACCACAGCGCCGACACCATCGACATCGACGAAGCCACTTTCGCCTGCTGCCCGGACAATTCCATCGACTACGCCGTGATGGAAAAAACCCAACTGGCCTGCGTGGTGCCATTGACCGCCGGCTGGAGCGACGTGGGTTGCTGGGCATCGCTGTGGGACGTGAATGAAAAAGACGCCAACGGCAACGTCAGCAAAGGCGACGTGGTGATCCAGGACAGCAAGAACTGCATGATCCACGGCAACGGCAAGCTGGTGTCGGTGATCGGCCTGGAAAACATCGTGGTGGTAGAAACCAAGGACGCGATGATGATTGCCCACAAGGACAAGGTCCAGGGCGTCAAGCAGATGGTCAACACCCTCAACGAACAGGGCCGCAGCGAAACCCAGAACCACTGCGAGGTCTACCGTCCGTGGGGCTCGTATGACTCGGTGGACATGGGCGGCCGCTTCCAGGTCAAGCACATCTCGGTCAAGCCGGGCGCGTGCCTGTCGTTGCAGATGCACCACCACCGCGCCGAACACTGGATCGTGGTCAGCGGCACTGCCGAAGTCACCTGTGACGAGAACGTGTTCCTGCTCACCGAGAACCAGTCCACCTACATCCCGATCGCCTCGGTGCACCGCTTGCGCAACCCGGGCAAGATCCCATTGGAGATCATCGAGGTGCAGTCCGGCAGCTACCTGGGTGAAGACGATATCGAGCGTTTTGAAGATATCTACGGTCGGTCTACGCCGATCGAGCGTGGCGTGTCGGTGAAAACCATCGCGCAGTAAAAGAGCGGCACAAGAAGCCCCCGTCACACCGACTGCGTCCCCTATCCGCAGCCGGTGGGTCGGGGGCTTTTTCAGATCAATGCCCCAGCGCTTTCAAACGCGCTCACCCGAAATAGTCGGGAAACTGATTTGGCCCCAAATACAGGAAGTTCGACTCAGTCAGCTTGATTTCTTTGTTCATCTTCAGCTCAACGAACGGGCTGCCCGCCGTGATGGAACCCAGATCCTGCGGAACCTGATCAGTGCTGAATATCACCATGTAGTCGCCCCTGCCCACATAGCGTTCATTCCCCAGGAACAACAGGTTTTCGACGTTCTCGCCGTTAAATTGCTGACCGGGGGCGTTAACGTACACGCCGCCCTTTGAACCCGCGCGCGTTTCCCCACGCGACAGGTCATTGATATTTTGCCCCCGAGCGATCGCTTCGGCGCCTTCCTTGCTGGTGTAGTGGATATAAATGGGTTGCCCGTTGTGCATGCCTGAGTCCACGGCCTTCTGCCAATCCGGATGATTGACCAGTTGCTTATTCGTTGTAGCGAGTGAGGCAGAGTTGCCTGGCCGGCCAAGGGCCTTTTGCGCCTGGGGCTGGCTGGCCTTCTTTGAACCTGGGGTTCCTGACTTGATACCACCCGGCAAACGATTCAATCGCCATTCGCCCTCGCCCGCCGACTGCAGGAATGCCACAGTTTTTTTGGTTTGCGGGTCAATGACTCGTACAGCTCCCCCCTCGACCTTGTACACCGGGCTGATTTCATAGGGTTTGCTGACGCCGCTGCCATCTGTGTAACGCACATAAAACTGCTCGCCGACTTGATAAGTGCCATCGCCCCGCATCGTACGGCCGCTGAGCAGGCTGTCAGGCACGGAATGGGCGCTGATATCCGGCAATGCGCGAACTGAGACGCCCCCTGCCGGTACCTGGTGTGCCGCCGGTGTGGTCGTCAGCGGCACAACGACTCTGCTTGCCGGCGCCGGGTTAAGGACCGGGCGCATAATTGGGCTGGCCTTGCTACCCGCGGCCATGCCGCTGCCGTCGCCATACCGGGCATAGATCATGGCAAGGCGGTTGGGTTTGTTGAGTACGTTGACGATGGATTGTCCCGGTGCCCGGATGACACGCAGCCCCGCCTTGGTCAGCCGGGTCGCGGTCGAAACGCCCTTTCCGACAATGGGCAGCAGGTCCATGAACATCGTGGCGACCTCGATGCCAAACAGGGTCTTGTTGTATCTCGATTCTTTAGCTACTTCATCTGAGCTGACAGATCCGACGTCCGCCTTATCGATCAGTACTTCCGTCAGTTGTTTGTACAGAGTGTCCTGTAAATTACCCTGGATAGGCGTGAGGTAGGCGTTGCTACCCAACTCATTCACCCGTACCAGCCGCCCCACATTTTCAACAATGCTCCCCTGGGCGATTGCACTCAAACCGTCCGGATTGAGCGGCGATGTTTTGCTACTTGCGTAGGTTCGCCATCCCGGTTCTTTGAAAAGCGCACTGAGCGCCGCCTGATTGGCGACTTCCCGAAAGGAGATCCCGTCGGGCGCATCCGGGCTATACAGCACAAGCGGCCCGTCCTGGCCGTTGCCAATGGCGACCACCCCCTGAAGCTCCTGACCGTAGTGGCTGACGGTGTTGGCGACAACGGTCTTTCCATCCACTTGGGGCCGCGTGGCAGCGTCCGGAAAATCGAGCACGGCCCGGACCCATTCAGGTCCCGAGGAGCCTTGTGGATAAGCCTGCGGATTCAACTGCCCCAGAAACGCCTGCTTCTGCATGACATCCGACAGGTTGGCTTTCCATGCCGAGCGCAGTTTCCCCGGTGCTCCCGTCTGGGCGTCAGGCGCCATTCGTTCCTTGAGCAGGGTGATGTAGTTACCGCCCACATCCAGCTCATTCACCAGAGTCTTGAGTTCCTCGGTTCCCAACACCACGGGTTTTCCATCTGCCCCGAGCACCGGCTTGCCTGAAACATCGGTCAGCTTTGCGGCGAATTTCACCTCAACATGCTGGTGGCTTTCTGCGGCGGGCCATGCAGTAGGGTTTTTCAGGGCAAGCTCAATCAATGAGCTGTGCTGCCTGCTGACATTGCGCGCAACGTAAGCGCCTTGCCGACCGGTATGAGTTCTGGATTGTGTGGTGGTGGTGACCACGATCTTGTCCGGGTCGATATTTACCGTGGGGTATTTTTTCCTGAGCGCCGCCGCCAATTTGTCACGGGCAAAGCCCTGCAGTGAAGGAATCGCTTCCAGCAACGGCACCAGTGACTGGAGGGATTGCTGCTCGCTCGCCTCCAGAGACTTGTATTCGCCCTCGTTCATGCGCGACAGGTTTTTCAGCCACTGCGGCTGTTGTTTATCTTCAAGCCTTTCTCCCCGGGCGAGCATTGCGTTGCTGCCGTCCAGTTGAGTAGACCAATTGGCGGCGCTGTTCATGGCCTGGGAGATTTGTGGGCCGTTCATGTCGCTGGTGTCTGAGTGAGTCAGTGCATTCAGTTCGGCTTTTTGTCGCTTCAGAAGCTGAGGAATCGCTTCAGCAATCACGTCCCCTGAGGTGGGAGCGAAACTGAGCATCAGGTCTTCGCCGCGTAAAGGCTTGCGCAGGTTTTCCGCCGACAAGGGCAAGCTCTGTGACAGCAGCTCTGCAGGAACGCCCCCTTTGTCAATTCGTTGCATCAGCGTCGCCTGCAATTGGGCAGGGGTCGCGAACTCCTCAAAGCCCTCACCGGGGGTGTAGAGCACCACAGGTCCGTTGTCTTGGTTGGCAAGCATGTTTTTATTGCCGTTGGGCCAGTGAGGCTGGGTTTGCAGGGAGCCATCGGTGGCGGTAATCATGAAGGCCCCGGCCAGGCGCGCGCCGTTCAGCGTCGTGTCATCAACCGTGAGCGGATATACACCGGGCCGCGCACCGTTGGGGAAAGCGCTTTCCCGGGACGCCAGGGTCGGATAACGGAACGCGTTGTCGATCAGCGCTTTGCTCGCCGGGCTCAGGGTACCGTCCTCGACGCGCAGGGCCGCTTGAGTGGAGAGCATTTGGCGGTGCAGGTTGATCAGTTGGTCTTGAGGCGGGCTGGGGTCTGTTTCAGTGGGGCGGGGAGACGTCCAGAATCGAGTGACGGCGTTGGCAAACAGCTCACCAATTTGCCCTACGGCGCCAGGCGTCTTGGCAACGTACTCCTGATACTCCTGCACAAACTGCTCATAGGTGGGCTGCTGGCTGACCAGCCGGTTGATTTTAACGTTGAGCATATCGTGCTGGGTGAGAAACCCCTGTTGGGCAGAGGCGGGCCTACCAAAAACATACTCGGCGACGGTGGCCGGACGAATGCTCCGAACGACCGGCATAGCAGGTGCACCAGGGACGGCCTGGCCAGAAAATGACGCCGCGCTACTGAGCTGAGGCGTCTGGTTTTCAGCGGCTCGCTGGCCGTTTAAAGCTGAAGGAGGGGCAAGATCGGGCTGATACTCGGTATGACGTTTAACAATCATTGAATGGACCCTGTGCAAAAGGGAGTTAGTCCATTGTTACCCTGGTAAAAGAGATATCACTCCAGTGATGAATCAATCCGTGGTGTAAGAGTGCCAGCGGGTTCCGGTGGTAAAAGTGCAATGCATTACCGCAAGTGATTAGGCTTGGCCCCCGGGCTCAGCTACGATGAATGCTCATGGCAAGCGAGGGTTTTATCGTGTTCATCGGCGTTCTACTGATCATCACCTGGTTGATCCTCCTGCTGCGCTATCCGGCCAAGGCGTTGCCGGTTTCCCTTGCGGCCGCCATCGGCCTGGGTTTGGTCGCGGTAGGCGTAGTGTGGCTGGACAAGCGTGAGGCCCAACAATTGGCACGCCTGGAATTGCGCACCGTCTACGCGCCTCAAGAATGCCCGGCAGACCGGCCACTCAAACTCACTCTGAACAACGGCAACGATGTGCCACTGACCGAACTGCGCTGGCGCGTCGCAGCTTATGCACCAGGCGACACCGTCAACCTGGCCGACAACGTCTACGCGGCCCCACGCTATCGCGGCCCCGGCGAACTGCAAGCCGGCGCCACCTGGGAAGACTGCCTGCCGGTACCGCCACTGCGCCCCGGCTATCGCCCGCAAACCCTGGAATTTCGCGCCGAGCATTTGCAAGGCAGCTTCTCCGACTAACAACAAAGGACTGATCCATGCCCAACGTACTCATCACCGGGTGTTCCAGTGGTATTGGCCGTGCCCTGGCGGATGCCTTCAAGCAAGCCGGTTTTGACGTGTGGGCCAGCGCCCGGCGCACTGATGATGTGACGGCACTTCGCGCCGCCGGCTTCAACGCCGTGCAACTGGACGTCAACGACAGCGCCGCGCTCGCTCAATTGGCCGGCCAGATCGGCGAGCTGGATGTGCTGATCAACAACGCCGGCTACGGCGCCATGGGCCCGCTGCTCGACGGCGGCACCCAGGCGATGCAGCAGCAATTCGAGACCAATGTGTTTTCAGTGGTCGGGGTGACCCAGGCGCTGTTCCCGGCCCTGCGTCGTCGTAAAGGGTTAGTGGTGAATATCGGCAGCGTGTCCGGCGTGCTGGTCACACCGTTTGCCGGTGCGTATTGCGCCTCGAAAGCGGCAGTGCACGCCTTGAGTGATGCGTTGCGCATGGAACTCGCGCCCTTCGGCGTACGGGTGATGGAAGTACAGCCGGGCGCCATCGATACACGTTTTGCGAAAAACGCCGGCACCCAGGCCGAGCTGTTGATCAATGAAAAATCGCCTTGGTGGCCGCTGCGCGAAAGCATCCGCGCCCGGGCCAAGGCCTCCCAGGATCGGCCTACGCCCGCCAGCCAGTTTGCGGCGGATGTCCTGAAGGCCGTGCAACAGACAACACCGCCACGCCTGTTACGCTCGGGTAATGGTTGCCGGGCATTGCCGTTGATGGCGGCGCTGTTGCCCAAGGGTTTGCTGGAGACCGTCTTGAAAAAGCGCTTTGGCCTAAGCGGCCAGCTCTAGTGACTCCCCCCCGTAGCAGCTGTCGAGCCCCAGCGAGGCTGCGTTGGCAGCACCTCGATTAACGAGCCAGGCGCTGAACCGAGGCGCGCCCGACGCAGCCTCGCTGGGGCTCGACAGCTGCTACCGGGGAGTAAGGCGGGGCTGTTTCATGAAATCAATGAACGCCCGTACTTTCAGCGGCAAATGCCGGGTATCCGGATACATCGCATACACCCCCTGTGGCGCAAATCGATGACCCGGCAGCAGACGCACCAAACGCCTCGCCTCCAGGTCTTCCTGCACCAGCCACTGGGGCAGGATCGCCACACCATGCCCGCGCACGGCAAAGGCCTGGAGAATGGCGGCGCTGTCCGCAACCAATGAAGCCTTGCCAGGCCCCGGGCGATACATATGTTCGAGGCCTGCCGGATCAACCACCGCCAACTCCGTCAGCCGCCCATGGCCCAGTTTGGGCAATTGCTCCAATTCATCCAGCGTGGTGACCCCGGCAAACTCCGGCGCGGCCACGGCAAAAATCTCGTAGCTCGACAGCTGCACCGCCCGGTGATTGGAGTCGAGCATCCGTCCCAATCGAATGGCCACATCAAACCGCTCGGAGATCAGGTCAGCGTGGCTGGAGGATGTGGATAACTGGACGTTCAATTCCGGGTGCAGGCCGCGAAAAGCTTCCAGTGCCGGCACCACCACGGCCAATCCGTATTCGACGGTGGTGGTGATACGCAACGTGCCTTTGAGCTGGCTGTGTTCCGAACGGGCTTCCTCGACCGCCAGCCGTGCCTCTTCCAGCATCCGCGTGCAGCGCAGGTAAAAGCGTTCACCGGCATCGGTCAGTGCCAGTTGCCGAGTACTGCGGGTCAGCAGGGTGACACCCAGTTCGGCCTCCAGGCGCTTGAGGTTGAAGCTCACCACCGCCCGCGTTTGCCCGAGGAAGTCAGCGGCTGCGGTCAATGAACCAGCCTCGACCACGGCCTTGAAGGTGTCGAATCGATCCAGGCTGACCATTGGCCACACCCTCCTTTGTCAAAATATTTTTGACAAACTAACAGTCAAACCGCTGTTTCCCAAGTGCACGCACCCGCCTACCCTGCCGCCATCCACTGCAGGAACAGCGCAATGACCTACCGCTCGAAAGTCACCTGGATCTTTCTACTGGGCTTCGCCCTCGACCTGGTGAACATGTTTGTCGCCGCCATCGCCTACCCGGATATCGCCCGGGAGTTACACGCCTCGATCACGCAACTGGCGTGGATCGGCAACGCCTATATGCTCGGCCTGACCGTGGTGATTCCCCTGAGCGTGTGGCTGGCGGCGTTGATGGGTGAACGACGCTTGATTGCCGTAAGCCTGCTGCTGTTCGGTGTGGCCTCGGTGCTGGTGGGCCAGGCCGCATCGATTGAAGCGTTGATCGGCTGGCGCCTGCTGCAAGGCCTGGGCGGTGGCGTGTTGATTCCTGTCGGCCAAGCCCTGGCCTATCGGCATTTTGCGCCGGCAGAACGCAGCCAACTGACGGCCAAAGTCATGCTGGTGGCGTTACTGATTCCGGCGTTGTCGCCAGCATTGGGCGGCTTGGTGGTGGACAGTGTGTCGTGGCGCTGGATCTTTTTCGCCAACCTGCCGCTGGCGCTGATCACCTTGATGTTGACGTTGAGCTGGCTGGAGGCGGACACGCCCGCTGCCACCCGCCCAACTCTGGATCTCGGCGCGGTGCTCGCGCAGATTCGCCGGCCAATGCTGCGGGTCGCGATGCTGGTCTACCTGTTCATTCCGGGCGTGTTTATCGGCACCAGCCTGGTGGCGATTCTTTATCTGCACGGCCTCGGGTTTAGCGCCAGCCACATCGGCGCGCTGATGCTGCCGTGGGCGCTGGCCTCGGGGCTGGCGATTGCCTTGAGCAAAAAACTGTTCAATCGCTGCGGGCCTCGGCCGTTGCTGTTGGCGGGCATGCTGCTGCAATCCATCGGCATCCTGTTGCTGATCGAGCCACACCCGATAGTCGTGGTGCTCGCCTACATCCTGATGGGCCTGGGCGGCAGCCTGTGCAGCAGCACCGCGCAAACCCTGGCCTTTCTCGACATTCCGGCCGAGCGCATGGGGCATGCCAGCGCCTTGTGGAATATCAATCGGCAATTGAGTTTTTGCCTCGGTGCCGCCGTGCTCAGCGGGGTGCTGGCCGCGCTGGACTCCTTCACCGCGACCTTCGCGATTGCCGCAGCGTTGACCCTCTTCCCCTTATTTGCAGTACTGTGCCTGGATGCGTCCAAAGTACGGACACTGCTTCACCCTGCCAGCGAGCCCACACAATGATTGATTACCGTGATTTTTTTGATGAAGTGATCCAGACCCATGTCGAGATCGAACAATGGTTTGCAGGCGTTGCGCCCGAGGGAACACTGAACACCTTGTTGGCGCGCTTCTCCCCCGACTTCAGCATGATTGCGCCTTCCACCGGCACGCGGATGAACGCGGCCGGGGTCAATTACCTGTTCACCCGCCTGGGTGGCCAGCGTCCGGGGCTGAAGATAACCTTGAGCGAACTGACTGGCATTGACCGTCATGCACGTGGCGCGACCGTGACGTATCGCGAGCATCAGATCGATGACAGCGGCACCCAGACCGACCGCCGCGCCACCGTAGTATTCGAAAAACTGGCCAGCGGCGCCCTGCTATGGCGGCACTTGCACGAGACCTACTGCCAGGCCTGACTTCCCAAACAACAGAAATCAACTGTGGGGCTTGTCGGGTCGCCGCATCGCTGCGATGCAGACACCTCGATACACCTGAAAGCACTGGATCAAAATGTGGGAGCGGGCTTGCTCGCGAAGGCGGTGTGCCAGTCAATACATGTGGCGATTGATCCACCGCCTTCGCGAGCAAGCCCGCTCCCACATGGTTACTGCATTTTCTCAGGTTGACCGAGGTGTCTGCATCGCAGCGATGCGGCGACCCGACAAGCCAGCTCCCACATTGACCCGGTTCCTGCCAGGGAATTGAGGGTGTATCAGAGGTCGTCGTTAACGATCACGGTGCAGGTAATCCCCGCCGCCAACAGCACGCCCTCCGGCACTTCATCGATGTGAATCCGCACCGGCACCCGCTGGGCCAGACGCACCCAGTTGAAGGTCGGGTTCACATCGGCGATCAGCTCGCGGCTCTCCGGGTTGTCCCGGTCGTAGATCCCGCGTGAGATGCTTTCCACGTGGCCCTTGAGGGTTTCGCCGCTCATCAACTGCATGTCTGCCTTGTCCCCGACTTTGACGTGGGGCAGCTTGGTTTCTTCAAAGAAGCCATAGACCCAGAACGAGTTCATATCCACCACCGCCATCTTCGCCTCGCCGATGCGTGCGTAGTCGCCACGGTGCACGTTGAGGTTAGTGACGTAGCCGTCCACCGCCGCCACAACCTGGGTGCGTTTGAGGTTCAGTTCGGCTGCTTCGAGTTGCGCCAACGCGTGCTGGTAATCCGCCAGGGCCGAGTCGGCGATGTTGCTGGCGTCGTCGCGGTTTTCCTTGGAGATCACCAAGGCGTCGAGGTCGGCGCGGCGGTGGGCGTTGACCTTGCGCATCTCCCAGGTGGCCTTGCGGGAAGCCACCAGGGATTGCGCCTGCTTGACCGCAATCTGGTAATGCTCGGGGTCGATCTGCATCAGCAGGTCGCCCTTTTTCACCAACTGGTTGTCACGCACCGGGACATTGACCACCTCGCCCGTAACGTCGGCAGCGACGTTGATGATGTCGGCGCGCACGCGGCCATCGCGGGTCCATGGGGTTTCCATGTATTGCACCCACAGCGTACGACCAATCCAGATCGCCAGGGCCAGTACCAGCAAGGTCGCGAGCAGGCTGAAAAACTTTTTCATCGGGGCATTCTCAACGGTAGACGGTCAGCGCCAGGGCGCCGAACAAGCAAGCGAACAGGCTCAGGCGCAGCAGCGCCGGGTGCCAGAAAAAACGGTACAGATCAAAGCCGGCCAGAAACCGGTCGAGGGCCCAGGCCACGCCCGCCGCGATAAAAAACATCAGGGTCATGGTGGGCATGTAGACGCCGTGGAAGGCGATTTCACGAGGCATGAGCGGGTCCTTCGGACTTGAGTGCAGCCAGGGGTGATTGCGGGTCCAGCAATGAGGTACGGATAAAGTGCAGGTAGCTTTTCACCCGGCGCAGGGCCGAGGTGTCGAAGTGCGGGGCGAAGGGTTCGTCGGTGGCCTGCACCCGGCTGATCGCATGGTCCACGGCGATCAGGCTGCGCTCCAGGTTGCTGGCGCTGGGTTGCAGGAACAGCCGCACCAACGAGCGGCCCATCACCCGGATCGCTTGGCGCCACGGCTGGGATTCGGCATACGCCGGGTGTACCGGCAAGATCGCCTGTTCCTTGCGCAACTCGATGATCGCGTGGCCGACTTCCAGCACCACGAACATCCAGCGCAGCAGGTTGCGTTGCACCTGGGGTTGCCCGGCGGCGAAGCCGTAGGCCTGGTGCAGCAGGTCGCGGGTGCGGCTTTCGAAACCTGACGCCAGGCCCTTGAGCTTGCCGCTGATGGCGAACACCACTTGCTCGCGCAAGTCCTGCTCCAGCCGGCGCCACAACCAGCGGCTGTTGGGCGGCAGGATGATCGCGCCCGCCGCCGCACACACCAGCATGCCGATGACCATCGCGATGTAGTCGTTGATGAAGGTGTACGGGTTATAGATCGTGAGGTTGTCCGGCACCGAGCCGGTACTGAAGAAAATCAGCAACCCCACGCCAACCCCGGCGTACTGCGGGCGCGAAGCCAGGAACGAACCGAAGATGATCACCGGGGCGAGCATCACGCACAGCAGCGGGAAACCGTCGATCCAGGGGAACACGAAGAACATTTCGACAAACCCCACCAGCGCCCCGATCAAGGTGCCGCAGGCCATTTGAAACGCCATGCGCTTGGGATTGGGCGTGGCGGCCGACAAGCCCACCGTCGCCGCGGCGATCAGGGTCATGGTGGCGCCGCTGGGCCAGGCCGTGGCCACCCAGTAACTGCCGAGGACGATCAGGATAAATGAAGCGCGAATCCCCGAGGCGGCGCAGGCCAGCCAGTTGGTTTTCGGGGTATAGGGCTCGTCCCAGTGTTCGCGTTCATGGCTGTGATCCGCGAGGGACGCGTGGGTCTGGGCGTAGTTGTGCAAGTCGTCGACGAAACGGTACAGCAGCTCATAGGCAGTGTGGAAATCCAGCTGCTCGGCGTCACTGGGCTGACTTTCCTGGAAGCTCGTGCGCAGGCTGCGCACCTTGGCGGGCAGGCCTTCCTTATAGGTATTCAACTGATTGGCCAGGCGCGCCGCATCGGGGCTGATGAGGGCGCGGCCGGAAAAACCGTCGAGCAATTCCGCGAGGTCTTGCAGGCCGGGCTTGATAGCGGCCACCACGTGATCGGCCTCTTGGCTGCGCAGGCGTTCCAGCAACTGGTGCAAGGCGTTGAAGCGAGTGGTGATGCTCATGAACTCACTGTTCAAGCGCGTCAGCCGGCCATTGCGCCGGCGCATGTGCGGGTCTTCGAACACGGTGATGCTACGCAGGCCTTCCAGGCCCACGGCTTCAGCGATGAAGCGCACGTTGCTGCGCTCAAACCCTTCACGCTCACTGCGACCGCGCAGGCCTTCGGTGACGAACAACGCAAACACACCGAAGCGCTGGTACAAGGCGTTGCGCATCGCGGCGCTGGCGGTTTGCGGCAGGATCGCTGCGCTGACCAGCGTGGAGCAGACAATCCCCAGGGAAATTTCCAGGACCCGCCACACCGCCGCCATGAACGCGCCGTCGGGATGGGCCAAGGCCGGCAGGCCAACCATCGCGGCGGTGTAGCCGGCCAGCACAAAACCATAGGCGCGAAAGTTGCGATTGCGGGTAGCGCCAGCAGTGCAGATGCCGACCCAGATCGCCAACGAACCGAGGAACAGTTCCGTGTTCTGCGCGAACAACGCGATCAGAAACACCATCACCGCCGAGCCCGCCAGGGTGCCAAGGAAGCGGTAAAAACTCTTCGCGAATACCTGGCCGCTCTGCGGCTGCATCACGATAAATACCGTGATCATCGCGGTGCGCGGCTGCGGCAGTTCCAGGCGCATGGCCAGCCACAGCGTCAGGAACGCCGCGATCAGCACCTTGAAGATATAGACCCAGGTCACGCCGTCACTGCGCGCCCAATCGAAGAAACCACGGCGCCACTCAAGGGAGTGCAACCAGCGCAGCGGTGCAGGCAAGGGAGTCATTGCATCCTACTCAGTGATCAAACACGGCGAGGGCCGCCGGGGTCTTGCTCGGAAGAGTCTTGCTGTCCAAGGGCACGTCGCTGCCGGCACCGAGGCCGCCGCCCAATGCGGTCACCAGTTCGGCATGGGCACTCAGGCGCGCGGCCTGGACCTGCTGCTGCACCTGCTGCTGGCGGAACAACAGGCTCTGGGCATTCAGCACGTTGAGGTAATCGGTGAGGCCGCGCTGGTAGGCGATCATCGCGATGTCGTAGGTCTTCTGCGCGGAGGCCACGGATTCAGCGGCGAAGGACTGCTGTTTGTCCATCGACTCGCGGCGGATCAACTGGTCGCTGATGCCCTTGAGTGCATTGACCAGCGTCTGGTTGTAATGCGCGACGGCGATGTCGTAGCCAGCACTGGCTTCACCCAGTTGCGAGCGCAGGCGGCCGCCGTCGAAGATCGGCAGGCTGATGGCCGGGCCGGCGGTGTAGTTGAGCTTTTTACCCGTGAGGAAACTGAGCATCCCGCCGCCGGTGGCGACGTAGCCGAGGCTGCCCACCAGGTCGACGTTGGGGTAGAAACCGGCGTGAGCCACATCAATGCCACGGGCCTGGGCCGCCACTTGCCAGCGGCTGGCAACCACGTCCGGGCGCTGGCCGAGCAGTTCGGCGGGCAAGGTCGACGGCAATTTAAGCGGTGCACCGAGGGACAGCGTGGGCCGCTGTAACTGCGCGCCCTCCCCCGGCCCCTTGCCCGCCAACGCAGCCAGCTGGTTGCGACTCAGGGCGATGGCTTCATCCAAAGCATCCAGTTGCCGATGGGTTTCCGGCAGCGGCGTCTCGGCCTGGCTGACTTCAAAGTGGGTGCCGATCCCGCCATTCAGACGCTTTTGCGCCAGGTCGAGGATCTGTTGTTGCTGAGCCAGGGTGGCGGCCACGATATCGCGCTGGGCGAAGTGCAACGACAGCTGGATATACGCGCGCACCACGTTGTTCTGTAATTCGAGCTGGGCCTGGCGCGCTTGGGCTGCGCTCATGTGGGCCATGTCCACGGCACGCTCGGTGGCATTGCTTTCGCGGCCCCAGAGATCGAGGGCATAGCTCAAGCCCAGGGAAGCGTTGTTGTCCCAGGTGGTGGAATTGTCCAGCGCGCCCGGGCCGTAGAATTGGTCGCTGGGCCAGTTATGGCGTTTGAGCGTGGCGTCGCCATTGACCTGCAACGACTCGGCCGACTCGGCGATCCCGGCCATGGCCCGGGCTTCGCGCACACGAGCGGCGGCCATGGCCATGTTCGGGCTGCCTTGCACGGCGAGGTCGATCCAGTGGTTGAGTTGCGGGTCGCCGTAGGCTTGCCACCATTGCGCGGTGGGCCAGTGGGCGTCCCGGGCGGCGGTGTTGATCGCTTCGTCGGTGGCCAATGAATTGGCGACGAGTGACTGGCCTTGAGGGGCAATTCCTCCGGTTCCGATGCAGCCGCTGATTGCTAACGATAAGGCCCAAACACTGAGAGTCTTCAGCTCTCTGCTGATGCGACGCGGCACTGCTGCGAATTCCTGAGAGGGTGTTGCGGGGAAGGTGGCGCAATTCTAAGGGCCGGGCCGGATGGCGATAAGGTGGGATTCTTGTGAATCTTTGTTACCGTTCAGGCGATAATCCGTTCGTAGGTTCATTATTCGCTCTGCAAAAAAAAGAAACTTCGTGTCACAATTTGCCATCTCCCAGAGAGCACCCCATGGACACTTTGCAAAACATGCGCGCCTTCAGTTGTGTGGCCGAAGCCGGCAGCTTCACCGCCGCCGCCGTGCAACTGGACACCACCACGGCCAACGTCTCGCGCGCGGTCTCCAACCTTGAGGCCCATCTGCAAACCCGTTTGCTCAACCGCACCACCCGCCGCATCGCCCTGACCGAGGCCGGCAAGCGCTATTTGCTGCGTTGCGAGCAGATCCTGGCGTACGTCGAGGAAGCCGAGGCCGAAGCCAGCGACGCCCACGCCCGCCCGGCCGGGCAGCTGAAGGTGCACACCATGACCGGCATCGGCCAGCACTTCGTGATCGATGCGATTGCCCGCTACCGCCGCACCCACCCGGACGTGACCTTTGACCTGACCATGGCCAACCGCGTCCCGGACCTGCTGGACGAGGGCTACGACGTGTCCATCGTGCTCGCCAGCGAACTGCCGGATTCGGGTTTTGTTTCGCAACGCCTGGGGATAACTTACAGCATCGCTTGTGCGTCGCCGGCTTACGTCAAGGCCAATGGCTGTGCACAACGGCCCAGCGACCTGCTTAACCACGCCTGCTTGCGCCTGGTCAGCCCGGTGATTCAGCTGGACAAATGGTCGTTCAACGGGCCCGAGGGCCAGGAGAGCGTGGCCATCAACAGCTCACCGTTCCTGGTGAACTCGGCGGATGCGATGAAGACCGCCATCACCAGCGGCATGGGCGTTGGCCTGTTGCCGGTGTATGCGGCGATTGAAGGCCTGCGCAACGGCACCCTGGTGCGGGTGATGCCCAACTATCGCTCCCAGGAACTGAACCTGTACGCCATCTACCCGTCGCGCCAATACCTGGATGCGAAGATCAAGACGTGGGTGGAATACCTGCGCAGTTCGCTGCCGGAGATCATGGCCGCCCATCAGGCGGAACTGGCGGCCTATGAGCTAAGTGGCAGTTTGGGCGGGGTTCGGTTGAGTAACTGAGGGCGGTCAGCCGTTACACCGGCAGCGTAATGCCAAAGGTATTGCCGCCGCCCTCGCTGCGCACAAACACATCCCCGCCGTGCATCAGCGCGATCGCCTTGACGATCGCCAGCCCCAAGCCGTGATTCGCCCCGCTATTGCTGCGGGACGCATCCACCCGATAGAACCGCTCGAACAACCGGGGCAGGTGCTCACTGGCAATCTCATCACCCGGGTTGGTCACCCCGATCGCCACGTGATCCTCCAACACTTCGATCTTCACCTCGATCACCTGCCCAGGCAGCGTGTGCTGCACCGCATTGCTCAACAGGTTGATCAACGCCCGGCGCAAATGCGCCTTCTCGATCTGCACCTGGGCATCGCCGCTCACGCGGACCTGCACCTGGGCGTCTTCGAGGATGAAGTCCAGATAGTCCAGGGTGGTCGCCACTTCGTCCGCCAGTGAACTGCTGATCAACTTGGTGGCCTTGCTGCCCTGGTCGGCGCTGGCCAGGAACAGCATGTCATTGATGATCGAACGCAGCCGTTCCAGCTCTTCGAGGTTCGATTGCAGCACCTCGAAGTAATGCTCGGCCGAACGCCCACGGGTCAGTGCCACCTGGGTCTGGCCAATCAGGTTGGTCAACGGTGAGCGCAGTTCATGGGCCACATCGGCGTTGAACGACTCCAGGCGCGAATAGGCCTGCTCCACCCGGTCGAGGGTCGAGTTGAAGGAATTGACGAACTGCTTCAGCTCCGGCGGCAACGGCGACAGTTGCAGGCGCCCGGAGAGTTTCGGTGGCGCGAGTTTCTGCGCCTCATCCGACAGTTTGATCAGCGGCTTGAGGCCGATACGTGCGACCCAAAACCCCAGCAGCGACGCCAGCACCACGCCGACAAATGCCAGGCTGATCAGCGCCACCAGCAGTTGATGCTGGGTGGCGCGAAAGTTCTCGGTGTCGACGGCGATCATGAAGCGCAACGGCGGACGCTGGTCCTTGGCCGGGAACTGGCTGACCAGCACTTTGAACGGATGATGATGGCCCGGCAGGTGCAAATCGCGCTTGCCGGTCGGGCCTTCGGCAAAGGCCCGAATCTGCGCGTCCGGGTTGCCGTATTCGTAGGTCGGATCGCTGCTCACCACCCAGAAGCGGATGCGCTTGTCTTCCTCACCCAACAGCTTGAGCTTGGCGGTGATCTTCGCCCAGTGGTCCGGCGTACCAAAGCGGTTCACCGAAGACTCCAGCACGCTGTAACGCGCATCCAGCTCGGCACCGGGCAACAGGCCCAGGCCTTTGTCCACCTGCTGGTACAGCGCGCCGCCGATCAACAGGAAGATCAGCAGCGCCACCAACGTGAACATGCCACTCAGGCGCAGGGCGATGGAGTTAGCCGACACTGCGGTTCTCCAGCACATAACCCATGCCGCGGATGGTGTGCAGCAGTTTCTGTTCGAACGGCCCGTCGAGCTTGGCCCGCAGGCGCTTGATCGCCACTTCCACCACGTTGGCGTCGCTGTCGAAATTGATGTCCCAGACCATTTCCGCAATTGAGGTCTTGGACAGGATTTCACCCTGGCGCCGGGCCAACACGCTGAGCAGCGAGAACTCCTTGGCGGTCAGGTCCAGGCGAACGCCGTTGCGGCTGGCCTTGCGACTGATCAGGTCGATCCACAGGTCGGCGATGGTCACCTGCACCGGCTCGTGCCCGCCACTGCGGCGAGTCAGGGCCTGCAGGCGCGCCACCAGTTCGAGGAACGAGAATGGCTTGCCGAGGTAATCGTCCGCACCTTCGCGCAGGCCGCGAATGCGGTCTTCCACGCGCTCGCGGGCGGTCAGCATGATCACCGGCGTTTGCTTGCGCGCCCGCAGTGCACGCAACACGCCAAAGCCATCCAGGCCGGGCAGCATCACGTCGAGCACGATTACCGCGTAATCGTTCTCCAGGGCCAGGTGCAAACCCTCGACACCTTCACGGGCAACGTCGACGGTATAGCCTTGCTCCGTCAGGCCGCGGTGCAGGTAGTCGGCGGTTTTTTCTTCGTCTTCAATAATCAGTACACGCATGAGCCTTTTGTTCCAGGACGGGGCCTCAGCCTCAGAGTGTGGTTGCCAGCTGGGGAGCTGGTTTGGGTCTATGGAAAAACTTCTCAAGGTACAAGTATATGACCGGCGTGGTGAACAGCGTCAGCGCCTGGCTCACCAGCAACCCGCCCACCACCGCGATACCGAGTGGCTGGCGCATTTCTGCACCGGGGCCGGAGCCCAGCATCAGCGGCACCGCCCCCAGCAACGCGGCGAGGGTGGTCATGATGATCGGCCGGAACCGCGTGACACAGGCTTCATAAATCGCCTCTTCAGGCGGCAAGCCGCGTACACGCTGGGCATCCAGGGCAAAGTCGATCATCAGGATGCCGTTCTTCTTCACGATACCGATCAGCAGCACCAGGCCGATCAGGGCCATGATCGAAAAGTCCTGGCCCATCAGGGACAGCATGATCAACGCGCCCAAACCCGCCGACGGCAAGGTGGAGATGATCGTCAGCGGGTGCACGAAGCTCTCGTACAGCACACCCAGGATAATGTAGACCGCCACCAGTGCCGCAAGGATCAGCCAGGGCTGGCTGGCCAACGAACTCTGGAACGCCTGGGCCGCGCCCTGGAAGTTGCCGATGATGGTAGTCGGCATGCCGATTTCGTTCTTGGCCTGGTTGAGCATGATCACCGCATCGCCCAACGCGACGCCCGGCGCCAGGTTGAACGACAGGTTGGCCGCCGGGAACATGCCGTCATGGCTGATGGACAATGGCCCGACGGTGGGCGGGTCGACCTTGGCCACCGCCGACAGCGGCACCATCTCGTTGGTCAGCGGCGAGCGCAGGTAGAAGTAGTTCAGGCTTTCGGCCTTGCCGCGTTGCTGGGTGTCCAGCTCCAGCACCACCTGGTACTGGTTGATCTCGGTCTGGAACTCGTTGATCTGGCGCTGGCCGAAGGCGTCGTACAGCGCCTGGTCCACATCGGTGGCGGTGAGACCAAAACGCGCAGCGGCCTGACGGTCGATGCTGATGTGGGTGATGCTGCCACCCAGCTGCAAGTCGTTGGACAGGTCGCGGAACGCCGGGTTGGCCCGCAGTTTTTCGGTGAGGCGCTGGGTCCAGGTATTCAGGGTCGGGCCGTCGTTGCTCTTGAGCACGTACTGGTACTGGGCGCGGCTGGGGCCGGAGCTTAAGTTGATGTCCTGGCCGGCACGCAGGTACAGCACGATGCCCGGCACTTTCGCCAGTTTCGGCCGGATCCGGTCGATAAACTGGCTGGCTGACACGTCGCGATCTCCGCGATCTTTCAAGGCGATCCAGAACCGGCCGTTGGCGATGGTCTGGTTGCTGCCGGTCACGCCCACCGAATGGGAAAACGCTTCCACCGCCGGGTCATCCTTGACGATCTCGGCGATCGCCTTGTGCTTGGCGACCATGTCCGGGAAGGACACGTCAGCCGCCGCTTCGCTGGTACCGAGGACGAAGCCGGTGTCTTGTACCGGGAAGAACCCCTTGGGGATGAACACGTAGCCGACCACGGCCAGGGCCAAGGTCACCATGAAGATTGCGGCCATGGTGCGCTGGTGGGCCAACGCGCGGCGCAGATTGCGCGCATAGCCGGCAAGCAGGCGCTCGCTGAAGCCGGGTTTGTCGTGGGCGTGATGGGTCGGGGCGCGCATGAACAACGCGGCCAGGGTGGGCGCCAGCGTCAGTGAGACCACCACCGAAATCAGGATGGTCGAGGTGGCCGTCAGCGCAAACTCCTTGAACAACCGCCCGACCACACCGCCCATGAATAGCAGCGGAATAAACGCCGCCACCAGCGAGAAGCTGATGGACACCACGGTAAAGCCGATTTCCCCCGCGCCCTTGATCGCCGCTTCGCGCTTGTCGAGGCCCGCCTCCAGATGGCGGTGAATGTTTTCCACCACCACGATGGCATCGTCCACCACAAACCCCACGGAGATCACGATCGCCACCAGGGTCAGGTTGTTCAGGCTGAAGCCCATCAGGTACATCAGCGCAAAACTGGCGACCAGCGACACACCGAGCACGCTGGACACAATCAACGTGGCCGACAACTGGCGCAGGAACAGCGCCATCACCGCCACCACCAGCAGGATGGCGATCAGCAGGGTCACTTCCACTTCATGCAAGGACGCGCGGATGGTCTTGGTACGGTCGGTCAATACGCTGACCTGCACCGAGGCCGGCAACATGGCTTGCAGGCGTGGCAGCTCGGATTGAATGCGGTCCACGGTCTCGACGATATTCGCCCCAGGCTGGCGGGAGATCACCAGGTTGACCCCTGGCGTGTCGCCGGACCAGGCCTGCACGTAGGCGTTTTCCGAACCGTTGACGACTTTGGCGATATCCCGCAGTTGTACGGGCGCCCCGTCCTTGTAGGACACGATCAGTTGGGCGTAATCCTCGGGATGGAACAACTGGTCGTTGGTCGACAAGGTCGACACGCTGTTTTCGCCGTAGATCGCGCCCTTGGCCAGGTTCAGGCTCGATTGCTGGATCGCCAGGCGCACGTCCGCCAGGGTCAGGCCGATGGCCGCGAGTTTATCGGCTGACGCCTGCACCCGGATGGCCGGGCGTTGCTGGCCGGTGATGTTGATTTGGCCTACGCCGTCGATCTGGCTGATCTGACGGGCCAGCAGGGTTTCCACGTAGTCGCTCAGTTCGGTGCTGGGCATGCTGTCGGAGCTGACGCTGAGGATCAGCACCGGGCTGTCCGCCGGGTTGACCTTCTTCCAGGTCGGCAGGCTTGGCATGTCGCTGGGCAGTTTGCCGGACGCGGTGTTGATCGCCGCCTGCACTTCTTGCGCGGCGGTGTCGATGCTCTTGGTGAGGGTGAATTGCAGGGTCAGGAGGCTGGAGCCCAAGGCACTGCTGGAGGTCATCTGGGTCATGCCGGGGATGGCGCTGAATTGCACTTCCAACGGCGTGGCCACGGAGGACGCCATGGTGTCCGGGCTGGCGCCGGGCAGCGTGGCGCTGACCTGAATCGTCGGAAATTCCGCTTCCGGCAGTGGGGCGATGGCCAGTCGTGGGAAGGCAATCATCCCGAGTAACACCAGGGCGAAGGTCAGCAGCAAGGTGGCGACCGGATGGTCGACGCACCAGGCCGACGGCGAACGACTGCCACTCATGGCTGCACCTTGGCATCAACGGTCTGGATCACCTGCGGCGGCTCCTTGAGCACCTCGACCTGAGCGCCTGCCTTGAGCCGTGACTGGCCGTCGCTGACCAGCACGTCGCCGGCCTGCACGCCCTGGAGGATGTTCATGTCGCTGTTCTGATACAGCACCTGCACCGGCACCACCTCTACCTTGTCACCCTTGAGCCGGTATACGAAGTGCGAATCCAGCCCGCGTTGCACGACGGTGGGCGGTACCACCAGGGCGTTCTTGTGCAGGGCGGTCTGGATCCGGATCGTCACCAGTTGCCCCGGCCAGAGTTTTTGCGCGCCGTTGCTGAACTCGGCCTTGGCGCGGATGGTGCCGGTGGTGCCGCTGATCTGGTTGTCGATCAGGCTCAGGCGACCTTCGCCCAGGAGGTCGCCGGTCTGGCCGTCGGTGTCGGCGCCCATATAGGCGTTGACGTCGGCGGGCAGTTGCGCGGTGATCAGGCGTTGCAGAGTCGGCAGCATTTGTTGCGGCAGGGAAAACTCGACGGCAATCGGGTCGATCTGGGTCACGGAGAACAAGCCCTGGGTGTCGCTCATGCGCAGGAAGTTGCCTTCATCCACCGTGCGAATCCCGACGCGACCGGTGACCGGAGAGCGAATCTGCGTGTAGGAAAGCTGCACCTGAGCCGAGTCAATGGCCGCCTGGTTGCCTTGGGCCGTGGCCTTGAGCTGGTTGACCAGGGCTTGTTGCTGGTCATAGGTCTGCTTGGACACGCCGTCGTCGATGCTCAGTTCCTTGTAGCGCTTGAGGTTGACTAGCGCGACTTGCAGTTGCGCCTGGCTTTCCCCCAGTTGCGCCTTGGCCTGGTCCAGGCTGGCGCGGATCGAGCGGTCATCAATGGTCGCCAGCAGGTCGCCGGTCTTCACCAGTTGACCTTCCTTGACCAGCAATTTGGTGAGGATGCCGTCGATCTGCGGGCGGATCACCACGCTGTGCAACGACAGCACCGAACCAATGCCGCTGACAAAACCCGGGATGTCCTGCTGTTTGACGCTGATCACTCGCACTGGAATCGCTGCCGACGCAGTCAGTTTGGTTTTGGCCGGGCGGGTCACCACCCAGGCAACCACGGCCAATACCACAAGGACGCCCACGATCAAGGCCGTTTTTCGTTGAATGTGCATGGGGTGAGGCGCCAGGGCAAAGGATCGGAAGAATGTAGGTTCTTTATAGCCCGCCAACCCGGTCAGCAAAGTGACTGCTAACTGACAGCGCCGTCAGTAAAGTCCGACCATTCGTACGAGCAGTGGTTAAAGATCCGAGGCGCGCAGGTATACTGCGCGGCGGTGTGGCCTGCAAGTCGGGCCCGCGTCATTTTCAGTACTCCCCGGAGCTTCCATGAATTCCCCGACACAACCCGCTGTTGAAGCGGTCGACATCGACCAACAGGCCAATCCTGACAGCGTCGAAGGCGAAACCAAGGCCGAGATCCCGGCATTCAAGTTTCCGTTCAAGCCGGGCGAACTGGCCGGGGCAAAAAACGCCAGCCAGCCGTGGTACAAAAACGGCGCGAAGAACGGCCACACCAAGAGCCCGGGCATGGCACCGCCCGGCACCCGTCGCTCCATGGGCAAGCGCTGACCGGTAATAAATCCTTCGCAATGGAGATTTATGCCTACAAGAGTTACTGACGTTTCGCCTTGTAGGCCTGCGGCCAATTCTTGAAAGCTTGCACGCACCCGCCAGCCCCGACTTTTTCGCTCTGGGCTGGACGTGGTGCAGCTGGTTTTCCGGAATAGGACGTCCCTGTGGTTCTTATACGCACCTGTGTTGTGCTGGGCTTGTCGCTGATAGACGGTGTCGTCTCCATCGCTGCGGCCGGTGATCAACCACGCAGCGAAATTCGTTTTGCCGTGGCCGCGCAGTTCCCGCCCTTTCAAAGCCGCAATCAACAAGGCCAACTTGTAGGACTGAACATCGAATTGGGTAACGCCCTGTGCATACAGCTCAATATGCGATGTACCTGGGTCGACCAGATCCTGGTGGAAAATTTCACCGCCCTTGAAGCCAGGCAATTCGACGCGATCATGGGCATCGCCCCTACGTCGAAACGGCACCGGCGAGTGAATTTCACCGATGACCTCTATCCGATGATCACGCGCCTGGTGGCCCGCAAGACATCAGGCTTGATGCCGACCCCTCGGTCGCTGAAGGGCAAGCGCGTGGGCGTGCTGGTGGGCAGCAACCGCGAGGCGTTTGCCCTGGCGAAGTGGGCGCCGAAGGGCGTGATCGTCAAGGGTTTCTGGCGCAATGACGAATTGGTCCGCAGCCTGTTGGCCGGCGACATCGATGCGACGCTGCAAGGCACGGTGGAAATTCGTGAGGCGCTGCTCGACACCGCCGACGGCCAGATTTTCGACTTCCTCGGCCCCGCCGTCTCCACCGATCTGCTGGGTAACGGCGTGGCAATTGCCCTGCGCAAGCCCGACACCGCGCTGCGCAATGACCTTAACTGCGCCCTCGAGCAACTGATGCAGAGTGGCGAATACCAGCGCATCGTCCAGCCCTACCGTCTTGACGCACCGCCCGCCAGGCCGTAATGGCCAATTAATTGCACCGAACATGAGCTGGATCAGTATTTGCCCAACCCGTGCGCTTAGAGTCGACGCCCTGCCGACTCCTCCAACAATCACGAGCGCGCGTTTCCATGAAGATCAATCTGCCGGTCACCGGTCGAAATGTGGATTTTGCCCCCGACGCCAACATCCTCTCGACCACTGACCTGACTAGCGCAATTACCTACGCCAACCAGGACTTCATCGATATCAGCGGCTACACCCGCGAGGAGTTGTTGGGTACCCCGCACAACCTGCTGCGTCACCCGGACATGCCGCCGGCTGCGTTTGCGCACATGTGGCAGGTGTTGAAAAGCGGCCGCTCGTGGATGGGCATGGTGAAAAATCGTTGCAAGAACGGCGATCACTACTGGGTCAGCGCCTACGCCACGCCGGTCACCCGGGACGGCGTCACGGTGGAGTATCAGTCGGTGCGCACCAAGCCCGATGCGCGGCGGGTGCAACTGGCCGAACGGGCCTATGCCCGCTTGCGGGCCGGCACTCGGCGGGCGCCGCCGGTAGTGGGAGTGACCCTCAAGTTGTCGGCGTGGGTGCTGGGGGTTTGCGCCGCAACGTGGGCCTTGGGCCTTGGACTGGCGACCTATCCCGTGGCCTGGCAACTGCTGGCGCTGACGGCGGCATGTGCCGTGGGGGTAGCGGGCGTGCACGGTGCGTTACGGCCTCTGGCGCAGTTGAACCAGCGGGCGCGGCTGATTGCTGACAACACGCTGAGCCAGACGATCTACACCGGACGCGGGGATGAGTTCGGGCGTATCGAGTTTGCCATGCAGATGCTGGAAGCCCAGGTGGGTGCGGTGGTCGGCCGGATTGGTGACGCCTCGCGACGTCTATCCGGGCATGCAGCGGCGTTGGTAGAGCAGCTGGACAGCAGCCACTGCAGCAGCCTCGGCCAACAAACCCAGACCGATCAGGTTGCCGCCGCGATCAATCAAATGGCCGCCAGCGTGGCGCAAGTCGCCGAGCACGCGCTGCAGGCTTCCAAGGCCGCTGACCAGGCTGGCAGCGAGACCCGGGAAGGCCACCAGCGGGTGGATGAAAGCCGCGATGCGGTGCTGCGTTTGTCCCGGGAACTGGCACGGGCCACCGAAGTGATCCATCAACTGGAAAGCCACAGCGGCGATATTTCCGGGGTGCTGGAAGTGATCCGGGCGATTGCCGAACAGACCAACTTGCTGGCGCTCAATGCCGCCATCGAAGCGGCGCGGGCCGGGGAACAGGGACGCGGGTTCGCCGTGGTGGCCGATGAAGTACGCGGGCTGGCCCAGCGTACGCAGGATTCGACCAATGAAATCCAGCGCATGATCAGCACACTGCAAGGCGGCGCCCGGGATGCGGTGCAAGCCATGGCGCAAAGCAGCCAGCATGTGGAGGCCAGTGTCGACCAGGCCCAGCGCGCCGCGGCGGCGCTGGATGGCATCAGCCAGCGGGTGACCCAGATTACTGCCATGAGCCAGCAGATCGCGGCGGCGGTGGAAGAGCAAAGCGCAGTCAGCGAGGACATCAACCGCAACATCATCGGCATTCGCAATGCCGGCGAGGTGACAGTCAGCGCCGGCCAGCAGAGCCAGCTCAGCTCAGGCGATGTGGCGGGGCTGGCGGAGGATTTGCGGCGGTTGGCGGAGGAGTTCTGGAGTAAGCGGCGGTAGATCAAAAAACGTCCGACAAGGTTTTGAGTCAACTCCTACGGGAAGAACGGAAGTGCCTTGATTGAAGGCCAGCGTGTGGCTGTGAAAGCTTCTGAGGGGGGCAGGCGCCGGTAACGGGGCCGGGACGCCTCCCACTTTTCTTCCTACAGGACAGGCAAATGACATCCCTGAGAATACTATTGGCACTGGTTTTATCTACGGCCACAGGAACCCTGTGCTCCGTAACGTACGCGGCTGAAAAATCGCTGGCCGAGATACGCTTCGGGGTGGAGGCGCTGGTACCGCCGTTTGAAAGCCGCAATGCCCAAGGTGAGCTGGTCGGTTTGAACATTGAGTTGGGCAATGCCTTGTGCGCCGAACTCAAGGCGCGCTGCGTGTGGGTCGATCAAGAGTATGCAACCAACCTGGCAGCACTCGAGGCGCGTCGATTCGATGCGATCATGCCCATGTCGGCCACCCCGGCACGGCGGCAGAAAATCGACTTCACCGATAATCTCTACGCCCTTGAAACGAGGCTGGTAGCGCGCAAGCGCCTCGGGCTTGTGCCTGAGGCCAAGGCGCTTCAAGGCAAACGGATTGGCGTGCTGGCGGGCACCAGCCGAGAAGCCTATGCCTTGGCGCGATGGGTACCCCATGGCGTGGTGGTACGAAGTTTCAACCTGAATGCCGAGTTGATCAGCAGCCTGCTGGCCGGCGATATCGACGCAACGTTGCAAGACACCCTCGAGATCTCCGACGCCTTGCTGAAAACCCCAGAGGGCGCGGGCTTTGAGTTCGCGGGGCCTGGGATTGTCGATGAAATGCTCGGCAGCGGCGTCGCCATTGGGGTTCGCAAGGGCGAGCCCGACCTGCGTTTGGCGCTGAACCAGGCGCTTCAACGCTTGAAGGAAAGTGGCCAGTACTCGCTGATTACCCAGCGTTACCTGCGCACCTCAAACAGCGATCCGGTTCCGATGTTGTATACGCCGGCAGAGGGTGGCTTGCCTTTCTCGCAAACGGTGCAAGTGGGGCAAACCCTCTACATCTCCGGGCTGCTGGGACTTGACGAGCGCGGCGAACTGGTCAGCGGAGGCATTCGCGCACAAACAGCCAAGGCCTTGGAAGCATTACGAATGCATACTCGAGGAGAAAGAGCTGGGCATGGACAGGGTCGCCAAATGCACGGTAATCCTCGCGAACATCAACGACTTCGCGGCCATGAATAAAGTCTATGCCCGCTACTTTTCAGCGAATCGTCTTCCCACTCGAACGACCTTTGCCGCGGGCGGTTTAATACTGGATGCCCGGGTCGAAATCGAATGCCTGGCCAGCTTTTAGCTCAAGCCGCCCGCAACGAAATGAACGCATAGTTGGCCGGCACCTCGGTGGCAATCCGGGCGCCGGCATCCAGCAACTGCTCGGCAATATCCATCCCGGACACATGGAATACCCACTCATTGGCCTGCACGTCCTCTTGCGTCGCCAACTCGATCGCCTGGGCAAACAGGCCCATATCCGGCAGGTACGCGGTAAACCCATCGCCCTTGAGCGCCGTGGTATGGATGCCCAGCAAACCACACACGGCTTCCTTGGCCTGGATGTCGTCGCGGTCAGCCTGGCGTGAGCGGCGGATCAACTCGGCCAGCTCCTTGTCCATCAACTCGCCGCCCACGATCAGCGCCGGCCCCTGCTCCCAGGATTCCGGCGGGCAGTCCTTGGCGCCCGGGTTCAACGGGATGTGCGGGTTGATCTCCATCGGGTAGATACGGCACACCAACGGCCGCCGCTCGTAAATGCGGCAACGGTCGTCTTCGTCAAGATTCCGGCAGCGCCCGGCGTTATAGGCGGCAAAGGTGATTGCCACATACGCCTCGGTGTTGCCGCTGGGGACGATGGCGGAACGCCTTTGTGCGTGTTCGCGCTGCAACTCGGGCAGCCCAAGCCCGGTGCCCAGGAAACCCTCCACCAGCACGATGACATTGCCGCCGTCAGCCGCCCAGCTGCGGGCTTCTTCGAGGGTCAGGGGCACATGGTGGTCGGTGCAGCATTTACCGCAACCGACGCAGGAAAAGTGGGTATTCATAGAGGATCTGTCACCAGGCAAGGTCAGAAGGCGCTCATGAACGGCGGCGGGTTTTTGCCTCTGCTCACCGTTCTGCCTCTGTACAAAGCAAGTTATGCGCCAGTGCTTCTATTCCTCGGGCACCAGGTCCCGAAGCACAAACACCATGCCGACACTTTCATACAGGTGCCGGGCCCGCCGATTGGACTCCAGCACCTTGAGGTCGACAAACGCCTCGCCGCGTTGTTTGAACACGTGGAAGGTGTGCAGCAATAACGCCCGGCCCAGCCCCATGCCTTGGGCACACGGATGAATGGCCAGGTTCTTGATGTAGGCGCTGGTCCAGCATTGGGACACGCCGAGGATGCCACTGGCATTACTGGCCACCAGGCACAGCTTCGGGTCGAACTCGGCGTCGGTGATGAACTGCTGGCGCCAGTGTTCAAGGGGGCCGACGCGTCCGCCGCCTTGTTCCTGGGCCAGGCTCAATACCGCGTGGATCGCCGGAGCCATTGCTTCGTGGTAATGATCCAGCTGGATATCTGCCGGCCATTGCGGCGCGGGCAGGCTGCCGATGAGGTCACGGCGCAGCAGCTGGAAGTATTCACCCACCGGTCACAGGCCTTGTTGCGCCACGGTCTGGGCAGCCACCACCAGGCACTTGGTCAGTTCGGGGGAGGAGAACTTGGTGAGCACCGCATTGGCACCGGCCAGGCGGGCTTTTTCGCTGTTCATCGCACTGTCCAGGGAGGTGTGCAGCAGCACGTAGAGGTCCTGGAAGTCCGGTGTTTCCCGCAGGGTGCGGGTGAAGGCGTAGCCGTCCATTTCGGACATTTCGATGTCCGAGACCACCACGTTGATTTGCTCGACAGTGCCTTGCAGCTCCAGCAAACGGTCGATCGCTTCCTTGGCGCTGCGGGCGGTGTGGCAGGTCAGGCCGAGGTTGCGCAGGGTGTGCACCGATTGCTGCAGGGCCACCTGGCTGTCGTCCACCACCAGGATTCGGGCGTTGCCCAGCACTTCGGCTTCTTCCATGGTCAGGTCGGTGGGCGCCGCTTCGATCTGCGCCGGGGCGATGCCGTGGATGACTTTTTCGATGTCCAATACCTGCACCAAGGCGCCTTCGACCTGGGTCACACCGGTGATAAACGAACGCGTGCCACCGGAGCCAAACGGCGGCGGGCGAATATCGGTGGTCAGGCAGTGCACGATCTTGCTCACCGCCTGCACATGCAGGCCCTGCTTGGAACGGCTTACATCGGTGACGATCAGGCAGCCACCGTCCGGGTCTTGCAGGGGCATTTCCCCCAGCGCCCGGCTCAGATCGATCACCGACAAGGCGGCGCCGCGCAAGGTGGCGATGCCTTTGACGTGCGGGTGCGACTCCGGCAGCTTGGTCAGCGGTGGGCAGGGAATGATTTCACTGACTTTCAGCAGGTTGATCGCCATCAGCTTGCCGCTGCGCAAGGTAAAGAGCAGAAGCGAGAGTGAGTCTGCGCGGGCTTTGGTGGTGGACATAAAAACCTTCTGTGGATCAGGGATGACGATCTATAGACCGTTATCGACTTGCACGCTGAAAACTGTAGGAGCGGGCTTGCCCGCGAAAAACGTCAACGATAACGCGGGCAGCCTGAATAAACACATCGCCTTCAGGTTCTTCACGAGCAAGCTCGTTCCTACAGACAACAAGCAGTGATCAGCCCTTCCACACCTGCGGGTTCACCAGGTCCTGCGGACGCTGGCCCAGCAGCGCACTGCGCAGGTTTTCCAGGGCACGGTTGGCCATGGCTTCGCGGGTCTCGTTAGTGGCCGAGCCGATGTGCGGCAGGGTCACGGCGTTGCTCAGCTGGAACAGTGGCGACTCGGACAGTGGCTCCTGCTCGTACACATCCAGGCCGGCGCCGCGGATGGTCTGGTTTTGCAGGGCTTGAATCAGCGCCGGCTCATCCACCACCGGGCCACGGGAGATGTTCACCAGGATTGCGCTGGACTTCATCAGGCCCAGTTCGCGATGGCTGATCAGGTGGCGGGTTTTCTCGCTCAACGGCACCACCAGGCAGACGAAATCCGCTTCGGCCAGCAACTGGTCGAGGCTGCGCAATTGCGCGCCGAGCTCCTGTTCCAGTTCGGTCTTGCGGCTGTTGCCGCTGTACAGGATCGGCATATTGAAGCCCAGGCGACCACGACGGGCGATGGCCGCGCCGATGTTGCCCATGCCGACAATGCCCAGGGTCTTGCCGTGTACATCACAGCCAAACAGCGGCGCGCCGACACTCGCTTTCCACTGGCCGGCCTTGGTCCAGGCGTCCAGTTCGGCGACCCGGCGGGCGCTGCTCATCAGCAGGGCGAAGGCCAGGTCGGCGGTGCTTTCGGTGAGCACATCGGGAGTGTTGGTGAGCATGATCCCGCGCTCATTGAAGTACGCCAGGTCGTAGTTGTCGTAGCCCACCGACACACTGGAGACCACTTCCAGCTTGCTCGCGCCTTCCAGTTGGGCGCGGCCCAATTTGCGGCCTACGCCGATCAGCCCGTGGGCGTGCGGCAAAGCCTCGTTGAACTGGGCATTGATGTCGCCCAGCTTTGGGTTAGGCGCAATAACGTCGAAATCCTGTTGCAGGCGTTCGATCATTTCCGGGGTGACGCGGCTGAAGGCGAGGACAGTCTTTTTCATGGAAGGCGGGCTCATCGACTACGTGGGAATGGCAAGCACGCTAACATTCTTGCGTGGGGTTGTCAGGACGCCCCGCGTCCACACCACCAGACTGTTGCGATTTGGGCAACAGTCATTATCTTGTTACACTCTGTATCGCACCGCTCACCTGCGCTAATTTGTCGCATCGATGAGCGCAGCGGTTAAGACCGACCCGCTCTCCCCCGATTTCCCTCGACTTATTTCCAGGGCTCTACACTGGGAATCTGTCTTAAAGCCGCTGAGTTCAGCGGCTTTTTTTTGCGCTGAAAAAAGGCCAGGAACCCCAACAACACTGGCCGGTTTCGATTGACCCAAAGGAGCTCCACCGGTGAAAACCTCGCTGACGTTCACCCCGTTATTCCTCGCGATTGCTGCAACGATCGTTCCCCTTGCCCACGCGGCAGACACCCCGACCGCCGACGGTTTCGTCGAAGGTTCCAGCTTCAAGATCAACACCCGCAACTACTACATGAACCGCGACCGTCGCGACATTCACACCGATGACAGCAAGGAATGGGGCCAGGGCATCATCGGCATTTTCGAATCCGGCTACACCCCAGGCACCGTCGGCTTCGGCCTGGACGCCAACGCCATGCTCGGCCTCAAGCTCGACGGCGGTGGCGGCACCGACGGTTCCAGCATCCTGCCGGTGAGCTCCGGCAACGGTAAAGCGCCTGGCTCGTTCTCCACCGCCGGCGCGACCCTGAAAATGCGTGCCTTCAACACCGAACTGAAAGCCGGCGACCTGTTCCTCAACAACCCGGTAATTGCCGGCGGCATGACCCGCATGCTGCCGCAGACCTTCCGCGGCGTGAGCCTGACCAACCACAGCCTGGACGGCTGGATGTTCGAAGGCGGCCAGGCCAGCTTCACCAAGCTCTACAACCAGAGTGGCCACCGGCGCATCGGCACCAGCTACGGCGCCTTGCCCAACGGTGAAGACAGCCAGCACATGGACTGGGCCGGCGTGTCCTTCAGTGGCCTGCCGGGGCTGACCAGCAACCTGTACGCGTCCGAACTCAAGGACATCTGGAACCAGTACTACTACGACCTGGACTACACCTGGCAACTGAACGAGCTGGTCAGCCTCAACCCAGGCCTGCACTACTACCACACCCAGGACACCGGCAAAGCCCTGCTGGGTACCATCGACAACAACACCTACAGCCTGCATTTCACAGTCGGCGTCGGCAATCACACCGTGACCGCCGCCTACCAGCGGGTCAACGGCAACACCCCGTTCGACTACATCAGCCAGGGCGACAGTGTTTACCTGGACAACTCCCAGCAATACTCCGACTTCAACGGCCCCAACGAACGCTCGTGGAAGCTCAAGTACGCCTATGACTTCGTCGGGCTGGGCTTGCCGGGCCTGACCTCGGCGGTGTCGTACATCAGCGGCAAGACCGACCTGACCACCGTCGACCCGGACAGCCGTGGTTACTCATCCTGGTACAGCGCCGACGGCAAGAACGCCAAGCATTGGGAACGGGACATCGACCTCAAGTACGTGGTGCAAGGCGGCAAGGCCAAGGACCTGGCCGTACGCCTGCAGTGGGCAACCAATCGCGGCGGCAATGGCTACGCGGCAGTGGACCGGGACGTGGATGAATACCGCGTGATCGTCGACTACCCGATTGACGTTTTTTAACCTTCAAGTTTTCTTTTAGCGGCGACGACTTATTTTTCACAGCATGGAACTAAACTGCCAGCATCTTGAGTGCCGAAGCCAGTCCCATGAGTGAACGCCACGCCTTTACCCAGCCTGCACGCCCGGAGCTTTTGCTGATTCTGGGCAGTGGCCTTACCGTCATCCTGATCGTGATCATCGTTGCCGTATTGCTGACTCGCGAACACGCCAGCGCCCTGCAGGCGGCCAAGCGCTCCACCAGCAACATCACCCAACTGATCAACGCCGATGTACTGCGTAACGTCGAGCTCTACGACCTGGCCCTGAACGGCCTGATCACTGCAACCACCCGCCATGACTTGCCGCAGGTTTCCGCCGAAGTGCTGCATATGGTGCAGTTCGACCAGTCCACCGCTGCGCCTTTCAAAGGTGAAGTCCTGCTGCTGGACAAGGCCGGCGCGGTCACCGCCGACTCCTCGACGCTGACCCCCACGTCGCGCAACTTCGCCAACCGCGACTATTTCCAGGTCCACCAGCAGAACCCCGATGCGGGTCTGTTCATCAGCCGGCCCTTCAAGATCCATTGCGACTGCGATCAAGTCTGGCGCATCGCATTCAGCCGCCGGGTGCCCGGGCCCAACGGCGAATTCGCCGGTGTGGCCGTGGCTACCATGCGCCTGGCGTATTTCGACCAGTTGTTCAATAGCCTCACCATCGGCAGCGGCAGCAGCATCAACCTGGTGAACAACGACGGCATTCTGCTTGCCCAGCAACCCCTGCTCGAAAGAGACATGATCAACAAGGACCTGAGCGCGCGGCCTAACTTCAAAAGAATGCTGCGTGAAGGCAGCGGCAGTTTCAGCGCCATCTCCACCGTCAGTGGCACGCAACGGCTGTACACCTTCACCAGCGTCGGCGCGCTGCCGCTGATTGTGGTGGTGGCGCTGTCCAGCGATGACGTGTTTGCCGCCTGGAGACGTGCCGCCGTACTGATCAGTGGCGCCACCGGTGTGCTCTGCATTGGTCTGCTGTGGCTGACCTGGATGCTGCGCCGGGAACTGCGCCGCCGTTATCGCGCCGAGAAGGTGTTGTCGGAACTGGCGGCCACCGACGCCCTCACCGGCTTGGCCAACCGCCGCACCCTCGACCAGCGCCTGCGCCTGGAATGGGAGCGCGCGCAACGCTCGGGCGAACCACTGGCGTTGCTGATGATCGACGTCGACCACTTCAAGGCCTTCAACGACCGCCACGGCCATCAAGGCGGTGACGAGGCGTTGCGCAACGTCGCCCGGGTCATCGGCAGCAATATTCGTCGCCCCGCCGACCTTGCGGCCCGTTACGGCGGCGAAGAGTTCGCGGTGATCCTGCCGGATACCGACGACGAAGGCGCGAGCATCATCGCCGAGCATATCCGCAGCGCGGTGGAGCACATGCCACCGGCGGACGGGGACGCGCTGTCCGTCACCGTCAGCATCGGCCTCAGTACCTGGGACAAACGCAGCCGTGGCTCACTCGAAGAGCTGATGCTGAGCGCCGACCGGGCGCTGTATGACGCCAAGCACTCCGGGCGCAACCGCACCGTTCACAGCCAGACCACATGAGCCGTTATCAGCAACTACGCTAAAGGCATCCTCGAAGCAGAAGTACGCCCGATGAGCCCAAGCACCACCCGTCCTCCCCGTCCTACCCACCGCCCGGAACTGCTGCTGATCATCGGCAGTTGTGTCACGGTGCTGCTGATCATGCTGGTGGTCGCGGTGTTGCTGACCCGCGAACACGCCAACAGCTTGCAGGCGGCCCAGCGCAGCGCCAATAACATCACCCAACTGATCGACGCCGACGTGCTGCGCAACGTCGAGCTGTACGACTTATCGATCAAGGGCCTGATCGCAGCAACCGAACGCAGTGATTTGGCGGGTGTATCGGCGAGCATCCGTCACCTGGTGCTGTTCGATCGTTCGGAAGCGGCGCCGTACAAGGGCGACATCCTGCTGCTGGACAAGACCGGCGAGGTGATTGCCGATTCCTCGTTGCTGACGCCTGAAGCCGCCAACTTCGCCGACCGTGATTACTTTCAGGCTCACCGACAGAACCCCGACCTGGGCCTGTTTATCAGCCGGCCCTTCATGGCGCGCTGCGTGTGTGAAGACCAATGGCGCATCGCATTCAGCCGCCGGGTTTCCGGGCCCGACGGACGATTCCTCGGGGTTGCCGTGGCGTCCATGCGCCTGTCGTATTTCCAGCAACTGTTCCGCAGCCTGAATATCGGCAACGACAGCACCATCAACCTGATCAACCAGCAGGGCATCCTGCTGGCCCAACAGCCGTTGCTGGAACGGGACATGATCGACAAGGACCTCAGTCAGCGTCCCAACGTCGCGCGCATCCTGCAAGAGCGCGACGGCAACTTTCGTGGCACCTCAAGTGTGGATGAGGAAAAACGCCTCTACACCTTCTCGACTGTGGGGGATTTACCGCTGATCGTCGTCGTAGGCTTGTCGACAGAGGAAATATTCGCATCCTGGAAGCGTGCGGCGCTGTTGATCAGCGGGGCCACGGGGGTTTTGTGCATTGGCCTCTTATGGTTGACCTGGATGCTCTGCATGGAGTTGCGCAGGCGCCATCGCGCCGAGCAGGTGCTGTCAGAACTGGCAGCCACCGATGCGCTCACCGGCCTGGCCAACCGCCGCCCCCTGGACCAGCGCCTGCGCCTGGAATGGGACCGCGCCCAGCGTTCAGGCGAGCCATTGACGGTGCTGATGATCGATGTGGACCACTTCAAGGCCTTTAACGACCGACATGGCCATCAAGGTGGCGACGAGGCATTGCGCACGGTGGCGCAGGTGATCGACGGCAATATCCGCCGCCCTGCTGACCTCGCGGCTCGCTATGGTGGCGAAGAATTTGCGGTGGTGCTGCCGCACACCGACAGCCAGGGCGCGTTGTTGATTGCTGAACATATCCGCAGCAGCGTCGAGCACCTGCCGCGGGTGGGCGGGGATACTGTGCCGATTACCGTCAGCATTGGCCTGAGTACCTGGACCAAAAACAGCCGTATCACACTGGAGGAGTTACTGCTGAGCGCCGACCAGGCGCTGTATGAAGCCAAGCACACCGGGCGTAATCGCGTTGTTGATGCAAACACCCTGGCATAAAAAAAGGCCACCCGAAGGCAGCCTTTAAAAACAAAAGGAAAGAGAGTTGTTACTTACACCGCCGCGACGGGACGCATGTAAGAGATCGGTGCGGTGCTGGCATCTTCGAAGGTCACGACTTCCCAAGCATCTGTCTGCTCAATCAACTTGCGCAGCAGCTGGTTGTTAAGGGCGTGGCCCGACTTGAAGCCTTTGAACTCGCCTATCAGGCTATTGCCCAGCAGGTAGAGGTCACCGATTGCATCGAGGATCTTGTGCTTCACGAATTCGTCTTCATAGCGAAGGCCGTCTTCGTTCAGTACACCATCCGCGTCGACCACAATGGCGTTTTCAACGCTGCCGCCGAGTGCGAGGTTGTGCTTGCGCAGGTACTCGATGTCACTCATGAAACCAAAGGTACGGGCGCGGCTGACTTCTTTTACGAACGAAGTGCTGGAAAAATCCACGCTTGCACTTTGGGTGCGGTCACGGAATACCGGGTGATCGAAATCGATCTCAAAGCTCACTTTAAAGCCTTCGAACGGGACGAAGGTGGCGCGCTTGTCGCCGTCTTCTACTGTCACTTCCCGCAGAATGCGAATGAACTTCTTGGCTGCGTCCTGTTCTTCCAGGCCGGCAGATTGAATCAAGAATACGAAGGGTCCGGCGCTGCCATCCATGATTGGGACTTCGGACGCGGAGAGCTCGACGTAGGCGTTATCGATGCCCAGACCGGCCATGGCCGAGAGCAAGTGCTCCACCGTGTCCACTTTGACGTCACCGTTGACCAACGTGGTCGACATCGTGGTTTCGCCAACATTTTCCGCGCGAGCAGGAATCTGCACCACAGGGTCCAGGTCGGCACGAACAAACACGATGCCGGTGTCGACAGGTGCGGGCTTGAGGGTCAGGTATACCTTCTCCCCGGAGTGCAGACCTACACCTGTGGCACGGATAATATTCTTCAGGGTGCGTTGTTTAATCATGGCTTGGACCGCTTCAGCGCAAATTGCGAACTGGTATCAACAAAGGCTGGCGATAATAGCAGACCAGACCTTTGCTGAACACCAATCACCTTCATAGCCCTGATACATTCCATTAATCGGCCTGACGACGCAGGAAAGCCGGGATGTCCAGGTAGTCCAGGTCATCTTGCGGATTCGGGCTACGGGACGCAGCAGCACCGGCCTGAGCCTGGTTGCGCATCACGGTCGGACGATCCAGGTCACGATAGTTCACAGACGGCAGTTCCTGGCGCGAAGGCGCTGGAGCGGCAGCTTGCTGGCTGGCGTGGCTGGTATGGACGGTATTGTCGATCACCTTTACAGGCTTCTCGATTTTTGCACCCAGGCCGGTAGCAACAACGGTCACGTGCAGTTCGTCGCGCATGTCCGGATCGATAACAGTACCGACCTTGACCATGGCGTGCTCGGAAGCGAAGGCTTCGATGATGCTACCCACGTCGGAGTACTCACCCAGTGACAGGTCAGGACCGGCGGTGATGTTCACCAGGATGCCGCGTGCGCCTTGCAGGTTCACGTCTTCCAGCAACGGGTTGCGGATGGCCGCTTCAGTGGCTTCACGTGCACGGTTCGGACCGCTGGCGCAGCCAGTACCCATCATCGCCATGCCCATTTCGCTCATCACGGTACGTACGTCGGCAAAGTCGACGTTGATCATGCCCGGACGCTTGATGATGTCGGAGATACCGCGAACGGCACCGGCCAGTACATCGTCAGCCTTGGCGAAAGCCGACAGCAAGCTGGCGTCCTTACCGAGGATGGTCAGCAGCTTCTCGTTGGGAATGGTGATCAACGAGTCGACGCTTTCGGACAGCAGACGGATGCCTTCATCGGCGATCTGCATGCGCTTGCGACCTTCGAACGGGAACGGACGAGTCACGACGGCAACCGTCAGGATCCCCATTTCCTTGGCCACTTCGGCAATGATCGGCGCAGCACCGGTACCGGTACCACCGCCCATGCCCGTGGTGATGAACACCATGTTGGTGCCTTGCAGCACTTCAGCAATGCGCTCGCGGTCTTCCAGAGCGGCTTGACGGCCGACTTCCGGATTCGCGCCGGCACCCAGGCCCTTGGTCACGGCTGTGCCCAATTGCAGGATGGTGCGTGCACCGATGCTTTTGAGGGCCTGGGCGTCAGTGTTGGCGCAGATGAATTCAACGCCTTCAATGTTGCTCTTGACCATATGGTTGACAGCGTTGCCGCCGCCACCGCCGACGCCGATCACTTTGATGACCGGGCTTGCGGGGATGTTGTCTACGAGTTCGAACATTTTCCCTCTCCTTTCATTTCTCTAGTTTTTTCGCCTACTACGTGCATCTACAACAGTGAAACGGTGTTGCGGTAAATCTTTAGAAATTGCCTTTAACCCAAGCCTGCAACCGCTCGAACAACGGCGCTTTCGCTTCGTCGTCGCTTCTGTAACTGTCGCGGTTGCTCGGGCCCGACAGGGAAATGCCGTCGGTCTGCTTTTGCAGCCCGTACAACAGCAAGCCCACACCGGTGGAATAAATCGGGTTGCGCACTACGTCGCCCAGGCCTTTCACGCCATGGGGCACGCCCAGGCGGACCGGCATGTGGAAGATTTCCTCGGCCAACTCGACCGCGCCTTCCATCTTCGAGGTGCCACCGGTCAGCACGATGCCGGCCGGGATCAAATCTTCGTAGCCGCTGCGGCGCAGTTCAGCCTGGATCAAGGTGAACAGTTCGTCGTAGCGCGGTTCAACCACTTCGGCCAACGCCTGGCGCGACAGTTCGCGCGGTGGACGGTCGCCCACGCTCGGCACCTTGATGGTTTCACCGGCACCGGCCAGCTTGGCCAGGGCGCAGGCGTAACGGATCTTGATTTCTTCGGCGTACTGGGTCGGTGTGCGCAATGCCATGGCGATGTCGTTGGTCACCTGGTCACCGGCAATCGGGATCACGGCGGTGTGACGGATCGCACCCTCGGTGAAGATCGCGATGTCTGTGGTGCCGCCGCCGATGTCCACCAGGCACACGCCCAGTTCTTTTTCGTCGTCGGTCAGTACCGAGTAAGCCGAAGCCAACTGCTCGAGAATGATGTCGTCGATTTCCAGGCCGCAGCGGCGCACGCATTTTTCAATGTTCTGTGCAGCGTTGACGGCGCAGGTCACTACGTGAACCTTGGCTTCCAGACGAACGCCCGACATGCCCAGGGGCTCGCGAACGCCTTCCTGGTTGTCGATCACATAGTCCTGCGGCAGCGTGTGCAGCACGCGCTGGTCAGCCGGGATCGCCACGGCTTGCGCTGCGTCGAGTACCCGCTCCAGGTCAGCCGAGCTGACTTCACGGTCGCGAATCGCCACGATGCCGTGGGAATTCAGGCTGCGGATGTGGTTGCCGGCAACACCGACAAATGCCGAGTGAATCCGGCAACCGGCCATCAGCTGCGCTTCTTCGATGGCGCGCTGGATCGATTGCACGGTGGATTCAATATTCACCACCACGCCCTTCTTCAGGCCCCGGGACGGATGCGTGCCGATTCCGACGATTTCCAGCGTGCCGTCGTCCGCGACCTCGCCTACCAGCGCCACCACCTTGGAGGTGCCGATATCCAGACCGACGATCATTTTGCCGCTTTGCACGTTTGCCATGGGTCCTGCCTCTTCTTAATTCTTCGCGACAGCAGGTTGCGCTGCCGTGGGCGCCGCAGGGGCCCGCCAGCCGACGGCAAGGCCGTTGGCGTAACGCAGGTCGATGCTCGCAATGTTCGTAATCTGTTCTTTCAAGGTCTTTTCATAGATGGCGATAAAACGGCGCATCTTTTCCACCAGGTTGCCGCGTCCCAGCAACAACTCGATGCCCGGGCCGGAACTGCCTGCGCCCGTGGTCAAAAACCAGCTGCCCCGCTCGCGCAATTCCAGTCGCGCAATCGAGAAACCCAACGGCCGCAGCATCTGGCTCAACGCCTGGTACTGCTGCATCACTTGCTGTTGCGCCCGCTGCGGCCCGAACAACTGCGGCAGGTGCTCGTAATTCGCCACTTCGCGAGGCGCAAATGCCTGGCCCTGGTTGTTCAACAACTGCCCATCGCCCCAACGGGCCACGGGCAGTTGTTCTTCCAGGCGGATCGTTACCTGATCCGGCCACACGCGACGAACTTCGGCGTGGGCAATCCATGGCATCTGTTCCAGCTCGGAACGCATGCCTGCCAGGTCGATGGTGAAGAAGCTCGACGCCACAAACGGGGCGATTCGCTGCTGCACGGCTTGCTGGCTGATGTAACTCAAGTCGCCCTGCACGCTGATCTTGGTGATCGGCCGGTCGGCATACGGCAGCAGACGCTGGGCGCCTTCATACGTACCAAACCCCAACGCCACCAGAATCACCGGCCAGAACAGCGCCTTCAGAAAACCAAAATTGGCTTTCGGCATGCGCGCCGACATCGGCTCTTTAGCCACCATTCGGCTGGCACCACGCGGCACCGGCTTGCGGCCGGGAGCGGGTTGCTGATGACGAAGCGATGCGCCGTTCATGGTCTTAGCCTCGGGGCTCAATGCTTGCGGCCAGGATCGCCAGCACCAACTGCTGGAAATCCAAACCGGCTGCACGAGCGGCCATAGGTACCAGGCTGTGATCGGTCATCCCGGGTGCGGTGTTGACTTCAAGGAACCAGAAATTTCCTTGGTCATCCTGCATCACGTCTGCCCGCGCCCAACCGGCGATACCCAGCGCCTCACAGGCTTTCGCCGTGAGGTCCATCAATTCCTGTTCCTTGGTTGCGTCGAGGCCACACGGGATCCGGTACTGAGTATCGGAAGCCACGTACTTGGCGTCGTAGTCATAAAAGGTGTGGGGCGTGCCCAATGCGATAGGCGGCAATACCTGGCCACGCAGAGTAGCGATGGTGAACTCGGGACCTTGAATCCACTGTTCCACCAACACTTGCGAATCGTAGGTACTGGCCGCTTTCCATGCGTCAATCAATTCGGCGGCTGAGTTCACTTTAGCCATGCCGATACTGGAGCCTTCATGGGCTGGTTTGACGATCAAAGGCAGGCCCAGTTCCTTGGCTGCAGAAATACAATCGTCTTCGCTGCACAGCACGCTGTGACGCGGAGTCGGAATCCCCAGGCTGTGCCACACCTGTTTGGTGCGCAACTTGTCCATGGCCAGCGCCGAAGCGAGGATACCGCTGCCGGTGTAGGGAATGCCCAGGCATTCCAGCAGGCCTTGCATGCTGCCGTCTTCACCGCCACGGCCGTGAAGAATGACGAAGGCGCGGTCGATCTTCTCGGCCTGCAGGCGCGACAGGAAGTCATCACCCACGTCGATGCCGAACGCATTCACACCGGCACTTTGCAGCGCTTCCAGTACGGCGTTGCCGGACTTCAGCGACACTTCACGCTCAGCACTCTTGCCGCCGAACAGCACCGCGACGCGGCCGAAGTCGGCAGGTTGGATGGTGGAGAACAGCGAGCCGTAGTCAGTGGTCATTTCGACTTCCCCTGCGCGGCGGCAAACAGCGGGCTTGCCAGCAATTTAGGGGCGAGGCCGCCGATGTCACCGGCACCCTGGCAGAGCAGGATGTCGCCGGCACGCAGCAGCGGCTTGACGATTGGCGCGAGGTCTACTCCGCGTTCGATATAAATCGGGTCCAGTTGGCCGCGTTGACGGATGCTGTTGCACAGCTTGCGGCTGTCGGCGCCCGGGATCGGCTCTTCACCGGCCGGGTAGACTTCCATCAGCAGCAACACGTTGGCATCCGCCAGTACATTGACGAAATCGTCGTACAGGTCGCGGGTACGGCTGTAACGGTGCGGCTGGTACACCATCACCAGGCGGCGTTCCGGCCAGCCACCGCGTACGGCCTTGATCACCGCCGCGACTTCGGTCGGGTGGTGACCGTAGTCGTCCACCAGCATCACGTTGCCGCCGTCCACCGGCAGTTCGCCGTAGACCTGGAAGCGACGGCCTACGCCGGCAAAACCCGACAGGCCTTCGACGATGGCTTCATCGCTGACGCCTTCGTCGGAGGCGATGCAGATGGTCGCCAGGGAGTTGAGTACGTTGTGGTTGCCCGGCATGTTCACCGAGACATCCAGCGGCTCGCGGTCAGGGCGCAGCACGGTGAAGAAGGTCTGCATGCCCTGCTGGCGCACGTTGATTGCGCGCACGTCGCAGTCTTCGCTGAAGCCGTAGGTCACGGTCGGACGCTTGACCAGCGGCAGGATTTCACGCACCACCGGATCGTCCAGGCACACCACGGCCAGACCGTAGAACGGCAGGTTGTGCAGGAACTCGACAAAGGTTTTCTTCAGTTTGTTGAAGTCACCGTCGTAGGTCGCCATGTGGTCGGCGTCGATGTTGGTCACCACGGCCACCAGCGGTTGCAGGTGCAGGAAGCTGGCGTCGCTTTCATCGGCTTCGGCGATCAGGTAGCGGCTGGTACCGAGTTGTGCATTGGTGCCGGCTGCATTCAGGCGGCCACCGATCACGAACGTCGGGTCCAGGCCACCGGCGGCGAACACGGAGGCGATCAGGCTGGTGGTGGTGGTCTTGCCGTGGGTACCGGCGACGGCAATGCCGTGGCGGTAGCGCATCAGCTCGGCCAGCATCTCGGCGCGCGGCACGACGGGAATGCGGCGTTCAAGCGCAGTCGCCACTTCCGGGTTGGAGGTGTTCACAGCGCTGGAGACCACCAGCACATCGGCTTCGGCAGCGTTCTCGGCGCGGTGGCCGATAAAGATTTTCGCGCCAAACGATTCCAGGCGCTCGGTGACCGGCGACATTTTCAGGTCGGAGCCGGACACCTGGTAACCCAGGTTCAGCAACACTTCGGCGATCCCGCACATGCCCACGCCGCCGATACCGACGAAGTGGATGCGACGGATGCGGCGCATTTCCGGCTGTGGCATGGCTTTCTGATTCTCAACCATGGGCCACCTCCAGGCAGATATCGACCACGGTGCGGGTTGCGTCAGGTTTGGCCAGGCGGCTTGCGGTGCTCGCCATGCTGTTCAGTCGTTCCGGTTGCATCAAAACCTCGGTCAGGCGTGCGGCCAAATCGGCGGCGCCAGTCGTTCTTTGCGGCAGCAGGAAGGCAGCGCCCTCCCCGGCCAAATATTCGGCGTTGCGGGTCTGGTGATCGTCGATCGCGTGGGGCAAAGGCACCAGCAAGGACGGCAGACCGGCGGCAGCCAGTTCACTGACGGTCAACGCACCTGCGCGACAGACCACCAGGTCGGCCCAGCCATAGGCTTGGGCCATGTCTTTGATGAAGGGCTGCACATTCGCCTCCACACCCGCTTCGCGATAACGCGTGGCGGTCACTTCATCGTGATTCTTGCCGGCCTGATGAAAGATCTCGGGGCGCAATGTTTCAGGGAGTTGCGACACCGCTTCAGGCAGCAATTTGTTCAAGGGTTCGGCGCCCAGGCTTCCGCCCAGGATCAACAGGTGCGCCTTGCGACCGACCAACGGCTGGCGGGCAATGTCCATGAACAGCTCGGTACGCACCGGGTTGCCGGTGGTGCGCAGCTTGTCCGCAGCACCAAAGGTCTTCGGGAAGGCCTCGCACACCCGGGCAGCCAAAGGCACCAGCAGGCGGTTGGCGGTGCCGGCCACGGCGTTCTGCTCGTGGACGATTACCGGCACACCGGCGAGTTTTGCCGCGACACCACCAGGGCCGGTGACGTAACCACCAAAGCCCAGCACGCACACCGGCTTCACTTCACGGATCACCTTGCGCGCCTGCCACACCGCTTTGAGCAACACGAACGGCGCCTTCAGCAGGGACAATTTGCCCTTGCCACGCAGGCCGGTGACGTTGATCAAATGCAGCGGCAAGCCGGCATTCGGTACCAGATCGTTTTCGATGCCACGGGGCGTACCGAGCCAATGCACGGTGTAGCCGCGGTTCTGGAACTCACGGGCACAGGCCAGCGCCGGGAACACGTGGCCACCGGTGCCGCCCGCCATGATCAGCACGTTAGCGCCCATGGTTCGGCTCCTCGGCGAAGTCGCTTTCGCTGAACTCCATCTCTTCGCTGCCCAGGTGGGTTCGACTCTCCCACTCGATGCGCAGCAGTAACCCGAGACAGGCGCAGCAAATCACCAACGAACTGCCGCCGTAACTGAGGAACGGCAAGGTCAGGCCCTTGGTCGGCAGCAAGCCGACGTTCACCCCGATGTTGATCAGGAACTGGCCGATCCACAGGAACGACAAGCCGTACGCCACGTAAGCGGCAAAATATTGCTTGGCCTTTTCGGCCCACAAGCCGATGTACATGCCGCGTACACATACGAATACGAACAGCGCGACGGTGCACAACGAACCGACCACGCCCAGCTCTTCGGCGAGTACCGAGAACACGAAGTCGGTGTGGGCTTCCGGCAGGTAGAACTGCTTCTGCACGCTGTTGCCCAGGCCCACGCCCAGCCACTCGCCGCGACCGAAGGCGATCAACGCCTGGGTCAGCTGGTAGCCGGAACCGAATTGATCGGACCATGGGTCGGTAAAGGTAATCAGACGCGCCATCCGGTAGGGCTGCGCCTGCACCAGAATGGTCACGGCGGCCACCGCCAGCACCACCATCAAGGTGAAGCGGAACAGGCCCACGCCACCGAGGAACAGCATCGCCGCCGCCGCCCCCATCATTACGACGGTGGCACCGAAGTCCGGCTCCATCAGCAACAGGCCGGCCATGGGCAGCAGCACGATGAACGGCTTGAAGAAACCCATCCAGCTTTCGCGTACTTCTTTCTGGCGCCGCACCAGGTAACCGGCGAGGTAGATCACCACGAACACCTTGGCGATTTCCGACGGCTGCACGTTGAACGCACCGAAGCCGATCCAGCGCATAGAACCGTTCACCTCACGTCCGATGCCGGGCAGGATCACCATCACCAACAGGCCGAACGCGCCCACCAGCATCAGCCAACCCAGGCGCTGCCAGGTGGCGATCGGGATCATCATGGTGACGATGCACGCACCGAGGCCGATGACCAGGTACACCAGGTGGCGGATCATCATGTACAGGGTGTTGCCCGATTGCACGGCGGCCACTTCCGAGGACGCCGAAGTGATCATCACCAGGCCCAGGCCCAGCAGCGCAAGGCAACCGGCGAGCATCGGGAAATCCAGATCGATACCGCGCCCGGTAATGAGCGGCGACGGGTACGGCTTGATGATGTTCCGCAAATTGATACTCATGCCAAGGCCTCCACGGCGCGGGCGAACAGCTGGCCGCGCTCTTCGTAGTTCTTGAACATGTCGAAACTCGCGCAGGCAGGCGACAGCAGCACCACGTCACCCGGCTGGGCCAGGGCTTTGGATTGGGCGATGGCGTCATCCAGGGATTGCGCGCGCACCTGGGGTACGGCGTCGCCAAGGGCATCGGCGATCAAGCCGGAATCACGGCCCATCAGCACCACGGCGCGGCAGTTGGCGGCGACCGGGCCTTTAAGGTCCTTGAAGTCAGCACCCTTGCCGTCGCCACCGGCGATCAGCACGACCTTGCCTTGAATATCGGCACCCAAACCTTCGATGGCAGCCAGTGCCGCACCGACGTTGGTGGCCTTGGAATCGTTGTAATAGCCTACGCCATCCAGCTCGCGAACCCACTGGCAGCGGTGCTCAAGGCCGGCAAAGCTGCGCAAGGCCGACAGCATGGCGTCGAACGGCAAACCGACCGCGTGACCGAGTGCCAGCGCAGCCAGGGCATTGGCCTGGTTGTGGGCACCACGGATTTTCAGTTCGCGCACCGGCATCAGGTTCTGGAATTCGAAGGCCAGGTATTTATCGCCGTTCTCTTCCCGAAGGCCGAAAGCCTTGAAATCGGGCTTGTTCAGGCCGAAGGTCCAGCACGGCAGGCCTTCGCCGATCAGCGGACGGCTCAGGGCGTCCTGACGGTTCACCACCACTTGCCGCGCGCCACGGAAGATCCGGTGCTTGGCCAGGTGATAGGCCGGCAGGCCGCTGTAGCGGTCCATGTGGTCTTCGCTGACGTTGAGCACGGTGGCCACTTCGGCGTTGAGCTGGTCGGTGGTTTCCAGCTGGAAGCTCGACAGCTCCATCACGTACAGCTCGACGTCGTCGTTGAGCAGGTCCAGCGCCGGAGTACCGAGGTTGCCGCCCACTGCCACGCGCTTGCCGGCCGCAGCCGCCATCTCGCCCACCAGGGTGGTGACGGTGCTTTTTGCATTGGAGCCGCTGATGGCCACGATCGGCGCCTTCGCGTTACGCGCGAACAGCTCGATGTCGCCGGACAACTTCACGCCACGGGCCGCCGCCGCTTGCAGGGCCGGTGTCGCCAGGGCCAGGCCGGGGCTCACGTAGAGCTCATCGGCACGGCACAGAAACTCGACATCCAGCTCGCCACAACGCACTTCCACGTGCGGGTAGTCACGGCGCAGCGTGACCAGCTCCGGTGGATTTTCCCGCGTATCGGCCACGGCAAACGACGTGCCCCGGTTCGCCAGGAAGCGAACCAGGGACATGCCGCTCTTGCCGAGGCCGACAACGATGCGGAAGTGGTCTGAAGCGATCAGGGACACTCGTTTCTACCTCAGTTTCAGGGTGGCAAGGCCGAACAGAACCAGAATCACGGTGATAATCCAGAAACGGACAATCACCCGCGGCTCAGGCCAGCCCTTGAGTTCAAAGTGGTGGTGAATCGGCGCCATGCGGAACACGCGGCGCCCGGTCAATTTGAAGGAGGCAACCTGGATCACCACCGACAGGGTTTCCATCACGAACACACCGCCCATGATGAACAGGACGATTTCCTGGCGGACGATCACCGCAATGGTGCCCAGGGCCGCGCCCAGCGCCAGTGCGCCGACGTCGCCCATGAAGACTTGTGCCGGGTAGGTGTTGAACCACAGGAACCCAAGGCCCGCACCGATCAACGCGCCGCAGAACACAATCAGTTCGCCCGCGCCCGGTACATACGGGATCAGCAGGTATTCAGCGAATTTCACGTTACCCGACAGGTAGCAGAAGATGCCGAGCGCGCCGCCCACCATCACCGTCGGCATGATCGCCAAGCCGTCGAGGCCGTCAGTCAGGTTGACCGCGTTGCTGGAGCCGACGATCACGAAGTAAGTCAGTACCACGAAGCCAACACCCAGCGGGATGCTGGCGTCCTTGAGCATCGGGATGATCAGGGTGGTCTCGACCGCGCTTGGCGCAGTCGTATAGAGGAAGATTGCCGCCGCCAGGCCGAACACCGACTGCCAGAAATACTTCCAGCGGCTTGGCAGCCCCTTGGAGTTCTTCTCGATCACCTTGCGGTAGTCATCCACCCAGCCGATGGCGCCGAACAGCAAGGTCACCAGCAGCACGGTCCAGACGTAGCGGTTATGCAGGTCAGCCCACAGCAGCGTACTGATGCCGATGGACGACAGGATCAACGCGCCGCCCATGGTCGGGGTGCCGGACTTGGACAGGTGCGACTGCGGGCCGTCGTTGCGCACGGACTGGCCAATCTGCAGGTTTTGCAGGGTACGGATCATCCATGGCCCGAGGAACAGCGACAACGACAGCGCGGTCAGCACACCCAGAATCCCGCGCAGGGTCAGGTACTGAAAGACCGCGAAGCCTTTGTGGAACTGTTGCAGATACTCAGCCAGCAGCAGCAGCATTAATGTTTCTCCGTACTTGAGGCACACAAGGCCGCGACGACGTTTTCCATCACCGCGCTGCGCGATCCCTTGATCAAAATAGTGGTGTGTTTGTCTTGTTCAGCCGCACTCAGTCCCTGGATCAGTTCGGCCTGGCTGGCGAAATGCCTGGCGCCCGGCCCGAAGGTGTCCACGGCGTGAAGCATGTTCGGTCCAACGGCGTACAGGGCGTCGGCCTTGCCGGCGGCATACGCGCCGACTTCACGGTGAGACTGTTCGGCCCACTCGCCCAGTTCGGCGATGTCCCCCAGTACCAGCACCTTGCGACCGTCGAAACTGGTCAGCAGGTCGATGGCGGCACAGATCGAGGACTGGTTGGCGTTGTAGGTGTCATCAATCACGCGCATGCCGTTGCTGGCCAGTTGCGCGACGGTGCGACCCTTGACCGGTTGCACTGCGCCAAGGCCGGTGGCGATGCCAAACAACGCCACGCCCAGCACATGGGCAGCAGCAGCGGCGGCCAGGGCGTTCGCGACGTTATGGTTGCCCAGCAGGTTCAGCTGTACGTGCTCGTCACCTTGCGGGGTATGCAGGGTGAAAGACGGGCAGCCACGAGCGTCGGCTTTGATAGTCGAGGCATGGAAATCGGCAGCGGCGTTGTGCACCGCGAAGCTCAAGACCTTGCGACCGGCGGCACGTACACGCCAGGTTTCGAAGGCTTTGTCGTCGAGGTTCAGCACGGCGGTGCCGGACGCGTCGAGGCCTTCGATGATTTCGCCCTTGGCTTCAACGATCTTTTCAGGGCCGCCAAACTCGCCGACGTGGGCGGTGCCGGCGTTGCTGATCACCGCGACGTGAGGCTTGGTCATGGCCACGGTGTAGGCGATTTCGCCGATGCGCGAAGCACCCAGTTCGATCACCGCCGCCGTGTGTTCCGGGGCCAGTTCGAGCAGGGTCAGCGGAGCGCCGAAATCATTGTTCAGGTTACCGCGAGTCGCCAGGACCGGCCCGCGCGTGCGCAGGATACCGGCCAGCAATTCCTTGACCGTGGTTTTGCCGCTGGAGCCGGTGATTGCCGCAACAGGATTGGTGAAAGCGGCACGGTTCAGCGCACCCAGTTGGCCGAGGGCCAGGCGGGTGTCAGCTACCAGCAATTGCGGCAGTGTCGAGTCGGCAACTTCGCGCTGCACCAGAGCGCCGACAGCGCCTTTGGCAGCGACGTCATTCAGGTAGTCGTGGCCATCAAAACTTGGGCCGGCCAAGGCGACAAACAGTTGCCCGGGCTTGATCGTCCGGCTGTCGATGCTGACGCCATCAAAGCTGCAATCAACCGACAGCATGCGGGCCGACAAGGCCTGGGTCAGCTCGCTGAATGTGAGCGCCTTAAGCATGGGCCACCTCCCACGCGGTCAAGGCATGATCGGCCTCGACCAGATCGGAGAAAGCGTGACGTTCGCCGTTGATTTCCTGATAGTCCTCGTGGCCTTTACCGGCCAGCACCACCACGTCGTCAGCACTCGCGCTGGCGATCAATTGGGCGATGGCTGCACCGCGACCGGCAACGAAGGTAGCTTTGGACGCATCTTTAAAGCCGACACGAATGTCATCGAAAATCTGGCGTGGGTCTTCGCTGCGCGGGTTGTCGTCCGTAACCAGAACACCATCAGCCAGGCGCTCGACGATTTCAGCCATCAGCGGGCGCTTGCCGCGATCGCGGTCACCGCCACAGCCGAACAGGCACAGCAACTTGCCCTTGGCGTGGGGACGCAGGGCTTGCAGGATTTTTTCCAGGGCGTCAGGGGTGTGGGCGTAATCGACCACTACCAGCGGCTGGGTACCGCCGCCAAGACGCTGCATGCGACCGGCCGGGCCTTCCAGCTTCGGCAGCACTCGCAGGATTTCGTCGAGGGCGTAATCCAGGCCGAGCAAGGCGCCGACGGCGGCCAATACGTTGCTCAGGTTGAAACGCCCGAGCAAGGTGCTGCGCAAATGGTGCTCGCCCTGCGGCGTCACCAGGGTGGCGCGCACGCCTTCGTCATCAAAGGTGGCTTCACGGCAATACAGGTAGGCGCTGGAATCTTCCAGGCTGTAGCTGATCAAGCGACCGTCACCTTTGGCGGCGGCCAGCTGGCGACCGAATTCGTCGTCCAGGTTGACCACTCGGCACTTCAGGTCATTCCAGGCAAACAGACGGGCCTTGGTGGCGGCGTATGCCTCCATGGTGCCGTGATAATCCAGGTGATCGCGGGACAGGTTGGTCATCACCGCCACGTCGAACGCCAGGGCAGTCACGCGGCCCTGGTCCAGACCGTGGGACGAGACTTCCATGGCAACCGCCTTGGCACCGGCCTTTTTCAGGTCGGCCAGGGTCGCCTGTACGGCAATCGGGTTAGGCGTGGTGTGCAGGCCGCTTTGCAGCGCGCCGTAGAAACCGGTGCCCAGGGTACCGACGATGCCGCAATGCTGGCCCAGCAGGTCAAGCGCCTGGGCAACCAATTGGGTCACGCTGGTCTTGCCGTTGGTGCCGGTCACGCCCACCAGGTTCAGGGTACGGCTCGGGTCGCCATAAAAGCGCCCGGCGATGTCCGACAGCTGCGCCGCCAGGCCCTTGACCGGAATCAATGGCACGTCGGTGATCGGCAGCACAGTGGCGCCTTCCACTTCATAGGCCACCGCTGCCGCACCGCGTTTCAGCGCGTCGGCAATATGGTCACGGCCATCGAACTTGCCGCCCGGTACAGCCAGGAACAGGTCACCGGCGCGCACGTTACGGCTGTCCAGCGTCAACTCGCGAATCAGCAGATCGCGGCCAGCGTGGGCAAAAATCTTGTTCAGGCTAAGAGACATCAGCCGCGCCCTCCATTGGCTTTTACAGCAGCGACCGGCGGTCCGGCGTTCGCTTGTTGGGTAGCCGGCAGGTTGTCCGGCGTGATGTTCATCAGGCGCAACGTCCCGGACATCACTTTGCTGAACACCGGCGCCGAGACCAGGCCACCGAAGTAACCGGCTTTGCTCGGTTCATCGATCACCACAACGATGGCGTAACGCGGATCGCTCATCGGGCCGAAGCCTGCGAACAGCGAGCGGTAGGAGTTCTCGGCGTAGCCCTTGGTGCCCACTGCGGTTTTACGCGCAGTACCGGACTTGCCTGCCACGTGATACGCCGGCACCTGGGCACGGAATACGCCGCGCGGTGCTTCGATCACTTGTTGCAGCATGCCTTGTATGGTCTTGGCGACGTTTTCCGGGATGACCTGGGTCGCCGGCGGTGCCTCGTCGAGGTGAATCAAGCTCAGCGGCACCATGCGGCCATTGTTGGCCAGCACCGAGAAAGCGTGGGCCAGCTGGATCGCGGTGACCGACAGGCCATAACCGTAGGAAAGCGTTGCGGTCTCGGCCTTTTTCCAGTCGCGGTAGTTCGGCAGGTTGCCTACACGCTCGCCCGGGAAGTCCAGGCCAGTGGGTTGCCCCAGGCCGACTTTTTGCGCGAGGTGGTAGATGGCTTCGCCGCCGATATCGAAGGCGACTTTACTCATGCCCACGTTACTGGAGTTGATCAGGATGCCTGTCAAATCCAACACCGGGCCTTCGCTACGGGACACGTCACGAATGGTGTATTTGCCCAACTGCAGGGTGCCCGGGTAGACCTCGACCTTGTCGGAGGGTTTCCAGCGCCCGGTTTCCAGGGCGGCACTCATGGAGATGGCTTTCATGGTCGAACCTGGCTCGAACACGTCGATCATGGCGCGGTTGCGCATCATCGCCGGCTGCAGGTTGCGACGGTTATTCGGGTTGTAGGTCGGCTGGTTGACCATGGCGAGAATCTCGCCGGTCTTCACGTCCATGATCACCAGGCTGCCGGCTTTCGCACCGTTCTCGATGATCGCGTTACGCAGCTCGCGGTTGGCCAGGTATTGCAGGCGCAGGTCAATCGACAACGCCAAGGGCTTACCGGCCTTGGCGTTTTTGGTGACCTGGACATCCTTGATCAGTCTGCCGCGCCGATCCTTGATGACCTGCCGTTTGCCGGGAACCCCGGCCAGCCATTCGTCGTAGGCGAGTTCCACGCCTTCGCGACCGTGATCATCAATGTCGGTGAAACCCACCATATGGGCAGTGGTTTCGCCGGCCGGGTAGAAACGCCGAAATTCCTCGATGCCGTAGACACCGGGGACTTTAAGGTCGAGTACTTGCTGGCCTTGTTCAGGGGTAAGCCCGCGAACCAGGTAGATGAATTCTTTATTGGCCTGGGCTTCGAGGCGTTCGCTCAGGGCTTTCGGGTCCTGGCCCAAGGCGGCAGCGAGTTCCGGCCACTTGTCCTTGGCGGTCTGCATTTCCTTGGCGTTGGCCCACAGGGTGGTCACCGGAGTACTGACGGCCAGAGGCTCGCCATTACGGTCGGTGATCAGGCCGCGGTGCGCAGGAATCGGGATATGCCGCAGGCTACGGGCATCGCCCTGGCCGATCAGGAAGTCACGGTCCACCACTTGCAGGTCGATAATCCGCCAGGCAATCGCGCCCACCATCAGTGCCAGCAACCCCAGCACCAAACGGAAACGCCATGGGTAGAGTGCGCCCTCAAGTTTCATCATGGCGCCACCATGCGAACTTCTGCAGCGCCAGGGATGTGCATCTTGAGCTGTTCAGTCGCCAGCACTTCGATGCGGCTGTGGGCTGTCCAGGTACTTTGCTCCAGGATCAACCGGCCCCACTCTGCCTGCGCTTTGTCGCGCACACTCAGTTCCCCGTACAGGGTATTGAGCAGTTGACGGTTGTAGTGGGCGCTGTAGGACACCGCAATCGCGGACACCAGCACGCCAACAAACAACAGCAACATAAAGAAGCTGCCGCCCGGGAGGGGCTTGGCGAAAAGCTTGCTCACCGCAACTTCTCCGCAACGCGCATGACAGCGCTACGGGCACGTGGGTTGGCCTTGAGTTCGGCTTCGGAAGCGAACTGCGCTTTGCCATGGATTTTGATTTTCGGCACAAAGGCTTCGTAACGTACCGGCAGGTTGCGCGGCAGGTTGTCGGATTCGCCCTTGACCAGACGACGCATGAACAATTTGACGATGCGGTCTTCCAGGGAGTGGAAGCTGATCACCACCAGGCGACCGCCCACTTCCAGCGCTTCCAGAGCGGCTTCAAGGCCGGCTTCCAGATCGCCCAATTCGTTGTTGACGTGAATGCGCAGGCCCTGGAACGCACGGGTAGCCGGGTTCTTGCCCTTTTCCCATGCAGGGTTGGCGACTTTCAGCACTTCAGCCAGGTCAGCGGTACGCTCGAACGGCTGGATTTCCCGGCGCTCGACCACGGCACGCGCCATGCGGCCAGCGAAGCGCTCTTCGCCGTATTCCTTGAATACACGGGTGATTTCTTCGTGGGGTGCGGTGGCGATGAACTGCGCGGCGCTGACGCCACGGCTTGGGTCCATGCGCATGTCCAGCGGGCCGTCGTTCATGAAACTGAAGCCCCGCTCAGGGTCGTCCAGCTGTGGCGAAGACACGCCCAGGTCCAGCAGAACCCCGGCCACCTTGCCCGCCATGCCACGTTCGGCCACTTCTGCGCCGAGCTCGGCAAAGCTACGCTGCACAACGACAAAGCGGCCGTCTTCGGCCGCTAGCGCTTGCCCGGTGGCAATCGCTTGAGGGTCTTTGTCGAACCCGAGGAGCTTACCGTCCGGACCAAGCTGGCTGAGAATCAGCCGACTGTGCCCGCCCCTGCCGAAGGTGCCATCCAAATAGCAGCCATCCGCGCGTACGGCGAGAGCCTCAACGGCTTCGTCAAGCAGTACGGTGATGTGGTTAAAGCCGCTATCAATAGTCACAGGATCAAATCACGCAGTTCATCAGGCATGGCGCCCGGTTGTTGAATAGCAGCCAGGTCAGCTGCAGAAACAGCATCCCAGGCATCTTCGTCCCACAATTGGAACTTGTTCAGTTGGCCTACCAGCATCGCGCGCTTGTCCAACTTGGCGTATTCGCGCAGACGCGGTGGAACCAGGAAACGACCACTGCCATCGAGTTCGAGATCGACGGCATTACCAATCAGCAAACGTTGCAGGCGACGGTTCTCTTCACGCAGTGAAGGCAGCGCACGCAACTTGGTTTCAATCAGCTCCCACTCATCGAGCGGGTAAACACATAAACAAGGGTCAACGGCATCAATGGTGATGATTAACTGTCCGGAACTTCGCGAAATGAGCTCGTCACGATACCGGCTCGGCATGGCGAGACGGCCTTTTGCATCGAGACTGATAGCGTTAGCTCCGCGAAACACAGATGCGTTTCTCCAAATTTTAGCGTTTTACGTTCAAAAAACCCACTTTGTGCCACTTTCCGCCACTTGCGCACACTATAGGAATGCGCCCACCACACCGTCAAGGCGCGGATTCAAGGAAAAGCCTTACAGAACGGAGATTTAGGAAGGTAAAAGGAGGAGAAACGAGAGTTTGACGGCAATTTTGACTCAACAACGCCAAATAGCTCAAAGAGCTAGGGCTTAAAGTTAAAGTAATTTATTAAGAGTAAGATTTTTTCGGTATTACGAAGACGCATCTGCTGATGATTCAGCAGGGAGGGATTCTCGCGTTACTACCAGGCTCCTGCCCGAGATTCGGACAGGAGGGAAAAAGGTGGAGAGTCGATCTATAAGCCGGGTTCTGTCTTGAACAGTCATTCGTCTACGATGGCCATCACTGGACATCTTTAGCAACCTACCCGGTCCCAGCGCGGGCCACGCCTTGGGACCCTATTTGGTCTTGCTCCAAGTGGGGTTTACCTAGCCACGAACTGTTGCCAGTCGTGCGGTGCGCTCTTACCGCACCTTTTCACCCTTACCGGTACCGAAGTACTTAGGCGGTTATTTTCTGTGGCACTTTCCGTAGGCTCACGCCTCCCAGGCATTACCTGGCACTTCGCCCTATGGAGCCCGGACTTTCCTCCCCCCTCTAATTTTCATAGAAGGCAGCGACTGTCCAATCGACTCTCCGCCGCGCAGGTTAACGGCACGGCGGCGTTAGAACAAGTATTAAAAGACACTAATGCCATCATGTTCAGACGGAGTGCAGGCTGGAGCCCGGAACTATTCGCCCTTTTGTTTATCAAGCGCGACTTGATACAACACGTTCTTGCGCACACCGGTAATTTCCGCAGCCAGGGCCGCCGCGCGCTTCAATGGCATCTCTTTGAGCAGCAGATCCAGAATGCGCATTGCCTCACTGCCGACCGCATCTTCACTTTCCGGCGCCGACCAGCCCGCTACCAGTACCACGCACTCGCCGCGCTGCTGATTGCTGTCGCCCTCAACAAACGCACGCAGCGCTTCCAGCGGCAGCCCCTTGAGGGTTTCGAAGGTCTTGGTGATTTCCCGCGCCAGCAAGGCCAGGCGATCGCCGCCGAATACCAGCTCCATATCCTGCAGGCATTCAAGGATGCGGTGCGGGGCTTCGTAGAAGATCAGCGTGCGCGGCTCTTCTTTCACCAGTTCCAGACGCGCCCGACGACCAACAGCCTTGGCCGGCAGGAAGCCTTCAAAGATAAACCGGTCCGACGGCAAGCCGGCTGCAGACAATGCAGCAATCAGCGCGCACGCTCCCGGAACAGGCACTACATTGATACCAGCGGCCCGCGCCTGGCGAACCAGATGGTAGCCAGGGTCGGAAATCAGCGGTGTCCCCGCATCGGAGATCAATGCCACATCATCGCCCGCCAACAACCGCGTGATAAAACGACTGCCTTCTTCACGCTCGTTATGTTCATGGCACGCGGCCAAGGGTGTTGGAATGCCAAAATGCTGCATCAACCGCTGGGAGTGCCGAGTGTCTTCGGCGGCGATCAGCTTAACGTCACGCAGCACTTTCAGTGCGCGCGCACTGATGTCGTCCAGGTTGCCAATGGGCGTCGCCACGACAAAAAGCGAGCCAGCAGTGGAATTCAAAGGACCTGGAGCAGTCAAAGCGCACACCTCTATGATTGGCAAAAGCCACATTGTAGCGCGTAGACGCCTTGAATATATGCCCTCGGGGCAAGCTACATTTCAGCCATCTGTAGGCTCTTGCAACATTTACACGACCTAAATAGACGGTTTCACGCCAGTAACATCGCGCCCCGGCCAGTGCTTGGGTACAATTCCACGCTAATTTGATCGGTATCAGGAACACTTACATGATCGCTTGCCTGCGGCTGTTCTCTGCCCTCTGCCTCGCTGCCCTGTTGGCGGCTTGCGCCAGCTCGCCCTCGTCCAGCCTTGGCGACCTCCCCCGGACCCCGGATGCCAGCATCGAGCAACTGCTCGAACAGGCGACTTCGGCCAAGACTCCGGAAAAAGCCGCGCTGTTGCGCTTGAGTGCGGCTGACCTGGCGTTCCACCAAAACAACCCGGGACGCTCGGCGCAGATTCTTGCCCAAGTGCCACTGGACGTCCTGAAACCGGCGGCGCAGGTATTTGCCAGCACCCTGTCGGCTGAACTGGCGATGGCCCGCAACCAGCCCAAGGCCGCATTGACGGCGTTGAACCACCCAAGCCTGCAAAACCTGAAGGAACTGCCGCCTGAACAGCAGATCCGTACCGGTACCGTGCATGCTCGTGCTTATGAAGCCGACGGCCAGACCCTGGCCGCCGCTCGCGAGCGTGTCGCCATGGCTCCACTGCTGACGGGCGACGCCTACAACAGCAACCACGAAGCCATCTGGGTATTGATTGCAGCCTTGCCTGCCGATCAGTTGCAAGCCAGCGGCAACCCGACGCTGGACGGCTGGATCAGTCTGGCCCAGGCGGTCAAGAGCGCCGGCACCCTGGAACAACAGCAAACGGCCATCGACACCTGGCGCGCCCAGAACCCGGGCCACCCGGCGGCCTCGCAATTGCCACAGCCGCTGACCAAGCTCAAGGAACTGGCCAGCCAGCCGTTGAACAAGATCGCCCTGTTGCTGCCACAGGAAGGCCCGCTGGCCGGCGTTGCCAAGGCGCTGCGCGAAGGTTTCATGGCCGCGCACTACCAGGCTGAACAAGCCGGGCAGAAGCCGCCGGTGATCGAGTTCTACGACAGTTCGCGCCTGACCTCCATCGATGACTTCTACGCCAAGGCACAAGCTGCCGGCGTGCAACTGGTGGTCGGCCCGCTGGAGAAACCGCTGGTCAAGCAACTCAGCGCTCGCCCGCAATTGCCAATCACCACCCTCGCCCTGAACTACAGCGAAGCCGACCAGAACCCGGCGCAACTGTTCCAGTTCGGCCTGGCCGCTGAAGACGAAGCCCGTGAAGTGTCCCGTCGCGCCCGCGCCGATGGCCTGCACCGCGCCGCTGCCATGGTGCCGAGAGGCGAATGGGGCGAACGCGTCTACAAAGCCTTCCGTCAGGACTGGGAAGCCAATGGCGGCACCGTGGTAGGCGTCGAGTACGTTGACCAGCCGGTAGCCCTGGCCCAGCAGATCGCCGACCTGTTCCAGTTGCGCAAAAGTGAAGGCCGCGCCAAGAGCCTGCAAAGCACTGTAGGTTCGGATGTATCCGCCCAGCCGTCGCGCCGCCAGGACATCGAGTTCATCTTCCTGGCCGTCACGCCGCAACTGGCCCAGCAGATCAAGCCGACCCTGAACTTCCAATACGCTGGCGACGTGCCGGTGTATGCGACGTCCCACGTGTTCAGCGCCAGTGGCGACAAGAACCAGTACCTGGACATGACCAACGTGATGTTCTGCGAGACGCCTTGGCTCCTGAACACCACCGACCCGCTGCGCAACCAGGTCGCCGCCCAATGGCCACAGGCCAGCGGCAGCCTCGGCCGTCTGTACGCGATGGGTGTGGATGCCTACCGCCTGGCGCCGCGCCTGGGGCAACTCAAGGCACTGCCGGACACTCGTGTTGATGGCCTGTCGGGTAACCTGGGCGTCAGCGCCAACCAGCGCGTTGACCGCCAGATGCCATGGGCCAAGTTCGTCGGTGGCGAGATCCAGCGCCTGCCTGATACCCCGCGCTGATGCCTGAGCGGTCAAGCGCACAAAGCGGCAAGGACGCCGAACTTCAAGCCCTCGAGTACCTGCAGCAACAAGGTCTGCGCCTTCTGGCGCAGAACTGGTTATGCAAGCGCGGCGAGCTTGATCTGGTCATGCTTGACGGCGATACAGTAGTATTTGTCGAAGTCCGCTACAGAAAACACGCACAATGGGGTGGTGCGCTCGCCAGTATCGACGGGCGCAAGCGCCAGAAGCTGATACTCGCCGCGCAGTTTTTCCTGCTCAAAGAGCGTCGCTGGGCCGATCATCCCTGCCGTTTCGATGTGGTTGCCATAGAAAGCACTCCCCGGGGAACAGCCGATCTGAACTGGCTGCAAGATGCCTTTGACAGCTGATTCGCCGGACATCTACACCGCACACTTTTGCTCTTTGCTTTGCGGGCTGCACATTCCTGTGCCAAACAGCCGCGCTACTTAAGGTCACACAGATGGACATGCAATCCCGAATTCGCCAGCTTTTCCAGGCCAGTATCGATACCAAGCAACAGGCGATGGACGTACTTGCACCGCACATCGAGCAAGCCAGTCAGGTCATGGTCAACGCCTTGCTCAACGAAGGCAAAATGCTTTCGTGCGGCAACGGCGGTTCGGCCGGCGATGCCCAGCATTTCTCCTCCGAGCTGCTCAACCGCTTCGAGCGCGAGCGCCCGAGCCTGCCGGCCATCGCCTTGACCACCGACACCTCGACGATCACCTCGATCGCCAACGACTACAGCTACAACGAAATTTTCTCCAAACAGATTCGCGCCCTTGGCCAGCCGGGTGACGTACTGCTGGCGATCTCCACCAGCGGTAACTCGGCGAACATTATTCAAGCGATCCAGGCCGCACATGATCGTGAAATGATTGTCGTAGCATTGACCGGACGCGACGGCGGCGGCATGGCTTCGCTGCTGCTGCCCGAAGACGTGGAAATTCGCGTCCCGGCCAATGTCACCGCACGTATTCAGGAAGTCCATCTGCTGGCGATCCACTGCCTGTGCGATCTGATCGACAGCCAACTGTTCGGGAGTGAAGAATGACCGTTAAACGCCTTAGCCTATTGGCAATCACGCTGTGCCTAGGCATCAGCGGCTGCAGTTCGGTAATCGAAGCAAGCCGCGACACGCCCATCCAGGACGATAAAGGCACCCGTACTTTCGGCAGCAAAATCGATGACTCGCTGATCGAAACCAAAGTATCCGTCAACGTTTCCAAGGCCGCTCCGGACCTGGGCAACGGTGCGTCGCGCATCGTGGTCGTCAGCTTCAACGGCGTGGTACTGCTCACCGGGCAAACCCCGCGTGCCGACCTGAAGGCCCAGGCTGAACAAGCCGCCTCCGCCGTACAACGGGTCAAGAAAGTCCACAATGAATTGCAGGTGATGGAGCCGATCACCCTGCTGGCAATCAGCAACGATGCGCTGCTGACCACCAAGATCAAGACCCAGATGCTGACCGACAGCGCGATCCCCGGCTCACGGATCAAGATCGTCACTGATAACGGCATCGTCTACATGATGGGCCTGCTGACCCAGGCAGAAGCCACCCGCTCTGCCAACCTGGTACAAGGTGTGTCGGGCGTACAGAAGATTGTGAAGGTGTTCGAATACATCGACTGATGTCATCAACGACCACAAAAAAGGGCGCCGTGCATTGATTGCACGGCGCCCTTTTTATTGGCTGGCGGTTACTGGTACTGCTGGTACGGGTTGCCTTGGAACTGGTTGTTCTGTTGCGGCGCCTGTTGCTGCTGGCCGGCCGGCTGACCGTATTGCTGGCCAGGAATCGGACCCAGGTTAACCTCCACGCGACGGTTCTGGGCACGGCCATTGACGTCGGCGTTGCTGGCAATCGGGTTATCCGGGCCGGCACCGCGGGCACTCAGGTTGGTCGGGCTGACACCTTGGGACGTCAGGTAATTAGCCACGCTCTGCGCACGACGCTGGGACAGGTCCATGTTGAGCTGGCGGCTGCCGGTGCTGTCGGTGTACCCAACGATCTGGATGGTGTTCTGGTTGAACTGCTTGAGGGAGTTCGCCAGGTTGTTCAGCGGCGTGTAGAAGCTGCTGGAGATCGCGTCCGAGTTGGTGGCGAAGGTGATGTTACCCGGCATGATCAGCTTGATCTGATCGCCCTGGCGCTGCACTTCAACCCCGGTATTTGCCATGCTGGCGCGCAGTTTCTTTTCCTGCTGGTCGGCGTAGTAGCCGTAACCCGCACCACCGATGCCGGCGACGGCAGCGCCGATCAGTGCACCTTTGCCGCGGTTGTTGTGGTCGATGGCGGCACCTGCCAGCGCACCGGCCAGGGCCCCCAGGCCACCGTATTTGGCGGTTTTGCTGATGCCGCCCTCTGAACCATTACTCGCCTGTCCCTGGCTGCCGTCATAAGGATTAGGTGAAGCGCAGCCGGACAACAAGGCTACGGCGGTAGCGACAACAAGCAGACGACGAGAAGTGAACATGAAGGAAGCTCCTACTTTTGCATTCTGTGATGCAGAGGACATTGGCAATGGACCTGTGCCGAGCTTGGAACACGACAAACGGCAAAAATTCCATGTCCGGTCACCGGTGTGCACAGTCAAACCCTAGCAGAGACTTGCTGAACGGTAATTGTCATTTTTTCTATAAGTTTCGTCCGATAGTCGCCATTTGGTATCCGAAAAACTACCCCGGTTTCCCTTCACGCCCGCACGAACGGATTCTCACGCATTTCATCTCCCAGGCGCGTGTCCGGACCATGCCCCGCCACCACAACCGCCGTCTCATCCAGGGTGTAGAGCCGTTGCTTGATCGAACGCACGATGGTCGCCTGGTCTCCGCCCCACAAATCCGTACGCCCGACGCCACGCCGAAACAGGGTGTCGCCGGCAATCAGCAACTTCGCATCGGCGAACCAGAAACTCATTGAGCCCGGTGTGTGTCCAGGTGTGTGCAAGGCGACCCCACAACCGCAGGCCAGCTCCTCTTCATCCTCCAGCCAGCGATCCGGCGGCGGCACGGGTGTGTACGGCACGCGGAACATCTGGCACTGCATTTCCAGGTTGTCCCACAGAAACTGGTCCTCCTTGTGCAGGTGCAACGTGGCGCCGGTCTTTTCCTTCAATTGCCCGGAAGCCAGGAAGTGATCCAGATGGGCGTGGGTGTGAATAATGCTGACGACCTTCAGGCCCAGCGCATCCAGGCGCGCCAGGATCAACTCGTGATTGCCGCCCGGATCGACCACGATGGCTTTCTTGGTGACAGGGTCGCCGATGATCGTGCAGTTACACTGCAACGGGCCAACCGGGAAGGTTTCGCGGATCAGCGCGGGGGACTGAATATTCATGGCTATTCCTGCAAATTCAAAGACACACTCTTGGGCACAGTATGTTCGACGAGACGCCCGATCCGAAAGCACCCGCAAGTGCACGGGTATCAAACCAGCCAACTGCTAAGCTACTCTGGCGCCAGACGTACAACGCGCAACCTATAGCGCTTGGAGTGGGACTCGTGGCGACCCTCAGCCCATTGATCATCTGTGAACACTGCGATTGCGTGTACGAAAAAGTCGCGCTCGCCAAACATCAAAAAACCCTCTGCACCCGATGCGCTGGCGTGCTCCAGCGCTATAACGGGCTGTCGGTGGAGCAACGCCTGGCGCTGACCCTGACTGCCGCCATGCTGTGGGTTTTCGCCAACTTCTACCCGGTAATGAGCATCAGCCTGCAAGGCCTGAAAAGCAGCGCCACCTTATGGGACTCCGTGGTCGCACTGGCCCAGGGCCCGATTACCTTTATCGCGCTGGTGGCGGCGATCTCCATCATCATCGCGCCAGTCTTCCAGTTGCTGCTGCTGATGTGGGTGCTGGGCTTTGCGATGAAGGGCAGGCGCTCACCGGCGTTCAAAGTCTGCATGCGCTGGCTCGAAGCCCTCCGGCCCTGGAGCATGCTGGAAGTTTGCCTGCTGGGCGCGATGGTGGCGGTGTTCAAGCTCGCCGGGATGCTGGATGTATTGCCTGGCACCGGCCTGTTTGCCCTGGCGGCGCTCAGCCTGTTGCTGATCCGCATTGCCGGGCGTGATATTCGCGACCTGTGGGACACCTTATGAACCGGCCACCGACCGCCAGCGAGCTGAACCTGTGCCTGTGCCACAGCTGCGGCCAGGCCTGTGACACCCGCGCCAACCCCGATGCGTGCGAACGCTGTGATGCGCCCTTGCACCGGCGCAAGGTCCACTCATTGACCCGCACCTGGGCCTACATGCTGACGGCACTGGCGTTTTACGTCCCCGCCAACCTGCTGCCGGTGATGAACACCTCGATGCTCGGCTCCGGCGCTGACAGCACCATCATGAGTGGCGTGCTGGAGTTCTGGCAGCACGGCGCCTGGGACATTGCCCTGATCATTTTCATCGCCAGCATCGCGGTGCCGGGCATCAAGTTCGTCGCGCTGACCCTGCTGCTGGTCACCGTGCAACGCAATAACCAGTGGGCACGCCAGCAGCGCTCGAAGCTGTTTCGCTTCGTCGAGGTGATTGGCTACTGGTCGATGCTGGATGTCATCGTAGTTGCACTGGTGGCGGCCCTGGTGCGGTTCCAGGCCCTGGGCACCATCGAGCCACGTTTGGGTATTCTGTTCTTTGGCCTGGTGGTGGTGTTCACCATGCTCTCGGCAATGAGTTTCGATCCCCGCCTGATCTGGGAAACCCCCCACAACGAGGAGATGCCGGATGGCGTCGCAAACCACTGACAAACCGCTTCCCCCCGGCCAGCCCGCGATCAAGACGCGGCGCTTCAGCGTTTCGCTGGTGTGGATCGTGCCGATTGTCGCGGTGCTGGTGGGCATTTCGCTGGTGGTGCACAGCATCCTTCAGCAAGGGCCGAGCATCACCATTACCTTTAAGACCGGCAGCGGCCTGACCGCCAACAAGACCGACGTCAAATACCGCAATGTGGTGATCGGCCAGGTGACTGACGTGGAGTTGAGCGACGACCAGAAAAACGTCAACGCCACGATCAAACTGTCCAAGCAGGCGGAAAGCTTCACCCGGGAAGACTCGCAATTCTGGGTGGTGCGCCCGCGTATTGGCGCGGGCGGCGTATCCGGCATCGACACGCTGCTCTCCGGGGATTACATCGGCGCCGACATCGGCCAGTCCGATACCCGCGCCAACCGCTTCACAGGCCTGGAAAACCCGCCGCCCATCACCTATGGCGAGCCTGGCAAGCGCTTCACCTTGCACACCCAGGATTTGGGCTCGCTGGACATCGGCTCCCCGGTCTATTACCGCAAAATCCCCGTCGGCCAGGTGGTGGCCTATGCCTTGGACGCCGACGGCAAAGGCGTGAACATCGACGTGTTCGTGCATGCACCAAATGACGCCTACGTCACCGAGAACACCCGGTTCTGGAACGCCAGCGGGATTGACGTGAGTGTTGGTGCCAACGGGTTTGCGCTGAAAACCGAATCCTTGTCCTCGATGCTGGTGGGCGGCATCGCTTTCCTGGCTCCGCCGTATAGCCCCAACGACAAGCCGGCGGGTGAGGAGCACTCCTATGAACTGTTCGCCGACCAGCAAACCGCGCTGGCCCCGCCCAATGGCAAGGGGCAATACCTGAACCTGCGTTTCGATCAAGCCTTGCGCGGGCTCACGGTAGGTGCACCAGTGGAGTTCCTGGGCATCGAGTTTGGCAAAGTGGTGTCGATCAACCTGGATTTCGACGAGAAAAAACGTAGCTTCCCGGTGAACGTCGGCATCGTGATTTACCCGCAACGCCTCGGCGAAGCCAACACCAAAATGCTCTCAGTCCTGAAGCATGACCCTAACGATGAAGCCGGCGGCGTGCGCCTGATGGGCAGCTTCATTGAACACGGCCTGCGGGCCCAGGCTCGCAGCGGCAACCTGCTCACCGGCCAGTTGTACATCGCCCTGGACTTCTTCCCCAAGGCCGACAAAGTCGTGTTCGACCCGAACGCGCGCCCCATCAGTATTCCGACCATCCCCGGCAACCTGGAACAACTGCAGGAAAAACTCGAAGGCATCGTCAACAAGATCAACCAACTGCCGATCGAGCGGATTGCCGGCAACCTCGACGGTAGCCTGGTCGAATTGCGCAAAAGCCTCGGTCAGGTCAACGCCAAGACACTCCCGCGCGTGCAGAACACTCTGGCCGACGTGAGTAAAACCTTGCAGTCAGCCAGTTCGACCCTGGCCGAGGATTCGCCGCAACGGGAGCAGTTGACCCAGACGCTGGATGAACTGAGCCGCATGTCGCGCTCCCTGCGAGAGCTTTCGGATTACCTGGCACGCCATCCCGAATCCCTGATTCGTGGTCGCCCCGACAACGCTGCGCCATCGGACCTGCAAGGGCCACCGCGCAAATGACCACAGGAGCAACCACCATGGCCTTCCCGCTGAAGATCACCCTGCTCACCGGGTTGCTGCTGCTTGCGGCGTGCCGCAGCGAGCCGATTCAATTTCACACCCTGACGCCGGTGCATCGCAGCAATGCGTCCCTGACCGCGGGGGGTGAGATCCGCATTGAAAGCATCACGGTACCGCCGCAGGTCGACCGACCGCAGATTGTCATCCGCCAGGGCGACAGCGGCGTGGCGATTCTTGAGACGCAATGGTGGGCCGCCAGCCTGGTGGATGAGCTGCGCAGCGCGCTGGTGGACCAACTCGCCAGCAACCGGAAAAACCTGGCGGTGCGTATTGAAGTACAGCGCTTTGACTCGATTCCCGGGCAGTACGCCCTGCTCGACGTCAAATGGCGACTTCGCCAGACGGGCACAGACGAACGCACGCCGCTAACGTGTCGCACGGTGGTGCAGTCGCCATCCGGCCCAACCATTGATGACCTGGTGATCGCTCAACAAAACAACGTCAAACGGTTTGCCGCACTGCTCAGCCAGGCCGCCGACAAGTTACCGAGTGAATGCCCTGCCGCGCAGTAAACATCGAGCCAAGGATTGAGCCATGCGCACATTCTGGAAATGGTATTTGCAACTGCTGGAAAATGATTTCAGCACCCAGGTCTTCGACAATGTGAAGAACCTGCTGGTATGCGCGCTGCTGTTTGCCGCGGGTACCAATGCGCTGTCCGGAAAGCATGAGCTGTTCCTCGGCGTCCTGGCGTCAAGCGTGGCCGGGTGGGGCTTGATCGTGGTTTCCACCTTGCTGATGGTGCTGAATGTCAGCGACGGAATCCGCAGGCTGGCCAAGCTTCGTTATCACTTGGTGCTTCAGCTACTGCTGATCCTGGTCTATGTGCTGGTAGCAGAGCGCGTGGTGGAAATCGTTTGGGGCTTCCGGTCTCATTGATCGAGGTGCCTACCCCAACAACCCCATCTCCTGCGCCCGCGCTACCGCCTGCGTGCGCCGCTCCACACCGAGCTTGCTGTTGATATGGCTGGCGTGGGTTTTCACGGTGTGCAGGGAGATAAACAGCTGATTGCTGATCTCCTGGTTCGAGCAACCCTGGGCGATCAGGTGCAGCACCGCCAGTTCGCGGGAGCTTAGGGTTTCAAGGGTGTGTGGGGTTTCAACCACCGCAACATCCGGCAAGCGTGCCAGCAGGCTCTGGTTCATCTGACCATGGGGATCCCGCAAAAGCTGCTCCCGCGTCCAGTCGGGATAGCGCTCCAGCAAGCGCTGAAAGGGTTGCATCGCGCCACCGGCAGCCGCTGCAAGCGCGCGGGCAAACACGGGGCGGGCCAGCGCTTCCTGACCACCGTCCAACAGCAACTGCGCCTGCTGGGTCAGCGCCATCAGGCTGATCATCTGCCGGCCGCTGTTATGGGCCTGGTGCGCCAGTTCGTCGAGCCGTTGCAGGGAGGCCGCCGGCTGATGCCGGATGGCGTCGAGCGCTGCCTGTTGCAGCTCGATATGTTGCGGCAGGTGCGGATGAAACTCCGGCGCGGCCGCGGCCTGTTCACCGTTGTACGTTTGCCCCAGCCTTGTCAGCCAGGCGTCGGCCAGGTCGGTGCGACCCTGGGCCAGCCAGAGTTCGCATTTGACCAGGGTGATCATCGCCAGGTAGAAAATCGGCGGCACGTCCCAGATGTGCATCAAGCGCTCGGCCTCGGCCAGTTCGGCAAAGGCCATGGGAAAGTCGCCACGGCGACCTTCGAAGCTGGCGATCACGCAATGGCCGATCAGCACGCTGATATCCCGGCAGGCCCGCGCCTCGGCCAGACCGGCACGCAGGCGAGCCAGCCCGGCTTCAGGCTGGCAACGCACCAGCAGCAGGTAGCCTTCGTACAGTGCCAAGCGAGCACGCACCGCATACAGCCGTTGCGGCGCGAGGCCCTGCAAGCGTTGCAGGCCCTGACGCACTTCATCCAGGGAACGCAGGATCTCGCCACGGGCTTGTAGCACCCGCGCCCGGTCGTAATGGGCCAATGCCTCGAACAACGGATTGCCGACGCGCTGCGCCAGCTCCAGGGACTCTCGGTTCAAGCCACGGGCGCGCCACAGGTCGGCGTCGACGATGGCCAGGTTGGACAGGGTCGACAGGCACATCAACCGCTGGCCATAGCGTTTGTGCGGCAGGCTTTCCAGGGCCTCGCTGCAATACAACTGGGTCAACTCGCGATCGCCACGCCCCCGGGCAATGATCCCGCTGAGGGCCAGCCATTGGGCCAACATCGACTTTTGCGCGGTGGCTGACGGCGCCGGCAGAAAGCGGCTGAGATGGCTGGCCAACTCTTGCGCCGCGTCCAGTTGGCAGGCCAACCCCAACGCCCAGCTGTAGAGCACGATCAGACGGGGCGTGCTCATCAACAGACTGTCGGGCAAGTCCATTTTCCAGCGCAGCAACATGCCGACGTTTTGCTCCGCCAGCAGTTGCTCTTCGGAGAGGTTCTGCACCAGGTTTGCCGCCACATCCAGGTGACCGGCCCGCAACGCCTGCTCCACCGCCTCATCGATCAAGCCCTGGGCATTGAACCAGCGACAGGCCCGCAGGTGCAGGCTGGCAGCCGGCAACACGGCATTACTCGCGCGCCGGGTGCGCAGCAGGTCGGAAAACAGATGGTGATAACGGTACCAGTGGCCTTGTTCGTCCAGCGGCACCAGGAATACCTGGTGGGCTTGCAGGTAGCGCAGGATTTCGGTGCTGTCGTGGGCTTCGCGCACGGCGTCGCACAGTTCGCTGCAAAACCGCTCCTGGGACGCGGTGTCGTAGAGGAACGCCTGGACTTCCGCTGGCAGGCAGTCGATGACTTCTTCAAGCAGGTAATCGCGGATCAGCCCTTCCCCGCCGTGCAGGCCTTGGGGCAAGGCGCCTTCGCTGCCAGCTTCGGAGGCCGCCAGCAGCCAGAAACGCAGGCCGGCCACCCAGCCTTCACTGCGTCGGATCAGGCTATCCAGGGCTTCGCCGCGCAATGAACTGCTGTGGCGATCCAGCAGGGCCAGGGATTCGGCGTGAGTCAGGCGCAGGTCCTGCTCGTTCAGCTCCAGCAAATGCCGGGACAGGCGCAAGCGCGCCAGGTGCCAGTCGGGGCGCTGACGGCTGGTGACCAGCACCAACAGGCCGTCGGGCAGATGGTTGAGGAAAAATTGCAGGCAGCGGTCGAGTACCGGGCCCTGGGCCAAATGGTAGTCATCCAGCACCAGCAACAGCGGCGCCTGGGTCGACAGGTGCACCGTCAGTTCATCCAGCAGGCCGTCGAGCCACTCTTCAAACGCAAAGGGTTGATGGCGCTGGCGCATTTTCAGCAATCCCAGGGACTGGGCGCCCAACTGAGGGAAGTATTGCTGCAGGCCATCGAGCAGACGTTCAAGGAAACGCCCCGGGTCGTTATCTCGGGGGCTGAGCCCCAACCACAGGCTTTGCCAGTGGGCTGGCAAGCTCTGGCAGAACTCCACCGCCAGCGAACTCTTGCCGAAGCCGGCCGGTGCGCTGACCAGCAACAGACGCCCGGCCAAACCTTCACTCAGCCGTTCGCACAGGCGCGGTCGCAACACGTAGCCGTCAGGCAGTGGGGGTCGATAGAAGCGCCCTTCCAGGGTCGGAATGACCGCGCTGGCAGGCCCTTGAATTCGGGACAGATCAGTCATCGCCGGGCTCTTGTAGAAGGCGGTTGTCGGCATTGCAGATGTCCGCAGACTAGCGGTAAAAGCGGCAGCTTTGTAGATCTTTGCAACAATTGTCTGAAAAAGACTACAACAAAAAATATCCGGACTTTTTCTGAAACCACCGACACTCTGTGGCGAGGGAGCTTGCTCCCTCGCCACAGTGGTCCCGCAAAAAAAAGGCCCCGAACCAGTCGGGGCGTCTTTCGAGGATGCGGCCTCTGTTACAGCAGGTTAGCGAACACCATCCTGGCGCAGGGCCGCCGGGGTGAAGTCGCTGGTGGTGGCGGTGAAACCGAAGTCATAGGCCTGCTTCTCTTCGTTCTTCATGCCCAGTGCCAGGTAGCGGCCGGACTGCAGGTCGTAGAGGGTTTCGAGGGCGTACCACGGCACTTGCTTGTCGTAGTAGTTCTCGGCATGGGCTTCAGCCACGCGCCACAGTTGGCCACGACCGTCGTAGTGGTCGATCACCGCAGCTTGCCAGGTGTCTTCGTCGATGAAGAAGTCACGCTTGGCGTAGATGTGGCGCTGGCCTTCCTTCAGGGTTGCAACCACATGCCACACACGACGCAGCTCGTAGCGCGCCAGGTCCTGGTTGATGTGGCCGGCCTTGATGATGTCCACATACTTGAGCTTCGGATCGTCGAGTTTGTAGCTGTTTTCGGCGATGTAGAGCTCTTTCTTGCCTTCCAGTTTCCAGTCGTAGCGGTCTGGCGCACCGTTGAACATGTCGAGGTTGTCGGAAGTACGCAGGCCGTCGGCGGCGGTACCCGGACCGTCATACGACACTTGCGGTGCCCGGCGCACACGGCGCTGGCCGGCGTTGTAGACCCACGCCGAACGCGGTTCCTTCACCTGGTCGAGGGTTTCGTGCACCAGCAGCACACCACCGGCCAGACGTGCCGGCGCGGTCACTTGCTGCTTGAAGTAGAACAGGATGTTGCCCGGGTTTTTCGGGTCGTAGTCCTTCATCTTGTCGCGGAACACGAACTGGTCGCGGAAGTACACCAGGCTGAACGAGCCGTTGGTTTGCGGCGTAGCCTGGGTCACCAGGCGGGTCACGCTGCCACCACGATAGCGGGTGATGTGGTTCCAGATGACTTCCACGCCGCTTTTCGGAATCGGGAACGGTACGGCGGTTTCGAAGTTTTCCAGGCCGTTGCCGCCAGACACCAGGTTGGTGCTGGTGGCGTTTTTCTTGATGGCGGCGAACACATCAGCCGGCACCGTGGCGCCGCGATGGGTCGGGTAGACCGGCATCTTGAAGGTGTCCGGGTAGCGCTTGAACATCGCGTACTGCCCCGGCGCCAGCTTGTCCTTGTACTGCTCGACGTTCTGCGCGGTGATGGTGAATTGCGGTTGTTCGCTGGCGTACGGGTTGGCCAGGAAGCCACGGGCATCCACGGCGCCGGCATTGGTTGGCAGTGGCGACCATTTAGGGATGGTGCCGGCCGCGTTGCCGGCCATTTCAGCACCCATCGGGGTCAGGGTCGTGCCGAGCTTGGCGGCTTCATCGGCCGAGACAGCGGCCATGACGCTACCCGCCATGATCGACAGCCCCAGCACACCCACCTGCAACAGATTTTTAGTTATTTTCATGTTCTGGTTCTTCCTGAAAACATACTGCTTAAAGAGAGTGTGCTTAGAAGTTCACGCCAGCGCTCAAGGCGATGAAGTCACGGTCATCCACCGTGGTGAATTTGCCGCCAAAGAAGTTGGTGTAGTTGATGCTGACGGTGTAGGTGTTCTGGTACTCGGCATCGACACCCAGGCTGACGGCCTTGCGACCCTCTTCGAAGTTGCCGCCAGGACCTGGCGAGTAGCCTTTGACGTCATGGGACCACGCCACGTTGGGCTTGAGGTTCACACCGGCGAAGACATCCGGGTATTCCCAGATAGCACGGGCGCGGTAGCCCCAGGAGGTGGCCGTGGTGTAGCCATCGTTGTTGCAGTTGGTGTTCAGGCCAGCGGCATTCGGCAGACCGGCGCCGTTGGCCGTCGAGTTGTTAAGGGCGTTACAGAAGCCGCCTGGCAGCGTGCCAGGACCGAACACCGGATCACGGCCATAACGCGCCTCGGATTTGCTTTCCAGGCCACCGACGTGGGTCACGCCAATTTCACCGACCGTGGTCAAACGGCTGGCGCCCATGACCTGGTCAAAGAAGTGCGTAAAGGTGGTCTGGAACTGCGTAACTTCCTTGCGGTTATAGCCATGCAAGTCCTGACCGGGGCTGCCCTTGAGCACCGAGGCATTCCCGAAGCCCGGGATCGGCGTGACACCCGCATAGAGAATGTCGGTGGTGCTGAGCTGGACCGGCGCGTTTGGACGATAGCTCAACTCACCGCTCCAGGCGGTACCGGTAGGCAGCGTGGTAGAGAAGCTCAAGCCGTACAGGCGGATGTCTTCAGGGTACTCGATGAAGTAGTTGGAACTGCCCGCAACAATCAGCGGCCGCAGCGCACCCAGTGGCCCCAGAGGCCGGGTATAGGCCGATGCTGGCGCACCTTGGGCGCTGAAGATCGGCGCACGGCTGTGGTAGTTCATGAAGTAGGCGCCGAACTCGGTATCCAGCGGCTCGAAGTTGTAGTGCATCGCCACGCCGAACTGGCCGCTGTCGCGGGCGTCACGGTCCGGCCCACGGCGCACCAGCACACCTTCGTTGTTCACATCCACGCCCAGGGCGTTGAGGGTAGGCAGTGCGGCGCCTGGAATGGTCGAGCGTTTGTTCAGCACCCGCAGGTTGTTGCTGCAACCGTCGGAAACCACATCCGGCTGCGAGAAGAACGTGCCACAGTTGTCGGTCACCGTCTGGTCCCATTCCAACTGATAGAACGCTTCTGCCGACAAGTTATCGGTCAGCGTCTGCGACACATAGAACATGTTGACCGGGATCAGGCCTTCCTTGATCTCGGCCCCGGGACGCCGGAACGCGGACACGTCGATCGGGTTGATGGAGTTGATGCCCCCACCGATGAACGTACTTTCACCCCAGCTCACCACCTGCTTGCCGAACCGCACGTTACCTGGCAGATCGGCAATGGTGTAGTTGTGATAGATGAACGCATCGAGAATCTGCCCGCCAGAAGACTTGGCGCCCTCTTTGCGGTTGTTGTTGCTGACATTCTTGAAGTCCAAGTCTTCGTTTTGCAGCGCGAAGTCATACCAGTACTTGCCCCGGACAAACACGCCGGTGTCGCCGTATTTCAACTCAAGGTCATGGATACCCTTGAAGATCTTCGAGAAGGAATCACCTTTGTCGAAGTTCAGGTGACCGTCATCAGAGGTTTGCGACAACCCCCTGCCGCCGTTGTTGGCACCGATCAGGTCTTTGTTGCGACCCGCCGTCGACCAACTGGCCCCGACCGAAAGGGACGAATCAAAGCTGCCTTCGATTTCACCGATGTTGAAACTGACGCCGAATGCAGGCCCGGCGAGCGTAGAGGCGAGGCTGACGGCCAAAGGCAGTTTTGCCCGGCGCCAGAACTGGTTTGCTGAGATCATCGACGCTACTCCATGTGCATTATTGTTATGGCAGTGAGTCGTTTCCAAGAGCTTGTAACGGCCGGAATACAACGATTCCAATGCCGGGCGAACACATGAACCCGCCGGGCTCACAGCACCGCACCTTGAAAAACTCTGGGATGAACTATAGCCAGCAGGGGGTACCGCTTGATCCCTCTAAAGTGTGATTTGCATCACCAACCCGTCTGCCACAGTCCTTTTCGCCATGCTGACGAAGGTCAGCGAGGGAAGGATGGCTGAAAATTGGCAAATCACAAGTGAAGGCTCGGAATAGAGCGCCGCCGTGCCCGCGAGGGCACGGCAAGCAGCGTCAGAGGGTAGAGAGGAAGGTGCTGTTGTTGGCTTGCCATTCGATGATGTCGATACGGATACGTTTTTTGTCGAGCTTGCCGACGCTGGTCTTGGGAATTTCCGTAACAACGGCGATCTGGCTTGGAATCGCCCACTTGCTCAAGTGGCCCAATTCCACAAATGGCTTGAGATGTTCCTTGAGCTCCTTGGCCCCTATCACATGGCCATCACGCACCACCAGCAACGCAAACGGGCGCTCGCCCCACTGCGGGTCGGCAATCCCCACCACCGCTACTTCGCGTACCGCCGGGTGACGACTGACCAGGTCTTCCAGCGCCAGGGACGAGATCCACTCGCCGCCGGTCTTGATCACATCCTTGATGCGGTCGCGAATATCGATCACGCCAAACGCGTCGAGGGTGGCCACATCACCGGTGTGCATCCAACCGCCGGCCCAAAGCTCCGCGCCCTTTTCCGGCTCGTTGAAGTAGCCTTCGCTGAGCCACGGCGCGCGCAGTACCAATTCGCCTTGGGATTCGCCGTCGGCGGGCAGGAAGTTGCCGTCGCCATCGATGATCGCCGCTTCCACCAAAGGCCCGGGCACGCCGGCCTTGATGCGATAGGTGGTGCGTTCGTCTTCGGTGCCGGCCATCAATTCTTCATTGAGGTGGGCGCAGGACACCAGCGGCCCGGTCTCGGACATGCCGTACGCCGCTGTCAGTTGGATCCCGCGGACCTTGGACGCTTCATACAGCGAACGATTGAGGGCGCTGCCGCCGATGACGATTTTCCACCCGCCGAAATCCACGCCCTGGCCAGCCTTGGCGTTGAGCACCATTTGCAGGATGGTCGGCACGCAATGGGAGAACGTGACCTTCTCTTTGCGCCACAGCTCCACCAGGTATTCGGGGTCGTAGCGGCCAGGATAAACCTGCTTCAGGCCGAGCATGGTCGCCACATAGGGCAAGCCCCAGGCGTGCACATGGAACATCGGCGTGATCGGCATGTAGACATCGTTGGTGCCCAGCAGGCGCACGCTGTCGACGCTGCCCATGATGGTCGCCACACCCATGGTGTGCAGCACCAGTTGGCGGTGGGTGAAATACACGCCTTTGGGATTGCCCGTGGTGCCGGTGGTGTAGAAGGTGGTGGCGACGGAGTTTTCGTCGAAATCCTGGAAGTCGTACCGCGGGCTGGCGGCCGCCAGCAATGTTTCGTACTCACCTACCAGGTTCGGCAGCTCGGCGGTTTTGTCCGCGCCGTCGGTGAGCAGCAGGGTTTTGTCGACGGTGGTGAGGTGCCCGGCGATGGCCTGGTAGAGCCCCACGAACTCGCTGTTGACCAGCACAAAGCGGTCCTCGGCGTGGTTCATGGTGTACAGAATCTGTTCCGGCGACAGGCGCACGTTGATGGTGTGGATGACTGCGCCAATCATCGGAATGGCAAACATGCATTCCAGGTAGCGGTGGCTGTCCCAGTCCATCACGGCCACGGTGTCACCGGCCTTGACCCCGGCCTCGGTCAGCACATTGGCCAGGCGGGCGACGCGCTCGATCAGGGTCGGATAGGTATAACGCAACTGGTCGCGGTAGACGATTTCCCGGGTCTTCTCGTAGCGTGTCCCGGACATCAACAGGCGTTTGATCAACAGCGGGTATTGGTAGGCGCCTTCGGCGGGCGGGATAACACGAGTCTGCAACATACGAATCCCTTATCTGACTGCACGGTCTTGGCTGAAACATCTGCACTGTAGAGCGCTTATGTTTCAGCCAAATCAGCCAAAGGAATGATTTGCAGAGGCCAATGAATGCTAGCTTTGCGCCAGCATTCGCTGGTAGCCCGAGCAATTAAGAACAAGAAACTGCCCTCGCTTAAAGGCGAACCTTCTGACATTCGGCGTGGATATCAACTCTTTACTCTCTGGGCTTTCGCAAAGTCAGGGATAAAAAGGTATGCCCCTCAATCCTTCATCGTTCCCTTTCATCAACCTGATAGGGCACCACATCAGCAAGAGTCGCATCTATCCAGCCATGAGCCAGGTGTTTGCGCTTCCGGAACTCCCCGTAGTCGCCATGCTCTTCGGTTTGGTGGGTGCCTTGGTTGCTCCAAGTGCCCATGCAGGCACGATCGAAGGTATCAATCATACCCATTGGGCGATCAACCATTTCAGTGTGGATGGGCGTTCCGGTATCGACATTATCGGGCCTAATCAGGGGGGCGGCGGAGGGTGTTGTTATGCCGCGCCTTCGAGGTGGAAGCCTGGAATGACGGTGAGGGTTGATTGGGAAACTGGTTCTGCTTACTCCGAGGGCTTTCCAGGTTTTGCTGATCGAGAAAAATACTATGCCTGGGTTGCCAAGGTTGAGACCCAAAAGCGCCAACACTCAAAGGTAGTCGGCATACCGGATTACGCCGGTCAAAAAGTCTGTGGTATCACCGTGCACTTTTTGCCCTGCGACGAGCTTCAGGTCACCACTTCCTGCTACGCCTACGGCAGCCCCGAATACCCAATCAAAACGCCTCTGCACTTGCCGGAGCCTCAGTCATGCCCGAAGTGAATCAAGCCTCTTTCTGTTACCCGCCGCAGTTTCCGGAGCAGGGGCGCTTGCCCTCTCGAGCGGGCCAGGTTCATCAAAATATCCGGCGTCAGTCTCAGCAAGAGCGGGATTATCACGACTCCCTGTGTGTGGCTGCTGGCCGGCGCGTCCTGGCGCCCTGCAGCAAGACGTTGCATATCAGCCTGTTCTTCGACGGTACGGGCAATAACCTGAATAACGACCTGTATTTATCCGACCCCAAACACCCTACGAATATCGCTCGATTGTTTCGCGCGAGCATCGGCGAAGGGCACGCCGGCGGTACTGCCCATAACAGCCAGGCGCAGCGTTTGACGGACGCTAAAGGTGCTGGCTTCGGTCAGTACTTCAAATACTACATGCCAGGTGTGGGCACACCGTTTCCTGAAGTCGGCGACCTGAACTACAGCGAACTCGGCCTGGCTACCGCCGCGTTCGGCGAAGAACGGATCAATTGGGGCCTGATGATGATCATCGACGCCTTGCGCCGAACGTTGGCGTTGCCCCGGCTGGATAACGCGAGTTTGCGGGCGGCGGTCGAGGCCATGGGCGCCCCGGCAGGGTTTGAAGGTTCAATTGGCGCCAGCTTCCGTCGTCATCAGTATGAGAAACAGTTGGGCGCATTGGCCAAACCATTGCGTATCGCCCTGACGCAACCGTCGCCCGGCTGGCCCAAGTTGCTGGGGGTCAGGCTATATGTGTACGGCTTTTCCCGCGGTGCGGCGGCGGCACGGGCGTTTGTCAGTTGGTTGAACGAGCTGTCATCGCCTACTGAGTCGCAACCGGCATTGTCACTGGGGGACTTGAAGCTTCCGATCAGTATCGAGTACCTGGGGCTGCTGGATACCGTGGCATCGGTGGGCCTTGCCCATGCCGTGCCTGGAGCGGATGGGCACATGAGTTGGGCGGATGGCACTCAGGAGTTGCCCACCAGCAGCCTGGTCAAGCGGTGCCTGCATATCGTTTCGAGTCACGAGCAACGCTTGTGTTTCCCGCTGGATTCGATTCGGCGGGAGGATGGGGGTTATCCGGACAATAGCGTTGAAGTGTTGTATCCCGGTATGCACTCGGATCAGGGTGGGGGATATCCGCCGGGGGATCAGGGGAAGGCCGCTGGGCAAAACGATGGCCTGTTGCTTTCTCAGATAGCCCTGCACGATATGTATGCCGATGCCTTTGCTCATGGTGCCCCGTTAAAAGTGCCGAAGCGAACTTTGTCAGTCGAGTTAAGCAAAGAACTTTGGAGGGCGATGACTGATGATTTGGCGCAAGAATTTGAAGTGGCCCCTACTCTAGTCAATCGCTTCAACGCCTGGCGACAGGTGACCTTGGATTTGGCCCCGGCGCGATTGCCGCTGTCCCCCGAACAAATCGAACACTACCAGCCCATCCCAGCCACCGACACCCTGGAAAACGCGCTGGCCAGCCAAATGGCCTGGATCACCGCCTGGCGCATCGACCGCTATGCCTTTGCAACGTTGAAACAAACCGACTTCTACCGTCAGGCCAGTGATGCCGAGGCCGATAAAACCGCCCGCAACCTGGCCGAGGCCAACCGCAACAAAAAGCAGGCCGTCGTCGAAAAACGCCGCAAAGAGCAAAAAGCCCGTGAGCATTTCGGTTTTGACCCCAAGGAGCCGCTTGAACCCGGCATCAAGGACTTCGACGCCGACATGGCACAAACCCAGCTGCGTGAAGCGGCTGAAGAGTTTGGCCGAGGCTTTTCCGGCCAACACTTCGCTGACTCGATCCCTGTACGCGTAAGTCTTATGGCCGTTGTTCCCGGCGCGCATGTCCGCGAGATAGAGCTGGCCGAGCGCAAGCAGATGAAGGCGAGTGCTATGGCGAAGGTCAGCCAGCTATTTCCACCGCCTCTGCATGAGCGCAACTACGTTGACGAACGCACACGCCTGAACGTCGAGGAAAGCCGCAACGCCAGCAAACCCGAAGGGCTGTTACGCGCACTGTTCGATGATCATGTTCACGACTCCCGTGCCTGGTTTCTTTACGCGGCGGGACGTGAGCCCTTCGGCAGTTATTTCAAGCTGCGCATGGTGTTCTTCGGCGATGCACGCAGAAGAGATATCGCGCTGTATCGCGAAGAAGATGGGGTGATGGTTGCGGGCGCTGAGGCGCCGCTGTTCGTTGACGCTGGCGCTGTGGCGCAGCGCCCCGTGATGACTGCCGAACGCCTTGCCGACGCTCAAAAAGCCATTGATGAGATTTGGCAGGCCTATTACGACAAGGTCAGGGAGGCGAACGATGTGCCGGTTTGAATCTGTTTTCCACCTGCCTACACAAGACGCGAAATCCATGCCTAAGCCCCAGCCGTGGCGTTTACTGATCGGCATGATCTGTGGGTTGGCTGGGGTCATAGTTACTCCGAATGCACAGGCCAGCACGCTTGAGGCGATCAACCACACGCACTGGGCGATCAACCACTTCAGTGTTGATGGGCGCTCGGGTATCGACATTATTGGACCGTATCAGGGAGGCGGCGGAGGTTGTTGTTATGTCGCCCCCTCGAAGTGGAAGCCAGGAATGACGGTGCGGGTTGATTGGGAAACTGGCTCTGCCTATTCGGATGATTTTCCTGGCTTCGTTGATTGGCCCAAATATTTGGATTGGAAGGAAAAAGTGAATTCGCAGAAGCGTCAACACAGCAAAATGGTTCCAGTACCTGACTACAACGGCCAAAAAGCCTGCGGCATCACCGTCCACTTCCTACCTTGCGACGAACTTCAAGTCACCACATCCTGCTACGCCTACGGCAGCCCCGACTACCCAATCAAAACGCCGCTGCATTTGCAGGAACCTCAGTCATGCCCTAAATAAAATGCGCCGAGGGCTTATTTCATGCTGGTAAACGCCAGCTTCACACCAATCACAATAAGCACCGCGCCCATCGTCCGATCAAACCAATGCCCCATGCGTGCAAAGCCGGCACGCACACGCTGCTGGCTGAACAGCATGGCCACCAGGCAAAACCAGATCGCGGTGGCCACAGCCAGGTAAACCCCGTAACCGGCCTGGATCGCCAGCGGCGTGTGGGGGTTAATCACCACGGTGAACAGCGACAGGAAGAACAGCGTGGCCTTGGGGTTCAAGCCATTGGTGACGAAACCGGAGGTGAACGCACCACGGGCGGTGCGCTCGCCCACTTCAAGGTGCAGGTCTTCTTCACTGGCAGGCTTGGCCGGCTGGGCGCGCAGGGCCTTGAAGCCGATGTACAGCAGGTAGGCCGCCGCCGCCCATTTCAATGCGTTGAACAGCACAATGGACTGGGACACGATCAAGCCGATGCCCAGCAGCGAATACCCTACGTGCAGGAAAATCGCCGACCCGACGCCCAGCGCCGTCCAGGTTCCGGCACGCCGGCCATGGGTCACGCTTTCACGTACCACCACGGCGAAGTCCGGGCCAGGGCTGGCCACCGCCAACAGGTGAATCAGTGCCACGGTCAAGAACTCGGTGAGGTACATGCACACTCCAGGAAGTAACTGATTATTTCATCTGATAGGCTCGGCAGATTACGCCTTCGAACCTCGTCGCAAAAGGTACAGTTGATAATGAACAATCGCCGCGCCGTCTTCCTTGATCACCCTTCCCTGGACCTCGGGGACCTGGACCTCAGCGGGTTGCGGGCACTCTTCAGCGAGCTGAGCCTGCACCAGCAGACCACACCCGAAAACATTATCGAACGCCTGCAAGGCGCGCAGGTGGCCATCAGCAACAAGATCGCGCTGAATGCCGAGACCCTGGCGGCCTGCCCCGAGCTGAAGCTGATCCTGGTGACCGCCACCGGCACCAACAACGTCGACTTGGTCGCCGCCCGCGCCCACGGCGTTACCGTAAGCAATTGCCAGGGTTACGGCACGCCGTCGGTGGCGCAGCATACGATCATGCTGCTGCTCAATCTTGTGACGCGCCTGAACGACTATCAGCGGGATGTACAGGCGGGGCTCTGGCAGAAAGCCAAGCAGTTCTGCCTGCTGGACCATCCGATCGTCGAGCTGGAAGGCAAAACCCTCGGCCTGCTGGGCCATGGTGAGTTGGGCGGCGCCGTTGCGCGCCTGGCTGAAGCCTTTGGCATGCGCGTGATCCTGGGTGCGATTCCAGGCCGTCCGGCTCGTGCCGATCGCGTGCCGCTGGACGAACTGCTGGCGCAGGTCGACGCGCTGACCCTGCACTGCCCGCTCAACGAGCACACCCGTGACTTTATCGGTGCCCGCGAACTCGCCTTGCTCAAGCCTGGCGCCTTCATCGTCAACACCGCCCGCGGTGGCCTGATCAATGAACAAGCCTTGGCCGATGCCCTGCGCAGCGGTCATCTGGGCGGCGCGGCGACTGACGTGTTGAGTGTCGAACCCCCGGTCAACGGCAACCCGCTGCTGGCCGGCGACATCCCGCGCTTGATCGTCACCCCGCACAACGCCTGGGGCAGTCGAGAAGCCCGGCAGCGAATCGTCGGCCAATTGATCGAAAACACTCAGGGCTTTTTCAGCGGCGCCCCGCTGCGCGTCGTCAGTTGATAAACTGCGCCCCTTTTCAAGGAGCAGACCATGGATCCGCGCAGTGAAGTACTGCTTCGCCAGGCCGAACTTTTTCAAGGCGACGTGCTGCTGGTGGGCTTGCCCGCCGACGACCTGCTGGGCCGCCTGCCCAATGCCCATGGCTGGAGCTGGCATGCCGGCGACCAGGCCGCACTGGACGCGCGTTTTGCCGAGCGCAGCCAGTTCGGCGTGAACGTGCCCGAGCGTTCGTTCGACACGGCGGTGGTGTTCCTGCCCAAGTCCAAGGACCTCACCGATTACCTGCTCAATGCCGTAGCGGCGCGTTTGCCCGGCAAAGAGTTGTACCTGGTCGGGGAAAAGAAAGGCGGTATCGAAAGTGCGGCCAAGCAACTGAACCCGTTCGGCAAACCGCGCAAGCTCGACAATGCGCGGCACTGCCAACTGTGGCTGGTCACGGTGGCCAATGCCCCCGAGCCGGTTGAGCTGGAAAGCCTGGCACAGGTGTTCGAGGTGCCGCTGGCTGAAGGGCCGCTCAGGGTGGTGAGCCTGCCGGGCGTATTCAGTCACGGTCGCCTGGACCGCGGCACTGCGCTGTTGCTGGAACATCTGGACAAGTTGCCAAGCGGCCACTTGCTGGATTTCGGTTGTGGGGCTGGCGTGCTTGGGGCTGCAGTCAAACGTCGCTATCCGCATAACACGGTGACGATGCTCGACGTGGATGCCTTTGCTGCCGCCAGCAGTCGCCTCACCTTGGCAGCCAACGGCCTGGAAGCCGAGGTGTTGACCGGTGATGGCATCGACGCAGCACCGATGAATCTGAACACGATTTTGAGCAACCCGCCGTTCCATGTCGGGGTGCACACCGATTATTTCGCCACCGAGAACTTGCTGCGAAAAGCGGCCAAACATCTGGCAAAAGGCGGCGAACTTCGACTGGTAGCGAATAGCTTCCTGAAGTATCAGCCGCTGATCGAAGAGCATCTTGGGGTGTGCGCAATCAAGGCAGAAGGCCAGGGTTTTCGCATTTACCGTGCCAAGCGCGGCTGAAATCTTTTTCCAAAAGAAGGCTTGCCGAATGGATTTTGCCTAGGCAGAATCCGCTCCGTCCTAGGGGAGTAGTCTCCCACGAGCGCCACGCTCGTCCGGCATACGTCAACATACTTGGTCAACAGGCCATGGCGTATGCGACCCAGGAGTCCGCACAGACGGACCGGGGTTTGACAAGACCTATGACACGAACACCTTACCCGGGGCGGGAAGGCTGTACGTGTCATAGCCGTGTCGACCCGCCCCTGGAACTTACCTGATGCTGGATTCCCTGCTTGTCCCTACCGCAATCGTTGCCTTGGCCGAAATTGGCGACAAGACGCAACTGCTCGCGCTCATTCTCGCTGCACGCTTTCGCAAACCCTGGCCGATCATCGCCGGCATCGTCGCCGCGACCCTGGCCAACCATGCGGCCGCCGGTGCCGTGGGGGCCTGGTTCGGGAGTTTCTTCTCGGATGCGGTGTTGCACTGGATCCTCGCGGCGAGCTTCTGTGCCACCGCGCTCTGGACCCTGGTGCCCGACAAGCTCGACGATGATGAAGCCAGTACGTCCCGCAAGTTCGGGCCATTCCTGACCACGCTGATCGCGTTCTTCCTCGCGGAAATCGGCGACAAGACCCAGATCGCTACCGTGATGCTCGCGGCGCAATACCCGGAACTGTGGCTGGTGATTATCGGCACGACCCTGGGCATGTTGATTGCCAACGTACCGGTGGTGCTGGCGGGGAATTTCGCGGCGGACAAATTGCCGCTGACGCTGATTCGTCGACTGGCGGCTACGGCGTTTTTCATCCTGGCCATTGTTGCGGTGTACAAGGCCATGCAGAGCAGTGGCTGGATCTAGGTAAGTCAGGTCATTCCCACACACGGTGTGGGAATGATCATTCTCAGGATTTTTTGGCCTGCTGATACAACGGCATCACCTTCGGAATCGCCGCCTGCAACGAGGCGATCCGGCTGTCGGAGGCCGGGTGAGTGCTCATGAACTCAGGTGGCGAGCCTTCCGAGGCCTTGGCCATTTTGTTCCACAGGGTAATCGCCGCGTTCGGGTTGTAACCGGCACGCGCCGACAACTCCAGGCCAATCAGGTCCGCTTCGTTTTCATTGCTGCGGCTGTTGGGCAAGGTCATGCCGTAGTTGGCCACGGTATCGGCCAGCGCCAGGCTGTCCTGACCCAGGCCGAACAAAGCACCGGCTCCCTGCTTCGCCATTTCGATACCGTAAGCCTTGGACATGGCTTCGCGACCGTGCTCACGCAAGGCGTGGGCAATTTCATGGCCCATCACGGCGGCGAGTTCGTCGTCGGTCAGCTTGAGATTGTCGATCAACGCGCTGTAGACAAAGATCTTGCCGCCAGGCCCGCAGTTGGCGTTCATCTCGTCACTTTTGATCAGGTTCACTTCCCACTTCCACTGCGCCGCATCTGGGCGGAAAGTGGGCGCCTGGGCGATCAAGCGGTTGGCTATTGCCTGCACGCGCTTGGCGTTGGCACTGGTCTTGTCCACCAGCCCTTTGCCACTGGCTTCACCCAGGGTCTGCTGGTACGACTGCGCATACATCTGGTCGACTTCCTGGCTCGACAACATGCTGAACATGTACTGCTTGCGCTCAACCCCCACGGCGCCGCCGCTGGTGGTGTTGACCGACTGACAACCCGCGAGCAATACCGCCGCGCCCAACGCACATACCGCTACTGTCTTTTTCATCAACCTGCTCCCTGGAAACATGGCGCGTATCGTAGTCGGCCAATTGTATCGACGCCAGATACAACAGACGTGTAGCCACCTGATTTCAGACATATCCCACACTGACGCAAAACATTCATAACCGCTGGCGACCATTCAATTTGCGACATTCGCCGATACGGCACTCATGTCTCCCCCGCTCGTGGCCGATATAAACAAGCAGCCAATCAACCCTGCGCTCGGAGCCGTCATGAAGTTCAAGTCGATTCAATTTTCTGTCGCGGCACTGGCCGGGGCCATTGTGCTGAGCGTGGTAGCGGTGCTGGTGCTGTACGCCTTGTTCGCCGGCGCCCGCACCCAGGAGATGGTGCAGGAACGCACCCAAGGGCAATTCGAACAGATTATCGAACAGCGCCTGACCGCACTGGCGCGAACCCAGGCGACGCTGATCCAGCGTGAACTGGAAGCGCCGCTGGTGACCGCCAAGGGCCTGGCCACCACCAACGCCCTGATGGGCATGAAGGACGCCAGTGGCAGCCCACAACTGGCCATCTCCCGCGAGCAACTGATCAACCTGATCCACGAAACCGTGGTGCGCAACCCGAAGATCGTCGGCGCCTATATCGGCTGGGAAGCCAACTCCATCGACCACAACGACGCCGCCTACGTGAACAGCCCGGTGGTCGGCATCGAAACCAACGGCCGCTTCCTGCCCTGGTGGTTCCGCAATGAAGACGGCAGCCTGGGCCTGGATAAACTCGCCGACGTGGCCGACCAGAAAATCCTCTCTACCGGCGTGCGCGCCAGTGAGTACTACCTGTGCTCCAAGGAGAGCAAAAAGCCCTGCGCCATCGACCCGGCCCCTTATAAAGTGGGCAACGCGATGGTGATGCTCGCCTCGTTTATCGAACCAATCATGATCGACGGCACCTTCCAGGGCATTGTCGGCGCCGACCTGTCGGTGAACTTCATCCAGGACATGCTCACCAAGGCTGATCAGAATTTGTACAACGGCGCCGGTGAACTGGCGCTGATCTCCAGCAACGGTCGCCTGGTGGCCTACACCCAAGACGCCAGCAAACTCGGCGAAAAAGCCAGCGACCTGCTCGAAAGCAATGAACTGGCGAACCTCAGCCAGCTGAAAATCGGCGAAGTGCGCTACAACGTCGACAAGCAACACGGGCATATAGAGTTGTTCCTGCCGTTCAACATCGGCCAGACCGATGCCCGCTGGACCCTGATGCTGCAACTGCCCCTGAGCGCGGTGATGGCCGACTTGCAGGCCATGCAACATGACCTCGACGCCCAGCGCAAAACCGATATTTTCGGCATGGCCATGGCCGGGCTGCTGATCGCCGGCATCGGCTTGCTGGTGATCTGGCTGGTGGGCCACGGCATTGCCCGGCCGCTCAAGCAAATGGTGGCGATGCTCAATGACATCGCCCAAGGCGAAGGCGACCTGACCCGGCGCCTGACCAGTGATCGCGCCGACGAACTGGGCGCGATTGCCAGTGGCTTCAACACGTTCCTCGCCAAGTTGCAGGGGATGATCACCCAGGTGGTGAGTTCAGTGCAGAAGGTCAGCGACTCGTCGGAGCACACTGCCGACATCGCGATTCGCACCAACCAGGGTGTGCACAAGCAAATGGTCGAGATCGACCAAGTGGCCACCGCCGTGCACGAGATGACCGCGACGGCCCAGGACGTGGCCCGCAACGCCACCCAGGCCGCGCAAGCCGCGAGCCACGCTGACCAGGCGGCGAGCCAGGGCATGCAGATTGTGCGCGACACCTCCACCTCCATCGGCGCCCTCGCCGAGGAAATCGGTAAGGCGGTCGGTGTGGTGCAGGCATTGGCCAAGGACAGCGAAAACATCAACGCCATCCTTACGGCGATTCGCGGGATTGCCGAGCAGACCAACCTGCTGGCGCTCAACGCGGCAATCGAAGCAGCACGGGCCGGTGAGCAAGGGCGCGGGTTTGCGGTGGTGGCCGACGAGGTGCGCAACCTGGCGCAGAAGACCCAGAAGGCTACCGAAGAAATTCAGACCATGATCCAGCAACTGCAACAAGGCACCCGCGACGTGGTGCGGGTGATGGAAGACAGCCAGAACCGTACCGATGAAAGCGTGCAACACGCGGCCAAGGCGGCTCAGGCGCTGGAGACCATTACCCAGGCGGTGTCGGTGATCAACGACATGAACACCCAGATCGCCAGCGCCGCCGAGGAACAGAGCGCGGTGGCCGAGGACATTAACCGTAACGTGATCAATATAGGGCAGGTGGCCAATGAAGTGGCGGGTGGGGCGGATGAATCGAGTGCAGCCAGTGCGGACCTGACCAAGCTGGCGGAGCAGCAGCGGCGGTTGATCAATCAGTTCAAGGTTTAACCCGGCGGCGCCCTTCCGGACCTCTTCGCGAGCAAGCCCGCTCCCACATTCGACCGAATTCCACCGTTGGAATGCAATCAAATGTGGGAGCGGGCTTGCTCGCGAAGAGGCCAGCTAATTCAACCTATGACTCAACCCGGAGTCAGGCACTCCGGTCCATTCAGCTTCGGATCGTTGACCATATTGGCCAGTACCCGCTCGCGCAATGCGGTGGGCTCACTGGCCAACAAAGCCTGCAAGGTGTGCAAAGGTGTCTCGGGGTTCAACCAGGCGGCCTGCCCCGCCGCATCCAGAATCAGCGGCCGGCGCTGACTCTGCGCAGCCTGGGTCACCACCGCCGTACTCAGCCACACCTGTTCCTGCACCGGATACGCCTCCCAGATCGCCGCAAAAAACAGCGTGCTGCCCTCCCCCGGCGTCAGCCAGTACGGGCGCTTGCGCTGGGTGCCGCGCCATTCGTAGAAACCATTGGCCGGCAACAGGCAGCGGCGCTGGCGAAAGGCTTCGCGAAACATCGGTTGCTCTGCCAGGGTTTCCGCGCGGGCATGGGCAGGAGTGCGCGAGAGATCGGTCAGCCAGGGCGGCGTCAGGCCCCAGCGCGCCCGAGCCAGGGTGTGCTGGCCGTCGCTGAGGCGCTGGATCAGCACCGAATCATTCGGAGAAATGTTCCACTGGGCCTGCTGGTCGGCCGGAAAACCCGGCAAGGCAGCAAACGAGGGGTTCCAGCGAAACAAGGCATAACGTCCACACATGGGGCAACACGACTCTTGGAGAAACTGGCCGACAGCCTAACAGACCAACACGTCGGGAAAGCTGTCGGGTTCATCACCGGGCACCGGTTGCGCGCCGTTGTAGGCAGTGATCAGCTCTCGGGCGTAGGCCGCCTGGTCATTCTCCACTGCCAGGGCCAGCAGGCCATAGATCGGTAATTCGCCGGTGCCACCGAGCAAATCGCGCCCCACCAGGTGCGCGGTGACGCCCTCGCTTTCGAGCATGCCTTGCAGCAGCTCACCTTCCATCAGGTTTTCCGGCTCGTAGATTCGCTGCATGGGCGTACCTTTTATTTATTCGTTTTCGCTGCGTACGTTGAGCATCCATTCGCCGTCATGAACCTGCAGCTCGAAAACAATAGGCCGGCAGCACACCGGGCAGTCCTCTATATATTCCTGATCGCCTGCCGACAGGTCCAGTAGCGCGGTGACTACCTCTCCACAATAAGGACATTCGTACGACTCTTCTTCCATCGCGGTCTCCAAGGTGACTTGTGCGTATAATCGCCGGTCTATTTACAGGGCTATTTTTCGTCCCGGCCAATTGCCCGGACCACGCCCTGATATTTATTGTTCCAAACCTTTACTTACCCTAGCCGTTTCTAACAAGAGAGCATGATGGGCGAATTCGATACCATCCGACCTTACAACGACAGCGAAGTCCCGGCAGTGCTGGCCCGACTGTTCAGTGACAAGGCCTTTCTGGACATCCTGACCCACTTTCGCTTCCCGCGCTTTGCCGGCGCCTTCGGCTGGCTGCTCAAGCCGATGATCGCCCATAAACTGCGCCGTGAGTTCGCCGGCGTCACCACCGTGGCCACGCTACAGGACAAAGTCGAGTTTTACGTCGACCACACCATCGAGCGGGCGACCGACGGGGTGACCTACACCGGCGTCGAGCAGTTCAAGTCCGGCAGCGCCTACCTGTTCCTGGCCAACCACCGCGACATCGTGATGGACCCGGCCTTCGTCAACTACGCCGTGTACCACGCCGGCCTGCCCACGCCACGGATCGCCATCGGTGACAACCTGCTGCAAAAGCCGTTTGTCAGCGACTTGATGCGCCTGAACAAGAGTTTCATCGTGCACCGCTCGATCACCGGGCGCAAAGAGAAGATGGCGGCTTATCAGTTGCTGTCGGCGTACATCAACCATTCGATTCGCAATGACTGCCAGTCGATCTGGATCGCCCAGGCCGAAGGCCGCGCCAAGGATGGGGATGATCGCACCGAATCGGCGATCCTCAAGATGTTCCACATGAGCCGCAAGGACGAGCCGTTCGCCGAAGTCATCCAGTCACTGAACCTGACGCCGGTGTCCATCAGCTACGAATACGACCCGTGCGACGCAGCCAAGGCCCGCGAGCTGTACATCCGCGCCACCACCGGCACCTACAGCAAGGCGCCGGGGGAAGATGACGTGAGCATTGCGCTGGGCATCACCGGTTACAAGGGCCGGGTGCACGTCAACTTCGCGCCGCCGATCACCGAGGCGTTCGAAGACACCAAACTGCTGGCGATCGAGATGGACCGGCAGATTCTGGGCGGTTATCGGTTGTTCCCGGTGCACTACCTGGCGTACGCCCAATGGAGCGATGCCGACCCGCAATTGCAGGTGCCGACCGCAGCCGAGGTGTTCCCTGCGGATGAGTTGGCCAAGGCGAAAGCCGAGTGGGAACGGCGCTTGAATGCATGCCCGGTAGAGCATCGGCCGTATCTGGTGCTGCAATACGCGACGCCGGTGAGGAATCAGTACCGGGTCAAGGCCGGGATTGTCCTGTAACCCGGTACCAGCAACAGCGCAAACCTAATGTGGGAGCAGGCTTGCTCGCGAAGGCGGTGGATCAGCCAATCATGTATTGACTGACACCGCGCTTTCGCGAGCAAGCCCGCTCCCACATTTGTTTTCAGGGTGTTCTTACAATCGGGTACTGAGCAAGGAAACCAGCAACGCCAGCCCCAGACAGACAAAACCAAGCCGGTAGAACAGGCGATGGGTACGTTGCGTCAGCACATCAAGAAACAACATCGGTTGATCAATGGCCCGCAGTTCGCTTTGCGCGGCAAGCCTGGCCATCGCGCGCTGTTCGCGCAGGCGTGTGACAAACAGCAACCAAGCCGCCGGGCAGGCGAGCAACAGGGCAAGGGAATTGAGCAGTAATGCGGTCAGCGACATCGCAAACCTCGATGTATCAGTGTCCAGGTATCAATCCAGATACAAACCTGAATGATATGCGCCGCCTGCGCGTCATTACTCCTTCCCCATTGACGGCTAATGTATCCAGTAATTTACAGCGTCACCTGAACGTCACCTTAACAAGCCACTCTGTTGCCCTTCGAAAGCCCGGGAGCTTGTCATGTTGCACGCGCAGAACCAGGATCGGCTGTATCTGATTTCCCCAAGTGATGAGCAAGAGGCGCTGGTGGGCGGCCTCGCGTTCAATGTGCAGGACCGCCACTGGCTGGTGTACTGCGCCCTCGGCGGGCATCAGCATGCCGACCTGCCGGAGCTGGATTTGCTGACTGGCGTGAGTGTGCTGGACTTTTATGTCGAAACGGCTGCATGAAAACTGCAGGCGTAAAAAAACCGGGCTCATCGCTGAGCCCGGTTTTTTTATGCACGGTTATTGCGAGCTAAGCAGCGAACCGATGCTCGGGTCCTTGAACAGACGCGTCAGGGCATCGCTCAACACATCGCTGACCAGCTTGGTGTTGGTCTCCTGGTTCGGCGCCATGCCGAAGCGCTGGTCCAGGGATGCGCCGTAACGGCCGCTGTAGCGACGGGTGCCGGCGGTCACGTCGGACTTGAAGGTCGCGCCGATGGTGGCTTCAGTCACGTACAGGCCTTCCTTGGGCGACTGATACTTCAGCTCGGCCAGGGTGATGGTCAGTTGCGGAGCACCGGGCGAGTTGGACGGGGTGAAGCCCAGCAGGCGCACAGCCGCTTCGGCCTGGGCTTGCAACTTGGGCAGCACGTCGGCACCGGTCACCGTGATGGCGCTGGTTTCCGGGTACAGGCCGCCACGGGTGCCGAGGGTCGGCGACGGACGCCCATCAACCACACGCACCGACACCGGCTGGCCATGGCCCACAGGCGCCAGTTGGGTGGTGATTTTCGGTTGCGGGCTGAGTTGTTGCGGGCTGTGGGCGCAGCCAACCAGGGTCAAACTGGTCACAGTGATCAAACCGAACAACAGGCGTTGCAACATACTCATTTCTCCAGGACTAGATGCAAACAGGGCGCCAGTATAACGGTGAGCGCTCGCCACTCACCACAAATCCTGAACGGCGCCTGAACTGTCGGCGAAATTACAATTTTCACACAGAACCGTCACCACGTTGTCATGCCAGACTGCCAACCTTCGCAGCATGTAACGAACCGGGTACACACCATGCGCCTTCTCAAATCATTGTTCTTTTCCCACACCAGCCATCGTCACTTTGCCCTGCTCGATGCCCAAGGTTGCTGCCAGGCCTTCAAGCAGTGCAGCCTGCCGCCCGTCGGTGACGGCTGGGTCGAAGTCGAAGAGACTCGCCTGAGCTGGATGCACCGCCCGCTGCCGGCCAGCGCCCGGATCAACCCACGGGTTTCGCAGCCACAGCAACGGCATGTGTTGGCCTCCTGACCAGACTGCTAATAAAAGTCATTAAACACGCCCATTTGCGCGCATTTCTTCGCTACAATCTCCCCCCGATTATAAGGACGTCTCCTGATCGGGCCTCGCAGCATCGCTAATGCTCCTGTATTAGCTCCCCGCACCGCCCACAGAGAGCCGCCCACACAGATCGAGTGAAGCTGGCGAGCTTGCTGTTTTCTCTGCAAACCATCGTCTTTACCCGAATCTGCCAGAGCTGCCATGCGCTCGGCCACTTGAGTTGTTTGCCCGTTTTGCCGCTTGCCGGCAGTGATTTCGGGCCAGGTGCCAGGCTGGGGCAGCCCTTTTTTGAGGTTCACGTCTTCAAAAGAGCGTGAAAAAAACGGGTTTTCACAACTTCACAAGAGTGTGGCGAGCAAATGAATAGTTTTGCGTTTGTACAAGCACCATCAGCGTCTGGAACAGCCCCACCACACAGGACCGAGTACTCCTCAAGAACCGGAGCTTGAAGCCTGTCCGCTACGGATTTGGTTGCACGATCGGACGAGCTTGACCATAAGTCGAATTGCCACAGGCGCCCTTAAATGCGTTCATACGCAGATCAGGCCCGGTCGGCAGCGTCCGCTTGCGATAAATTGCGAAGAATCGGACATGGCGATCCTGGCCATGGGTAACCTGGGGCATCACGTGAACCGCCCCGTCACTCCTGGCAGCCATGCCGTCAATTTGGTGCTGCAGATTTTGGAGACGCGTTAAATGGCGCATAACGAAGCAGTCGACGTAGTACTGGTAGGTGCGGGCATCATGAGTGCCACCCTCGCCGTACTGCTCAAAGAGCTCGACCCCGGCCTCAAGCTGGAAGTCGTTGAGCTGATGGATTCGGGTGCCGCGGAAAGTTCCAACCCGTGGAACAACGCCGGTACCGGCCACGCCGGGCTGTGTGAGCTGAACTACACACCGCAGGCAGCTGACGGCTCCATCGACATCAAGAAAGCCGTGCACATCAACACCCAATTCGAGGTGTCGAAGCAGTTCTGGGCCTACTTGACCAAGAAAGGCACCTTCGGCTCGTCCAAGTCCTTTATCAGCCCCGTGCCGCACCTGAGCTTCGTGCAGGGCGAGAAAGGCGTGTCGTTCCTCAAGAAGCGCTTTGAAACCCTCAGCCAGCACCACGCGTTCTCGGACATGCATTACACCGAAGACCGCAGCGAGATGGCCGAGTGGATGCCGCTGATGATGCCTGGTCGCCCGCTGGACGAAAAAATCGCTGCCACCCGCGTGATGAACGGCACCGACGTCAACTTCGGCGCCCTGACCAACCAGTTGCTCTCGCACCTGACCAGCGCGCCGGATGCCCAGGTCAAGTACAGCAAGCGCGTCACCGGCCTCAAGCGCAACGGCGCCGGCTGGACCGTGAGCATCAAGGACGTCAACAGCGGCAATTCCCGTGATGTAGATGCCAAGTTCGTGTTCCTCGGCGCCGGTGGCGCGGCCCTGCCGCTGCTGCAAGCTTCTGGCATCGAAGAAAGCAAAGGCTTCGGTGGCTTCCCGGTCAGCGGCCAGTGGCTGCGTTGCGACAACCCGGAAGTGGTCAAGCACCACCAGGCCAAGGTCTACAGCCAGGCGGCCGTGGGTTCGCCACCGATGTCCGTTCCGCACCTGGACACCCGCGTCGTCGACGGCAAGAAATCCCTGCTGTTCGGGCCATACGCCGGTTTCACCACCAAGTTCCTCAAGCACGGTTCGTTCCTTGACCTGCCTATGTCGATTCGCGCCGGCAACATCGGCCCGATGCTGGCCGTGGCCCGGGACAACATGGACCTGACCAAGTACCTGGTCAGCGAAGTGCGCCAGTCCATGGAGCAGCGCCTGGAATCCCTGCGCCGCTTCTACCCTGAAGCGAAAGCCGAAGACTGGCGCCTGGAAGTGGCCGGCCAACGGGTGCAGATCATCAAGAAAGACCCGAAGAAAGGCGGCGTGCTGCAATTCGGCACCGAACTGGTTGCGGCCAAGGACGGTTCGTTGGCGGCGCTGTTGGGTGCTTCCCCGGGCGCTTCGGTGACGGTGTCGATCATGCTGGAACTGATCGAACGCTGCTTCCCGGAAAAAACCGCCGGTGAGTGGGCGACCAAGCTGCACGAGATCTTCCCGGCTCGGGAAAAGGTCCTGGAGACCGATGCCGAGCTGTATCGCAAGATCAACACGCAGAACAACATCAGCCTGGAACTGGTTGACGCAGGAGCGAGCTTGCTCGCGAAAAACGTTAACGATGACGCAGCGCGCCTGGTTTAACACGGCGTTCTCAGGTTCTTCGCGAGCAAGCTCGCTCCTACAGTAATAAGCAAAAACGCCCCGATCTCACGATGAGACCGGGGCGTTTTTTTTTCGTCCGCAACAATCAGCCGCGGGCTTGTTCGATCAGCTCGATGTACTCGGCGGCGTTGCGCTGGTCCTTGATCACTTCGACGAAGGTCTGACCGTGCTCGTCCTTGCCGTCGAGGTCCAGGCCGGCTTCCTTGAAAAAGCCCAGGAAGCGCTCGAAGTCGTCGATACGCAGGCCACGGTAGGCCTTGATCAGTTTGTGCAGGGACGGCGAAGTGGCGTCTACCGGCTCGAAATCCAGGAACAGCTTGATTTGCTCGTCGCCGATTTCATCACCAATCAGCTGTTTCTTATCTTTACGCATTACCGACTCCAGCCTGCAGACATTTACACGGGGCTTGAAGTCTACCTGCGAGGCCCTTTCTTCGAAAGCGCCGTTGCACGCCTAAACCCGTAGCAGCTGTCGAGCGCCAGCGAGGCTGCGTGGGCCGCGCTGACAGACTTGGACAGTGTCGCGCTCGACAGCTGCTACGGGTCCCGCACGTGTTACTTGGAACGCACGGCGCCGGTGTGCAAGTCGGCCCAGATATGGCCGTTGGCGTAACTGAGGAACTGCACATAGACCGTATCGTTGCGCAGCAAATCGACGATCACCCGATACTGGGTCATCGGGTACGACAAGGTCAGGGTTTTGCTTTTATCGTCGAACACCGGTTTTTTCAGGCTTTTGCTTTCAGCATCGAAATTGAGGATCACCTGGGCGATGGTCGCGCCCTTGTTCAGGGACTTGCCCTTGAGGCGGATCATCAACGGCGAGGTCACCGGGATCGGCTGCTGGGTGGATTGGCGCTGATTACCCACCACCACCGAATACTCGGTGACTTGCAGCAATTGCTGCTGATCCGGGGTTTCGGCGCGCAGGGTCAGGTCGTCAGGCGGCAGGAACTGGCTGTGCAACGGCGCCGGTGCGGCCGCCAGGGGCAAACTGAGGGTCAGCGCCAGGGCGGCGCAACTGCGGATCAAAAAGCGCATGGGCCGCTCTGTGGAAGATGGCCCAGCACTTTAGCTCAATCGAACTGGGCAAGCATCCAGCGCTGATACTCAGCCACTTCAGCATCGCCTTCACGGGGAGCCCAACTCGCCAGCTCACCCTCGCCCACCGGTCGATACGGTCCGGCTTTGCACTCGAACATCAACGTATCGGGCTCCAACACCACCAGTCCGTGAAACACACCGGGTGGCAAATCGACGCCTTGGCACTCACCGCCCGCCTGCATCACGCGTTTGGCCAACACCTCGCCGGTCTCGCTGAAAATCAACAGGCCCAGGCGGCCCTTCAGCACCAGTAAGGTTTCTGCCTTATCGGCACTCAAATGACGATGAGGCGGCACATAGGTGTTGGGCTGCATCCCGACGACCATGCGATGGCATGGCTCCTCCATCTGGTGGAAGTTGTGGTGATGCCGGCCACGAGGGCTGTCAGCCGCTTTCTCGGCCAACTCCGCAAACAGCGTTTGATCAAGAAAGCTGGCCATTGATTACATCCCCTTAACGGCGTAGATCCCGTTGGCATTACGCCAGTAGCCTTTGTAGTCCATGCCGTAACCGAAAATGTAGCGGTCGATGCACGGCAGGCCCACGTAATCGGCCTTGAGGTCCGGACGGGCCTTGCGGTCGTGGTCCTTGTCGATCAGCACAGCGGTGTGCACTTTGCGCGCGCCGGCGTGTTTGCAGAAGTCGATGATCGCGCCCAGGGTGTGCCCTTCGTCGAGGATGTCGTCGATGATCAACACATCGCGGTCGATGAACGAGACTTCCGGCTTGGCTTTCCAGAACAGGTCGCCGCCGCTGGTTTCATTGCGATAGCGGGTGGCGTGCAGGTAGGACGCTTCCAGCGGGAATTGCAGGTGAGTGAGCAATTTACCGGCGAAAATCAGGCCACCGTTCATCACGCAAAAGACCACCGGGTTGGTGTCGGCCATTTCGCGGGAGATGTGCGCGCCGACCTTGGCGATGGCCTCTTCGACTTGCGCTTCGGTGTACAGGCAGTCAGCCTCGCGCATGATTTGACGGATATGCTCGAGATCAGCGGACATGGCGCTCTCCAAGGGGGTGCTGTGGCAAGAAAAGCGGGCAAAGGTACGCATGTGAGGCGCAACGTTCAAGCCTTAATGGACTAACGTACTAGATGTCTATAGGACAACACCCTCGGATAGATTAATCTAGGCCGGTTTTTTTGCCCGCCGCCGGAGCCTTTCCCCATGCCCATCCGTGAGATCCGCCACCCGCTGATCCGACATAAACTCGGCCTTATGCGCCGCGCCGACATTAGCACGAAGAACTTCCGTGAGCTTGCTCAGGAAGTCGGAGCGCTGCTCACCTACGAGGCGACCAAAGATCTGCCCCTGGAAAACTACGAGATCGACGGTTGGTGCGGTCCCGTCCAGGTCGAGAAAATCGCCGGCAAGAAGATTACCGTGGTGCCGATCCTGCGCGCCGGTATCGGCATGCTTGAAGGCGTGCTCAGCCTGATCCCGGGCGCCAAGGTCAGCGCCGTGGGCGTGGCCCGCAATGAAGAAACACTGCAGGCCCACACCTACCTGGAAAAACTCGTACCGGAAATCGACGAGCGCCTGGCGATGATCATCGACCCGATGCTCGCCACCGGCAGCTCCATGGTTGCCACCATCGACCTGCTGAAAAAAGCCGGCTGCAAGGACATCCGCGCCATGGTGCTGGTAGCCGCTCCCGAAGGCATCGCCGCCGTCGAGAAAGCCCACCCGGACGTGCTGATCTACACCGCGTCCATCGATGAACGCCTGAACGAACACGGCTACATCATCCCAGGCCTGGGCGATGCCGGCGACAAGATCTTCGGTACCAAGCAGAAGGACGCGTGACCATGCAGGATGAATTCAACGACCCGCTTTGGCGCCAGATCCTGTCTGGCGCACAGATGCTCTTCGTAGCATTTGGTGCGCTGGTGTTGATGCCGCTGATTACCGGTCTCGATCCAAACGTCGCCCTGTTTACCGCAGGCTTGGGCACTTTGTTGTTCCAAGTGGTCACCGGGCGCCAAGTGCCGGTGTTCCTGGCGTCGAGCTTTGCCTTTATCACCCCGATCATCCTCGCCAAGCAGCAGTTCGGCCTGGCGGCGACCATGGGTGGGGTGATGGCGGCCGGTTTCGTTTATACCTTCCTCGGCGCTGCGGTGAAGATCAAAGGCACCGGTTTCATCGACCGGCTGCTGCCGCCGGTGGTGATCGGGCCGGTGATTATCTCCATCGGCCTGGCCATGGCGCCGATTGCCGCCAACATGGCAATGGGTAAAGGTGGCGACGGTGCCGAGCTGATCCCTTACAAAACGGCCATGCTGATCTCGATGCCGGCGCTGCTGACGACGTTGATCGTGGCAGTATTCGGCAAAGGCATTTTCCGCCTGGTGCCAATCATCTCCGGCGTGCTGGTGGGTTTCGCCATGGCGTTCTACTTCGGCGTGGTGGATACCGCGAAGATCGCCGCTGCACCGTGGTTCGCCCTGCCCCACTTCACTGCACCAGAGTTCAACTGGCAGGCGATCCTGTTTATCGTCCCGGTGGCCCTGGCCCCGGCGATCGAACACATCGGCGGTGTGATTGCCGTGGGCAGCGTGACCGGTCGTGACTACCTGAAGAAGCCTGGCCTGCACCGCACGCTGCTGGGTGACGGCATCGCCACCACCGCTGCCGGCCTGTTCGGCGGCCCGCCCAACACGACCTACGCGGAAGTGACGGGCGCCGTGATGCTGACCAAGAACTACAACCCGAAAATCATGACCTGGGCGGCAGTGTTTGCCATCAGCCTGGCGTTTATCGGCAAGTTCGGCGCGCTGCTGCAGAGCATTCCAATCCCAGTGATGGGCGGCATTCTGTGCCTGCTGTTCGGCTCGATTGCCGCGGTGGGGATGAACACGCTGATCCGCCACAAGATCGACCTCGGCGAAGCGCGCAATCTGGTGATTGTGTCGGTGACCCTGGTGTTCGGGATTGGCGGTGTGCTGGTAGGTACCGGCACTGGCCCGAATGACTTTGGCCTGAAGGGCATCGCCCTGTGTGCGGTGGTAGCGATTGCCTTGAATCTGCTGCTGCCGGGCAATGATGGCTGGAAGAACAAGAAGCCGGATGAGCCGTTGCTCTAAACAGCGTTCGCTGCACCTGTAGGAGCGAGCTTGCTCGCGAAAAACCGGAGGGCGCCGCGTTTATTCTGAATAAACGCGTCATCGTTAACGTTCTTCGCGAGCAAGCTCGCTCCTACAGTGGAGCCTTCCGGGCCCCGTTAGAGCTCGCCCAACGCATCAATCAGCGCCTGGTTCTGCTCCGGCGTGCCAATGCTGATCCGCAGGAACTGGGCAATCCGCTCCTGCTTGAAGTGCCGCACAATCACCCCTTGTTCCCGCACTTTGGCTGCCAGCCCGGCGGCGTCGTGCCGTGGGTGACGGGCAAAAATGAAGTTGGCCGCCGACGGCAACACTTCAAACCCTTTGGCCTGCAACTGCCCCACCAGCTTTTCACGGCTGTCGGTCACTCGCTGGCAGGTGTCCTGGAAGTGCTCACGGTCTTCAAATGCGGCGGCCGCACCGACAATCGCCAGACGGTCCAGCGGGTAGGAGTTGAAGCTGTTCTTGACCCGCTCCAGCGCCTCGATCAGGTCCGGATGGCCCACGGCCAGGCCTACCCGCAAACCGGCCAGTGAGCGCGACTTGGAAAGGGTTTGGGTCACCAGCAGGTTCGGGTAACGGTCCACCAGGCTGATGGCGGTTTCGCCGCCGAAGTCGATATAGGCTTCATCGACCACCACCACCGAGTCCGGGCTGGCCTTGAGGATTTGCTCCACGGCATCCAGCGCCATCACGCAGCCGGTCGGCGCGTTCGGGTTCGGGAAGATGATCCCGCCGTTGGGCCTGGCGTAGTCCGACACGCGGATCTGGAATTGTTCATCCAGCGGCACTGCGTCGAAGGCAATGCGGTAAAGGCCGCAGTACACCGGGTAGAAGCTGTAGCTGATGTCCGGGAACAGCAGCGGCAGGTCGTGCTGGAACAAACCGTGGAAGATGTGCGCCAGGACTTCATCGGAACCGTTGCCGAGGAACACTTTGCCCGCGTCGATCCCGTAATACTTCGCCACCGCTTGCTTGAGCAGGTCGCTGTTGGGGTCCGGGTACAAACGCAGGTTGTCGTTCAGCTCGGCCTGCATGGCAGCCAGCGCCTTGGGCGACGGGCCGTAGGGGTTTTCATTGGTGTTGAGTTTCACCAGCTTGGTCAGCTTCGGTTGCTCACCGGGCACGTAAGGCACGAGATCCTTGACGAGCGGGCTCCAGAATTTGCTCATGTTTCAGTTCCCCTGCTTATCGTCAACGATGCGGTATTCGGCGCTGCGGGCGTGAGCAGTCAGCGACTCGCCACGGGCCAGCACGGAAGCGGTCTTGCCCAACTCCGACGCGCCCTGTGGCGAGCAGAAGATGATCGACGAACGCTTCTGGAAGTCATACACACCCAATGGCGAGGAGAACCGCGCGGTGCCTGAGGTCGGCAGCACGTGGTTGGGGCCTGCGCAGTAGTCACCCAGGGCTTCGCTGGTGTGGCGGCCCATGAAGATCGCGCCCGCGTGACGAATCAGCGGCAGCCAGGCTTGTGGGTCGGCGACGGACAACTCCAGGTGCTCCGGTGCGATGCGGTTGGCCACTTCGATGGCTTGGTCCATGTCGCGCACCTGGATCAGGGCGCCACGGCCATTGATCGACTTCTCGATGATCTCGGCGCGCTCCATGGTCGGCAGCAGTTTGGCGATGCTGGCGGCGACCTTGTCCAGGAATTCGGCGTCCGGGCTGACCAGGATCGCCTGAGCGTCTTCGTCGTGCTCGGCCTGGGAGAACAGGTCCATGGCGATCCAGTCCGGGTCGGTCTGGCCGTCACACACCACGAGGATTTCCGAAGGACCGGCGATCATGTCGATGCCGACCTGGCCAAACACATGGCGCTTGGCAGTGGCCACGTAGATGTTGCCCGGGCCAACCACTTTGTCGACCTTCGGCACGCTTTCGGTGCCATAGGCCAGCGCCGCCACCGCTTGAGCACCGCCGATGGTGAAGACACGATCAACGCCCGCGATGCAGGCCGCTGCCAGCACCAGTTCGTTGATTTCGCCGCGCGGCGTAGGCACTACCATGACCACTTCGGTCACGCCGGCCACCTTGGCCGGAATCGCGTTCATCAGGACCGAGGACGGGTACGACGCTTTACCGCCCGGCACGTACAGGCCGGCGCGGTCCAGCGGCGTGACCTTCTGGCCCAGCACGGTGCCGTCGGCCTCGGTGTAGCTCCAGGAATCCTGCTTCTGTTTCTCGTGGTAGCTGCGCACCCGCGCGGCCGCCACTTCCAGGGCTTCGCGCTGGGGCGCGGTAATGCGGGTCAAGGCCAGTTCCAGGCGTTCGCGGGGCAGGATCAGGTCGGCCATGGAGGCAACGTCCAGGCCATCGAACTGCCGGGTGAAATCCACCAGCGCCGCATCACCGCGCTCGCGCACGGCCTTGATGATGTCAAGCACCCGCTGATTGACCGAATCGTCGGACACGCTTTCCCAGCTCAGCAGATGATCCAGATGATGGGCGAAATCCGGGTCGGCAGCGTTGAGTCGGGCAATTGCAGTGGACGTGGTCATAGCGAGGGCCTCAATAGAATTGGCAAAAACTCAGGCGCCCTAAATTAGCAGTCGTTTCCGCTTGGGCACCTGAGAATTCTGGCTATGAGGCGGATAGACGGGCGCGGCTTAGGGCCGCGCGGGTGAGTCAACCGCGGTGTCGAGACTCCACTGCCTTGCGCAGGGTGTCGATCAACGCCTGGATACGGGCGTGCTGCATTTTCATCGAAGCTTTGTTGACGATCAGCCGGGAGCTGATGTCGGCGATAAAGTCCTGGGGTTCCAGGCCGTTGGCGCGCAGGGTGTTGCCGGTGTCGACCACGTCGATGATCTTGTCGGCCAGGCCGATCAGCGGTGCCAGCTCCATCGAGCCGTAAAGCTTGATGATGTCGACCTGGCGGCCTTGCTCGGCGTAGTAACGCTTGGCAACGTTGACGAACTTGGTCGCCACCCGCAGGCGGCCCTTAGGCTCGACATCACCGACACGGCCGGCGGTCATCAGCTTGCACAGAGCAATACGCAGGTCCAGCGGCTCGTACAGGCCCTGGCCGCCGTATTCCATCAACACGTCTTTACCCGCGACGCCGAGGTCGGCCGCGCCATGCTCAACGTAGGTTGGCACGTCGGTGGCACGCACGATCAGCAGGCGAACGTCGTCCTGGGTCGTGGGGATGATCAGCTTGCGGCTCTTGTCCGGATTCTCGGTCGGCACGATGCCCGCTTCAGCCAGAAGCGGCAAAGTGTCGTCAAGGATGCGGCCCTTGGACAGTGCGATGGTCAACATGGGAAACGTCAGTCCTTCATCAGGCTATTGCTGTCCGGTCGCAATCGGCGCCAGACACAGATCGAGGCCATTACAGCCTCGATTTGAAACAAATCAGTTAACAGCATACATCGTCCTGTGGCGAGGGAGCTTGCTCCCGCTGGGGCGCGAAGCGGCCCTGATCTTTGTTTAAAAAGACTGGGACTGCTGCGCAGTCCAGCGGGAGCAAGCTCCCTCGCCACGATGACCGTGTTTGCAGTTTCTGGAACTAGCCCGGTACGCGGCGGATTTTCGCGCCGAGCATCTGCAGCTTCTCTTCGATGCACTCGTAACCACGGTCTATGTGGTAGATGCGGTCGATCAGGGTGTCGCCGTCAGCGCACAGCGCCGAAATCACCAGGCTGGCGGAGGCACGCAGGTCGGTAGCCATCACTGGCGCGCCCTTGAGCTTCTCGATGCCGGTCACGATGGCAGTGTTGCCTTCGACCTGGATCTTGGCGCCCATGCGGTGCAACTCGTACACGTGCATGAAGCGGTTTTCGAAGATGGTCTCGATCACAGCGCCGGTGCCTTCAGCAATCGCGTTCAGGGAAATGAACTGCGCTTGCATGTCGGTCGGGAACGCCGGGTACGGAGCGGTACGCACGTTGACGGCTTTTGGCCGCTTGCCGTGCATGTTCAGCTCGATCCAGTCTTCGCCGGTGGTGATCTCGGCGCCGGCTTCCTTGAGTTTTTCCAGGACGGCTTCAAGAATGGTCGGATCGGTGTCCTTGACCTTGACGCGGCCACCGGTGACGGCAGCAGCCACCAGGTAGGTACCGGTCTCGATGCGGTCCGGCATCACTTTGTAGGTGGCCGAATGCAGGCGTTTCACACCGTCGATGGTGATGGTGTCGGTGCCGGCGCCGGTAATATTGGCACCCATGGCGATCAGGAAGTTCGCCAGGTCGACCACTTCCGGCTCGCGCGCGGCGTTTTGCAGAACGCTGCGGCCGTTGGCCAGGGCTGCGGCCATCATGATGTTCTCGGTACCGGTCACACTGACGGTATCAAAGAAGAAGTTCGCGCCACGCAGGCCGCCTTCCGGCGCCTTGGCCTTGATGTAGCCGCCTTCGACGTCGATGGTTGCACCCATGGCTTCGAGGCCACGGATGTGCAGGTCCACCGGACGCGAACCGATGGCGCAACCGCCAGGCAGTGCGACTTCAGCTTCGCCAAAACGGGCAACCATCGGGCCCAGCACCAGGATCGAGGCACGCATGGTTTTCACCAGTTCGTACGGCGCGATCAGGGTCTTGATGGTGCGCGGGTCGATTTCGACGCTGAGTTTCTCGTCGATCACCGGCTCGATGCCCATGCGACCGAACAGCTCGATCATGGTGGTGATGTCGTGCAGGTGCGGCAGGTTGGCCACGGTAACCGGGCCATCGCACAGCAAAGTCGCTGCCAGGATCGGCAGGGCGGAGTTCTTCGCCCCGGAAATACGGATCTCGCCATCAAGACGAGCACCGCCGGTAATAATCAATTTATCCATAAGAATCTCGACGCCTTGGGGGCTCAGGTGCGCTCGGCCCAGGCCGCGCGGCTGAAAAATTTCATAGTGACCGCATGGATGCTGCCATCGGTGATCCACGGGTTCAAATGGGCATAGATCTGCTGTTGACGCTTGACCGGGCTCAATGCCGCCAGTTCATCGCTAATCACGTTCAGCTGGAAGTTGCAGCCTTCGCCCTCAACTTCAACATTAGTTTGGGGCAGCTTTCCTTCAAGGAAGCTTTTAACTTCTAGGGCCTGCATGATCAACCTCTATGGGCGCCCAGTGCGCGCGGGTCGCACATCATACAAAAAAGCCCCGCGCCTGCGAACCCCGCATAGCAGGACTCTGACGGGGGGCTTCTTTAATAATGTGTATTAAGGATGCGCCAACAGCTCGGTCAGACCGGAAACCTCAGCGATTTCACGCATGTCTTCGGGCAATGCACGGATGCTCACCGGCTTTTTGACGGCCTGTGCATCACGCATGAAACACAGCAGCAACGACAAGCCGACGCTGCTGGACTTGACCACCGCCGAGCAATCCAGCACCAGCGCGGACGCAGTGCTGGCATTGATCAGCGCCTGGCCCTGCTTGCGCAGGGCTGGCCCGGTGCTGTAATCCAGCACGCCGCTGAGCAGCAGCTCACCGGACTCGCCAAGGCGAATGGCCGACTCGGTCATTGGGCAGGTTTCCCGGCAGCTTTGTCGGTTTCTTCCTTGGCCTTGGCCACTTCACCGGCCCAACCGTTGATGGTTTTGTCCAGGTCGTTGCCATTGCGCTGCATGGCGTCCGCGAACTGGTCACGGAACAGCTTGCCAATGTTGATACCGTTGATGACGACGTTACGCAGTTTCCACTCGCCATCGATCTTCGTCAGGGTGTAGGACACCGGATACACCGCGCCATTGGTGCCCTTCACGGTCATGCCGACTTCGGCACGGTCACCCGTTTCGGACTTCGGCGCATCAACCGTAATGCCCTGGTTGTTGTACTCGAGCAATGCGTTGCCATAGAACTGGAACAGGCCGCGCTTGAAGTTTTCCTGGAAGCGGGTCATCTGCTCAGGCGTCGCCTTGCGCGAGTACTTGACGGTCATGATGCTTTTGGAAATGCCTTCAGCATCCACCACTGGGCCGACAATCGTATTCAGCGCGTTATAAAACTGACTCGGGTCTTGCTTGTACTTTTCCTTGTTGGCACTCAGGTCGGCCAACATCTTGGTGGTCGTATCCTGCACCAGGTCATGCGCAGAACCGCCGGCAGCGGCGTTAGCCATCAACGGCAGTGCCGCGAGCAGTACCAACAGGCCACGTCGCAAAGTAGAGATCATGAACACATTCCTCATTTGGCGTCTTTATTGACGGTATTGAGCAGGAATTTACCGATCAAGTCCTCCAGCACCAACGACGACTGTGTGTCATGAATGGTCGAACCATCCTTGAGCAGAGCCGTTTCCCCGCCCACGCTGATGCCGATGTACTTCTCGCCCAGCAAACCAGCGGTGAGGATAGACGCGGTGGAGTCAGTCGGCAGGTTATCCACCTTCTTGTCCACTTGCATCGTCACCCGGCCGGTGAAGCTGTCGCGGTCCAGATCGATCGCCGTGACCTTGCCGATGGTTACACCCGCCATGGTCACTTTAGCTCTGACAGTCAAACCGGCGATATTGTCGAAGTAGGCGTAAAGTTTATAAGTATCGGCGGTGGGGCTGGCCGATAGGCCGCTGACTCGCAGGGCGAGCAACAGTAAAGCCAGGATGCCAGCCAGCAAGAAAAGGCCGACACCGATTTCCACAGTGCGGTTTTGCATCAGAAATCTCCAAACATCAAGGCGGTCAAAATGAAGTCAAGGCCCAGTACCGCCAGCGAGGCGTACACAACGGTCTTGGTGGTGGCGCGACTGATCCCTTCTGAGGTGGGCTCACAGTCATAGCCTTGGAATACGGCAATCCAGGTCACTACAAAGGCGAAAACGATGCTTTTAATGATGCCGTTTAGCACGTCGCCGCTGAAGGTCACGCTGTTTTGCATGTTGCCCCAGTAGGAACCGTCGTAGACGCCCAACCAGTCAACCGCCACCCATGAACCGCCCCAGATCCCGACCACGCTGAATACCATCGCCAGCAGTGGCAGGGAGATGAAGCCGGCCCACAGGCGCGGGGCAACAATGTACTTGAGTGGATCGACGCCGATCATTTCCAGGCTGGACAGCTGCTCGGTAGCCTTCATGTTGCCGATTTCGGCCGTCAGCGCAGAACCCGCACGCCCGGCAAACAGCAGCGCGGTCACCACCGGGCCCAACTCACGTAACAGCGTCAGCGCAACCATCTGCCCTACCGCCTGCTCGGAACCGTAGCTGGAAAGGATATTGAAGCCTTGCAGCGCCAGCACCATGCCGATGAATACCCCGGAGACCACAATGATCACCAGGGACATCACACCCACAGAGTGCAGTTGCTTGATCAGCAAGCCAAAACCGCCGCCAATACCGCCGCGGCCGAGCAACGCATGAAACAGGAAAATCGTCGAACGGCCCAGCACACCGATGATATCGATGCCGGAGCGTCCGAAAAGGCGAACCTTTTCGAGTAAAGATGTCTTGCGCATCAGCGCTTCCCCAGAAGATCTGAGCGGTAGTCCGCTGCCGGAAAGTGAAAAGGCACCGGGCCATCGGGATCGCCGGTCATGAATTGGCGAATGCGCGGGTTATCAGCGTTCATCAGCTCTTCAGGCGTGCCCTGCCCCAACACCTGGCCATCGCCTACTACATAAAGGTAGTCGGCAATGCTCGCGGTCTCGGCCAGGTCGTGGGAGACCACGATACTGGTGATACCCAACGCATCGTTGAGCAGGCGGATCAGGCGCACCAGGACGCCCATGGCAATCGGGTCCTGGCCAACGAAAGGTTCGTCGTACATAAGAATTTGCGGGTCGAGGGCGATGGCACGGGCCAGGGCGACACGACGCTTCATGCCACCAGACAACTCGTCGGGCATCAAATCGATGGCGCCGCGCAGCCCAACGGCCTGCAATTTCAGCAACACGATGTCACGAATCATTTCATCGGACAGCTGTGTATGCACCCGCAGCGGGAACGCTACGTTTTCGAAAACGTCGAGGTCGGTAAACAACGCACCACTCTGGAACAACACACCCATGTGCTTGCGCGCATCGAACAGGTCGCTGCGCGAGAGCGTTGGCAGATTCTGGCCATTGACCCAGACTTCACCGGCGGACGGGCGCAATTGCATGCCCATCAGGCGCAGCAGCGTCGTCTTGCCACAGCCGGACGGCCCCATGATGCCCGTGACTTTGCCGCGGGGAATGCGAATATCCACATTATTGAAGATGCTGCGCGTACCGCGCTTGAAGGAAAGACCCTTCAGCTCGACCGCGTAGGCGTTATCGGCACTCATCTAAACTCCTTGGGATGCAGCCTTTCACTCAGACACCTTGTTTTCGACAAATGCTTGCGCCGAATAGACAAAAAGGCTGCGCGGACCGAACTGGCGGCGAACTATATCACTGCTGGTACAGCGCCCCCAAGGCCGGAACAGAGCTTGTTCAGAAACAGGACAGCTAAAAAAACCTTGCTGAGGTTCAATCTCAACCACGGGTGTAATGAATAAAGCCTGACGAACTTGCGTGAGGGAATTGATCATTACCGCTATAATCGCCGACTTTTCGTCAGGCTATACGATTTCAGACATGAGCCAATCCAGCGACCTTATCCAATCCGCACAACGCACCATCCGCCTCGAGCTCGAAGCCGTAGAAGGCTTGCTGGCCCATATCGACGCGGATTTCGTACGCGCATGCGAGATGATTCTGGCCAGCAAAGGCCGCGTTGTCGTGGTCGGCATGGGCAAATCCGGGCATGTTGGCAACAAGATCGCCGCCACCCTGGCGAGCACCGGGACTACCGCTTTTTTCGTACACCCCGCCGAAGCCAGCCATGGCGACATGGGCATGATTACCCGGGACGACATCATCCTGGCACTGTCCAACTCCGGTACCACCAACGAAATCGTGACCCTGCTGCCGCTGATCAAGCGCCTGGGCATCCAGCTGATCAGCGTGACCGGCAACCCGGACTCGACGCTGGCAAAAGCCGCCGAAGTGAATTTGAACGTGCACGTTGCCCACGAGGCCTGCCCACTGAACCTGGCACCGACCTCCTCCACCACCGCGGCCCTGGTGATGGGCGACGCGCTGGCCGTGGCCTTGCTGGAAGCCCGCGGGTTTACCGCTGAAGACTTCGCATTTTCCCATCCAGGTGGCGCCCTGGGCCGTCGACTGCTGCTGAAAGTGGAAAACGTGATGCACGCCGGCGACGAGCTGCCACAAGTCGCGCGCGGCACCCTGCTTAAAGATGCCTTGATGGAAATGACCCTCAAGCGCCTGGGCATGACCGTGATTCTGGAGTCCGACGGGCGCCTGGCCGGGGTTTTCACCGACGGTGACCTGCGCCGCACCCTGGACCGCAACCTCGACATCCAGACGGCAACCATCGACGAAGTCATGACGCCCCACGGCAAGACCGCACGCCCTGACATGCTCGCGGCCGAAGCGCTGAAGATCATGGAAGACCATAAAATTCTGGCGCTGGTGGTGGTCGATAGCGACGACCGCCCGGTAGGCGCCCTGAACATGCACGATTTGCTGCGTGCAGGAGTGATGTAAATGACCACCGACCTGTTGCAACGGGGCAAGCACATCAAGCTGGCGATTTTCGACGTCGACGGAGTGCTGACGGATGGCCGCCTGTACTTCCTGGAAGACGGCAGCGAATTCAAGACGTTCAACACCCTCGACGGCCAGGGCATCAAGATGCTGATGGCGGCGGGCGTGCAAACCGGCATCATCAGCGGTCGCAAGACGCCAGTTGTGGAACGCCGCGCACAAAACCTGGGGATTCCTCACCTGTATCAGGGCCGCGAGGATAAACTGGTGGTTCTGGACGAGCTTCTTGGCCAACTCAACCTAAGCTATGAGCAGGTTGCGTACCTGGGTGACGATTTACCCGACCTGCCGGTGATTCGCCGGGTCGGCCTGGGCATGGCCGTGGCCAATGCCGCGGCGTTCGTTCGCGAACACGCCCATGGTGTAACCACCGCCCGTGGCGGCGAAGGCGCCGCCCGTGAGTTCTGCGAACTGATTCTGCGCGCCCAAGGCAGCCTTGAAGCGGCCCACGCCGCCTACCTATAGAGCGTTTTATGCTGAGTAAAAAGATTCGCAATTTCCTGATACTTGCAGTCATCGCCGCGGTTTTTCTCGCGGTCGGTTATTGGAATATCAGCCCGGAGCGCTTCCTCGACAAGCCTGTTGCCCAGGTTGACGAGAGCGCTATCGACTATTACGCCATCAACGCCCACAGCATTCAGTACCTGCCGGATGGCAAGGTTCAGTATGAAATGACCTCTGACAAGGTCGAACACTTGAAGGCATCCGAGGTCACCTTATTGACCAAGCCGGACATGAACCTGTATCGCGGTGCCGAATTTCCGTGGCACGTCACCAGCGAGCGTGGCGAAGTCAACCCTGACGGCACCCAAGTGGAATTGATTGACTCGGTTCGCGTAGCCCGTACCGACGCCAAGGACCGCCAGACCATTATTACCAGCAGTCGCATGACCGTATTCCCACAGAAGCAATATGCGCAGACCGAGCAAGACGTTAGAATTGACGGCGCTGGCGGTGTATCGACTGGCAAGGGAATGAAAGCGTATTTGAAAGAAAGCAGGATACACCTGCTATCGAACGTAAGAGGACAGTATGAGGCTCGTTAAAACCCTCCCTATTTTGCTCGGCCTGGGCGCAGCACTGGGAAGCGTGAGCGCCTGGGCTCTGCCGAACGATAGCCAGCAACCGATCCACATTCAGGCTGACGATGCGCAGCTGGATGACAAGCAAGGTATCGCGACCTACACCGGCAGCGTGATCATCACCCAAGGCTCGATGAAAGTGACGGGTAATACCGTGACACTGACTCGCACCCCCGCAGGCGATATCGACGTGGTCACTTCGGTCGGCAACCTGGCGTACTTTGAACAATTGCAGAAAGTCGGCGACCCTACACCGGTCAAAGGCTACGGCAAGACGATCCAGTACCACGCCCAGCAAAACCGTATCGTGCTGATCGACCAGGCCCGCGTGATCAATGACGGCAACACCACCGACGGCGAGAAAATCGTCTACGACACGGTGAAGCAGATTGCCCAGGCCGGTCGTGCCACCGGTTCGAAAATCAGCACGCCGAAGCCGCGTATCGACATGGTTATCCAGCCGAAGCAGAAACCGGGCGCAGCCCAGCCGGCGCCGAAACCTGACGCGAAGAAGGCGAATTAATGGCAACCCTGAAAGCCCAGCATCTGGCCAAGGCCTATAAAAGCCGTCAGGTCGTGCGCGATGTCAGCCTGTCGATCGACAGCGGGCAGATCGTCGGCTTGCTCGGCCCCAACGGTGCCGGCAAGACCACCTGCTTCTACATGATCGTCGGTCTGGTGCAGGCCGATCAAGGCCGCGTCCTGATCGACGACCTGGACGTGAGCCACCAGCCTATGCACGGTCGTGCGCAGGCGGGTATCGGCTATCTTCCCCAGGAAGCATCGATCTTCCGCAAGCTGTCGGTTTCCGACAACATCATGGCCATCCTCGAGACCCGCAAGGAACTCGACCGCGCCGGGCGCAAGAAAGAGCTGGAAAGCCTGCTGCAGGAATTCCACATCAACCACATTCGCGACAACCTCGGCATGAGCCTTTCCGGCGGCGAGCGTCGTCGTGTGGAAATCGCCCGCGCCCTGGCCACTGCGCCGAAGTTCATCCTGCTGGACGAACCCTTCGCCGGTGTCGACCCGATCTCGGTCGGTGACATCAAGCAGATCATCCATCACCTCAAGGCCAAGGGCATCGGTGTATTGATCACCGACCACAACGTCCGCGAGACCCTCGATATCTGCGAAACCGCCTATATCGTTAACGATGGACAGCTGATTGCCGAAGGTGACTCCGCCACTATCCTGGCCAACGAACTGGTCAAGGAAGTGTATCTGGGTCACGAGTTCCGCCTGTAAACACGGTGGTATCAGGCCATTCGCCATGGAGCGCGGTAGTCAATAAAAACATCAGTATTTTTATTGTTACCGCGCTCTAGGCAAAGCCCCCGATATCAGGCATATAATTTGCTTATGTTTGGCGCTCACGCGCCCTGTCGTGGATGGCGCATTGCGCCGGCGAATAAGGTGTTAAGCCCCTGCCATGAAACCATCGCTAGTCCTGAGAATGGGCCAGCAGCTGACGATGACACCGCAGCTGCAACAGGCCATCCGCCTGCTCCAATTGTCGACCCTGGACCTGCAACAGGAAATCCAGGAGGCCCTGGAGTCCAATCCGATGCTCGAACGCCAGGAAGAAGGCGACGACTTCGATAATGCAGACCCGCTGGCCGACAACATCGAGCAAAAGCCCAACCCCGACGTACAGGAACCCTCCTATCAGGAAACCGCCCCTACGGTGGATAACCTTGAGGAAGGCGAATGGAACGAACGCATTCCCAACGAGCTTCCCGTGGACACCGCCTGGGAAGACGTCTACCAGACCAGCGCCAGCAGCCTGCCGAGCAACGATGATGACGAGTGGGATTTCACCACCCGCACGTCCGCCGGCGAGAGCCTGCAGAGCCATTTGCTCTGGCAACTGAACCTGGCCCCGATGTCCGACACCGATCGCCTGATCGCCGTGACCCTGATCGATTGCATCAACAATCAGGGCTACCTGGACGAGACCCTTGAGGAGATCCTCGAGGCCTTCGACCCGGAACTGGACATCGAACTGGACGAAATCGAAGCCGTCCTGCACCGCATCCAGCAGTTCGAGCCCGCCGGCATCGGCGCCCGCACCCTCAGCGAGTGCCTGTTGCTGCAACTGCGCCAATTGCCGGCCAAGACTCCATGGCTGGCCGAAGCGCAGCGCCTGGTCACCGACTACATCGACTTGCTGGGCAGCCGCGACTATAGCCAGCTGATGCGCCGCATGAAGCTCAAGGAAGATGACCTGCGCCAGATCATCGAGCTGGTGCAGAGCCTCAATCCGCGCCCGGGCTCGCAGATCGAGTCCAGCGAAGCCGAATACGTCGTGCCCGACGTGATCGTGCGCAAGGACAACGAACGCTGGTTGGTGGAGCTGAACCAGGAATCGGTGCCGCGCCTGCGGGTCAACCCGCAATATGCAGGGTTTGTACGCCGCGCCGACACCAGCGCCGACAACACCTTCATGCGCAACCAATTGCAGGAAGCCCGCTGGTTCATCAAAAGCCTGCAAAGCCGCAACGAAACCCTGATGAAAGTCGCCACCCAGATCGTCGAGCACCAGCGCGGCTTCCTGGAATACGGCGATGAAGCGATGAAGCCGCTGGTACTGCACGACATCGCCGAGGCGGTGGGCATGCACGAATCAACGATTTCCCGGGTGACCACGCAGAAATTCATGCATACCCCACGGGGTATATATGAGCTGAAATACTTTTTCTCCAGCCACGTCAGCACCTCCGAAGGCGGCGAATGCTCGTCCACGGCGATCCGCGCGATCATCAAAAAACTGGTTGCCGCGGAAAATCAGAAAAAGCCGTTGAGTGACAGCAAGATCGCTGGTTTACTGGAGGCACAAGGCATTCAGGTCGCCCGTCGAACCGTCGCCAAGTACCGCGAGTCCCTTGGGATCGCGCCTTCCAGCGAGCGTAAACGTTTGATGTGACGGGCGGGCCATAGCGTTCCAGTGGCGGGTACTCCTACCCGTCGCTTTATGCACTGGCAACGAAGGAGAAGCTGTATGCAAGTCAACATCAGTGGACACCATGTAGAAGTCACCCCTCCATTGCGCGAATACGTCGAGCTGAAGCTGAGGAAGCTTGAGGGCCATTTCGACAAGATCACCAACGTGCAGGTCATCATGAAGGTCGACAAGCTTCAGCAGAAAATTGAAGCGACACTTCAGATACCTGGTGGCGAAGTGGTCGCCAATGCCGAACATGAAGACATGTATGCATCAATCGACTTGCTCACAGACAAGCTTGACCGCCAACTTAAAAAGCATAAGGAAAAGCAGCAGAGCCTTCTTCAAGGCACTGGCCGCTAACACTCCCCACCCATGATCCGACTTGAAACCATCCTGACCCCCGGCCGTTCCCTCGTGAACGTGCCGGGCGGCAGTAAAAAGCGCGCCCTCGAACAAATTGCCAACCTGATCGGCCGCGAAGTGCCCGAAATGGATACGCAAGCTGTGTACGAGGCCCTGATTGCCCGTGAAAAGCTCGGCTCGACCGGCTTTGGCAACGGCATCGCTATTCCTCACTGCCGCCTGCAAGGCTGTGAGTCACCAGTCAGCGCCCTGCTGCACCTGGACGCCCCTATCGATTTCGACGCCATCGACGGCGCCCCGGTTGACCTGCTGTTTGTACTGCTGGTCCCGCAAGCCGCCACCGATGCGCACCTGGAACTGCTTCGGCAGATCGCCAGCATGCTCGACCGCAAAGAAGTACGCGACAAACTGCGCAGTGCCCCCAGCAATGAGGCGCTCTATCAGGTTGTCCTGGATGAACAAAACGGGCAGTAATCATGCGTTTGATCATCGTCAGCGGCCGTTCCGGCTCAGGTAAAAGCACGGCTCTCAATGTTCTTGAGGACAACGGCTTCTATTGCATCGACAACCTGCCCGCTGGCCTGCTGCCGGAACTGGCGGAACGCGCACTGATTCACACTGAGCTGGCGCAACCGCTGGTCGCCGTATCGATCGACGCCCGCAACCTGCCCAGCCACCTCACCCGCTTTCCGGAACTGCTCGAAGAAGTGCGGGCCAAGCACATTCATTGTGATGTGCTGTACCTGGACGCCGATGAAGAAACGCTGCTCAAGCGCTTCTCCGAAACCCGTCGACGCCACCCGCTGAGCAGCCCGCATCGTTCGCTGGCCGAAGCCATCGAGGACGAGACCAAGCTGCTGGGGCCGATCATTGACCTGGCCGACCTCAAGATCAACACCACCAGCCTGAACCTGTATCAACTGCGGGATGCGATCAAGCTGCGACTGCTGAATCAGCCGGAGCCGGGCACCGCTTTCCTGGTGGAGTCGTTTGGCTTCAAGCGCGGCATGCCGGTGGATGCCGACCTGGTGTTTGATGTGCGCTGCCTGCCCAACCCGTACTGGAAGCCGGAACTGCGCGATCAGTCCGGGCTGGACCAACCGGTGGCCGATTACCTGGCGGCGCAACCGGATGTGGAAGAAATGTTCCAGGACATCTCCAGCTACCTGCTCAAGTGGCTGCCGCGTTTTGCGGCGAGCAACCGGGCTTATGTCACCATCGCCATTGGCTGCACCGGCGGCCACCACCGTTCCGTCTACCTGACCGAACGCCTGGGCCAGGTGCTGCAACAAACCCTCAAGAACGTCCAGGTTCGCCACCGCGACCTCAGCTGAAAGGAACACCTCCGCGATGCCCGCTCTGGAAATTGAAATCATCAACAAGCTGGGCCTGCACGCCCGGGCCTCGGCCAAGTTCGTCGGCGTCGCCGGGCAGTTCCCTTGCCAGATTCGCGCGGGACGCACCCCCGAATCCATGGTCGACGGCAAAAGCATCATGGCCATGATGATGCTGGCTGCAGGCAAGGGCACGAAGATTCATCTGAAGACCGAAGGCGAGCAAGAGCAGGAAGCGATGGATGCGCTGGTGAAGTTGATCAATAACTACTTCGACGAAGGCGAGTAATCCCGCCTTCATGTGACCGAGTGAAGCCGGATGCGGCTTCACCCCAATGCTGTATCCATCACCATCATCAAACAGAACCCGATACACAGCCCCAAGCTGGCGAGTTTGTCATGGCCATTGCGCCGCGACTCGGGAATGACTTCGTGAGTCACCACCAGCAGCATCGCCCCTGCCGCCAGTGCCAGCCCCAACGGCAACAGCACCTCCGCCAGGCTTACCAGCCAGGCACACAGCACCGCAAACACCGGCTCTACCAAGCCTGACGCCGCGCCGATCAGGAACGCCTTGACCCGCGACATACCCGCGCCGGCCAACACCAACGCAATCACCAGGCCTTCCGGCACATCCTGCAAGGCAATGCCCATGGCCAAGCTGTCAGCGTCAGGCATACCACCGCCCGCCGAGACCCCCACCGCCATGCCTTCGGGAATGTTGTGGGCAATGATGGCGAACACAAAGAGCCAGATGCGCGGTGGTATCACCGGATGCTCCGGGCTCCCCACCAGCATTTCCGGGCTGGCGCCGGAGACCTTGCGATCCACCAGATACAACCCGAAGGCGCCCAGCATGATGCCGAAACTGATCAAGCCGCTGGCGGCCCAAGGCGTCAGCCCCAGGCTTTCTGCCGCCGCGATACCCGGTACGATCAGCGAAAACGCGGTCGCCGCCAGCATCACCCCGGCACCGAAACCGAGTAGCGTGTCATTCACCGCCAATGGCATCCGGCGAATCACCAGTACCGGCACGGCGCCCAAGGCAGTGCCAAGCGCGCAAATGGCGCCACCCTCCAAGGCTCGCAGGATGCGGGGTTCCAGGTCCAGCCAGGCCAGCCCTTGGGCCACCAGCAATGCAGTTCCTGCCAATAGCAGCAGCGAGCCAAACGCATAGCGAAACATTCGCACGCTGCTGATCGCCAGTGTTTCAGTGCCCATAGTCGGCCTTAGATCTTGTTATAGAGGAGTTTCAGCCCAGCGCAGCCTGGTAGCGTCCGGCAACTTCAGGCCAATTGATAACGCTGTAGAAAGCATTGATGTATTCCGGACGGCGGTTTTGATACAGCAGGTAATAAGCGTGCTCCCAAACATCCAGGCCGAGGATCGGCGTATTGCCGTTCATCAGCGGGCTGTCCTGGTTGCCGCTGCTTTCCACCACCAGGGTCTTTTGCGGGGTAACGCTCAACCACGCCCAGCCACTGCCGAAACGGGTCAAGGCCGCTTTGGTGAAGGCGTCTTTGAACGCATCGAAACCACCCAACTGTTCGTCGATGGCTTTGCCCAGCGCACCGTCCGGTTTGCCACCGCCCTTGGGCGACATGACAGCCCAGAACAACGAATGGTTGGCGTGACCACCACCTTGGTTGATTACCGCTGCCCGGAGTTTTTCCGGCAACTGCTGGACGCTGGATACCAGTTTCTCCACCGGCCAACCGGCAAACTCGGTGCCTTCGACAGCCGCGTTGAGGTTGTTGATGTAGGTCTGGTGGTGCTTGGTGTAGTGAATCTCCATGGTTTGCGCGTCGATATGCGGTTCAAGGGCATCGTAGGCGTAAGGCAGGGCCGGCAAAGTGTAGGACATATCAATGAGCTCCATAAAAAGGGCTGTTGCGGGTCGACGCATCCGATGGCGCCACGTTGCTGCCCAGCAGCCGGTGGGTACGCGGGTACTCACCGTGATCGCTGATGAAATTCAGCAGCTCGACGTAGGTCTTGCTGCTCTGGCGCAGGGCCGCTTCCCGCAATTGCGGGTTCAGGCGAGTGTCCTGCATCGTCTGCAACAAGCGCTGGTGAATGGCGCAGAGGTATTCCGCGCTTTCTTCCGGCTGGTTCAGGCGCAGGTGCAGGTCTGCCAGGTTGTGATGAGAAATGACGCAAGCCGCCACCGCTTCGTCGGCATCCGCCCAGCGCTCAAACAACACTTGAGCCAGGGCCAGGGCTTGCAGATAGGCCTCGCGGGCATCTACCAGCTCGCCCGCCATAAAGCAGCGATTGGCCCGTTCGATCGTGCGTTTCCAGTGCTCCATGGTGAGCCTCCAAAGCAGGGTCGGTGATTACACGCCGCCGGCCGTGAGCTTTTCCGGATCCAGCAGGATTTCCAGTTGGCTGTGGGGCAAGTCGGTGTGTTCGAGCGCCACATCAATCACCGGGCGGCCTTGTTGATAGGCCTTCTTGGCGATTTCGGCGGCCTTTTGGTAACCGATAATCGGGTTGAGTGCGGTCACCAGGATCGGGTTGCGCGACAGCGCTTCCTTGAGCTTGGCTTCGTTGACCTTGAAGCTGGCGATGGCCTTGTCGGCCAGCAGGCGGCTGGAGTTGGCCAGCAATTCCAGGCTGCTGAGCAGGTTCTGGGCGATGATTGGCAGCATCACGTTGAGTTCGAAGTTGCCGGACTGGCCAGCGATGGTGATCACCGTGTCATTGCCGATGACTTGTGCGGCAACCATGGCAGTGGCTTCCGGGATCACCGGGTTGACCTTGCCCGGCATGATCGAGGAGCCCGGTTGCAGTCCTTCCAGCTCGATTTCACCGAGGCCGGCCAATGGGCCGGAGTTCATCCAGCGCAGGTCGTTGGCGATTTTCATCAAGGACACGGCGGTGGTCTTGAGCTGCCCGGAGACCGCGACGGCGGTGTCTTGGGAGCCGATCAATGCAAACAGGTTCTTGCCTGGCGTGAACTGGACCTGGGTCAAACTGCTCAGTTGCTGGCTGAAGCGCGCCGCAAACTCCGGATGCGCATTGATCCCGGTGCCGACGGCAGTGCCGCCCTGGGCCAGCGCCTGCAAACTTGGCAGCAGGTCTTGCAGATGGCCAATATTGGCCTTGAGCTGTTGGGCCCAGCCATTGAGCACCTGGCTCATGCGCACCGGCATGGCGTCCATCAGGTGAGTGCGCCCGGTCTTGACGAAGCGGTGCACCTCTTCGGCCTTGTGCTCGATCACCTGCACCAGGTGCAGCAGTGCCGGCAGGGTTTGCTCATGCAGCACCAGCGCTGCGCTGACGTGAATGGTGGTCGGGATGATGTCGTTGCTGCTCTGGCCGCAGTTGACGTGATCGTTGGGGTTGACCGGCTCCCCCAGCAAGCGGCTGGCGAGGGTCGCAATCACTTCGTTGGCGTTCATGTTGGAACTGGTGCCAGAGCCGGTCTGGAAAATATCCACCGGGAAGTGCTGCATGAAGTCACCTTCCAGCAAGCCTTGGGCAGCATCGACGATGGCCTTGCCTTGGGCTTCGCTCAGTTGTTTCAGCTCAACGTTAGCCTTGGCCGCCGCAGCCTTGGCCAGGATCAGCGCACGAATGAACTGCGCCGGCATGCGCTGTTGGCTGATGGGAAAGTTGTTCACCGCACGCTGGGTTTGCGCGCCATACAAGGCCTCGGCGGGCACTTGCAGTTCGCCCATGCTGTCACGTTCGATACGGGTGTCACTCATCGGAAGATCCTTGCACCAGGTCAGAAACAGAAATGGACGGCAGCAATTCGCAGGTCGCCAATTGCCAGGCAAAGCTCTGCCAGCGCTTGAGGCGGCAGGCACAGTGGGAAAGTTTTTCCAGGTCGCGCAACGGGCGCCAGGCCTGGTCCAGGCACATGGACCGCCAGTGCCAGGGCAAGGCGATATCGGAGGCGGTGTCGAGCAGCAGGCGGAATGAGGTTTCGCCGATAGTCCACGGGTGGGTCGCGGTGCAACAGGCGAGGTACCGGCCTTCGGCCAGGTAATGTTCGATCAGGCGGGGCTCGTCGGGATCAAGGCCGCAGCGAATCTGACGACTCATCCAACGCCAGCTTTCCAGGTAGGGATCCTCATGCAGGACAGAACTCATGATCCACACTCACTCGGTAATGATATTTATTATTAAATGATATTGAGAATCAAAACAAGAGCCTGAGCAAATCCCTCGGAGTTCCAGGCACAAAAAAAGGCGCGCCATCCAGTGGATGGCGCGCCTTTTTTACAGCGTCTTTCGGCGGGTTAGCTGCCGGCAACGGTCATCTTCTCGATCAACACCGAACCGGTGCGGATGTTGCTGCGCAGTTCCAGGTCATTACCCACCGCGATAATCTGCTTGAACATGTCGCGCATATTGCCGGCGATGGTCACTTCCTGCACCGCGAACTGAATCTCGCCGTTTTCTACCCAGAAACCCGCCGCGCCACGAGAGTAGTCGCCGGTAACCATGTTCAAGCCATGGCCCATCAACTCGGTGACCAGCAAGCCACGACCCATGCGCCGCAGCAGCGCCGCCTGGTCTTCATCGCCATGGGTGATGAACAGGTTGTGCACGCCGCCGGAGTTGGCGGTGCTTGGCAGGCCGAGCTTGCGACCGGCGTAAGTACCCAGCACGTAGGACACCAACTCACCGTTCTCGACGAACGGCTTGGCATAGGTCGCCAGGCCATCACCGTCAAACGACGAGCTGCCCATGGCGCGCATCAGGTGCGGGCGCTCATCGATGGTCAGCCATTCCGGGAACAGCTTCTGGCCAATCGCACCCTCGAGGAACGACGACTTGCGGTACAGGTTGCCGCCGGAAATCGCCCCCAGGAAACTGCCGAACAAACCGCCGGCCAGTTCCGCCGAGAACAACACCGGCACTTCACAGGTCGGCACCGGGCGTGCGCCGAGGCGGCTGGCAGCACGTTGCGCGGCACGCTGGCCGATACTCACCGGGTCCGCGAGCAAATCACCCTGGCGGTTCACGTCGTACCAGTAATCACGCTGCATCTGGCCGTTGGCTTCGGCGATCATCACGCAGCTCAGGCTGTGACGCGTCGAGGCATAACCGCCGATGAAGCCGTGGCTGTTGCCATACACGCGGCAACCCTGATGGGTGCTCAAGGTAGTGCCATCGGCATTTTTGATGCGGCTGTCGGCATCAAATGCCGCCGCTTCACAGGTCAGCGCCTGTTCAATGGCCTGCTCCGGAGTGATGTCCCAGGCATGAAACAGGTCAAAATCCTTCAAGTCCCGAGCCATCAGGGCTGCATCAGCCAGGCCCGAGCTTTCATCTTCAGACGTGTGCTTGGCAATCGCCAGTGCTGCAGCGACGGTTTCGCGGATAGCTTCCGGGCCACTGGCGGAGGTGCTGGCCGAGCCTTTGCGCTGGCCCACGTACAAGGTGATGCCAAACCCTTGGTCGCGGTTGAACTCAACAGTCTCTACTTCCCGCTGGCGTACCGATGTCGACAACCCCTGCTCCAGGGACACCGCCACTTCACAGGCACTGGCCCCCTGGCGCTTGGCCTCGGCAATGATCTGCTCGACTTGTTCCTGCAGTGCCGGTAACGCTTGCGGACCGACGCTTTGGGTTGCACTCATGGTTTTCTCCACTCAAATTCTGCTTTCGGTTAAGGCCTTCTAGCGACCGGGCCGGACAAGCGGCCCCCGACTGGTTATCATGGCGGCGTTTCTTTGCGGACTGCCACCATGGTTGATTCTTACGACGACTCCCTCGATGGGGAGAAAAGCAAATCTCAGGTCAAACGCGAGCTGCATGCTCTGGTTGACCTCGGCGAGCGCCTTACAACACTCAAGCCTGACTTGTGTGCAAAACTGCCATTGACCGACGCCCTGCGCCGGGCTCTGAACGATGCGCCCAAGCACACCGCGAATATCGCGCGTAAACGGCACCTCATGTTTATCGGCAAACTGATGCGCGACCAGGACACTGACGCCATTCTGACTTTGCTCGATCAACTCGATGCCTCCACTCGCCAGTACAACGAGCGTTTCCATAACCTGGAACGCTGGCGTGATCGCTTGATCGCCGGCGATGACGCGGTACTGGAGAAGTTCGTCATCGAGTACCCGGATGCCGATCGCCAACAATTGCGCTCCCTGATCCGTCAGGCCCAGCACGAACTGGCGCAAAGCAAGCCACCGGCCTCCAGCCGAAAAATCTTCAAATACATCCGTGAGCTGGACGATAGTCAGCGCGGCCTGCGCTGACCCTCTTCCCCGGGTGGCGACCTTCGCCACCCGAAGCTCCCGTTCTTACGACCCCGTGCCACCCACGGTGATCGCATCAATTTTCAAGGTTGGCTGGCCGACACCCACCGGCACCGACTGGCCATCTTTCCCGCACGTCCCCACACCGCTGTCCAGCGACAGGTCGTTACCGACCATCGACACCTTGCTCATGGCTTCAGGGCCGTTGCCAATCAACGTTGCCCCTTTGACCGGCGCGGTAATCTTGCCGTCTTCGATCAAGTACGCCTCGCTGGTGGAAAACACGAACTTGCCGCTGGTGATGTCCACCTGCCCACCACCAAGGTTGGCGCAATAGATACCGCGTTTCACCGAGGCGATGATCTCGGCCGGGTCGCTTTCGCCACCGAGCATGTACGTATTGGTCATGCGCGGCATTGGCAGGTGCGCGTAGGACTCGCGACGACCGTTACCTGTGCGGGCCACGCCCATCAGGCGGGCGTTGAGCTTGTCTTGCATGTAGCCCTTGAGCACACCGTTTTCGATGAGTGTGGTGCACTCGGTCGGGGTGCCTTCGTCATCGACGCTCAACGAACCACGACGCCCGGCCAGGGTGCCGTCATCGACGATGGTGCAGAGCTTGGACGCAACCATCTCGCCCATGCGCCCGCTGTAGGCGGAACTGCCCTTGCGGTTGAAGTCACCTTCCAGGCCGTGGCCCACGGCTTCATGCAGCAGCACGCCGGACCAGCCGGACCCCAGCACCACCGGCAACGTACCGGCCGGCGCGGGGATCGCTTCCAGGTTAACCAGCGCCTGGCGCAGCGCTTCACGGGCATAACCCATAGCGCGGTCTTCGGTGAGGAAATAACGGTAGTCGGTACGCCCGCCGCCGCCATGGCCACCGCGCTCGCGGCGGCCGTTCTGTTCAACGATCACGCTGACATTGAAACGCACCAGCGGCCGCACATCCGCCGCCAGGCCGCCATCGGTTGAGGCCACGAGAATGCGTTCCCACACGCCGGCCATGCTTACGGTGACTTGCTGGATACGCGGGTCCAGGGCGCGGGTCGCGGCGTCCACACGCTTGAGCAGCTCGACCTTTTCGGCGCGGCTGATCACTTCCAATGGGTTATCCGGCGCATACAACTGGGCCACGTCCTGGGTGCTGAACGCCTGCACCGTACCGTTTTGGCCGGCGCGGGAGATCGAACGCGCCGCGCGAGCCGCCAGGCCCAGGGCTTCAAGGGTGATGGCATTGCTGTAGGCAAAGCCGGTTTTTTCACCGGACTGCGCACGCACGCCCACACCTTGGTCGAGGTTGAAACTGCCTTCCTTGACGATCCCGTCTTCCAGGGCCCAGGACTCGGAAATCTGCCCCTGGAAATACAGGTCGGCAGCGTCGATGCCTGGCCCGGCCAGATCACCGAGGACCGTTTGCAAGCTTTCAATGGTCACGCCACCGGGCGCCAGGAGATGTTCACTGACTGAGGACAACAACTCGCTCATAGGTTTGGCCTTAAATTCATCGTTCTGAAGCAGGTCGCTGCGCGCCCTGCGAGAAAAAGCGCCGGTGGCCCGCCACCGGCATGCGCGTCCGTATCGACGCCTGTTCACTGCTATCGCGCTCGGCCAACAACACCGCTTCGCCTTGATCCTGTTGTGCCAGCACGCGCCCCCATGGGTCGATGATCGCTGCATGCCCGAAGGTTTCCCGGGGCCCCGGATGCACGCCACCCTGGGCGGCCGCCAGCAGGTAGCACTGGGTCTCAATGGCCCGGGCACGGATCAGCACGTCCCAGTGCGCAGCCCCCGTTACCGCCGTAAAGGCCGAGGGCGCGGTGATCAGTTCGGCACCCGCAGCGCGCAATTCGCTGTACAGCTCCGGGAATCGCAAGTCGTAACACACTGTCAGCCCCAGACGGCCGACCGGCGTATCGGCCACCACCACCTGGCTACCATGAGCATAGTCATCGGATTCACGATAACGACCCCGGGCATCGGCCACGTCGACATCAAACAGGTGCAGCTTGTCGTAACGGGCAACGATTTCGCCCTGATCATCGATCAGCAACGAGCAGGCATTGGACTTGGCGTTGGGTTGGTCCTTTGGAGGCAACGGCAAAGTGCCGGCCACTACCCATAAGGTGAGGTCGCGGGCGGTCTGTTTCAACCATGGCAGGATAGGACCTTCGCCCAAGGCCTCGGCGCGACCGATATCGGCCACATCGCGCCGGCCCATGGCGGCGAAGTTTTCCGGGAGTACCGCAAGCCTTGCACCACCCTCCGCCGCTTGCTCCAGCAGGCGCCGGGCCTGGGCCAGGTTGGCCAGCACATCGCTTTGGCTGACCATTTGGATTACCGCAAAGGACATGGGCCTACACTCCAGAAAAGGCATGAGGCCATGCTACTCCACGGGTACTCAGTTTGGCTTTTCAAATGGCTTGTCGAAGCTGATTTTCGGGTCCTTCCACGGACCTTCTACCTTGTACTGCACGCTGGCGAAACGCGAAACGCGGTCACCGATCAGCTTGTCGATCAGGAACAGCGCACCACCAATGGCGGGCGCACCGACGATCAGCGCGGCAATCGGCAGGTTGTTGGTGACCGGCAGCGTCACCAACAGCTTGGCATCGACACGATCAGCCACCAGGTCCAGGGTGCCGTTGAGCTCCAGGTTGCTCGACGGGCCGGTCATGGTGATCGGCTCACGGGTCACAAACACGCCATTACTGGCCGCCAGCAAGCCCTTGACCCGGTCATAACTCAAGCCTTTGCCGAGCAAGTCCGAGAAGTCCAGGCGCAGCCTGCGACCGATGGAGTTGAAGTTCAGCAAACCAAACACCCGCAGCGCCTGGGCGCCGCCATCCACTTCGACGAATTGGCCTTTGCGAAAGCTTGCATCCAGGCTGCCGGAGAAGCGTTTTGGTCCGACCCAGGCCGGTGAGCCTGGCCAGCGGCCGTCCACGTCCACATGAAACTCTTCACTGGTCACACTCGGTGCAAACCCCCAACCCTTGAGCACGTCCCCAATGTTCTTGCCGTCCAGGCGGCCCTTGTACCAACTGTTGCTGGCCCCGGGAGCGCCCTCCCAACCACCGGCGCCCTGGAGCAACATGCCCTTGAGGCCCAGATTGAGGCTGTTGAATGCCATACCTTTGGCCGTCGGCCGCACTTTCAACGACCAGGCACCCACCAGGTCCGGCCCCTGGAACAACTGGTTGATCGCGATATCCAGTGCCGGAATATCCTTGGGATCAACATCAGCCAACGGGTCCGGCGCATTTTCGTCCGCCTGCACCGTCGGATCCACCGCAGGCAATTTCACGTACTGCAAGTTGATCGCAATCGGCGCGCCCCTCGCGTCCGGCAACCCCACGGTACCCTTGGCCTGCTGGCTGTCGAACTGCAAGCCCCAGGCGGCGGGTTTACGATCCAGCTGTAGGTTGACCTGATCAAACTGGGTGCCGAAGCCGGTCAGCTTGCCGACCTTGAAGTCGGCCCCGCTCAACAGTTGCTTGGCACTGCCACCCGGATCGTTGCCGGCGTAGCGGTCCACGAGTTTTTTCCAAGGATCGATATCCAGCTCCGACAACACACCGCGGATACGCAGGCCCTTGCCCGCCGGTAACACAGCAGCGCCATCCCCCAGGAATAGCTCGCCACGGCCATCGGCAAAACTGTCAGCCGGGGCGGCGAAGGTGAAGCTGCCCAGCTCGCCATAATCGAACCAGTAACGGCGCTCCTTACCCTGCAAGGTCATGCGGAACACACTGTCACGGCCCTGGCTTGCCGGCATGCCGAACGGCGCCGGCAGGTCCACGGCCACGCCCTTGAGGTTGGAGCTGACCATCAACTGGCTGTCGGCGCCGTCGAGGTTAAGCTGCAACTGGTAGGGGATATCGCCGGACACCGGCAACGGCTGGCTGACCTTCAGCCAGTCAGTCAGGCGCTTGACGGTCACCTGCCCTTTGGCAGTGACACGGGTGTTGAGATCGCCTTGCTTGCCATCGGCAAAAATCTGCGCGGTGATGGGACGATCAAAGGCCTGGGCGCTGATGTTCTGGCCACTCAGCCCCTTGGCGCTGTCGAAGCGGAAGTCACCCTTGAGCTGGCTCAGGTCCAATGTCGGCTCAGCCAGTTGCAGGCGCGCCTTGTCAGTCTTGAAGTCCACCACAATCTTGGGGTCGGTGCCCTTGGCCAGGGGAACATCCAGGTCCAGCTTGCCTTGCAGATCGCCCTCGCCTTTCCAGCCGGCAAAGGTCGAAGCGGTACCGATCGGCGCTTCCTGAAGGATTTTCAGGCCATCGCCCAGGCCGCCGGCAAAGTTGCCGGTGAGCAGCAGGTGACTGTCCTTGCCTTCCGGCGCATGGGGAATGTTGACGTAGATGTCGTTGACCTTGGTATCGAGCAACTGGCCCTTGCTGGCCAGGATGCGCACGCCGCTTTCCTCGACAAACACTTCACCCTTGACCTTGCTGACGTGCGGCCAGCCCGGCTGGAACGCAAGTTCGGCATCATGCACCTTGAAGAACAGGCTGATATTGCGAGAGGCGGGCAGCGCATCGTGATTCAGCGAGCCTTGGTACTGGAAGAAGCCCTCGTCCACCGCGCCCTTGAGGATCGCGGTGCGCAGCCACTCATCGAGTGCCGGGCTCAATACGGCCGGGAGGTATTTGGGGGTAAAGCGGCCATCGCCATCGACCATCCCAACCCGCAGGTCCATATAGTCTTCCTGGCTATGGTCGAAATGCAGGCGAATCAGGAAATCGGCTGCGACCTTGCCCTCCTCCCCCAGCACCTTGATGTATGGCGCGATCAGGGTGAAGCCTTCTTTATCCAGCTTCCACGTCAGGCGCGCATTGGCCTGGATGTATTGCCAGGGCTTGGCGAAAATCGGAAACAGGTGCAAGGAGAAGTCCTTGCTGTCCATACGCAACTCGCCCTTGCCCAGGTCACCGCTGATGCTGCCGCTGACATTGCGCGCGGCCGGTGCGCCGAAGTAGGCATCAAAGCCGATACGGTCGAGGTTGGCCGCAAAGCTCACGCGCTGGTCGGTGGTGTCTTGAGGACGGTAATCCAGCAGCACGTTACGCAGCGTGCCGGTGGCCTTCAAATGATCCAGGGTGGTGGCCACGGCTTCCGGCAAGGGAGCCAAGGCGTGCAGCAATGGCGTGATCGGCGTCAGGTCGAGGCGATCGGCCTGCAGGTTCCAGACTTCCTGGGCCTTGTCGGTCGCCAGGGTTTGCTGCAGTTGCAGGCGCGATTCCCAGCGGGTGTCGCCGAGGCTCATCGCCAGCGAGTCAAACAGCACCTTGAGGCCGCTGTCACTGCGTTGCAGGTACGCGGTGAGGGCCAGGTTCTCGATGTGCGTCGGCTTACGATCGGCATAGCTGCCCGTGAGTTGCGGGGCGTTGAGGCGCACGGCAGCACTTTGCACGGTGCCCTTGGCCCAGGTCAGCCAGAATTCGCCGCCGGCCTTGAATTCGGTGAGTTTCCATTGCTGGAGCAGTTTCGCCGGGATCCATTTTGCCCAGTCACTCTGGGGCAAGCTCAGGTAGGCCTGGGCTTCGCCGTCTTTCCACTGGCTGGCGCGGATTCGGGTCTGCAGGTTCAGCGCCAGGGGCTGGCCGTCGGGCAGGGTCAAGCGCGCATCCAGACGCTGGCGGTTGGCGCCGGTCTGCAGGCTCACGCCGACATAGGTCAAGGTCAGTGGCGCCTGGTCGAATGGCTGCAGCGTCACCTGGCTGTCGAGCAATGAAACCTGCCCGACCATTTGCATGCGCGTCAGCAGTTGTTCGGGATCAAGCGGCTGGTCGTCCTGCACCGGCAGACCTTGCAGCGCCCAATGGCCGTCCTTGTCTTCCTTCACGCTGACTTGCAGGCCGCTGACTTCCAGGTGGGCAATGCGCACTTCGCGCGCGAGCAGGCTGGCCCAGATATCCGGCACCACTTGTACCTGGTCCAGGCGCAGGGCGCTGGCGCCCTCGCCGACCATCACGTCGTGAGCCATCAATACCGGGGCAAAGCCGCTCCAGCGCCCTTCCAGGCTGCCGATGCTCAGGGGCATATCCAGCGCCGTGCGAGCCTTGGCTTCGATTTCGCCACGGTATTCCGCCACCAGCGGCGTCAATTCACGGCCAAGGCTCACGTACACCGCTGCCAATACCAGCAGCAAGGCGCACAGGCCGAGGCCCCAGCGGGTCAATGCGGCAAAAAAGCGTATCAGACGCTCCATGTCAGGCGACCCTCAAAGGCAATAGTCGGACGGCAGATCAAGGTCTGCCCGTCTCGTTGATAAGAGCTAACGCGAATCAGAGCAGCACCACGTCATATTGTTCCTGTGAATACATGGTTTCGACCTGGAAGCGAATAGTGCGCCCGATAAACCCCTCCAGCTCGGCCACGTTGCCGGACTCTTCATCCAGCAAGCGGTCGACCACCTTCTGGTTAGCCAGGACTCTATAGCCCACGGCCTGATAGGCGCGTGCCTCCCGTAAGATTTCCCGGAAAATCTCGTAGCAAACCGTTTCCGGAGTCTTCAACTTGCCGCGCCCCTGGCAACTGCTGCACGGCTCACACAGCACTTGCTCCAGGCTTTCGCGGGTGCGCTTGCGGGTCATCTGCACCAGGCCCAACTCGGTGATGCCAATGATGTTGGTCTTGGCGTGATCGCGCTCCAGTTGCTTCTCCAGGGTACGCAACACCTGGCGCTGGTGCTCTTCGTCTTCCATGTCGATGAAGTCGATGATGATGATCCCGCCCAGGTTGCGCAGGCGCAGCTGGCGGGCAATCGCGGTGGCCGCTTCGAGGTTGGTCTTGAAGATGGTTTCTTCGAGATTGCGATGGCCCACAAAGGCACCGGTATTCACGTCGATAGTGCTCATGGCTTCCGCCGGGTCCACCACCAGGTAGCCACCGGACTTGAGCGGCACTTTGCGCTCGAGGGCTTTCTGGATTTCATCTTCGACGCCATACAGGTCGAAAATCGGCCGCTCGCCCGGGTAGTGCTCCAGGCGATCAGCGATTTCCGGCATCAATTCGGCAACAAATTGCGTGGTGCGCTGGAAGGTTTCCCGCGAGTCGATGCGAATTTTCTCAATCTTTGGGCTGACCAGATCGCGCAAGGTGCGCAAGGCCAGGCCGAGGTCTTCGTAGATCACGCTGGGTGCGCCGATGGTCTTGATCTGCGCGCCGATCTGGTCCCAGAGGCGACGCAGGTAGCGGATGTCCATGAGGATTTCGTCGGCACCCGCGCCTTCAGCGGCGGTACGCAGGATAAAGCCACCGGCCTCCTTGATGCCTTCCAACGCCACACAATCGCTGACCACCTTTTTCAGGCGCTCGCGCTCGGCTTCGTCTTCGATTTTCAGGGAAATGCCAACGTGGGCAGTACGCGGCATGTACACCAGGTACCGCGAAGGGATCGACAGTTGCGTGGTCAGCCGCGCGCCTTTGGAACCAATCGGGTCTTTGGTGACTTGTACCACCAGGCTCTGCCCTTCATGCACCAGGGCGCTGATGCTTTCAACCGCAGGGCCCTCGCGCAGGGAGATTTCCGATGCATGGATAAACGCGGCGCGGTCCAGGCCGATGTCAACGAAAGCCGCCTGCATCCCCGGCAACACACGCACGACCTTGCCTTTATAGATATTGCCGACGATCCCGCGCTTTTGGGTGCGCTCGACGTGCACTTCTTGCAGAACACCGTTCTCTACCACCGCCACGCGCGATTCCATCGGCGTGATATTGATCAGAATCTCTTCACTCATGGCTGGGTCTCGTTCAGGCGTTTTCACAATAGTGACCGATCGCTTAAGGCTTGGCGCTGGAATACGGCGTTTAGCGCACGGTAAGGTTTTGCCAACAGGGTATGCCGAATTGGCCCAGCAGTTCTGCGGTTTCGCAGACCGGCAAGCCAACAACGGCGGAGTAGCTGCCATTGAGCCCGGCGACAAACACCGCCGCCAAGCCCTGGATAGCATAGCCGCCCGCTTTGTCCTGGGGCTCGCCGCTGTGCCAATAAGTGGTGGCTTCATCCGCTGAGATCTTGCGAAACCGCACGCGACTGCTGACCAGCCGCGTTTCGCAACGCTGACCGTCAATCAGGGCGATGGCAGTCAAAACTTCATGTTCACGATCAGATAGGGCCAGCAACATGGCCAGGGCATCGGCTTGGTCCAGGGGTTTGCCGAGGATTTGGCCGTCGAGGATTACCGCCGTATCGGCCCCAAGCACGCAAGCGCCAGTGGCATCAGCCAGGGCCGCGCGGCCGGCCGCAGCCTTGCCGCGCGCCAGGCGTTCTACGTAGGACGCGGGCGATTCATGTGTGAGGGGAGTTTCATCAATGGCGGCGCTGACGACGGTGAAAGGCACACCGATCTGTGTCAGCAATTCACGTCGCCTCGGGGAGCCCGAGGCCAGGTAAAGCGAATTCATGCAGACTCTCCCTGTAGGGTTCGATAACCAGGCAGAGCCTCGCGATCCATTCAATTGATTTTGTAGCGACGACGCAACCCACGCAGGCCAAAACTGATCCAGGGCCACAACAGCGCACTGACCAGCGCCGGCAATACGAGCGCCAGGGTCGGCTGGCGGTTGCCGGTCAAGGCACTGAGCCACAGCTGTACCAACTGCGCCAGGCCGAAGATCACCAGAATCACCAGGCATTGCTGCCACATCGGGAACATGCGCAGCCGCTGCTGCAATGACAGCACGAGGAAGGTAATCAGGGTCAGGATCAGCGCGTTCTGCCCGAGCAAAGTGCCGTACAGCACATCTTCCATCAGCCCCAGGCACATGGCCGTGACCATCCCGACCTTGTGCGGCAGCGCCAGGGCCCAGAACGCCAGCAACAAGGCGAGCCACAACGGACGCAGGATTTCCATGAATTGCGGCAGCGGCGAAACGCTGAGCAGCAAGCCGATGGCAAAGGTCAGCCAGACAATCCAGCCGTTACGCGAATGAGTACCGGCCATTATTCTTCCCTCTGCCGAGTGGTTGCCGGGGCCGCAGCCGGTGGTTTGGTGGCGGCGGGCGGTTTGGCAGCGGCAGGTGTTGCAGCCGCAGGCTTGGCTGGGCGTGCGCTATGGGCCACAGGCTTGACCGGAGTCGCGACCGGGGTTGCCGGGGCTGCCGGAACCACTGCCGGGGCGGCGGGTGCAGCCGGCTTTGGCACCGTCGCAGGAATGATCGGCGCCGTGCCGTTTTGCTTGTCTTCCGCTTCCTGGGCCTGAGCGGCTTCGTTGGCGCGCTCTTCCGGGGTGCGGGTGTCGCTGAACACCAGCAGCAGGTAACGGCTGCGGTTCAATGCAGCCGTCGGCACGGCACGCACGATAGCGAACGGCTGGCCAGAATCGTGGATCACTTCCTTGACCGTCGCTACCGGATAGCCCGCAGGGAAACGCTGACCCAGGCCGGAACTCACCAACAGGTCGCCTTCCTTGATGTCGGCGGTGTCTGCCACGTGACGCAGCTCCAGGCGTTCCGGGTTACCCGTACCGCTGGCAATCGCCCGCAGGCCGTTGCGGTTAACTTGCACCGGAATGCTGTGGGTGGTGTCGGTCAGCAACAGGACGCGGGAGGTGTATGGCATCAACTCCACCACCTGGCCCATCAAGCCACGGGCATCGAGCACCGGCTGGCCAAGGACCACGCCGTCGCGCTCACCCTTGTTGATGATGATGCGATGGGTGAAGGGATTCGGGTCCATGCCGATCAACTCGGCCACTTCGACCTTCTCGTTGACCAGCGCGGAGGAATTGAGCAACTCGCGCAGCCGAACGTTCTGCTCGGTGAGGGCCGCCAGCTTTTGCATGCGCCCCTGCAACAGCAGGTTTTCGGTCTTGAGTTTTTCGTTCTCGGCCACCAGTTCGGTACGGCTGCCAAATTGACTGGCCACACCCTGATAGAGACGCTGCGGCAGGTCGGTGATCCAGTAAGTCTGCATCAGGACCAGCGACATCTGGCTACGCACTGGCTTGAGCAGTGTGAAGCGGGCATCGACCACCATCAGCGCAACCGATAGCACGACCAGCACCAACAGGCGCACGCCCAATGAGGGGCCTTTGGAAAAAAGCGGTTTAATAAGCCGCTCCTCCCAGGCAAATGTTTTCTTTATTCATACGGCATCAAACCGGCCTGGATGCAGATTGAAGAAGATAAACGCCAACAGGCAGCACTGCAAAGTGCTGCCTGTGAGCGAAACATGGGCAACCCAGCAAACGCTTATTCGCTGGAGAGCAGGTCCATGGTGTGTTTATCCATCATTTCCAGTGCACGGCCACCGCCACGGGCGACGCAGGTCAGCGGGTCTTCAGCGACGATCACTGGCAGACCGGTTTCCTGGGCCAGCAACTTGTCGAGGTCGCGCAGCAAGGCGCCACCACCGGTCAGTACCAGGCCACGCTCGGCGATATCGGAAGCCAGTTCCGGAGGCGATTGCTCCAGGGCGCTCTTCACAGCCTGAACGATGGTGGCCAGGGACTCTTGCAGAGCTTCCAGCACTTCATTGGAGTTCAGGGTGAAGGCACGTGGAACGCCTTCGGCCAGGTTGCGACCGCGAACATCAACTTCGCGAACTTCGCCGCCCGGGTAAGCGGTACCGATTTCCTGCTTGATGCGCTCGGCGGTGGATTCGCCGATCAGGCTGCCGTAGTTACGACGCACGTAGGTGATGATCGCTTCGTCGAAGCGGTCGCCGCCAACCCGTACGGATTCGGCATACACCACACCATTGAGGGAAATCAGGGCGATTTCAGTGGTACCACCACCGATATCCACCACCATCGAACCGCGCGCTTCTTCAACCGGCAGGCCGGCACCGATCGCAGCCGCCATTGGCTCTTCGATCAGGAACACTTCACGGGCACCGGCGCCAAGGGCCGATTCACGGATGGCACGACGCTCCACCTGGGTGGACTTGCACGGAACGCAGATCAGCACACGAGGGCTGGGCTGCAGAAAGCTGTTTTCGTGAACCTTGTTGATAAAGTACTGCAGCATCTTCTCGCAGACGCTGAAGTCGGCAATCACGCCATCCTTCATCGGACGAATGGCAGCGATGTTGCCCGGTGTTCGGCCAAGCATGCGCTTGGCCTCGGTGCCAACGGCAACGACACTTTTCTGATTACCATGGGTCCGAATGGCCACAACCGATGGCTCATTCAGAACGATACCGCGCTCGCGCACGTAAATAAGGGTGTTGGCAGTGCCCAGGTCGATGGAAAGATCGCTGGAAAACATGCCACGCAGTTTCTTGAACATGGGAAAGGGACCCTAGGCAACGCGTGGGTAAAAAAGTGCGGCAAACTCTAACAACGACAGGGATTTTGGGCAAGGCGCCAATGTGCTAAATTGGCCGACTTTCTGTGCACCAACCCCCACAATCGCGGCCATATGACCGTAGAAATGCGGTAGTGTTCCTACAATCTAACACACGGATAGCTTCCGTTCTGTTTTCCACTGGAGAATCCCATGGCGCTTGAACGCTCCGACGTGGAAAAAATCGCTCATTTGGCCTGCCTGGGCCTCAATGAAGCCGATCTTCCACAGACCACCGCAGCCCTGAACAGCATTCTCGGGCTGGTCGACCAAATGCAAGCCGTGAATACCGACGGCATCGAGCCCCTGGCTCACCCGCTGGAAGCCAGCCAGCGCCTGCGCGCCGACGTCGTGACCGAGCGCAACAATCGCGAGGCCTACCAGTCCATCGCGCCAGCGGTCGAAAACGGCCTGTACCTGGTTCCGAAAGTCATCGACTAAAGGGAAAGAGCCTGCAATGCATCAATTGACTCTGGCCGAGATCGCCCGCGGTCTCGCCGACAAAAAGTTTTCTTCCGAAGAGCTGACCAAGACCCTGCTGGCGCGTATCGCCGAGCTGGACCCCAAGGTCAACAGCTTCATCAGCATCACCGAAGAGCTGGCCCTGAGCCAGGCCAAGGCCGCCGACGCACGTCGCGCCAACGGTGAGAACGGCGCCCTGTTGGGTGCGCCGATTGCCCACAAAGACCTGTTCTGCACCCAGGGCATTCGCACCAGCTGCGGCTCGAAGATGCTCGACAATTTCAAGGCGCCCTACGACGCCACCGTGGTCGCCAAGCTGGCTGCTGCCGGGGCTGTGACCCTGGGCAAGACCAACATGGACGAATTCGCCATGGGCTCGGCCAACGAGTCGAGCCACTACGGCGCGGTGAAAAACCCGTGGAACCTTGAGCACGTGCCAGGCGGTTCGTCCGGTGGTTCGGCAGCAGCGGTTGCCGCTCGTCTGTTACCTGCCGCCACGGCCACCGACACCGGCGGTTCGATCCGCCAACCGGCCGCGTTCACCAACCTCACCGGTTTGAAACCGACCTACGGTCGCGTTTCCCGCTGGGGCATGATTGCCTACGCCTCCAGTCTCGACCAGGGCGGCCCTCTGGCTCGCACCGCTGAAGACTGCGCAATTTTGTTACAAGGCATGGCAGGCTTCGATACGCAGGATTCCACCAGCATCGATGAACCCGTGCCGGACTACAGCGCCAGCCTGAACACCTCGATCAAAGGCCTGCGCATCGGCGTGCCGAAAGAGTATTTCAGCGCCGGCCTCGACCCGCGCATCGCTGAACTGGTGCACAACAGCGTCAAGGAGCTGGAAAAGCTCGGCGCCGTGATCAAGGAAATCAGCCTGCCAAACAACCAGCACGCGATTCCGGCCTACTACGTGATCGCCCCGGCAGAAGCGTCCTCCAACCTGTCGCGGTTCGACGGCGTGCGTTTCGGCTACCGTTGCGAAAACCCGAAAGACCTCACCGACCTTTATAAGCGCTCCCGTGGCGAAGGTTTCGGCGTGGAAGTACAACGCCGGATCATGGTCGGTGCCTACGCCCTGTCGGCCGGTTACTACGACGCGTACTACCTCAAGGCGCAAAAGATCCGTCGCCTGATCAAGAACGACTTCATGGCAGCCTTTAATGAAGTCGACGTGATCCTCGGCCCAACCACGCCAAACCCGGCCTGGAAGATCGGTGCCAAGACCGGCGACCCGATCGCCGAGTACCTGGAAGACCTGTACACCATCACCGCCAACCTCGCCGGTCTGCCGGGCTTGTCCATGCCTGCTGGCTTTGTCGACGGTTTGCCGGTGGGCGTGCAACTGCTCGCCCCGTATTTCCAGGAAGGCCGCCTGCTCAATGTGGCGCACCAGTACCAGTTGAACACTGACTGGCACACTCGCACCCCTACCGGCTTCTGAGGAGAACACTATGCAATGGGAAGTCGTGATCGGGCTGGAGATTCATACCCAGCTCGCCACCCAATCGAAGATTTTCTCCGGTAGCGCCACCACGTTCGGCTCCGAGCCCAACACCCAGGCCAGCCTGGTAGACCTGGGCATGCCCGGCGTACTGCCGGTGCTGAACCAGGAAGCGGTGCGCATGGCGGTGATGTTCGGCCTCGCGATTGACGCCGAGATCGGCCAGCACAACGTGTTTGCCCGCAAGAACTACTTCTACCCGGACCTGCCCAAGGGCTACCAGATCAGCCAGATGGAATTGCCGATCGTTGGCAAGGGCTACCTGGACATCCCGCTGGAAGACGGCACTATCAAACGTGTCGGCGTGACCCGTGCGCACCTGGAAGAAGATGCCGGCAAGAGCCTGCATGAAGAATTCAACGGCGCCACCGGCATCGACCTGAACCGCGCCGGTACTCCGCTGCTGGAGATCGTTTCCGAGCCGGACATGCGCAGTGCCAAGGAAGCCGTGGCCTACGTCAAGACGATCCACGCGCTGGTGCGCTACCTCGGCATCTGCGACGGCAACATGGCCGAAGGCTCGCTGCGTTGCGACTGCAACGTGTCGGTGCGGCCAAAAGGCCAGGTCGAGTACGGCACCCGCTGTGAGATCAAGAACGTCAACTCGTTCCGTTTCATCGAGAAGGCGATCAACACCGAAGTGCGTCGCCAGATCGAACTGATCGAAGATGGCGGCAAGGTGATCCAGCAGACCCGCCTGTACGACCCGAACAAAGACGAAACCCGCGCCATGCGCAGCAAGGAGGAAGCCAACGACTACCGTTACTTCCCCGATCCGGACCTGTTGCCGGTCGTCATCGAGGACTCGTTCCTGGCTGACGTACGCGCCACGCTGCCGGAGCTGCCGCCGCAAAAACGCGAGCGTTTCCAGGAGCAGTTCGGTCTTTCGGTGTACGACGCAAGCGTGCTGGCGTCGAGTCGCGAGCAAGCCAACTACTTCGAAAAAGTCGTCAGCATCGCCGGCGACGCCAAGCTGGCGGCCAACTGGGTGATGGTTGAGCTGGGCAGCCTGTTGAACAAACAGGGCCTGGAAATCGACGAGGCACCGGTATCGGCCGAGCAACTGGGCGGCATGTTGCTGCGGATCAAGGACAACACCATCTCCGGCAAAATCGCCAAGACCGTGTTTGAAGCCATGGCCGCAGGCGAAGGCAACGCTGACGAGATCATCGAAAAGCGCGGCCTGAAGCAAGTCACCGACAGCGGCGCGATTTCGGCAGTGCTCGACGAGATGCTGGCGGCCAACGCCGAGCAGGTTGAACAATACCGTGCGGCGGATGAAGCCAAGCGCGGCAAGATGTTCGGCTTCTTTGTCGGCCAGGCGATGAAAGCCTCCAAAGGCAAGGCCAACCCGCAACAGGTCAACGAACTGCTGAAAAGCAAACTCGAAGGCTAAACGCGGTGAAATGGTCGGAGCAGGACCTCAGGTCCAACTCTGCCCCCTTGTGAGAGCGGGCTTGTGTGGGAACGGGCTTGCTCGCGAAAGCGGTGGATCAGTCAGCCTATTCGTTGCCTGACACACTGTATTCGCGAGCAAGCCCGCTCCCACACAAGCCCGCTCCCACATTTGTAATGGGGAAACCTTGAAAATGAAGCGTCTACTCGGCCTGTTGGCCCTGTTCTCTCTGCTCGCCGGCTGCGCCAGCGGCCTCATCGACCCCAACGGCTACGACGAAACCGGCACCGCTTCCTACTACGGCGCCAAACACCACGGCAACCGTACTGCCAGCGGTGAACCGTTCAACCAGAATGCCTTGACCGCCGCCCATCGTCGCCTGCCCTTCGGCACACAAGTGAAGGTCACCAACCTGGACAACAACAGAAGCGTCGTTGTCCGCATCAACGATCGCGGCCCGCACACCCGTGGGCGCCTGATCGACCTTTCACGCAAAGCCGCCGCACAGCTGGGTATGATAAGCAGCGGCACCGCGCGTGTTCGCGTGCAAGCCCTCAGCAACTGACCGATGGAGCCCTGGCCATTTCCGCATTAACCGCCCTCTCGCCCTTTAGCGTGATCGAACTGATCAGCGGCCTGCTGCTGTTGATCTTCGGTGCCGAAGTATTGGTGCGCGCCGCCGTGCGCCTGGCGGCCAGCCTCAAGGTGCGTCCGCTGATCATCGGCCTGAGCATCGTCGCCTTCGGCAGCAGCGCGCCACAGATGGCGATCAGTTTGCAAGCCACCCTGGCGGACAACACCGACATCGCCGTCGGCAGTGTGATCGGCAGCAGTATCTTCAATACCCTCGTGACCCTTGGCCTGGCGGCCCTGATCATTCCGCTGCGGGTTTCGCGGCAACTGGTGCGCCTGGACATCCCGATGATGATCCTCGCCAGCCTGCTGGTGTTTGTGCTCGCAGCCAATGAAGAGCTGACGCCGGTCGATGGCCTGTTGCTGTTGGTGGCCCTGGTGGCCTACCTCAGCGTGTTGCTCTACCAGACCCGCCACTCCCGCCGCCCCCGCACCCGGGACACCGTGGTGCAAGCGCCGTGGCTGAGCAGCGTGCTGCTGATGATCGGCGGGCTGTTGATCCTGGTACTCGCCGGGCACCTGGTCCTGGGCGCTGCAGTGGACGTGGCCTCAGACCTCGGGTTGTCGGAGCGCATCATCGGCCTGACACTGATTGGCGTCGGCACTTCCCTGCCCTGCCTGGCCACCTCATTGATCGCCGCCCTGCGCGGCCAGCGGGAAATTGCCGTGGGCAACGTGATCGGCAGCAACCTGTTCAACCTGCTTGGGGTGCTGGGTTTTACTGCCCTGGTGGCGCCCTCGCCGCTGTCGGTGTCGCCCAACGCCCTGGATTTCGACTTGCCGGTGATGCTTGGCGTGATCGCACTGTGCCTGCCGGTGTTTTATTCGGGCTACCGCGTCACTCGGGCGGAAGGCCTGGTGTTCCTGGGCCTGTACCTGGTGTACGGGCTGCATGTGGTGTCGTTCACCTTCGGCATGCCGCTGGCCAACAAGCTTGAACAACTGATGCTGTATTACGTCCTGCCAGCGCTGGTGGCTTTCCTGTTGTTCACCTCGCTGCGAGCCTGGCGCCGCCAACACAAGAGGGAAACGCAATGACAGAACAGAAAAAGCCCGGCGTTGAAATGCGCCGCCAGGTGATGGGTGATGTGTTTGTCGATCGGGCGCTGGGCAATGCCACCGAGTTCACCCAGCCGCTGCAGGACTTCGTCAACGAGCATGCCTGGGGCAGCGTTTGGAACCGCGAAGGCTTGCCGCTGAAAACCCGCAGCCTGATCACCCTCGCGGCGCTGACCGCGCTGAAGTGCCCGCAAGAGCTCAAGGGCCACGTGCGCGGCGCGCTGAACAACGGTTGCACCGTGGAGGAAATTCGCGAGGCGCTGCTGCATTGCGCGGTGTATGCCGGCGTGCCGGCGGCGATTGACGCTTTCCGCGCCGCTCAGGAAGTGATCGACAGCTACCAGAAAGACGCCTAGATCCAGCCGCCCGCCTGCAACACGAAAATCCCGATATTCGTGGTCACCGCCGCCATCAAGGTGGTGATCACGATAATCGCGGCCGCCAGCTCATGATTGCCCTCCGCCGCCCGCGCCATGACAAAACTGGCCGCTGCTGTGGGCGCACCGAAGTACAGGAACAGAATCCCCAGCTCCGGCCCACGGAACCCCAGCAGCCACGCCCCAAAGGTAGCGAGCACCGGCAGCCAGATCATCTTCATCAAGCTGGCACTCAGGGCCATATCCCCGCTTTTGCGCAGCGCCGCCAGCGACAACGTGCCGCCGATGCAGATCAACGCCAATGGCAAGGTCATGTCCGCCAGGTACTGCCCGGATGATTCCAGCCAGCCAGGCAAGCCGATCTGGAAATACGCGAAGGGCGCCGCTGCGATCACGCTGATGATCAACGGGTTGGCCAGCACGCTCTTGAAGATGCTCCACGGGTCGGACTTGATCACCGGGCTGTACACCGCCAGCACAATGGTCGACAGGGTGTTGTAGAACAGGATCACCAGCGCTGCGAGCACCGCGCCAAGGGAAATCCCGTAGTCACCGTACATGCTGGCCGCCAGGGCCAGGCCGATCACGCCGTTGTTACCGCGAAATGCGCCTTGGGCGTAAATGCCACGGTCTACACGCGGGCACCGAAAGATCGCCCAGCCCCAGGCCAGGGCGAAGCTCAACAATGTGGCGACGGCGAAATAGATCAGCAGGCCGGGCTTGAGGGCTGAATGCAGGTCGGCGTGGAGAATCCCGAGGAACAGCAAGGCCGGCATGGTGACGTTGAACACCAGAGACGAGGCGGTGTGGATAAAGTTGTCGTTGATCCAGTTGATGCGCTTGAGCAGGACGCCCAGGAACAGCATGGCAAACACCGGCGCGGTGATGTTCAGGGTTTGTAGGAAGATTGCCAGCATGCCGGGGAGAACCTTGGGTGGGCGTCGGTAGGTGGCTAATGATAAGCCAGCAGAGGCGGCTTCGTCTGGACTACCGCTTTCGCGAGCAAGCCCGCTCCCACATTTGACTGCATTCCAAAGATAGAACTCGGTCAAATGTGGGAGCGGGCTTGCTCGCGAAGCAGGCGACTCGGTCTTAAGTAATCGGCGCCGGATTGAACAACGTAATGTCGTTATGCAGCTTGTGCTGCTCCGCCCACGTCTGCTTCTTGCCGCTGGCCACATCCAGATAGAAGTGAAACAACTCCCAACCCAACTCTTCGATCGTCGCCCGCCCGGTGGCGATCCGCCCGGCGTCGATATCTATCAGGTCCGGCCAACGCTGCGCCAGCTCCGTCCGCGTCGAGACCTTCACCACCGGCGCCATCGCCAGCCCATAGGGCGTGCCGCGCCCGGTGGTGAACACATGCAAATTCATCCCCGCCGCCAACTGCAATGTCCCGCACACAAAATCACTGGCCGGTGTGGCGCAAAAGATCAGGCCCTTGCGATTGAACCGCTCACCGGGGCCAAGCACGCCATTGATCGCACTGCTGCCCGACTTGACGATCGACCCCAGCGACTTCTCGACAATATTCGACAAGCCACCCTTCTTGTTCCCCGGCGTGGTGTTAGCGCTGCGATCCGCCTCGCCCTTGGCCAGGTAACAGTCGTACCAGTCCATTTCCCGCACCAGCTCCCGGGCTACATCCTGGTTTTCCGCCCGGGAAGTCAGCAGGTAGATGGCATCGCGCACTTCGGTCACTTCGGAAAACATCACCGTCGCGCCCGCCCGCAGCAGCAGATCCGAGGCATACCCCAACGCCGGGTTGGCGGTAATGCCGGAAAACGCATCACTGCCACCGCACTGCATGCCGAGAATCAACTCCGATGCCGGTACCGTTTCCCGCCGACGCAGGTCGAGTTTCTTCAAGCGGATTTCGGCCAATTCCATGATCTGTTCGATCATTTCGGTAAAGCCGTGGCTGGAGTCCTGCAACCGATAGAGCCACGGCTCACTCAGATCCACCGAGCTGTCGTTGTCGTGCATCACCTGCCCGGCCTGCAATTTCTCGCAACCCAGGCTGATCACCAGCGCTTCACCGCCCAGGTTCGGGTTGCGCGCCAAGTTGCGCACAGTGCGAATCGGGATGTAGGCGTCGGTGGCCGTAATCGCCACGCCGCAGCCGTAGCTGTGGGTCAGCGCCACCACGTCATCGACGTTCGGGTACTTGGGCAGCAACTCGTCCTTGATGCGCTTCACCGCATGGTCCAGCACGCCCGTGACGCACTGCACCGTGGTGGTGATGCCGAGGATATTGCGCGTGCCGACGGTGCCGTCGGCATTGCGATAACCCTTGAAGGTAAAACCCTCCAGGGGCGCCTGGGCCTCGGGCACTTCGGTGGACAGCGGCAAGCTGTCCAGCGGTGGCGCGGTGGGCATGCGCAGTTGATCTTCCTGGACCCAACTGCCGCGAGGAATCGGGCGCAATGCATAACCGATGGTCTGGCCGTAGCGAATGATCCGGCCGCCTTCGGGGATGTCTTCCAGGGTCACCTTGTGGCTTTGGGGAATGAAATCCACCGTCACCAGGCCGTCGGGAAACTCGGTTCCCGCCGGTACACCCTGGTCGTTGACCACAATCACCACGTTATCCAGCGCGTGCAAACGGATGGAGCGTGGCGAATCGGCATGTTCAATCAACTGCATGACGCGGGCCCCTTCAGGAATGCGCTTGGGAAAGTTTAGTCAGCTCAGGGCCTTTGGCCGGCGGCTCTTTGAGCACCACACGTTTGATCGGACCGACGATTACCAGGTAGCTGAACACCGCCAGCAACGCGTTGGCACCGACAAACACCAGCGCCCACTTGAAGGAGCCAGTGGTGCTGATGATGTAGCCGATCACGATCGGGGTGCTGATGGATGCCAAGTTGCCGAACATGTTGAACAAACCGCCACTCAAGCCAGCGATTTGTTTCGGCGAGGTGTCGGACACCACCGCCCAACCCAGTGCGCCAACGCCTTTACCGAAGAAGGCCAGGGCCATGAAGCCCACCACCATCCATTCGATGTCCACGTAGTTGCACGCGACAATGCTGCTGGAAATCAGCAAGCCACCAATGATCGGCGCCTTGCGGGCAAAGGTCAGCGAATGGCCTTTACGCAGCAGGTAGTCGGAAATCACCCCGCCCAACACGCCGCCGATAAAGCCGCAGATCGCCGGCAAGGACGCGATGAAGCCGGCCTTGAGGATGGTCATGCCGCGTTCTTGAACCAGGTACACCGGGAACCACGTCAGGAAGAAATAGGTGATGCCATTGATGCAGTACTGGCCCAGGTACACGCCGAGCATCATGCGGTTGGTCAGCAACTGACGGATGTAATCCCACTTCGGGCCGTCGGTTTTCTTGCCTCTGCCCTTGTCCTGGTCCATGTCGACCATGGCTCCGTTGGCAGCGATGTGCTGGAACTCAGCCTCGTTGATCATCGGGTGCTGGCGCGGGCTGTGGATAACTTTCAGCCAGATCAGCGAGAAAACGATGCCGATGCCGCCCATCACCACAAACACGTGCTGCCAGCCGAAGGTGTAGACGATCCACCCCATCAGCGGCGCGAACAACACGGTTGCAAAGTACTGCGCCGAGTTGAAGATCGCCGAGGCCGTACCCCGTTCAGCCGTAGGAAACCACGCCGCCACGATGCGGGCATTTCCGGGAAAGGATGGCGCTTCAGCCAGGCCCACCAGGAATCGCAACATGAACAGCGCAACGATGGCCGTAGAAACACCGAACTCACCGACATAGCCTTGCAGCACGGTGAACAGTGACCAGGTGAAGATGCTCAGGGCATAGACTTTTTTCGAACCGAATCGGTCCAGCAGCCAGCCGCCGGGAATTTGCCCGGCCACGTAGGCCCAACCGAATGCGGAGAAGATATAACCGAGAGTGACCGCGTCGATGCCGAGGTCTTTTTGCAGGCTGGAGCCGGCGATGGCGATGGTGGCCCGGTCGGCATAGTTGATCGTGGTCACCAGAAACAGCATGAGCAGGATCAAATAGCGGACATGGGTCGGCTTGGTCGCTTGCATGAAGATGTACTCCCACTAATTATTTTTTTTGCGGGTAAACAAATTGTAAGCCTGTGGCGGGCACGGACCCGCCACAGGGTGTTGCCGTCAGGAACCGATGTAGCTGGTTTTCACCACGGTGTAGAACTCTTGCGCATAGCGACCCTGCTCACGCGAGCCGTAGGATGAACCCTTACGGCCACCGAATGGAACGTGGTAATCCACGCCGGCAGTCGGCAGATTGACCATCACCATCCCGGCCTGGGAATGACGCTTGAAGTGGTTGGCATACTTCAGCGACGTGGTAGCGATACCGGCCGAGAGACCGAACTCGGTGTCGTTGGCCATCGCCAGCGCCGCCTCGTAATCCGCCACGCGCACCACGTTGGCCACTGGGCCGAAGATCTCTTCGCGGCTGATGCGCATTGCGGCTTCGCTGTCGGCAAACAGTGTCGGCGCGAGGAAGTAGCCTTCGGTGTCGCACGTCACCAGTTCACCACCGCTGACCAACCGGGCACCTTCGCTCTGGCCGATGTCGATGTACTTCAAGTCCTGGTCCAGCTGGGCCTGGGAAACCACCGGGCCGATGTCGGTGCCGGTTTTCAGGGCGTGGCCGACCTTGATCGACTTCATCCGCTCAGCCATGGCCGCGACGAACTGGTCGTGAATCCCGGCGGTGACGATAAAGCGGCTGGACGCGGTGCAACGCTGGCCGGTGGAGTAGAACGCGCTCTGCACCGACAGCTCGACGGCTTGCTTGAGGTCGGCGTCGTCGAGAATGATCTGCGGGTTCTTGCCGCCCATTTCCAACTGCACCTTGGCCTGGCGCGACACGCAGCTGACGGCGATCTGACGACCCACGCCAACCGATCCGGTGAAGCTGATGCCGTCGACTTTCGGGCTGTTGACCATGGCATCACCGACCACACGGCCGCTGCCCATCACCAGGTTGAACACACCGGCGGGGAAGCCGGCGCGGGAGATGATTTCGGCCAGGGCCCAGGCGCAGCCCGGCACCAGTTCAGCCGGTTTGAGCACCACGCAGTTGCCGTAGGCCAGGGCCGGGGCGATCTTCCAGGCCGGGATGGCAATCGGGAAGTTCCACGGGGTGATCAGGCCAACGACGCCCAACGCTTCGCGGGTCACTTCGACGTTGACGCCCGGACGCACCGACGGCAAGTAGTCGCCGGACAGGCGCAGGCATTCACCGGCGAAAAATTTAAAGATGTTACCGGCACGGGTCACTTCGCCGATGGCTTCCGGCAAGGTCTTGCCCTCTTCCCGCGCCAGCAGAGTGCCGAGCTCTTCGCGACGGGCGAGGATCTCGGTGCCGACTTTATCCAGCGAATCATGACGCGCCTGGATGCCGGAAGTGGACCACGCCGGGAATGCCGCGCGCGCAGCGTCGATGGCGGCGTGAACCTGGGCGAGGTCAGCCTTGGCGTATTCGCCAATGACATCAGACAACTCCGACGGGTTGATATTGGCCGAATAGTCGGCGCCGGCAACCCACTGGCCACCGATGTAGTTTTCAAAACGCTTGGCTTGGGACACGAATTCTCTCCTGACGCAAAAAACCGCTGATTACTCAGCGGCCTTGGTGATGGGTTATTGCGCGCCTTGCTTGTCGATCAGCGCGGCCAGGGCTTCGTATTCTTCCGGCAGCAGATCGGTCAGCGGCGTACGCACGGGGCCGGCGTCATAGCCGACGATTTTCGCCCCGGCCTTGACGATGCTCACGGCGTAACCGGCCTTGCGGTTACGGATGTCGAGGTACGGCAGGAAGAAGTCGTCGATGATCTTGCCAACGGTGGCGTGATCTTCCCGGGCAATGGCGTGGTAGAAATCCATCGCGGTTTTTGGAATGAAGTTGAACACCGCCGAGGAGTACACCGGCACGCCCAGGGCCTTGTAGGCAGCGGCGTAAACCTCTGCAGTCGGCAAGCCGCCCAGGTAGCTGAAGCGGTCACCGAGACGACGGCGGATCGACACCATCAATTCAATGTCACCCAGGCCGTCCTTGTAGCCGATCAGGTTCGGGCAGCGCTCGGCCAGGCGTTCCAGCAGCGGCGCGGTCAAGCGGCAGACGTTGCGGTTGTAGACCACGACGCCGATCTTGACCGACTTGCACACCGCTTCAACGTGGGCGGCAACCCCGTCCTGGCTGGCTTCGGTCAGGTAGTGCGGGAGCAGCAGCAAGCCTTTGGCGCCAAGACGCTCGGCTTCCTGGGCGTACTCGATGGCCTGGCGGGTGGCACCGCCGACCCCGGCGAGAATCGGCACGCTGGTGGCGCAGGTATCAACGGCGGTTTTCACCACTTGGGAATATTCGCTGGCCGCCAGGGAGAAAAACTCACCGGTGCCGCCAGCGGCGAACAAGGCAGTAGCGCCGTAAGGGGCCAGCCATTCCAGACGCTTGATGTAGCCCGCCTGGTGGAAATCACCCTGGGCGTTGAAATCGGTCACCGGGAAAGACAGCAGACCGTGAGAGAGGATGGACTTCAGTTCTTGTGGATTCATTATTCGAACACCCTGGGCGAAGACTTTCTGTTGAGAGATTACGGATGGTTATCTTGATGTCGTACGTCATCGTACAACTATAAAAATATTCGTCAACTGCAATTCATCGACCTTCACGCGGGTCAGGCCTCAACGCGACGTTCTTGACGTAGGAATTTTTTCCTCTATGCTCGATTTAGCTGTATATACATACAGCTATTATGGAAAATTCCTACGACATAGCAAGGAGCTAACATGTCAGATCTTGAACTCGCCACACCTGAAAAACGACCACCCACCCTGCGCTTCGAAGGCGGTGAACACACCTCCATTGGCGACGACACCCTATTGCGCTTCGTCAAGGACGCCCCGGCGATTCCCGCCCGGCAGGTCGAATTGCACCTGCCCAACGGCCTGGCCCTGAGCTATGGCCAGATCATCGCCTTGGGCGGTGATTTCTATGGAATTCCCGGCCGCCCCATCAACGAGGGCACATCGCCGGCTGATCGCGTGCAGCGCTTTACCGATGCGTTCAACTCGTTGGCAGTATTGCCGGCATCACGGGAGGAAGCAGGCAAGATCCTGGCGGTGATGCAAAAGGAGATCAACGCGGTTAACCAAGCGATCAAGGACGGCAAGCAACCCCATGAAGCCTATGACGCACTCGGTGACACCTTGTCCGAGGAATGGAACCGCATCACCGGCGGCGGCAGCGCCGTTTCGGCGCTGGTTCCCTTGGGGCGCTACCTGAAACTGGCGGCAGACAATGCCGATCACTTCGGCGAATGGGCGTTGGCAGCGTATCTGGCGGGGCATACGGCAGCCCTGCAACAAGCCGTCGCGGCCCATCAGACCGGCACCGATCAGGCGCTGGAACTGGCTTATGCCATGAACAGCTTCGCTGATCACTTTTTGACCGATCTGTTTTCTGCCGGCCACCTGCGGGTACCGCGCAAACAACTGGCGGCGGTGGTGACACCGGGTGAACTGGGCTCGCTGATCAGCCGCTTCATGCACGATGAAGACAGCAAGTTCGGGCTCAATGTGCGCAATGCCCTGGGTGATCAGTGGCACGCCTACGGTGATAAACGCTACTTCGACAGCAGCGACGCGGCCAACCGGGCCATGGTCAAACGTGCCGTGCAGGCCTCGGCCGATGAAATCTTTGAAGCCTTTATCAGCGGCGTGGCGCCCTCCCCGGCCAACTTCAAGGCGCCGCTGTATGTGCCGGACCTGAACGCCGCACAAAACCCGGCGAACAACTTCTCACCGCTGTTCAAGGCAGAAGGCGACAAGGTGCTGCGGCGCAAGGACGTCAACAACCTGAATGACAAGCAGTGGACGAATGACTGGTGGGGTTGGAGCACGTATCTGTTGCTGAAGGACTACAAGCCAAATCAGCCTGCCAGCTAATCTTCCAGGCAACAAAAATCAAATGTGGGAGCTGTCGAGCCCCGGCGAGGCTGCGATGGGATCGACTCGGTGAACCTGCCAGACCTCAGCGCCTGCATCGCAGCCTCGCTGAAGCTCGACAGTTCCTACATTTGAATAGGCATTAGCCGCGCTGGGCTTCTGCCTCTTCATGGGCATGGCGCAGCCGCTCACGGCTGTTGGTCAGGTGCAAACGCATGGCCGCCCGTGCCGCATCCGAATCCTGGCGAGCGATCGCCTCATAGATCTCTTCGTGTTCGCGGCTCAGGCGGCTCATGTAGTGCTGCTGGTCATCATGAGCCAGGCGTGCCGAGTTCAGCCGCGTGCGTGGAATGATGCTGGTGCCCAAGTGGGTCATGATGTCGGTGAAGTACCGGTTGCCGGTGGACAGGGCAATCTGCAGGTGGAACTGGAAGTCCGACGCTACCGCATCACCGGCGTGGGCTGCACTTTCGTTCAAGGCATCGAGGGCCGCACGCATGCCGGCCAATTGCTCGTCGCTACGACGCTGGGCGGCAAGGCCCGCAGATTCCACTTCCAGGCTGATGCGCAACTCAAGGATGGCCAGCACATCCCTCAGCGTCACCACGGTGGCCGGGTCGATCCGGAAACCGCTGGGGCTTGGCGTATCCAGCACAAAGGTGCCGATACCGTGGCGGGTTTCCACCTGCCCGGCCGCCTGCAATCGCGAGATGGCTTCACGCACCACGGTGCGGCTGACCCCATGGGCGTCCATGATGGCCGACTCGGTGGGCAGTTTGTCGCCCCGTTTGAGTTGGCCGTCGCGGATCTGCTCGGACAACACCGTGACCAATTCCTGGGCAAGGCTGCGGCGCTTGCGGGGAAGACGAGGGGCGGCGCTGGAGTTTTCCATGATGAATCATCTATCTCGGCGATCTGAAGCACGCATGATAGCCCATGGCGGTTGTACGATCACCGTCCTGTCATGACTTTCATCTATATCCGGCGGGGTTTTCGCCAGGCAAAAAAATGCCCCGGCATCGCCGAGGCATTTTCAACGCTGGCCCAAGGGCCTGCGCCTTGTTACTTCACCACTTTCAGACTCGGCCGACCGCTTGGGCGCGGCGGCTCGGAATCCGGCGGCGGCACATCATCTTCGCCTTCGAGCTCGATCGCTTCGTCATCCTCAAGGGACGACTCCAGATCAAACACCATGCCCTGGCCATTTTCCCGGGCGTAAATCCCAAGGATGGCGCCGATGGGCACGAACAGCGTATGCGGCACACCGCCGAAACGCCCTTCAAAGCTGACCGCTTCATTGTCCATGTGCAGGTGTCGCACGGCACTGGGTGAAACGTTCAGGACGATTTGTCCGTCACTGGCAAAACCTTGCGGTACCTGAACCGCGGGAAACTCGGAATTGACCAGCATGTGCGGGGTGCAATCGTTGTCCACTATCCACTCATAGAGCGCGCGGACCAGGTAAGGTCGACTGGAGTTCATCAACGGCTCCTTAAGCCTTAGCGCATATCGCGTTCGACACCAGACAGACTCGCCTGGAAAGCCTCACGCGCAAACTGGCGCTCCATGTAGTCAAGCAGCGGCTTGGCAGGCCGCGGCAATTCAATGCCCAAAATCGGCAAGCGCCAGAGTATGGGTAATAGGCAGCAATCCACCAGACTTTGTTCCTCGCTGAGGAAAAAAGGTTTGTCGGCAAATAACGGCGAAACACCGGTCAGGCTCTCGCGCAATTCCTTGCGCGCCTGGACACGGGCGGCCTCTTTGCTACGTGAATCCAGAATCAGGTCCACCAGGCCACACCAGTCACGCTGGATCCGATGGATCAGCAGGCGGCTGTTGGCACGCGCCACCGGATATACCGGCAACAACGGCGGATGGGGATAACGCTCATCCAAGTATTCCATCACCACGGTTGACTCCCACAACGCCAGGTCACGATCGACCAGGGTGGGCAAGCTGCCGTAAGGGTTCACTTCGATCAGTTTCGGCGGGTGACGACCAGCCTCCACAGTAATGATCTCTGCGCTGACACCCTTCTCTGCGAGCACGATGCGTACTCGGTGGGAATAGTGGTCGGCGGGGTCGGAGTAACAGGCCAACCGATTGGTCACGCCCATGGCGGTCCTCCTCGCTTGTTGAAATTATCGGAAGCTCAAAAACGAGCGCGCCCAGTGAGCATCTCCGTGACGCCTGGATAAACCAGACTTACCTTCAGAGATGCCGCTGGGCGCGCAAGATTAACAGCAATTACTTACGGTTGGATCAATGCACATCCTTCCAGTATTCGCGTTTCAGCAGATAGGCGAACACGAAGAAGAAGGCCAGGTACAGCAACACATAGGTACCAATGCGCTGATGCTGCAGCTTCACTGGGTTGGCCGAGTAGGCCAGGAAGGTCACCAGATTCTTGACCTTCTCGTCGAACTGCTCTTCGTTCAGCGCGCCGGTCTTCGGCACTATGGTCAGCTGATCGCACGCTTCATGAGTCAAAGGCGTACCGGTGAGCGGATCATACTGCTTCTTGCCGTCTTCGACGATTTGTACTTGCTTGCATCCTACCACTTGGCGGCCTTGCAGGCCGACCAGAACGTTAGGCATACCGACATTCGGGAACACTTTGTTGTTCACGCCGTACGGACGCGACGGGTCTTCGTAGAAGGATTTCAGGTAGCCGTAGAGCCAATCGGTGCCACGCACACGGGCCACCAGGGTCAGGTCGGGCGGTGCAGCCCCGAACCAGGTCTTGGCGTCGGCAGGTTGCATGCCGATGGTCATGTGGTCGCCGATCTTCGCACCGGTGAACACCAGGTTCTTGAGCATCACGTCGTGCGGGATGCCCAGGTCATCGGCAACGCGCTCGTAACGCTGGAACTTGGCACTGTGGCAGCCCATGCAGTAGTTGGCGAACGTACGTGCGCCGTCTTGCATGGCAGCCTTGTCCGACACGTCGATGTCGACTTTTTCCAGCTCTGGGCCGTGTTCAGCGGCGAAAGACAGCAGCGGCAGGGCCGCAAGAATGAATGCAACGAATAATTTTTTCATCAGCCAGTCACCCTATCCGGTACCGGTTTGGTCTTCTCGAGCCGGGTGTAGAACGGCATCAGAATGAAGTAGGCGAAGTACAGGAAGGTGCAGACCTGCGACAGCAACGTACGCTCCGGGGTCGGCGCCAATACGCCCAGTACGCCCAGGATCACGAACGAAATGCAGAACACCCACAGCCAGATCTTGCTCAGCCAGCCCTTGTAGCGCATGGATTTGACCGGGCTACGGTCTAGCCAAGGCAGCACGAACAGCACCGCAATCGCCGCGCCCATGGCGATCACGCCCATGAGTTTGTCGGGAATCGCGCGCAAGATCGCGTAGAACGGGGTGAAGTACCAGACCGGGGCAATGTGTTCCGGGGTCTTGAAGGCATTCGCCTGTTCGAAGTTCGGTTTCTCGAGGAAATAACCGCCCATCTCCGGGAAAAAGAACACGATCGAGCAAAAGATGAACAGGAACACCACCACGCCGACGATATCTTTCACGGTGTAGTACGGGTGGAACGGAATGCCGTCCAGCGGTACGCCGTTTTCGTCCTTGTGCTTCTTGATGTCCACGCCGTCGGGGTTGTTCGAACCCACTTCGTGCAGTGCCAGGATGTGCAGCACCACCAGGCCGAGAATCACGATCGGCAAGGCCACCACGTGCAAGGCGAAGAAGCGGTTCAGGGTGATCCCGGAAATCAGGTAGTCACCACGAATCCATTGGGTCAGGTCGTTACCGATGACCGGGATCGCGCCGAACAGCGAGATGATCACCTGGGCGCCCCAATAGGACATCTGGCCCCACGGCAGCAGGTAGCCCATGAAGGCCTCGGCCATCAGCGCCAGGTAGATCAGCATGCCGAACACCCATACCAGCTCGCGAGGCTTCTGGTACGAGCCGTAGAGCAAGCCACGGAACATGTGCATGTAGACGACGATGAAGAACGCCGAGGCGCCGGTGGAGTGCAGCAGACGCAGGATCGAGCCGTACTCGACGTCGCGCATGATGTATTCGACGGAGGCGAAGGCTTCTTCAGCCGATGGGGTGTAGCTCATCGTCAGCCAGACACCGGTAACGATCTGGTTGACCAGTACCAAAAGTGCCAGGGAGCCAAAGAAATAGAAGAAGTTGAAGTTCTTCGGTGCGTAGTACTTGCTGAGGTGGTCTTCCCACATTTTGGTCGCGGGAAAGCGCGCATCCACCCAATCCATGAACTTGCTCATCAGGCTTTCTCCCCCTCGTCGACGCCAATGACAATGACACTGTCAGTCTCGTAGTGATGTGGCGGAACTGGCAGGTTCAGTGGTGCGGGTTGTGACTTGTAGACGCGGCCAGCGAGGTCGTAGTGAGAACCGTGGCACGGGCAGAAATAGCCCCCGACCCAGTCCTTGCCCAGGTCCGCGGGCGCCACTTCCGGGCGGAAGGTGGGAGAGCAACCCAAGTGGGTGCAGATACCGATCAGCAGCAGAATCTCCGGCTTGATCGAGCGAATTTCCTTATCGACGTAAGCGGGTTGGTCGGAATTCTTCGAGTCGGGGTCAGACAGCTGGCCCTCGATCTTCTTCAAATTTCCCAGGATTTCCTCGGTACGACGAACGATGAACACTGGCTGACCGCGCCACTCAGCAATCATTTGCTGGCCTGGATCGATCTTGCTGACATTCACCTTCACCGGTGCACCTGCGGCTTTCGCCTTGGCACTGGGAAACCATGACCCCACGAACGGGACCGCAGCCCCCACCGCTCCTGCAGCACCCACCACGGATGTGGCTGCTACCAAGAAGCGACGCCGGCCTGCATTCACGCCGTCATTGCTCATTCAGTCCTCTCCCATCAGCTTTGTGGCCTGTTAAATCAGGCGTCTACTAAGTGTTAAATCTGAACTTATAAAAATTTTGCCGAATGGTAATGAAAAGCCCCACGTCTGACAAGGTAATTACCCCCGGCACTGGCTCCAAGCCTTTGAGTATAGGGGCTCTACGGATGTGGCAAGTTGTCACAGAGATTTTTTACATAAATAGCAGGCAATAAAAAACGCCCAGCTCCGTGAGGAGGCTGGGCGTTTTCTGGAACGTAAAAGCGAATTAACGCTTCGAGTACTGCGGACGCTTACGCGCTTTACGCAGACCAACTTTCTTACGTTCAACTTCACGAGCATCGCGAGTCACGAAGCCAGCTTTGCGCAGAGCGCCACGCAGGGTTTCGTCGTACTGCATCAGAGCGCGAGTGATACCGTGGCGGATTGCGCCAGCTTGACCACTTACACCGCCACCGATAACGGTGACGTAGATGTCGAACTTTTCAACGGTCTCGGTCAATTCCAGCGGCTGACGAACTACCATGCGGGCAGTTTCGCGACCGAAGAAATTTTCCAGAGTGCGGTTGTTGATCGAGATGTTACCAGTACCCGGACGCAGGAAAACGCGAGCGGTAGCGGTTTTGCGACGGCCAGTGCCGTAATTTTGAGTCGCCGACATAATGAACTATTCCGTTAAAACTTCAGTTCTTGGGGCTGCTGAGCAGCATGAGGGTGAGCAGCGCCCGCATAGACTTTCAGCTTGCGATACATGTCGCGACCCAGTGGGCCCTTCGGCAGCATACCTTTGACCGCGATTTCAATCGGGGCTTCAGGCTTTTTGGAGATCAGGCCTTCGAAGTTCGAAGACTTGATACCGCCTGGGAAACCGGAGTGACGGTAGTACATTTTGTCTTGCGCTTTGTTGCCGGTAACACGTACCTGCTCAGCGTTGATGATGACAATGTAGTCACCGGTATCAACGTGAGGGGTGTACTCAGGCTTGTGCTTGCCACGCAGACGGCTGGCGACTTCAGTGGCCAGACGACCCAGGGTCTGACCAGCGGCGTCGACGACAAACCAGTCGCGCTGAACTGTTTCTGGTTTTGCAGTAAAAGTTGTCATTCTTTAATAGCCTCAGGGGCCGCCCTGTAAATTAGACGGCGGATCTTACTGAATAGTGCGTACTTTGACAAGTCAAAGGCAGCCGGATACAGACGCTATCGGGGGCTCGGGTCGGCGCGTCCGTTCAACGGCAAGATTCTTCGGCAGGCGGCGCATCACTTCCACTGCAGAAAGAGGTGGGCAATTATGCAGATTGCCAAAAAAATTTCAACCTGCTTTTATGATTGTTTTCCCTGAAGGAGTACCCGATGGACTATCGACAGCTGGGCCGAACCGATCTGAACGTGAGCGCGATAGCCTTGGGCACCATGACCTGGGGCGAGCAGAACAGCGAGGCAGAGGCCTTCGCACAGATCGAACGGGCCAAGGCCGCGGGAATCAACTTCCTCGATACCGCCGAAATGTACCCGGTGCCGCCCAAGGCAGACACCTACGCCACCACCGAGCGCTACATCGGTAATTACTTCAAAAGCCGCGGCGACCGTGCCGACTGGATCCTCGCCAGCAAGATAGCCGGCCCCGGCAACACCATCGACTACATCCGCGATGGCAGCCTCAAGCACAACCGCAAGCACATCGTCGAAGCCCTGGATGCGAGCCTCAAGCGCCTGCAAACCGACTGGATCGACCTCTACCAGTTGCACTGGCCCGAGCGCAGCACCAACTTTTTTGGCCAACTGGGCTACAAGCACAAGGCCGAAGAGGACCTGACGCCGCTGGAAGAAACCCTCGAAGCGCTGGATGAGCAGGTCAAGGCCGGCAAAATCCGCCACATCGGCCTGTCCAACGAAACCCCGTGGGGCACCATGAAATTCCTGGCCCTGGCCGAAGCCCGCGGCTGGACCCGCGCCGTGTCGATCCAGAACCCCTACAACCTGCTGAACCGCAGCTTTGAAGTGGGCCTGGCGGAAATCGCCATCCGTGAACAGTGTGGCTTGCTGGCGTATTCGCCACTGGCGTTCGGCATGCTCAGCGGCAAATACGAAGGTGGCGCACGCCCGGCCAAGGGTCGCCTGAGCCTCTATAGCCGCTTCAGCCGCTACTTCAACCCGCAATCGGAAGCTGCGTGCAGCCGTTATGTGGCACTGGCCCGTGAGCACGGCCTGGACCCGGCGCAGATGGCATTGGCGTTTGTGACCCAGCAACCGTTCGTGACCAGCAACATCATTGGCGCCACGACCCTGGAGCAGCTGGACAGCAACATCGCCAGCGCCGACCTGAAACTGTCGGATGAGGTGCTGGCGGGGATTGAGGCGATTCAAAAGGATCATCCGAATCCTGCGCCTTGATTGATCTCTAGACCGCCTTCGCGAGCAAGCCCGCTTCCACATTCGACTGCATTCCAAAGGTGGAACTCGGTCGAATGTGGGAGCGGGCTTGCTCGCGAAGAGGCCCTCAAAAACACCAAGAATTCAAAGCGCCCGCGCAATAATCTCCTTCATGATCTCATTCGTCCCCGCATAAATCCGCTGCACCCGCGCATCCGCCCAGGCCCGCGCAATCGGGTATTCCCACATGAAGCCGTAGCCACCGTGCAACTGCACGCACTCATCCAGCACCTTGCATTGCAGGTCCGTGGCCCAGTATTTGGCCATCGCAGCCGTGGGCACATCGAGCTTGCCTTCCAGGTGCAGTTCCATGCACTTGTCGACAAACACCCGGCCGATCTGGGTTTCCGTGGCGATTTCCGCCAGTTTGAACCGTGTGTTCTGGAAGTCGATGATCGCCTTGCCGAACGCCTTGCGGTCGCGGGTGTACTCCAGTGTCCATTGCAACGCCGCCTCGGCTGACGACAACGCACCAATCGCCACCGTCAAACGCTCCTGCGGCAACTCCTGCATCAGATAGGCAAAGCCCATCCCCGCCTGCCCCAGCAGATTCTCCTTGGGCACCCGCACATCCTGGAAGAACAGCTCCGACGTATCCTGGGCCTTCATCCCGACCTTCTCCAGGCGCTTGCCCTTGTCGAAGCCCGGCGTGTCGGCCTCCACCAGAAACAGACTGGTGCCCTTGGCGCCGGCCTTGGGGTCGGTCTTGGCGACGACGATCACCAGGTCCGCCAGGAAGCCATTGGTGATGAACGTCTTCGAACCGTTGATCACATACTCATCGCCGTCCAGCACGGCGGTGGTCTTGACCCCTTGCAGGTCGGACCCGGCCCCCGGCTCGGTCATGGCGATGGCCGTGACCATCTCCCCGGAGATCAGCTTGGGCAGGTACTTGTGCTTCAGCGCCTCACTGCCGTAATGCAGGATGTACGGCGCGACGATGTCCGAATGCAGGGAGAAACCAATCCCGGTCAGCCCCAGGCGGCTGATCTCTTCGATCACCACGGCGCTGTAGAGAAAGTCCGCCCCGAGGCCGCCGTACTCTTCCGGCAAATGCGAGCAGAGCATCCCCGCCTCCCCTGCCTTGTTCCACAGTTTACGGTCGATATAGCCCTGCTTTTCCCATTGCCCGTGGTACGGCGCCGCGTCTTTTTCGAGGAAGGTACGCACGCTCTGGCGGAAGAGTTCGTGCTCCGAGCTGAACAAGGTTCTGGGAATCATGGGTCACCTGCGTGAATTGTCGGACAAGACCGGGATCACAGAGCCTAAGCCGCGAAGGCGTCACAGGACACTGGACACATGCGACAAAAAATAAGACGATCCAGCCGTCTGGTGACCACTTTCCCCTATAAGAATAAATGAAATTATGTCTAACCAAATCTCCACGCCCTTGCGGCGCGTCAGCATTTTGGCCATTGATCGGGTATTCGCTTCAACCCTCATGCAAGCCAAGGATTTCTTCCACCTCGCGAGCCTGCGCTACGGCAAACAGCTGGGCCAGGGCCTTACTCCCGCTTTCGAAACGCGCCTGGTCAGCCCCGATGGGCAATCGGTGCGCAGCTTCAGCGATGTGATCATGCCGGTGGACGGCGGCCTCGAAAACGCCGACATCATCGTGCTCCCGGCCTTCTGGGACGACTTCGACTCACTGTGCCAACGCTACCCACAAGTGCTGCCTTGGCTGCGCGAACAACATGCCCGTGGCGCCGTGCTGTGCGGCGAAGCCACCGGCGTGTTCTGGCTCGCCGAAGCCGGCCTGCTGGACGGCAAGGAGGCGACCACCTACTGGCGCTTCTTCAACGCCTTCAGCGAACGCTTCCCCAAGGTGCAACTGAACCAGGACAAGCACCTGACCGACGCCGACAACCTCTACTGTGCCGGCGGCACCACCTCGGCCTGCGACCTCTACATCTACCTGATCGAACGCTTCTGCGGCGCCAACATCGCCCAGGCGGTGGCCCGCGACATTCTTTACGAAGTGCAGCGCAGCTATGCGCCGGGGCGCATCGGTTTTGGCGGCCAGAAGCTGCACCAGGACGTGATCATCCTGCAGATCCAGCATTGGCTCGAAGAGCACTTCGCCGACAAGTTCCGCTTTGAAGACGTGGCCCGGGAACACGGCATGAGCATCCGCAACTTCATGCGGCGCTTCCAGACCGCCACGGGCGACAAGCCGCTGCATTACCTGCAACGCCTGCGCATCGAGACGGCCAAGGGGTTGCTGTCCGGTAGCCGCAAAAGCATCAAGACCATCAGCTACGAAGTAGGCTACGACGACGCGAGCTTCTTTGCGCGGCTGTTCCGGCAGCACACCGAGCTGTCGCCCAACCAGTACCGCCAGCAGTTCCAGCAGGCGGCATAGGTCGCCCTTACTGTAGGAGCGAGCTTGCTCGCGAAGGACGTAAACGAAAACGCGGGGCATCTGAAGCCCCGCGGTGTCGTTGAGTTCTTCGCGAGCAAGCTCGCTCCTACAGAGGGCAAGCGGTTACGGCTTGTGCGCCCGCGACAGGAACTCGTGGGACTGCATTTCGAGCAAGCGGCTCAAGGTCCGTTGGAACTCGAAGTTCAAGCGACCGCCGGTGTAGAGGTCCTTGAGCTCGACTTCCGCCGAGATGATCAGCTTGACGTTACGGTCGTAGAATTCGTCGACCATGTTGATAAAGCGCCGCGCGATGTCGTCGGTGGTGACGGTCATCTGCTCAACGCCGCTCAAGATCACCGCGTGGAAGATCTTGCCCAGTTCGATGTAGTCGTTCTGGCTGCGGGGGCCATCGCACAGTTCGCGGAAGTCGAACCAGGCCACGTCGTCGCAGGTACGCAGCGCGATGATTTCGCGGTTTTCGATGATCAACTTGTCGTTTTCCACCGCCTGGGTGCATTCCGGCGTCAGGGCACGGAAGCTCTTGCGCAGGCTTTCCTCGGCCACTTCATTGAGCGGGAAGTGGAACAGTTCGGCTTGCTCAAGGTGACGCAGGCGGTAGTCGACGCCGCTGTCGACGTTGACGATATCGGTGTTCTGCTTGATCAGGGCGATGGCCGGCAGGAAGCGCGCGCGTTGCAGGCCGTCCTTGTACAGGCCGTCGGGCACGATGTTCGAGGTGGCAACCAAGGTCACGCCGTTCTTGAACAGCTCTTCCATCAGGGTGCCGAGGATCATCGCGTCGGTGATGTCGGACACGAAGAACTCATCGAAACAAATCACCCGCGCTTCGTCGGAGAAGCGCTTGGCGATGATGGTCAGCGGGTTCTTTTCGCCCGGCAGGGTCTTCATCTCTTCGTGCACGCGCTTCATGAAGCGGTGGAAGTGAGTACGGACCTTTTCCTTGAACGGCAGCGCTTCAAAGAAGGTATCGACCAGGTAAGTCTTGCCCCGGCCGACGCCACCCCAAAAGTACAAGCCCTTGACCGGCGTATGGTCTTTCTTGCCAAACAACTTGCTGAACATGCCCGGCTTGTTCTGCGAGGCCTGGACCAGATCGTCGTACAGGCGCTGCAAATGGCGCACCGCAGTTTCCTGGGCAGCGTCATGGAAGAAGTCGGGGCGTTTCAGATCAGCTTGATATCGTTCTAGGGGCGTCATAATTCGTTAGCAAGGCAACAAAAACGGGCCGCCACTGTAACGACGGCCCTGAAGAATGGCAATCAACCCTTGGTCGGGTTAATCCTCGATTGGGGTCAACGCAACGCGCAAGGCTTCGATCGCCGCATCGCGCGAGGCGCTGTCGGCGAACGCCGGGCTATCGGCGACGGCAGCACCTTCCAGCCACACACTGAAGCTCAGGGCCTCGCTGCGGACATCCAGCGCCTGACCCGATTGCAGTTGCTTGGTCACTGCACCTGCAGTCTTACCGTCGGCAAAGTTACGCGACAGCAGCAGTTGTTCGCCTTCGGCCGCCAGCAAACGGAAGCGGAAGCTGCCGTCGTCTTCGCGGAAGCTGACAAAGCGCGCGGCTTTCGCAGCTTTCTTCTTGGTGGTGGCGGCAACGGCGACCGGATTGACGAACGAACGCAGGCCCACCGCTTCACGCAGCTCGGCCAGGAACGGTGCAGCCACGGCGCGGGCCTTCTTGGCTCCGATCAGCAGCAGGTCTTCCATGTCCGACGGGCGCGACATCAGTTGGTGATAACGCTCACGCGCTTCCCCCAGTTGGCCGTCCAGCAGCTGGAACAGACGGTTCTTCGCCTCGCCCCAGCCCAGGCCTTGCAGCAGTTCGCCGCGGAACTCTTCTTCCTGAGCCTTGGTGGCAAAGGCCTGGTACAGGGTGAACAGGTGCGAATTGTCCGGATCTTTCGCTTCGCCCGGCGCACGGGAGTCGGTGACGATCCGCGAGATCGCGTCCTTCATGTCCTTGGCGCTGGTGAACAACGGGATGGTGTTGTCGTAGCTCTTGGACATCTTGCGGCCATCCAGGCCCGGCAAGGTGGCGACGCTTTCTTCGATCAGCGCTTCAGGCATGGTGAAGAATTCTTTACCGTTGCCGAACAGGTGGTTGAAGCGCTGGCCGATGTCGCGGGCCATTTCCACATGCTGGATCTGGTCACGGCCGACCGGCACCTTGTGGGCGTTGAACATCAGGATGTCCGCCGCCATCAGCACCGGGTAGCTGTACAGGCCCATAGTGATGCCCGCATCCGGGTCTTCGCCGTTTTCCAGGTTCTTGTCCACCGAGGCCTTGTAGGCGTGCGCACGGTTGAGCAGGCCCTTGGCCGCCACGCAGGTCAGCAGCCAGGTCAGCTCGGGGATTTCCGGGATGTCGGACTGGCGGTAGAACGTTACCCGGTTCACATCCAGGCCACCGGCCAGCCAGGTCGCAGCGATTTCCATACGCGAGCGCTGGATGCGCTGCGGGTCATCGCACTTGATCAGGGCGTGGTAGTCGGCCAGAAAGTAGAAGGAGTCGGCATTGGCGTCCTGGCTGGCAAGGATCGCCGGGCGAATCGCGCCGGCGTAGTTGCCCAGGTGCGGCGTGCCGGTGGTGGTGATGCCGGTGAGGATGCGGGTACGGGTCGTCATGGGTAATCGCTTGTCATCAATTCGAAAGACGTGGCAGCACAAGATCCTTGAGATCGGTCAGCTTGCCATGAAAAAAGTGTCCGCATTCTGCCACTTTCAGCAGCTCATGGGGGCGATTCAGGGCCGCGGACCAGTCGTAGACGAGTTGCGGGTCGACCACTTCGTCGGTTTCCGGCTGGATTACGGTCAATGGGCAACCTTGTGGCAGCACTTCGTTATCCTTCAGCCGCATCACGGCCGCGGCCACCATGAACAGGTGCGCGAGTTTTTCGCCCTTGGCTTCCAGGCGGCCGCCGAGGGTGGCCGCCACAAACCCACCGAAGGAAAAACCCAACAGGGTAATCGCCAGGTCGGGATGTTTTTTACGCAGCCAGGTGGCGGCGGCTTCAGCGTCGTCAACTTCACCGGTGCCCATATCGTGCGTACCGGCGCTGGCGCCCACACCGCGATAATTAAAACGCAATGTGATCAAGCCAGCATCCCGCGCAGTGCGTTGCAGGGTCGATACGACTTTGTTGAGCATCGTGCCGCCCTGCACCGGGTTAGGGTGGCAGATCAGCGCCAGGCCACGTGGCTCGGGGTGATCCAGGTACAGGGCTTCCAGTTGGCCTACCGGGCCATCGATCAAAACAGGGGTTTCACGCATCAGCAAGGAAGGAACTCCGTGACCTCTCAAGGGGTCGACTCGTCTAGCTAAAAGTCTGTGCATGGCATCATTGCGAGCTTAATCGCGGTATACAGCGCAGGTCCGAGCCGTTAACGTAAAGCAAAGCCGTTTATAGAGGAAGGACTCGTGGAACACTCGCTCTTAGTTTGGTTGTTGCCGACTCTCGCCTTGGTTGCCGGTGTCGCCATTGGATTCCTGGTTGCCCGCCTGCTGCCGAATGCCGCGCCTAACCGCACGCAGCGTCAGCTGGATGACATTCAGGAACGTTTTGACAGTTATCAGAACGAGGTTGTTACCCACTTCAACAGCACCGCGACCCTGGTGAAAAAGCTCACTCAGAGCTATCAGGAAGTACAGGATCATCTCGCCGAGGGTGCCAACCGCCTGGCCCTGGACGACATCACCCGCCAGCGTCTGCTGGCCGCGCTGCATTCCGATGCACCGCAAGCGCCACGGGAACGCCTGACCCCGCCTCGGGAAAACCAGGAACCGCCACGGGACTACGCGCCAAAAACGCCAAACGCCCCGGGGATGCTGGATGAGCATTACGGCTTGAAGAAGTAATACCTTTTCAAGCGACACTAAAAAGCCCGGCTGATTGATGATCAGCCGGGCTTTTTTTGTTTGGCTTCGTTGGTATGGGGTGGGTACGTATCCGTTGCTGCGGTCAGGGCTGCTATTGGTTCCGCTCTTACAGCGGCTCACTTTTGAAGAGCGCAAAAGTAAGCAAAACGCTCTTGCCCCACCACTCGGCACCTCGCCTGGGCTCGGTGTGCCCTCACTCCGACTTTGGACCGTGGGCCGCCGCGATGGGCCATCCTTGGCCCATCGCGGCTAACCCGGCGTCCTGCCGGGTTACCCACGCTCCAAAGCCTGCGTTCGGCCAGCGTGGTTTAACGGGGCGCCTAAGATCAAGATCACAAGCAGATCAACAGCACAGCGGCCTACAGGCCGGCTTGAGTGTGGTGAAGCAACAGCAACAGCAAAATCTCAAGCGGGCACGGTACAAATGTGGGAGCGGGCTTGCTCGCGAAGGTCGTTAACGATGACGCGGGCATCCTGAATGGACGCGGCGCCCTCAGGTTTTTCGCGAGCAAGCCCGCTCCCACAGAAAAGCAGCCCTGCTTTCGCTCTGGATCTTGCCTCTGCTTCTAACACTCAAGCCGGCCTTTAGGCCGCTGTGCTCTTGCTTTTGATTTTGATCTGACTGCCCCATTCAGCCCGAGGCCGAACGCAGGCAGTGCGGAGCGGGTAAACCGGCAGGACGCCGGTTTAGCCGCGCCGGGCCATGGATGGCCCGTCGCGGCGGCCCGCTTAGCGGTGCCGGAGTGAGGGAACGCCGAGCCTAGGCGAGGCGCCGACAGGCGGGGCAGAGCGTTTTGGTTACTTTTGACTGGGCCGGCATTCCGGCTTTTCAAAAGTGACCCGCTGTAAGAGCGGAACCCTAGGTGGCCGTTACCTAAATAACGGATATACCCCCAAAAGCTCAAACCAGCGACTGCTCCGCCAACTGCCCGTTCTCGATCCGCACATGCCGCCCATGGAAACGCTTGAGGCTGCTGCGATGCCCGACGCTGACGATGCTCAAACCCGGCAACTCATCGATCAACGCCTGATACAGCGCCGCCTCATCCTCCTCGTCCATCGCAGACGTGGCCTCATCCATGTACAGCCATTGCGGTTCAAACAACAACGCCCGGGCAAACGCCAAACGCTGCTGCTCACCCGGTGACAGCATGCGCTGCCAGTGATTGGCTTCGTCCAAGCGTGGAATCAGATGCGCCAGGCGGCAGGTTTCCAGGACCTGTGCATAACGTTCCGCCGGATACGCGCCCTCCTCCTGTGGATAACTCAACACGCCACGCAGCGTACCAATCGGCAGATACGGCTTCTGCGGCAGGAACAGATAACGCTCGGCCGGCAAACGAATGTTGCCATGGCCGTTTGGCCACAAATTGCCCATGGCCCGCAGCAAGGTTGATTTGCCGCTGCCGGAACGACCGCTGAGCATCAGGCGCTCACCTTCGGCAACGGTCAGGTTGGCGCCTTCGAGCAGGTGACGACCATCAGCCAGGTCCAGGCTGAGGTTGTTCATCTGCAGATCACCGCCCTGGCGCTGCAACTCGATACCCATGTTGCGGCCTTCGTTTTCGTCCATCGCCTCGCCGAAGCTCAGCAGACGGTCACAGGTCGCACGCCAGCTGGCCAATACGGTGTACGCGTCGACAAACCAGCTCAGGCTGCCCTGCACACTGCCAAACGCCTGGGCGACCTGCATCAGCACGCCCAACTCGATCTTGCCGGCAAAGTAACGCGGCGCAGCCACCACAAACGGGAAGATGATCGCGATCTGCGAGTAACCGCTGGTGAAGAAATTCAAGCGCTTCTTGAGCTGCATGATGCTCCAGAAGTTGCTCCACACTCGCCCGAAGCGTGCACTCAGCTGCTGGTGTTCATTGGGCTCGCCATTGAACAGTGCGATGCTTTCCGCGTTCTCCCGCACCCGCACCAGGCTGAAACGCAAGTCGGCCTCGAAGCGTTGCTGACGGTTGCTCAAGCCAATCAGTTTTCGACCAATCAAGTGGGTCAACCAACTGCCCAGTACCGCATAGACCAGCGCCGCCCAGAACATGTAGCCGGGAATCGTGATGCCCCACACTTCGATGCTGCCGGACACGCCCCACAGGATCACCGAGAACGACACCAGGCTCACCAGGTTACTGATGAAACCCAGGCCCAGGCTCAGGGTGCTGCTGGTAAAGGCGTTGAGGTCTTCGGAGATACGTTGGTCGGGGTTATCGGTGTAGCCGCCGTATTCCAGGTGGTAGTAGTTCTTCTGGCTCAGCCACTTGGCAAAATAGGTTTCGGTCAGCCAGCGCCGCCAGCGGATGGTGAGCATTTGCTGCAAATAGGAAGTGAACACCCCGGTGACGATCGCCACCACGGCGATCACGCTGAAGTACATCAGCAACTGGGTGAAGGCGTCGTAGTCCTTCTTTTCAAGGGCGTTGTAGAAGTCGCGGTTCCAGCTGTTGAACCACACCGACACCGCCACACTGAACAGTGACAGCCCCAGCACCACCAGCAACAACAGCCAGGCCCTGCCCTTCTCTTCACTGCGCCAGTAAGGGGTGATCAGCGCCCAGACTTTTCTTAAAAATTGCCCACGCACCGCGTCGTTGACCGCGGAATACTCAGCGTTCTGATTCATTGTTCAGGCTCGGTAGGAAAAAAATAACAGGCGTTTGAACCGATCATAGACGATCGGTTCAGGGCTCCGTGCGGCCTGAAGCAGGTTGTTCAGTCGCCGTTCAACGTCGTACCGGACGCTTCTGCAATTTGCGCTGCAACGTCCGGCGATGCATGCCCAGGGCGCGGGCCGTAGCGGAGATGTTGCCTTCGTGCTCGGTCAATACGCGCTGGATGTGTTCCCACTGCAGGCGGTCCACCGACATCGGGTTTTCCGGCACCAGGGTGTCGAGGTCGGCGTGCTCGGAGAGCAAGGCGGCCAGCACGTCGTCGGCGTCCGCCGGCTTGCACAGGTAGTTGCACGCGCCACGCTTGATAGCCTCGACGGCGGTGGCAATGCTGGAATAGCCGGTGAGGATCACCACGCGCATTTCCGGGTCCAGCTCCAGCAGCTTGGGCAGCAGCACCAGGCCGGAATCGCCGTCCATTTTCAGGTCCAGGGCCGCGTATTCCGGCAGGTCGGCCGTGGCAATGGCCAGGCCTTCTTCGGCGGAGCCGGCGGTGCTTACGCGAAAGCCACGACGGCTCATGGCGCGGGCCATCACGCGGGTAAAGGTAGCGTCGTCATCTACCAGCAGCAGGTGCGGCAGTTCTTCGCCTTCGACTTGGATCTCGTCACTCATCGATGTCTCCTCGTGCGACACGGGGCAGGCGCAGCTCGGTGAGCGTGCCGCCTTCCTCATGACTATAGAGTTTCACTGAGCCGCCCGCGCGAGTCACGCTGGCCTTGCTCAAAAACAGGCCGAGGCCGAAGCCTTTGCCCTTGGTGGTAAAGAAGGGTTTGCCGATCTGCTCGGCAATCGCCAACGGCACGCCGGCGCCGTGGTCGCGAATGCTGATGGTGAGGTCTTCCGCGTCCCAGTCCAGGGTCACTTCCAGGCCTTCCGGGCAGGCGTCGGCGGCGTTGTTCAGCAGGTTCAGCAGCGCCTGGGTCAGGTCCGGCGGCGGCGCCATGCGCGGCACCGAGCCCTGGCCCAGCAGGTGAAAACGGTAGCTGGCTTCGGGACGCATCAGGTGCCAGCGGTTCAGGGCTTCGTCCAGCCACTGGGTAACGTCCTGCATCTCCACCGCCAGGCGGCGATTGGCTTCGGCGGCGCGCACCAGTTGTTGCAAGGTCAACTTGCACTGCTTGACCTGTTCCTGCAGCACGCTCAGGTCGTCTTGCAGGGCCGGGTCGTGGTGGTCCTGGGTCATTTCCTTGAGCAGTACGCTCATGGTCGCCAGCGGCGTCCCCAATTCATGGGCTGCGCCTGCGGCCTGGGTGGCGACGGCCAGCAGTTGCTGGTCGCGCAGGCCTTCTTCACGGCGAATGGCGCGCAGTTCTTCCTGGCGGCGCAGCTCTTCCGCCATCCGCGCGGCAAAGAAGGTGATGACCGCCGCCGAGAGGGCGAAGCTCAGCCACATGCCGTAGATCTGCAGGTTTTCCCGGGCGATGGGAAAGGTCTGCAACGGGTAGAACTGCGCCAGCAGCAGGGTGTACAGGGTCAGGGCGATGCCCGACAGCACCACCGAATAACGCCACGGCAGCGTCACCGCGGCGATGGTCAGTGGCACCAGGTAATAAGAAACGAAGGGGTTGGTGGAACCGCCGGAGAAGTACAGCAACACACTGTGGATAAACAGGTCGCAGGCCAGTTGCAGGGAGTATTCCAGCTCGGTCACCGGCCACGTGGTGCGCAGGCGAATGGCGGTAAACACGCACAGTACCGTGGAAAACCCGAGGGTCACGGCCAGTTGCAGCCAAGGCAGCGGCAGCAGGTTGAACCAATAGGCGAGCCCGACCGAACCGGCCTGTGCGGCCAGTACCAAGGTGCGGATGAACGTCAGGCGCCAAAGGTTCTGGCGGGTGGCGGAAGTCAGTTTTACGGCGGCGAGCATGAGCTCTCCCGATGAGCGCTGCAGGCGGATCGCACGGAGTATAAACGAAGCGGCAGCGCTGGCACGGCGTGTGTGGCTCTTTGACGCAGGGGTCAGGAACATACCGTTCGTCGGCATCCGTCAACTTGTAGCGAATGTGTAAACCCGAAGAACTGAAACCTTGCGTCTACAGTCTTACCGAACACGAACATCTCAAGGAGCTTACATGTCTCGTTTCATTCGCAGTGCAGCCACCCTAACCCTCGGCGCCGCTACCCTCGCCAGCCTGCCTGCCATGGCCGCTGATGAGCTGCATTACAACCAGATTTCCCTGCGCGCCGAAGTCAGCCAGGAAGTGGCGCGCGACCAGATGATCGTCACGCTGTACACCGAGTCGCAGAACACCGACCCGGCCAAGCTGGCCGCCGAAATCACCACCACCATGAACAAAGCGCTGGCCCAGGCCCGCGAAGTCAAAGGCGTGACCCTGCGCCAGGGCAGCCGCAACAGCTACCCGATCTACGACAACAAGAACCAGAAAATCACCGGCTGGCGTGAACGCGCTGAGTTGCGCATGGAAAGTGCCGACTTCGCCGCCCTTTCCAAGCTCACCGGCGACATGCTGACCAACCTGAAAATGGACAGCATGGACTTCGCCATCGCCAACCCGACTCGCAAGGCGAGCGAAGATGCCCTGCTTAAAGAAGCGGTCACCGCGTTCAAGGCCCGTGCACAACTGGCCACCGATGCGCTGGGCGGCAAGGGCTACAAGATCGTCAACCTGAACTTCAACACCAATGGTTATCCACAGCCGTATGCACGTGGCGGGATGATGATGAAAGCCGCGGCAATGGATTCGGCGCCGACGCCGGAAGTTGAAGCGGGTACCAGCCAGGTCAATATGACCGCGGATGGCGTGATCGAAGTTCAGATGCCCTGATCGAGCGGTACCAGAGTTGCAATGACGCTGCCTACGGGCAGCGTTTTTTTTTGCCTGCGCACTTCATTCAAGAAGTATCAGCGGTAATAACCGGATACCAGCTTAAGGAAATACTCAATGGCTGAGAGTGTTCTGGTCCACACACGTTGAAGCGCACCGGCGATAAATCTTTTCAGTTTGTAACCCGCGTAACGGCGAACTACATCTTCCTCATCAAAGAACGGAACACGCCTACACGCTGAACCACCTATGGCGGACATCACATCATTCCTGCACACCGTGCACATCAGGGATTTGTCATATGACCACCATAGGTTCCATCGCCGCAAACAACAGGTTCTTCCTTGATACCCCCTCCTCGGCAGGTATTACCGAAGAGCAGGAAAAACCCCACCAAGGTACGGATACTTCACGGCAGACATATTCGCCAGGGCAGCCCGTAAAGGCAGCTGATCGGGCCACGGACACTCCCGTATCACGCCCCCGCCGTCACACTCACGACGTGTTGATCCCGGGATTGCCGTACAACAGGACAGTCGAAAACTACATTCGCAGTGCAACGACAGGGTTTGAGACGCCACTGGAAAGTACCGCCAACCTTATCAAGGCCGAAATCAAGAAAAAGTGGGGCGAAGACGTTGATCCGGACAACACGTTTATTACCACCTTCAACTACGACCCTACACGGGGAACGCCTCCCCGCAATGCAAAGGTACTGAACCGGATAACCTTGACCCAGGCGGCCCTGCAAGATGTGCAGAAAAAAAACAACACCGATGAACACCAGACGCCTGAGGAAAAAATACGCACGACGCTGCATACCTGGCTGGAACGGCTACTGACGTTCTCGCAGCTGGGCCAGGCAGGGCTTGCCATTGACGCTGCCGTCAACTCCCAGCCGACCTATGAGTTTATCTACCGCGCCTCCCCGCCCGGCCAGCGCCAGCAATACAACGAGTCGATGCGGATCAAAAAGACCCCGCAGCAATTCAGGGACATAGTGTGGAACACCGAACGCGCCGCGCCGTATAAAACGTTCCTGGATAAGTTCTGGCCCAGCCACGAAAGCAAATACACGGCATTGACCAAGGCCTCCTTCGTTGGCGCCATCATGCTCCAGGAAAAGACCGGCAGCCTGAGCTCAAGCGACAAGGAACTGGCGCTACGCGCAGCGAACTTAACCACCGATAAAGACTGGTCGAACCTCGGCGTCGAGGACCTGAAAGCCTCTGCCGCCCAGGTCCCCGGCCTGGAAGTGGGTTTGCTCAGCATCAACGGTTTTCAATCTTCGGACTTGCTATACATCACCGACAAAAAACCCAAGGTCACCGATGACGGCAAGATCATCAGCCCTACGCTTTTGTATATTCCCGGCAACTCGTCGCCTATTCATCGCTTTGACAGCCAGGCCCAGATGAAAAACTGGCTGGCTGAGCAAGCTGCCGCCCCCGCCAAGCGCGAAGCCCTTTCAACCCATTTCACGCTGCGTGACCAGGCCGACCGGACGTTCTCCGACGGCGTGAACCAGACATTGACCGGGCTGGGTGGCTGGCACCGCAAAGTCGCGCCGGATGCCAGCATGTTGGAGCGCATGAATGAGTTCAACCCGCAGACTTTCATCACCACCAGGCCCCTCACCCAGGACCCATTCGAGGCCATCACTGCCCGCCAGAAAGATCGCTCGTACAAGGATGCCGAGACCCAAATCGTCACCGACAGCGACGTGACCAAAGCCAACATCCTCAAAGGCCTGGAAACCGCCACCAAGGTCGCGATGCTGATGACGCCACTGGCACTGGTGATGCCCGAAGTCGCCGTGGCCCTGGAGGTGTTCTACGTCGCCTCCGGCGTAGCGGAGGCCGGTATCGGCATCGATGATGTCAAGCACGGCAAGAAAGGCGGGGCCGACCATATTGTGTTCGGGGTGCTCAATGCGCTGCCGACCGTGGCTTCGGGCGCTACTTCACTGGTGGAGAAAGGGATAGAGAGGACATCGAAAGCCCTTGAGTCCTCCACCAGCATCGCCCTCAAGCGCGAAGTCCGGCCGGGGGCTGCCGGGGCAAGTGTGCTGGTACCTGAGGGTTTGTCCGCAGACCAGACGCACCTGATCAAGCGCACAAACCATACCGATGTGGTGATCGGGGATGACGTTTACCGCTACGACCCCGCCCAACCCGAAGCGCTGACCAAGCTGGGGCCCACCGAGCGTTCCGAGCCGCTGGAGGATTTTGAAGCCGTTTGTGCGCCGGTTGGACGCCGCGTCAAGCGCGACCTTGACAGCTTGTGCTACACAAAAATGGTCATGCCCGCAGATGACGCGGTCTCTCAAGACACCCAGGCACTCGAACATCGGCGTCTATTGCCGGGCGCCCCGGCGCCTGACGGTGCGAGGACCGTGGTGCATGAGCACAGGCTGTATCGAGTGAGCGACACACCCAGCCAGGAGCTGGTGTCGGTACCCGGGCACGCGCCGGTTACCTACCGCAACCAAACCAGCGGGGTGGTGCTCAGTGAGCCGGATTTCGGCTATGAAGATATCGGTCAACCACGGGCGCTCAACCAGGAAACCGTGGTAGTAAAGCTGGACGAGATCAGTGATCTCAGTCATGACCAGCGAGTCCTGAGGGGCATAAAAATACCCTACGGAGGAATAGATTATGTGGTGGTCGAGGGCGATACCGGTATTTACTACGCGGCCGAATACGACGGTTCGAACCCTGCGCTCAACTTTCAACGCATCGCTGCAAACACCGATCCGGCCAGCCGGGACATCATCAGACTGCATGACGAGTACAAGGACCTCTACCGCGACATTTCCGGAAAAACTCACAATAACGATCTGGTGATACTGCCCTCTCTGGACTCTCTGGCAAAAAAACTGAGCCTTGAATACAACTTCACGCCCGATCAAGCCACTCAACTGGACCGAGTCCTGGCCGGACTGTCCGATGAAAAGAAACGTGAAGTTCTACTGGCGGTCTATGCCTGGGACAAGAAGGTAGAGGTGGCCGCCAAGACCATAAAACTGGAACCCGTTCAAAAGCCTGGTTACTTCGGGCAGCTCACGGCCAGTGAGCAAAACAAGGTCTACGCCCGTTGGGGCAAGAGAACAGTGGAGGAACAATTCCAGACAACCGGTATACGGTCGGCCAACCAGAAAACCCTGGCCGATGCCGGTAACAGTCTGCGCAACGACGTGGCCAATGAAATAGTGGCCTGGCTATACACTCGAACCGGTGCGCCCAACTACTCGGAGGTCATCCTGAAAACGGGTGCCGGCAATTGCGACCAGATGGCCAGGGTCGCCACCGATACCGTTAACGCCAGTGGCGGCTTTGCCCGCATTGCACAAGTGCCGGGACACACCTTCAGCGTGGTCGGCGGCCCAGCAAGTCGCCCTAACCTCTTGACCTCTGGATTTGCCGAGCCCGAGTGGGCTGATGCGTGGATAGTGGACCCATGGGCCGGTATCACTTGTCGGGCCAATGAGTACCAAGGCCAATTCGCACAACGCATGCAGGAATGGAGCGACGAGGGCCGGCAAATCCTGATCGCAGATGGCGGTACGCCGCCTCGGCGCGTCTGGGGCGATCCCATGGACCCGCGATGGATACAGTCCACCACTTATGGCGGCGCACAGGTGTTTTAAGGCGATCGCCGCGACGCAGGCGCTTATCTCTACCTGGGTAACACAAACGGCGGTAACCTCGGGGACCGCCGTTTTCGTTTGGGCCGTATTTACAGGCCCGCCACTTCAGGGGACTCCATGGAAAGAATCACCTTTAAACCGCTGCTCCTCGCCGCCGGCCTGCTGGCGTTTATGCCGATGGCCCAGGCGGCCAGCACCCTGGTCTACTGCTCCGAAGCCAGCCCCGCCGGTTTCGACCCCAGCCAGTACACCAGCGGCACCGATTTTGATGCCTCCGCCGAAACCGTGTTCAACCGCCTGACCCAGTTCAAGCGCGGCGGCACCGAAGTCGAACCCGGCCTGGCGACTCGTTGGGACGTGTCCAAAGACGGCCTGACCTACACCTTCCACCTGCGCGATGGCGTCAAGTTCCACACCACCGACTACTTCACCCCGACCCGCGACTTCAACGCCGACGACGTTGTGTTCACCTTCCAGCGCCTGCTTGACCCCGAGAGCCCTTTCCGTAAGGCCTACCCGTCCGAGTCACCGTACTTTACCGACATGGGCTTGAACACCACGATCAAGAGCGTCGAAAAACTCGACGAGCGCACCGTGCGCTTCAACCTGAACAACGTCGACGCCTCCTTCGTGCAAAACCTGGCCATGAGCTTCGCCTCGGTGCAATCTGCCGAGTACGCCGCGCAGTTGCTCAAGGAAGGCAAGGCCGCCGACATCAATCAGAAGCCGGTAGGCACCGGGCCATTTGTGTTCAAGCGGTACCAGAAGGATTCGCAGATTCGCTACAGCGCCAATAAACAGTATTGGAAGCCCGAGGATGTGAAGCTCGACAACCTGGTGTTCTCGATCACCCCGGACGCCGCCGTGCGCCTGCAAAAACTCAAGGCCGGCGAGTGCCAGGTCAGCGGTTACCCGCGCCCTTCCGACATCGAAGTGATGAAGCAGGACCCCAACCTGCGGGTGCTCCAGCAAGCCGGCTTCAACCTGGGATTTCTCGCCTACAACGTGACCCACCCGCCACTGGACCAGCTCAAGGTGCGCCAGGCCCTGGACATGGCCATCGACAAGCCGGCAATCATCAAGGCCGTATACCAGAGCGCCGGACAATTGGCGCAGAACGCACTGCCTCCGGCGCAGTGGTCTTATGATCCGACGATCAAGGACGCGCCCTACGATCCGGCCAAGGCCCGGGCGCTACTAAAAGAAGCAGGGGTTGCACCAGGTACCACCCTCAACCTGTGGGCAATGACGGTTCAACGCGCGTCGAATCCCAACGCTCGAATGTCGGCGCAGATGATCCAGCAGGATTGGGAAAAAATCGGCATCAAGGCCAATATCGTCAGCTATGAGTGGGGCGAGTACATCAAACGCGCGAAAGCCGGCGAGCACGATGTGATGATTTATGGCTGGACCGGCGACAACGGCGACCCCGATAACTGGCTCGGCGTGCTCTATAGTTGTGCCGCGGTGAAGGGCAGCAACTACGCAAAATGGTGTAACCCGGCGTACGACAAACTGGTGCAGCAGGCCAAGGTCAGCAGCGACCGCGAGCAGCGTATCAAGTGGTATCAAGAGGCACAAAAAATCCTTAAAGAACAAGTGCCTATAACACCTATTGCAAACTCGACGGTTTTCCAGCCCCTTCGAAAGGAGGTGCAGGACTTCAAGATCAGCCCATTTGGACTCACACCGTTCTATGGCGTCAGTCTGAATAAGTAACAGCAACGCCCCAACCGAGTGCGCCAGACGCCTCGGTTGGGCATTCCTGGTGCGCGCCTCGCACCGAAAAAACCCTTCAAAAATGCGTAAATGTGCCCGAACTTACACATATGCGACATTCGTGTACGTTCGTACCACTGTTTAGCCGTTGTAGGCTCTCAACATCTTGCATTGGGTATGGGCCCTGCATAAGTATCCGCAGGTCGACTCACGAGGTCGCCCTCACTACCAAAAATGACAACAAATCATGAGGCCAACATGCTTAAACACGCAGTCATTCCGTTATTAGTCAGCGCCGGTTTAATGGCTGCTGCACCTTTCGCCCAAGCGGCGAGCAACTTGGTGTTCTGCTCCGAAGGGAGCCCGGCCGGTTTTGACCCAGGCCAGTACACCACCGGAACAGACTTCGATGCTTCGGCCGAAACCATGTTCAACCGTCTGACCCAGTTTGAGCGCGGCGGCACCGCTGTTGTTCCTGGGCTGGCCACGACCTGGGACGTTTCCCCGGATGGCCTGACGTACACCTTCCACCTTCGTGAAGGCGTCAAGTTCCACACCACCCCGTACTTCAAGCCAACTCGTGAATTTTCGGCTGACGACGTACTGTTCACTTTCAACCGGATGATCAACAAAGATGATCCGTTCCGTAAAGCCTACCCAACCGAGTTCCCGTACTTCACGGACATGGGTATGGACACCAACATCAAGAACATCGAGAAAGTCGATGCCCACACCGTCAAGTTCACCCTTGGCACCGTGGACGCCGCTTTCATCCAGAACCTGGCCATGAGCTTCGCCTCCATCCAGTCGGCCGAATACGCCGCCCAACTGTTGAAGGAAGGCAAGCCTCAGGACATCAACCAGAAGCCAATCGGCACTGGTCCGTTCGTGTTCAAGAGCTACCAGAAAGACTCCAACATCCGCTACACCGGCAACAAGGATTACTGGAAGCCTGAAGACGTGAAGATCGACAACTTGATCTTCGCCATCACCACTGACCCGTCGGTGCGTATCCAGAAGCTGAAGAAAAACGAATGCCAGGTGACCCTGTTCCCGCGTCCGGCCGACCTCAAGGCGCTGGGTGAAGACAAGGACCTGAAACTGCCGCACCAGGCCGGTTTCAACCTGGGCTACATCGCCTACAACGTAATGCCGGTCCTCAAGGGCCAGACCGCGCCTAACCCGCTGTCGGACATCCGGGTGCGTGAAGCCCTGGACATGTCGGTGAACAAGCAGCAGATCATTGATTCGGTTTACCAGGGCGCGGGTCAACTGGCCGTCAACGCCATGCCGCCAACCCAGTGGTCCTACGACACCACCATCAAGGATGCGCCGTTTGACGTGACCAAAGCCAAGGCTTTGCTCAAGGAAGCCGGCGTCAAGGAAGGCACCGAGATCACCCTGTGGGCGATGCCGGTCCAGCGTCCGTACAACCCGAACGCCAAGCTGATGGCTGAGATGCTGCAGAACGACTGGAAACAGATCGGCCTGAAAGTGAACATCGTCAGCTACGAGTGGGGCGAGTACATCAAGCGTTCCAAAGGCGGCGAGAACCAGGCCATGATCATTGGCTGGAGCGGCGACAATGGTGACCCGGACAACTGGTTGAACGTGCTGTTCGGCTGTGATTCCCTGGCCGGCAACAACTTCTCCAAGTGGTGCGACAAGAAATTCGACGGCATCGTGAAAGAAGCCAAGGCGACTTCCGACGTAGCCAAACGCACCGAGCTGTACAAGCAGGCGCAACATATCCTCAAAGATGCAGTCCCGATGACACCTATCGCGCACTCGACGGTGTATCAACCCATGCGCAACAACGTGCAGGACTTCAAGATCAGCCCATTTGGCTTGAACTCCTTCTACGGCGTGAGCGTAAGCGGCAAGTAAGAGGCTCTGACGGCGACGTTTATAACGTCGCCGTTATTGCATCTGCCAAGACCGTAGGAAATAGACCACATCCGCACGCGCCGCCGTCTTACGGCTGTTAACTGCGAATCGCGGCTCCGTTACCTACAAGGTCTGTCAGATTCGTTGTATTTACTGCCCGGCTCCCGACCCCTAACGTCGTGGCACGGCAGGAGCATCGTCTCTGTAGGGCAATTGCCGTTGTGGGATCAGTGATGTCGCCAGGTCATGAATGACCGGGCGATTGCTCACTGACGAAAACAACAAACAAGGATCGGGATTGTCATGCGCCATACCACCGTTCTATCCGCGATATTCGGCACCAGCCTGTTGGCTGTGGCCTCGATGGGCCAGGCTGCCGATAAAAAGAGCCTGGTGTTTTGCTCCGAAGGCAGCCCGGCTGGCTTCGACACCGCGCAATACACGACGGCCACCGACAACGACGCCGCCGAGCCTCTCTACAACCGCCTGGCCGAGTTCGAAAAAGGCGCGACCAATGTCGTACCAGGGCTGGCAACCAGCTGGGATATTTCCGAAGACGGCCTGACCTACACCTTCCACCTGCGTGAAGGGGTGAAATTCCACAGCAACAAGGACTTCAAGCCGACGCGTGATTTCAACGCCGACGACGTGCTATTCACCTTCAATCGCATGCTTGACCCCGAACACCCGTTCCGCAAGGCCTACCCCACCGAGTTCCCGTACTTCAACGGGATGAGCCTGAACAAGAATATCGCGAAGGTCGAGAAAACCGGCCCGCACACCGTGGTGATGACCTTGAACACGGTCGACGCCGCGTTTATCCAGAACATCGCCATGAGCTTCGCCTCGATCCTGTCGGCTGAATACGCCGACCATTTGCTCAAGATCGGCAAGCCCAGCGACATCAATCAGAAGCCGATCGGCACCGGCCCGTTCGTGTTCCAGCGTTACCAGAAAGACTCGCAGATTCGCTACACCGGCAACAAACAGTACTGGGACCCGAGCCGCGTGAAGCTCGACCAGCTGATTTTTGCGATCAACACCGACGCGTCTGTGCGGGTGCAAAAACTCAAGGCCGGTGAATGCCAGATCACGCTGCACCCGCGCCCGGCCGACGTCGAAGCGCTGAAGGCCGACCCGAAGCTGCAACTGCTGACCAAGCCAGGCTTCAACCTCGGCTACATCGCCTATAACGTGCGGCACAAGCCTTTCGACCAGCTCGAAGTGCGTCAGGCCCTGGACATGGCGGTGAACAAGCAGAGCATTCTCAACGCCGTTTACCAAGGCGCGGGGCAACTGGCGGTCAACGCCATGCCACCGACCCAGTGGTCTTACGACGACACCATCAAGGACGCCGCCTACAACCCGGAAAAAGCCAAGGAACTGCTCAAGGCTGCCGGCGTGAAGGAAGGTACCGAGATCACCCTGTGGGCGATGCCGGTGCAACGGCCGTACAACCCCAACGCCAAGCTGATGGCCGAAATGCTGCAAAGCGATTGGGCCAAGATTGGTCTCAAGGTCAAGATCGTCAGCTATGAATGGGGCGAGTACATCAAGCGCACCAAGAATGGCGAGCACGATATCAGCCTGATCGGCTGGACCGGCGACAACGGTGACCCGGACAACTGGCTGGGCACTCTCTACAGCTGCGACGCCATCGGCGGGAACAACTACTCCATGTGGTGTGACCCGGCGTACGACAAGCTGATCAAGCAAGCCAAGGTCGTGACCGACCGCGAACAAAGGACTGTTCTGTACAAACAGGCGCAGCAACTGCTCAAGCAGCAGGTGCCGATCACGCCAGTCGCCCATTCGACGGTCAACCAGCCGTTAAGCGCCAAAGTCGAAGGTTTTAAAGTGAGCCCCTTCGGCCGCAACGTGTTCTCGGGCGTCAGCATTACCCCATAAAAAAATAACCGGATTGCGCAGGGTGAGAGTTCACCCTGCTGCAAACGTGCAGCCATATTTCGGGTTTTACCCTTGGGCAAACGTTTGCAAAGGCTTGAAAGAGTTACACACCCAATAGCCGGTTCACCTAAAAAGACCGGCATTAAAAAGAGAACCAAAGGAGCTTCACCCATGAAACTGAGCAGCACCGCGCTACTGGCCCTGGCCATCAGCAGCATCACGGCTACCGCCTACGCTGAACCTGCAAGCCAGGACTTCGTTCCCACCACACTGGCCGGCACCAGCGCCCAAAGCGAGGCCAAAGGCTTTATCGATGGAGCAAGCCTGGGCGGTACAACCCGCAACTGGTTCTCCAACGAACAACGCTTCCGTGGCAGCAAGTTCACTTACCAGAAGCACGGCGAAGCCCGTACTGACAACTACCGTACCAACTGGGTGCAAGGCACCATCCTCAACGCTACCTCGGGTTTCACCCAAGGCACCGTTGGCGTGAGCACTGAAGTGGCGGTCTACAACGCTGTGGTCCTGGACCGCAGCAAGCGCGACATCAAGGGCGGCTCGAACCGTACCCTGGCTGACTCCGACGGCGACGCTGTAGACCAGTGGAGCAAACTGGGCCTGGCCAACGTCAAGTTCCGTGTCTCGAACACCACCTTGACCGCCGGTCGCCAGAACTTCAGCAGCGGCATCGTCGACACCATCGGCAACCGTGCCCTGCCTTCGAGCTTCGAAGGTGTGAGCTTCAACAGCGAAGAATTCAGCAACCTGTCGTTCCAGGGCGGCGTGTTTGACCGCGTTTCGCCACGGACCGAGCAGAGCCTGTCGAAATTCCGTACCGAATACGGCAACGGTCGCCAGGAAACCGACAAGGTCAACACCCTGGGCGTCAACTACCAGCCGTTCAAGAGCCTGAAGACCAGCCTGTTCGCCGCCAACGTGGAAGACTTCTGGAACCAGTACTACTTCGGTGCTACCCACGAGCTGGGTGACAGCCAGACCCTGTCCCTGACCACCGGCCTGAACTACTACAAAACCGTCGACGAAGGCAAAAAGTTGATGGGCAAGATCGACAACGACACCTACTCGCTGTCGTTCGGCCTGACCCACCAGGCTCACAGCCTGACCTTCTCGTACCAGGCCGTGAACGGCGACGAGTACTTCGACTACCTGCACGAAACCAACGGCATCTACCTGGCCAACTCCCTGACGTCCGACTTTAACGGTCCGAACGAGAAGTCCTTCCAGATCGCCTACGGCATCAATATGGCCGAATACGGCGTGCCGGGCCTGAAGTTCAACATCTACTCGGCTCGCGGCTGGGGTATCGACGGTACTCACTACACCGGCGACGGCGGCCGGGCTGGCTTTGCCTACAACGGCATTCAGGCCCAGGACGGCGAGAAGCACCAGGAATACGGTGTAGGCGCGGCTTACGCGATCCAGAGCGGCGCACTCAAGGCCACCACCATTCGCGGTACCTACGTGACTCACCGTGCCAGCGCCAACCAGGCTGACGGCAACCTGCGTGAGTTCCGCCTGGTGACCACCATCCCGTTCAACATTCTTTAATCAGCGCCAGGTAAGCGGCGGGCTCAGGACGAGCCCGCCGCTTACGCTTGTCTGGTCCAATCGATTGCAGAGGGCTCTTAGATGAAAATGCTCCCGCTACAAGCTGCCATTGCCGCTGCGCTGTTGAGCGTCGCTGTCGGCATCTCGGCCAAACCGTTGGTCGTCTGCACCGAAGCCAGCCCGGAAGGTTTCGATCCGGTCTTGTACACCACGGCCGTCACCGCTGACGCCGCCGCTGAAACCATGTTCAACCGCCTGGTGGACTTCAAGCCCGGCACCACCGACGTGATCCCGGCGCTCGCCAAGGACCTGCCGGAAATCAGCGCCGATGGCCTGACCTACACCTTTCACCTGCGTGACGACATCAAGTTCCACACCACCGACTACTTCAAACCCACGCGCAACATGAACGCCGACGACGTGCTCTGGAGTTTCCAGCGCCAGCTGGACCCGAATCACCCGTGGCACAACAAGTCCAACGTGGGCTACCCGTACTTCGAAAGCATGGGCTTCAAGGAACTGCTCAAGAGCGTAACGAAGACCGATGACCACACCGTGGTCTTCACCCTGACCCGCCCTGAAGCACCGTTCCTGGCCGACCTGGCCATGGCGTTTTCCTCGATTCACTCCGCCGAATACGCCGACCAGTTGCTCAAGTCCGGCAAGACCGATGACCTGAACGCCAAGCCCATCGGCACCGGCCCGTTCATCTTCTCGCGCTACGCCAAAGACGCCCAAGTGCGCTTCAAGGCCAACCCGGACTACTTCCGTGGCAAGCCGCCGGCTGACCCGTTGATCCTGGCCATCACCACCGACAGCAACGTGCGCCTGCAAAAGCTCAAGGCCAACGAATGCCAGATCGCGCTGTATCCCAAGCCCGATGACGTGCCGAATGCCAAGGCTGATCCAAACCTGAAAGTCGCGGAACTGGCGGCCATGACCACCAGCTACACCGCCATGAACACCACCCACAAGTACATGAGCGACGCTCGGGTGCGTCACGCGATCAACATCGCGTTCGACAAGAAAGGCTACAACGAATCCCTGTACGGCAAAGGCAACTCCATCGATGCCACCGGCCCGTACCCGCCAACCCTGCTGGGTTTCAGCGACAAGTTGAAAAACCCGCCGCGTGATCTGGACAAGGCTCGCGCCCTGCTCAAGGAAGCCGGCGTGCCGGAAGGCACCGAGTTCACCCTGTTCACCCGTAACGGCGGCGGCCCGACCAACCCCAACCCAATGCTCGGCGCCCAGCGCATGCAGGCGGACCTGGCGCAAATCGGCCTAAAAGTGAACATCAAGGTCATGGAATGGGGCGAAATGCTCAAACGCGCCAAGAATGGCGAACATGACATGGTCTCCGCCGGCTGGGCGGGGGATAACGGGGACCCGGATAACTTCCTCACCCCGAACTTGAGTTGCGATGCAGCGAAAAACGGCGAAAACTACGCCCGCTGGTGTAACAAAGAGTTTCAAGACTTGATCGACAAGGCACGCGCTATCGCTGAACCCACCCAGCGCGCTGCACTCTATGAACAAGCACTGGACGTTTTCGAAAAGGACCAACCATGGATTCCCATGGCTTACCCGAAAATGTTCACCGCCATGCGTAAAAACGTCGAAGGCTTTACCCAAAGCCCTCTGACTACAAATAACTTCGCCACCACCCAGGTGAAGTAGATAAGAAACGCTCGGCACCGTCGACATTGACGGTGCCGAACCTGCCTAACCGGCTGATTGAGGTACACAACAAGATGTTTAGTTTTATTGCCCGCCGATTGGGGTTATTGATCCCCACGTTTTTCGGCATCACCTTGCTGACGTTCGCGTTGATTCGCATGATCCCAGGCGACCCCGTCGAAGTCATGATGGGCGAACGACGAGTCGACCCCGAGATGCACGCTCAGGCAATGGAACGCCTTGGTCTGAACAAACCGCTGTATGCGCAATATCTCGACTATGTCGGCAAGCTCGCCCACGGCGACCTTGGCGAATCCCTGCGTACCCGTACCAGCGTGTGGACTGAATTCACCGCACTTTTCCCCGCGACCCTGGAACTGTCCATGGCCGCCCTGTTGTTCGCCGGCATCCTGGGGCTGTTAGCCGGGGTGATCGCGGCCTTGAAACGAGGATCCCTGTTCGACCATGGGGTGATGGGCATCTCCCTGGCGGGATATTCGATGCCGATCTTCTGGTGGGGCCTGATCCTGATCATGTTCTTCTCCGTGAGCCTGGGCTGGACGCCCGTGTCGGGACGGATCGACCTGCTCTACGACATCGAGCCGCGCACCGGCTTCATGCTGATCGACACCCTGCTGGCTGACGAGCCGGACGCGTTCTGGGATGCGTTGCACCACCTGATCCTGCCGGCCATCGTGCTCGGCACCATCCCGCTGGCCGTTATCGCCCGGATGACCCGTTCGTCGATGCTCGAAGTATTGCGTGAAGACTACATCCGCACCGCCAAGGCCAAAGGCCTGTCGCCGGCACGCGTGGTGTTCGTCCACGGCCTGCGTAACGCGTTGATCCCGGTACTCACCGTGGTCGGCCTGCAAGTCGGCACGCTGCTGGCGGGTGCGGTCCTGACCGAAACCATCTTCTCGTGGCCCGGCATCGGCAAATGGCTGATTGAAGCCATTGGCGCACGGGACTATCCCGTGGTGCAAAACGGCATCCTGTTAATCGCCTGCCTGGTGATTCTGGTGAACTTCGTGGTGGACATCCTCTACGGCTTCGCCAACCCACGCATCCGTCACCAGCGCTGAGATCATGACCATGACCACACCTACTCCCGCGGTAGCAGTCGATCAAAGCCTGCTGTACCCGTCCCCGTACAAAGAATTCTGGCAAGCCTTCTCCAAGAACAAAGGCGCCGTTGCCGGCCTGCTGTTCATGTTGCTGGTAGTGTTTTGCGCGCTGTTCGCCCCTTGGGTGGCCCCGCACAACCCGAGCGAGCAATACCGTGACTTCCTGCTGACCCCTCCGGCCTGGCTGGAAGGTGGGCAGATCCAGTTCCTGCTGGGCACCGACGAACTGGGCCGTGACCTGCTGTCGCGCCTGATCCAGGGTTCGCGCCTGTCCTTGCTGATCGGCTTGTCGTCGGTGGTGATGTCGCTGATCCCGGGGATCCTGCTGGGTCTGTTCGCCGGTTTCTTCCCGCGCATGCTTGGCCCAACCATCATGCGTCTGATGGACATCATGCTGGCCCTGCCATCGCTGCTGCTGGCTGTGGCCATTGTCGCGATCCTCGGCCCTGGCCTGATCAACACCGTGATCGCCATCGCGATCGTGTCGTTGCCGTCCTATGTCCGCCTGACCCGTGCTGCGGTGATGGGCGAACTGAACCGTGACTACGTGACCGCCGCCCGCCTCGCCGGCGCCGGCCTGCCGCGCCTGATGTTCGTCACCGTGCTGCCTAACTGCATGGCACCGTTGATCGTTCAGGCCACCCTGAGTTTCTCCTCGGCAATTCTCGATGCCGCAGCCCTTGGCTTCCTGGGCCTTGGCGTACAACCGCCAACCCCGGAGTGGGGCACCATGCTGGCTTCGGCCCGCGACTACATCGAACGCGCCTGGTGGGTAGTGAGCCTGCCTGGCTTGACCATTTTGCTCAGCGTGCTGGCAATCAACCTGATGGGCGACGGCCTGCGCGATGCGCTGGACCCGAAACTCAAGAACGCCGCCTGAGGAGATTCCCATGTCACTGCTAGAAATCAAGAATCTCAATGTCCGCTTCGGCGACAAGACCGCCGTGCCGGTGGTCGATGGCCTCGACATCTCCGTCGACAAAGGCGAAGTACTGGCGATCGTTGGCGAGTCGGGTTCGGGTAAATCCGTGACCATGATGGCGCTGATGGGCCTGATCGAGCACCCCGGCATCGTCACTGCCGACGCCCTGAACTTCGACGGCAAGGACATGCTCAAGCTGAGCAACCGCCAGCGCCGGCAGATCGTCGGTAAAGACTTGGCGATGGTCTTCCAGGACCCGATGACCGCCCTGAACCCCAGCTACACCGTGGGTTTCCAAATCGAAGAAGTGCTGCGCCTGCATTTGAAAATGTCCGGCAAGCAAGCGCGCAAGCGCGCCATCGAACTGCTCGAAAAGGTGGAAATCCCAGGCGCAGCCAGCCGTATGGATGCCTACCCGCACCAGTTGTCCGGTGGTATGAGCCAGCGTGTGGCTATCGCCATGGCCATCGCCGGCGAGCCGAAACTGCTGATTGCCGATGAACCGACCACTGCACTCGACGTGACCATCCAGGCCCAGATCATGGAACTGCTGCTGGCCTTGCAGAAAGAGCAGAACATGGGCCTGGTGCTGATCACCCACGACCTCGCGGTGGTGGCTGAAACCGCCCAGCGCGTGTGTGTGATGTACGCCGGCCAAGCCGTGGAAGTCGGCCAAGTGCCACAGTTGTTCGACATCCCGGCGCACCCGTACAGCGAAGCGCTGCTCAAGGCGATTCCCGAGCACAGCCTGGGCGCCACGCGCCTGGCCACGCTGCCGGGTATCGTTCCCGGCCGTTATGACCGCCCGCAGGGTTGCCTGCTGTCGCCACGCTGCCCGTACGTGCAGGAATCCTGCCGCGCCCAACGCCCGGGCCTTGACCCGAAAAGCAACAGCCTCGCCCGCTGCTTCTACCCGCTGAATCAGGAGGTGGCGTAATGGCCGTCGTACTTACCGCCCGCGACCTGACCCGTCACTACGAAGTGTCCCGTGGCCTGTTCAAGGGCCACGCCCTGGTGCGTGCGCTCAATGGTGTGTCGTTCGAGCTGGAAGCCGGCAAGACCCTCGCGGTCGTGGGCGAATCCGGTTGCGGCAAATCCACCCTGGCCCGCGCCCTGACACTGATCGAAGAACCGTCTTCCGGCTCGCTGAAAATCGCCGGCCAGGAAGTTGCCGGCGCCGACAAGGCCCAGCGCAAGCAATTGCGCAAAGACGTGCAGATGGTGTTCCAGAGCCCATACGCTTCGTTGAACCCGCGCCAGAAAGTCGGTGACCAACTGGGCGAGCCGCTGCTGATCAACACCAACCTGTCCGCCGCCGAACGCCGGGAAAAGGTCCAGGCGATGATGAAGCAAGTGGGCCTGCGCCCTGAGCATTATCAGCGCTACCCGCACATGTTCTCCGGTGGCCAGCGCCAGCGGATCGCACTGGCCCGGGCGATGATGCTGCAACCGAAAGTGCTGGTGGCGGATGAACCGACCTCGGCGCTGGACGTATCGATCCAGGCCCAGGTGCTCAACCTGTTCATGGACCTGCAGCAGGAATTCAACACCGCCTACGTGTTCATCTCCCACAACCTCGCGGTGGTGCAACACGTCGCCGACGACGTAATGGTGATGTACCTCGGCCGCCCGGTTGAAGTCGGTCCGAAGGAAGACATCTACGCACGCCCGCTGCACCCGTACACCCAGGCGCTGCTGTCGGCGACCCCGACCATTCATCCGGACCCGAACAAGCCGAAGATCAAGATCGTCGGCGAGCTGCCCAACCCGCTGAACCCGCCGTCTGGCTGCGCCTTCCACAAGCGCTGCCCGTACGCGACCCAACTGTGCAGCACCGATGAACCGGCGCTGCGACCACTCGACAACCGCCAGGTGGCGTGCCACTACGCGGAACAGTTCGTGGTCTGACCCACAAAAAATGCCCTGGGGTTAAGCCCAGGGCATCGACTGTGTTCTACAGCCCCTCTCGCCGGATAGCGCATCTGTCTGGCAAGAGGGGCTTTTTTTTAGCGCGACTCAAGTATCGCTGTCACCATCACCCGCATCGCTATCATCGTCATCCGGCGGTGTTTGTTGATCATCATCATCCTTGGAGCCGCCCTGGTCCTCGTCACCAGGCTCGGATTCACTCTTGGCCAGCTGCAAACCACCTGCCTGTACCGTCTTCGCTGCCACAAACCCCGTGGAATGGCTTTGCACGGCCGTAGTGGCCCACGCGGAGGACATGCCCAGCGACAACATCACCAGCACTTTGAGCAACAGCACCACACGTTGAAAGATACTCATGGTCGATTTCCGTCCAGTCAGTAAGTAAATCCCGCACGACAGCCTTTTTCCGCCGTCAGCGTTGAAGTTAGTCCCCATGCAGGGTTTTCGCCAGCGCAGTCCGGCGGCTCACTCAACTATTGCCATCGTCGTAGGTTTGGCTGTCTTCACCCTCGTTATCCGGGTTCTCGGCGTCATCGCTGCTGGTGGTGCTGGTTTGTGGCTTCCAGCTGCCGGAGTTGCTTTCCTTGGTGCCGCTGGTCTTGCCTGTGTCTTTCCAGGTTTGGTCCCCTGTAGCGGCCAATAGCATCTCGCCCTGCGCCGGCTGATGCGCCCAGGCTGACGATATGCCCAGGGACGCCAGTGCCAGCACTTTCAATAACAACACGACCCGCGGTAAAACACGCATGCTCATTTCCCTCCTGCCGGTGAGTACATCCCGTACTCAAGACGCTAGTCTCAATGCGCGTGTTTCGCCAATAGAGCTTGAGTATGTACATACCTTGTGCAGAGGGCTCTGTTGGGGTGGGTTGAGTACATATCCGTTTCTTCGGTAACGGCGGCTTATGGTTCCGCTCTTACAGCGGCTCACTTTGGAAAAGCCCCAAAGTAAGCAAAGGGCTCTGCCCCGCCTGTCGGCACCTCGCTTAGGCTCGGTGTTCCCTCACTCCGGCATTGCTCCGCGGGCCGCCGCGACGGGCCATCCATGGCCCGGCGCGGCTAAACCGGCGTCCTGCCGGTTTACCCGCTCCGCAATACCTGCGTTCGGCCTCGGGCTTATTGGGGCAGTCAGATCAAGATCAACAGCAAAAGCACAGCGGCCTACCGGCCGGCTTGAGTGTTAAAAGCAGAGGCACGATCCAAAGCGGACGCAGATCTGCTTTTCTGTGGGAGCGGGCTTGCTCGCGAAAAACCTGAGACCGCCGCGTTGAATCAGGATGCCCGCGTCATCGTTAACGACCTTCGCGAGCAAGCCCGCTCCCACATTTGAACCGTGCCCGCTTCTGATTTTGCTGTTGCTGTTGCTTCACCACACTCAAGCCGGCCGGTAGGCCGCTGTGCTGTTGATCTGCTTTTGATTTTGATCTTAGGCGCCCCGTTAAACCACGCTGGCCGAACGTAGGCAGTACGGAGCGGGTAAACCGGCAGGACGCCGGTTTAGCCGCGACGGGGCAGGGACGCCCCGTCGCGGCGGCCCGCTTCGTGCTGCCGGAGTGCGGGCACACCGAGCCCAAGCGAGGTGCCGAGTGGTGGGGCAAGAGCGTTTTGCTTACTTTTGCGCTTTTCAAAAGTGAGCCGCTGTAAGAGCGGAACCCATACAAGCCATCACCCAAATAACGGATATACACCCCACCTAACCCTGCCCACACAAAAAAGGGCGAAGCCATGACAGCCTCGCCCTTTCGTCCACCGCTAACCCTTAATGGTGTTCGCGAGTCGCGCGGAATTTCACATCCGGCCAACGCTCTTCCATCAGCGCCAGGTTGACCCGGGTCGGGGCCAGGTAGGTCAGGTGACCACCGCCGTCGATCGCGAGGTTTTCCACAGCCTTGACCTTGAACTCTTCCAGCTTCTTCTTATCGCTGCAATCAATCCAGCGCGCGGAGTACACGGTGATCGGCTCGTAGGAGCATTCGACCTTGTATTCCTCTTTCAAACGGCTGGCCACCACATCGAACTGCAGCACACCGACGGCGCCGAGGATGATGTCGTTGCTGCGCTCCGGGAAGAACACCTGGGTGGCGCCCTCTTCCGCCAACTGCTGCAAACCCTGGCGCAGTTGCTTGGATTTCAACGGGTCACGCAGGCGTACGCGGCGGAACAGTTCCGGGGCGAAGTGCGGGATACCGGTGAAGCCCAGCACTTCGCCTTCGGTGAAGGTGTCGCCGATCTGGATGGTGCCGTGGTTGTGCAAGCCGATGATGTCACCGGCAAACGCTTCTTCCAGCTGCTCACGCTCGGAGGAGAAGAAGGTCAAGGCGTCGCCGATGCGCACGTCCTTGCCGGTACGCACGTGGCGCATCTTCATGCCTTTTTCATATTTGCCGGAGCAGATACGCATAAAGGCGATACGGTCACGGTGTTTCGGGTCCATGTTCGCCTGGATCTTGAACACGAAGCCGGCAAACTTCTCTTCCACGGGTTCAACGGTACGCTCGTTGGCAACACGTGCCAGCGGCTTGGGTGCCCAATTGACCACGGCGTCGAGCACGTGATCGACACCGAAGTTACCCAGGGCAGTACCGAAGAACACCGGCGTCAGCTGGCCGTCGAGGAATTCCTGCTGGTTGAACTCGTGGCAGGCGCCCTGCACCAGTTCCAACTGGTCGACAAACCGGTCGTACTCGTCACCCAGGTGGGCGCGGGCTTCGTCGGAGTCGAGCTTCTCGATGATTTTCACATCGGTACGTTCGTGGCCATGGCCGGCGGTGTACACAATGATGTAGTCGTCGGCCAGGTGGTACACGCCCTTGAAGTCGCGGTAGCAACCAATCGGCCAGGTGATCGGCGCGGCCTTGATCTTCAGGACGGCTTCGATTTCGTCCAGAAGTTCGATCGGATCGCGGATGTCACGGTCGAGTTTGTTGATAAAGCTGACAATCGGCGTGTCCCGCAGACGGCAGACGTCCATCAGCGCGATGGTCCGTGGCTCAACGCCTTTACCGCCGTCGAGGACCATCAGTGCAGAGTCAACCGCGGTCAGGGTGCGGTAGGTGTCTTCGGAGAAGTCTTCGTGGCCCGGGGTGTCGAGCAGGTTGATCATGTGGTCGCGATACGGGAACTGCATGACCGACGTGGTAATCGAGATACCACGCTGCTTTTCCATTTCCATCCAGTCGGAGGTGGCGTGGCGGTCGGATTTACGGGATTTCACCGTGCCGGCCACCGCGATCGCCTTGCCCATCAGCAACAGCTTTTCGGTGATGGTGGTTTTACCGGCATCGGGGTGGGAAATAATGGCGAAAGTGCGGCGTTTCGCGACTTCGGCGGCCTGGTGGGTCATGGGAAATCGCCTGGCAGGTGAGTCAAAAAAGGGCGGCGAGTATAGCGCAAACCCGGGGGTACAGACCACCGTTCACCCCATTGGGGGTGGCTAATTGCTGCCAAGTGTGGAACCTTTTAAAAGGTAGAGACGTCCACTCCCCTGCTATCGCACTCGTAACAGGGGCTGAAAAATCAGCAAGTTAGCCTGACGAGGCTGCGCTCATGGCTCGACCTCATACCGCGTTGCCGGTATTGGCGAGCTGCATTTCGCGACCACATTCAGAGGCAGCCAGGAATGGCATTGCCGCTCGGAAATGTGTTCGCCGACAGAAGAAAAAAGGAGTCCGCCTGTGGCTATTCGCTATGGCAAAGGGCTGATAGGAGGAGCGGTTGTCGTCGCTCTCCTGGCCCTGCTGGTCCACTGGATCGGCATCAACACGATCGAACTGTACCGCGACGATTTGTTGTTTTACCTGCAAGCTCACTTGATCCTCGTCCTTGTTTCGATGCTGGCCGCCCTGATCGTAGGGATTCCCGCCGGTATCCTGCTCAGCCGACCGAATATGGTCGGGCGCGCAGAACGCTTCATGCAGATCTTCAACATCGGCAATACCGTCCCTCCCCTGGCCGTACTGGCCATCGCCCTCGGTGTCCTTGGCATCGGCAGCGGCCCCGCGATCTTCGCGCTGTTCCTCGCCTCGTTGCTGCCCATCGTGCGCAACACTTATGAAGGCCTGAAAAACGTTCAAGGTTCCCTGAAAGAAGCCGCCGTCGGCATCGGCATGACGCCGCGCCAGGTGCTGTTTCGCGTGGAACTGCCCAACGCTGTGCCGATCATCATCGGCGGTGTGCGCGTCGCGCTGGCAATCAACGTCGGTACCGCGCCCCTGGCGTTCCTGATTGGCGCCAACAGCCTGGGCAGCCTGATTTTCCCCGGCATCGCCCTGAACAATCAGCCGCAACTGCTGCTCGGCGCTGCGTGCACCGCGCTGCTGGCCTTGCTGCTCGACGGTCTGGTGACCATGGCCAGCCGCCTTTGGCTGGAACGCGGGTTGCGTCCGTCTTAAGGCTTTGGCCCCGTCTTAGGCCTGAAACAGGAATTCACATGAAAAAACTGACATTGATATTGAGCTGCGTCCTGCTGTTCGCAGGGTTTGCGCAAGCCGCTGAAAAACCGGTCATTCGTATCGGCGCCCGGGTGTTCACTGAACAGACCCTGCTCGCCGAAATCACTTCCCAGTACCTGCGCACCAAGGGTTACGACACCCGTGTGACCGGCGGCCTGGGCAGCAACCTGGCGCGCAGTGCCCAGGAAAGCGGGCAACTTGACCTGATCTGGGAATACACCGGCGTTTCGCTGGTGGCCTATAACCATGTCGACGAGAAGCTCGACAGCGAACAGTCCTACGCCCGGGTGAAAGAACTCGATGCGAAAAAAGGCCTGGTCTGGCTCTCCCCGTCGAAATTCAGCAACACCTACGCGCTGGCATTGCCAGAGAACGTGGCCAAGGAATTCCCGCAGATCAACAGCATCAGCGACCTGACTGCGGCACTGGCCGAGAAAACCAAGGAAAACCGCCTGGTGGCCCTGGACACCGAGTTCGCCAACCGTTCCGACGGCATGGCCGGCATGGTCAAACTGTACGACATGAACCTGACCCGCAAAAACACCCGGCAGATGGACGCCGGTCTGGTCTACACCGCGCTGCGTAATGGCCAGGTGTTTGCCGGTTTGGTCTACACCACCGACGGCCGCTTGAACGCCTTCAAATTGAAGCTGCTGGATGACGACAAGCATTACTTCCCGGACTACACCGCAGCCCCCGTGGTGCGCCAGGTTTACCTCGACGCTCACCCGCAACTGGCCGCTGACCTTGCGCCCTTGGCCGCGCTGTTCGACGACGCAACCATGCGCCAGCTGAATGCGCGGGTCGATGTCGACCATGAAAGCCCATCCGCTGTGGCCGCAGATTTCCTGCGCCAGCATCCGATCAACTAAGAGGAGAAGACATGGAATTCCTGAACGCCTTTTCCCATCTTGATTGGGCACTCGTCCTGCAACTGACCTGGCAGCACATCACCCTGGTCGGCATTGCAGTGATCCTGGCAATCGTCGTAGGCGTGCCTCTGGGCGTGCTGATGACTCGCTTCCCGACCTTGGCCGGCCCGTTGCAAGCCAGCGCCACGGTGCTGCTGACCGTGCCGTCGATTGCGCTGTTCGGCCTGCTGCTGCCGTTCTACTCCAAATTCGGCCAGGGCCTGGGGCCGATGCCGGCGATCACCGCCGTGTTCCTCTATTCCCTGCTGCCCATCATGCGTAACACCTACCTCGCCCTCACCGGCGTTGAGCCAGGCATCCGCGAAGCCGCCAAAGGCATCGGCATGACCTTCGGCCAGCGCCTGCGCATGGTCGAGTTGCCGATTGCCGTGCCGGTGATCCTCGCCGGTGTGCGCACCGCCGTGGTGATGAACATTGGTGTGATGACCATCGCCGCCACCATCGGCGCCGGTGGCCTGGGTGTACTAATTCTGGCTTCCATCAGCCGCAGCGACATGTCGATGCTGATCGTTGGCGCCGTACTGGTCAGTCTCCTGGCCATCTTCGCCGACCTGCTTCTGCAATGGCTGCAACGCACGCTGACTCCAAAAGGACTGCTCAAATGATCGAACTTCAAAACCTGACCAAGACCTTCCAAAGCAACGGTAAGACCATTACCGCCGTTGATTCCGTAAGCCTGACCGTCAACGAAGGCGAAATTTGCGTATTCCTCGGCCCGTCGGGCTGCGGCAAGAGCACCACGCTGAAAATGATAAACCGCCTGATCAAGCCGACCTCGGGCAAGATCCTGATCAACGGTGAAGACACCACCGACCTGGACGAAGTGACCCTGCGTCGCAACATCGGCTACGTGATCCAGCAGATCGGTTTGTTCCCGAACATGACCATCGAAGAGAACATCGTGGTGGTGCCCAAGTTGCTGGGCTGGGACAAGCAGAAATGCCATGACCGCGCCCGCGAATTGATGAGCATGATCAAGCTGGAACCCAAGCAATACCTGCACCGCTACCCGCGTGAACTGTCCGGCGGCCAGCAACAGCGGATCGGCGTGATCCGTGCACTGGCGGCGGATGCCCCGTTGCTGCTGATGGATGAGCCGTTCGGCGCGGTCGACCCGATCAACCGCGAGATGATCCAGAACGAATTCTTTGAGATGCAACGCGCGCTGAACAAGACTGTGATCATGGTCAGCCACGACATCGACGAAGCCATCAAGCTGGGCGACAAAATCGCGATCTTCCGTGCCGGCAAGCTGCTGCAGATCGATCACCCGGACACCCTGCTGGCCCACCCTGCCGACGAGTTCGTCAGCAATTTCGTTGGCCAGGACAGCACCCTCAAGCGTCTGTTGCTGGTGAAAGCCGAAGATGCGGCGGACAACGCGCCGTCGGTCAGCCCGGAGACGCCAGTGGCGGATGCCCTGGAGCAGATGGACGAACTCGACCGTCGCTACGTGGTGGTTACCGATGCCGAGAATAAGGCTCTGGGTTATGTGCGACGTCGCGACCTGCATCGTCAGACCGGTACCTGCGGCCAATACCTGCGCGAGTTCAACGCCACGGCGGCGTATGACGAGCATTTGCGCATCCTGTTGTCGCGCATGTACGAGTTCAACCGCTCGTGGTTGCCGGTGATGGATGCGGAGCGGGTGTTCCTGGGGGAAGTCACCCAGGAGTCGATTGCCGAGTACCTGAGTTCCGGTAAGTCCCGTGGGGGCAAGACCAGTATTGTGTCGCCTGCGGAGACTGCGCTCGCATGACCTGACACACCGCGGTCAAAATGTGGGAGCGGGCTTGCTCGCGAAGGCGGAGTGTCAGTCACCGGATGCATTGGCTGATACACCGCATTCGCGAGCAAGCCCGCTCCCACATTGGATCTTCACTGTGCCTGAAACACCTCAAATTGCCCCTCCCGGGGAACATCAATCCGTCATACCGGTCGGTTACATAAGTAGCTGCACACGGCCTCACGACGAACGCGTGCAAAAACGCGACATTTTTAGTTGATCTATAGCCCCTCACGTCCTAAAGTTCGCGCCGAACGTCCATGCTGGAAACGATCCATCCGGCTCAAGTACTGACGACGAGACAGCAAGGCCAAGGGAAGCGGTTGATCCCATGGCCTTTTTGCTTTCGGCGACATGCCTTGGGAAGTAGGCGAACCAAAGTGGGGATACGGAGGACGTTCATTTGCACCCATTGATCAATTTAGTTTGCCCTTAGGAGTTCCCAGCATGTCGATTAACGTCGAAGACTATTTCGCACGCGCCACTTTTGACAAAATGAAGGCGTTTGCCGACAAGCAAGAAACCCCGTTCGTGGTGATCGACACCGCAATGATCAGCCAGGCCTACGATGACCTGCGCGCCGGTTTCGAATTCGCCAAGGTGTACTACGCCGTCAAGGCCAACCCGGCCGTCGAGATCATCGACCTGCTCAAAGACAAGGGTTCGAGCTTCGACATCGCGTCGATCTACGAGCTGGACAAGGTGATGGATCGCGGCGTCAGCGCCGACCGTATCAGCTACGGCAACACCATCAAGAAATCCAAGGACATCCGCTACTTCTACGAGAAGGGCGTGCGCCTGTTCTCCACCGATTCCGAAGCCGACCTGCGCAACATCGCCAAGGCCGCCCCGGGTTCGAAAGTGTATGTACGTATCCTCACCGAAGGCTCGACCACGGCCGACTGGCCGCTGTCGCGCAAATTCGGCTGCCAGACCGACATGGCCATGGACCTGCTGATCCTCGCCCGCGACCTGGGCCTGGTGCCTTACGGCATCTCCTTCCACGTCGGCTCGCAACAGCGTGACATCAGCGTGTGGGACGCGGCGATCGCCAAGGTCAAAGTGATCTTCGAGCGCCTGAAGGAAGAAGACGGCATCCACCTCAAGCTGATCAACATGGGCGGCGGCTTTCCGGCCAACTACATCACCCGCACCAACAGCCTGGAAACCTACGCAGAAGAAATCATCCGCTTCCTCAAGGAAGATTTCGGTGACGACCTGCCGGAAATCATCCTGGAGCCGGGCCGTTCGTTGATCGCCAACGCCGGCATCCTGGTCAGCGAGGTGGTACTGGTTGCGCGTAAATCCCGCACCGCCGTCGAGCGTTGGGTATACACCGACGTGGGCAAATTCTCCGGCCTGATCGAAACCATGGACGAAGCCATCAAGTTCCCGATCTGGACCGAGAAGAAAGGCGAGATGGAAGAAGTGGTCATCGCGGGCCCCACCTGCGACAGCGCCGACATCATGTACGAGAACTACAAGTACGGCCTGCCGCTGAACCTGGCGATTGGTGACCGGATGTACTGGTTGTCTACCGGTGCGTACACCACCAGCTACAGCGCTGTTGAATTCAATGGCTTCCCGCCGTTGAAATCGTTCTACCTGTAAGCCGGCGGCAAACAAAAAACCCATGACGCGTCATGGGTTTTTTTATGGGTCTCAATTCTCAACGATCTTCGCGAACGTGCCATAAGCGCAAAATATAAATCGTCGACTGCTGAATCTCGTAGCGCATCTCATAGTGTCCGACCAACAGCCTTCTCACATCTCGCGGCTCGAACTCTTCAATGCGTTCGCCGATTCGCGGATTGCTCAGCAAACTGATGGGAGCCTGAGAAAGTGATTGCACGGTACGCGCAGCTGCCGACCGATTTACAACGGAGAGAAAATCGAAAAGTCGAGCCAGATCTGATAAGGCCTTACTCGTCCATTTCAACTCCATCAGCGCGGTACCGGAAGCGGGTTATCAGTACTCAGGCTATCAGCCCAAGCTTGAACCGCATGCTGGTCTATTACGCGACCGGTATCGACATCCGCCATAGCCTCTCGCGTAAGCCGGCTGCGCTCCTCTTCTTGATCGACCCAGTCGGCAAGGGCCTGCTTGACGATCCAACCGCGTGAGCGGTCCATTCGCGCTGCCATCTGATCAACTTTTTGAGCCAGCGCCGCTGGAACGTGAGCTGTCAGGACTTTGGTATCGGCGCCCATAAAATCTCCTTCGCTGGTGCGTAACACACAGCCGATTAAGAATGAATCAGAGCCAATCATAGTGATTTAAACTTGTGCAGCAACCTCAGTATTCTGCCGCTCATCGTTTAGTTGAATCGCACGCAGTTGATAATCCTTGGCCAAAAGCCTGATTTCAGGTTGTGCTGCCTTTACCAACGCGCTGTAAGCCACCCGCAAGAACTTCAAATTCCCGCCCGCCAGTGCCTTGCGCAACCATTCCAGTGCCGTTTCTAACTCGCCCCGGTCCGCCAACACCGCCGCATAACTGAACTGCCCGCGAAAATCCCCGCCTTCTGCTGACCGGTGATACCACGCCACCGCCGCCTCCAGATCCCTCGGGCAGTGCTGCCCTTCTTCCAGATAACGCCCCAGCAGGTTCATCGACTTGGCATGGCCCAGTTCCGCCGCCTGTCGATAACACGCCAGCGCCTGGTTTTGGTCCTCGGCAACCCCGCGCCCGGTCGCCAGCAGGTTGGCGTAGTTGTACAACCCCCAATCCAGACCGGCCTCGGCCGCCAGACGATATTCCCGCGCTGCCGCCACGGCATCCGCCCCACACCCCCAACCATGCTCCAGGCAACGCCCGAGCATATTGCGCGCCATCAAATGCCCACCGTGGGCCGCGATCCGGAACCAGCGCACCGCCAGTGCTTCATCGCGCTCGATGCCGCGCCCTTCCAGCAGGATCTGCCCGAGCAGCGCCTGGGCATCCAAAACGCCCTCTTTCGCGGCGATCAAAATCGCCTGGGCGGCGCGCGCCGGGGAATCGTCGAGCATGGACTGCAGTTGCTCAACGTTGAGGACTTCTTCACGGCGCAATAAAAAGCCCACGCTCAGACCTCAACCCAGCGGCGCAGCAGGTTGTGATAGGTACCGGTGAGCTGGATCAGCGCCGGGTGGTCGGGCACGTCCCGACTCAGTTGCTGGATCGCACCGTCCATCTCGAACAGCAGCGTGCGCTGGCTGTCTTCGCGCACCAGGCTTTGGGTCCAGAAAAACGAGGCGTAGCGTGCGCCACGGGTCACGGCGTTGACTTTGTGCAGGCTGGAGCCGGGGTACAGCACCATGTCGCCCGCCGGCAACTTGACCCGCTGCAGGCCGAAGGTGTCCTGGATTTCCAGCTCGCCGCCGTCGTAGTCGTCGGGGTCGCTGAAAAATACCGTGGAGGAAAGGTCAGTGCGCACGCGCTCGTGGCTGCCCTTGGACTGGCGCACGGCATTGTCGATATGAAAGTCGAAACTGCCACCGGCGGTGTAACAGTTGAGCAACGGAGGGAAGACCTTGTGCGGTAACGCCGCTGACATGAACAGCGGATTTTTCCACAGGCGATCAAGAATCGCTGCGCCAATTTCCTGCGCCAGTGGGTGGCCTTCCGGCAGTTGCAGATTGTGTTTGGCCTTGGCCGATTGATGCCCGGCAGTGATTTTGCCGTCGGCCCACTCGGTGTGCGTCAGGGCTTCGCGGATGCGCAGCACTTCCTCGCGAGAGAACAGGCCGGGAACGTGCAGCAACATGGGGGCGTTACCTGAAAACAGTGAGGCGCCAATGGTAGTGATTCTTATTGACTGTGTACAACCCTACTGCCGCGCAATAGACGAACGAGAATGTAAAAACCGTAAGCAAAAAGTGTAAAGAACGTAAATTCAGTGCGAATAGTAATGTATCGCAATTGATATATAGTCTTGTTCTCCCTATATTCCGCGGCCTCACCTCCTTGGGGAAAGGACACTTTCATGCCGCGCACTTCGATAAAAACACCTGCCAGTTCACCGCGTTTGCTGGCCTCGGCCATCGGCGTTGCCATCAGCGCAAGCTCTGCCGCCCAACTGGCGCAAGCGGCTGAAAACACCGAGCAGAAAGGCGAGCGCAACAGCATTTCCCTGGGAGCCACCAGCATCACCGGCCAGGAACAGGACAGCACGTCCTACCAGGTCGACAAAGCCTCTTCGCAAAAGTACACCGCACCGCTGGTAGACACCCCGCGCTCCGTCACCGTTGTGCCGCAGCAAGTCCTCAAGGACACCGCCGCCACCTCGTTGCAGGATGCCTTGCGCACCGTGCTGGGGATTACCTTCGGCGCCGGTGAAGGCGGCAACCCACAGGGCGACCGTCCGTTCATTCGCGGCTTTGACGCCCAGGGCGACACTTACCTCGACGGCGTGCGCGACACCGGCGGCCAGAGCCGCGAGATCTTCGACATCGAGTCCATCGAAGTCAGCAAAGGTCCCAATTCGTCCTTCGGCGGCCGCGGCTCGGCTGGCGGCAGCCTCAACCTGGTGAGCAAGACGCCACAGGCGCGAGACTTCACCAATGGCGGCTTCACCTACGGCTCCGACCAGACCCGCCGCTACGTGCTCGACGTCAACCGTCAGTTCCTCGACAGCGCGGCGTTCCGCCTGAACCTGATGAGCCACGAACAGAACGTCGCCGGGCGTGACGCCGTCAACTACGACCGTTGGGGCGTGGCCCCGTCGCTGACCTTTGGCCTGGGCACCCCGACCCGCGTCAACCTCAGCTACTACCACATGGAAAGCAACGACCTGCCGGATTCGGGGATTCCGTATGGCTACAGCTCGCCGACCGCCACCGCCCACGTGCATGACAAACCCACCGATGGCGGTGACAGCAATAACTTCTACGGCCTGAAGAGCCGCGACTTCCGCAAGACCCGCGCCGACATCAGTACGGTCTCCATCGAGCACGACCTGAACGACAACATGACGCTGAAAAACACCCTGCGCCATGGCAACACCGGGCAGGACTACATCCTCACGCAACCGGACGACAGCAAGCGTAATGTCAGCCAGTTCGGCACCGTATGGCGCCGCGCCAACGCACGCGTGTCCACCACCGAAACCACCACCAACCAGACGGATCTGTTTGGCAGCTTCCAGGCCCTGGGCTTCAAGCACTCTTACTCCACTGGCCTGGAATTTACCGGTGAAGAAACCCGTGTCAGCGGCTACAACTTCGGCAACTCCAACAACGCGCAAGTGTGCAACCCCGGCACCGCGCCCAGCTGTACGTCGTTGAGCAACCCGAACCCGGGCGATCCGTGGACCAGCAGCATCGCGCGCAACTACAACGGTACCAACACCAAAGCCACCAGCCGCGCGGCCTATGTGTTCGACACCATTGAGCTGGACCCGCAATGGCTGCTGAACGTCGGCCTGCGCTACGACACCTTCGACACCGTGGCCAACACCAACGCGGTGCCAAGCGCTACCGTCAAGGCACGCAGCAAGATCAAGGACGACAGCCAGTTCTTCAACTGGCAGGCCGGCCTGGTCTGGAAGCCGGTGGAGAACGGCAGCATCTACGCGTCCTACGCCACTTCGGCATCGCCCGCCGGCGGCCTGGTGGGCGAAGGTGCCGATGGCAACCCGCTGTCTGCCGGCGCCGCTGCCAGCGACCTGAAGCCCGAAGAAACCGTCAACTACGAACTGGGCACCAAGTGGGACATGTTCCACGACCGCCTGTCTCTGACCGCCGCGGTGTTCCGCACCGAGAAGAAAAACACGCGAATCCTGGTGGATGCGCTGACCTATGAAAACGGCGGCGAATCCCGCGTCGACGGTCTGGAGTTGTCCGCCAGCGGCAAGCTCACCGATCAATGGCAAGTGTTCGCTGGCTACAGCTACCTGAAAAGCGAACTGGTGGACCCAGGCTTGAACGGCCGTAACGGCGTCGTCAGTGCCGGCTCCAACAAAGGCAACCAGATGCCCAACACGCCGAAGAACACCTTCAGCCTGTGGACCACCTATGACGTGACACCAAAGCTGACCATCGGTGGCGGCGCGTTCTATGTCGACGAAGTCTATGGCGACGCGGGCAACACCGTTTACGTGCCGTCCTATACCCGCTACGACGCCATGGCCAGCTACAAGCTGACCAAGAACGTCGACCTGCAGTTGAACGTGCAAAACCTCACCGACAAGACGTATTACGACAAGGCGTTCGCGGCACACTTCGCCAACCAGGCAGCGGGCCGCACAGCAATGCTGACCACCAGTTTCCATTTCTAAACCGATACAAATCACCGCAAAAACCCCACGCATCGGATGCGTGGGGTTTTTGCGTGTAAAAAAGAATGTTTCTCGACAACTCGCGGCATAATGCGCGCCGTGAACCACCTAACCGATGACGAGGCCGTACGACGTGTTGAAGAAAACCCTGTTCCAGTTGCATTGGTTCTTCGGCATTACCGCCGGGCTGGTGTTGGCCTTGATGGGGATCACCGGCGCGACGGTGTCGTTCCAGGATGAAATCATCGAGTTGCTGAACCCGACGGTGTTGACGGTGGAAAAGCGTCCGGCCGGCGTGCTGCCGCCCGCTGAGCTGGTGCGCCTGCTGGAGGCCCGTGAAGGCAAAGTGGTGTCGATGCTCACGGTGCAACCCGACAGCACCGACGCCGCCAAGGTCTGGTTCACCCCGCCGCCCGGTGAGCGTCGTGGCCAGATGCGCTACTTCGACCCGTACACCGGCGACTACCTGGGCGACGCCGTCGGCCAGGAGTTCTTCGGCTTCGTGCTGCAACTGCACCGCTTCCTCGCCATCGGCGATACCGGCCGGCAAATCACCGGCGCCTGTACGCTGATCCTGGTGTTCTTCTGCCTCTCGGGCTTGTACCTGCGCTGGCCGCGCCAAGTGGCCAGCTGGCGCGCATGGCTGACCCTCGACTGGCGCAAAAAGGGCCGCAGTTTCAACTGGGACCTGCACTCGGTGTTCGGCACCTGGTGCCTGCTGTTCTATCTATTGGCGGCGCTGACCGGGCTGTTCTGGTCCTACGAGTGGTACAGCAATGGCCTGACCAAAATGCTGTCCGACGCCCCGCAAAACGAACGCGTACGCAAACGCGGCCCGGCGCCGGAAGGCCCAGCGCCCGTGGCCAATTACGACGCGATCTGGAGCAGCATCTACAGCAACGCCGGCCCCGGTTTGAGCGGCTATAACATCCGGATGCCAGCGGTCGCCGGGCAACCCGCCACTGTCTACTACTTGCTGAAGACCTCGCCTCACGACCGCGCACTGAACCAGATCAACCTCGACCCGGCCACCGGCGAGGTCAAATCCCACGACACCTACGCCGGCAAAAGCTTCAAGGCACAGATCCTGACCAGCATTTATGCACTGCACACCGGCAGTTATTTCGGCCTGCCCGGCCGCATTAGCCTGACGCTCACCGCGCTGCTCATGCCGCTGTTCTTTATCACGGGCTGGCTGCTGTACCTGGACCGCCGCCGCAAAAAGCGCCAGGTGCGCGATGCGCGTAAAGGCCTGACCGATAACCACAGCGATGCCCCTGCCTGGCTGATCGGCTTTGCCAGCCAGAGCGGTTTTGCCGAGCAACTGGCCTGGCAGACCGCCGGCCAATTGCAGGCCGCCGGTTTGCCGGTAAAGGTGCAATCGTTGGGCAGCGTCAGCGAAGAAGATCTGCGCCAGTCGAGCAATGCATTGTTTGTGGTCAGCACCTTCGGCGACGGCGAAGCGCCGGACAGCGCCCGGGGGTTCGAACGCAGCGTGCTCGGCCAAGACCTCTCTCTCAAGGGCTTGAACTACTCCGTGCTGGCCTTGGGTGATCGCCAGTACCAACACTTCTGCGGCTTCGCCCGGCGCCTGCATTTCTGGCTGACCAACCAGGGCGGCAACCCGCTGTTCGCCCCGGTGGAAGTCGACAGCGGCGACACCGATGCGTTGCTGCACTGGCAACAACAACTCGGCCAACTGACCGGCCATGCACCCGCGGCGGCATGGGCCACCGCGACCTATGAAAACTGGACCGTGAAGCACCGTACCCTGCTCAATCCGGACAGCAGCGGCTCCGGCGTCTATCTGCTCGGGCTCACCCCGCCAGCCCCACGGGATTGGCTGGCCGGTGACCTGGTAGAAGTGCTGCCGCGTAATTGCCCATGGGCCATCGAACATTTCCTCGACGGCCTGGGACTGGCGGGCAGCGAAGGTGTGGTGATCGACGGCCTGGCATACACCCTCGACCGCGCGTTGGCCAGCCGCCAGCTACCGGACAATCGCGGGCATCTGGTGGGCCTGCATGCCCAGGCGCTGGTCAATGCACTGGTGCCGTTGAGCATGCGCGAATACTCCATCGCCTCGATTGCCAGCGACGGCGTGCTGGAGCTGATCGTGCGCCAGGAACGTCACCCCGATGGCAGCGTGGGCGTGGGTTCCGGCTGGTTGACCGAACATGCACCGCTGGGCTCGACCATCAGCCTGCGACTGCGGCGTAACAGTGGTTTCCACCTGCCGAGCGAGCCGGTGCCGATGATTCTGCTGGGCAACGGCACCGGCCTTGCCGGGTTGCGCAGCTTGCTCAAGGCACGGATTGCCGACGGTCAGCAGCGCAACTGGCTGCTGTTTGGCGAACGCAATATCGCCCACGACTACCACTGCCAGGACGAGCTGCAAGGCTGGCTGGCCAGCGGTGACCTGGCGTTGCTGGACCTGGCGTTTTCCCGCGACCAGGCGGAAAAAATCTACGTTCAGGATCGCCTGCGTGAGTCGGCGGATGTGTTGCGTAAATGGATTGCCGAGGGCGCCGCGATTTACGTCTGCGGCAGTTTGCAGGGGATGGCGGCGGGTGTGGATCAGGTGCTGCACGAGGTGCTGGGCAGTGAGGCGGTTGAGCGGTTGATCGAGCAGGGCCGTTATCGCCGGGATGTTTACTGACCCCCTGAAAATACGCCGATCAAAATGTGGGAGCGGGCTTGCTCGCGAAGGCAGTGGATCAGTCGATACATCTGTTGACTGACACACCGCCTTCGCGAGCAAGCCCGCTCCCACATTGGCTCTTCTTCAGTAGGTAGATTGCATTGCAATCACACTGGCGCCAGCTTCTGCTCAAACACCGACACCCCATCCAGGTCCCGCAAAATCACCGTCAGCTCCGCCGTCTGCCCATCAATCTGCACTTCGCCAAAAAACTGAAACCCGGCAAACGGCGAGGTGTTCTGCACGGGCGGAGCCTTCTCGAACACCACTTCCGGGCCAAAGGTTTTATCCAGCGGATTAGGTCCGAAACTCCCGGCATTCAGTGGCCCGGCGACAAACTCCCAGAACGGTTCGAAGTCCTGAAACGTCGCCCGATCCGGATGGTAGTGATGGGCCGCGCAGTAATGCACATCTGCCGTGAGCCACACGTGATTACGCACCTTCTGCGCCCGCAAAAACGCGAGCAATTCGGCGATTTCCAATTCGCGCCCCTGGGCCGGGCCCGGGTCGCCGTTGGCGATCGCTTCCCAGCGCGGCACTCCGGGGCTGACCTCACCGTCGGGCACGCCAAGGCCAATGGGCATGTCCGCAGCAATGACTTTCCATTGCGCCTGGGAGGCTTTCAATTCGCGCTTGAGCCAGTCCAGTTGCTCACGACCCAGGAACGGTTTTTCGCCGCCCAGGTTGTCGTCGTTCGGCCCGCGATAGCTGCGCATGTCCAACACGAAGACATCCAGCAACGGGCCGTAGCTGAGCTTGCGATAAATCCGCCCGCCCTGGTCGGCGCTTTGCCGGCGCATGGGTGAATATTCCAGCCAAGCCTGCCGCGCACGGCCTACCAAGGTGTTGATGTCGCGGGTCTTGTAGCGCTCATCCAGTTGCTTGCTCGGCGACCAATTGTTGATCACTTCGTGGTCGTCCCACTGCCAGATCTGCGGCACTTCCGCATTGAAGCGACGCACGTTTTCGTCCATCAGGTTGTAGCGATAGTTGCCACGGTATTCATTCAGGGTTTCGGCGACTTTGCTTTTGGCTTCGGTGGTGATGTTGCGCCAGATGCGTCCGTCTTCGGTGGTCAGTTGCGCGGGCACCGGGCCGTCGGCGTAGATGGTGTCGCCGCTGTGGATAAAGAAGTCCGGCAGGCGCAGGCGCATGGCTTCGTAGATGCGCATGCCGCCGATGTCCGGGTTGATGCCGAATCCCTGGCCGACGGTGTCGCCGCTCCACACGAAACGGATATCCCGGCGTTGCTGCGGCACGCTGCGCAGGTGGCCGAACCAAGGCTCGCTGGCCACACCGGTTTGGGCATCTTCGAAGTGCACACGGTAGAAAATCGCCTGGTCGACAGGCAGGCCGGTGAGTTCGACACGGGCGGTGAAGTCGGTGCGGCTGTCGGCCAGGGGCGAGACGAATTTACGCGGGTTGCTGAACACACTGCGGGTGTCCCACTCCACCACCATCCGCGCCGGGCGGTCGCTGCGGCTCCAGATCATCGCGCGGTCGCCCAGCAGGTCGCCGGACTGCACACCGTCGGTGAGTTGCGGGCGATCCTTGACCGAGGCGATCACCGCAGGCGCGAGGCCCGGCAGCAACAGGCCGGCGCCGACGGCTTGCATCACACGGCGGCGACCGAGGTTGAAGTGGGTCATGCAGGTTCCCTCTCGAGCAGCAAAAGGGAAACTTAAGCATGAAGGGATGAACGAGTTATGACACCGGCGTGACCGTCAGCTCGACCACTTCGGGACGCTTGATCAACGCATACACCACAGCGGTCAACAAACTCCCGGCCACGATCGCCAGCAGATACAGCAGCGCATGGTTGATCGCATTCGGGATCAGCATCACAAACAACCCGCCATGGGGCGCCATCAGTTTGCAGCCGAAATACATCGACAGCGCACCGGTCAGCGCGCCGCCAGCGATGCTCGCCGGAATCACTCGCAGCGGATCCTTGGCGGCAAACGGAATCGCGCCTTCAGAGATAAAGCACATGCCGAGGATCAGCGCGGCCTTGCCGGCTTCGCGCTCGGTCTGGGCGAACTTGCGCCGCGCCAGCAAGGTGGCGATGCCCATGCCAATCGGCGGCACCATGCCGGCGGCCATGGTCGCGGCCATGGGGGCACCGCTTTGCGCCGCCAGCAGGCCGACGGAAAACGCGTAGGCAGCTTTGTTAATCGGGCCACCGAGGTCGACGCACATCATGCCGCCCAGCAAGATGCCCAGCAGCACGGCGTTGGTGGTGCCCATGGTGCTGAGGAAATCCGTGAGCCCGGTGAGCATCTTCGCCACCGGCGGCCCTACCAGGTAAATCATCGCAAGACCCGTGAACAGGCTCGCCAGCAACGGGATGATCAGGATCGGCTTGAGGGCTTCCAGGCTCTGGGGCAAACGGATCGCACGGCTGATGAATTTGACGCCGTAGCCGGCGAGGAAACCGGCAAAAATCCCGCCGATAAATCCCGCGCCCAAGGTGCTGGCCAGCAGGCCGCCGATCATCCCCGGAGCCAGGCCTGGACGGTCGGCAATCGAGTAGGCGATATAACCCGCCAACAGCGGCACCATCAGCATGAAGGCCTGGTCGCCGACGGTTTTCAATGCGGCGGCCAGGGTGCCTTTTTCTTCAAAGGCATGAATACCGAACACAAACGACAGGGCGATCAACAGACCACCCGCCACTACCATCGGCAGCATGAACGACACGCCGGTGAGCAGGTGTTTGTAGACGCCGGTCTTCTCCGGTTTGGCGGCAGCACCGCTGGCGGCGGATTCCTGCTTGCCTTCGGCCAGCGCCTTGTTGAGGGTCGCCTCGGATTGCTTGAGCGCAATCCCGGTGCCACAGCGGTAGATTTTCTTGCCGGCAAATCGCTCGGTGGCGACTTCGATGTCGGCGGCCAACAGCACCACATCGGCGTCACGAATAGCCTCGGCGCTCAGCGGCGTGCGGGCGCCCACCGAACCTTGGGTTTCCACCTGCAGGTCATACCCGAGGCGCTTGGCGGTTTGCTGCAACGCTTCGGCAGCCATGAAGGTGTGGGCGACGCCGGTCGGGCACGCCGTGATCGCGACGATACGCGGCGCAGTTTTCGCCGGTGCCGCATCAGCCACCTGCACCTGGGCCTCTTCGACCCCGCGACGCAATACCGCGTCCACATCCTGCAGCGCCTGGGCCGGCGTGCTGCGGAATACGCGCTTGCCGACGAAACGCTGCATGTCCACCGGCGTGCTGCTGACCAGCAACACCCACTCGGCGGCTTCAATGGTGGCCGCCGACAATTGGCGTTCCGGGTGTTGCACGTCCACCACTTCGACGCTGGTGCTCCAGCCCTGGCGCTGCGCGGCAGCGTCGAGCAAGCGGGCGCACAGCACACTGGTGACCATGCCATTCGGGCAGGCAGTAACAATGGCTAACTTCATGACCAACCCTCTTATTGTTCTGTCAGCGGGCGCACGTGGACGCCGCTCTGCAAAGTCTCAAGCTGTGCCTCATCGGTGATGCCAAAACCGATTTGCGTAACCGCCATCGCGGCAATGGCGGTGGCGCAGCGCAGGGTTTGCTCCGGCGTATCGCCACTGAGCAAACCGTGAAGCATCCCGGCCAACAGCGAGTCGCCGGCGCCTACGGTACTGGCCACCGTTACCTTGGGTGGCGTGGCGTGCAGCGCCGTTTCCGGGCTGTACCAGCTCACGCCTGCGGCACCGTCGGAGACCACCACATGCTCAACACCTTGCCGATGCAGTTGGCTGACAGCATCCGTGGCATGACCGAGGGCATCGGCCAGTTCTTCGGTATTGGGTTTGACCAACCATGGGCCGGCCTTCAACCCGACGCGCAGCGCTTCGCCGCTGGTGTCCAGGGCGACTTTCAAACCGAGGTTTTTCAGTTGCTGCAGCAGGCCCTGAAACCACTGAGGGGTGATGCCGCGTGGCAGGCTGCCGGCGACCACTACCGCATCGAATTCAGGGCCGATCACCGCCAGTAGTTTCAGCAGTTGAGCTTGCGCCTGCTCACTCACCCACGGCCCCGGTGCATTGATGTCGGTGACCCGGCCATCCTGTTCGGCAATCTTGATATTGCTACGAGTTTCTCCTGGCACGCGAATGAACGCATCGCCAAACCCACGACTAGCGATCAGTGCGTCGAACGCCTGCGGGTTCGCTGCACCGAGAAAACCGCCCACGCTCACCTGATGACCAAGGTCCGCCAGCACCTGCGCGACGTTCACGCCCTTGCCGGCAGCGTGGGTGATCATCGCTTCGCTGCGGTTGACCTCGCCCGGTTCCAGGCGCGCCAGGCGCACCGTCAGGTCCAACGCCGGGTTCAGCGTTAGGCTTAAAATCCTTGCCATTTACACGGCCTCCACAAGCGCACGCACTTCGGCGGGAGAACCCACCGCCAGAGCTTTTTGGGCCAGGCCTTGGGCCTCGCTCAGACTGAATTCACGTACCCGTGCCTTGACCTCTGGAATGCTGCGCGCAGACACGCTCAGCTCATCCACTCCCAGGCCGACCAACACCGGAACCGCCAACGGGTCGGCCGCCAACTCGCCGCACACCCCCACCCATTTGCCATGGGCATGGGCGGCACGCACGGTGATGTCGATCAGTTGCAACACGGCCGGATGCAGGCCGTCAGCCTGGGCCGACAGCGTCGGGTGGCCACGGTCGATGGCCAGGGTGTACTGGGTCAGGTCGTTGGTGCCGACGCTGAAGAAGTCCACTTCCTTGGCCAGTACCGGCGCCAGCAACGCGGCCGACGGCACTTCGATCATGATCCCCAATTGCAGGTCGGCCACCGGGATTTCCAGGCGCAGGCGCTCGGTCATGTCCCGGGCCTGGCGCCACTCGTCCACGCTGCCGACCATGGGGAACATGATGCGCAGTGGACGGTTGTCCGCCGAGCGCAACAGCGCGCGCAATTGCGCTTCCATAATCTGCGGACGTTGCAGGGTCAGGCGGATGCCGCGCACGCCGAGGAAGGGGTTTTCTTCCTTGGCGATCGGCCAGTAAGGCAGCGGTTTGTCACCGCCCACATCAAGGGTGCGCACCACCAGTGGCCGACCGCCGAGGCCGTCGAGCACGCGGCGGTATTCGGCTTCCTGGGTGGCTTCATCCGGCGCCTGTTTGTGGGCCATGAAAATCAGTTCGGTGCGTAACAGACCGATGCCTTCGGCGCCCTGCTCCACTGCGCTGGCAACCCCGGCGCTTTCGCCGATATTGGCGAACACTTCGACGGCATGGCCATCGCGGGTCAGGGCCGGTTGATGGCGTTGCTCGGCAGCGGCTTGCAAGCGTTGTTCGCGGGTGTCGCGCTCGACGGTGGCGCGCTGCAAGGTGGCGGCGTCGGCGTCGACATGCAAGCGACCGCGCTGGCCATCCAGCAGCAACGGCGTGCCCGAGGCCAGCAGCAACACCGCCGGGCCTGCGCCCACCAGCGCGGGAATGCCCAGGGCGCGGGCGACGATGGCGCTGTGGGCAGTGGCGCCGCCACGGGCGGTGAGGATGCCGGCGACACGCACCGGGTCCAGGCGCGCGACGTCAGACGGGCCGACTTCGTCCATCACCAGAATGTAGGGTTCGTCGGGCTCCTGGGCGGTTTCGACACCGCACAGTTGCGCCAGCACGCGGCGGCCAATGTCACGCAAATCGGCGGCGCGCTCGGCGAGCAAGGCGTCCTGCAGCGACTCCTGCTGTTTGGCGGCGGCCTCGATCACGCTCATCCAGGCGGCTTCGGCGCTTTCGCCCTGCTTGAGGCGCGTCTCGACTTCGTCAGTCAGTTCCGGGTCGTCGAGCATCTCCTGGTGGGTGATGAAGATCTCGCGGATCGCCTTGGATTTACTGCGTTCGATCAGGCCCTGGATATCCCGGCGCACGTCTGTCAATGCCGCGTGCAGGCGCTGGCGCTCGATCACCGGCGACTCGCCGCGCAGCGGGTATTCGAAAGGTTGCAGCACCTGGATATGCGCCGGGCCAATTGCAATGCCGGGGGCGGCGGCGATGGCCTGGATCAGGCTGCCGGACGCCGGCGCGCTGAGCACCGGTTCGATGTCGACGACGACCTGCTGGGAGCTTACCGCTGGCAGCGGCTCGACTTCTTCGCCGAGGCCTTCTTCTACCGCCGCCAACAAGGCAGGCAAGGCGTCACCGGCAATGCCCGGTTCAGCGACAAATTCCAGCACCTGGCCACGGCGTGCGCCAAGGCTCAGCAACTTGCTCAGGCTTTTTACCGACACCGCGCTGACATCGCCGTCGACGATGCGCACACGGATTTCGCCGTCAAAACTTTTTGCCAATTGCGCGAGGATCTTCGCGGGGCGCGCATGCAGGCCGTGGGCGTTGGCCAGGGCGATGCGCACGCTTGGCCAGTCGACCGGCAGTTCACCGCCGAGTACTTCCAGCACGGCGCGGCTGCTGGTGGCGCGACCGAGTTCCTGGCCGCGGCCTTCGATCAGCAAGGCGCACAGGCGTTCGAGCAAGGTCTGGTGAGCCTCACCGAGGCTGGCCAGGCAGAACAGGCCGCTCAATGGCTGCCCCAGGTAACGCATCGGTTTGTCCGGGGTGACAAACGCCAGGCCCGGGCGCTTCACCGTCTGCTCGCTGTGCAACCACCACAGGCCATCGCCCAGGGGCAACGCATCGACTTGTTGCAGCACGGCGGCAAAGCCGTTGCTCACGCAATCGGCCTGGCGCAGCAGGCGTGCGCCACGCCACACCAGTTCTTCGAAATCGTCCGCCGACACGCCCAGACCAATCATCTGTGCGTCCAGCGCCAGCTCCTGCGGTGCGCCTTGCAGCAGTTTCAGCAAAGCTTCGGCGGAGCTGGCGCGGCGCAGGGCCTGGCCCAGGTCGGTCTCGCCAAGGGCGCGGGTCAGCAGTTGCAGCAGGCGCAGGTGTTCGTCGGATTTGGCGGCGATGCCGATCGCCAGGTAGACGATCTGGCCATCGCCCCAATCCACACCGTCGGGAAATTGCAGCAGGCGCACCCCGGTGGCGAACACCTGGTCGCGGGTTTCGGGAGTGCCGTGGGGAATGGCGATGCCTTGGCCGAGAAAGGTCGAGCCTTGGGCTTCACGCGCTTGCAAGCCACTGAGGTAACCCTCGGCGACCAGGCCATCGGCCACCAGTTTTTCAGCGAGCAGTTGCAAGGCAGCAGACTTATCCACAGCCGTCTGGCCCATGGATATCTGCTCGTGGGTGAGCTCAAGCATGCCGTTCTCCTAGTTAGTGCGGCGTGCGCACTAGGTATTATTTTGAATAAATCAGTGCAAAGGCGTTCGAAAAAATTGACTGAGTGGTCAGTTGGCAGGACCACGCTCGTCGCGATAATCGTAAAAATACGCTTGCTGAAACGTTTAATCTAGAATTTATGGCAGATTACGCGTTAATTTCCCATGATTGAAGAGCCACTCGGCTGTTGAGTTACGACAATGGTCGCCTGCAGTAATCGGTTACGATTGGACAAAGTGTCGGGGCAAGCTCTAAAAAACAAGGAAATCCCGGTTTGAAACTCAGTGATATCGCGCGCATTGCCGGTGTGTCTGTGACCACCGCCAGCTACGTCATCAATGGCAAGGCCGAACAGCAACGGATCAGCAGCGCAACCGTCGAACGGGTGCGCGCCGTGGTTGAAGAACATGGCTTTACGCCCAACCCCCAGGCCGCCGGGCTGCGCAGCCGGCATACCCGTACCCTGGGGTTTATCCTGCCGGACCTGGAAAACCCCAGTTACGCACGCATCGCCAAGCTGCTGGAGCAAGGCGCGCGGGCCCGTGGCTATCAACTGCTGATCGCCAGTTCCGATGACGACGCCAACAGTGAACGGCAATTGCTGCAATTGTTCCGCGCCCGCCGCTGCGATGCGTTGTTTGTCGCCAGCTGTCTGCCGGCCAATGACGACAGCTACCGCGAGCTGCAAGCCAAGGGTTTGCCGGTCATTGCCATTGACCGGGTGATGGAGTCTACGCAGTTCTGCTCGGTGGTCAGTGATGATCGCCAGGCCTGCCAGCAATTGACCAGCAGCTTGCTGCAACCGCTGCCCAAGCAGATCGTGTTGATCGGCGCGCGGCCAGAGCTGAGCATCAGCCAGGAGCGTGCCGCCGGCTTCAAGGAAGCGCTGAAAGACTTCAACGGTGAAGTGCTGATCGAACAAGGTGAGTCGTTCAGCCGCGATTGTGGCCGACAGCTGATGGAGCAATTGCTGCAAAGCCTGGGGCATTTGCCTGACGCGCTGGTGACGACGTCCTACGTCCTGCTGCAAGGGGTGTTTGATGCGCTGCATGACTTCCCGCTCAAATCCCGCCCGCTGCGCCTGGGGACATTTGGCGACACCCAACTGCTGGATTTCCTGCCGTTGCCGGTGAACGCCATGGCCCAGCAGCATCAATTGATCGCCGACACCGCGCTGCGCCTGGCGTTGGCGGCCATTGAAGAGCAGCACTACGCGCCGGGCGTGCACGCCATCGGCCGCACGTTCAAACAACGGATTCATTCGGAGTAAGCGGTGTGGAGCTGATCGACAGCCACACCCACCTGGACTTTCCGGACTTCGACGCTGATCGCGCTGAGGTCCTGAGCCGCAGTCGCCAGTTGGGCGTGCGCAGGATGGTGGTGCTGGGGGTCTATCAGCAGAATTGGCAACGGCTGTGGGAACTGGTGCAAACCGACGCGGATTTATTCGCCGCCTTCGGTCTGCACCCGGTGTATCTCGACGACCATCGCCCCGCCGACCTGACCGAACTGGGCGACTGGCTGACCCGCCTGAATGGCCACCGGCAACTGTGCGCGGTGGGCGAAATCGGCCTGGACTACTTCCTCGAACAGCTGGACCGCGAGCGCCAGCAAAGCCTGTTTGAAGCCCAACTGAAGCTGGCGGTGGATTTCCAGCTACCGGCGCTGCTGCATGTGCGCCGCAGCCACGCCGCCGTGATCGCCACCCTCAAGCGCATTCGCCTGCCACGGGGCGGCATCATTCACGCGTTTGCCGGCAGCCAGGAAGAGGCCCGTGAATACATCAAGCTCGGTTTCAAACTCGGCCTGGGCGGCGCGGCGACGTGGCCGCAAGCCCTGCGCATGCACAAAGTGATCGCCCGGCTGCCGCTGGAAGCGGTGGTGCTGGAGACCGATTCGCCGGACATGGCGCCCGTCATGTACGCGGGCCAGCGCAACAGCCCCGAACATCTGCCGGACATCTGTGGCGCCCTGGCGGAGCGCATGGGCATCAGCCCTTCAGCGTTGGCTGAGGCGAGCAGCCGCAATGCCTGCGAGCTGTTCAACTGGTAGGGGTTTTACCTCACGCAATGTCAGCGTCATCCGCTGCCGGTGACGGGCATAACGCAAAGTCATGAAGTAGATCAGCACGGCCATCAGCGAGACATTGAGCTGTCCGATCACACTGATCAGCCCTATCCACTCCGCCACCAGCGCCACCAGCAATGCCGCGCTGGTGAGTACGATCATGCTCGGACGCAACAGCCCGAGGTTGTCCAGGGACTTGAACTGCTTCAGCTGCTTGGGGCAACTCGGTTGCACGCCTTTATGGCAATACGAGCAATCAAAAGGCACGTCCATGGCAATGGCATTGAGTTGCCAAGGCTTGAGTTCAAAGGACATATCGCAATGGGTGCAATGCCCTCTAACGCCGACGACTGCGTTGGTCATGACCGAACCTCCGCGAAAATAGGTGAAACAATTCTCACCCATTTTGGCAGTGGAAAAAGATCAACGTCAAAAATGAGACAGGCGCCACGTGCCTCGCGGATTATTCCTACAGCGAAGCCTCACACCCGAAAGGCGCCGATCAACTGCTTCAGCTCGATCACTTGCAAGGACAACTGCCGGCTGGCTGCTTCGGTCTGGTGCGCGCCCTGTGCCGCATGCTCACCCGCACGGTTGATCTCGACGATGTTCTGATCGATGTCGTGTGCCACGGCAGTCTGCTGCTCGACGGCGGCGGCAATCTGCTGGTTCTGGTCGACGATCATTCCCACGGCGCCGAGGATATTTTCCAGAGCCTGTTGGACCTTTTCCGACTGCCCTACCGTGCCATTGGCCAGCTCGTGGCTGCTGCCCATGGCCTTCACTGCTGCGCCGACGCCGCTGTGGAGCTTGGCAATCATCTGCTCGATTTCCTCGGTGGACTGCTGGGTACGCCGGGCCAGGGTGCGCACCTCATCGGCCACCACCGCGAAACCGCGCCCTTGTTCACCGGCGCGCGCGGCTTCGATGGCAGCATTCAGCGCCAGTAGATTGGTCTGCTCGGCGATGCTCTTGATCACTTCCAGCACGCGGCTGATGGATTGGCTGTCGATGGCTAACTGGTTGATCACCCGCACCGATTGATCGATCTCCGAGGCCAACGCCGCGATGCTGCCTTGCTGTGACTGCACCAGGCCGCGACCACTGACGGTTTCCTCGTTGACGCTGTGGGCGCTGCTGACCGCCGCTGCCGCACTGCGGGCGACTTCCTGGGCAGTGGATGACATCTGGTTCATGGCGGTCGCCACTTGCTCGATCTGGCTGCGCTGGCCGGAGACGGCCTGGTTGCTGCTGGCCGAGACCGACTCCACTTGGCCGGCCTGGTGCTCGACCTGGTTGACGGTGTGCCCTACCCGCTCGATCAGGTCATGGATTTTTGCCACGGTGGCGTTGAACACCTGGCCCAAATCCCCCAGTTCGTCGCGGCTTTGGGCGATGAAGGTGACGGTCATGTCACCCGCCGCCACCTTGTCCATCATCGCCCCGAGGTGGCGCAGAGTGGTGCGGGTCGAGGCATAGAACCCGGCGTACAGATAGAAGATCAGCAAAAACACCGAGGCCAGGGCCGCTACCAATCCGATCATGTGCGTGCGGTTTTCTGACAGGCGTTGCTCCAGTTGCTGCTCGAGAAAGGTCAGGGTGGCTTCGTCGAGTTGATAGGTCTTGGCCATCAACGTGCTGACTTCGTCGTAGAAGCCTTGCCATGGGGCGTCGAGGGTTTCGGCCATGACAACCTGCTCTTCGAACAACTCACTGCCTTGCTTGAGGCTGGCCTTGCTCGCGTCGGCCAGGCTCGCCAACGCGGCGTGGGCCGGTTTGCTGGAGCCGAGGGCGTCTTGCAGTTTCAGGCCGTATTCGGCCTGGAGTTTTTCCAGTTGCTGCAACAATTCATCAAAACGGGTGCTGGAGGACGAGTTGAGAAAGCCCTGGCCCAACGAATAAGCGCCCATTGCCCGGCCTTCGCCCAGGGTTTGGGTGACTTGCGGGGTGACGCTGGTGATCAGTTCGCTAAGCTGGCGCAGGTCGCCTTGTGGATCGCGGCTCAAGCCCGACTGGCTGGCGATGATCTGGCTGAGCATCTGCGCCTTGTTAAGCAGCTTGCCGATCAGCGCGCTTTTGCTCAGCAGCGAGGTTTCCTGTTGCTGGGCCTTGAAGGCGGCGATCATTTCATCGCGCTTGGCTTCGAACGCGGCGGCCTGCTCGGGGTCGGCGGACAGAGCATGGAAGCTTTGCAAGCGCTGCAGCAGGCTCTCTTCCAGGGCGACGATCTTGCTTTCAATATCGCCGGCCTTGCCTGACTGGCCGAGGGTTGCGTTGATCTGCACCTGGTTGTTCAGGGTTTCCAGGTCACGCCGCAGGGCCAGGCTGCTGCCCAGCAGGTCAAGGCTTTGCAGCTCGATGCGGGTGCCCTGGAACTCACGCCAGGAGTCGCGCACCAGGTAATAGTTGGTGGCCAGCATGGGCAACAGGAACAGCACGCTGATAAGGCTGAACTTCATGCCGAAGGTCAGGCGGTTCATGAACGCGACGGCGGGATAGAGCAAGCTCTTCACAGGTGAACTCCCTTTTCTTTTATTTTTATTGAGGGCGCAGGGCGTCGGCAGATAGCCACTATTTGGCGCTCTGTCTGTATAGCTCAATTCGAAAAGGAGGTTTGTAACTTAAGGTTAACGAGTAGGAGCGAGCTGGCTCGCGAAGAACCTCAACGATAACGTGCGCTATCTGGATGCACGCGGTGTCCTTGCGTTTTTCGCGAGCAAGCTCGCTCCTACAGAGGGGTGTGGATCAGGGCAGCACGGTCCAGATGGCGAAGCCGGCATACCACAGCACGGCGGCGCGCAGCAGCAGTTCCCAGATACGGTCGAGGCTGTTGATACCTTCGGCGCCCACCACCGGCGGCGGTATTTCAGCGGCCACCAGGCCCACTTTTTCTACCAGTTGCGCCGCGCTGATGTCCCAGCTCAGCAGCTCATGCAACATCACCCGGCCAACCGCCACGAAGTTGCCTACCAAGGCAAAACTTGCCGCCAGCAGGCGCACGGGCAACCAGTCGAATGCATGGCGCAATTGCCCCGCACGCTCGGCCACCAGCGGGTTCTTGCTGTTCTCGGTCGCCAGCGCCAGCAGCCGGTAGGCCAAGGCGGCCACTGGCCCGAGGAGGAAGTACCAGAAAATCACCGCAAAGAAGCTTTGGTAAGCCTGCCACAACAGATGGCCCTGGACCCGCTCCAGCAGTTGCTCACCACTGTCGGCGCTGATGCTCAAGTCACGCTCGGCCACATGCTCCGCTGCTTGCAGGTCACCCCGGCGCCAGGCGTCACGAAACGGTCCCAACCCGGCCAATAGATCACCACGGCCCAGGCTGTAGATCACCACCAGCAAATGCACTGGCAGCGCCAACAGGCCATAAGCCACTGGTTCCAGCACCAGCAGCAACAGCGCGAGCAAAGCCACCGGCAGCAGCACCAGCAGCGCGAGGATCAGCCACGGCCGTTTGCCCAGGCTGGCACTCGATTCCAGCTTGGCCAGCTCCCGCAGCCAACCCCCATCACGTTGTATACGCTGGCGCAGGGCCGAGAATTTCTCGATCCATACCGCCAACACCAACACCAGAAAACTCATTGTGCGTGTCCTCCATCCTGCAAGGCGCTGCGAAAGCGCGCCCAATCAAAAGCGGGTCCGGGATCGGTCTTGCGTCCCGGGGCGATATCGCTATGGCCACAAATGCGCTGGCGGGTAATGCCCGGGTACGCCGCCAACAACTGGCGCGTCAGGGCAATCAGGGATTGATACTGGGCATCGGTGAAAGGCAGGTCATCGGTACCTTCCAGCTCGATCCCCAGGGAAAAGTCGTTACAGGTCTCACGGCCCTCGAAGCTCGATACCCCGGCATGCCAGGCCCGGTCCTGGCACGAAACAAATTGCGTCACCGTGCCATCTCGCTCAATCAGAAAATGCGCAGAAACCCGTAGGTCGGCAATACCTTCAAAGTAGGGATGTTCCGTGACATCCAGACGATTCTGGAAAAATTCATGCACCTTGCCGGTGGCGAATTGCGCCGGTGGCAGGCTGATGTTGTGCACCACCAACAGGGAAATCTCGCCACCAGGGCGCTCGTTGAAGTTGGGTGAAGGGCAATGACGAATGCCCTGGCACCAACCGCTGGCGGGGTCCAACTGCATACAGGTTCCTTGAACGAGGCTCGAGTGACTCAGTATGCCGCGTTCCGCTATCCGGTTGCGATCACTTGGCGCGATGAAGTTGGCGCAGGTTGCCAATCACCGAGGCCAGTGCGCGGTCGAACAGCAACGCATCATCCAGGGTTCGCACCGCGCCGCGCTTGAACTCCAATGCCAGCTCAACCGGGCTTTTTTCCAATACCTTGAGGCCGGTGCGGTTGACAAAAATACAGGTATTGGCCGGCGCAATAATCGCCGTCAGCTTGCAGCGCAGGGTATTTTCAGGGTCTTCCTGGAATTCGACCCAGCAACCAACTCGCAGTTGGCGAACCTTGAGCAGGTCGGGATCATCGTCAGGCAGGCTCACCGAAACGGCCAGTGCGGCGGGACTGAGGACGAATGCCTCGCGCACCTCAACCTGCGACAACGAAGACTTTCCGTCGGCATTGCCCCGGAAAGACAGGACATGCAACGTCTGCAATTGCGTGAAAAATTCCCGCGTGATGAAAGGATCAAACGCGGCGCCGCTCAACCCGTCCCGCAGGGCCTTGAGCAATTCAGGCAACTGCTCCAGCAAGTGCCGCCCCGCTTCGGTGTCTTCGCTCAGGCCGACACTCCAGATCAACTCATCCATAGTGCGCAACCCGGCCGCCCATTGTGGGGAGTGTTCGCCGTGCTTCAGGCAGGCCAACAACAGTACCTGGCTCCAGGCCTGCTGCAGGAACTGCACCACGAACTCGGGCAAGACTTTGCCCAACAGCCGCAGATTGAGGGCCTCGGCCACCCGCTGGCGGGCGATTTCGGTACGGGCACGCCCTTCTTCCGCGTCACGGGTGCGTTGCTCCAGTAACTCGCTGCGGCGCCGCTCGTCATGGGTAAACGCGGTGAACTCTGCCAGCAACTGGGAAAAAATCGCCGGGTCATCGACAAAATCGTTCAGCAAGCGCTGCACTACCTGCTCGATGTGCACGTACAAGCTGTCGCGCTGATAATCGTCGCGCCGGCTCCAGCCCATGGCTGCCGCAGCGATTTCATTGAGCAGGCGTCGCGCCGGGTGGTTGGCGTGACTGAAAAAACTCTTGTCGAGCACCGCCACTTTCAACATCGGAATCTGCAGGCGGGCGATCAGGGCCTTGAGGGACTCGGGCACCGTGCCATCATCGAGAATGAACTCGAAGAGCATGGCGATCAGGTTGATCACGTCCTCGTCGGCGTCCTCAACCACCCGCGACTTGCCGCTCTTTACGCTGACCCGGGTCAGCAATTGTTCAAGCTGGTTGCGCAGGTCGAAGTCATCCTCGACTTCCGGCGCGGGCACGTATTGCTGCAAATGCGAGAGCAGGCGTAGCAAGTCACGGGTGGAGATTGGCTGGGTCTCGGCGCTGGCTTCAAGGGTGGGGGCCACACTGCCGCGCACCGCAGTCAGCAATTCCTGCAACGCCGCGAAGACTTCCTGCCCGCTATCGTCTGCGGGATGGCCGGTAGTCGGTGGGGTGTCCTCAGGCAAATCGGCAGTGGCGACCGCACGCCGCGATGGCACCGCCTTGAGTTCAGGCAATACGCCGGTGGCGATCAGCAACTGGTTGGCTTCGCCGTACAACAAGTCGGCGTCACTGAGGACGTATTTTTCAAACAGTTTGAGGATGATCAGCTTGACCCGAATCTCCACGCCAAGGCTGCGTCCCGCTTGCAGAAAGAACGCGCAGAGCATTGCCGGGCCCAGTGGGTTATCGCGATCATCCAGGCGTTTGTCGAGCAAGGCGTTCAGGCGTGCCGTCAACTGCGCAAGGGCCAGGCCATCACGGCGCAGCACCTTGCCCAGCATGGCCTCGAGGGCGACGGCTTTTTCCAGTTCGTCGCTGGAGGCGCCGGGCACCGCCGCGTAGGACACCACCGGGATCAGTTGCAGCTCACCGCGCTCCACATTGCCAAGATTGGCAAACGCCTCGTAGAGCTGCTCCATGAAGCCGCGCTCGAAATTCTTGCGCTTGAGGCGCAAGTCGCGCATGGCTTCAAAGAAAATACCGTGGTCGACGTTACTGCGGGACTTGTCGGCCATTTCGAACAGGGTGTCGTCGGCGTTATCGAACAGCTCCTGCAGCCCCTGTTTGAGCTGCTGCGCCGCCTTGTCACGGACCTGGAGCAACACCACCGGCAGGCGGGCGAGCGGCGATGGCGTCGCCCGTGCCTTATTGATCGGCACCACCTTCCCGTCTTTGTGCATCCTGGCCTCCTGAAACGGCGGTATTCGATTTTGTGAAAGATCGGACGGCGACGGGGCAAAGTACCCCGGAGCACTGCGAAAATCGGGCTATCACTGTAACGTCAAAGCTATGACGCCAATTGCAAGGCGCGAGATTATCTTGCAAATGGAGGTTGTTGCGCCAGCAAACTCTGTGATCACTGTGTAAATGAGCACCTCAAGCCGCGCCAGTGGCGCCTGTCGTCTTGGGTTCGGGCCCGCCCTGCCCCTATAATCCAGGCACTTTGTTTGTGGAGCCTGTTATGCCCAATCTTCGTCTAGCCGACCTGACCGCTGAAATCGAAGCCAACGTGCGTCGCGCACTGCTGGAAGACATCGGCAGCGGCGATATCACCGCGCAGCTGATCCCGGCCGAACGCCTGGCCAAGGCCACGATCATCACCCGGGATGCCGCCGTTATCAGCGGCACGGCTTGGGTGGAGGCGGTGTTTCGCCAATTGGACCCGCGTGTCGCGGTGCATTGGCAGGTGCGTGACGGCGAACGTGTCAGCCCGAACCAGGTGCTGTTTCACCTCGAAGGGCCGGCCCGCTCGCTGCTCAGTGGTGAGCGTTGCGCGCTGAATTTCCTTCAACTGCTGTCAGGCGTTGCCACCCGCGCCCAATACCTGGCGGACTTTGTCGCGTCCACCCAGGTCAAACTGCTGGATACCCGCAAAACCCTGCCCGGCCTGCGCCTGGCGCAGAAGTACGCGGTGACCTGTGGCGGTTGCCACAACCACCGCATCGGCCTGTATGACGCGTTTCTGATCAAGGAAAACCATATCGCGGCCTGTGGTGGCATTGCCCAGGCCATCAGCGCCGCCCACAAGATCGCCCCGGGCAAGCCGGTGGAAATCGAAGTGGAAAGCCTGGAAGAACTGCGCGAAGCACTGGCGGCGGGCGCCGACATCATCATGCTGGATGAGCTGAGCCTGGATGACATGCGCGAAGCGGTGCGCCTGAACGGCGGCAAAGCCAAGCTGGAAGCCAGTGGCGGGATTAACGAAAGCACCTTGCTGCCCATTGCTGAAACCGGCGTGGACTACATCTCCATCGGGGCGATGACCAAGGATGTGAAGGCGGTGGATTTGTCGATGCGGCTTAGTCTCTGAAACGCCCCTAAATGTAAGCGCAAGCTTTTGTGGCGAGGGAGCTTGCTCCCGCTGGGTTGCGAAGCGACCCCAAAAAACTTGGGAGCGCTGCGCACTCCAGCGGGAGCAAGCTCCCTCGCCACAGTAAGCTCGTGTCAGATCGCGAGATTATTCATCCCACAATACTCGTTCCAGTCCACACCCAGCACCTCGGCAGCCTCCTTATGCAAAGCCAGGCGTGCCGCCTCGAACTCTTCCGGGGTGGTGGTGTACTTCAGGGTCAGTTCCCACGGCTGCAGGCCCTGGGCCTCGGCCTCATCTTCAAATGACCATTGGATCTGGTCCCTTTGATCATCGGCGCTCAGGTCCTTGATCTCATCCAGCAGTTCCGGCGACTCCGCTACGTACTTTTTGAGGGCTGCTTCGTGCCGCGCTTCCTGGGTCATTTCTTGTATGGTCATGTCGTTCTCTTAGATCGAGGAATGGGGATGCATCTGGGTCATCAAGGTTGCGCAGATACAAAAGAACAGGCATGAATACCGGTTCGTCTGGCCTTCAGAACCATTCTGGGATCATCTGAAAACTGTGTTGCCTTTTTTGCCCGAGACAGGAATCGAACCTGCGACCTTCGCGTTACGAGTGCGCTGCTCTACCGGCTGAGCTACACGGGCGTTGGGCTAAAGCTAGCACTGCCTTGGACGTCCGGCAACTCACTGCTTTTCGACGGCAATCACACCTTGTACCCAAAAGCGTGGCTGCAAGTGGCTGTTGCCCTGGCCCATGTAGTGTTCGCTACGCGCCGTGAGGCCAGGCACATCACGAATCGCGATGAACACCAACAAGCCGACGGCCACGGCACTCGCCATCATCCACATTTTGTAAAGCAATGGCGCCGGGGCGACCGGTGGAGTTCGCCACACATGCAATGCCATCAGCCACCCGGCCACCAACGCCAGCCAGAGTTGCGAAACAGGCATCACGATCACGCCATCCACCATGGCTTGAGTCAGCGCACCGACCAGCGAAGCAAACAGGCACAGGCGTAGCAGCTCCACGGGCGCCAACGACAACCCACGATCGCGTAACACACCGATGGTTGCCCACCCTGCCCACGCAACCAACACGATCACACCTAGCGTTGACGGCACGCCCCACTCGCTGGCCCATTGCAGAATCGCCTGATGAGGGTGAGCAGCAATGTCGTTGGCGATGTCGGCGAATTGCATCGGCCCGAAACCCAGCCAAGGACGCTCAAGAATCATGTGCCAGGCCTGCCACCAGATAGGTCCACGCCCGGACAAACTGGTGGTCAGGCGGTCTGCAGCAGCATTGGAAATTTCAATCCCCAGGTACTTTGCCAGCACGCTGAACACCAGCCAGTACAGCAACAACCCGCAGGCCAATGCCGCCAACTGCCAGGCCACCCAGCGGCGACCATGCTGCCCCAAAAACACCAGTACGAAGCCCGCAATACCCATACCGAGCCACGTGCCGCGGGTACCACCACTGATCGCGATCAGCCACCAGACACAGAGCAGTGCAAACACCGCGCCCCGCGCTGGACGAGCGACGCTTGAAAGCAGCAAGGGAAGTGCCAGCAGTGGCAGGGTGAAGGTCTGGAACTGACCGTAGAAGCGCTTGTTGGAAAATCCGGACAACAGCAAATCGGGGTTTACGACCGTTTCACCGCTGGTAAAGGCGAGGATGCCAGCGTGCAGATATTGAGCACTTTTAAACAGGCACAACAACAATACGAACAGAATCAGTACGCGATCCAGTGACTCGTCCCCATCGCGCCTGACCTGGCTGAAAGCAACCGCAATGGCGCCACAACTGATGAGCAGCGCCAGCTCGGTCAACGCCCAGAGTGGCTGATGGGCCAACAGGGCCGAAACCAGCCCCGCTGCCCCAATCAGCGACACCCCGAGCGCTGTCGGCCTATCAACGCATCGCCCGGCCTGCGGCAAGCACAGCCCATACAACACCGCACATATCGCCACCGATATCTGCACCACACGCTGCCAGTCATGACTACTGAACGGCGCGCAGATAGCCAGCGTCAGCAGACACATGACCACGATGAGGAATATGTTTCCCCGCTGCTGAACAGACAACGTCATCGGCACCCTCTACTTCCCTGTGGCAGGTACGGAGCGGTTTACGCACACGCTCTCGATTGTTGCGTAAACAGTAGCCGACCTTCGGATCAGGCGCCGCCGGAAGTACAACCCTTGGCAGCGTATTGGTCTTCTGCCGTGGTGGTGCACTTCCAGCCAGTCGTGGCATTACGGGTCAAGGTGATGATTTTGCCCAGGACCGGCGCGGGTGCGTCGAGGATTTCACAGGCAATCGTGCCCGCGCCGGTGGCGATGTCGCCGGTCACATCAATCCTGCAGTTGGCCGTTGGACTGGTCCCGCCGATCAACGCCAGGGTTGGCGCCGTACCCTGGTTCAACGTGTCTTCAAAGCCGGCCTTCAACGCGGATACTTCGGCCAGCCCAGCGGTGAACTTGGCCTTGGCCTGGTGCTTGGTGTACATGGGCAGGCCGATGGTGGCCAAAATGCCGATGATTGCCACGACGATCAACAATTCGATCAAGGTAAAACCTTTCTGACGCATCACATTCACTCTCCAGAATAAAACCTATCGCGAGGCGCGTCCTGCACCCCGTCTCGGCAACCGCGCCAGTGTACTCACCCCTGCGCAGCCAATGCTGAACAAGACGCACAAACTGACATTTTTTCGCTCAAGACTCCCCGGCCCGAGCCCGTCACCTGACTAAGCTATAAAGCTTCCACTGTCTGTGTGCGGAACTGCGAAATGAATGATGTTTCAGCGATCTATGCCTGGGAAGGCGTCAACCGCAAAGGGCGCAAGGTCTCGGGAGAAACCAGCGGCCACAACCCTGCATTGGTCAAGGCACTGTTGCGTCAGCAAGGCATCAACCCTGGCCGCGTACGCAAAAAATCCGCGGGCTGGCCGAGTCTCGCTCCGTCGGTCAAACCCGCGGAGATTGCCCTCTTCACCCGCCAGTTGGCGACGCTGTTAAAGGCCGGCATCGCGCTTCTGCAAGCACTGGATATCATCGCCGAAGGCTTCGACAACCGGCATATGCGCAGCCTCGTACAAGGCTTGAAACAGGAGATCGCCGCCGGCAGCAGCCTGTCTGTCGCCTTGCAGAAACAGCCACACTACTTCGATGAACTGTACTGCAACCTGATTGCGGCGGGGGAGCAGGCGGGCGCGCTCGAAGCGCTGCTGGAACGAGTCGCCACCCACCTGGAAAAAAGCGAGCAGTTGAAAGCCAGAATCAAGAAGGCGATGACCTATCCCGTGACGGTGCTGGCAGTCGCCACCCTTGTCAGTGCGATCCTGCTGATTCACGTTGTGCCACAGTTCCAGGGCCTGTTTGCCGGCGTCGATGCGCAGTTGCCGGGTTTTACCTTGGCGGTCATCAGTCTGTCGGAGTTCATGCAACACCACTGGTGGGTACTGATTTTGGTCGCGGGCACCGGTTTCGCAGGACTGCGCAAGGCCTATCGCTCGTCCACAGGCTTTCGCCACTGGCTCGATGCCAGTTTGTTGAAAGCACCGGTGGCAGGCACACTGCTGAAAAAATCAGCGGTAGCGCGCTACGCCCGCACGCTCTCGACCACCTTTGCGGCTGGCGTCCCCCTAGTGCAAGCATTGGATTCCGTGGCCGGTGCTACGGGTAATGGACTGTTCAAACAGGCAATCAATCGTATGCAGCACGACGTATCAACCGGAACCCAATTGAATGAATCCATGGCCGTGAGCGGCCTGTTTCCAGGCATGGCGATCCAGATGACCGCTATCGGCGAGGAGTCGGGCACCCTCGACACCATGCTGGAAAAAGTCGCCAACCACTACGAGGCCGACGTCGATAACCTGGTGGACAACCTCACCAGCCTGATGGAACCGCTGATCATGGTGGTACTCGGGGGCATCGTCGGGGCATTGGTGCTCGCCATGTACCTGCCGATCTTTCAACTCGGTACCACCTTTTGAGCACGCCACTGACTGAGATCCTTGTTTATCAGCCATGGGTATTTGTATCAGGCGCGTTGCTGCTGGGCTTGATTGTCGGCAGCTTTATCAACGTGCTGGTATGGCGCCTGCCGAAGATGCTGGAGCGTGAATGGCGAGCCCAGGCCCATGAGGTCCTTGGCCTTCCCGCCGAGCCCATCGCGGCGCCCTATAACTTGATGCGCCCCAATTCCTGTTGCCCACACTGCAACCACCCGATTCGCCCCTGGGAGAATATTCCGATGCTCAGTTACCTCCTGCTCAGAGGGCGCTGCTCAAGTTGCCATTCACCTATCGGCGCGCGTTACCCCTTCACCGAGTTGGCGTGCGGGCTGATCTCGGCGGTTGTCGCCTGGCATTTCGGTTTCGGCTGGGCAGCCGGCGCGGTGATGGTGTTGAGTTGGGGCTTGCTGGCGATGAGCCTGATCGACGTAGACCATCAACTGCTGCCAGATGCGCTGGTGCTGCCGTTGCTGTGGCTGGGCCTGATCCTCAATAGCTTTGGCGTTTTTGTGTCATTGCCCGATGCGCTGTGGGGCACCGTGGCCGGCTACATGAGCCTGTGGTCGGTGTTCTGGCTGTTCAAGCTGATCACCGGCAAGGACGGGATGGGTTACGGTGATTTCAAGCTACTGGCAATGCTCGGCGCCTGGGGCGGCTGGCAGATCCTGCCGATGACGCTGCTGCTGTCGTCCCTGATGGGGGTGATGGGCGGCCTGATTCTATTGCGCCTGCACAAAGCCCAAGTGTCGGTTCCAATGCCTTTTGGTCCGTATCTGGCAATTGCCGGCTGGATTGCATTGCTCTGGGGTGGTCAAATAACCGACTTCTATTTGCAGTCTGTCGGTTTCAGATGACCACTCCTGTTGCAACACCCTGGATTCTCGGCCTCACTGGCGGCATCGGCAGTGGCAAAAGCGCGGCAGCCGAACACTTCGTACGGCTAGGCGTGGACCTGATTGACGCCGACCATGCCGCGCGCTGGGTAGTCGAACCCGGGCGCCCGGCCCTGGCGCAGATTGCCGGGCATTTCGGTCCAAGCGTGCTGCAGCCTGACGGGCAGTTGGACCGTGGAGCATTGCGCAAGCTGATCTTCGAAGTGCCCGAGGAACGCCTCTGGCTGGAAGCGTTGCTGCACCCGCTGATCGCCGAGGAGATTCGCAGCCATCTGGCACGCGCCAAATCGCCTTACGCAATTCTGGTGTCGCCGTTACTGATCGAGTCCGGCCAGTACACCATGACCCAACGGGTGCTGGTGATCGACGTGCCGCAATCGTTGCAGATTGAGCGTACCCTGCAGCGCGATGGCATCAGCGAAGCGCAGGTGCAGGCGATTCTCAAGGCCCAGGCCACCCGTGAAGACCGCCTGCGCCATGCCGATGACGTGCTGGTCAATGACCAGGACCTGGCCCGGCTGCATGCCGAGGTCGAGCGACTGCACCACTTTTACCTTACTTTGCGTGGAGGCCGATCATGAGCCAACCCTTGACCGTCGAATGCCCAACCTGCGGCGCACCCGTGGAATGGAAAGCGGAAAACCCCAACCGTCCGTTCTGCTCGGACCGTTGCAAACTGATCGACCTGGGCGCCTGGGCGTCGGAAGAACACAAGATCCCGGTCAGCCCGGACGCCGAGGACGAACTGTTCTCAGAAGACTTTCAGCCCAAACACTAAGGCCGCATAAAGCCATAGTCCTGCTGGTCGTCGAGATTCTCTGCGAGGTATTGCAGCTCGTCGGCCAGGTCTTCAAAACTGCGCACGCCCTTGCTCTGCTGCACCACCGCACTGAGCATGGCGCGCAGGGTCAAGCCCGGGTCAAAGCCGATTTCCTGCGCCGCGTCCTGGCTTCTGCGTAACTCCTGCCGTGCCCATTCGTACACACTCATGATTCCGTGCTCCTGGAAATTTTGCAGAGCATGAGACCACTCGCGTGTGCGGGATTTGACCTGGATCAAGGCCCTGTATCGTCATCCTTCCAGGGCGCCGAGAGGTAGCGGGTGCGGTTGAACGTCTCCAGCCACTCCGGGCAAAACACCACCAGGGCGCTGATCACCATGCCGTTGATAAAGGCCTCGGGGAAAATGATCAGCCACAGGTACCCGACGAAATCCTCGATCCACTCCGGCATCGCGAAACGACCGTCGAACCACAACAAGCCCAGGCCCACCAGCAGGCACATCAAGGCCGACAGCGCTGCTGCGAAAAAGCCCGAACAGAAGATATACACAAAGGGATTACGTGGCTTCGCCCGCTCCACCAGCAGCGCACAGCCTTCAGTGACCAGTACCGGCAACAGGACCAGCAGCATGCCGTTGATGCCCACGGCCGCCAGGTCCTGGCGACCGAGCAATACGAGGCCGATCTGTGCGGCAAACCCGCCGACGATCGCCAGGGGCCAATCAAGTAGCAAGGTCACGGCGGTCATGCCGATGAAGTGGTAAGACACCCCTGTATCGAAATCCCGACGTACCAACCACAACATGAACAGCGCGAACACCGTGCCAAACAGCACATGCTGGCGCCGCCGGTCGGCAAACAGCTCGACCCACGGCGAACGCAGGAGCGCCCACATCACCACCGGCGCATACAGCAACCAGCCGATGCTGAGGGTTTCCGGCGCCAGCACCGCGGCACTGATCACGGCTGCACCTGCTCCAGGGCCTGGCGCAGTTCAGCGGCGGAGTCGTACTCGTGCTGCGCCACCAACTTCCCGTGATCCAGTTGCAGCCACAGGACTTTATCCACAGGTGCCGGATAGCGCGGGGTTACACGGGCATCACGGTCGAGCATGACGCGATAGTTGTAGGCCTGCATGGCCGGCACCGCGAACATCTTCGCAATCAGCCGGGGCATGCGCTGGATATCGGCGAGAAACACCGCATGCCGTGCCTCCAGATAACCCTTGGGCTGGCCTTGCAGCGCTGCGTCGACGATTTTGGCGGCGTCCATGCTGCGGGCGACCAGCAAGGTCTGCGCCTGGTCATCCAGGGTGTAGGCCTGGTCGAACTGGTCAAGCAAGGTCCAGGGTGCAACACGCTGACCCACTTCGACGGCTTGGGCCCACACGGGCAAAAGACTCAAGAACAGCACTACAAAAAACTTCACTGCATACTCCTCATGCCACGGGAAACTGTCGAGTGGCCAGTCTACACCGACCTTTTGACGCGGGACTTCCTGCGGTCATCATTTGGACGCTAAGCTGGTGACATGGATGACTCAGATTATTTGCGCCTGCTCACCGTAGCGGCCGAACAAGCCAACGCGTTCCTGTCCAATGCCCGCAAATGGGAGCGTGAGCGTTGGGTCTGCCAGCGCCTGCTACAAGGCTTGAACGTGCCCTACCGCGCCGAAGAATTCCACGCCGCCGGGCAGGAGCCGCCGGATGTGTTGTTTCGCGACGCCAGTTTCGAGGTGTTTTTCGTGCTCGACGAAGGACGGCGCCTGAACGATGAGTGGCGCGACGAACTGTTGCGGCGGCGCAGCGCATTCTCCCTGAGCCAGTTGGTTCGGCGAGAAGCCAAGCCTCGGCGCATTCCCGCCCACGAATTCCTGCTGCGCCTGGCGCCGACCCTACGCAAGAAGGCCCACAACTATAAAGAACGCGGGATGGACCTGGGGGAGCTCGACCTCATTGCATTCGCCAGCCTCAAGCGCGAAGTACTCGACCTCAACAGTCATTTCCCGCCGCCCACCGAGTACCTGCGCCAGGGCTGGCGCTCGCTGTCCCTAGTGGGCCCGACGTTTGCCCGCGTATTGTTCGCACATCCGGACGCGCCGGACTTCTTGCGCAACAATCTGGGCCGCAGCATAGTGTTTGATGTGGGCATCAGCCTGTAATCGGGTCAACGACTATGCTTCTGTCAATGCCGCCAATCACCCGACTGTAACGTGGCGCCCTTTAGCAACGTCTACCTGACGAGGCCTTTATGACCAGCCGCCTGAACCCCGACGACCAACAGCATGTCGAAGAGTACCTGCAACTGTCCCAGAACCAAGTCGAGCGCAAGCCTTTCCGGCCATGGCTGCTCCTTGCCGTGGTGGTGGTTGCCGTGATCGGCCTGGGTTTGCTGAGCCGCCTTCTGAGTTACCTGACGCTATGAGCTGCCTTGCGCTCGCTCGGGTAACCGCACCGATTTCTTTTAGCCTTGCGAGATATCCCCATGACCCATCGTATTATTATCGTCGGCGGCGGCGCCGGCGGCCTGGAGTTGGCTACCCGCCTGGGTAAGACTCTGGGCAAGCGCGGCACTGCCAGCATTACGCTGGTGGACGCCAACCTCACCCACATCTGGAAACCCTTGCTCCACGAAGTGGCAGCCGGCTCGTTGAACTCTTCGGAAGACGAACTCAATTATGTTGCCCAGGCAAAATGGAACCACTTCGAGTTCCAGCTGGGGCGCATGAGCGGGCTTGATCGCGAGCAGAAAAAAATCCAGCTGGCCGCCACCCTCGACGAAGAAGGCCGTGAACTGGTGCCCGCGCGCGTGCTGGACTACGACAGCCTGGTGATCGCCGTCGGCAGCACCACCAATGACTTCGGCACCGAGGGCGCAGCGCAACACTGCCTGTTCCTCGACACCCGCAAACAGGCCGAGCGCTTCCATCAGCAATTGCTCAACCACTATCTGCGCGCCCACGCCGGACAGACGGACGTGGTAGAGCAGATCAGCGTCGCCATCGTCGGCGCCGGCGCCACCGGGGTCGAACTGGCCGCCGAACTGCATAACGCCGCACATGAACTGGCCGCCTATGGCCTGGACAAGATCAAGCCGGAAAACATGCACATCACCCTAATCGAAGCCGGCCCACGGGTGCTGCCTGCCCTGCCGGAGCGGATTGGCGGGCCTGTGCACAAAACCCTGGAAAAACTCGGGGTGACCGTCCTGACCAACTCCGCCGTGAGTGAAGTGACGGCCGACGCCTTGATCACCAGCAGCGGCCAGGTAATCCCGGCCAGTCTCAAGGTCTGGGCTGCCGGGATTCGTGCACCAGGCTTCCTCAAGGACATCGACGGCCTGGAAACCAACCGTATCAACCAACTGCAAGTGCTGCCGACCCTGCAAACCACCCGTGACGAGAATATTTTCGCCTTTGGTGACTGCGCGGCTTGCCCGCAACCCGGCACCGACCGCAATGTGCCGCCACGGGCCCAAGCGGCTCACCAGCAGGCGTCGTTGCTGGCCAAGTCGCTGAAGCTGCGGATCGAGGGCAAGGACCTGCCGTCGTATAAATACACCGACTACGGCTCGCTGATCTCACTGTCGCGTTTTTCGGCTGTGGGTAACTTGATGGGTAACCTGACGGGCAGCGTGATGCTGGAAGGCTGGCTGGCGCGGATGTTTTATGTGTCGCTGTACCGCATGCACCAGATGGCGCTGTATGGCTTCTTCCGCACGGCGATGCTGATGCTGGGGAGCAAGATTGGGCGAGGGACTGAGCCGCGTCTAAAGCTGCATTGATAGGACTCGGTTAGTGTGGGAGCGGGCTTGCTCGCGAAAGCGGTGTGTCAGTCAGTACATCTGGCACTGAACCACCGCTTTCGCGAGCAAGCCCGCTCCCACATTTGTTTTGTGGTGCGCCCAGGATTCCGCGCACAAAAAAAAATCCCCGTATCTTTCGATACGAGGATTTTTAATATGGTCGGGGTAAGGGGATTCGAACTCCTGACATCCTGCTCCCAAAGCAGGCGCGCTACCGGACTGCGCTATACCCCGGTAAAAAAAAGGCGACCTCTCAGTCGCCTTCTTCGATCAGCGCTTTTGGCCTCTGATCTTAAGATTCGATTCCAGCGTTAACTGGTCTCAAAAATGGTGGGTCGTGTGGGATTCGAACCTACGACCAATTGGTTAAAAGCCAACTGCTCTACCAACTGAGCTAACGACCCAAATATGGTCGGGGTAAGGGGATTCGAACTCCTGACATCCTGCTCCCAAAGCAGGCGCGCTACCGGACTGCGCTATACCCCGGTTTTGAAATTGGCTCCGTGACCAGGACTCGAACCTGGGACCCAATGATTAACAGTCATTTGCTCTACCGACTGAGCTATCACGGAACTACATATTTCAAAGTGTTACGTTGTTGCTTGTTACCTTCTCTTCGATGCTTCCGTATCGCTACGTTAGTGTCTCTGAGGCGCGCTATTCTACAATCTTAAAAACCCCTGTCAACCCTTTAAATTGCTTTTAAGACAATGATTTGCGCTTCTTTCTGATTTCTCCTTGGGGAGAAGAAACCGTTGGGCTGACGTTGCTGCGGGGCGCACTTTACAAGCCTTTGCCTTACAGTTCAACGCCCTATCGAAAAAAAAGGCCCCGCAATGCGGGGCCTCTTCTTATAGCAGTACCACTCGAGCTTAGTGGAAGACGATTTCGTCGTTCTCCACCGTCGCCTCGACGCTGGTGCCCGGCATAAAGCTGCCCGACAGGATCAACTGTGCCAACGGGTTCTCGATCCAGCGCTGGATCGCACGCTTCAACGGCCGTGCGCCGTACACCGGGTCGTAACCGACAGCGATCAGCTTGTCCAACGCCTCGCGGCTCAGGTCCAGGGACAACTCACGTTCCGCCAGACGGCTGCGCAGGCGGCCCAACTGGATCTCGGTGATGCCCGCGATCTGATCTCGTGCCAGAGGCTCGAAGATCACCACTTCATCGACCCGGTTGATGAACTCCGGCCGGAAGTGGCTGGTCAGCGCGTCCATCACGGCTGCGCGCTGGGCTTCACGATCACCCACCAGTTCCTGGATCTGTACCGAACCCAGGTTGGAGGTCATCACGATCACCGTATTGCGGAAATCCACGGTACGTCCGTGACTGTCCGTCAGGCGGCCATCTTCCAGCACTTGCAGCAACACGTTGAACACATCCGGGTGGGCCTTCTCGACCTCGTCCAGAAGGATCACCGAGTAAGGCTTGCGCCGTACGGCCTCGGTCAGGTAACCGCCCTCCTCGTATCCTACATAGCCAGGTGGCGCCCCGATCAGGCGAGCCACGGAATGTTTCTCCATGAACTCGGACATATCGATCCGCACCATAGCCTCTTCGGTATCAAAGAGGAACTCGGCCAAAGCCTTGCACAGCTCGGTCTTACCCACGCCGGTCGGGCCGAGGAACATGAACGAGCCGCTCGGACGGTTCGGGTCGGACAACCCGGCCCGGGAACGCCGCACCGCGTTGGATACCGCGATCACTGCCTCGTCCTGGCCGATAACGCGCTGGTGCAACAGGCTTTCCATCTTCAGCAGCTTGTCGCGCTCGCCTTCGAGCATTTTCGACACAGGAATACCGGTCCACTTCGAGACGACTTCGGCGATTTCTTCCTCGGTCACCTTGCTGCGCAGCAACTGGTTCTCAGGCTTGCCGTGCTGGTCAACCATCTGCAGGCTGCGCTCCAGGTCCGGGATCACCCCGTACTGCAACTCGGCCATGCGGTTCAGGTCGCCTTTACGGCGCGCTGCTTCCAGCTCCTGGCGGGACTGTTCGATCTTTTGCTGGATCTGCGCAGAACCCTGCACTTCGGCTTTTTCCGAGGTCCAGATTTCTTCGAGGTCCGAATACTCGCGCTCAAGGCGAACAATTTCTTCCTGGAGTTTTTCCAGGCGTTTCTTCGCCGGCTCGTCCTCTTCTTTCTTCAGGGCCTGGGATTCAACTTTCAACTGAATCAAGCGCCGATCCAGACGATCCAGCACTTCGGGCTTCGAATCGATTTCCATCCGAATACGGCTGGCCGCTTCGTCGATCAGGTCGATGGCCTTGTCCGGCAACTGGCGGTCAGTGATGTAGCGATGGCTCAACTTCGCCGCCGCAATGATCGCGCCGTCGGTAATCGCGACTTTATGGTGGACCTCATACCGCTCTTTCAGGCCCCGCAGGATCGCGATGGTGTCTTCTTCGCTTGGTTCTTCCACCAGTACTTTCTGGAAGCGACGCTCAAGCGCCGCATCCTTCTCGATGTACTGGCGATATTCGTTCAGCGTGGTCGCACCGACGCAATGCAACTCACCACGCGCCAGGGCTGGCTTAAGCATGTTGCCCGCATCCATCGATCCTTCGCCTTTACCGGCGCCGACCATGGTGTGCAGTTCGTCAATAAACAGAATGATCTGCCCTTCCTGCTTCGACAGTTCATTCAGCAGGGACTTCAGGCGCTCTTCGAACTCACCGCGGAACTTGGCGCCGGCAATCAGCGACCCCATGTCCAGGGACAGCAGACGCTTGCCTTTAAGGCCGTCCGGCACTTCGCCATTAATGATGCGCTGGGCCAGGCCTTCGGCAATCGCAGTTTTACCCACGCCAGGTTCGCCGATCAGCACCGGGTTGTTCTTGGTGCGACGCTGCAGGACCTGGATGGTGCGACGAATCTCATCGTCACGACCGATCACCGGATCGAGCTTGCCTTCTTCGGCGCGCTTGGTCAGGTCGACGGTGTACTTGTCCAGGGCCTGGCGAGACTCCTCGTGGTTAGGATCATTTACCGCTTCGCCGCCACGCAGGTTGTTGATGGCATTTTCCAGGGCTTTTTTGCTCACGCCCTGGCCCAGCAACAATTTGCCAAGTTTGCTGTTGTCGTCCATGGCGGCGAGCAGCACCAGTTCGCTGGAGATGAACTGGTCACCCTTCTGCTGTGCCAGGCGATCGGCCTGGTTAAGCAGGCGCGCCAAGTCCTGGGACATGTTCACGTCGCCAGTAGGATTTTGGATTTTCGGCAGTTGGTCGAGCTCTTTGCTCAACTCCTTGCGCAGGCTGTTGACGTCGAAGCCCACCTGCATCAGCAACGGCTTGATGGAACCGCCTTGTTGCTCCAGGAGCGCTTGCATCAAGTGCGCAGGCTCGATGGCCGGATGGTCAAGGCCAACCGCCAGGGATTGAGAATCAGATAATGCCAACTGCAATTTGCTGGTTAAACGATCAATACGCATTAGTCACCTTCCTTTTGAGCAGGCCGGAGCTATAAACACATCCTGAATGAAGAAACCTGCCAGATACCCCTATAGATGTGGTCGATTCTGGGAGATTCAAGCTGCCAATAGTTGACGCAGGTCAGGAGAGTCTAGCGTTCAAGCCAGATAAGGGAGGCAAACCGACCGGTGCGCGGGCTGCGACGGTAGGAATAGAAGCGGGGATCGGTCACAGTACACAAGCCGCCACCGTACACAGCCGTGACGCCGCGGGCTGCGAGGCGTAGGCGGGCCAGTTGGTATATGTCGGCCATGAACTTGCCCGGGTTCTGACTGGGGACGAACGCCTCAATCGTTTCCGGAAGTTGCTGCATAAAGGCTTCACGCACTTCCAGACCCACTTCGAAGGCTTTGGGGCCAATGGCCGGGCCTAGCCAAACCAGCACTTCGCCAGGTTCGGCATCCAGGCTTTCGAAAGCGGCTTCCAGAACTCCCGCAGCCAGGCCACGCCAACCGGCATGGGCAGCAGCGACGCGGGTGCCGGCGCGATTGCAAAACAAGGCAGGCAAGCAGTCAGCCGTCATCGATGTGCAGGCGATGCCTGGGGTGCTGGTCCAACTGCCATCTGCCTCGGCAGTCCGACCGGGGTCCGCCTCAACCACAACCACACCGTGAACCTGGCGCAGCCAGGCCGGCTGAATATTGAGGGCATCGGTGAGGCGACGACGATTTTCGAGAACGGCTTCGAGGCTGTCCTCAACGTGATCGCCGAGATTGAGGCTGTCGAACGGCGCCAGACTGACGCCGCCCGCACGGGTGGTAACGCAGGCTTTCACCCCGGCCGGCGCAGGCCAGTCAGGAATCAGCCAGTCACTCATCCGATGAACGCCTCGCGATCCTGCTTGAGCAGCGACAACAACCAGACAAAATCGTCTGGAAGTGGCGATTCCCAGCTCATCCGCTTACCGCTCGTCGGATGATCCAGTTCCAGGAAGCGTGCATGCAGTGCCTGGCGCGGGAAGGTTTTCAGCGAATCAACCATGGTTGCACTGGCCGCCGGCGGAATACGGAAGCGGCCACCGTAGGCCGGATCTCCAACCAACGGGAAGTTGATGTGCGCCATGTGCACCCGAATCTGGTGGGTACGACCGGTTTCCAGCTTGACCCGCACGTGGGTGTGGGAGCGGAAACGCTCGAGCACGCGGTAGTGGCTGACAGCTTGTTTGCCACCTTCCATTACCGCCATGCGCTGGCGCTGCTGGCCGTGGCGACCGATCGGGGCATTGATTTTGCCACCTGCGGTTACCACGCCGATCACGATGCATTCATAGATGCGGCTGACGCTGCGGCTCTGCAGTTGTGTGACCAACTGCGTCTGCGCCTGAATGGTCTTGGCCACCACCATAAGGCCGGTGGTGTCCTTGTCCAGCCGGTGCACGATGCCGCAGCGCGGGACATTGATGATGTCCGGCACGTGGTGCAGCAAGGCATTGAGCAGGGTGCCATCAGCGTGCCCGGCGGCCGGGTGAACCACCAGGCCTGCGGGTTTATTGATCACCAGGATGTCGTCGTCTTCATAGACGATGTCCAGTTCAATGTCCTGGGCGATCCATTCTCCCTGGGCTTCCTGCTCGGCAGTCAGCTCAAGAATCGCACCACCATGGACTATGTCTCGCGGGCGGATAACCGCTCCATCCACAGTCAGGCGGCCGTCTTTGATCCAGGCGGAAAGGCGCGAGCGCGAGTGCTCAGCGAATAATTGTGCGGCGACTTGATCGAGGCGTTGGCCGCCCAATTCGGACGGCACCTCTGCGCGAAGTTCAATTTTATCGGACATGCTCAGACTAGGCGTGGCACAGCCTTTGGTTTCGGCTGCGCGCTTGTGGTTAAATACGGCGTCTTTTGCCCCGAGGCTTTCCAAGGGGCGCTCATCATAACAGGACGGCCCCGCCCAAGACAGCGGCCGTCATAGGGACGCAAGCCGCCATGCAAGTGAAACACCTGCTGCTGATCGCCATCCTCGCCATGACTGCTGCTTGCTCGTCAACAAAGGAAGTCGTCGACGAAAACCTGAGCGAGGTCGAGCTGTACCAACAAGCTCAGACCGACCTGAACAACCACAGCTACACCAGCGCCACGGCAAAGCTGAAGGCACTGGAGTCGCGGTATCCGTTCGGGCGCTACGCCGACCAGGCCCAGCTTGAGCTGATCTACGCCAACTACAAGAACGCCGAGCCGGAAGCTGCCAAGTCCGCCGCCGAGCGTTTTATCCGCCTGCACCCACAACATCCGAACGTGGACTACGCCTACTACCTCAAGGGCCTGACCTCGTTTGACCAGGACGTTGGCCTGCTGGCACGCTTCCTGCCGCTGGACATGACCAAGCGTGACCCGGGTGCTGCCCGCGACTCCTACAACGAGTTCGCCCAGCTGACCAGCCGCTACCCGAACAGCCGCTACGCGCCGGACGCCAAGCAGCGCATGATCTACCTGCGCAACCTGCTGGCTTCCTACGAGATCCACGTAGCCCACTACTACCTGACCCGTCAGGCGTACGTTGCTGCCGCGAACCGTGGCCGCTATGTAGTGGAAAACTTCCAGGAAACCCCATCCGTGGGTGACGGCCTGGCCGTGATGACCGAGGCTTACCAGCGCCTGCACCTGGACGCCCTGGCGGCCACCAGCCTGGAAACCCTGAAGCTCAACTACCCGGATCACCCAAGCCTGAAGGACGGCCAGTTCGTACCGCAGGTTGCCGAAGCCGACAACCGTTCGTGGTTGAGCAAATACACCCTGGGCCTGATCGAGTCCCGTCCACCGCTGCCGCCGGGTGAAACCCGCGCCAACCAGGACATCATCAAGCAATACCAGGACGCCAAGGATTCGATCCCATCGGACCTCAAGCCGCGTGACGAAAACGGCGACATCATCGAAGAGCAAGGGCCTCAAGCCCTGGGCAACAACGAAGATCGCTCGTGGTTCAGCTACATGACCTTCGGTGTCTTTGACTGACTGTTCGCCGCGATGCAAAAAGGGAGCTCTTGAGCTCCCTTTTTTATTGCGCTGCATAATTGCGCTGTGCGCCCATCACGTCCTTGGCTAAACTGGCGCATTACTTGTCGAGAAGCTGCCCACCATGGTTCGTCTACTGTTCTGGATTGCCGTTATTGCTGCCGCGGTATGGATTTGGCGCAAATTCAAAAGCCCGGCCGCCAAACAGCAGCGGCCCAGCGAGCAAGGTACTATTCAGATGGTTCGTTGCGCTCACTGCGGCCTTCATCTGCCGCAGGATCGAGCCTTGAGCCTGCGCCAGGAGTGGTATTGCACCCAGGCGCATCTGGAGCAGGGTCCGAAGGCTATCCAGCGTTGATCCGGCCTGCCGGCGCGTAGGGCGTCGGATCAATGATCGGCTTATGCTCCAGCAACAAATCGGCAAACAACTGACAGGAAGCCGGCGCCAGCACCAGGCCATTGCGGTAATGCCCGCAATTGAGCCATAGCCCGTCAAACCCTGGCACCTTGCCGATATAGGGAATGCCTTCCGGCGATCCGGGCCGCAAGCCGGCCCAATGCCCCACCACCTCGGCATCAGCCAGTGCCGGAATCAACTCGACGGCAGAGGCTTTCAGGCTTTCCAGGGCGGAATCGGTGGGCGTCTTGTCGAACCCCTCATGCTCCAGCGTACTGCCGATCAGGATGTGACCGTCTCGCCGCGGAATCGCATAACGCCCCTTGGCCAGGACCATGCACGATAGGAAGTCCGAGGCGCATTTATACAAGATCATCTGCCCCTTGACCGGCTCCACGGGCAACGCCAACCCCAGGCTACCCAGCAACTCACCGCTCCAGGCCCCGGCAGCAAGCACCACCTCATCGCCACGGATCGGCCCAAGAGCCGTATTCACCCCGACAACCTTACCGCCCTCCTGAATAAACCCTTCAACCGCGCACTGCTCGTGAATCGTCACGCCCGGCAGGGCCAACAAGGCTGCCTTGAGGGATTTGACCAACCGCGGATTACGCACATTGGCCACATCCGCCATATAGATCGCCTGGGAAAACCCGGCACCCAGCACCGGCACAGCGTCATGGGCCGCTGAAACATCCACCTTGCTCAGCGGGCGCCCTTCGCGCGCCGCCCAGGCAAGCGCCTCGGCCTCATCGTCAAGGTCCAGCCAATACAGGCCCGTGGTGTGAACTTCCGGGTCAACGCCAGTAGCGGCGAACAAACGCTCTGCCAGTTGCGGGTAAAAATCCTGGGACCAGTGCGCCAGTGCCGTCACCGCCGGGCTATAGCGCCATGGGTACAGCGGGGAAACAATGCCGCCACCAGCCCAGGAAGACTCCTGCCCGACCGCCGAGCGATCCAGCAACACCACCGTCTGCCCCTGGGTCGCCAGGTTGAACGCCGTCAACAAGCCAATTACCCCGCCACCCACAACCACTACTTGCTGTTGCTTAGCCATTGTTCGATCCAGCCGATAAAAAGAAAAAGGCACGCCCGGCGCCCAATCGTCCAGCTTCCTCATCATTGCCCCCAGCACGCCTTGCGCGTCATGTCAGGCACGGCACCCGGATTGCTTCGCGCACCGGCACTGGTCAGGCTGAAGGCTGCACAGGGATCGCCCGCCATCACCGAATCAGTTGCGGGCGTGGCAAGCAGAACGAAATCCTGAGGATTCAATGCAGGGGTGATTCTATAGCGATCATTGCCGGCGATGACGCCAGTCGCATCAATAAAAGTGCCGTTCCTCGCGTAATAACGCTCCAGGTGCTGAGCTTGCTCGGTCAGCAACCCGGCAATTTCGGCGCGATAGACCTTTTTCATATGGCTCGTATAGCCGGGATAGGCGACGCCAAGCAGAAGGCCGATGATCGCCACGGCGATCAATAATTCGATCAGGGTGAAACCAGTGCAATCCTTGCTCATCGTGCCGCTCACCTATTGAAGTTGTCGCCACATGATTCGTCGAAAACGCTCACCGGCGCCGCTGCCCACGCGCGCATACACCGTCTCCAGGACGGAACGCGAATGGCCGCTGATTCCCACCGAAGTCACTCGATAGAGGGTGGCTTGGGTCTCTGCCGGGAGGTGAGCCAAGCCCATTCCCGGCCCCAGATTCTGAATACCGTAGACGCCATCTTTCATCCCCACCCAAGTGACAGCCGACACAGGGTTCGTCCCTGGCCCCACGACCGAAACCGACTCGGGAGGTGGCGCACGCGCAACAGTCGATTGACAAGGACGCAAGCCAAAACCAGGCGCCTGCACCACAGACTCTCCAAGCCTGAGGCCGCTTTCGGCCAGCTGAAACGACTGGTTGCGCTGCCGAACGCTGCCGGTCATTTTTTCTTGCGAGATTGCCCCCTGCATCGAAGACAAACCGAGGAGCGCCAGCAACAGCAGGAATACCAGGCTGATCAGCAAAACCATGCCGGCCTGCCTCGAACAAGAGCGGTAATAACCCATGGGCAGCTACTCCAGGCGATTACGTAGCGCGGCTACAACGCTGTAGGTCTGGTCTTTCACCCGCCCATTTGGATCCTGAAGCGTCAGCAGAATCCGCACACTGCGTATCAGCGACTCATCACCGGGGTTGGGGTCGTATCGGGTGACAATCGTTGAGCCCGCCTTCCCGGCCACCCCGAAACTGATATCAAAAGCCCCCACGTTATCCACCAGCACTGCCTTGCTCGGGGCTGCCAACGTGCTGAGCTTTAACTGCCCGCCCTCGAAGGTGTAGGTCAGCTTGCGCAATGGAAAGTGGATCTGCCCGGGCGCTGGTGTCGGTGGGCTTCCCGCGTAGGCGTAGGCAGATCCGGTGCAATCGGAAAGCACTGTCCAGTCAGGCTTGCTGCCACCCTCTCCGACGTCAGCGGTCACCAGCGTCAGCGACCGGGAGTTGCCGGTGGCACTCCAACCGATGGGACGGTCGAACCCTGCGGGAGCGTTGCTGATTGATGCGGTGGACAGGCAACCAAACATGCCTGCCTGGCGTATTTCCTGAACCAGCTTGCCCAAGACGAACCGTGCATCATCCTGCAACAGCGAAGCTGCACTTTGGTTGTCACGGGTGGCTCGAGAGCTGAGCGCGATCTGGGTCACACCCATGATCAACAACAATCCTAGCGCCAACGCCAGCAACAGCTCCACCAGGCTAAAACCGCGAGCGGGGCCGCTCATGGCAACCCCCTCGGGTCAACAGCAACCCGGCTGGTCAGGGTGAATGTTTCCCGGGCGCCTTGAGCCTTCGCCCCACGGGAGTCATCCCAACTGATGCTGATGGTCACCTCACGCTGATTGACCGCAACCGAACCCTTGGCGCTCTCCCCCGCAAATCCCGCGATGTTGGCTTCGAAATCGTGCAGGTCCAGATCCCGGACACTCGCGACCGAAGTGCTGGAGGGCGCGCGCTCGCTCTGCCCCCATGAGTAATCAGCACCTGAGTTGGCGCGGATGCGGTCGAGCATGTCGTACGCGATGAAACTGGCCTGGCTGGTCATCCTGGAACTGTCGGTGTACTTCAAGGCATTAAGCTGAATCACCGCAGCCCCCAGCAGGCCGACGGCAAGGATCAGCACAGATACCAGGACCTCGATCAGGGTCATCCCGGCCTGGGCCAATTGAGGGTGATTCGTTACGGGGAAAGCGATCATTACCATCGTCATCCATGTCGAAGGTCATCAAAAAGCAGCGGGAAATCTGCCGTGCGACGCAAGACTAGCGCCGGTCTTGCCTGAGCGCTGCACCCCGGAACAAAGCGAAATACTTTGGACAGGATGGCCATCATTCGCCACGCCGGACTGGCCGCTATAACTAAGTCTGCCACTCGGCATCCACTGAAAAAGCACACCGCGTCCACGGAGGGACGGCACATGAAACAACGAGGTTTCTCTCTGATTGAGCTGGTTCTGGGTCTGTTCCTGAGCGGCATCCTGGCCAATCTGGCAGTGCCGAGCCTCAAGGGGCTGCTTGAATCGCAACGTCGCCAGAGCGCCGCCGAATCACTCGCCGGCGGGGTGCGTTACGCCCGTACGGAAGCCATCGCGCGTAATCGCACGGTGGTTATCCATGCACTGGAGGATGACTGGAGCCGGGGATGGAGGGTGGTACTGGACCTGAACGGTCGCGGCCATCTGGACGACAAAAACCCGGTGCTGCTGGAGCGCCAGGACAGTGGCCAGATACCGATTGTGGGGAATACGCCAGTGAGAACCCAGATACGCTTCAGCGGCCTGGGCGAACCGCTGCTGTCAGCAGGGGCTTTCAGCGCCGGCACCGTTCACGTGTGCGCGACGGACCAGCAACTGAGCCTGTATCAAGTGGTGCTGGCAGCCAGCGGGCGCATCAGCCTGCGCAGTAACAAAACCGAGCAGGCGCTGTGCCGGGGCTACGCCGGCACCTTGGGACTCAGAGCAGCGAGCGAACCCGCAGCTCCTTGGGCATGGAGAAAGTGATGTTCTCTTCACGGCCAGCCAGCTCATCAGCGCCTGTGGCGCCCCAGGCCTGCAGTTGCTGAATAACGCCGCGAACCAGCACTTCCGGGGCCGAGGCACCCGCCGTGATGCCGATGCGCTCGACGCCATCGAACCAGCTGCGCTGCATGTCTTCGGCACCATCGATCAAATAGGCCGGAGTGGCCATGCGCTCGGCCAGTTCACGCAAACGGTTGGAGTTGGAGCTGTTGGGGCTACCCACCACCAACACCACGTCGCATTCGTCGGCCAATTGCTTGACCGCATCCTGGCGGTTTTGCGTGGCGTAGCAGATGTCGTCCTTGCGTGGCCCGCCAATCGCGGGGAAGCGCGTACGCAGCGCATCGATGACGCGGCTGGTGTCGTCCATGGACAGGGTGGTCTGGGTAACGAACGCCAGCTTTTCAGGGTTGTGCACCTGCAACGCGGCGACGTCTTTTTCGTCTTCCACCAGGTAGATCGCGCCGCCATTGCTGGCGTCGTACTGGCCCATGGTGCCTTCGACTTCCGGGTGACCGGCGTGGCCAATCAGGATGCATTCACGACCATCACGGCTGTAGCGCGCGACCTCGATGTGCACCTTGGTCACCAGCGGGCAGGTGGCGTCGAACACTTTCAGGCCACGGCCTGCTGCTTCAGTGCGCACGGCCTGGGAAACGCCGTGGGCGCTGAAGATAACGATAACGTCGTCCGGCACCTGGTCCAGTTCTTCAACGAAGATGGCCCCGCGGCTGCGCAGGTCTTCGACCACGAATTTGTTGTGGACGACTTCATGGCGCACGTAAATCGGCGGCCCGAAGACTTCCAGGGCGCGGTTGACGATTTCAATCGCCCGGTCCACGCCGGCGCAGAAGCCACGGGGGTTGGCGAGTTTGATTTGCATGCTGTGCCTCGTGTCTTGCCCTGAGGAGCGAGCTTGTGTGGCGAGGGAGCTTGCTCCCGCTGGGCTGCGAAGCAGCCCCAACCTGGGCAATCGAGACACATCAGGTGTATCTCGATGAACAGTTTGGGAGTGCTACGCACTCCAACGGGAGCAAGCTCCCTCGCCACACAAGCTCGCTCCTACAGTAGGCCGGTTTCGTTAGTTACAGCGCTTTAACGTCGATGATTTCGACATCAAAGGTCAAGGTTTTCCCGGCCAACGGGTGGTTGAAGTCGATGGTCACTTGCGCGTCATCAAAAGCTTTCACCACACCCGGCAGTTCGGTATTCGCCGCATCATTGAAGATCACCAGCAAGCCTTCGGACAGTTCCATGTCCTGGAACTGCGAACGCGGGATGATCTGTACGTTTTGCGGGTTGGGCTGGCCAAAGGCGTTTTCCGGCAGGATCTGCAGGTTGCGCTTGTCGCCGGCCTTGAAGCCGAACAGTGCCGCTTCGAAACCCGGCAGCAGGTTGCCGTCGCCGACCTTGAAGGTCGCCGGGGCCTTGTCGAACGTGCTGTCGACCGTGTCGCCATTCTCCAGGCGCAATGCGAAATGCAAGGTGACTTCCGTGTTCTGGCCGATGCGTTGCTCAGCCAATACCTGTTCAGTCATGAACGGTCTCTCCGGTTTTCTTACTTTTAAACATATCCAACGCCAGCATGATTGCACCGACGGTGATGGCGCTGTCGGCAAAGTTGAACGCCGGGAAGTACCAGCGGTTCTGCCAATGCACCAGAATAAAGTCGATCACATGGCCCAGGGCAATGCGGTCGTACAAGTTGCCCAATGCACCACCGAGCACCAGGGCAAGCGCCACGGCCAGCCAGGTGTCATCGCGCCCCAGGCGCTTGAGCCAGACCACCAGCACGGCACTGACCACCACGGCGATCAGGGCAAACAGCCAGCGCTGCCAGCCGGAGCTGTCAGCCAGGAAGCTGAACGCAGCACCGGTGTTGTAGGCCAGGGTCCAGCTGAAGTAGTCGGGAATCACCACGATCTGCTGGTACATCTCCAGGGCGCCCTCGAAATGAGCCTTGCTGAGCTGGTCAATGACCAGCACCAGCACGCTCAATACGAGCAAGCCCAGGCGTCCAAAACGACTGGCTTCAGGCATAGTGACGGACCTCGCCAGCGCCAGAGATGTTGTCGACGCAACGACCGCAGATTTCCGGATGCTCAAGGTTCACGCCGACATCTTCACGGCAGTGCCAGCAACGGGCACACTTGGCAAAGGACGACTTGACCACTTTGAGCTTGAGGCCCGGGACTTCGGTCGCGACGGCATCCGCAGGCGCTTGGGCAAACGGCGCCAGGCTGGCGGTCGAGGTGATCAAGACGAAGCGCAGTTCGTTGCTCAGCTTTGCCAGGTCAGCGGTCAGGCCTTCCTCGGCAAACAGCGTAACTTCGGCCTGCAAGTTGCCGCCAACGGCCTTCGCCGCGCGCTGCACTTCCAGTTCCTTGTTCACGGCAACCTTGACGGCCATCACGCCTTCCCAGTACTCGCGGCCCAGTTCGAAGTCGGCCGGCAATTCGGTCAGGCCTTCGTACCAGGTGTTGAGCATGACGGACTCGTTACGCTCGCCCGGCAGGTATTCCCAGAGCTCGTCGGCGGTGAAAGCCAGGATCGGGGCGATCCAGCGCACCAGCGCTTCAGAGATATGGTACAGCGCGGTCTGCGCCGAACGGCGGGCCTTGCTGTTGGCGCCGGTGGTGTACTGGCGGTCCTTGATGATGTCGAGGTAGAAACCACCCAGCTCCTGCACGCAGAAGTTATGGATCTTCGAGTAGACGTTCCAGAAGCGGTATTCACCGTAATGCTCTTGCAGCTCGCGCTGCAGCAACAGGGTACGGTCCACGGCCCAACGATCCAGGGCGAGCATTTCCTCGGCCGGCAGGATGTCGGTGGCGGGGTTGAAACCGGTCAGGTTCGATAGCATGAAGCGTGCGGTATTACGGATCCGGCGGTAGGCATCGGCACTACGCTGCAGGATCTGCTCGGACACGGCCATCTCGCCCGAATAATCGGTAGAGGCAACCCACAGGCGCATGATGTCGGCGCCCAGGGTGTCGTTGACCTTTTGCGGCGCGATCACGTTGCCCAGGGACTTGGACATCTTGCGACCGTTTTCGTCGACGGTGAAGCCGTGGGTCAGGAGCTCGCGGTACGGGGCGTGATCGTCGATCGCGCAGCCGGTCAGCAACGAGGAGTGGAACCAGCCACGGTGCTGGTCGGAACCTTCCAGGTACAGATCGGCACGCGGGCCGGTCTCGTGGCCCATCGGGTGCGAACCGCGCAATACGTGCCAGTGAGTGGTACCGGAGTCGAACCAGACGTCCAGGGTGTCGCTGATCTTGTCGTACAGCGGCGCTTCTTCGCCCAGCAGCTCGGCGGCGTCCAGCTTGAACCAGGCTTCGATGCCTTCTTGCTCAACACGCTGGGCAACCACTTCCATCAGTTCGACGGTACGCGGGTGCAGCTCGCCGCTTTCCTTGTTCAGGAAGAACGGGATCGGCACGCCCCAGTTGCGCTGGCGGGAGATGCACCAGTCCGGACGGTTGGCGATCATCGAGTGCAGGCGCGCCTGGCCCCAGGCCGGAACGAACTTGGTGTCTTCGATCGCCTTGATCGCGCGGTTACGCAGGGTGTCGCCGCTGGTCGGCTCTTTGTCCATGCCGATAAACCACTGCGCGGTGGCGCGGTAGATCAGCGGGGTCTTGTGACGCCAGCAGTGCATGTAGCTGTGGGTGATGGTTTCGGTGTGCAGCAGCGCACCGACTTCAGCCAGCTTGTCGACGATCGCCGGGTTGGCCTTGAAGATGAACTGGCCACCGAAGAATTCCAGGGACGGCGCGTACACGCCGTTGCTTTGCACTGGATTGATGATGTCGTCGTTGACCAGGCCGTACTGCTTGCAGATCACGAAGTCGTCTACGCCATAGGCAGGCGAGCAGTGAACCACGCCGGTGCCGGCGCCCAGTTCAACGTACTCGGCCAGGTAGATTGGCGACAGGCGGTCGTAGAACGGGTGACGGAAGTTGATCAGCTCCAGCGCGGAGCCGGTGGTGGTCGCGATCACCGAGCCTTGCAGGTTGTAGCGGGCAAGGCACGCCTCGACCAGCTCTTCAGCCAGCACCAGCAGCTTGTCACCGACGTCCACCAGGGCGTAGGTGAATTCCGGGTGCACGTTCAGCGCCTGGTTGGCCGGGATGGTCCACGGGGTGGTGGTCCAGATCACGATGGAGGCTGGCTTGGCCAGGCTCGCGAGACCGAAGGCTTCAGCCAGTTTGGCTTCGTCGGCGATCGGGAAGGCGACGTCGATGGTCGAGGACTTTTTGTCTTCGTACTCGACTTCTGCTTCAGCCAGGGCCGAGCCGCAATCGAAGCACCAGTTCACGGGCTTGAGGCCCTTGAACACGAAACCGCCCTTGACGATTTCGGCCAAGGCGCGGATTTCACCGGCCTCGTTCTTGAAGTCCATGGTCTTGTACGGGTTGGCCCAGTCGCCCAATACACCCAGGCGGATGAATTCGGACTTCTGCCCTTCGATCTGCTCGGTGGCGTAGGCACGGCACAGTTCGCGGGTTTTATCCGCGCCCAGGTTCTTGCCGTAGGTCACTTCGACTTTGTGTTCGATCGGCAGGCCGTGGCAGTCCCAGCCCGGGACATAAGGCGCGTCGAAACCCGAAAGGGTTTTCGAGCGGATGATCATGTCCTTGAGAATCTTGTTCAGTGCATGACCGATGTGAATCGTGCCGTTGGCATAAGGAGGGCCGTCGTGCAGGACGAATTTCGGACGATCCTTGCCAATCTCGCGCAACTTTCCGTACAGGCCAATACTGTCCCAGCGCTGCAGGATCTGCGGTTCGCGCTGTGGCAGGCCGGCCTTCATTGGGAAGGCGGTGTCCGGAAGGTTTAGCGTGGCTTTATAGTCGGTCATTTAAGGCTCTTCATTAGCGATGGGCGCTAGGTGCGGCTAGTGCACGGGCGGCGGCGACATCCGCATTGATCGCCGTTTTCAACGCCTCCAGGGAGGCGAAACGCTGCTCTTCACGCAGCTTTTGGTGGAAAGCCACCGTCAAACGCCGGTCATACAAATCACCGGCAAAATCCAAAAGGTGAACTTCCAGGTGGGCTTTGCCATCACCTGCAACCGTGGGCCTGACGCCTATGTTGGCGACTCCGGGCCACGATTGGCCGTCGATGTCGACACTCACCAGGTAAACCCCGGTCAGTGGCACACGACGGCGCTTGAGCTGCACGTTGGCAGTTGGCGTGCCCAGTTGGCGCGCCAGCTTCTGGCCGTGCAGCACCCGCCCGGCAATCCGGAACGGGCGACCGAGCAAACGCTCGGCCAAGGCGAAGTCGGCAGCGGCCAGGGCGTTACGCACCTGGGTACTGCTCACACGCAGGCCGTCCAGTTCGACGGTTTGCGCGGCTTCGACGGTAAAACCCTGGGTGACGCCGGCCTGTTGCAGGAAATCGAAATCCCCTACCCGGTCGCAACCGAAACGGAAGTCGTCACCGACCTCCAGGTGCTGCACGCCCAGGCCGTCCACCAGGATACGGTCGACGAACTCGGCGGCGCTGAGGCTGCGCAAACGCTGGTTGAAAGCCAGGCAAAGGACACGGTCCACGCCTTCTTCAGCCAGCAGTTGCAGTTTGTCCCGCAGACGGGCCAGACGCGCCGGTGCCGTCTCCGGGGTAAAGAATTCGCGCGGCTGTGGTTCAAAAATCACCACACAGCTGGGCACGCCCAACTCAACCGCACGCTCACGCAGGCGGGCCAGGATAGCCTGGTGGCCACGGTGAACACCGTCAAAGTTGCCAATAGTGGCGACGCAGCCCCGATGCTGGGGGCGCAGGTTGTGGAGACCTCGAACCAGCTGCATAACGCGCTTCTTGCTCATAAAGTGGTCGATTATAACCACACCCAGCCCCGGACGACAGGCAACAGCGCAGGCCATTTGCGCGAATCGATAAAACAACCGCCTTATCGACGAAAAGTCTCTAGCTCAGCGACTTGCGATTGAAATCCCGCAAGCGGAAGCCCATCAGCAGCAACATGCCGAAGTACACCACCACGCCAGCCACTACCAACGCACCAAGGCGCATGAAGCGCTCCAGCATATGGCCCTGATCCCAGGCAGGCATAAAGTGCATCAGCCCCAGCAACACCGCAGACATCATCGCCACCGCCACCAGCAGCTTGAGCGCGAACATGCCCCAGCCCGGCTGCGGCTGGAACATTTTCTGTTTACGCAGTTGATAGAACAGCAGGCCGGCGTTGATGCAGGCGCCGACACTAATGGCCAACGCCAGGCCGGCATGAGCCAGCGGACCAATAAACACCAGGTTGAGCAGTTGCGTGACCACCAGGGTGAAGATCGCAATCTTCACCGGGGTACGGATGTTCTGCTGGGCATAAAAGCCGGGAGCAAGGACCTTGATCACGATAATGCCCAGCAGCCCGACGGAATAGGCGATCAGCGCACGCTGGGTCATCGAGGCATCAAACGCACTGAACTGGCCGTACTGAAACAGAGAAACGGTCAACGGTTCCGCCAGGATCCCCAGCGCCAGGGAGCACGGCAATACCAAGACGAAGCACAGCCGCAGCCCCCAATCGAGGATTCGCGAGTATTCGTGACGGTCCTTGCTGGCATAGGTGCGGGACAGCGTCGGCAGCAGGATGGTGCCGAGCGCCACGCCCAGCACGCCGGACGGCAACTCCATCAGACGGTCGGCGTAGTACATCCACGATACGGAGCCCGAGACCAGCAACGAGGCAAAGGCGGTATTGATGATCAGAGAAATCTGGCTGACGGAAACCCCGAGGATTGCCGGCAGCATGTTGCGCATAACGCGCCACACGCCGGTGTCCTTGAGGTTCAGGCGCGGCAGCACGAGCATACCGATCTTCTTCAGGTGCGGCAGTTGGTACAGCAGTTGTGCCAGGCCACCGGCCAACACCGCCCAGCCCAGAGCCATCACGGGCGGATCGAAGTACGGCGTCAGGAACAGCGCAAAAATAATCATGCTGACGTTAAGCAGGGTCGGCACGAAGGCCGGCACCGAGAAGCGGTTCCAGGTATTGAGGATCGCCCCGGCCAGGGACGACAGGGAAATCAGCAATATATAAGGAAAGGTCACCCGCAACAGATCAGTGGTCAGGGCGAATTTTTCCGGCGTATTGGCAAAACCGGGGGCCGTGGCCCAGATCACCCAGGGCGCGGCGAGCATCCCGGCGATCGTCACCAACGTCAGCACCAACGTCAGCAAACCCGAAACATAGGCAATAAAGGTGCGGGTCGCCTCCTCGCCTTGCTGGGCCTTGTATTCCGCCAAAATCGGCACGAAAGCCTGGGAAAAAGCCCCTTCGGCGAAGATCCGCCGCAGCAGGTTGGGCAGTTTAAAGGCTATAAAGAAGGCATCCGTGGCCATGCTGGCGCCAAAAATACGTGCCAGCAGCGTGTCACGCACAAACCCAAGAACCCGGGAAATCATCGTGATAGAGCTGACGGCGGCCAACGATTTGAGCAGATTCATTGAAAGAGTTTTTGCCTATAGATAAAGAGCAGGCGAACAAACGGCCCACATATGCGATACTCCGCGCCTGCAACAAGCACAGAGCCAAAGCTCGCGAGTTTACAGGTCAAGCGCCGGAAATAAATCACCCGCCTCTTAAGATCGACCACTCAGCAGTTCGCATCACCCGCCCTTGACAAGACTTCAACTCATCGGCATGATTCGCGGCCTATTTTGTTTGCTATTTCCTAAAAAGTCTTTCGAGGAGCTCGACGGTGGCCAACACACCTTCCGCCAAAAAACGTGCAAAACAGGCTGAGAAGCGTCGCAGCCACAACGCCAGCCTGCGTTCCATGGTTCGTACCTACATCAAGAATGTAGTTAAAGCCATTGACGCAAAAGACGCTGAAAAAGCTCAAGCTGCTTACGTTCTGGCCGTGCCAGTTATCGACCGTATGGCCGATAAAGGCATCATCCACAAGAACAAAGCTGCTCGCCATAAAGGTCGTCTGAATGGCCACATCAAGGCTCTGAACCTTGCTGCTGCAGCCTAAGCGATAAGCTTGTTAAAAAACCGACCCTAGGGTCGGTTTTTTATTGCCTGCCTGTTGGAGCAAGCTTGCTCGCGATGGTCTTTAACGATTATGTGCGCCGCCTGAATAAACGCGGCGCCCTCTGGCTTTTCGCGAGTGAGCTCGCGCCTACTGGGCAGGCCATGGCAAGATCGGAATCGCCGTCACCGCATTCTGCGGACTGCCTTCGATCAAGCGGTCGCTGTAGACCAGATACACCAGGGTATTGCGCTTCTTGTCGAGGAAACGCACCACCTGCATGGTCTTGAACACCAGGGACGTGCGCTCCTTGAACACTTCATCCCCGTCCTTCAGCTCACCCTTGAAGTGAATCGCGCCCACCTGACGACAGGCAATAGACGCCTCAGCGCGATCCTCAGCCAACCCCAGACCACCTTTCACCCCACCCGTCTTGGCGCGGGACAGGTAGCAGGTCACGCCATCCACCTTCGGGTCATCAAAGGCCTCGACCACAATCCGGTCATTGGGGCCGACAAACTTGAACACCGTCGACACCTGGCCAATCTCTTCGGCCGATGCCAGCAACGGCATCGCCAGCAGTACACCGAGCAACCCCTTCATCACGCGCATCGAGAATTCCTTTTTACTTAAACCAGAATCAGGTTATCCCGGTGAACCAGCTCCGGTTCAGCCATGTAACCCAACAGACCGACAATCGCATCAGACGATTGCCCAATGATTTTCTGCGCCTCAAGAGCACTGTAGTTGGCCAGGCCACGGGCAATCTCGCGACCGTCCGGCGCCACGCAAACCACCATCTCGCCACGGCGAAAGCTGCCCTGGACCAATTTTACGCCCACCGGCAGCAGGCTTTTGTTGCCCTGGGACAACGCCGACACAGCCCCAGCATCCAACACCAAGGTACCGCGCGTCTGAAGATGCCCCGCCAGCCACTGCTTGCGCGCCGCCAGCATGCCGCGCTCAGGCGACAGCAGCGTACCGATGCGCTCGCCCGCCTTGAGACGATCCAGCACCCGTTCAATCCGACCGCCAACGATGATGGTATGCGCGCCGGAACGCGCCGCCAGCCGCGCCGCACGCAGCTTGGTCTGCATACCGCCACGACCCAAGGCACCACCGACACTCCCAGCCACCGCATCCAGCGCCGGATCATCGGCACGCGCCTCGTAAATCAGTTGCGCCTCAGGGTTGTTGCGCGGATCAGCGTCGAACATGCCGTCGCGATCCGTGAGAATCACCAGCAAATCAGCCTCAACCAGATTCGCCACCAGGGCCGCCAGGGTGTCGTTATCGCCGAAACGAATTTCGTCGGTCACCACCGTGTCGTTCTCATTGATCACCGGGATCACCTTGAGTTCAACCAGGGCACGCAGGGTGCTGCGGGCATTCAGGTAGCGCTTGCGGTCGGACAAGTCGTCATGGGTCAGCAGAATCTGCGCCGTGTGGCGACCGTGCTCGGCAAAGCTGGACTCCCAAGCCTGCACCAGGCCCATCTGACCGATGGCGGCGGCGGCTTGCAGCTCGTGCATCGCGCTGGGTCGCGCGGTCCAGCCAAGGCGACTCATGCCCGCGGCAACCGCCCCGGACGACACGAGCACCAACTCGACACCGGCCTCATGCAAAGCCACCATCTGGTCCACCCAGACGCTCATGGCCGCACGATCCAGCCCCTTGCCATCCGCCGTCAGCAGCGCGCTACCGATCTTAACGACCCAACGCTGCGCACCTGTCACCTTGCTCCGCATCATCTTCAACCTTAGATAGAGGGCCGCGCGACCCAGCGCCGCCCATAACGTTATTCGTGACTACCGATTTCCAGATACCAAAACGCCGCTCGATTGAGCGGCGCTTAAGTTTACTGCAACGAATCAGTCGCGCACGTAAATGATTTCCGGACCATCTTCATCATCCACGTCTTCTTCGTCCCAATCATCGTCACCGATGTCATGGACCGACTTGACGCCACTGCGACGCAGGGCACGCTGGTCATCCAGCGCCTGCAACTGGGCACGAGCTTCGTCTTCGATGCGCTGATCCAGCTCGGCCAGCTCTGCCTTGTAGACAGGGTCGGCAGCCAGGCGGTCGGCACGATCTTCGAGGTAACGCATGATGTCGCGCGTCAGGCGCTCAGTGCCTTCTTTGGCAATGGCCGAGATCACGTAGACCGGACCGGTCCATTCCAGGCGATCAACGATTTCCTTGACGCGCTCTTCGTGCTCTTCCTCGAGAATCTGGTCGCACTTGTTCAGTACCAACCAACGATCACGCTCAGCCAGGGACGGGCTGAACTTGGTCAGCTCGCTGACGATCACTTCAGCAGCGTCTGGTGCGCTGGTGTCATCCAGCGGCGCCATGTCGACGAGGTGCAACAGCAAACGGGTACGGGACAAGTGCTTGAGGAAACGAATCCCCAGGCCCGCGCCGTCGGAAGCCCCTTCGATCAGGCCCGGAATGTCCGCAACCACGAAGCTCTTCCAGCGATCAACGCTGACCACACCCAAGTTTGGCACCAAGGTAGTGAACGGGTAATCGGCAACTTTCGGCTTGGCAGCAGACACCGAGCGAATGAACGTACTTTTGCCGGCGTTCGGCAGGCCCAGCAGACCTACGTCAGCCAGCACCTTCATTTCCAGCTTGAGGTCACGCTGCTCGCCAGGCTTGCCCGGCGTGGTCTGGCGTGGCGCACGGTTGGTACTGGATTTGAAACGGGTGTTACCCAGACCGTGCCAGCCACCATGAGCCACCAGCAGGCGCTGACCGGCCTTGGTCAGGTCGCCGATGATTTCCTGGGTAGCGGAGTCGATCACGGTAGTGCCGACCGGAACCCGCAGAACCAGCTCTTCGCCTTTTTTACCGGTGCAGTCAGTGCTGCCGCCGTTGGAGCCACGCTCGGCATCAAAGTGCCGGGTGTAACGGTAGTCCACCAGGGTGTTGAGGTTTTCGTCGGCGATCATGTAGACCGAGCCGCCATCACCGCCATCACCGCCGTTAGGACCACCGTTTTCGATGAATTTTTCCCGACGGAAACTCATGCAACCGTTACCGCCGTCGCCAGCTTTTACTCGGATCGAAACTTCATCAACAAACTTCATAACAAAACGCCTCTCGCCACACGGACGAGCTTAAGAAACCAAGACATAAGACTCTTGCAAAAATGAGCGCAGCGACCTCAAGCAACGACCGCAAATCCAGCTGCTTTCGCCCATCACAAACAGCTTTGCAAGAGACTCACCCCACAAACGAAAAAGCCCCGTCGCGAGACAGGGCTTTTCCAGCAACTACGTAATTATGCCGCGACGACTTCAGTCTTCGGGACAATGCTCACGTAACGGCGATTGAAAGCGCCTTTTACTTCAAACTTGATCACGCCGTCGATTTTAGCGAACAGAGTGTGATCTTTACCCATGCCAACACCGTAACCGGCGTGGAATTGGGTGCCGCGCTGACGCACGATGATGTTGCCCGGAATGATAACCTGGCCGCCATACATCTTCACGCCAAGGCGTTTGGCTTCTGAGTCGCGACCGTTACGGGTACTACCACCAGCTTTTTTGTGTGCCATGAGTCAATTCTCCTAGTGAGGAATTAGGCTGAAATTAAGCCTGAATACCGGTGATTTTGATCTCGGTGTACCACTGGCGGTGGCCCATACGCTTCATGTGGTGCTTACGACGACGGAACTTGATGATGCGGACTTTATCGTGACGACCTTGAGAGATCACTTCAGCCACAACGGTAGCGCCTGCAACAACTGGAGCGCCGATGTTCACGTCATCGCCATTGGCGACCAACAGAACGCGATCAAAAGTAACGGATTCGCCAGTAGCGATTTCCAGCTTCTCGATCTTCAGGTATTCACCTGGGGCGACCTTGTATTGCTTGCCACCAGTAACAATTACTGCGTACGACATGGTATTTCTCCGATAATCCTGCTCACCCAGCGCTTTATAAGAAGAGGTATTGGCTGGCATGGCTGCATGGGATGGACGTCCCGAATGCAATTGCGTAAGGCAGGTGCTGCCCAGGAAGTTCAGGGTGCGCGATTGTACGCAAGCTAAGGAGGCGTTGCAAGTGGCCGTCTATCGCGCCTTGACACTACGGGGCGTGGGTCCTAGCATGCCGCGCAACCCTTCTGGAGCGACTGTCGCTGATGCAACCCCAAGCTTTCTACCGCGCGGTGGCGGACGATTTTAGCGCCGTCGACGGCATCATCAAGAAGCAGCTGACTTCTAAAGTGCCGCTGGTCTCCAAAATTGGCGACTACATTACGTCGGCCGGCGGTAAACGCCTGCGTCCTTTATTAGTGTTGCTGTGTGGCAAGGCCCTCGGCCGCGAAGGCGATGACCTGCGCCTGCTGGCCGCGACCATCGAGTTCCTGCACACCGCCACCCTGCTGCATGACGACGTGGTCGATATGTCCGGCATGCGCCGTGGTCGCGAGACGGCCAACGCGATGTGGGGCAACGCACCGAGCGTGCTGGTGGGCGACTTCCTTTATTCGCGCTCGTTCGAAATGATGGTCGAGCTGGGCTCGATGCCGGTGATGAAGATTCTTTCACAGGCCACGCGTATCATCGCCGAAGGCGAAGTGTTGCAACTGTCGAAGGTTCGCGACGCCAGCACCACCGAAGAAACCTACATGGAAGTGATTCGCGGCAAAACCGCGATGCTCTTCGAAGCCTCGACCCACAGCGCTGCGGCCCTGTGCGAAGCGACGCCCGAGCAGAGCGAAGCCCTGCGCACCTTCGGCGATCACCTGGGCGTAGCCTTCCAGTTGGTGGACGACCTGCTGGATTATCGCGGCGACGCCGAAACCCTGGGCAAGAACGTCGGTGACGACCTGGCCGAGGGCAAGCCGACCTTGCCGCTGATCTACACCATGCGCGAAGGCACGCCTGAACAGGCCGCCCTGGTGCGTAAGGCGATCCAGAAAGGCGGGATCGAAGACCTGGAAAGCATCCGCGAAGCCGTGGAAGCCTCGGGCTCCCTCGAATACACCGCGCAACTGGCCCGTGACTACGTCGCTCGTGCCATCCAATGCCTGGAAGCCCTTCCAGCCAGCGAATACCGGGACGCCCTGGTTGAGCTGAGTGAGTTCGCGGTCGCCCGCACTCACTAAGCAATTCCTGTAGAAACGAGCTTGCTCGCGAAGGTCTCCAACGATGACGCGTACATCTGATTACACGCGGCGTCCTTGAGTTTTTCGCGAGCAAGCTCGCTCCTACCAGGGACGGTGCCCCCTCCCCCCGCTAAAACCCTATATAATGTGCGCTTTTTAGCCATCCTGAAACCAAAGGAGCTTTAGTGAGCACGTTGCCACCCTGCCCGAAATGCAATTCCGAATACACCTACGAAGACGGCGCCCAGCTGATTTGCCCGGAATGCGCCCATGAGTGGGCCGTCGGTGGCGAAGCCGAGGCTGCCAGCGATGAATCCGTAAAGAAAGACTCTGTGGGCAACGTCCTGCAGGACGGCGACACCATCACCGTGATCAAGGACCTCAAGGTCAAGGGCACGTCGCTGGTGGTCAAAGTCGGCACCAAGGTCAAGAACATCCGCCTGTGCGATGGCGACCACGATATCGACTGCAAAATCGACGGTATCGGCCCGATGAAACTCAAGTCCGAGTTCGTCCGCAAGGTCTGAACCTGCTGCCTCCATCTCGTGCCCGGCACGGGATGGCGCTTCACCCTCCCCGCGTCATTTCCGCACTAGCGGCAAAAGGCCAGCCCTTTTGATCAAAAACAATATCCACACAGAAAAGTCCGGAAATCGCCAATAGGGACTTGCTATTCCTTGAATAAGAATTATTCTCATTGAAACCCATCAAGGAGATGCTTCCCATGACTTATTTGATCGATGCCTGGCTGGACCGTCCACACCCTTACCTGCGAATCCTCCATCGGGAAACCGGGGAAGTCTGCGCAGTACTGGAAGAAGAAGCGTTAAGCGAACTGCAGGATCAGGGCGACCTGGACGTCAATGGCTTGAGTTCCAGTGAACCTGGGGTGCTGAAAGAAGTGGTGAGAAATCTGTTTCTGTTCTGCTATGCCCGAGCGTTGCGCCCGGTGACGGATCTCAATGGCAAGTTTCATCCATGAGCAACCTGCAAAACCGTATAGGAGCGAGCTTGCTCGCGAAGAACTCAAATACACCGCGGTCATTCAGCATGGGCGCGTCATCGTTGACGTTCATCGCGAGCAAGCTCGCTCCTACAACCTAGTCAGCGGTCTTACAGAACGTCGAGCAGCTCGACGTCGAACACCAGAACGCTGTGCGGCGGAATGCTGCCAACGCCTTGAGCGCCGTAAGCCAGTTCGCTCGGCACGTACAGACGCCATTTGCTGCCGGCATTCATCAGTTGCAGGGCTTCGGTCCAGCCGGCAATTACGCCGCCAACCGGGAATTCTGCAGGCTGGCCGCGCTCGTAGGAGCTGTCGAACACAGTGCCGTCGATCAGGGTGCCGTGGTAGTGAGTACGCACTTGGTCTTCACGGGTCGGCTTGGCGCCGGAACCGGCAGTCAGCACTTCAAATTGCAGGCCGGAAGCCAGGGTGGTGATGCCGTCACGCTTGGCGTTTTCAGCCAGGAAAGCCAGGCCTTCGCCAGCAGCAGCTTCAGCCTTTGCAGCGGCTTCGGCTTGCATGATTTCGCGGATGACCTTGAAGCTGGCGGCCATTTGCTCTTGGTCCACACGGCTAGGCTTGCCGGCGAAAGCGTCGGTCAGGCCAGCCAGGATCGCGTCCAGGCTCACGCCCGGTGGCGGGTTGTCGCGCAGTTGGTCGCCCAACTGACGGCCAATGCCGTAGCTCACGCGGGTTTCGTCGGTGGACAGATTAACTTCGGACATGGAAAGGCTCCGCTGTAGGACGACACACGTGTCGTCCAAACTAAAAGGGCGAGCAGACTAGCACACAAGCCCCGCTCTTGATGAGCCCTGGAGCCTCAGGCGCACACCCGCCGGGCGCTGATCAATGTTTGGTTAACTTGTCCAGATAACCCATGGCAAACGCAGACACCACGAAGGTCATGTGAATGATCACGTACCACTTCAAATGCTCGGGATCGACGTTCTTGGCGTCCATGAACACCCGCAGCAAATGGATCGACGAAATGGCCACGATGGACGCCGCGACCTTCATCTTCAGCGAAGAGGAATCCATGGTCCCCAGCCAGTTGAGCTTCTCTTTGCTTTCGTCGATGTCCAGCTGGGAAACGAAGTTCTCGTAGCCGCTGATCATCACCATCACCAGCAAGCCGCCCACCAGTGCCATGTCGATCAACGACAGCAGCACCAGGATCACATCCGACTCGCTCATGGAAAACACCATGGGAATCACATGGAACACTTCCTGGAAGAACTTCAGCCCAAGCGCCAACAGCCCCAGGGACAACCCGAAATAGATCGGCGCCAACAGCCAGCGTGAGGCATACATTGCATTTTCGATAAAGCGTTCCATTGAATCTCACACAGCGTGGCTAAAAATGGCGCCGAGTATATCAGCCGCACACAAACGCCAGAAACCGTCGAGAAAACTGATCTGTACGGCATCTGTAAAAGAATTTTTCTGCTAGTGTCGGGCTCATCAACTCGGCTCGATGATGTCGGACAGGAAAACTCAGATAATGGATGTGCGATCCCCTTTGGCCAGCATTGGCCTGTGCGCGGCGTTGCTGATGGGCAGCGGTTGCTCCCCAAGCGATGAACACAAGCAAGCCAGCCTCGAAGAGAAAACCGCCAAGTTCGAACAGTCCCTGGACGCCATCCAGGATCCCAAGCTCAAGGACGCGGTGTCCGAGCTCGGTGGCTCGCTGTTGCTGCTGGAGCGGGCACGGGCCAAGCTGGCCAGCAAGCCTATCGAGGCCGAGTACAGCGAAGACGCCCTGGCACTGCTCAAGCACTACCCCACTCCCCAGGCGTTGGTTGATACCTACATCAACGGCCTGTTTGTCCTGCGCAAGGCATCCCATTCGGACTACCTGACGGACCTGCAACCGATCTTCCCGTTCAACTTCAACATCCCGGACCAGTTCCCCTTCCCCCACGGCCTGGAGTGGCAGTCGGTCACCTTGAGCAACAACAAGGTCATCCCCTTCCAGCCGGAGTGGTCGGAAACCGATCCGGGCATCCAGTTGAGCCCTACCAGCTCCAACCTGACCAACCCCGATGACCTGACGGTGACTTACCCGTTCGTCGAAGGCATCGAGACTGAAAACAAAAGCCAGCCGCAGCCCGTCACCCTCAAGGGCAAGGTGGAAGTGATCGCGCCGCGTAAAGTCTTCACCTTCGACCTGTCGAAGAAGGACGTGGGCCGCAAGCGCACTGAAGAAAACGTCACAGTCACCCTGTTGACCCTGGAAAAGAACTACGCCGAGATCGAACTGACCAACAGCGCCCCGCTGGCGCCGGAAGTCGCGGACGAATCGCCTAACCCGCTGCTGGTGCAGGCTCGCGACACCACCGGGCAATTTCTCTCGCGCTCAGGCTCAATCAACGAGAACGCCGCGCAACTGGCGTTCTACGAGAAGCAACTGGCAGAGATGCAAAAGCAGACGGCCTGGTCCGACGCCTTCGAGAAGCAGCTGGAAGACGAGCAGAAAGCCTTCGAACTCAAGCAGGGCAGCCACTACGCCAAGGTGTACTTCAATGGCTTGATCGACAATGTGCAAGTCAGCGTGCTCGACTTTTCCCAGGCCACCGTGACCCGCAAGGACCTGGACCTGCCCGTAAGGCGCTTCGACAAAAACAGCTTGGAGAAAACCGTACAGCCCCTGCCGATGCCGGTCACCGTGTATGACGACCAAGCCGCGGACTGGCTCAAGGACGCCACCCTGTCCGAAGACCAGCTAAAGAAAAGTGTCACCATCAACCAATCGGTGGATGACGCCAGTGCGGCGCACATCGAGTTCGATCACCCCTACACCTTCAACGACGACCTGCTGGGCGACGACCGCGGCGGTGGTGACGCTCCCGTGACCTTCCTCACCGCCAACGACGAAGGCAAGCTCGGTGAGCCCATCGAACTGCCCGCCGAAGCCTACGAGGTCGATCCGGGGCGCGGCACCATCACCTATGACCTGAACCTGTTCCCCGAGAATCCGGGTTTTGCCGTGGGATCAATGCCACTGTTCCTGGCCACCATCGAAAAAGGCAGCCTCACGGCTGGGCAGTTGCCCAAGGGCCTGGAGCTGAAGGATAACGCGCTGATTGTCGACCAGAAGCTGTTCCCGTCCGATAGCTGGCGGTTCTATGCCAAGGATGCCAGCGGCAACTACTTGAAAGAAATTCTCGGGGTCAGCCACCGCGCCGAGGAGTACGGCACGGCGCTGTTCGACGTGCATTACTTCTACGGCCAGCCGACCACGCTGGAAACCTACCAGCGCACCGGTCTGGACACGGTGCAGTATGGGTTTGAGGTGAAGCTGGACAAACCCGAGGCGACCCCTGCCCCCAAGCCATAGAACACAGCTGCTACGGGGAGTGCGGTTAGCGGATATCGCTCAGCGCCGTCTGCCGCCCGCCATTGAGCTGTCGCAAGTGCGCCTGCAGGTGCAGGCACCAGATCTGCGGGTCGTCGGCCAGCTCATACCCGTGCAGGGTCAGGCTCTCGACAATCGAATCAAGGATGGTTTGTGCCACGAAAGGTCCATGAAACGGGCCTTGGGATTTGATGGTGGAAGGCTGTTCACCCGTCATTCCGGCGGCAAACAACAAGGTCCACATCCCGGTATCCCCGGCGAGAGGGCGAATGGAACATTCGATACGAGTAACCAGGCCCAGGCACTGGCGGGTGAGGCAGAGGTTGCGCGACATGGCGGCGACCCTCGGTAGATCCGGTATTCAGCCTCGCAGGGCAAGACTGTTTCTATCCAGCGACTCCTGTGGATATCCCTTGAGCTGAGAATAGAAGAAACCCGGTACAAACCAAGGCCGGGGGACCAACGGACGACTGCCGTCACGACGGCGTCAAAAATATGCCGAAGGGGCCTGAAAACAGGCCCCTTCGGTAGTTATTACACCGGTTTGGCTTCTGCCAACGCCTCCTGCGCCAGCTCCTTCTCGGCTTCCTTCAGATCATCTTCACTGATCATCTCGGCAATCGCCCGCAAACGCTCCACCACCCGCGCATTGACGCTGCCTTCCGGGAATTGCCCCTCCTCGTCGGGCGAACCTGCAGGCTCACCCACCAGCAGGCTCAAGGCCTCGTCGGCCTGACGTACCGCGTAGACATGGAACTGCCCCTGCCGCACAGCCTGCAACACCTTCTCATCGAGCATCAGCGTCGCGACGTTGGCCTGGGGAATGATCGCCCCCTGCTCGCCGGTCAGCCCGCGGGCTTCACAGAGGCGGAAGAAGCCTTCAATCTTCTCGTTGACCCCGCCCACCGCCTGCACTTCACCAAACTGGTTGATGGAGCCGGTGATGGCAAAGCACTGCTTGAGCGGCGTTTTCGACAGCGCCGAAATCAAGGTGCAGGCCTCGCCCAGAGAAGCGCTGTCGCCGTCGACATAACCGTAGGACTGCTCCAGGGCGATACTCGCCGAGATCGCCAACGGGAATTCCTGGGCATAACGGCTGCCCAGGTAACCGGTGAGGATCATCACGCCCTTGGAGTGGATCGGCTGGCCGAGGTTAACTTCACGCTCGATATCCACAATGCCGCTGCCGCCCGGGTACACCGAGGCAGAGATCCGCGCCGGTACACCAAACGCCGAGTCACCCACCTCCAGCACCGTCAGCCCGTTGCACTTGCCCACCGCTGCACCGGCGGTGTCGATCAGGATCACCCCGGCGAGCATGTCGTCGAGAATCCGCGCCGACACCCGCCCGGTGCGCGTGGCCTTGGCCTTGAGCGCACGCTCGATGTGCCCAGCGTCGGTGCGCTCATCACCCGCCAGGTGACGAATGAAGTCCGCCTCGCTGACCAACTGGAACAAATCACCGATACGCGCCGACAAGCGCCCCTGGTTCTCCGCCAGCCGCGCGCTGTAGGTCGCCAGCCGTGCCACGGCATCCGAGGTCAACGGCGCCATGCCTTCTTCCGAGGTGCGGGTTTTCAGCAACTGGGCGAACTGCTCCAGGCTTTCATCCACCATCGGAATGTCTTCGTCAAAGTCCACCAGCACCCGGAACATCTCCTGGAAGTCCGGATCTGCGTCCTGCAACGCGTAGTACAGCTGGCGGGAGCCAATGATGATGACCTTGAGCTGCAACGGGATCACTTGCGGGTTGAGGGTCACCGTGGCCAGACGGCCCAGTTCGCCCAACGGTGACTCCATCTTCAGCTTGCGCGATTGCAGGGCTCGCTTGAGGGCGTCCCACACGAACGGCTCGCTGAGCATTTTCTCGGCTTCGAGGATCAGGAAACCGCCATTGGCACGGTGCAGCGCACCCGGCCGCAACTGGCGGTAAGTCGTGTAAAGCGCGCCCTGGTCGGTGCTGTATTCAATACGGCCGAACAGGTTGTCGTAGGTCGGATGCGGCTCGAATACCACCGGCGCGCCACCGTTGACCGGATGGCCTACCACCAGACTCGGGCAGTACTGCTCCTCCAGCAACTTGCGGGCCTGGGCATCGGTTTTCGCATCGTCCACCAGTTGCTCGACCACGGTTTTCAGCAGGTAGACCTGCATTGCCTGGAGGTAGCCGCAGACTGCCGCGTTCTCCGCATACTTCTCGGACAGCGGCGACAGCAGTGGCTGCAAAGCCAACGTGATGGTTTCTTCGTTGAACTGGCGCATCTGGTTGTTGGACTCGCGCTTCCACTGGGGCAGGCTGGCGAGTTCTTCGTTGAGGCGTTCTTCCAGTTCGGAAATATCAGTGTGGAAACGCTCGCGGTCAGCTTCCGGCAACTGCGAGAATTCAGCCTCGTCCAGAGCCTTGCCGTCGAGCATCGGGGTGAACGCAATGTTGGTGCTGTCACGGTACAGCGCCACGTCCTTTTCCAGGGCCAGGCGCTCGATGACGTCCAGAGCACGGTCGTAGCGCTGGTTGAAAGCACGGTCGATAGCGCTTTTGCGCTGTTGATAGGTCGGGTGTTCAAACACGGCCGGAAAGGTCGCGACCAGGTTGTCGATCAGGCCATTGATATCGGAGATGAACGCGGCAGCACCGCCCGCAGGCAGTTCCAGCGCGCGGGGTTCGCGAGGCTCGTCAAAATTATTGACGTAGACCCAGTCGGCCGGGGTCTGCAGGCGCTTGCCTTCGGCTTTGAGGTAGCGTTTGACGAACGAAAAGCGCCCGGTACCGGGCTCGCCCATGACAAATACGTTGTAACCGGGGCGTGGCATGGCCACACCGAACTGCAAGGCTTCGACCGCACGTTCCTGGCCAAGCACACCGCGAAAGGGCTCCAAATCATTGGTGGTCGAGAAGCTGAACTGTTCAGCGGAAAAAGGACGAGTCAGCGCTTCGGGCGCTAGACGCAAGCTGGCAGCAACAGGATCAGGCATCGGGCTTCCTTACATCAGGCGGGGCAGATGACGGCATTCTGGCGCCGGGTTGGGCCGGCTGGCAAGGACGGCTTAGGGAAAGCATAGACCCAGGTTTGAGGCTGTAAAAAAACCGAGTGTTTCCGGCTTGTTTCATAAAAAGTCACGGAACCCTTGGATCATGCCTAAACTCCAACCTGCTGCGGGTTGGACTAATAACCGACCCCTAGGGTGCTGTCAGGCACCTGAACCCTTGTCCATTGGTTTGCACACAAAGAGAACAAAGCTATGAAACGGATCCTTCTCGGTACTCTCTTCACCGTCGTCTCCCTCAATGCAATGGCAGAAGCGCCAGGTGGCCCGAACTGCGGTTGGGGCAACATGTTGTTCGAAGGCCAACGCGGCACTCCGGCTCACTTCCTGGCCTCCACCACCAACGGTACCTCCGGTAACGCCACATTCGGCATGACCTCGGGCACCAACGGCTGTAGCACCAACAGCGCACTGACCTACGGTGGCAAATCGTGGATTGCCATGAATGGCATGATGAACGAGCTGTCCGAAGACATGGCCAAGGGTAACGGCGAAGCGCTGACTACCTACGCCGTGGTACTGGGCGTTGCTCCTGAAGACCGCGAGCACTTTGCCGCTGTGACTCACGAGCACTTCCAGCAAATCTTCAGCAAGGCTGACGTAACCGCTGATGACGTGCACAACAACACCCTGGCAGTACTGAAAGGCGACACCCGTCTGGCGAAATACGCTACCCAGGCTTAAGCTCGACCTGCCCGTGCCTTTCGAGGCACGGGTTTTATTATTTTTGGACCTGCCTCCCCTTTGGGTCTTTTTATCTCGACTTAAGTTGCCCACATGCTCAAACGCCTTGCCTACCTGGCACTCTTCGCCTGCGCCCCGCTGTATGCGGCGCCGCACCTTGATGATCAACGTTTGCAGCAGTTGGCCAACGACCCGTTCTGGCTCTCGCTGGGGCATTACGAATCCGGCAAGTTCGAAGGCTGGCGCAGTTATGTCAGCGACAAGAAATTCTTCCTCGCCCCCGATGGCGCCCACCATCCGGACCAGGAGCTGAAGGCCACGGTAGAGGCGTTGTATGCCCCGGCCAGCCTCGGCGAAAAACACGTCCAATGCGTTTATCCTGCACGTACCCGTTGGCTCAAGGACCAGTTGCACCTGACTGACTTGCCAACGCTGGACTGCAAGGAATTCAAGCAATGGTTCAAGGACGTTGCGCCCCACAGTGCGGTGATGATCTTCCCGGCGGCTTACCTCAACAGCCCGTCGTCAATGTTCGGCCACACCCTGCTGCGCATCGACCAGGCTGACGTGCAGAGCAACAACACCGCCCTGCTCAGCTACGCGATCAACTTTGGCGCCTATATCGAAGGCTCGGACAACAGCATCCTCTACGCCTGGAAAGGCCTGATGGGTGGCTATCCGGGGCTGTTTGCACTGGTGCCCTACCAGGAAAAGCTCTCGGAATACCGTAGCCTGGAGAACCGCGACCTGTGGGAATACCGCCTGAACCTGACCCAGGTCGAGACCGAGCGCATGGTTGAGCACGTGTGGGAGCTCAAGCAGATCCAGTTCGACTACTTCTTCTTCGACGAAAACTGCTCTTATCGCCTGCTGGAATTGCTGCAAGTGGCCCGCCCGAGCCTGCGGCTGACCGAACAGTTCCCGCTGACCGCCATTCCTACCGACACGGTAAAAGCCGTGAAAGAAGCCAGCCTGGTAGAAAAAATCGACTATCGCCCTTCCCGCGAACGGGAACTGCTGGAACGCGCCAAGCCGCTGGACAGTGACGAGCAGCAATGGGTGCTGAAGATCAGCGACGACCAGAAACAACTGCAAGACCCGACCTTCAAGGCCATCGCCAAAGACCGCCAGGCCCTGATCATCGACGCCGCTTACCGTCTCGGCCGCTATCGCGCCAACGGCCTGGAGCGCAACACCGCGCGCTCCCAGCGCAGCTTCGAACTGCTGCGGGCGATCAACCAGAACCCTGCACCAGACCTGAAAATCGAACGCCCCGGTCTCCCCGAAGACGGCCACGAATCCCGCACCTGGCAAGCCGGCATCGGCACCCGGGGCGACAAGGCCTTCGGCGAATACGGCCTGCGCATGGCCTACCACGACCTGAATGACAACGCCGAAGGCTTCCCCTTGGGCGCGCAGATCGAAATCCTGCAAATGAAACTGCGCCAGTACGAAGGCAATCACTGGCAGTTGCAGCAACTGGACCTGGCGACCATTCGCTCACTGACCCCGCGCAATGAACTGCTGCAACCCTGGTCGTGGCAAGTGACCGGTGGCCTTGAACGCGTACCGGGCAAGCATGACGACGAGACCCTCGTCAGCCACGTTAACGGCGGCGCCGGCGGCACCTGGCAACTGCGCGACGACATGCTCGGCTTCGCCCTCGGCACCGTGCGCGTGGAACACAACAGCGACTTTGGCGAAGCCATCTCCCCGGCGGCCGGCTTCAACACCGGCGTGCTGTGGCGAAACCCGCTGGGCAACCTGAGCCTGGAAGCCAAGGGTGATTTCTTCACCAATGGCGAAGTACGGCGCAGTATCAGTCTGAATCAACAGTGGGAACTGTCGCGCAACCTGGGGCTGAGATTGAGTGCGCAACGGGAATACAGCCACCTCGCGACACCGGTGAATGAGGTGATGCTAGAGGTGAAGTGGTATCACTATTAATCCATCAGGAGCTTCAACCGACATGGCCGTCAACTGCACCAGCCTTGAGCAAGTCCGGGAAAACATCGACCGTCTTGATCGCCAGATCGTTACGCTGCTGGCCGAACGGGGCGGCTTTGTCTTCCAGGCAGCTCGCTTCAAAAAAGACAGCGATGGCGTTAAGGCACCGCAGCGGGTCGAACAGGTAATTGCCAAGGTTCGCGATCTCGCTGATACCGCTGGCGCCAATCCGGACGTCACAGAGCAAGTCTATCGGGCGATGATTGCAGCGTTCATCCAGCAAGAACTCGCAGAGCACGCCGCCCTGACACCAGACTGAACCACACAATAACCTTGTGGCGAGGGAGCTTGCTCCCGCTGGGCTGCGCAGCAGCCCCAAAACCAGACACCTCACCCTCTCTGGAATATCTCAATACCCTGAACAGGGGCCGCTTCGCGCCCCAACGGGAGCAAGCTCCCTCGCCACAGGGGACCCGTGATCGCCCGAAGAAGCAGCGTCACACAGATTTCTCACATCCGTTTCACATACCCCGAACGAATCCACTCCTACACTTCTCCTATCAGCCGTTCAACGGCCAGGGAGCAAGCGATGTGGCGATACGCAGCAGTGCTGGGCCTGTTGGCCCTGCTTTCAGGTTGCCAATCAACCCATGAAGACTTGCTGGCCAAGGGTTACCCGCCCGCCTTCGCCGACGGCTACGACGACGGTTGCAGCAGCGGCCGCCAAGCCGCCGGGGTGATCACTGGGGAATTTCGCAAGAATGTCCCCCGCTACCTGAAAGACCGCACCTACGCCGAAGGCTGGGATGATGGCTTTCGCCAGTGCAAGGCCATGCGCGAAAACGAAGACCTGACTGACTACAAGAACCGCCACTGGGACGACCGCGAACGCGCCTGGCAACAGGAAAAAGACCGCGACGCCGCACGAGCCTATCGCTCTCGATAGGTCGCTTTCAGACATCCAGCGAAACTTAACCCCTGCGACCATGGCCCAAACTCCATAGCAGGAGAACGCCATGAGTCGAGCTTTCGTCAACGAAGACAGCGCCGCTGCCCAGGCCAGCCAACCGGTGGAACGCCAGGTCAGCGAGCAACCCAATCACCTCACTGCCCGTGGGCTTGCGCAGTTGCAGGCCAAGGTGGCGCAGTTGCAAAGCGAACACAGCGAAGAGTCCGCCAAGGGTGAGCAAGCCGATAAACAGCGCCAGGCCGACCTTGAGCGGGATTTGCGTTACTTCAACCAGCGCCTGCAAAGCGCACAGGTGGTGGCGCCAGCAACCTCCACCGAGAAGGTGCAGATCGGCAGTTGGGTAACGTTTGCCAATGAACAGGACGAAGAGCAGCGGATTCAACTGGTGGGCGAAGACCAGGCCGACGCCACGGTGGGCCTGATCAACTGGGGTTCGCCCCTGGGTCGGGCGCTGCTGGGTGCGCAGGTGGGTGACGAGGTGCTGTGGAAGCGCCCCGTCGGCGATCAGTTGATCGAGATCCTGCGCATCGAGCCCGAGGCTTAGACGATGCCTTGGGCCAGCATCGCGTCCGCTACTTTCACAAAGCCTGCGATATTCGCGCCCTTCACGTAGTTGACCCGACCGTTTTCTTCGCCGTAATGCACGCAGGCATGGTGGATCGACTGCATGATGTTGTGCAGCTTGCTGTCCACTTCGCCAGCGGTCCACAGCAGGCGCATGGCGTTCTGCGACATCTCCAGCCCGCTCACCGCCACACCGCCGGCATTGGAGGCCTTGCCCGGTGCGAACAGGATGCCTGCGTCGATAAAGATATCCACAGCCTCCAAGGTGGTGGGCATGTTGGCGCCTTCGGCCACGCACGCGCAGCCATTGCGCAACAGGGTGCGCGCCGCTTCGGCGTCCAGTTCGTTCTGGGTGGCGCAGGGCAGTGCGATGTCGCAGGCCAGTTCCCACGGTGCTTGGCCGGCGCGGAATTCCAGGCCGAAACGTGGAGCCAGTTCGCTGATGCGCCCGCGCTGGACGTTTTTCAGCTCCAGCAGCGCCGACCATTGTTCCTCGGTCAAACCGCTTTCGCAATAAAGGGTACCTTCGGAGTCGGACAGGGAAATCACCTTGCCGCCCAGGTCCATGACCTTGCGCGCCGCGTATTGAGCGACGTTGCCGGAACCGGAGATGGCCACGCGCTTGCCTTCGACACGCTGGCCGTTGCGCTTGAGCATTTCTTCAGCGAAGTACACGCAGCCAAAACCGGTGGCTTCCGGGCGGATCAGGCTGCCGCCGTAGCTCATGCCCTTGCCGGTCAGTACCGAGGTGAACTGGTTGCTCAGGCGCTTGTACTGGCCGAACAGGAAGCCGATCTCCCGGGCGCCCACGCCGATATCACCGGCGGGCACATCCACGTCTGAACCGATATGGCGATACAGCTCGCTCATGAACGCCTGGCAAAAGCGCATCACCTCGGCGTCGCTCTTGCCCTTGGGGTCGAAGTCCGAGCCGCCCTTGCCGCCGCCCATGGGCAGCGAGGTCAGGGAGTTCTTGAAGGTCTGTTCGAAGGCGAGGAATTTCAGCACGCCCAGGTTCACCGACGGGTGGAAGCGCAGGCCGCCCTTGTAGGGGCCGATGGCGCTGTTCATCTGGATCCGGAACCCGCGGTTGACTCGTACTTTGCCCTGGTCATCTTCCCACGACACCCGGAACACAATCGCACGCTCCGGCTCGCAGATGCGTTCCAGGATGCCCGAGTTCAGGTAATGGGGATTGGCTTCAAGAAACGGCCACAAACTGCGCAGTACTTCTTCCACGGCCTGGTGGAATTCCGGCTGGTCGGCGTCGCGTTTCTTGAGGCGGGCAAGGAAGGATTCAACGGATTCGATCATGAAAAGTCTCGGCAAATTTATTGTCGTTAAAGGAGATTTGTCCCGGACTTTATCAATTCATGTCGCACCGCGACAGGGCGAAATGTCGCTTTTGTGAATTTAAATGGTGCATTAGATATAAATAAAGGCGTTTTTTGCACCTTAATGAGGATTTCAATCCAGACCTTGCACCAACAGTTAACCCGCTATCGCAGGCAAGCCAGCTCCCACATTTGATCGATTACATCCAAGACAATGCGGTCAACTGTGGGAGCTGGCTTGCCTGCGATGCAGACGACGCGGTCCACCTGAAAACACGCAAAAAAAAACGGAGCCCGAAGGCTCCGCTTTTTCAAACCACCAACCCGAATCAGGCCAGTTTCTTGTGCCGTACACGATGCGGCTGGGCAGCGGCCTCGCCGAGGCGTTTCTTGCGATCGGCTTCGTATTCGGTGTAGTTGCCTTCGAAGAACACCGCTTGGGAGTCGTCTTCGTACGCCAGGATGTGAGTGGCCACACGGTCAAGGAACCACCGATCGTGAGAGATCACAATGGCGGCGCCCGGGAAGTCCAGCAGGGCTTCTTCCAGGGAACGCAGGGTTTCAACGTCGAGGTCGTTTGACGGTTCGTCGAGCAGCAAGACGTTGCCGCCTTCTTTCAAGGTCAGGGCCAGGTGCAAGCGACCGCGCTCACCACCGGACAGGTCCTTGACGAACTTCTGCTGGTCGCCACCCTTGAAGTTGAAACGGCCCACATAGGTGCGCGACGGGATTTCGTAGTTGCCGATACGGATCTGGTCGGAACCGTCGGAAATCTGCTGGAACACCGTTTTGCTGCCGTCGAGGTCGTCGCGGCTCTGGTCCACACAGGCCAGTTGCACGGTTTCGCCGACTTCGATGGTGCCCGAGTCCGGTTGTTCCTTGCCCATCAACATGCGGAACAGGGTGGATTTACCCGCACCGTTACCGCCGATCACGCCAACGATGGCGCCTTTTGGCATGGAGAACGACAGGTTGTCGATCAACACGCGGTCGCCGTAGCCCTTGCAGACGTTCTTGAACTCGATGACCTTGTCACCCAGGCGCGGACCGGCCGGGATGTAGATTTCGTTGGTCTCGGAACGCTTCTGGAACTCCTGGGACTGCATCTCTTCGAAACGCGCCAGACGGGCCTTGGATTTCGACTGACGCGCCTTGGCGCCTTTACGCACCCATTCCAGCTCGTCTTTCATGGCCTTTTCATGGGCAGACTGTTGCTTGGATTCGGCGGCCAGACGGTCGGACTTGGCTTCCAGCCAACCGGAGTAGTTGCCCTCGTAAGGGATACCGGCGCCACGGTCGAGCTCGAGGATCCAGCCGGCCACGTTGTCCAGGAAGTACCGGTCGTGCGTGATCGCAACCACGGTGCCCGGGAAGTCGTGGAGGAAGCGCTCCAGCCAGGCGACGGAATCGGCGTCCAAGTGGTTGGTGGGTTCGTCGAGCAGCAGCATGTCGGGGGCCGACAGCAGCAGGCGGCACAGGGCCACACGACGCTTTTCACCACCGGACAGGTGCTCAATCTTGGCGTCCCACGCCGGCAGGCGCAGCGCATCGGCGGCAACTTCCAGCTGGCGGTCCAGGTTGTGACCGTCACTGGCTTGCAGGATGGCTTCGAGCTTGGCCTGTTCTGCCGCCAGTTTGTCGAAGTCGGCATCTTCTTCAGCGTAGGCCGCGTAGACCTCATCCAGGCGCGCCTGGGCGTTCTTGATCACGCTGACGGCTTCCTCGACCACTTCACGCACGGTCTTGGTCGGATCCAGGATTGGCTCTTGCGGCAGGTAGCCGATGTTCAGTTCGGGCATCGGGCGGGCTTCGCCGTCGAACTCGGTGTCGACGCCGGCCATGATTTTCAACAGGGTGGATTTACCCGAACCGTTGAGGCCGAGCACGCCGATCTTGGCGCCCGGGAAGAAGGACAGAGAAATGTTTTTCAGGATTTCCCGCTTCGGCGGAACAACTTTTCCCAGCCGATGCATGGTGAAGACGTATTGAGCCATGGTGAACCTAGCGTCAGTGACTGATGAATTAAGCGGGCGAAACCCGTGCCAGGCCATGCGCGGCGCGGGCCGTTGACCATGATCAATGCCTGCGTGCGGTAGAAGCCTGATTGTCTGGGGCTGGAACGCCCTCGCGTAACCGGCAAAGCTACCTGAATGCGCATGGGCAGTCCAGCCAAGCGGGGCTGGCACTTTGCCACAACACAAGGCATGCTAGCCGCCCTCCGGGCGTCCGGCTTATAGTGCACGTCGCGCGCCAGTCCAGCCAAACCGCAGGATCACAGTTTGTCCAACGTCACCCCGCCAACTCCCCTGCGCGCCGCTCATATAGCGCCGGGAGCGCCCCTGCACGGCACCTTGAAGGGCGCATTGGCGACGCTGGTCTTGTTGCTGCTCGCCTTATTGTTCTGGCAACTGCTGGACCAACTGCAGCAAAACCAGAAAAACCAGCAGCAGTACACCATCGACTACAGCGCCGACCTGGCCGAACAAATCAGCCTGAACATGGCCCTCAGTGCGCAGATCGCGCTGAACCTGCTGCCGATCGTCGAGCCGCCTCGGGACAATGAACAGCAACAAATCCTGATGCGCACCCTGCAACGCTCCCTGCCGGAGCTGCGCAGCGTCGCCCTGCTCGCCCCCAGCGGCGCGATGATCAGTGACAGCGCCGGCGACAGCCAGGACAGCGCCTGGCTCGAAGAACTGGTCAAGCGCAGCCACGCCCAGTCCTATTACTTGAGCAACAACAACGACGGCACCGTCATCTACCTGTTGCTGCATCAGCCCAGTGGCGGCACCAAGATGTACTGGGCCTTGCGCCTGGCGCCCAACTTCCTGGCCAACCTGACACGCCAGGACGGTCAGGGCCAGCGTCCGATGTGGGTGATCGAAAACCGCCTCAACCACCGCGTAGTCAGCCGTGACAGCGGCATGCCGGCCCAGTGGGCCTCGGCGTTGACCCCGGACGAATTGAACAAAAGTGTACTGGTCACGCCCCTGAGCAAAAGCGACTGGCAACTGCGCGGCCTGTTCGACCGTGCCGCCGTGCTCGAGCAACTGCTGCCGGCCTTTATCGGCAAATGCCTGCTGGGCCTGGCCTTCTCGCTGATCCCGGTGATCGTGCTGCTGAACATGCGCCGCCGCCAGCGCCAGGTGCATGAAGGCCGCCGCCGCTACCAGGATATTTTCGAAGGCACCGGCGTGGCGCTGTGTGTGCTGGACCTGTCCGGCCTGCGCGCCTTCTTCGACAAAGCTCAACTGCAGACCCGCGAGCAACTGCAGCAGTTGCTGCAAGACAGCCCGGAGCAACGCCAGCAACTGCTCAAGGAATTGCGCGTCACCGAGGTCAACCAGGTGGCGGTGCGCCTGCTGAATGTCGCTTCCTGCGAGCAAGCCTGGGAGCGCCTGATCGACGCTTGCCCGTCGAGCCCTACCGCCATCGGCAACCAGGTGATCGACGCGGTACTGACCCAACAGAAGCAGCTCGAACTGGAAATCCAGCTCAGCGATGTCGAAGGCAACGACCAATACCTGTGGCTGGTGATGCGCCTGCCGGAACAACAGGACGACTTCAAGGCAGTGATCCTGAGCATCAGCGACATCACCAGCCGCAAGCTGATCGAGCTGTCGCTGGTGGAGCGCGAGGGATTCTGGTCGGACGTGGTACGCACCGTGCCCGATCACCTGTATGTGCAGGACGTGATCAGCCAGCGGATGATTTTCAGCAACCATCACCTGGGCCACACCTTGGGCTACAACAAGCCCGAGTTGCAGCAAATGGGCGAGTATTTCTGGGAAATCCTGCTGCACCCCGAAGACGCCGAGCGTTACCACGACCTGCGCCTGCAACAGCGCCAGGCGGGGTACCTGACCCAATTGCAGTGCCAGTTGCGCTTTCGCCACCGCAACAACCAATGGCGGCGCTTCGACATCCGCGAACAGGCCTTGGCCCGGGACAAGACCGACCAGGTCACGCGCATCATCGGCGTGGCCAAGGACATCACCGACCAGATCGAGGCCAGCGAATCCCTGCGTGACAGCGAACAGCGCTACCGCATGCTGGCTGAAAGCATCAGCGACGTGATCTTCTCCACCGACAGCAAGCTGGCCCTGAACTACGTCAGCCCGTCGGTGAACGCGGTGCTGGGCTACGACGTGGACTGGATCTTCGAAAACGGCTGGCAATCGACCATCGCCAACCCGCAGCAACTCACCGGCATCTACAGCCTGGTGGAGCAAGTCAGCCGCGCCCTGGACCAACCCGAATCCCTCGCGGCGTTGCGCAACGACGTGCAGACCCAGCTGTTCCTGTTCGACTGTCTACGGGCCGACGGGCGCAAGATCCCGATCGAACTGCGCCTGGTGCTGGTGTGGGACGAACACGGCGCGTTCGAAGGCATCCTCGGCGTGGGTCGCGACATCAGCCAGCAACGCCGTGCGGAAAAAGACCTGCGCATGGCGGCCACGGTATTCGAACACTCGACTTCGGCGATCCTGATCACCGACCCTGCCGGCTATATCGTGCAGGCCAACGAGGCGTTCAGCCGGGTGAGTGGCTACGCGGTGGCGGACGTGCTCGACCAATTGCCGAACATGCTCACCGTCGACGAACAGCAGGAAGCCCACCTGCGCTACGTGCTCAAGCAATTGCACCAGCACAGCACCTGGGAAGGCGAAGTGTGGCTCAAGCGCCGCAACGGCGAGCATTACCCGGCCTGGGTCGGGATTACCGCCGTGTTCGATGACGAAGGCGACCTGGCCAGCTACGTGTGCTTCTTCAGTGACATCAGCGAGCGCAAGGCCAGCGAACAGCGGATCCACCGCCTGGCCTACTACGACGCCCTGACCCACCTGCCCAACCGCACGCTGTTCCAGGACCGTCTGCACACCGCGTTACAGTCGGCGGAACGGCAGAAGTCGTGGGTGGTGCTGATGTTCCTCGACCTCGACCGTTTCAAGCCGATCAACGATTCCCTGGGCCACGCCGCCGGCGACCGCATGCTCAAGGAAATGGCCACCCGTTTGCTGGGGTGCGTGGCCGAAGACGACACCGTGGCACGCATGGGCGGCGACGAGTTCACCTTGCTCCTGCAACCGCGGGTCAACCGTGAGATGGCGCTGAACCGCGCGATTCACGTGGCCGAGCAGATTCTGGCCAGCCTAGTGAAACCGTTTGTGCTTGAGGGCCGCGAGTTCTTTGTGACCGCCAGTATCGGCATCGCCCTGAGCCCGCAGGACGGCAACGAACTCAGCCAGTTGATGAAGAACGCCGACACGGCGATGTACCACGCCAAGGAGCGCGGCAAGAACAACTTCCAGTTCTACCAGGCCGACATGAACGCCAGCGCCCTGGAGCGCCTGGAGCTGGAAAGCGACCTGCGCCACGCCCTGGAACAGAACGAATTCGTGCTGTATTACCAGCCGCAGTTCAGCGGCGACGGCAAACGCCTGACCGGCGCCGAAGCCCTGCTGCGCTGGCGCCATCCCCGTCGCGGGCTGGTGCCGCCGGGGGACTTTATCCCGGTGCTGGAGGAGTTGGGGCTGGTGGTGGACGTGGGCGACTGGGTGATCAGCGAAGCCTGCCGTCAACTCAAGACCTGGCACCAGAACAAGGTGCGGGTGCCCAAGGTTTCGGTGAACATCTCGGCCCGGCAGTTCTCCGACGGGCAACTGGGCGAGCGCATCGCCACCATCCTCAAGGACACCGGCCTGCCGCCGGCGTGCCTGGAGCTGGAGCTGACCGAAAGTATCCTGATGCGCGAGGTCAACGAGGCGATGCAGATCCTCGCCAGCCTGAAAAACCTCGGCCTGAGCATTGCGGTAGATGACTTCGGCACCGGCTATTCATCGCTGAACTACCTCAAGCAGTTCCCCATCGACGTGCTGAAGATCGACCGCACCTTTGTCGACGGCCTGCCGTCGGGTGAGCAGGACGCGCAGATCGCCCGGGCGATTATCGCCATGGCCCACAGCCTGAACCTGGCGGTGATCGCCGAGGGTGTGGAAACCCATGAGCAACTGGACTTCCTGCGGGAGCACGGTTGTGACGAGGTTCAGGGCTACCTGTTCGGACGGCCGATGCCGGCGAACCGGTTTGAGGCGCAGTTCAGCAATGACGCGCTGTTCATGTTCGACTGAGAGCGTGTGATGCCGCTTTTTGTGGCGAGGGGGCTTGTCCTCCGTTGGGCTGCGAAGCGGCCCCAAAACCTGGCACCTCGATCTACCTGAATAAACGCGTGAGCCCTGAATGGGGCTGCTGCGCAGCCCAACGGGGGACAACCCCCTCGCCACAAGGGCACCGCTCATCCCTAAGTGAATCCCGCTTGTCCGCGACATGATGTCCTTTCATATGCCATCTAAAACCCATTGGGTTAGAATGCGCTTCTTTTCTGCCCCCGATCCTTGAGGACCGCCATGTTCAGCCGTGATTTGACTATTGCCAAGTACGACGCCGATCTCTTTGCCGCCATGGAGCAAGAAGCCGTGCGCCAGGAAGAGCACATTGAGCTGATCGCTTCGGAAAACTACACCAGCCCTGCGGTTATGGAGGCTCAAGGTTCGGTTTTGACCAACAAGTACGCCGAAGGCTACCCGGGCAAGCGTTACTACGGCGGTTGCGAGTACGTCGACATCGTTGAGCAGCTGGCCATCGACCGCGCCAAGGAACTGTTCGGCGCCGATTACGCCAACGTCCAGCCACACGCCGGCTCCCAAGCCAACAGCGCCGTGTACCTGGCCCTGCTGCAAGCGGGCGACACCATCCTGGGCATGAGCCTGGCCCACGGCGGTCACCTGACCCACGGCGCCAGCGTTTCCTCCTCCGGCAAGCTGTACAACGCCGTTCAGTACGGCATCGACGGCAACGGCCTGATCGACTACGACGAAGTCGAGCGCCTGGCGGTTGAGCACAAGCCAAAAATGATCGTGGCCGGTTTCTCTGCCTACTCGCAGATCCTGGATTTCCCACGCTTCCGCGAAATCGCCGACAAGGTAGGCGCCTACCTGTTCGTCGACATGGCCCACGTGGCCGGTCTGGTCGCTGCTGGCGTCTACCCGAACCCGGTGCCATTCGCTGACGTGGTGACCACTACCACCCACAAGACCCTGCGCGGTCCACGTGGCGGCCTGATCCTGGCTCGCGCCAACGCCGAGATCGAGAAGAAGCTGAACTCCGCCGTATTCCCAGGCGGCCAGGGTGGCCCGCTGGAGCACGTGATCGCCGCTAAAGCGATCTGCTTCAAGGAAGCCCTGCAGCCTGAGTTCAAGACCTACCAGCAGCAAGTGGTGAAAAACGCCAAGGCCATGGCCGGCGTGTTCATCGAGCGTGGTTTTGACGTGGTGTCCGGCGGTACTGAGAACCACCTGTTCCTGCTCTCGCTGATCAAGCAAGACATCTCCGGTAAAGACGCTGACGCCGCTCTGGGCAAAGCCTTCATCACCGTGAACAAGAACTCGGTACCGAACGACCCACGTTCGCCGTTCGTCACCTCCGGCCTGCGCTTCGGCACCCCAGCTGTGACCACTCGTGGCTTCAAGGAAGCAGAGTGCAAGGAACTGGCTGGCTGGATCTGCGACATCCTGGCTGACCTGAACAACGAAGCAGTGATTGATTCTGTTCGTGAGAAGGTCAAGGCCATCTGCAAGAAGCTGCCGGTATATGGCGCTTGATTGCAGCTGTTTGAATGAACAGCCCGGCTCTTGAGCCGGGCTTTTTTATGCCTGAAAACTCTGCTTTCTCAATTTGAAATGAAATCATGTGGGAGCGGGCTTGCTCGCGAAAGCGGTGTATCAGTCAGCACATGCATCAACTGACACACCGCTTTCGCGAGCAAGCCCGCTCCCTCATTTTGACTGCGTTTCAAGTCAGGATTGGTAAACCCGTGCAAATCCTTCGCGGATTTTGTCTTCCGGCAACTCGTCGGCAATAAACACAATCACACTTTCCCGCGTCTCGCCTTCGGCCCATTCGGTGTCCCAATCGAAACCGTAGAGCTTCAGCACGCCCTGGAACACCATCCGCCGGTCTTCCCCGGCAATGTTCAGCACGCCTTTGTAACGCAGCAATTGCTTGCCGTGGTCTTCCAACAGCTCGTTCATGAACTCGCTGAGTTTGTCGATATCCAGCGGCTGGTCGGTGCGCAGTACCAGGCTGGAGATACGGTCGATGGACGGCGCCTGGCTTACCGGGCGCAAGGTCATGCCCGCGTTGAGGTTGAAGCCACGCACATCCAGCAGTTCGGCGAGGTCGATCTTGCCGTGCTCCACCACGCGAATCGGTGCGCGGCGGTTGATGCGGGTCAGGCGCTCGCTGAGGGCGTCGAAGCTGGCGTCGTCCACCAGGTCGCGCTTGCTCACCAGCAGGCGGTCGGCAAAACCGATCTGCGCCTGGGCGATGGTCTGGGTCAGGTGGTGCTCGGCGTGGGCCGCGTCCACCAGGGTGATGATGCCGTCGAGGATATAGCGCTCGCGCAGCTCTTCATCGATGAAGAATGTCTGGGCCACCGGTGCCGGGTCGGCCAGGCCGGTGCACTCGATCACCAGGCGGTCGAAGGCAATCTCGCCGCTGTCCAGGCGTTCCAGCAGCAAGTACAGGGCCTTGGTCAGGTCGGTGTGGATGGTGCAGCACACGCAGCCATTGGACAGTGTCATGACTTGCACCGGCTCGGTGCCCAGCAGTTGGGTGTCGATACCGGCGTCGCTGAATTCGTTTTCGATCACGGCGATTTTCAAGCCGTGCTCGGCCTTGAGCAGGTGGCGCAGCAGCGTGGTTTTACCCGCGCCGAGAAAGCCGCTGAGGACGGTGACGGGAATGGGAGAGGACAAAGAATTCTCCTTGAAGAAACACAAAACAAATGTGGGAGCGGGCTTGCTCGCGAAGGCGGCGTGTCAGTCAGCACATGCATCACTGAAAGACCGCCTTCGCGAGCAAGCCCGCTCCCACAAGGGATCACCGTAACCCGAACTAACGGGCTAGCAGCACTTGGGCCCACCCTTGCCACCGTAACGGGCTTCCTGGCGTTCCCGGAAGAACGCCTTGTAGTCCATCATCGGCTTGTCGGGGTGCTTGGTTTGCATATGCTCGACGTAAGTGTCGTAGTCGGGCATGCCGACCATCAGGCGCGCGGCCTGACCGAGGTATTTACCGAGGCGACTGATGTCATTGAACATGATTGCAATCCTCTATCACGCGTCCGGGATGGCCTGGTATGGCGCTTCTTTATCCGTACGTTCCTTTTTGCCCCAGGCGGCAATACCGACTTTGAGCGCATAGAACAGGATGCTGAAGACCACGAACAGGAACAGCGCCGTCAGCGTTGCGTTGGTGTAGGCGTTCCAGATCACGTGTTGCATCTGGTCGATGCTCTTGGCCGGTGCGAGGATCTGGCCGCCGGCCAGGGCGTCGCTGTATTTCTTGGCCAGGGACAGGAAGCCGATCGCCGGGTTGGCGTCGAACAGCTTGATGAAGCCTGCGGTCACGGTGCAGATCAGCAGCCAGACAGCCGGCAGCATGGTCACCCAGATGTAGCGCTGGCGTTTCATTTTGATCAGCACAACGGTAGCGAGCATCAGCGCGATACCGGCCAGCATCTGGTTGGAGATACCGAACAGCGGCCACAAGGTGTTGATGCCGCCCAGTGGGTCGATCACGCCTTGGTACAACAGGTAACCCCACATCGCCACACAACCTGCGGTAGCGATCAGGTTGGCGGTCCAGGACTCGGTACGCTTGAGCGCCGGCACGAAGGAACCGAGCAAATCCTGAAGCATGAAGCGACCGGCACGAGTACCGGCGTCGACTGCGGTCAGGATGAACAGCGCTTCGAAGAGGATCGCAAAGTGGTACCAGAACGCCATGGTGTTTTCACCCGGCAGGACGCTGTGCAAGATCTGTGCGATACCGACCGCCAGGGTCGGCGCACCACCGGCACGGGCCAGGATGGTGGTTTCACCGATGTCATGCGCCACCGCCTGCAACGCTTCCGGGGTAATCGCAAAACCCCAGCTGCTGACAGTTTGCGCAACGGTCACCACGTCAGCACCGACAATGGCGGCCGGGCTGTTCATGGCGAAGTACACGCCAGGCTCGATCACCGAAGCGGCAACCATCGCCATGATGGCCACGAACGACTCCATCAACATGCCGCCGTAGCCGATGTAACGGGCGTGCCCTTCATTGGCCAGCAACTTGGGTGTGGTGCCCGAGGAGATCAGTGCGTGGAAACCCGAGACCGCGCCACAGGCAATGGTGATGAACAGGAACGGGAACAGACCGCCCTTCCACACCGGGCCGGTGCCATCGATGAACTGGGTCAGCGCCGGCATTTTCAGGTCGGGCATGGTCACCAGGATGCCAATCGCCAGGGCGATGATGGTGCCGATTTTCAGGAACGTAGACAGGTAGTCACGTGGCGCGAGGATCAGCCACACCGGCAACACGGCGGCGACAAAGCCATAACCCACCAGCATCCAGGTGATCTGGATCCCGGTGAAGCTGAACGCCTTGGCCCACACCGGGTCAGCGGCAATCTGCCCGCCCAGCCAGATCGAGCCCAGCAGCAACAGCACGCCGACAATCGAGATTTCGCCGATACGGCCCGGGCGTATGTAGCGCATGTAGATGCCCATGAACATCGCGATCGGGATGGTCGCCATCACCGTGAAGATGCCCCACGGGCTTTCGGCCAGGGCCTTGACCACGATCAGCGCCAGCACCGCGAGGATGATGATCATGATCAGGAAGCAGCCAAACAGCGCGATGGTCCCGGGAATGCGGCCCATTTCTTCGCGGACCATGTCCCCCAGGGAACGGCCGTTGCGACGGGTGGAGAGGAACAGGATCATGAAATCCTGCACCGCGCCCGCCAGCACCACACCGGCTATCAGCCACAAGGTGCCGGGCAGGTAGCCCATCTGCGCTGCCAGTACCGGGCCGACCAAAGGCCCGGCGCCGGCGATTGCCGCGAAGTGGTGACCGAAAAGAATGTGTTTGTTGGTCGGCACGTAGTCCAGACCGTCGTTGTTGATCACGGCGGGGGTAGCCCGCAGTGGATCGAGCTGCATCACATGGTTAGCGATGAACAGACTGTAGTAACGGTAAGCAACCAGATAAATGGCCACTGCCGCGACCACAATCCACAAGGCGTTGATCGCCTCGCCGCGGCGCAAGGCCACTACGCCCAGGGCGCACGCTCCTACGATTGCCAGCAGCAGCCAGGGTAGATGGCGTAGCAGGCTATTATTATTTTTCATTTTTATATTCCAGCCAGGGTGGACAGAAAGACAGCCATCCCGAGTTTAGCGCTACTGGCCTTAAAGGCCACCCCCCTACGTTGGTCTAGAGCCTTGCCGGGGCGAAAAAAGCAGAAAAAGCCGTCCCATGATGGCGCACGGCTACAATTCTTTTATCCACAGAGGGTTTCACCATGAGCGAACAGCCTTCAGACCGACGCCGTTTTCGACGCATTGCCTTCGATGCCAAGACCGAGCTCACGCAAGACGGCCATGTCTGGCCGGTGCAATTGGTGGATTTGTCACTCAAGGGGTTGCTGGTGCAACGGCCGCAGGACTGGCAAGGCCATCGCTACGAATCGTTCGACGTGGACATTCATCTGGACGCCGAGACCGACGTGAAGATGCAGGTGCGGCTCACCCATGACGATCATGGGCAGCTCGGTTTTGTGTGCGAGCACATCGACCTCGACTCGATCAGCCACCTGCGGCGGATAATCGAGTTGAATCTGGGGGATCAGGCAGAGCTGGAGCGGGAATTCGCCGCGTTACTCGAATAGCGCATCCAGCGCCTGCTCCAGGCGCGTCACCCCGATCACCTGCAAGCCTGGCGGCATTTCTTTCGGGGCATTGCCCTTGGGCACGATGGCGCGCTTGAAGCCGTGCTTGGCTGCTTCCTTCAGGCGCTCCTGACCGCTGGGCACCGGGCGCACTTCACCCGACAAACCCACCTCGCCGAACACCAGCAAGTCGTGGGGCAACGGCCGGTTGCGCAGGCTGGACATCACTGCCGCCATCAACGCCAGGTCGGACGCGGTTTCCAGCACCTTGACCCCGCCCACCACGTTGAGGAACACGTCCTGGTCATGGGTGGGAATGCCGCCATGTCGGTGCAATACCGCCAGCAACATCGCCAGGCGGTTCTGGTCCAGGCCCAGGGTAACGCGGCGCGGGTTGGCCAAGTGGCTGTCGTCCACCAGCGCCTGCACTTCCACCAGCATCGGCCGGGTGCCTTCCCACGTTGCCATCACCACACTGCCCGGGACTTCTTCCTGGGCGCGGGTGAGAAAAATCGCCGACGGGTTGGAGACTTCCTTCAAGCCCCGGTCAGTCATGGCGAACACACCGAGCTCGTTGACCGCGCCAAACCGGTTCTTCACCGCCCGCAGCAAACGCAACCGCCCGTCGGACTCCCCTTCGAAATACAGCACGGTGTCGACCATATGCTCCAGCACCCGTGGGCCAGCCAGTGCGCCTTCTTTGGTCACGTGGCCCACCAGGAAAATCGCCGTGCCGCTCTGTTTCGCATAGCGCACCAGCAACGCAGCACTTTCCCGCACCTGGGACACGCCACCCGGTGCCGATTGCAGTTGTTCGGTGAAAATCGTCTGGATCGAGTCGATCACCATCACCTTGGGCTTTTCCAGGCGCGCGGTGGCGATGATGCTTTCGATGCAGGTTTCGGTCATCACCCGCAGTTGGTCCTGGGGCAAGCCCAGGCGGCGCGCACGCATGGCCACCTGCTGCTGGGATTCTTCGCCGGTGACATACAGCGCCGGCATGCGGCTGGCGATGCTGCACAGGGTTTGCAGCAGAATCGTGGATTTACCGATGCCCGGGTCACCGCCGATCAGCACCACCGAGCCGTCCACCAGGCCGCCGCCCAGCACCCGGTCCAGTTCACCGGAAGCGGTGGAGAAACGCGGGATTTCTTCGACGCTGACTTCGGCCAGGGTCTTGATCTGGGTTTGTTGCCCGGTCCAGCCGGAGCGACCGCTGGGAGCCACGGCGCCGCCGCTCTCGATCATGGTTTCGGTCAGGGTGTTCCACGCACCGCATTCCGTGCACTGGCCGGCCCATTTGGGAAAGGTCGCGCCGCACTCCGTGCAGCCATACATGCGCTTGGCCTTTGCCATTTGAGAACCTCCAACCGAAAAAACGCGATGATAGCTCAGCGCGGCACCGGGGTACGGATTTCACCACTGGCCAAGCGTGAAGCGCTGTTACCGATCGGGTCTTCGGCGTTGAGGTCGGCGCCCTTGGCTTTCAGTTCGTCCAGCAGTTCCACGCGTTTGAACAGCCCGGCATACATGGCCGCCGTTTGTCCGGCACCGTTGCGTTGGTCGGGGTTGCAGTCGGTAGCGAGCAGGCGCTGGGCAATTTTCAGCTCACCCTTGAAGATCGCCCCCATCAAGGCGGTGTTGCCGCGTTTGTCCTGCACGCAGGCATCGGCGCCGGCTGCGAGCAACCGGTCCACGTAGGCACTTTCGCCGTGATAGGCGGCGAGAATCAGTGCCGTGTAGCCTTTTTCATCCTGGGTGTTCAGCGAATAGCCGGAGTCGATAAAGGTGTTGAGCATTTCCACGTCGCCACGACGGGCGGCGTCGAAGTAGTAATCCTGTAGTTGTGTCTTCACCGCTTGCGGGTCGGGTGACTCGGCATGCGCGGTAAAAGCCAGCAAGGCTGTGAATAAAGCGATGTAGATACGCATGGGTTTTTCTCCTGCCAGGTGTCGACGCCCATGCGGGCGCCGACAGGGGCCAACCAATCAGTCAGTCAGCTTTTCAGCCAGCGCCTTGACGCGGGCCAGGTCACCCTTGGCGACTTTGGTCACGCCGGTGCCGTACTCCGGATCCGCCTTGTAGAGGAACGACAGGATGATGTGCTTGCTCTCGTCATCGGTGGTGGCCAGGGAGCCGCCGAAGTTGTCGATCAAGTCCTGACGCTCTTTCTTGTTGAACGAGCGGTACAGGTCGCCGGCCTGCTTGAAGTTCTGCTCACGCTGGATCTTCGCCTGCTGGGTACTGCCCGACAGGGCCGACTGGCTGTAACGCGCGGTTTGCGGCTCTTCCCGTGGCAGCAGGCGGCTTGGCTGGTAGTTCACGCCGGTGGTGGTCTTGCCGAAGTTCATCGCGCCGTCCTGGTTGCCGTTGTTGACGGTCACCCGGGGTGCGTTGATCGGCAGTTGCAGGGCGTTTGGCCCCAGGCGGTACATTTGCGTATCGGCGTAGGAGAACACCCGGCCTTGCAGCAGGCGGTCTTCCGACGGCTCGATGCCCGGCACCAGGTTGGCCGGTGCCATGGCCACTTGCTCGGTTTCCTGGAAGACGTTGGCCGGGTTGCGGTTCAGCACCATCTGCCCGACTTTGCGCTCAGGCACGTTTGGCCAGATCTTGGTGGCGTCCAATGGGTCGAAATCAAACTTGGCCAGCTCTTCAGGTTTCAGCACTTGCACATACAGGTCCCACTTGGGGAAGTCGCCCTTATTGATGTGCGTGACCAAATCATTGGTCATATGGCTGTAGTCACGGCCCTGTACTTCTGTCACTTGTTTAGGGTCAAGGTTCTTGATGCCTTGCAGGCTTTTCCAGTGGAACTTGACGTAGTGCACTTCGCCCTTGGCATTAATCAACTTGTAGGCATGTACACCGTTACCGTCCATTTCCCGGTAACTGGCAGGAGTGCCAGAGTCCGAATACAACTCGGTCAGTGTACGAGTTGACTCTGGAACATGGGAGAAGAAGTCAAAGCGACGGGAGTCGTCATCCAGGTTAGTGCGCGAGTCTGGTTTAAAAGCGTGAACCATATCCGGGAACTTGATCGCATCGCGAATGAAGAACGTCGGGAAGTTATTACCTACCAGGTCCCAGTTGCCTTCAGCGGTATAGAACTTGGTGGCGAAGCCGCGGGGGTCACGCAGGGTTTCCGGCGAATGGTTGCCGTGAACTACCGCAGAAAAACGCACAAATACCGGCGTGGCTTCACCGGCGGCAAATACCTTGGCCTTGGTCAGGTCGCTGAGGTTGTCGGTGACGGTGAAGGTACCGTGGGCACCGGTGCCGCGAGCGTGCACAACACGCTCCGGAATCCGCTCGCGATCAAAGCGCTGCAATTTCTGGATCAGTTGCACGTCTTGCAACAGGACCGGGCCATTCGCACCGGCGGTTTGCGAGTTCTGATTGTCACCGACCGCCGCGCCATTATCGCGCGTGAGGTTGGCGGCGTGTACGGACAGCGAAAGAAGACTGGCGCTCATTACGAGCAGCACCCGTCGCGCAGAAATAGGCCCGCGGCTAATAGGGTTTTTCATCGAGGTTTCCTCTGGTTTTTTTAGTGCACATTGAGTTGTGCTTTCCAGAGGCTAGTGACCTGCGAGTCAGAAGATAAATAGAAAAGCCGTACCAACCCGATTAAAAAAATAGTGTGGTAACCCCATGAAATAGCGGGTATTCCGCGCGCGATTGGTGGCACTTTGCAAACTATTTGCGATTTAATGTGTCGATAAAAACGGACACTGTTAGCAGTTGTGCCGAGCAAGCCTCGCCACACTGTCTTACACTGGCTTCTACCTCCTCATCTGTAACAAGGAATAACCTATGGGCGTGTTAAGTGAGTTCAAGGCCTTCGCGGTCAAAGGTAATGTGGTCGACATGGCCGTCGGTATTATCATCGGTGCTGCCTTCGGCAAAATCGTTTCCTCCTTTGTAGGCGACGTAGTGATGCCACCCATCGGCCTGTTGATCGGGGGCGTCGACTTCGGCGACCTGGCCGTAACGCTCAAAGCCGCCCAGGGCGATGCGCCTGCCGTGGTGCTGGCGTACGGCAAGTTCATCCAGAGCGTGATCGACTTTGTGATCGTCGCGTTTGCGATCTTCATGGGTGTGAAGGCCATCAACCGCCTGAAGCGTGAAGAGGCCGTGGCGCCTAGCCTGCCGCCGGTTCCGACCAAGGAAGAAGTGCTGCTGGGGGAGATCCGCGATCTGCTCAAGGCACAGAACAGCAAGCCCGAGTAAGCTCGGCAAATAAAGTAAAGGCGCCTGCAGGGCGCCTTTGTTTTACCAGTAGTTTTCTACCGCAACCTGCCCCGGGCGGCGGGTCAGGCTCAGTTGCATGTCACGCTGTTTCAGCAGCTGACGCGTGTCGTCGATCATCTGCGGGTTACCGCAAATCATCACTCTGGAATGCTCAGGGGTCAGCTCGATGCCTGCAGCGCGTTCCAATTCACCGTTCTCGATCAGGGTGGTAATCCGCCCATTCAGCGCGCCCGGATGTTGCTCACGGGTCACGATAGGAATGTAGGTGAGCTTGTGGGCGTGCTCCGCCAGGTACTCACGTTCGCCCAGCTCATGGATCAACGTCTGATAGGCCAGTTCCTTGGCTTCGCGGGCGCTGTAGACCAGGACGATACGCTCGAATTTCTCCCACACTTCGAAGTCCTGCAGGATCGACAGAAACGGCGCAATGCCGGTCCCGGTCCCCAACAACCAGAGATCGCGACCATCAACAAACCGGTCCAGGGTCAGGAACCCGGTGGCCTGGCGCTCCACCAGCAAGGTATCGCCCTCCCGCAGGCGACTCAGCTCACTGGTGAACTCGCCACCTGGTACCACAATGGAGAAGAAATCCAGGTACTCATCAAAGGGCGACGACACCACCGAATAAGCACGCCACACAATGCTGCCATCGGCCTTGGTCACCCCCAGGCGCACGAATTGTCCGGCGCGAAAGCGAAAGCCCGGGTCACGGGTGGTGCGCAGGGTAAACAGGCTGGGGGTCAGCGATTGCACGTCGAGCAGGGTCTGGCAGGTGTATTTTTCAGCACTGGCCGTCATGGGAAACTCCATTTGCAGAGGCCCCTAGTGTCCCTCAAAGCAGCGCCTGGAAACACCGATGGTTTGTGCTGGCATTACCGCTGCGCAGAGGTCTTGGCCAACGATTTTCCCACGAGCACAAATCGGCAAACGCTGGACGGTACTAAACATTTGGCTATTAGCCGCACTCCGACAAGACGCTAGATGATGAAATGTAACTAAATATTAATAAGTAACACTCACAGCAAGCCCTTCAAAAAAATAGAAAAACCTTTATCGCGCTCCGTAACTTGTACACCGATTTTAATTTGTACAGGTACTCTTGGACTAAAAGCACAGCCGAAAATAACAGAATTTTCATTTCGAACTGTAGCCGTTGTCCTACACTAATTTTTCATGTCGTAACCGGGGGTCTTGGAAGTACCCCATGAAAAAACCGTGTACATGGAGCGTTACCGATGATCAACTGGCATAACACTCGCATTCCCAAACTCGAAGGCGAAAGCGAAATAACCAGTATGTACGAAGCCGCCCTCAACCTTACCTACGAGCTTGGCTTCCAATACTGTGCATTCACCCTTAGTTCTCACATACCAAACAACCAAACGAAAACTGTTAACTTCAACAACTATTCAAACGAGTGGAATACGCTGTACAAACAACAACACTACTTTGATCTGGATCCTGTGGTTGCACACTGCAAACGCTCGGTTCTACCTATCGTCTGGGATGAGAAAATCTTTTCCTCGGTACCGGATTTATGGGTTCATGCCCAATCCCACGGCCTGAATTTCGGATGGACTCAGTCGGTCCATGACTTCCAGGGTGTGTTCAGCATGCTGAGCCTGGGACGCGACTCCGGCCCTGTGGGTCCTGAAGAGCTCTATGAAAAAGCCGGGCAAGTACTCTGGATTTGCCACGCGATGCATGCGGTCGTCGCAAAAAAATATGCTGACGCTCCTAGCCCGCAAGCCCCCAGTAAATTGACCCCGCGGGAAACCGAAATCCTGCAATGGTCCGCCATGGGCAAGACCGCCGCCGACATCGCCACCATCCTGTGCCTGTCCGAACGCACGGTCGGCTTCCATATCAGCAGTGCAATGAAGAAACTGGGGGTCAGTAACAAGATTGCCGCAGTGATCACGGCAGTGAAATGCGGGTTGTTTTAAACACCGAATGTAATCCAGAGGAAAAAAACGTAACATTTGCGGCCAGTTCCGGGTGATGACGCGAGCCCCTGATGCGCCTCGCGTCGCCGCTCACCCCGATGGTTCGCTTACCCAGAGTCTCCCCCGCCATGCCCCTGCTCGACAGCCCCTTCGCCCAACTCGACCTGATCCGTCAGCCAGAACAGCACAACGACCCGCTGCAAGCGTTTGATGCAGCCGATGAGTACTTACTCAGTTACCTGGCGGAACAACAGCTGACACCGGCGACCCGCGTACTGGTGCTCAACGACAGTTTCGGCGCGCTGGCGGCCAGCCTCGAAGGGCATGTGCAGGTGACCTCCAGTGGTGACTCGTTCCTCAGTGCCCTGGGCCTGGAGAAGAACCTGGCGCGCAACGGCAAGACCTTCGACGCGGTAACGTTCCTGCCCGCCAGCAAGACCCCAACCGGGCCGTTCGACCGCGTACTGATCCGCGTGCCGAAGACTCTGGCCCTGCTCGAAGAACAACTGATTCGCCTGCAAGGCCAGCTGGCACCCGGCGCCGAGGTCATTGCCGGGGCGATGGTCAAGCACTTGCCACGCGCCGCCGGTGAATTGCTGGAGCGCTTTATCGGGCCGATGCACGCCTCTCTTGCGGTCAAAAAGGCCCGCCTGCTGATCGCCACCCTGGCCGACCGGCCGCACGCAGTATCGCCCTACCCGACGCGCTACAGCCTGGAAACCCCGGCCATTGAACTGCTCAACCACGCCAATGTGTTCTGCCGCGAAGGCCTGGACATCGGTACCCGTGCCTTCCTGCCGCACTTGCCACAAAACTTGGGCAGCGCCCGCGTGGCAGACCTGGGATGCGGCAACGGTGTGTTGGCGATTGCCAGCGCGCTGCAAAACCCCGAGGCGCAGTACACGCTGGTGGATGAGTCCTATATGGCGGTGCAATCGGCCGCCGAGAACTGGCGCGCGGCCCTGGGTGAGCGCGACGTGCTGATTCGCCCCGGCGACGGCCTGGCCGATCAGGAGCCTCAATCACTGGACGTGGTGCTGTGCAACCCGCCGTTCCACCAGCAGCAAGTGGTGGGTGATTTCCTCGCCTGGCGCATGTTCCAGCAGGCACGGGAAGCGCTGGTAGTAGGCGGCGCCCTGTATATCGTCGGCAACCGCCACTTGGGTTATCACAGCAAGCTGGCGCGTTTGTTCCGCGGTGTCGAGCAAGTGGCGGCGACGCCGAAGTTCGTGATTCTCAAGGCGCGCAAATAAAAAAGTCCTCCATCAAGGAGGGCAATATTTACAACGGGATGTCAGTGGGTGGTCAGGCCCGCGGCATTCATGAACATGCGCATCAAGCTGGCCACCACGAACAGGGCCAGGACGCTGCCGGTCCAGATCATCGCCAGCCAGCCCAGGCGTTGCCAGAGCGGCTTTTTCTCGGCCTGTTCGATGTCGTGCAACGAAGGTTTGCCGGACATGAGTCAATCCTCCTAGTGATAACCGTCTTCGTGGGTGACCTTGCCGCGGAACACGTAGTAGCTCCAGAAGGTGTAGCCCAGGATGAACGGGATGATGAACAAGGTGCCCACCAGCATGAAGCCCTGGCTTTGCGGCGGCGCGGCGGCGTCCCAGATCGATACCGATGGCGGGATGATATTCGGCCACAGGCTGATCCCCAGACCGCTGTAGCCGAGGAAGATCAGCACCAGCGTCAGCAGGAACGGCGTGTAGTGCGCATTCCGGGCCACGGCGCGAATCAGGCCGTACATGGTCACCAGCACCAGGATCGGCACCGGCAGGAACCAGAACAGATTCGGCAGGGTGAACCAGCGCGAGGCGATTTCCGGATGAGCCAGCGGCGTCCACAGGCTGACGATACCGATCACCGCCAGCACCACGAATGCCAGGGGCCGCGCGAGGTTGTGCATCTTCTCCTGCAAGCTGCCTTCGGTCTTCATGATCAGCCAGGTGCAACCCAGCAGCGCATACGCCACGATCAAGGCCACGCCGCAGAACATCGTGAACGGCGTCAGCCAATCCAGTGAGCCGCCGGCGAACTGGCGGTCGACCACCGGAATGCCATCAATGAACGCCCCCAGCGCTACGCCCTGGAAGAACGTCGCCGCCAGCGAGCCGCCGATGAAGGCCTTGTCCCACAGGTGACGCTTGTCGTCCTTGGCCTTGAAGCGAAATTCAAACGCCACGCCGCGAAAGATCAGCCCGATCAGCATCAGCATCAACGGCAGGTACAGCGCCGAGAGCACCACCGAATAAGCCAGCGGGAACGCGCCAAACAACGCCGCGCCGCCGAGTACCAGCCAGGTTTCGTTGCCGTCCCACACAGGGGCGACGGTGTTCATCATCACGTCACGGTCAGTCTTGCCCGGGATGAACGGGAAGAGAATGCCGATCCCCAGGTCGAAGCCGTCCATGACCACGTACATCATGATGCCGAAGATGATGATCACGGCCCAGATCAGCGGAAGATCAATACCCATGGCTCAGTTCCCCTTGTTCAAGGTGTCGCCGTGATCGGCATCGGCACTGTCATCAGCCGCCGACAACGGACGGGCCGGTGTGCGTTTCTGCCCAGGACCACCGTGAGTAGGCTCGGTGCTTTCGTGGGTCACAGGCCCTTTGCGCACCAGGCGCATCATGTAGCCCAGGCCCGCGCCGAACAGCGCGAAATACACCACCACAAACAACACCAACGTGATGCTCATCTGCGCAAAGCTGTGGTTGGACGAAGCGTCCGCCGTGCGCATCAGCCCGTAGACCACCCACGGCTGCCGGCCGATTTCGGTGGTGAACCAACCGGCGAGAATCGCGATCAGGCCGGACGGGCCCATCCACAGCGCCAGGTACAGGAACGGCTTGGACGTGTACATCTTGTCGCCACGGCGCAGCCAGAGGCTGAACAGGCCGGTGAAAATCATCAGGAAGCCCAGGCCCACCATGACCCGGAACGACCAGAACACGATGGTCGAATTCGGACGATCCTCAGGCGGGAAGTCCTTGAGGGCCGGCACCTGCTTGTCCAGGGAGTGAGTCAGGATCAGGCTGCCGAGGTACGGGATTTCCACCGCGAACTTGGTTTTTTCAGCTTTCATGTCCGGCCAGCCGAACAGGATCAACGGCGTGGGCTCGTCGCCGATATTCTCCCAGTGGCCTTCAATCGCGGCGATCTTCGCCGGCTGATGCTTGAGGGTATTCAGGCCATGGAAGTCACCGATGACCGCCTGGATCGGCGCGACAATCAGCGCCATCCACATCGCCATCGACAGCATGGTGCGGATCGCCGGGTTGTCCTTGCCGCGCAGCAAGTGCCAGGCCGCCGAAGAACCGACGAAGAACGCGGTCGCGACGAAGGCTGCCGTGGCCATGTGCATCAGGCGGTAGGGGAACGACGGGTTGAAAATCACGGCCAGCCAGTCGGTAGGAATCACCCGGCCATCAATGATTTCAAAGCCCTGCGGCGTCTGCATCCAGCTGTTGGAGGCGAGAATCCAGAAGGTCGAGATCAGCGTGCCGACGGCCACCATCACCGTGGCGAAGAAGTGCAGCTTGCGTCCGACCTTGTTCCAGCCGAACAGCATGACCCCCAGGAAACCGGCTTCGAGGAAGAACGCCGTGAGTACTTCATAGGTCAGCAACGGCCCGGTGACAGCGCCGGCGAAGTCCGAGAAGCGGCTCCAGTTGGTGCCGAACTGATAGGCCATGACCAGACCGGAGACCACGCCCATGCCGAAGTTGACGGCAAAGATCTTCGACCAGAAATGGTAGAGGTCACGGTAGGTGTCGTTGTTGGTCTTGAGCCACAGGCCTTCCAGCACCGCAAGGTAACTGGCCAGGCCGATGGTGATGGCCGGGAACAGGATATGGAATGAGATGGTGAACGCGAATTGAATTCGGGCGAGATCTAGCGCCTCCAAACCGAACATAAGTCTTCCTCTGTCAGGTAATACAGAATGCTGGCTGGAGGCCTGCACCCACTGCCCCCACGGATATGGAGTGTGGCGAATTCAAATTCGTTTCTTTTTATAACCAACCACGCAGGGATTCTGGCCTTGCGGCCGCCAGAGCAATCCCGGCGAAGGTTTTGATCTGGGTCAAGCATTGCTGAAAGAGTAGTCCCATTTTCGCGAGAGCAAGGCGTGGTCTTTTGCCGCGTGACAGGTTGCCTCAGTGGTGAGTGGGCGTTGTCTGTGGTGAGATTGGGCGGGCATGGGGTGTATATCCGTTATTTGGGTGATGGCTTGTATGGGTTCCGCTCTTACAGCGGCTCACTTTTGAAGAGCGCAAAAGTAAGCAAAACGCTCTTGCCCCACCACTCGGCACCTCGCTTGGGCTCGGTGTGCCCGCACTCCGGCAGTACGAAGCGGGCCGCCGCGACGGGGCGTCCCTGCCCCGTCGCGGCTAAACCGGCGTCCTGCCGGTTTACCCGCTCCGTACTGCCTACGTTCGGCCAGCGTGGTTTAACGGGGCGCCTAAGATCAAGATCAAAAGCAGATCAAGGGCACAGCGGCCTACCGGCCGGCTTGAGTGTGGTGAAGCAACAGCAACTGCCAAATCAAAAGCTAAAGCGGGCACGGTCCAAATGTGGGAGCGGGCTTGCTCGCGAAGGTCGTTAACGATGACGTGGGCATTCTGGTTCAACGCGGCGGTCTCAGGTTTTTCGCGAGCAAGCCCGCTCCCACAGAAAAGCAGCCCTGCTTTCGCTCTGGATCTTGCCCCTGCTTCTCACACTCAAGCCGGCCTGTAGGCCGCTGTGCTCTGGCTTTTGATCTGCTTGTGATTTTGATCTGCGGGCCCCGTCAACCACGATGGCCGCAAGTAGGCACGGTGGAGCGGGTAAATCGGCAGGGAAGCCGATTTAGCCGCGCCGGGCCATGGATGGCCCGTCGCGGCGGCCCGCGGAACCGGGCCGGAGTGCGGGCATGCCGAGCCTAGGCGAGGCACCGAGTGGTGGGGCAAAGACCTTTTGGTTACTTTTGGGGCGTTTGCCAAAAGTGACCCGCTGTAAGAGCGGAACCATAAGTGGCCGTTACCGAAGAAACGGATATGTACTCAGCCAGACTGAACATATCTCATCCCCCCAACCCACCACGCAACTATTGGTTACAAGTTGGTGATAACCTCACCGTTCCCCCACCCAGACCCGTCTCCCCGATGCCCAGTGAACCCGCGCTGCTGTTACGTCATCACCGCCCTTTCATCGCGTTCTGGCTGGCGCGGATCTTCACCGCCAGCGGCTTCCAGATGCTCACCGTGGCCATCGGCTGGAACCTCTACCAACTGACCGGCAACGTGCTGGACCTGGGTTTGGTCGGCCTGGTGGAATTCGTGCCGCGGGTACTGTTCATGCTGCACACCGGCCATGTGGCCGACCGCTATGAACGGCGCAAGGTCGCAGCCATCTGCCAGACCGTTCAAGCGTTGATCGCGCTGTCCCTGGCAATCGGCGGACTCACCGGCAATGTCACCCGCGAGATGATTTTTATCTTGGCGTTCCTGCTGGGCGCAGCCCGCTCGTTTGAAATGCCCACCACCCAGGCCATGCTGCCGAGCATCGTGCCCACTGCACTGTTTCCCCGCGCGGTGGCGTCGTCGCAGTCGGCACAACAATTGGCCACCATCGTGGCGCCGGCTCTGGGCGGTTTGTTGTACGCATTCGGCAGCGTCTGGGTGTACGGCCCCACGGTGGTGCTGTACCTGATCGCCTGCGTGCTGACCCTCAACCTGCCTGCGCGCCAGACGCCGCTGAACAAGGCCAAGGCGACCATGGATTCGTTGCTGGCCGGGATTCGTTTTATCCGCAGTCGGCCAGACATCCTCGGGGCGATTTCCCTGGACCTGTTTGCCGTACTGCTGGGCGGCGCCACCGCGTTGCTGCCGGTGTTTGCCAAGGACATTCTGCTGACCGGCCCATGGGGCCTCGGGCTGCTGCGTTCGGCGCCAGCGGTCGGGGCATTGTTGATGTCGTTGTGGCTGGCACGGTTTGCCGTGGACCGGCACGTCGGGCGGATCATGTTTACGGCGGTTGGGGTGTTTGGCGTAGCCACCATTGCATTCGGCCTGTCGACCTCGTTCTGGTTCTCCCTGGCCGTGCTGGTGGTATTGGGCGCAGCGGACATGATCAGCATGGTGATCCGCGCCTCGTTCGTGCAACTGGAAACCCCGGATGAAATGCGCGGCCGGGTGAGCGCGGTCAACGGGCTGTTTATCGGCGCGTCGAATCAGTTGGGCGAGTTTGAGTCCGGGATTACCGCCCACTGGTTCGGCACCGTACCCGCCGTGGTCATGGGCGGCATCGGCACGCTGTTGGTGACTGGGGTCTGGATCAAACTGTTCCCGACCCTGGCCAACCGCGACCGCATGCATGTGCCGGTGGAAGAACCCGCCAAGGTTTAGAACACCTTGTCGAGGGTGACGGGAAAGTCCCGCACCCGCTTGCCGGTGGCGTGATACACCGCGTTGGCCACCGCCGCAGCAACTCCGACAATCCCGATCTCGCCGACGCCCTTGGAACCCAGGGCGTTGACGATCTCGTCGTGTTCTTCGACAAACAGCACATCAATCTCGCCGATATCCGCGTTTACCGGGATGTGATACTCGGCCAGGCTGTGGTTCATATAGCGGCCCAATTGATGGTCAATCTGGGTCTCTTCATGCAACGCCATGCCGATGCCCCAGACCACACCGCCGAGAATCTGGCTGCGGGCCATCTTCGGATTAACCACCCGCCCGGCCGCAATCGCACTGACCACCCGGCTGACCTTGATCGTGCCCAAGTCCTCATCCACCCGCACTTCGACGAACACCGCCGAATGAGTGGCAGAGGCATAGCCTTCGCGCTGTTTGCCCGGCTCGCAATCCACCTGTACTTCCAGTGCTTGCTCGCCGCTGTCCTGCACCAATTGCGCCAGGGAGATGCGCTGGTCCCCGGCATGCAACTGGCCATTCTCGAAGCGCGCCGACTCTGCATCTTTAAAAGCCGGATACGTCTTGCGCGCAATATCCAGCAGCTTGGCATTCAACGCCTCGCACGCCTGCTGCACCGCGCTGCCCACCGACGACACAGTAAACGAGCCACCCTGCAACGGCGCCGTCGGCAGTGATGAATCCCCCAGCAGGAACGTCACGTCGCCCACCGGTACGCCACTGGCCTGGGCCGCAATCTGGACCATGACAGTGTAAGTGCCGGTGCCGATATCGGTGGTGGCACTGCTGACCGTGAGCTTGCCCAGGTGATCGATTCGCGCCTTGGCGCTGGCCTTCATTTGCATCGCTTCCCATACGCCGCCGGCCATGCCCCAACCGATCAGTTGGCGACCGTCGCGCATGCTCCGTGGTTCCGGGTTGCGCTGGCTCCAGCCGAAACGCTCGGCACCTTCGCTGTAGCACTCACGCAAGGCTTTGCTGGACCAGGGCTTGTCTTCGTTCTGATTGCGCTCGGCGTAGTTAATCAGCCGCAGTTGCACCGGGTCGATGCCCAGGGCGCAGGCCAGTTCGTCCATGGCGCACTCCAGGCCGATCACCCCGAGCGCCGCGCCGGGTGCGCGCATGTCCAACGGCGTGAACACATCCAGCGGCACCAGTTTGTAGGTCAACAGCACGTTATCGCAGTGATAGAGCATGCCGCTCCACTCCACCACGTGCTCACTGAAATCCTCGAAGCGCGAAGTCTGGCCGATGGCGGTGTGGCCCAGGGCGAGCAAGCGACCATTCGCGGCTGCGCCCAATTGCAGGCGCTGCAAGGTGCGCGGGCGATAGCCAAAAGTGAACATCTGCTGGCGTGTAAGAGTGACGCGCACCGAACGCTTCAGGGCCAGCGATGCCATCACTGCCAGCGGCAACTGGTACTGCGGCCGCAAGCCGGAACCGAAGGCACCACCGACAAACGCAGCGAAGATGCGCACCTGGCTTTTATCCAGGCCGAAGACTTTCTGCACGTAAGCCTGGCAGTTCTGCGGGCCCTGGGTCTTGTCGTGGATATGCAGGGTGCCGTCCGGCTGATACAGCACGGTGCTGGCGTGGGGCTCCATCGGGTTGTGGTGCTCGATGGGCGTGCTGTAGTGCAGGTCCAGGCTCGTGGCGGCGCCGGTCCATTCAGCCTGGAAGTTGCCGCGCGGCTTGGGCGGTGTTTGCGGCGATGGGTGCGCCTGGTCCTGCAAGGCCAGCAGGTCGGTCTCGGCAGGCTCGGCGGCGTATTCGATCTCCACCAGAGAGCCGGCATGACGCGCCAGTTCCAGATTATCGGCAATCACCAATGCCAACGGCTGGCCGCTATACAGCACGCGGTCGTTGTACAGCGGGCGAAATGGCGAGCCGTCGGCGGCATCGGCATCGGCGTAGCTGTCGTCGTAGCTGGCGAGTTTCGGGCGGTTGAGGTGATCAAGCACCATCATCACCCCGGGCAGCGCCAGGGCTTTGGAAGCATCGATGCGGACAACCCGGCCCTTGGCGATGTTGCTCGACACCACGCTGCCGTGCAGCAGGCCATCCTCGGGGAATTCCCCGGCATATCGCGCTTGCCCGGTCACTTTGAGCAGACCGTCCACCCGGTCCAACGGCTTGCCGATCGCACTCATGATGTGGCTCCCGCAACAGCGGCATCGCTCAGGGCACGAATGATCGCGCGGCGTGCCAGTTTGATCTTGAAGCCGTTGTGCTCCAGCGGCTCGGCGTCCAGCAGCAACGTTTCGGCGGCAGTGCTGAAGGTTTCGCGGCTGACGGACTGGCCGATCAGCGCGGCTTCCACCGCGCGATCACGCCAAGGCTTGTGGGCGACGCCGCCCAGGGCCAGGCGCGCGTCTACGATCACATCGCCTTCCAGTTCCAACGCTGCCGCAACGGATACCAAAGCGAAGGCATAAGAAGCGCGGTCGCGGATCTTCAGGTAGTGGCTGTGGGCAGCCAGGTGGTCAGCGGGCAACTCGATCGCAGTGATCAACTCATCATCGGCCAACTGGTTATCCCGCTGGGGTGCATCCCCCGGCAACCGATGAAAGTCGGCGAACTCGATGACCCGCGCACCGCCCCGGCCCTGCACATGCACCCGGGCATCCAGCGCGGCCAGGGCCACGCACATGTCCGAAGGATGGGTGGCGACGCACTGGTCGCTGGCGCCGAGAATCGCGTGAATGCGGTTCAAGCCAACTCTCGCCGGGCAACCGCTGCCTGGCTCGCGTTTGTTGCAGGGCACGGCGGCGTCATAGAAGTAGTAGCAACGGGTGCGTTGCAACAGGTTGCCGCCGGTGCTGGCCATGTTGCGCAATTGCGGCGAGGCGCCGGCGAGGATGGCTTGGGACAACAACGGGTAGCGTTGTTCGATCAGTGGGTGCCACGCGAGGTCGGCGTTGCTCACCAGGGCGCCGATCATCAGGCCGCCTTCGGTGGTTTCTTCCACGTCACGAAGCGGCAGGCCGGTGATATCGATCAGGTGCTCGGGGCGGCTGATGTTTTCTTTCATCAAGTCCAACAGGTTGGTACCACCGGCAATAAACCGCGATGCCGGGCTGACCAGGTGCACCGCCTCCTGCACATCCAGCGGTTTGCTGTAATGGAAGGGATTCATTGCTCACCTCCCTGCGCACGGCACGCCGGCAAGGCTTCTTCGATGGCATCGCGGATGTTGTTGTAGGCGCCGCAGCGGCACAGGTTGCCGCTCATCAGTTCCTGGATTTGCGCGGTGTCGTGGGCGCGGCCTTCACGGGCCAGGCCCACCGCCGAGCAAATCTGCCCCGGCGTGCAGTAGCCACACTGAAAGGCGTCGTGCTTGATAAAGGCCTTTTGCATCGGGTGCAGGTCTTCGCCCAAGGCCAGGCCTTCGATGGTGGTCAATTCGGCACCGTCGCACATCACCGCCAGGGTCAGGCAGGCGTTCACCCGTTTACCGTTGAGCAACACGGTGCAGGCGCCGCATTGGCCGTGGTCGCAGCCCTTCTTGGTGCCGGTCAGGTCCAGTTGCTCGCGCAGCAGGTCCAGCAGAGTGGTCCAGGGCAATACATCCAGTTGGATGTCCCGGCGATTGAGGGTCATGCGTATCGGATGGCTGACGAACGGCTTGGCCGCCGCGCCGGTGGGGGTCACGCTCATAAACACCTCACGGATTGGTGTGCAATCGCGGCGTTCAGGAAAGTCGCCGTCTTAGCGGTCCGACTTCCGGAGTTTATGAGCGTTCAAGGCAATTGATGGGTGGCGATCAGCGAATGCTGAGGGTGGTGACCAATTGGTTGCGCGGTGGGTTGATCGAGGTGTTGCTGTACTGGAACGTGCCGCCGGCTTCGACATCCAGCTGGAACGTATAGATGTAGCCCATCAACGTTCCCGCGCCGCTGCACGCCTGGCTGATGGAGCCGACCTGGCAGATGGCGGTGCTGGTGCCGGACACCGGCGCGCCGTCGAAAAACGCCTGGGAGCTGTTGCCCAGGCCGACTTCCATCACGTACACCAGCGTCTGCCCACGGTGCGTGCACATCTGGGTGCTGGCCGCCCGTTCAGGGATGGTTTCCGTGCAATTGGCCGACTGCACCTTGAACACCCGCACCTCGCTCAACGCCGGTGCAGGCGCGCCCCACGCCGGTGCTGCACCGAGCCACAGGCCGATACAACCGAACAGAGCTAGACTCCAGGCGCTGGCTTTTTTCATGCTGTCGATGACCCTGTAATAAACGTCGGCGCAGTATGCCTCAAGGCCATGATCAAGCCTATGCGCCACTGGCCCTCGGCTGCTGGTATGATGCGCCGCTTTTTCCGATCCTCTCTGGAACCACAGCCGCTTGGCGCAGTTTGTGCTTTGACTTAGAGGTCAACAAATAACGACGCAAAATAGCGTCACAGGGAGCAGGCATGCTGGAAAAGCTGTTTCAACTCAAGGCACACAACACGAATGTGCGCACCGAGATTCTCGCGGGCGTCACCACCTTCCTGGCCATGGCCTACATCCTGTTCGTCAACCCGAGCATCCTCGGCGAGACCGGCATGGACAAGGGCGCGGTCTTTGTCGCGACCTGCCTGGCGGCGGCCATCGGTTCCACCGTGATGGGCCTGATCGCCAACTACCCGATTGCCCTGGCACCGGGCATGGGCCTCAACGCGTTCTTCACCTACACCGTCGTCCTGCACATGGGCCATACCTGGCAAGTGGCGCTGGGTGCCGTGTTCATCTCGGCGGTGCTGTTCTTCCTGCTGTCGATCTTCCGCATCCGCGAATGGATCATCAACAGCATCCCGCTGCCGCTGCGCTCGGCGATTGCGGCGGGTATCGGCCTGTTCCTGGCGTTGATCGCCCTGCACAACGCCGGCATCGTGGTCAGCAACCCGGCCACCATGGTGGGCCTGGGCGACCTGAAACAACCGGCACCGATCCTCGCCACCCTCGGCTTCGCGCTGATCGTTGCGCTGGAAGCCCTGAAAGTGCGCGGCGCAGTGTTGATCGGCATCCTGGTGGTGACCATCGCCTCCATCGCTTTGGGTTTCACCCCGTTCGGCGGCGTGATGTCGATGCCACCTTCGCTGGCCCCGACCTTCCTGCAACTGGACATCAAAGGCGCCCTGGACATCGGTCTGGTGAGCGTGATCTTCGCGTTCCTGTTCGTCGACCTGTTCGACAACTCCGGCACCCTGATCGGCGTCGCCAAGCGCGCGGGTCTGATGGGCAAGGACGGCCACATGCCGAAAATGGGCCGTGCGCTGATCGCTGACAGTACCGCGGCCATGGCCGGCTCGCTGCTGGGCACCTCGACCACCACCAGCTACATCGAATCGGCTGCGGGCGTGAGCGCCGGTGGCCGTACCGGTTTGACCGCCGTTGTGGTCGCGATCCTGTTCCTGCTGGCGCTGTTCTTCTCGCCACTGGCGGCCAGCGTTCCGGCCTTCGCCACCGCGCCGGCGCTGTTGTTTGTTGCCGTACTGATGACCTCGGGCCTGGCCGAAATCGACTGGGACGACATCACCGTCGCCGCGCCGGTGGTGATCACCGCCCTGGCGATGCCATTCACTTATTCCATCGCCAACGGCATCGCCTTCGGTTTCATCGCCTGGACCGCCATCAAGCTGCTTTCGGGCCGCTACCGTGAGCTGAACCCGGCGCTGGTGATCCTGTCGATTCTGTTCGTGATCAAGCTGGGCTGGTTCAACGCATGACTTTTGACGCCGCAAGCTACACCGTTCAACTGGAAGAAAAGGTCACGCGCTTGCGTGACCTGCTGGCGCCGTTCGACGCGCCAGAGCCTCAGGTTTTCGACTCGCCGTTGCAGAACTTCCGCCTGCGGGCGGAGTTCCGCCTGTGGCGCGAAGAGGGTCAGCGCCACTACGCAATGTTCTCCCAGGACGACAAGCGCACGCCGATCCTCATCGAAGAGTTCCCGATTGCCAGCCTGCGCATCAACCAGTTGATGCCGCAGCTCAAGGCCGCCTGGCAAGCCAGCGCCGCCCTGAGCCACAAGCTGTTCCAGGTGGAGTTCCTCACCACCCTGGCCGGCGACGCGATGATCACCCTGTGTTATCACCGCCCGCTGGATGAGCATTGGCATACGGCAGCGAACAAGCTGGCGGCTGATCTGAATGTCAGCATCATCGGCCGTTCGAAGGGCAAGCGTGACGTGATCGGCCGCGATTACGTGGTGGAGAAACTCGACGTCGGCGGTCGCACCTTCAGCTATCGCCAGCCGGAAGGCGCGTTCACCCAGCCCAACGGCACCGTGAACCAGAAGATGCTCAACTGGGCGTACGACGCTTTGGGCGAGCGCAGTGATGACTTGCTCGAGCTGTATTGCGGCAACGGCAACTTCACCCTGCCCCTGGCCACCCGCGTGCGCAAAGTGCTGGCCACCGAAATCAGCAAGACCTCGGTGAATGCGGCCCTGAGCAACCTCGATGAAAACGCGGTGGATAACGTCACCCTGGTGCGCTTATCTGCTGAAGAACTGACCGAAGCCTTGAACGAAGTGCGGCCGTTCCGACGCCTGCACGGCATCGACCTCAAGAGCTACGAATTTGGCAGCGTGTTCGTCGACCCGCCGCGTGCCGGGATGGATCCGGACACCTGCGAGCTGACACGGCGCTTCGAGAACATCCTGTACATCTCCTGCAACCCGGAGACGCTGGCGGCGAACATTGCGCAACTGCATGACACGCACCGGATTACCAAGTGCGCATTGTTTGACCAGTTCCCGTGGACGCACCATATGGAATCGGGTGTGTTGCTGACACGGCGTTAAATCCCCAGGACCGCACAGATCAAAATGTGGGAGCCGTCGGGCTTTAGCGAGGCCGCGATGGCGGTGGGTCAGACAAAAAAATGTCGTCAGTCCCGCCGCCATCGCAGCCTCGCCAAGGCTCGACAGCTCCCACAATGGATCGGTGTGTTGGCAAATATCGCCATCATGCCGACGGCTGGAAATACCCCGCCAACGCCCGCAGGTCCTGCTCGTTCAGCAACCCCGCGAAATACTTCAGCTGTATCCGCGCCAGCAGATACGCATGCCGCGCATCCGCCAGGTCGCGGCGTGCAGTGAACAGTTGTTGCTCGGCATCCAGCACATCGAGGTTGACGCGCTCGCCACCGGTCACGCTTTTCTTCGTCGCCGTCACCAGGGCGGTGGCCGAGCTGACCGCCATTTCATACGCCCGCACTTTGGCCGCGCCGCTGGTGTTGAGGTTGAATTGCTTGCGCAGTTCGATCAGCGTCTTGGCGGTTTGCGCGTCCAGTTCATATTGCGCCTGGGACAGTTGATTCGCGGCCTGACGGGTTGACGCCGACACCGAGCCACCGGCAAACAGCGGCAAGCTCACCTGGATGCCAACGCTGTTTGTGTCGTACTTCTGGTTGTAGCTGCTTTCCGAGTCGGAACTGGTCTGGCGACTGCTCGCATACAGGCTGACCTTGGGCATGTGCCCGGCGCGCTTGCGCTCCACTTCGTACTCGGCGGCGTCCAGCGCGTGGTGCTGGGATTTGAGTTCCGGGTTGTTGGCCATCGCCAAGTCGCGCCAGGTTTCGAAACGACTGGGTTCCAGCGGCGCGATCTCGAATTGTCGCGTCAGCGGCGCCAGTTCTTCTATCAGCAGCGGCTCACCGACGATCGCTTCCAGCTCGCGCAAGGCCGCGTCCTGGGTGTCCAGCGATTCGATCTCTTCGGCCTGGGCCAGGCTCAGGCGCGCCTGTGTTTCCAGCACATCGGTGCGGGTGCCCTCGCCGCCTTTGAGCAACCGTTCATTGAGTTGCAGGCGCTCGGCATACGCGCGTTTCTGGGCGCGGCTCAGCTCGATCCGCTCCTGGGCCAGCAACGCCTGGCTGTAGGCGCTCAACACCCGTACCGCCAGTTCCTGGCTCTTGCCGCGAAAGCGCTCATCGGCAAACAGTGCCTGCGCTGCACCCTGGCGATAGCGCGCATAGGCTTCGTAATCGAGCAGCGGTTGCTGCAAGGTCAGGGTCGACGCATAGCTGCGGTAATCTCGGTCGCTGGTGACATTGCCCACCGCCGTCGACTGGGTGACTTCGGATTCGTTGCGCGAGTTGTTGTAGCTCCAGGACAGGTTCGGCAGCAGCCCGGCGCGGCCAATGATGCGGTTTTCTTCGCCTGCTTCACGCTCCTGGATCGCTGCCTGGAACGTCGGATCATTGCGCAGGGCCAGGTCATAGGCATCGAGTAATCCCAGCGCCTGGACCGAACCGCTACAGGCACAGCACAGGCTGAATACCAGCGCCTTCATTCTTCCACCAACGCCATGTGAGTCCGATCCAGCAAGGGTTTGAACAGGTAGTTGAGCATCGAGCGCTCACCGGTTTTGACGAACGCTTCCACCGGCATGCCCGGACGAATCTGCAAGCCGCCTAGCTGGCGCATGCCGGCGGCGCTGACCTGGGCGCGCACGGTGTAATACGGTTCGTCGGTGCGCTCATCGACCTGGCGGTCGGCCGACACCAGCGTCACTTCACCGGCAATGCGCGGCGTGGTGCTCTGGTTGAAGGCCGAGAACAGCAGCTCCACCCGCAAGCCCGGGTGCACCTTGTCGACCATCTGCACCGGCACCCGCGCCTCCACCAGCAACGGTTCGCCCTGGGGCACGATGTCCATCAACGCCTGGCCGGGCTTGATCACGCCACCTTCGGTGTACACATCCAGCCCAACCACCACGCCGGCCGCCGGCGCGCGCACCAGGCTGTTGGCCAGTTCGAACTCAGCCGAGGCCAGGCGGTTGCGCAGGTCGTCGCTGCGGGTACGGGTTTCCGCCAGTTGGCCGCGCAGGTCTTTCTGGAAGTCTTCGCCAAGCTGGCGGATGCGCAGGCGCAGCTCGAGAACTTGCCGTTGCAACTGGCCAATGCGGCCGAAATCCTCGGCAATCGCGCCGTCGAGTTGGGCGTACAGGCGTTCACTTTCCAGCAGCCGGTTGCGCGGAATGTAGCCGTCCCGCGCCAGCTCCCGCAGGCCTTGCAGTTGTTCATTCATCGCGGTGCGTTGCAGCACTTTGCTGGCCTGGGAATCCCGCGTGCCACGCAGTTGCGCCTCGGCCCCGGCGATGGTTTCCCGCAGGCCTTGCTGCTCGGTAGCCAGGGCTTGGGCACGACTGCTGAACAGTTGCCGTTGCAGGCTCAAAGTGGCGGCGGCCTCCGGATCGCTCAGCAGCTCGGGACCAAAAACGATGGCCGACAAGCCTTCACTCTCCGCACTCAAGCGCGCTTCGCTGGCCTGTGACGCAATGAACTGGCTGCGCAAGGACTGCATCTGCCCGCGTAACGGCGTTTCCTTCAAGCGGATCAATACCTGGCCGGCACTCACCACCTCGCCATCGCGCACCTCGATCCGCTCGACGATCCCGCCCGCCGGGTGCTGCACCGTCTTGCGGTGCCCCGAGACCATGACCTTGCCGGACACCGCCACGCCTTTGTCCAACGGTGCCAGTGCGGCCCAGCCGAGAAACCCGGCAAACCCACCGAGCACCAGCAACCAGCCCAGACGCGCGTACTTTTTATCGTCCAGCGCCAGCACATTGTTCACCGGCGGCACACTGTTGTCCGCCACAAGCACAGGTCGATTCATGCTTTTTTTCCTTCACCGAGGCGGTAGCTCATGCTCATCGTCGACACCGGTTTGGGCGGCGCTGCTGCAGGTTTCTGCGTGGCCTCCAACACCCGAACAGTCGGCCCGAACGCTTGCAGCTGGCCGTCCCGCAGGATCAACAATTGATCGGTCAGGGTCAGCACGTTGGTCTTGTGGGTGATCAACACCAGCGTGCGGCGCTGCGCCTTGAGCGAGGCGATGGCCTGCAGCAAGGCTTGCTCGCCGGCTTCGTCGAGATTCGAGTTGGGCTCGTCCAGCACGATCAGCGCGGGCAAGCCGTAAAGCGCCCGCGCCAGTGCGACACGTTGCCTCTGCCCGCCGGACAAGCCGGCACCGCCCTCACCCAACTGGGTGTCGTAGCCTTGGGGCAGTTGCAAAATCAGTTGATGCACGCCGGCCATTTGTGCGGCGGCGAGGACTTTGTCCGAATCCACCGCGCCGAAACGCGCGATGTTGTCGGCGATGCTGCCGGCGAACAGTTGGATGTCCTGTGGCAGATAACCAATGTGTGGGCCGAGTTGCTGCTTGTCCCATTGCGCCAGGTCCGCGCCGTCCAGCCGCACCTTGCCGGCCATTGGTGCCCAGGCCCCCACCAGCAAGCGCGCCAGCGTCGACTTGCCACAACCGGACGGCCCGATCACGCCCAGCACTTCACCGGCAGGAAGACTGAAGCCGAGGTTGGCCAGCGCAGGTCGACGACTGCCCGGCGCACACGCGCTCACCTGCTCGACCGTCAACTGGCCGCTGGGCGCCGGCAAGCTCATGCGCTCCGTGCGCGCCGGGTTGGCCGCCAGCATCAATGACAAACGCTCATAGGCCAGGCGTGCCGAACTCCACTGTTTCCACACGCCGATCAACTGGTCGATGGGGCTCAATACCCGCCCCATCAGGATCGAACCGGCGATCATCATCCCCGGCGTAATCTCACCCTGCACCGCCAGCAACGCGCCCAAACCGAGGACCAATGACTGCAACGCCAGGCGCACGCCCTTGGACCAGGCACTGATAGCGGCGGTCTTTTCACTGGCCAGGTTCTGCGCCGCAAGAAACGCCTGGTGCTGGGTAAACCAGCGTGCGCGCAAGGTCGCCAGCATGCCCATGGCTTCGATGGTTTCGGCATTGCGCAGGTTGGACGTGGCCTGCTGGCTGGCGCTGATGGACAGTTGCGTGGCCTGGGCCAACGGCGCCTGGCAGATGTGCTGGTTGGCCCAGGCGAAGGCCACCAGGATCACCGCGCCGGCCAGGGCCAGCAGGCCGAGCCAGGGGTGGAACAGGAAGATCACCAGCAGGTACACGGGGAACCACGGCGCATCAAAAAACGCGAACAGCGCCTGGCCGGTGGCGAACTGGCGCAAGGCCGTCAAGTCGCTGAGCGCCTGCCCCGCCGCCTGGGTGCTGCCCTTGAGTTGTGCCTCGAACGCGGCGTCGTACACCCGCTGGTTCAAGCGCATGTCCATCTGTGTACCGAGGCGGATCACCACCTGGCTGCGCACCCACTCCAGCGCGCCCATCAAGCCGAACAAGCCGAGGATCATCAGCGTCAGCATCAACAGGGTCATCTCGTTGCCGGAGGCCAGCACCCGGTCGTAGACCTGCAACATGTACAGCGCCGGGGCCAGCATCAACAGGTTGATCACCGCCGAAAACAGGCCGATGTTGAGGAAGCCGCTTTTATAGGCCGTGAGGGCGGCCAGGGTTTCGTTGCCGGCATGGCGCATCGGGGGGATTCTCTGGGGGAAATCGGGAAACACCGAAAGGCCGATGAAGGCGTGATCCTTCATCGGCTTGTTTCATGCAGCCAAGGGCATCAGGCGGCCAGGGCAAAGTCCTGAGGCACGTCTTGCACGCCCACCAAAGCCACATCGGCCGCCGCGAACGACGTCGAATCCACATGCGCCACACCCGCTGCAGCCAGCTGGTCGAAGGTGGAGTTGACCGACAGGCTTGGGTCGATGTCCTTGAGCAGGGAATCGATTGCCGAGGCGAGTGCCGAACTGTCGCCGCTCATCAGGCCGTAAACGATCTGGTGCACCTGGCCCGCACGGCCTTCAGACTGCAGGCTCTCAAGGCCCAGGTTGGTGAAGCTGACTTCCTGGTCGGCGAGGCTGTAGCTACCGCCGGCAGCGCCGCCCGTCAGGACAGTGCCCAGGTTGAGGGCGTCGAGCGAACCCCACAACGTGTGCGACGGAGGGTTGAACAGGGTGTAATGCAGGTCGCCGTCAGCGACCACCGCCGCATTGCTGACCGTGCTGGACACGCCATATTGGGTACCGTCGAACGGCCCAGGATTGAAACCACCAGTGTTCGCCCCCTCTTTGACCGAACCTTCACGGTGGTTCAGGTCGCCAAAGTAAGCCGACCAGTCGCTCAGGTACTCGGCAACGGTATTAGCGGCATAGGCCGTGCTGTATGAAATAGAAATGCTCATGCAAAACTCCAAGTCATGGGGTGGTAACTCCGCAGCAAGCCAGTGCCTGCTGTGGCTTTGCCCGTCACTGGGCAAAATCGGTCAGAACTGATATTCAACGGTGCCCTGCAGGGTGCGCCCACGGCCGAGGGTGAAGGCCAGCACGTCGCCCAGCGGCACCAGGTACGCCCGGTCGGTGACGTTTTCCATGGCCAGGCGCAGCGTCAACTGATCAGTCGCACGGTAGCTGCTGTAAAGGTCGTAGACGGTGTAGGGCTTCCAGTCAGCGGGGTAAACGCCGGTTTGCGAGGTGGTCACGCCGACGCCGCCTTTCACGTAGTAACCGGCGCTGTAGCGGGCGCGGACACCCACATCCAGCTTGCGCTCGAAGAAACGCGCGCCCAGCGTCGCGGTGCCACGGTCCATCGGCATGTGTTCGGAGGAACCCAGGATGGCGTTGCAACCCACGGCGGCATTGGCCACGTTGTCCGGCACCATGGCGTCCACCGGCCTACGGTTACCTGGCCGGCTCTGGATCTTGGTCACGCCGCCGAGCCAGGCGGTGTTGCTGCAGAACTTGTTGCTGCCCAGCATGCGGGTGTAGTTGACCTGGCCGTAGGCAAACCCGGCGTCGTAATCCAGTTGGTACTCGAGGCCGCGAAAACGGGTGGTCTCCAGGTTGTTCACATACGCCGCATTGCCAATGTTGGCGATGCCATAGCCTGGCGGCTGTACCCCCAGGGCCATGTAGGAGAAGTCGTCGACGCGGGTGTTGAAGTAGGACACTTTCACGCCCACACGGTCGCCTTCCAACAGCAGGTCTTGCTTGAGCACGTTGAACCCGACCTCCCACGCCGTGGACTTCTCAGGCTTCAAGTAGGGGTTGGGCAGGATCGATTCCGAACCACCGCCATGGGGCCGCCCGCTGACCATGGTTTCGGTGACCGCCGGAGGGCGCCAGCCCTTGCCGTACGTGGCGAACAGTTGCAACCAGTCGACACCCGGCTTGATCGACAGGCCGAAGGTCGGCGAGAAATGCCCCTCCTCCCGATCAATGTCGTAGCCCACGGGTACGCCGATCTGGCGGGTGGTGCCGATGATGAATGTGCGGGTGTTCAACCCGGTCTCGCCCCGCAGTCGATAGCGGTCGTAACGCAGCCCGGCATTCAGGTTCAGCCAGTCGTCGTAGTCGTAATCCAGGCGACCGAACAGGCTGCCCATCGCCCGATCACCTTTCGGGGTGATGCTTTCCAGCGCCGAGGCCTCAACCGCAGAGCCAGCCTCCACCGGTTGATTGGAGTCCGGCCGGACCTTGTCGTAGAAAAACTCCAGCCCATAGTTGGCCTTGAGCACGGACAGCTCGCTCAAGGCAAAGGTCGAGGTGTTCTGCGCCTGTACGCCATAAGTGTCGGTTTGATAGGTAACGTCGTAGCCAGGTGTGCGACCGCGGGCCAGCGTGGACTGGTCATTGCGGGTGTCGACGGCGTAGAGCTTGGCCTTGAAGTCGATCAGCGGATTGTCCGGCGTGTAGCTGTAGTCCAGCGCGAGGTTCTGTGCCTTGACGTTGCTGCTGCCCAGCTTTTCCCATAATTGAGGTTTTTCGGCGGTCATCATGTTGACGTCGTCGTAGTCGACTTCGGTCAACAGGTAGCTCAGTTGCAAACGCTGGTCAGCCGGCAGGTTGAGACCGAGCTTGAGCAAACGCGAACGCATCACCGAACCCGAATAGGCGACCTGGGTATTCTTGATGCGATCCTGGCTGGCCGGTATGAACGCCGTGCCGGTACGCAGGTCGCCGATGCTGCCCTGGGTGCCGGGGTCGTAATCCCCCAGATGACGCTCACTGGCCGCCACCAGCATGTCCCACACATCGGTGCCGACGGCAAACGCCGAACTGCCGATAAAGTGCGTACCGTTGCTGAGCCCGCCGAGGCCCGTGGTGACACGAATGCGCCCGCCGATTTCCTTGCCGTCCTTGAGCAGGTCAGCCGCCTCCACGGTACGGAAATTGGCAATCCCGCCAATCACTCCCGCACCGCCCATGGTGGAGGTCGCGCCCTTTTCGATCACCACCTCGGACAACAACTCCGGGTCGACATACAGCGTGCCGTTACGTTGCTGGTGACCGCTCTGCTGATAATTCTGACGCATGCCGTCGACCGACATGTTGACCCGGCCATAGTCCTGGATCCCGCGGATATTCACCGACAGGCCAGGGTCTTGCTGGCTGACCGCCGAGTAGACCCCGGGCGCCTCTTCCAGCATCTCGGCCGCATGGCGCGGCGGGTTGCGATCCAACTGCTCGCGCCCCACCACACTGACCGAGCGCGGCGATGAGTAGACCCAGTCATTCTGGTGCTGGCCAGTGATCGTGGTGGTCGCCAATGCCAGCGCAGCGTTGGCCGGCTGCTCAACCCGGGTCAGGGTGACCTGGCGGGCGCCGGTAAAGCGGTACTCCACCGGCGCGGCACCGAGCAGACGGCCAAGGCCTTCGTGCACGCTGAAGTTGCCCTTGAGCGCAGTGCTGCTCAAGCCTTGCAGGCGCTGGCTGTCGAACAGCACCCGCAAGCCGGCCTGGTCGGCGAAGCTCAGCACGGCACTGCCCAAGGGTTGCGCGGCGATGTCGAACATCAAGGTAGCGGGCTGCGATGCACCGGCCGGCGCCTCGGCGGCCTGCACCTGGCAGGCAGAGGCAAACAGCCCCAAGTGAATGGCGAGGGCCAACCGGCTGCCGGTGTTACGCCCCTTGGTGATTGCAGACATCTACGTTATCCCTTGGCTGACCATTCTTGTTTATGCGAATACTTCTCACTTAATAGGACGTGTCAGGCGCGGGAACTCAGTAAGGTTTTTTTGAAAGTTTTTTCGAAGGGCGTAAATGGGGCCCGGCGGCCCCGTTAATAGATCAGGCTAAGCCCCGCCAGATCGAGGCGCTGCACCTGCAATTCTTCGGTCAGGGTACCGAGGGCCGTGTCGAGCATGTCGAGACGGAACACACCGCTGACTTCACGCGTGCCCAGGTCGGCATCGGTCAGCACCACCTTGCCAGGCCGGTAGCGGTTGAGTTGCTCGATGACCTTGGCCAGTGGCAAGCGATCGAAGATCAGCACGCCCCGGCGCCAACTGGTGGCGCGCTCCAGGTCGAGGTCGTCGAGGGCAACCACGCCGTTTTCGGGACTGTAGCGCGCAGCCTGGCCTTCCTTGAGTACGGTTTCTTTCTGCGGCAGCGCCTGCAGCGTCACCGCCACACTGTGCTGCAACACGCCGACCCAGGCCTGCCGGTCATCTTCCCGCTCGACCACAAACCGCGTGCCCAAGGCGCGGGTTTGCCCGCTGGCGCTCTGTACCACGAACGGCCGTTTTTCCTCACCGGCCATCGGCGCCACATCAAAGATCGCCGAACCCTTGATCAGGCTGATGCGCCGCTGCACACCGTCAAACTCCAGCTTGATTGCACTCGCAGAATCCAGCTGCACGCTGCTGCCGTCGGCCAGGTGCACGGTGCGCACTTCGCCCTTGTGGGTCACGTAATCGGCCTGCAGGTGCAGCAACGCCTCGGGCCCGCGCACCCAGCCGACGCCGGCCACCACCAGCAACAGCGCGACACTCGCCGCCACGCGCCACGGCTTGCGGCGCCGGGAGCCGCGAACCAGCGCAGCGGCGGCTGGCCGCTGGCGATGCACCGTCTCATCGCGATGCACCTCGCCCAGCGCCGCCCACGTCTGCTCGGCAAAGCGCAGCGCCGCTTCATGGCGGCTGTCCCTGGCGATCCATTGGCGCAGCTCGGCTTGCTCCTGATCGGTCAGGGCTCCGGCGTGCAGGCGCACCGCCCAATCGGCAGCCGCCTCGGTAATGCTGTGCTGTTGCGGACCAGGGCTATTCACGTGTGAATCTCGAGTTTTTCGTTATGTAACGCTGTGACGTTTGACCCCAGGTTTGTCGGTAATTCATTCGTCGGATGGCCCCGCCTCGCCTTCCTGCAAACGCTGCATGACATACGCCAGCGCCTTGGCCAGGTGCTTTTGCACTGAGCTGTCGGAAATATCCAGATGCCGCGCGACCTGGGCATGCGTCATACCCTCGATGCGGTTGAGACGGAAAATCTGCCGGGTACGCTCCGGCAATTCCGCCAGCGCTTGCTTCAATGCTTGCCGCTGTTGCTGCGCCATTGCCTGAGCCTCCAACCCGGCCATCTCATCTTCAATCTCGGCCAGCGCCTCATGGGGCACGGAGTCGGTCTTGCGCCGCGCTTCCTGGCGAATATGGTCGATCAGCAGATTGCTGGCCGTGCGATAGAGATAGCCCTGGGAGTTGTCGATGCGCTCGCCGACCGGCTTTTGCGCCAGGCGCAGGAAACTCTCCTGCACCAGGTCTGCGGCCAACTGCGGGTCCCGTACCTTGCGCGCGAGATACCCGCGCAGGGTATCGGCGTGCTTGAGAAACAGGCCTTTGAGATCCACGTCCGACAAACCGACTCCCTGGAATGTAAAGGAAACAGGCGGGCATCTTAAGCGTTGTCGAGAATGATTTTCAATTGATATCAACTCCGATCCACACAACTGTGGTTTTCATTCTGCGTTCGGTAATCGAACGGTTCCCACCCAGGCGATTGACCAAATTAACCATTCAGTACATTTTATCGGCATACATAAAAATAACAGTGGAGAACCCTTCATGCCCCCTATCGTGCTGGTGCTCAACGGCCCCAATCTCAACCTGCTCGGCACTCGCGAGCCCGCCACTTATGGCCACGAAACCCTGGCCGACCTCGCCGCCCTGTGTGGCCGCAGCGCTGAACAGCTCGGACTGAAAGTCGAATTCCGCCAGACCAACCACGAAGGCGAATTGCTGGACTGGATCCACGGCGCCCGCGCCCGTTGTGCCGGGATTGTGATCAACCCGGCAGCCTGGACCCACACCTCAGTGGCGATCCGCGACGCACTGGTGGCCAGTGAAGTGCCGGTGATCGAAGTGCATTTATCCAACGTGCATGCGCGGGAAGCGTTCCGTCACCACTCGTTTGTGTCGCCGATTGCCAAGGCGGTGCTGGCCGGTTTTGGCAGCCACGGTTATCACCTGGCCCTCGAACATTTCAGCAAGACCTTGAAGGGATGAACCCGGTGTCCAAACGTCGAATTCTCGCCGGCCTGATAGGCGCCGGCATCCAGGCTTCCCGCACCCCGGCCCTGCACGAGCACGAAGGTGACGCCCTGGGCTTGCGTTACCTGTATCGGCTGATCGACCTCGACCAGTTGCAGACGGATACCCGCGCCCTGCCCGACCTGTTGATGGCCGCCGAGCAAATGAACTTTACCGGCTTGAACATCACCTACCCATGCAAGCAGGCGATCCTGCCGTTGCTGGATGACCTTTCGCCCGAGGCGCGGGGCATCGGTGCAGTGAATACCGTGGTGCTTTGCGACGGTAAACGCATCGGCCACAACACCGACTGCCTGGGCTTTGCCGAAGGTTTTCGTCGCGGCTTGAATGATGTGGCTCGCACGTTCGTGGTGCAGATGGGCGCGGGCGGTGCCGGCGCGGCAGTGGCCCATGCGCTGCTGGGCGAGGGCGTGGAACGCTTGAGTATCTTCGACGTGGATGCCGAACGCGCCCGCAGCCTGGCGGACAACCTCAACCAGCATTTTGGTGCCGGTCGGGCCCAGGCCGGCAATGACCTGGAAAGCGCCATGGCCGAAGCCGACGGCCTGGTGAATACCACACCGATGGGCATGGCCAAGCTGCCGGGCATGCCCGTGCCGCTGGGCACCTTGCGCGCCGACTTGTGGGTGGCGGAGATTGTGTATTTCCCGCTGGAAACCGAACTGCTGCGCAACGCCCGTGCCTTGGGCTGCCGCACCCTGGATGGCGGCAACATGGCGGTGTTTCAGGCGGTGAAAGCGTTTGAGTTGTTCAGTGGCGAAGTGGCAGATGCAGACCGCATGCTCGCGCACTTCCAGAGCATGACCACCCAACTGTAGAAACCGGATCAGAAATGTGGGAGCGGGCTTGCTCGCGAATGCGGTGGATCAGCCAAACATCCGGCGACTGACGCTCCGCCTTCGCGAGCAAGCCCGCTCCCACATTTTGCTCAGTGTTGAACTCAGGCCTGCAAATAGCGCAACACCGACTCGCAGATCATCGCCCGATGCCGCTGCTTGACCGCCTCATCCGACAACTCGATCTGAAAGATCTCGCTGAAGGTGTGGCGGTTGGACACTCGATAAAAGCTGAACGAGTTGATCAGCAAGTGCACGTCCAGCGGCTCCAGCCCTTCGCGGAACAGTCCCATCTCCGCACCCCGGCGTAACGTGGTGCCGAGGGCTTCGAGGATGTTGCTGTTCATCGCCTTGATCGACGTCGACTGCTTTACGTACTCGGCGTTATGAATGTTCTCGATGCTCACGATCCGCACAAAATCCACGTTCTGATCGTGGTGATCAAAGGTGAATTCCACCAGCCGGCGAATCGCTTCCCGAGGCTCCAGGGCCGTCAGGTTCATCCGGGTCTCGGTGTTGCGAATGTCGCCGTAGAGCTTCTCCAGCACCTCGACGTAGAGCTGCTCCTTGCTGCCGAAGTAGTAATAGATCATGCGCTTGGAGGTCTGGATACGCTCCGCGATCGCGTCCACTCGGGCGCCGGACAGACCCTGCTGAACAAACTCGACGATGGCTTCCTGGAGAATGTTCTCGCGGGTCTTTTCCGGGTTGTTCTTGCGGCTCTTGCGCGGCGCAGTGGCCGCGGCGGGAAGCTCGGAAGTCAGGGTCATGGTGCGCTCACGGCCTTAGGTGCAGGCGGTGATTATGGGCCGCGCCGCACGCCGAAGGAAGCGCCAGCACCTTACAACCTGGCCTGGCGCACCGCACCGCTGCGGGACTTGGCCATGGCCGCCAGGCGCACCGCCACGTTGGCCGCGCCGTAACCGGTGTAACCGTTCTTGCGCTGGATGATCTCGAAGAAAAACCGGCCTTCGAACGGCTCGGTGTAAACGTGAAACAGCTCACCGCCTTGGGCATCGCGGTCGTACAGCACGTTGTAGTACGCCAGCTGGCTGAGGAACTCGTCGTCGAAATCAAACCGCGCTGCCAGGTCATCGTAGTAGTTCAGCGGAATATCCAGCAGCGGCACGCCGGCATCCTTGGCCCGGCTGACCTCGGCGAAAATGTCTGCACAGTCGAAGGCAATGTGGTGCACGCCCGAGCCTCGATAGCTCGACAGCGCGTGGGAAATCGCGGTGTTGCGGTTCTCGGAAATATTCAGCGGCAGGCGAATCGAGCTGCAGCGACTGCGCAGTGCCCGGCTTTTCACCAGGCCGTAGGGGTCGGGCAGCACCACTTCGTCATCGGCTTCGAAATCCAGCAGGCTTTTGTAGAACAGCACCCAGCTGTCGAGGCTGTCGGCAGGCAAGGCCATCGCCATGTGGTCGATGCGCAGCAGGCCGCCGCTGGCGGTACTCGCGGTTTGCAGGTTGAAATCGGTGTCGTAGAGGCCGCCTTCGTTCTGGTCGACGAGGTAGATCAGGCTGCCATCCGGTGCGCGTACCGCCGCCAGCTCCAGCTCGTTGGGGCCGACTAACCCGCGATACGGCTGGCCCTTGTAGGCCACCGCACGTTCCAGGGCCTTGGCGCTGTCCTTCACGCGGATCGCCGTGGCGCACAACGACGGGCCGTGGGCCTCGAAGAAGTTGTGGGCAAAGGAATAGGGTTCACAGTTGAGGATCAGGTTGATATCGCCCTGGCGCAGCAGGCTCACGCTTTTGGAGCGATGCTGCCCGGCCTTGACGAAGCCCAGGCGCTCCAGCCATGAAGTGAGCTTGGCACCGAGGTTTTCATCCACGGCAAATTCCAGGAATTCAATGCCGTCGTATTCGCTGGCGGCCGGGGTTTCAAACAGAATCTCGGGGATCGGTTTGGCTTCCTCCGCCAGCCGCTGCCGGGTCTTCTCTTCGAGGTACAGCAGCGAGCGCAGGCCGTCGGCGGCGTTGGCCCGGGTCGGCGCGGCGCGGAAGCCGTCGTTGAAGATTTCCAACGACAACGGCCCCGTGTAGCCGCTCTTGATGATTGGGGCGAGAAAGCCCGCCAGGTCGAATTCGCCTTGCCCGGGGAAGCAGCGGAAATGCCGGCTCCACTCCAGTACATCCATGGCCAGGATCGGCGCGTCGGCCATCTGCACAAAGAAGATCTTGTCGCCGGGAATCTCGGCGATGGTGCTCGGATTGCCCTTGAGGGACAGCGTGTGGAAGCTGTCGAGCAACACGCCCAGGCTCGGGTGATCGATCTTGCGCACCAGGTTCCACACCTGCTGCCAGGTGTTGACGTGCCGGCCCCAGGCCAACGCTTCATAGCCAATGCGCAGGCCACGGCGGCCAGCGTGTTCGGCCAGCAGGCTCAAGTCATCCAGCAGAATGCTTTCATCGCCAACGGAATCGGCTGACGCGTTACTGCACACCAGCACCAGGTCGGTGCCCAGTTCCTGCATCAAGTCGAACTTGCGCTCCGCCCGCTCCAGATTGCGCGCCAGGCGGTCGCGGCGGCAGCCTTCAAAATCCCGAAAGGGCTGGAACAAGGTGATGGCAATGCCGAGGTCGGCGCACATCTGCCTAACTTCCCGCGGGCTGCCGTCGTAATAAAGCAGATCGTTTTCGAAGATTTCCACGCCGTCAAACCCGGCGGCCGCGATGGCTTCGAGTTTTTCCGGCAGGGTTCCGCTCAAGGAAACGGTGGCGATGGAGCGTTGCATGGGGCGACTCCCGGCATTGAGGCATGTCTTATTTACGGCAAATTATTGGCCGCTAGACTCGACACAGCAATTGAAATGTACGAACCGGTTAGTTTTATGGGCGATTATCGAACAGAATGGCAATCAGCGAATTGACGATTTTTTAGCCACTGCTCACCATCGACAGCACATTGAGTCCCGCTCTGGTTGAGTGGCCTCGGTTAACCAAGACCCTGAACACACCATAAAAATTTCAAAAAAACGGGTACTTCCTCATGCCTTCGCAAAATCCCGCCGTGGCCGTGCGCCACAGCAATCCCCATAGCGGCATCGGCGACAAAATCCGTGGCGCCATGGCTGTCGGTAAAACCCGCTGGGGCATGCTGGCCCTGGTGTTTTTCGCCACCACCCTGAACTACATCGACCGTGCCGCCCTCGGTGTGATGCAACCGATCCTGGCCAAGGAAATGAGCTGGACGGCGATGGACTACGCCAACATCAACTTCTGGTTCCAGGTCGGCTACGCCATCGGCTTTGTGCTGCAAGGCCGGTTGATCGACCGGGTCGGCGTCAAGCGCGTGTTTTTCTGCGCGGTGCTGCTGTGGAGCCTGGCCACCGGCGCCCACGGCCTGGCCACTTCGGCCGTAGGCTTTATGGTGTGTCGGTTCATTCTCGGTTTGACCGAAGCGGCCAACTACCCGGCCTGCGTCAAGACCACTCGGCTGTGGTTCCCCGCTGGCGAGCGGGCAGTGGCCACCGGGATCTTCAATGCCGGCACCAACGTCGGCGCGATGATGACGCCGATGCTGCTGCCGCTGATCCTCCATGTTTGGGGCTGGCAGGCCGCGTTCCTGTGCATGTCGGCACTGGGTGCGATCTGGCTGGTGTTCTGGGGTTTGAAGTACTACAACCCGGAAGACCATCCGAGCGTGAAGCAATCGGAACTGGACTACGTGCAGCAGGAAGTCGAGCCGGAACAACCCCGCGTACCTTTCAGCCGAATCCTGCGCATGCGCGGCACCTGGGCCTTCGCCCTCGCCTACTCGATGACCGCACCGGTGTTCTGGTTCTACCTGTATTGGCTGCCGCCGTTCCTGAATCAGCAATACAACCTGGGCATCAACGTGACCCAGATGGGCATCCCGCTGATCATCATTTACCTGACGGCGGACTTCGGCAGCATCGGCGGCGGGATTCTGTCTTCGTTCCTGATCGGCCGTGGGATGAATCCGATCAAGGCGCGGCTGTTATCCATGCTGCTGTTCGCGTGCTGCATCGTCGGGGTGATCATGGCCGCCGGTTCCAGCCAGTTGTGGGTCGCGGTGTTTGCCATCTCCCTGGCCATCGGCGCGCACCAGGCCTGGACGGCCAACATCTGGAGCCTGGTGATGGACTACACACCCAAGCACATGATGAGCACGGTGTTTGGCTTTGGCGGCATGTGCGCGGCCATCGGCGGGATGTTCATGACCCAGATCGTCGGCCATATCTTGACCGTGACCAACAACAACTACACGGTGCTGTTCACCCTGATTCCGGCGATGTACTTCATCGCGCTGATCTGGATGTACTTCATGGCGCCGCGCAAGATTCCGACCGTCGAGGTCTGAATCTCCTACTTGCGCCGCTGCTGCCAGGCTGCGGCCAACCCGCTCAGACAGATCACCCCGATCCCGACCACCGTGGTCAGGTCCGGGGTGTGGTTGAACACCAGCCAGCCCAACAACCCCGCAAACACGATCTGGCAATAGCCAAACGGCGCCAGCAAGGCCGGCGCCGCGAAGCGGAACGCCTGGGTCAGCATCAAGTGCGCGGTCATCCCGCAACTGCCCAGCGCCAGCATCAACACCCCATGCCACAGGCTCGGCACCTGCCAGAAGAACGGCACCAGCGCGCTCATCACCAAGGTGTTGCACAGCCCGGCGAAGAAGTTGCTGGTGGTGGGCGTGTCGTACTTGCTGAGGATGCGGGTGAGCAGTTGGTAGAAGCAGAAGAACAGCGCGGACGTCAGCGGCAACAACACCGCCGGGGTGAACAGCTCACCGCCCGGGTGCACAATGATCAGCACCCCGATGAACCCGCAAATCACCGCCAGCCATTGGCCACGGGTCACGTGCTCACCCAGCAGCGGCACCGACAGGGCGGTGACCAGGATCGGCGCAAGAAAGTTGACCGCCGTGGCCTCGGCCAACGGGATAAAGTGCAGCGCCGCCGTGAAAAACAGGCTGGTGCCCAGCAAGCACAAAGCCCGCGCCACCTGCAGCAAAGGGCGCTTGCTGCGCAGCACCCGCAGCCCTGATTGCGGCAGGAAAATCCCGGCCATCAACAGCGTATGCACTAGGTAACGGGCCCACACCACCATCACGATCGGGTAAAACCCGGCCAGGTATTTGGACAGCGCGTCGTGGCTGGAAAACAGAAAAGTGGCCACCACAATCAGCAAAATGCCTTTGAGCGGGTGGTTGACGCCGGAAAGTGGGGTGCTGAGGGTCATTGCATTCTCTTGAGTGGCAGGCTGAAATGACCGCCGCATACCGCGGCATAATCTAGAACGGGTGACGCGCCTCGCTCAAGAGCATAACCAAACACTGTTCGAACAGCGCACTAAATTGCGGTTTTCCAGTCCAACGCTCACGTCCGCCCGCCCATTGCGCGTTTTTTAACCAAGGCCTTCGTACCATGAAAAAAACCCTGTTTATTCTTTCGACCCTGGCGCTGCTCAGCGCCTGCGACAAACAAGCCGAGACCGCCAAAGCACCGGCACCGCCCTCCGTCCAAGCGACGCTGGTACCGGAAGTGCTGCCCACCGACAAATGGGTCGGCAAGTGGATTGGCGTCGAAGGCCTGAACCTGACCATCGCCAAGGACGACAGCATCGGCCGCGGCCACTATGTACTGACCATGAAATACGGCCTGGATGACGATGATTCCGGCACCTTCAAGGGCCAGGCCTCTGAAGACGGCATCACCTTTGAACGCCCGGACGGCCCGCAGATCCTGAGCGCCGGCGACGGCGAAGCCACCGGCCTGAAATGGCTGGCCGACAAGAAAGACTGCCTGATCGTCGACACCGGTGAAGGTTATTGCCGCGACTGACACCCATAACTTCCCGCTGGACACCCACTACCTGTGGCGAGCGGGCTTGCCCCGCGTTGGGCTGCGCAGCAGCCCCATAGCAGGCAAAAGTGTTCTTTCTGGAAGGATTCGGTGTTCTTATTGGGACTGCTACGCAGTCCAACGGGGGACAAGCCCCCTCGCCACCGACAGCCGGACTGGCGCCAACCCTACACACCAACAACACTGAGCTGCAGAACATCAAGAGGATTGCCACATGCTATGGAAAAAAGGCCGACGCAGCGACAACGTGGTGGACGCCCGCGATGACAGCGGTGGTGGTGGCGGCGGCATGCGCTTTGGCGGCGGCAAGGGCCTGAGCCTGACGGCGATCGTGCTGATCGTCGGCATCGGCTGGCTGACCGGCCAGGACCCGATGCAGATCCTCGGCCAACTCAGCGGCCAGCTCACCGAGCAAGCGCCCTCCGTCAGCCCGCAAACCCGCCAGGCACCGCCGGCCAATGATGAACAGGCCGACTTCGTGCGCGCCGTCCTCGGCGACACCGAAGACACCTGGGCCCAGGTGTTCCAGGAAAACGGCCTGAGCTACAAGAACCCCAAACTGATCCTGTTCCGCGGCCGGGTGAACTCCGCCTGCGGTGGCGCCACGTCCGCCAGCGGGCCGTTCTATTGCCCGGCAGACCAACAGGTATACCTGGACCTGGATTTCTTCCGGGAAATGTCCCAACGCTTCAAGGCCGCCGGGGATTTCGCCCAGGCCTACGTAATCGCCCATGAAGTCGGACACCACGTTCAGACGCTGCTGGGCATCTCCGCGAAGATTCAGGCAGCCCGCCAGCAAGGCCGGCAGATGCAAGGCGACGGCGGCCTGTTGGTGCGCCAGGAGCTGCAAGCCGACTGCTTCGCCGGGGTGTGGGCCAACCGCGCGCAAAAGCGCCTGAACTGGCTGGAACCCGGCGACATTGAAGAGGCACTGAATGCGGCCAACGCCATCGGCGATGATCGCTTGCAGCAACAGGGCCAGGGCCGCGTGGTGCCTGACTCGTTTACCCACGGCACCTCGGCACAGCGGGTTCGCTGGTTCAAGACCGGCTTCGCCCAGGGCCAGATCACTCAATGCGACACCTTTACCGCCAAGAGCCTTTAAATGAATAAACGACTGGGTCTGCTGTTAGGTTTGTTGATCACCTGTTCCACCCCCACCTGGGCTGCCGAGCATGGCGTCAAGGTGGTCAGTCCCGATCGTTTTCACCTGGATGCCGGCGACCTGAGCGTCGGCTTGAGCCAGGACTGGCGCCAGCCACTGCCTCAAGTCACCCGCGCGCTGATCATCGTGCATGGCCGCCTGCGCAACGCCATGACCTACCTGGGCAGCGGCGAAAAAGCCGCCGAAGCCGCAGGGGAAAACGCCAATACCCTGGTGATTGCGCCGCAGTTTCTCAACCAGACCGACATCAAGCGCAACCAGATCGACAGCCAGACCCTGCGCTGGAACAGCAATGACTGGATGGCCGGCGAGCCGTCCACCGGCCCGGGCCAAATCAGCTCCTACGGCGCGTTGGACCAGATCATCAAGCACCTGGGCAACCGCAAGCTGTTCCCGAACCTGAAAGAAATCGTGGTGGCCGGCCATTCTGGCGGCGGCCAAGTGGTGCAGCGTTTTGCACTGACCGGGCATGATCACCCGCTACTGCAAACCGAAGGCATCAGCCTGCGCTACGTGGTGGCCAACCCTTCGTCCTACGCGTACTTCAGCCCGCAACGGTCGGTGAAGTTCGATGTGGCCAGTTGCCCGGGCTTCAATGACTGGAAATACGGCATGCAAAACCTGCCGGCCTACGCCAAGGGGCAAAGTGCCGAGCAGCTTGAGCAGGCGTACGTGTCGCGCAATGTCACTTACCTGCTGGGCCAGCAAGACACCGACCCGAATCACCCGGCGCTGGACAAGAGCTGTGGGGCTGAAACCCAGGGTGCGTATCGGTTGATTCGCGGGCACAACTACTTTGACTACCTCAAGCAGCGGCACCCGCAGTTGGGCCACAAGCTGGTGGAAGTGCCGGGGGTTGGGCATGACGGGGACAAGATGTTTACGTCGCCTGAAGGGCAGAAGGTATTGTTTCCATAACCCCTGAAGAAACCGGATCCAAATGTGGGAGCGGGCTTGCTCGCGAATGCGGTGTGTCAGTCAATACATGTGCTGACTGATCCACCGCATTCGCGAGCAAGTCGAATCGTGGCACCGCCGCTCCCACATTGGATTTTCATCGACCGGACTAAATCATCCGGCGCAATACCGTGCAATCTTCGGCATGCCAATCCGCAAGTTCCGGCCACGGGTTATCCGGCAAGTTAACCAACACCGTCTTGGTCCCCGCCGCCCGCCCACAATCCAGATCAAACCGGTAATCACCGACCATCACCATCTCTTGCGGCGCCACTTCCCACGCTTGCGCCAGCTTCAACAAACCACCCGGATCAGGCTTGGGCGGCGCATCATCGCGCCCCAACACGTCCTCGACCGCAAAGCAGTCCGCCAGGCCGATTGCCTGCAACGTCACATGGGCCAGCTCCCGCACATTGCGCGTCAGGATGCCCAGGCGATAACCACGCCCGGCCAATTCCCGCACCAACTCCACCGCGCCCTCAGCCGCCACCGAACCCAGAGCCAATTCACGCTCGTGCTCCAGCAGCCACGCATGCTTGGCTGCTGCTTCGTCAGCGGGCAATGCCGCCAGGTGCGTAAGAATGTCGTCAGTCGCCGGAATATCCAGCGCCACGCGAATCGCCGCAAAGTCATGCACGGCCACCGTCAGGGTGCCATCCATGTCGAACACCCAATGCCTCACATCACTCAGGCTCATGCCCAATCCTTGCGATGACGAATCAAGCCTTCTTGGGTGACCGACGCCACCAGTTGCCCGGCGCGGTTGTACACGCTGCCCCGGGAGAACCCACGGGAATTGCCGGCCCAAGGGCTGTCCATGGCGTAGAGCAACCAGTCATCGGCACGCAGGTCGGCGTGGAACCACAACGCGTGGTCGAGGCTGGCGACTTGCATGTCTTTCTGCCACACGGTTTTGCCGTGGGGCAGCAGCGATGTGGTCAACAGGCCGAAGTCCGAGGCGTAGGCCAGCAGGTATTTGTGCAGCGCTGGCGAGTCGGCCAAGGCGCCATCCGCGCGAAACCACACGTATTTGACCGGGTCGGACGGCTGCGGGTTGTACGGGTCTTTCTCGGTCACCGGCCGCACTTCGATCGGCTTGGGGCACAGCAGCTTTTCGCGCATGTGCTCAGGAATCAGGTGCGCACGCTGCTGGGTCAGTTCCAGCTCCGACGGCAGGTTTTCCGGGCCGACCACCACAGGCATGGTGGTCTGGTGCTCGAAGCCTTCTTCGTCGTACTGGAACGAAGCGCTGCACGTGAAGATCGGGTTGCCCTTCTGGATCGCCGTCACCCGGCGCGTGCTGAAACTGCCGCCATCGCGCACCCGGTCGACCGAATAAACCACCGGCAACGCCGCATCGCCCGGGCGCAGGAAGTAACCGTGCAACGAATGCACATGCCGCGTTTCTTCAACGGTCTGGCTGGCCGCCGACAGCGACTGGCCGAGCACTTGGCCGCCGAACAACTGGCGAAAGCCCAGGTCCTGGCTGCGGCCACGAAAGAGGTTTTCCTCGATCGGCTCCAGGGTCAGCAGGTCCACCAGATCTTCCAACACTTGGCTCATAGAGCATCTCCTACAACAATCTATTGGGCATTCCGGGCTGCTTATCCGTGCAGCGTGTCCAACCATTGGGCGCGGGTGATGCGATACAACACATGATGCCGCACCGGGTCATCCGCTGCGACCTTGGGGTGTTCAAAATCTGCCAGGGGATCGTAATGCATACCGATGGCTTGCATGACTTTTTGTGATGGCAGATTGGCTTCAGTGGTAAACGAAACGATCTCGTCCAGCTTCAGCCGGTCGAAACCACAGCGCAAGGCGGTCCAGGCCGCCTCACTGGCATAGCCCAGGCCCCAGTGTTCCTTGGCCAGGCGCCAACCGATTTCCACCGCTGGGGTGAACGGCGCCTCGAAGCTGACATTCAGCAAGCCGGTGAGGCCGATGAATTCGCCGCTGTCCTTACGCTGCAACGCCCACAGGCCAAAACCGTACTCGGCAAAATGGCCGCGAATACGTCCGATCAGCGCAGCGCTTTCCAGGCGGCTCAAGGTGGCCGGGAAATAACGCATCACCTGCGGGTCGGCGCACATGCGCGCAAACTCCGGCAAGTCGGCATCACTCCATTGGCGCAGCACCAGGCGTGCGCTTTCCAATTCCAGTATCGGCTCCATTGGTCCCCCTCCCTTGCCATGTGCGTGAGTGTAACGCGCTGTTAAGATCCGTCGCTGGTTCCCGTCAGAAATCGCCATGCCTTTGCCATTGATCTACCACGACGACTACAGCCCCGAGTTCCCGGCGGACCACCGCTTCCCCATGGATAAATTCCGCCTGTTGCGCGACCACCTGGTGGAGAGCGGCCTGACCAAGGACAGCCAGTTGCTGCGCCCGGAACTCTGCCCTGCCGAGATTCTGGCCCTGGCCCATGAACCTGGGTATATCGAACGCTACATGAGCGGCGAGTTGTCCCGCGAAGACCAGCGGCGCCTCGGCCTGCCCTGGAGCGAAGCCCTGGCCCGGCGCACCGTGCGCGCGGTGGGCGGCTCGTTGCTGGCGGCCGAGCAGGCCCTGGAGCACGGCCTGGCCTGCCACCTGGCCGGCGGCACCCACCACGCCCACTACGATTACCCGGCAGGTTTCTGCATCTTCAATGACCTGGCGGTGATCAGCCATTACCTGCTGGCCAGCGGGCGGGTCAACCGGGTGCTGATCTTCGACTGCGACGTGCACCAGGGCGACGGCACCGCACGCATCCTGCACGACACCCCGGACGCGATCACCGTGTCCCTGCACTGCGAAAAAAACTTCCCCGCCCGCAAGGCCGAAAGCGACTGGGACATCGCGCTGCCGATGGGCATGGGCGACGCGGACTACCTCAAGGTGGTCGACGATGCCCTCAACTACCTGCTGCCGCTGTATCAGCCCGACCTGGTGCTGTACGACGCCGGCGTAGATGTGCACAAGGACGACGCCCTCGGCTACCTCAAGCTGACAGACGCAGGCGTCGCTGCCCGCGATGAAAGCGTGATGCGCCACTGCCTGGGCCGGGATATTCCAGTGGTCGGCGTGATCGGCGGTGGCTACAGCAAAGACCGCCCTGCCCTGGCCCGTCGTCACGGGATCCTGCACCACAGTGCGCAGCGGGTCTGGACGTCATCAGGTTGTCATTGAGTTATGCACCTTACCCACAATCGCTGTGGAACTGCCTGTGGATAACCTGAGTGAAAGCCTCTGCAAGCCATAAGCTGCATGGGCTGCAGAAGGCTGTTCGTTTTTTGATCAGGCAGGTTCGCCGTCCTCGGGTAGAATGCTCGGCCTACTTTGCCGAACCGCAGTTATCCCCATGCCCCAGCCTCAAACCTCACCTCAACACGTCATCATCATCGGCGGCGGCCCCGCCGGGCTGATGGCCGCCGAAGTGTTGAGCCAGGCCGGAGTCCGGGTCGACGTGTACGACGGTATGCCGTCGGTTGGCCGCAAGTTCCTGCTGGCGGGCGTGGGCGGCATGAACATCACCCACTCCGAAGCCTACCCGGCGTTCCTGTCGCGCTACGCCGAGCGCGCACCGTTCATGGCGCCGTTGCTGCGTCAGTTCGGTGCCGAAGCGTTGTGCGAATGGATACATGGGCTGGGGATTGAAACCTTTGTCGGCAGCTCCGGCCGGGTGTTTCCTACCGACATGAAAGCCGCCCCGCTGCTGCGCGCCTGGCTCAAGCGCCTGCGGGACCAAGGCGTAGTTATCCACACCCGTCATCGCTGGCTGGGCTGGAATCCCGACGGCAGCCTGCTTATCCACAGCCCCGAGGGCGAAAAAAATGTGCACGGTGATGCGGTGCTGCTGGCGTTGGGCGGCGGCAGCTGGTCGCGGCTGGGCTCGGACGGGGCATGGTTGAAATTGCTGGAAGACAAAGACGTGCCCTACACGGCGCTGCAACCGAGTAACTGTGGATTTGAGGTGTCGGCCTGGAGCGAATTGATGGTCAGCAAATTCGCCGGGGCGCCGTTGAAAAACGTCGCCATCGGGTTAGCGGACGATAAACCTCGGCTGGGTGAATGCGTGATCACCGCCACGGGCATCGAAGGCAGCCTGATCTATGCGTTGTCGGCACCGATTCGTGAGGCGATCAACCGGAATGGATCGGCCACGGTGCATATCGACCTGCTGCCAAGTAAGCCGCTGGACAAGGTGATTGCAGCACTGAGCAAGCCACGCGGCTCACGCTCGATGAGCAAGCATCTGCACAGTCAGTTGGGATTGGACGGGGTGAAGGCGGCGCTGCTGCGGGAATTGACCCCAGCCGAGCATTTCAATGATCCGGCGCAGTTGGCGGTGGATATCAAGGCGCTGCCGCTGACGCTGGTGAAAACCCGGCCGATGGACGAAGCCATCAGTACTGCGGGCGGTGTGCCGTTTGAGGCGCTGGATGAACGCTTGATGATCAAGCAATTGCCGGGCGTGTTTTGCGCAGGCGAGATGCTGGATTGGGAAGCACCGACGGGCGGGTATTTGCTGACGGGGTGTTTTGCCAGCGGGCGAGTGGCTGGGCGCGGCGTGCTGGAATGGCTGGCGGCTAACTGATTACCTGTGGCGAGGGAGCTTGCTCCCGCAGGGCTGCGTAGCGGCCCCAAAAAAAATGGGAGCGCTGCGCACTCCAGCGGGAGCAAGCTCCCTCGCCACAGCAAGCTCCCTCGCCACAGCAAGCTCCCTCGCCACAGTGACCTTACTTCTTCTTACGCGGGCCGGTATTAAACGCAGGCACCTTGCGCACCGGCTTGATCGACGGCTCAGCCACCGACACTTCGCCACTCTCCACCCACTTGCCCAGGTTGCGCTTGCCGCCACCGGACGCCTTGGGTTTCTTCGGCTTTTTCGGCTTCTTCACCACCTGGCCAGTGGCATCGGTATCCGGCACGCGATGTTCCGGCTCGAAGTCCTGCTCCATCTTCCGGGTCAATGTCTGACGGGTCAGCATCTCAATGGCCGACAGCATGTTCACTTCATCCGCACACACCAGGGAAATCGCCTCACCGGTGTTGCCCGCACGACCGGTACGGCCAATACGGTGGATGTAATCCTCAGCCACGATCGGCAGGTCAAAGTTGACCACCAGCGGCAAGTCTTCGATGTCCAGGCCACGGGCCGCTACGTCAGTAGCCACCAGAATCTGCACGTCACTGCTCTTGAAGCGATCCAGCGCGCGCTGGCGAGTGGCTTGTGGCTTGTCGCCGTGAATCCCGTCGGCATTGATGCCCAGGCCCTGGAGTTTTTCCACCAGCGCATCCACGCCGTTGCGGGTCTTGGCGAACACCAGCACCTGCTTCCAGCGGCCCTTGCGCATCAGGTGCACAAACAGCTCCGCCTTGCGCTTCTTGTCCACCGGCACCACCCACTGCTTAACAGTATTGGCGGCAACGTTGCGCGGGCTGACTTCGACGGTCAGCGGATCAATCAGCATCTGCCCGGCCAACTGGCGGATCTCGTCGGAGAAGGTCGCGGAGAACAGCAACGTCTGGCGCTTTTTCGGCAACATGCGGTAGATGTTCGCCAGCTCTTCGGAGAAGCCCAGGTCGAGCATGCGGTCGGCTTCGTCCAGCACCAGGGTTTGCAGCTGGTTGAGTTTCAGCGCGTTCTGGCGGAACAGGTCGATCAGGCGACCAGGGGTGGCGACCAGCACATCAACACCCTTGCGCAGCTTCATCATCTGCGGGTTGATGCTCACGCCGCCGTACACGGCGTAAGTGGTCAGCGGCAAGTTTTGGGCGTACTCGGCGACGCTGGCGTGAACCTGCTCGGCCAGCTCGCGGGTCGGGCACAGGATCAGCGCGCGCACCGAGTTGGCGCTGACTTTCGGCCCTTCCATGGTCAGAAGTTGCAGCAGCGGCACGGCGAAACCGGCGGTCTTGCCGGTGCCGGTCTGGGCCGCAGCCATCAGGTCGCGACCGGCCAGCACCGCCGGAATGGCTTGCGCCTGCACCGGCGTCGGGGTCTGGTAGCCAAGCGTCTCAAGGGCGCGCAGCAAGGGTTCGATCAGGCCAAGTGTGGCGAAAGTCATGGAAATACCGTAGGAAAAAGTCAGCGCAAGGTCGCAATGCGCGGCAGTTTACCTTATTTCCGGTTTCGGCTTTCGCCACTGTGGCAGGCTGATCAGCAGCACAGCGCTGATGATCACCAACATCGCCAGGGCCTCTTCCGTGCCGATGGTCTCGCCGACAAATACAATCCCGAGCAACACCGCCACCGCCGGGTTGACGTAGGCATAGCTGGTTGCTGCCGCCGGGCGCACGTGCTTGAGCAGGTACATATAGGCATTGAAGGCGATGATCGAGCCGAACACGGTCAAGTACGCCAAGGCCAGCCAGCCTTCCAGCGGCGGCATGGCTTGCAGGTGTTCGCCGCTGACGGCACTTAGCACCAGCAGCACGGCGCCTGCAATCAGCATCTCCGCCGCACTCGCCATCGCACCTTGAGGCAGCGGCAAATGCTTGCTCCACACCGACCCAAAGGCCCAGGCAGCCGCCGCAAAAATCAGCAAGGCCGCACCGGTGGGGCTCGATTGCAGGTTGGAGCCCATATTCAGCATGGCGATGCCGATAATCCCCAGCACCACACCGGCCCATTCCAGGCGGGTATTACGCGCGCCCCAGAAATAACCACAGAGCAAGGTGAACAAAGGCACGGTCGCCACCGCCAACGCGGCAACCCCGGACGCCACGCCCGTATGCTCAGCCACACTGACCGCGCCGTTGCCGAAGGTCAGCAGCAAAATGCCGATCTTCGCGGCAGCCTTCCACTGCACCCACGTCGGCGCCGGCGCCCCGCGCCAGCGCAGGAAGGCATACATCAGCGCGCCTGCCGTCATAAAGCGAATCCCCGCCAGTAGCAACGGCGGCCAATACTCCACACCGATACGAATCACCAGGTAGGTAGACCCCCAGATCACGTACAACGCAAAAAAGGCAGCGATCAACGGTAAGGGAAAGCGACGTGGGCCAGGCATTGGGTAGCTCTGCGGCAGGACAAAGGAGCGTTATTTTAGAAATCCCCGGCGGTAAACATAAGTTACAAAACCTGTTTAAAGCGCCCGTACACTTTTCAAAACACGGTTATCAAGGCTATAAACCGTGCTTTCGAAAGCCACCCGTTCCCGGAGCCTTATCATGGACAAATACGACCGCATGCTTCTCAGCGCCCTGCTGGAAGACGGCCGCGCGTCCTACGCGCAATTGGCGCGCACGGTGAACCTGTCCGCGCCCGCCGTGGCCGAACGGGTAGCGAAGCTGGAGGCCAGCGGGGTGATTACCGGGTATCAGGCCAAGGTTGACCTGTCGAAGGTGGGGTTGCCGATTCAGTGCGTGATTGAGCTGCGGCTGACCAACCATGGGAGCCAGAAAGTGTACGACGCCCTGGCGGAAATCCCTGAATTGACTGAGTGCCATCGAGTGACCGGCGATCCGTGCGTGATCATGCAGGCGGCGGTGGGGTCGATGCCGGAGCTGGAGAGTTTGATCAATCGGGTGGCTAAGTTTGGGCTCAGCAAGACCTCGATCATCTTGTCGAGCGCGATAGAGCGGCGGGTGCCGTTGGGGCAGTTGGAGGGAAATGGGAAGAGTGGGACCTGAACACGCCGCTCGGCGGCTCGTTCCCACGCTCTGCGTGGGAACGCATCCGGTGACGCTCTGCGTCACGACTTGAAGAGCGGACGCAGAGCGTCCAGGGCGGCATTCCCACGCGGAGCGTGGGAACGATCACCATCCAGCCTCACAACGCGGTCAACTGTGTAAGCTGGCTTGCCTGCGATGTCGTCAGTAGATTCACCGCTGCCGCACAATCAAGTCGACGATTTGTTTAATGGTAGTGATACCGCTCCAGTCTTCCTGGGCCGCGCGCAAATCGAACTGCCACTTGATCTGCATGACGAAGCAAGTCAGGTCGTCATCAATGATCTCAAAGTCATGAATAAAATCCGTTTGCTCTGTCACTTGGCTTCGGTCGATGAAGCCGACGATATCAACAAAAAGTTGAATGACTTTTTCGCTGATCTCAAATCGCGCGAGGTTACTTTCCATTTCCTTCCTCATACGCCTACTTTTTTGGGGCCAGCAAGACTGATCCCTTTCATTTGCAGGACCTTTCCTAGAAAATCCAGCCGCCTTGTTTCGGCCGGATCAGGTAGCTAGTCTCGCTCGGTCATCGAACAATCGGTGACCGGACGTGCAAGTCCGACCAACGGGAAATGCGTAAATGCCTTATGGCAGCTGTGCGCGGGAGATTTTCGGATCTGCCGGGCTTATTCCGTCCCGGTCTTGCACACCCGCGTACTGCTGCCACCCTCATTCGCGTGCAAGCGAACGGGTGAAGCTTCTTACCTTACGGAGTAGCTACACCATGGTCAAAGTCACCCCCGATCCACCAGAGTTTTGCAGCGACAGCCCACTCACCCGCCGCGCCATCGATTACTACCTCAAAGCCTCCGCCCCGGACGGCGCACCTTTCGTGCTCAACGACAACATGAGTTTCGAAGACGCCCTGGCACGGGCGGCCGATTTGCTGCATTGCGCCGTGGCAACCGCACAGATACCCGGCGAGCCGATGAACGGGCAGCAACGGGCTGTGATGCATCTGGTGGAGATGGCGAAGGTGGTGGTGGATCGGTCGCTGGACTGTTTACAGCCTCGATAACACCGCAAAACTCATGTGGGAGCGGCGGTGCGACGATTCGACTTGCTCGCGAAGGCGCCGTGTCAGTCAGCACATGTGTTTGCTGATACACCGCATTCGCGAGCAAGCCCGCTCCCACATTTGGATCTTCGCAATGTTGAAGAGGGCATTCGGCTTGAGCGCCTTAGAACCCGCGATGCTTCTTCAGATGATCATTGATCTTCGCCGCCGGAACCTTCTGCAAGCTGCACAGCAGTTCGTGTGACAACTCTCGCAACCCGTGGGTGCGGCGCAGTTCCTGGGCCAGATGCGCGGTGAGGTTCGCCGCCATCTCCGCATCCGCCATCGCCCGGTGAGCCTTGCCGGTGTGGGGCAGTTGGGCAAATGAGGTCAGCGTACCCAGCTTGTGATTCGGCGCCGCCGGCATCAAGCGCCGCGCCAGCAACAATGAACAGGCAAACTTCTGCAAACGGGTACGCCGGATCAACCCCAGCTCGAAATCCCAGAACTTCTGGTCAAACGCGGCGTTGTGCGCCAGCAGCGGCGTGGTGCCGACAAACTCGTTCACCTCGTTCATCACCCGCTCTGCCGACGGCGCCGTGCGCAGCATGGCGTTGCTGATGCCGGTCAGTTGCTCGATAAACCCCGGCACGCGTACGCCGGCGTTCATCAGGCTCTGGTAGCGGTCCACGATCTGGCCCTGCTCCAGGATGACCACGGCAATTTCCGTGGCCCGGCAGCTGCTGCTCGGCTGGATGCCGGTGGTTTCAAAGTCGATGACCGCTATACGTTCCAAACCTGTTCCAACTCCGTCAAAAAACTATTTAAGCAGCAACGCGCCTTCGATCGGCACGTAGCGGCTGGCGGCGCGTATCAGTGAGTTGGCCGTCAGCCCCGGCACGCCGTAGGCCACAGCCTCGACGCCGTGCTTGTTGATGATGCGGTCCAGCAGCATGTCGAAATCACCGTCGCCGGAAGCCAGTACCACTTCGTCGACATGGGCGGCGGCGTCCATGATGTCGATGGTGATGCCCACGTCCCAGTCGCCCTTGGCCGAGCCGTCGCTGCGCTGGATGTAAGGCTTGAGCTTCACGGTAAAACCAAGGTTGCGCAGGATTTGCTGGAACTGCTGCTGCTTGCTGTCGCCACGGTCGATGGCATAGGCGTACGCCTCGACAATCTGCCCGCGCTGGCTGATGTCAGCCCACAGGGCGGCGTAGTTGAAGTGACAGCCGTACGCCTGGCGCACGGTGTAGTAGAGGTTTTGTACATCGGCGAACACGGCTATCTTTTTCACCGCAAATCCTCATGACACGCGCATGGACCCCGGACTCAAAGGCCCGGAAAGGTTGCCAGTATGCCAGCCACAAGGCCGTTTCCGAGAAAAATCAGCCCGGGGCGACGAAGCGCCCCGGTTGAGTGTGGGTCAGACGAAGGAATCGTCGTCGCCAAAGGAGGAGGAGTCGTCGGAATAGTCGTTGTCGGCGAAGCTGTCGGAGCTGTTGTCACTGCCCCAGTTGTCGTTGCCGGCAAATTTCTGGTCGTCGTTGCCCCAGTTGCCGTTGTCGCTGGCCGGGGCCGGCTCTTCGCGGATGATTTCTTCCACGACTTGCGGCTGCTGCGAGTTGTGGCTGAACAGGCTGCTGATGCCTTCTGCCAGCATCACACCACCGGCCACGCCGGCTGCGGTTTTCAGTGCGCCGCCGAGGAAACCGCTGCCGATCGGCGCTGCGGGGGCCTGCTGTGGTTGCTGGTAATTCTGCTGCGGGGCACCGTAGTTCTGCTGCGGTGCGGGTTGCCCGCCAAACGACGGACGCGCCGGTTCACGCCAGCCGCCGCCGGAGGACGCAGGCGCGTTCTGGGCAGGCTGCGGGTCGCGGGAGCCGCCACCAAAGATGCTCGACAGGAAACCGCCGCTGCTGGGTGCAGGCTGCGCCGCCTGGGACCTGGCCTGTTGCAGCTGGTCCTGCAATTGCTGAATTTGTTGGGCCTGCTGCTTGTTCTGCGCATCAAGGCTCTTGATTGCATGCTCTTGCACCAGAATCGACTGAGTCATGTAGTACGCAGCGGCCGGTTGGCGAGTGACGTGTTCCTTGATCCGCGCTTCGGCCTGGGCGTCGCGGGGGGCTGAGTCCGTTTCGGCTTGCTGCAACCGTGAAAACAGTCCATCGATCAGGGTTTGCTCTTCGCTGTTCATGGCGACCTCGTTAGATTGCCGGTAGAAATCTTCGCCTTGCCCACTATGTGCAAGGTACAACCCAGTTATGGGGCTGTTACTGATTGTTTCAATGGTCTTTACGCAAGGTTTACGTTTGCTTGCATCTGGTCATGATCGGTTAAAGTAACGCCCTTGCTTTTCGGCCTGTGAAGACCCTGATGAATCCGTTAGACGTACTGCGCGACTCCTTTTTCTTTTTCAAGCGCAACCTGGGTGCCATCGTGCAGTTGTGCCTGCCATTGGTAATACTTGAGGCGCTGCTGCAACAGGTGCTCGACCACACCCTCGGCCCTGATGCATTTCCCGGCTACAGCGTGATTGTCGGGCTGTTGGTGTACCCGCTGTACACCGGCGCGCTGATCCTGTTTCTCGACGCCCGCACCCGGGGCGAATCGCCGCGCACCCCGGATGTGCTGGCCATGGCCCTGACCCTGTGGCCGCGCTTCGCCTTGCTGACGGCGGTCAGCACACTGCTGATCCTGTTGGGCCTGTCGCTGTATTTCCTGCCGGGCTTATGGCTGATGGTGGTGCTGGCCTTCGCCGAGTACTTGCTGGTGCTGCGGGGCATGTCGGCGCTGGCGGCCATGAAGGAAAGCCTGCGCCTGACCCGTGGGCATTTCTGGCGCATCCTCGTGTGCCTGCTGTGCGTGATGACCCCACTGTGGTTGCTCAAGGGCGCCAGCGTGGCGGTCTACCCGGATCCGAACCCGCTGCTGGGCCTGCTGATGGACAGCGCGCAAAGCTTCCTGCAGCTGTTCACCAGCGTGGTGTTGTTCCGCCTGTTCATGTTGATTGGTGGCGACGCCGACGCGCGGTGATATGCTCCGGGCCTTGTCCTGCAACGCCATAAGCCGAGCCGATGACCCGATTACTGCGCATTACCTTGCTGGGCCTGCTGATCCTCGCGGCCCTGCTGACCGGCTTGATCTACAGCCTGACCTGGCGCCCTGCCGACAAGGAAACCCTGCCCATCCGCTGCGTCGCGCCCCGTGCGCCGACCCTGCTGCCGGGCCAGGCCCTCAAGGTCATGACCTGGAACGTGCAATACCTGGCGGGCAAGAACTACGTGTTCTGGTACGACACCGCGGACGGCAGCGGCCCGGACGACCGCCCCACCGTTGAAGACATGGCCGCCAGCCTCGACGAAGTGGCACGGGTGATCCGCGACGAGCAGCCAGACATCCTGCTGTTGCAGGAAGTCGACGAAGGCGCCAAGCCTTCCAGCTACCAGGACCAACTGGCCTTGCTCCAGGAGCGCCTGGCCGACCTCTATCCGTGCAGCGTCCAGGCATTCGACTGGAAAGCCGACTTTGTGCCCGACCTGCACATCTTCGGCAGCGTCGGCCGCAAGCTGGTGACCATGAGCCGCTACCAGATCGAACACGCCGAACGCCTGCAATTGCCCGTGGCACAGGCCAATCTGATCAGCCGCCAATTCCAGGCCAAACCCGCGTTATTGCTGACCTACCTGCCGTTGAGCGACGGCGGCCAGTTGGCCGTCCTCAATACTCGCCTCGACGGCACGGCCCCATGGCACAACGCGGTGCTGGAACAGGTGCAGGCGACCGTCAAGCTGGTGGATAAATTCGAAAGCCGTGGCACGCCATGGCTGATGGGCGGGGATTTCAACCTGCTGCCCCTGGGGCAGTTCCTGCGCCTGGACGCCGGCAAGCGCGTGCAATATTCGCCGGACAGTGAACTGCATCTGCTGTGGGAAAAGTACCCGATGATCCCGAGCAACAACGAATCCAGCGGCATTGATCGGGATAAATGGCTGACGTATTTCCCGAATGACCCGACCGTGGACGGGCCGGATCGTACGCTGGACTACCTGTTCTACAGTTCGCGAATCAAAAAGGTTGAGAGCAAGGTGCGACAGAGCGATACGGTGCGTATCTCCAATCACTTGCCGGTGATTGCGCGGTTCCTGTTGCCCGCCGCGCAGTAAGCCACACTGCAAATACTCTGTGAAAACCGATTTATGTGGGAGCGGGCTTGCTCGCGAAAGCGTTGGGTCAGTCGACATCTACATTGACTGACACTCCGCTTTCGCGAGCAAGCCCACTCCCACATTTGATCTTCATCGCGCTTACTTTCTCGGTTTGATCCGAGCAGTCGGTTCAGCGATCAACGGATCATCCGGCCAGTAATGCTTCGGATACCGCCCTTTCAAATCCTTCTTCACCTCGGCGTAAGTACTGCGCCAGAAGTTCGCCAGATCCTGGGTTACCTGCACCGGACGCCTTGCCGGTGACAACAGGTGCAGCTTGACCACCTGCCGCCCGCCGGCTATCCGTGGGGTGTCCGCCAGCCCGAACAATTCCTGCAAGCGCACCGCCAGAATCGGCGGCTGCTCGCTGTAGTCCAGACGCACCGACGAGCCCGACGGCACCTTCAGATGGTGCGGCGCCAACTCGTCCAACCGCGCAGGCAACGGCCACGGCAGCAAGTTATGCAGGAAGCTGGAAATATCCAGATTGGCAAAATGGCTCAGGCGCGACACCTTGCCCAGGTAGGGCATCAACCAATGTTCCAGGCTGGCGAGCAAGGCGCTGTCGCTGACATCCGGCCATTCACTGGCCTTGCCGGTGTCCAGATGACGCAGCAGCATCACCCGCGCCTGCCATTGGCGCAGTTCAGGGGTCCAGGGCAGCAGTTCGAGGCCTTTGCGCCGTACCAGGTTTACCAGCGCCTGGCTGCGGGCAGACTCGTCAAGGCCGGTCAGCGGCTCGCGGCTGAGCACCAGTTCGCCAACCTTGCGCTGGCGTTCGGCCCGCAGTACGCCTTCGCGTTCGTCCCAATCCAGCTGGTCGACGTTGCGCACCTGCTCGGCCAATACCGAATCAAACAACGCCGGATCAAAATCCGCCGCGAGGTAAATCCGTTCTTCGCGCTGGCCCTGGCGGCTGCCCAGGTCGGCGATCACCAGCCAGGGTTGTTTCATCAGGCTGTCGGCTTCGGCGAACAGCGCGGCGCGGCCATTGGCGAGGCGGTATTCGGCACCGCCCGCACGCCGTTGCTGGGCGACACGGTCCGGGTAGGCCAGCGCCAGCAACGCGCCGAGCCAGCGCGGATGATCGGGATCAGCGACCGGTTGCTCAGCCTTGCCTCTTAAATAGCCACGGTACTGCCGAGCCAGTTGTTTGGCACGCTGCACGCCACCTTGGGTTCCACGGGCCTTTTCTTCGCCGGATAACAACGCCAGGCGACTGTGCAAATCCGCGCCGGCACCGCGCAAGATATCGCGTTCACCCAGCAGCGCCGCTACGTCACAGGCCATGTTTGCCAGGCCCAAATCCTGACCACGCAACAGCAAATGAGCGATACGAGGATGCGCGGGTAACCCGGCCATTTTTTGGCCGTGGGCGGTCAGCTTGGTATCGCTCAACGCGCCAAGACGCTCGAGCAAATCCTGGGCCTGTGCATAAGCGGCGGTTGGCGGCACGTCGAGCCACACCAACTGAGTCGGCGCTACGCCCCAGCGGCCTAATTGCAGCGCCAAACCGGAAAGATCCGCCGAGAGAATTTCCGCGCTGGAATACGCCGCCAGCCCTTCATGTTGATCCTCGGACCACAACCGATAACACACCCCCGGCTCCAGTCGCCCTGCCCGGCCGGCACGCTGGGTGGCGCTGGCGCGGGAGATGCGCTGGGTGTCGAGACGGGTCATGCCGCTGCCCGGGTCAAAGCGCGGGACCCGCGCCAGCCCGGCGTCGATCACCACGCGCACGCCGTTGATGGTCAGGCTGGTCTCGGCAATGTTGGTGGCCAGCACCACTTTGCGCTGGCCGGCGGGCGCCGGGTCGATGGCGGCGCGTTGGGCCGCCAGGTCCAGTTCGCCATGCAACGGGCACAGCAGCACGTTGGTGTTATCACCCAGTGCGTCAGCCAACTGCTGATTGACCCGACGAATTTCCGCCTGGCCCGGCAGGAACACCAGCACGCTGCCGGTTTCATCGTGCAGGGCTTCAAGGATGGTCTGCACCAACCGCGGCTCGATAAATTCGCCGGGCTGGAATGGCCGACCCCAGCGCGTCTGCACCGGGTACATGCGCCCTTCGCTGCGCAGGATCGGCGCGTCGTCCAGCAACCCGGCCAGGCGCTCGCCTTCCAGGGTGGCGGACATCAGCAGGATCTTCAGTGGCTGCTCGTCGCGAAACAGGTCTCGGCCATTGAGGCTCAGGGCCAACGCCAGGTCGGCGTCCAGGCTGCGTTCGTGGAACTCGTCGAAGATCAACAAACCCACGCCGTCCAGCGCCGGATCATCCTGCAAGCGGCGAGTGAGGATGCCTTCGGTGACCACTTCGATACGGGTGTTGGGGCCGACCTTACTGTCCAGGCGAATACGGTAGCCGACGGTTTCGCCGACCTTTTCACCCAGCTCGCTGGCCAGCCTTTCTGCCGCTGCGCGGGCGGCCAGGCGGCGGGGTTCGAGCATCAAGATGGTTTGCCCGGCCAGCCAGGGTTCATTCAACAGCGCCAACGGCACCCGTGTGGTTTTACCGGCGCCGGGCGGTGCTTCGAGCACGGCTTCATGGCGCGTCGCCAAGGCGTCACGCAGGGCGGGTAAAACATCATCGATTGGCAACGAATTCATACTGGCTCCAAAGCAGAGCGGCGAGTATAACGGCGAACTGCCGGGTGTCAGTGGTGGTCTCAAAGGCATACCCTTCACTTGTAGGCGCGAGTTTGCTCGCGAAAAACCCGAGAGCGCCGCGCGCACTCAGGCAGTACGCGTTATCGTTGACGTTTTTCGCGAGCAAGCTCGCTCCTACAGTTCATTTCAGGAGAGTCCCATGCGTGTTGCTTCCCGTGTCATCGGCAGTGTTCTGGCCGTCACCCTGCTGAGCCAGTTGACGGCGTGCGGTTCGATTTTCTACCCCGACCGCCGTGGCCAGATCGACGGCAAGATCGACCCGGCGATTGCCGTGCTCGATGCGGTCGGCCTGCTGTTCTACGTGATCCCGGGCCTGATCGCCTTTGGTGTCGACTTCGCCACCGGCGCGATTTATTTCGAACCGGGCAAAACCGCCCAAGTGGCCCCGGAAAAACTCCAGCAAGCCATCGGCGCCGACGGCAAGGTCGACAACGCCAAGCTGCAAACCATCATCCAGAAAGAAACCGGGCGTAACCTGCCGCTGGACGACCCGCGCATGATCCAGTTCAAGGGCAGCGTGCAACAGCTCGCCACCCTGGGCCTGCAACCCGCCGCTTAAGGACTGACCCGCCCCATGACCACCAGTCCCGAACACGCCCGGCTGTTGCGCCTGGCCACCCGCGCGTCCGTCGGCGTGGCCTGTGTGCTGATTGTGACCAAGGCCATCGCCTGGTGGCTCAGCGGCTCGGTGAGCATGCTCGCCGGGCTGACCGACTCGCTGCTCGACGGCGTCACCTCGCTGCTGAATTTGCTGGCCGTGCACTACGCGTTGCGCCCGGCGGATGACGATCATCGTTATGGCCATGGCAAGGCAGAATCTCTGTCGGGCATGGCCCAGGCGCTGTTCATCGCCGGCAGTGCGGTGTTGATCGCGTTCCAGGCGTTCCAGCGCTTGCAGCATCCGGAGCCGGTGGGCGCGCCATGGCTGAGCATTGGCGTGATCGTTCTGTCCCTGGCGCTGACGGCGGCGCTGCTGATCCTGCAATACCGGGTGATCCGCGAAACCGGCTCGAATGCCATCCGCGCCGACTCGCTGCACTATCGCTCAGACTTGATGCTCAACGGCAGCATCCTGGTGGCGCTGGTGCTGGCGGCGTTCGGCTTTCATCAGGTGGACGCCTGGTTCGGCCTGGGCATCGCGGCCTACATCTTGTGGAGCGCCATCCAGATCGCCCGGGAAAGTTTTTCGGTGCTGATGGACGAGGAACTGCCGCCGGATGTCAGCCAGCACATGCTCGAACTGGCGTGCAGTGTGCCCGGTGTATTGGGGGCGCATGATTTGCGCACGCGGATTTCCGGCAGCCACTGGTTCGTGCAGTTGCACCTGGAGTTACCGGGAGAGTTGAGTTTGTCCGTGGCCCACGGCATCAGCGATCAAGCCGCCGATGCCATCCACAAAGCCTACCCGCGAGCCGAAGTGCTGGTGCACGCCGACCCGCAGGAAGTGGTCAAGGGCGCGAAGGCCTAGTACTGCACCTGATAGCCGCGACTGCTCAGGCAGTTGCCTTGGGCCTGGCGGTAGGTTTGCACCACGGCCGGGTCTGGGGCGTAGGTGACGGTCCTTGGGTCAAAACCACTTTGTTGCACCGCCCAGCGATAGCAGTCGTAACCGTCCTGCTGGACCTGCGCCGGTGATTGGCCGTTGGCCGGGTAAGCCACCACGTCATACCCATTGCCTTGGGGAGCAGGCTGCGGCGCTGGCGCGGCGGGTGGCGGCTGCACCACCACGTACTGCTGGCTGCTTTCCTCGTAGGTGTAATAGGCACCGGCGGCAAGGAAAAACAGTGCGCTGCCCACCCACACTTCCCGTGCGTAATCCGGCAGGTATTGCACGCGAATCCCGTATGGCGGCGCCACTACGACATAGCGCGGGCCTTGTGGGCGATACCAGTAGCCACCCGAGAAAAAGTAGTCCTGGCCACGATACGGCACGCGGTAGTTGCGGTCGGGGAAACGGTCGACGGTGTAACCGGGACGGTACTGCGGGCCGGGACCCCAGCCATTACCGTGCCCGTCGGGACGGCCCGGCCAGCGGTGATCGTTGGGGTGGTTATTGCCACCGCCATTAAAGCCGGGCCGGCCGGGACCACCTTGGCCGCCATTGCCGGACTGCCAGTGCTGATTGCCATCGTTGCGACGCGGAATGTCCTGGTAGTTGCCGGGACGCGGTTCCTGGGTCTGGCGCACGGTATCCGGGCGGCCCTGGATCGGCAGATTATTGGCCGGCTGGGGCGCCTGGTGCGGAGGTTGTTGCTGATTGCCTTGCGGGCGACCTTGCCACTGGCCACCACCGTTCGGGCGCTCGAAATTCTGATTCTGCGGCCGTGGCTGATTATTTTCGAAATGCTGGTTCTGCGGACGCGGCTGATTGTTCTCGGGACGAGGGGCTTCAGGACGTGGTTGATTATTTTGCGGTCGAGGCTGGTTGTTCTGCGGCCGCGGCTGGTTATTGCCCGGGCGCCCTTCCTCACGCTGGCCACCGCCTTCAGAGCGAGGCTGTTCGTCGGCCATCACTTGCGCACCAACGGTTACCATCAGCAAACCAACACCTGCCAAACGCCAGATGCGCTTCATGCTATTCCTCACTGCGGATTAGGGCCTACTCGTAAGACTGGAAAACCGGGGCCCGGTTCTGCGACAGGTTATCAGTCACGAGAATTATTTTCGCAGGCAATAAAAAGGGGCGACCCGTCGGTCGCCCCTTGAGAACTTCGTCCTGGCTCAACGCTTTTGACGTTGGCTCACCTCACGCCGTCTTGTGGACAGTGTGCAGCCCGGGGGCCGGGGCAACCCGGTGGGGTTGGCGGCCGCAGCCGGCGGTATGAGCGGGCTGCAGTGGACTGTATGTCCGGGCGGTGATTCTGTTGATAACTTTACGCCCCAGGCCCGGACAGAGGATTGCGAAGATTGCGTCAATAAACAGTGCTTGCGCAATTTTTAACCCTGGATAGATAATTCGCCGCAATAGTTACGACAAAGGCCAGCCCCATGAGCAAGCTTGACCGATACGACCTGAGTATTTTGGCGGAATTACAGCGCGACGCGAGGATCTCCAACCAGGAGTTGGCCGAGCGCATCGGCCTGTCGCCTTCGCCGTGCTCACGCCGGGTCAAGCAATTGGAGGACGACGGCTACATCGCCCGCCAGGTCGCCCTGCTCGACCGCAAGATGCTCGGCCTGAGTCTCACGGCCTACGTACTGATCGGCATGGACCGACACACACCCGAGCGTTTCGAGAACTTCGAAGCCGCCATCCGCACCTTGCCGCAAGTGCTGGAGTGCAGTTTGGTGACCGGGATGGACGCTGACTACCAACTGAAGGTGGTGGTGCCAGACATGGACCACTACCAGAAACTGCTGCTGGGGCACCTGACCCGCATCGAAGGCGTCACCAGCGTGCGCTCAAGCTTTGTGCTGAACCAGGTGCTCAACAGCACCGAGTTGCCGCTGACCCACTTGCGCACTTAAGGCCAGCGCGGAACAAATGTGGGAGCGGGCTTGCTCGCGAATGCGGTGTGTCAGGCACCGAACATGCTGGCTGATCCACCGCATTCGCGAGCAAGCCCGCTCCCACATTTTGACTGTGTTTCAGCAGGGTGATAAGTCTGCGGCGGACCGACGCAGGTCAATGATGAGCTGATCATGCTGGCGTATACTTGCCGCCCTGCCTCAGCCGGAAACGACCCGATGAACTCGATTGATCCCGCCGTGCTTGAAGAATGGATGATGACCGGCCTGGTCAGCATCCTGATCATTTTCATGGGCTTTATCGTCTGGGACCTGGCGAAGAAATCCAAGGCCGGGCGCTTTGGCTCGATGATCCTGTTCTTCGTGCTGGGCCTGGGCGTCGCCGCGTTTATCATCAAGAGCGTGGTGATCGGCCTGATCGAGTCCGGCGCCTTATAAGCGCGCCGGCACTTCCTTCCACTGGCCTTGATCCAGGCCGTCGATCGACCAGTCACCAATCCGCACCCGCACCAGACGCAGCGTCGGCAAGCCTACGGCGGCCGTCATGCGCCGCACCTGGCGGTTACGCCCTTCTCGAATCACCAACTCCAGCCAATGGGTCGGCACGCTTTTGCGAAACCGCACCGGCGGATTGCGCGGCCACAACTGCGGCTCGTCCAGTTGCCGGGCTTCGGCGGGCAGGGTCATGCCGTCGTTGAGTTCCACGCCGTCGCGCAGGCGTTGCAGTTGTTCTTCCGTCGGCTCGCCTTCCACCTGCACCCAGTAGGTTTTCGCCAGCTTGTGCTTGGGGTCGGCAATGCGCGCCTGCAACTGGCCGTCGTTGGTCAGCAGCAACAGGCCTTCACTGTCACGGTCCAGGCGTCCGGCCGGGTAAATACCGGGGATGTCGATGAAATCCTTGAGGGTCGCCCGCCCGCCTTCGTCGCTGAACTGGGTCAGCACGTCGAAGGGTTTATTGAACAGGATCAACTTGGGCTCAGCCGGTGGCGCCTTGGCGACACGACGCGGGGCCGACGAAGTTTGCGGACTTTTCACACCAGGGCGGCGGGAAACGGGACGGGCAGGACGGGACATGGCAAAGGAACATCTAACGGTCAGGACCGACAATGCTAGTGGCCTGACCGTTAAATAACCATCCCAACCGTTTAGCGGAACGGCGGCTCGTCGAAGCTGCGCAGTTTGCGCGAGTGCAGCGAGTTGAGTTCGGTGCGCAACAGATCCACCGCCTCGATGCCGATCTTCAAGTGCTGGCTGACCGCACGCTCATAGAACGCGTTGGCCGAACCCGGCAGCTTGATCTCGCTGTGTAGCGGTTTGTCCGACACACACAGCAACGTGCCATACGGCACCCGCAGGCGGTAGCCCTGGGCTGCGATGGTGCCGCTTTCCATGTCCACGGCCACGGCGCGGGACAGGTTGATCAGCGGTCGCTCCTGGGCCCAACGCAGCTCCCAGTTGCGGTCGTCGTAGGTCAACACGGTGCCGGTGCGCAGGCGCTTTTTCAGCTCCTCGCCCTTCTCGCCGGTGACGTTGGCGGCGGCTTGCTGCAAGGCCATCTGCACTTCGGCCAGGGCCGGGATCGGGATGTTCGGCGGCACGACCCGGTCGAGAATCCCGTCGCGGCGCATATAGGCGTGAGCCAGCACGTAGTCGCCGATGGTCTGGGACTGGCGCAGGCCGCCGCAGTGGCCAATCATCAGCCAGCAATGCGGGCGCAATACGGCCAGGTGATCGGTGATGTTCTTGGCGTTGGACGGGCCGACACCGATGTTCACCAGAGTCACACCGTGGCCATCGCTGGCCTGCAAGTGGTAGGCCGGCATCTGGTAGCGGTGCCAGACCACGCCCGCGGCGATGGCAGACGCTTCGCCGTGGTCCATGCTCTTGTCGATGATCACATTGCCCGGCAGCACCATGCGGATAAAGCGCGGGTCGCTGCGCAACTGTTCCAGGCCATGCACGATGAACTGGTCAACGTAACGGTGGTAGTTGGTCAGCAAAATCCACGGCTGCACATGGCGCCAGTCGCTGCCGGTGTAGTGCACCAGGCGACGCAGGGAAAAGTCGACACGGGCGGCATCGAACAGCGCCAATGGCAGCGGATCGGTGTTTTCCCAATCGTAGAGACCGTCGGCAATGCCATCGGTGGCGGCTGACAGGTCGGTACTCGGGAACACCCGCGCCAGCGTGGCGGCGGTCACGCCGGAGCCGGCGAGCTCGTCGCCCTGCTCCACCACGTACGGGTAAGGAATGTTCTGCTGGCTGACGCCCACTTCCACCGTCACGGTGAAGTCGTGCATCAACGGCACCAGTTGCTCCAGCAAGTATTTGCGGAAGGCTGAAGGATGGGTGACGGTGACGCTGTAGGTCCCCGGCAACTGGACCTTGGCATACGCCCGGGTGGTCTGTGTGACTTCGCCCTGCACCAGGTAGGTCAGGCGAAGTTCCGGGTAGCGAAACATCGCGCGTTGTTCGGCGTCGGGCTCGACGCGGTCTTTGAGGTAGCGCTTGAGGGCCTGATTGAGCGCGCCAGTGGCACGCTCATGGAGAGCCGCCAGCCGATCCACGGCTTCTTCGGCGGTTTGAACGACAACAAAAGCTTCGGTCACGGTAAGCATCCTGTGTTCTGACTTGCAGGCGTTCATCTTGCCTGTATCCCTGAGCGACGGAAACTCTGAATTGGAATCGAATCAATGTGGGAGCGGCGGTGCGACGATTCGACTTGCTCGCGAAGGCGGTGAATCAGTCGACATCTACATTGACTGACACTCCGCCTTCGCGAGCAAGCCCGCTCCCACATTTTGACCGTGTTTGTTCAGGAAAACAGAGGTGTCGACCGGGCAACAATCGCTCCCACATCCACACCACGCGGCAAGGTGCCATAGACCCGGCCAGACGACTCACCCAGTCGGCTGGCGATAAAACCATCACTCACACTGGCATTACCCGCCTCCAGCAACAGCTTGGCCTGTAACGCCACCGCAATATCCTCAGTGAGTTGCCGGGCACGGTACTGAATGTCCTGGGTGTCCATGAACGCTGACTTCAACTGCTCGATGTGCCGCGCCAAGTGTTTATGACCATGACCATCCCCCAGCTCGGCAAACAACGCTTCCAGTACGCCCGGTTCTTTCGACAAGGCCCGCAGCACATCCAGGCACTGCACATTGCCGGAACCTTCCCACGTGGAATTAACCGGCGCCTCACGGTACAAACGCGGCAGGATGCTGTCCTCCACATACCCGGCCCCGCCCATGCATTCGGCGGCTTCGTTGATCATCGCCGGGGCGCGCTTGCAGATCCAATACTTGCCCACCGCCGTTACCAGCCGGGCGAATTTGGCTTCCTGTTCGTTATCCAGATGGTCCAGCGCGCGGCCCATGCGCATGCTCAAGGCCAGGGACGCTTCGCTTTCCAGGGCCAGGTCGGCCAATACGTTTTGCATCAGTGGTTGCTCGCTGAGCACCCGGCCGCCCACCAGTCGATGGGCGCAATGATGGCTGGCCTGGGTCAGTGCCTGGCGCATCAAGGCACTGGAGCCGACCATGCAATCGAAACGGGTCATGGCCACCATTTCGATAATGGTCGGTACACCGCGCCCTTCCTCGCCGATCATCCAGGCCAGCGCTCCGCGAAACTCCACTTCGCTGGAAGCGTTGGAGCAATTGCCGAGTTTGTTTTTCAGGCGCTGGATGTAGAACTCGTTGCGGGTGTCATCCGGGCGGTGCCGGGGCAGCAGGAAACAGGTCAGGCCCTTGTCGGTCTGGGCCAGGGTCAGGAAGCCATCGCACATCGGTGCCGAGCAGAACCACTTGTGCCCCACCAGCTCATACGCCTGGCCCGAGCCACCGGCGCCCACGGGGTAAGCGCGGGTGGTGTTGGCGCGCACGTCGGTGCCGCCCTGTTTCTCGGTCATTGCCATGCCGATAGTGGCGCCGGCCTTGTGGGCGATGCCGACGTTGCGCGGGTCGTATTCAGTGGCGAGGATTTTCGGCAGCCAGGTTTCAGCCAGGTCCGGCTGCAAACGCAGGGCCGGCACGCAGGCGAAGGTCATGGTCAGCGGGCAGCCGGTGCCGGCTTCGGCCTGGCTGTGCAGGTAGGTCATCGCCGCGCGGGCCACATGGGCACCGGATTGCGGATGGGCCCACGGCAACGAAGGCAAACCATGCTCGACGGCGGTGCGCATCAGTTCGTGGTAGGCCGGATGAAATTCCACCAGGTCGATACGATGACCAAAACGGTCGTGGCTGTTGAACACCGGTTTGTTCTGGTTGGCCAGGAAACCGGCCTCCATCAGCGGCCCGCCCGCCAGCGCGCCGTAGGTGTCGATACGCTGCTCGGCCCAGCCGGCACCAAAGCGCCGGGACCATTCTTGCAGGGGCAAATCGATACGGTACAGGTTGGTGCCGTCCAGGGACGGTGGCTGGTTGGTGACGTCGTGGGTTTCGGCAAACGGGTGCAGGTTCATGACGGGCCTCCTGAAAAAAGGCCACGTTCATTGAGGCCTGAATTTCAGTTAAGCACCGTCAACCGGGTTAAAAAAGTGGCATAAGCGCCTAAGTGGCGGCGCTTTCACCCTCAACCATATGCAACAACCGCAGCTGCAGCACCAACTGCAAGGCCTCGAAGCGCACCGGCTTGGCCACTCGGTCGGTGACACCCACGCCATGGCAGCTCTCACGCTCCGGGGCTTGCAAGGAGGTGCTCAAGGCGATCACCGGCAACTCGGCACAGCCGGGCAATGCACGGATCTGGCAGCACAGCGAGAATCCGCCTTCCGGCACATCCAGTAGCACCGCATCAAAGGTGTCACTCTGCAACAGCGCCAGGGCGGCCGGCCCGTTATCGACGGTTTTCACGCGGTAACCGAGCTTGAGCAACATGCCGCGCACCACCAATTGCGCGACGCTGTTGTCGTCCACCAGCAACACCGTGCACTCCTGAGGCGTGCGTTGTGCCTGCGGCACTCGGCGCACAGGCGCAGGTTCGGGCTGGACCGGACTGACGGCAAGCTCCAGCTGGAAGCGACTGCCGCGCCGCGGCTCGGAATTATGGGTGAGGCGGCCTCCGAGCAACTCGATCAATTGCCGGCAGATTGCCAGGCCAATGCCCATGCCGCCGTATCGGCGAGTGGTCGAGCCGTCGAGCTGGAAGAAGCGCTGATACAGGGTCGCCTCATCGAGGTAGGCGAACCCGATGCCGGTGTCGGTGACAATAAAGGTCAGGCGCAGCGTCCCGTCGGCCTGGGGCACGCCGACCACCCGAACCCGTACCGAGCCTTCGTGGGTAAACTTGAACGCGTTGTCCAACAGGCAATCCAGGCATTGCGCCAACTTGCCGGGATCGCCATTGACGCGGTCCGGCAACTCATCTGCCAGATCAATCGAAAACTCCAGGCCCTTGCTCTGGGCGCTGGCCGCAAACTGCTGGCGCAAGGTGTCGAGCAACCCGCGCAGGCTGAACACCTGGGGTTGCGGGCTGAGGCGCCCGGCCTGCAATTCGGTAAGGGTGAGGATGCCGTTGACCATGCGCATCATCTCGCGGGCCGAGCCGGCGGCGGTTTGGTGATACTGCGCCAGGTCGCCTTCCAGTGGCTCGGTCTGCATCAATTCCAGGGAGCCGATCACGCCGTTCATCGGGGTGCGCAACTCGTGGGTCAACGTGGCGAGGAATTCGTCCTTGAGCCGATTGCTGTGGGCCAGCTGCGTGTTGAGCACTTCGAGTTTCTGGCTGGCATCCAGCAGGATCTGCGCCTGTTGCTCGCGCATCGAATTGATCCGGTCGGCCAGGGCCAGGGACAACAGGGCCACTTCAAGTGCCGAGCCGATCTGGCTGGCGTACATCGTGAGGAACACATTGGGCAGGTAGCCCAGGACCATCATCGTATTCACCACACCGCCCAGCAGGAACGCGGTCCAGGCGATGATGAAGTAGCGCGCCATCCGCTGGCCGCAGTACCAGGCCTTGATGGCGGCGACGAAGATGGTCACGGTAAACACCAGCGCCAAAGCGGTGGCCAGACGCAGCGCCAGCGCATAACTGGTGAACAGGGCCAGCACCATCACCGCCGCGCCGCTGACCGCCAGCGCCAGCAACAGCCGGTTGATCCAGCGGCTGTAAAGCGCGGTGTGCAGGAAGCTGCGGGCAAACAGGCTGCCGAACAGCGCCGCCGAACCGATCAGGAACGGCACCGCCGCATTCGCCCACCACGGGTTATTCGGCCAGAAGTACTGCACGGCCACGCCGTTGACCGACAGCTGATACAGGCCGAACGAGGCAATATAGAGGATGTAATAGAGGTAGCTGGTGTCGCGCACGCTCAGGTAGATGAACAGGTTGTAGATCAGCATGCCCAGCAACACGCCGTAGATCACACCCAGCACATAGAGGCGCAATGGCTGTTCTTCGAGGTACGCGGTGGTCGACCAGAGGGTCAGCGGCGCCTGGATCGAGCCCTGGCTTTGCAGGCGCAGGTACAGGGTTTCCCGCTGATCAGGCGCCAAGTCGAGCTTGAACAGGTAGTTGCTCTGGCGAATTTCGCGGCTGGAAAACGGCAGAATGCTGCCGGTGCGCGACACCAGTCGATAATTGCCGACGCTGTCGGGCTGGTACAGCTCCAGTTGGTTCAGCGGCGGATAGGCCAATTCCAGCAGCCAGTTGCGCGAGGCCTCCGGGTTTTTCGGACGGTAATGAAGGTCGACCTTGAGCCAGAACACCGAGCGCGAATAGCCGGCATTCAAGGTGGCTTTGTCATGAGTTTTGAAGCGACTGGCGAGGACCGGCGAGCTGATATCGCCAATCGTCAAGGCGCCGCTTGGGTCTTCAAGGACTTGCATCACTTGGCCCAGGGACAACCGGGAGGTGGACTCGTTGAACTCGACTGCGCCCGCCAGCATCGGCAGCCCGCTCAACAGTAACATCAGCAAATAGCGCATAGAGCCCCAGCGTGACCTGTCCGGTTATGTCAAAAGCCTCCATTCCTTTTGAGCAGACGTAAACCGGCGATACAGTTATTGGTTTGGATCCACTCTAGCATAGCCATTACAGGCCAAAAGACACCATTGAAACAATTTTTTGAAAGGCTCTAGAGCGGGCTTTACAGAGCATTTGACCTGTATTTACCAATGATAGCAAACAGCCATTTATCTCCACTCATCCGCTAAAAATTCAACCTTCGCCCGACAGCCACCCAAAAAGCGTTTGGTGGTAAGCTCGCGCACCATGAATACCTACAGCTCTCGCCCCGTTGTCCTCTGTCTCTCCGGCCATGATCCCAGTGGTGGCGCCGGCTTGCAGGCAGATATCGAAGCCCTGCTCGCCCAGGGTTGTCATGCGGCCCCGGCCGTCACCGCGCTGACTGTGCAGAACACCGTCAATGTCAGCGATTTCCGCGTGCTGGATCGCGAGTGGGTGCTGGCCCAGGCCAACGCGGTGCTCGGCGACTCCGAAGTGGCGGCGGTGAAACTGGGCATGCTCGGTTCCCTGGAAATGGTCGACACCGTGGTCGAGCTGCTCAAGGCGCACCCGCATTTGCCGGTGGTCTGCGACCCGGTGCTGCGCGCCGGCGGTGGCGGCAGCCTGGGCAAGGACGAAGTGGGCTACGCCATGCGCGAGCGGCTGTTGCCGCTGTCGCTGATCGCCACGCCGAACCTGCCCGAAGCCCGCATCCTCGCCGAACTGCCCGAAGGCACGGCGGACGAATGCGCCGCGAAACTGCTGCCTTTCATCAAGCACCTGCTGATCACCGGCGGCCACGGCGACGAGCACGAAGTGCACAACCGCCTCTACAGCCGCGACGGCACGCACCAGACCTTTACCTGCCAGCGCCTGCCCGGCAGCTATCACGGTTCCGGCTGCACCCTGGCCAGCGCACTGGCCGGTCGGCTGGCACAAGGCGAAGGTTTGGTCAGCGCGGTGCAATCGGCCCTCAACTACACTTGGCGCACCCTGCGTGACGCTGAACAACTCGGCCAGGGGCAATTCGTGCCTCGTCGTCTGCCGTTGGATTTCTGCTCGTAACACCGAGAGGCCTGCCCGATGAAACTACGTGGCCTTTATGCCATTACCGACAGCCAACTGTTGGCCGGCAAGTTCCTGGCCTACGTCGAAGCGGCGTTGGACGGTGGCGTGACCCTGCTGCAATACCGCGATAAAAGCAGCGACGAAGCGCGCCGCCTGCGGGAAGCCGAAAAACTGCGGGAGCTGTGCTCGCGCTACAAGACGCAACTGATCATCAACGATGACGCCGAACTGGCCGCGCGCCTCGGCGTTGGCGTGCACCTGGGCCAGACCGACGGCCCGCTGACCCCGGCCCGCGCACTGCTGGGTTCCAAGGCGATCATCGGTTCCACCTGCCACAGCCAGATCGAACTGGCCGAGCAGGCCGCCAAAGAGGGTGCCAGTTACGTCGCCTTCGGCCGCTTCTTCAACTCCAACACCAAGCCGGGCGCCCCGGCTGCCACCGTTGAACTGCTGGCCCAGGCACGCGCACGGCTGCACCTGCCGATCTGCGTGATCGGCGGTATTACCCTGGAAAACGCCGAACCATTGGTGGCCCACGGTGCCGACCTGCTGGCGGTGGTCCACGGCCTGTTTGGTGCCGACAGCACCCAGGAAGTCACGCGTCGCGCCCGCGCCTTCAACGATCTTCTAAAATCTTGAATTCAGAGAACACGATAATGTCCCGTTCCGAAACCCTGTTTGCCAATGCCCAGAAACACATCCCCGGCGGTGTGAACTCCCCCGTGCGAGCGTTCAAGAGCGTTGGCGGCACGCCGTTGTTCTTCAAACATGCCGAAGGCGCCTACGTCACCGACGAAGATGACAAGCGCTACGTCGACTACGTGGGTTCGTGGGGCCCGATGATCCTCGGCCACAGCCATCCGGACGTACTGGACGCAGTGCGCCAGCAGCTGCAACACGGCTTGTCCTATGGCGCACCCACCGCCATGGAAACCGAGATGGCCGACCTGGTGTGCTCCATCGTGCCGTCGATGGAGATGGTGCGGATGGTCAGCTCCGGCACCGAAGCCACCATGAGTGCGATTCGCCTGGCCCGTGGTTTCACCGGCCGCGACAGCATCATCAAGTTCGAAGGCTGCTACCACGGCCACTCCGACAGCCTGCTGGTCAAGGCCGGCTCTGGCGCGTTGACCCAGGGCGTACCGAGCTCCGCCGGTGTGCCGGCAGCATTTGCCAAACACACCCTGACCCTGCCGTTCAACGACATCGCTGCCGTCGAGCAGATGCTCAGCGAAGTCGGCCAGGAAGTGGCGTGCATCATCGTCGAGCCAGTGGCCGGCAACATGAACTGCGTGCCGCCGGCGCCGGGGTTCCTGGAAGGCCTGCGCGAACAGTGCGACAAGCACGGCGTGGTGCTGATTTTTGATGAAGTGATGACCGGTTTCCGCGTGGCCCTCGGCGGCGCCCAGGCTTACTACGGCGTTACGCCGGACCTGAGCACCTTCGGCAAGATCATCGGTGGCGGCATGCCGGTGGGCTGCTTCGGCGGCAAGCGCGAAATCATGCAACACATCGCGCCGCTGGGCCCTGTGTACCAGGCAGGCACCCTGTCGGGTAACCCGCTGGCCATGGCTGCCGGCCTGACCACCTTGCGCCTGATCAGCCGCCCGGGCTTCCACGCCGAACTGACCGACTACACCACTCGCCTGCTGGACGGCCTGCAACAGCGCGCCGATGCGGCCGGCATTCCGTTCGTGACCACCCAGGCGGGCGGCATGTTCGGCCTGTACTTCAGCGGCGCCGACGACATCGTCACCTTCGACGACGTGATGGGCAGCGATGCCGACCTGTTCAAGCGCTTCTTCCACCTGATGCTGGACGGTGGTGTGTATCTGGCACCGAGCGCCTTTGAAGCCGGGTTCACCTCGATCGCCCATGGTGATGCCGAGCTGAAACTGACCCTTGATGCCGCCGAGCGCGCCTTCGCCGCCTTGAAATAAGCGGCTCAAAAATCCGACGTCGCCCCTGGCGGCGTCAGATTTGCTACTTTGCTTACAGGCATTTCCGTCTTTTTTCGAGAATTCACCTGCAATCCGGCAGATAACTTGCCCACGCAGCAGAAAAACGAGTAAAGACTTTGTAAGCAGGTGCCTGCTTATTTCATAATGCGCGCTTATTGGATCCCCCCGTGGGTCCCGCGCCCCGTCAGAGGTAAGTCGATTCCCATGAAACGCACCGGCCGCACCCTGGTTCTGGGCTGCCTGTTGCTCCTTCAGCCGCTGCTGGCGATTGCCCAGGCAGGCGGCAACTCGTTGTTAATCCCAGCGATGGGTCGTTGCACCCTCAATACCCAGCCAGAAAGCCAGGCCGAAGCCCTGAGCGCGTGCCAGAAACAGGCCGACGGCGGGGATGCGCAGGCGCAATACGAGTTGGGCGAGTACTTCTACGAGAGTAAAAATCCCGCACGCGACCTCAACAAGGCTTTGAGCTACTTCGAGAAAGCCTCGTTGCAGGGCCACGCCCAGGCGCAATTCCAGCTGGGCACCATGTTTTTCCACGGCGAAGGCGTACCGGCCAATAACGTTCAGGCGTATATCGTGCTGAAAATGGCGGCAGTCAACGGCGCCGAAGATGCGCTGGACACGGCAGACGAAGTGGCCGAGCACATGCAGCGGGACGAACTGGAAGTGGCGACCCAGGTGCTGGGACAGATTTTCCGTAACTACCTGCAGGAACTGCAGAGCGCAGATGGCAGCTCGCCATTTTCGCCACTTCCCTGAGTTTTGTAGCGCCTTTACTGCCGCCTTCGCGAGCAAGCCCGCTCCCACCTTCGACTGTATTCCAAAGGTGGAACTCGGTCGAAGGTGGGAGCGGGCTTGCTCGCGAAGGGGTCGACGCGGTCTTAAGCCTTACTTCTCAGGCATCGGCATCGGAAACGGCATGACATTGCTCATGCCACGGGCCTCACTGATTTTCGGCGTGCCCAGGCGCTCGACTTCATCGATGCGCACGATCGAATGCATCGGCACAAAACTGCGCACCACGCCCTCGAACTGAGCCTTGAGTTTTTCCTCGCCCGGGTCGACGACCAGCTGTGTGCGCTCGCCAAAGACGAACTCTTCCACTTCCAGGAAGCCCCACAGATCACTTTGATAGATCTGCTTGGCGTACATTTCGAACACCTGGCCCTGGTTAAGGAAAATCACCTTGTAGATTGGAGCTTCACGTTTGGTCATGGTGGGCGGGTAACACATCGGGGGATATAAAAGAGGGCGCGAACTATAGCATGGCGTCCGATGCACAGTGCTAGGAACCTATCGGCATGCCCCCTATAATGCGCGGTTCTTTACCACCAGTTGACGATCCCCATGGCCAAGAAGCTTTACATCGAAACCCACGGTTGCCAGATGAACGAGTACGACAGCTCGCGCATGGTCGATCTGCTGGGTGAACATCAGGCCCTGGAAGTCACCGCCCGCGCTGAAGATGCCGACGTGATCCTGCTCAATACCTGCTCGATCCGCGAGCGGGCCCAGGACCGGGTCTACTCGCAGCTGGGCCGCTGGCGTGAACTGAAACTGGCCAACCCGGACATGGTGATCGCCGTCGGCGGTTGCGTGGCCAGCCAGGAAGGCGCCGCCATTCGCGACCGTGCACCGTACGTCGACGTGGTGTTCGGCCCGCAAACCCTGCACCGCCTGCCGGAAATGATCGACGCCGCACGCATCACCAAGCTGCCGCAAGTCGACGTCTCGTTCCCGGAAATCGAAAAATTCGACCATTTGCCCGAGCCGCGCATCGACGGCCCGAGCGCTTATGTGTCGGTAATGGAAGGCTGCAGCAAGTACTGCACTTTCTGCGTCGTGCCCTACACCCGCGGTGAAGAAGTCAGCCGGCCGTTCGACGACGTGCTGGCAGAAATCATTCACCTGGCCGAAAACGGCGTGCGTGAAGTGACCCTGCTGGGGCAGAACGTCAACGGCTATCGCGGCCAGACCCATGACGGGCGCCTGGCAGACCTCGCAGAGCTGATCCGCGTGGTGGCGGCCGTCGACGGGATCGAGCGAATTCGCTACACCACCTCGCACCCGCTGGAGTTCTCCGACAGCCTGATCCAGGCTCACGCCGAAGTGCCGGAGCTGGTCAAACACCTGCACTTGCCGGTGCAATCAGGCTCGGACCGCATCCTCTCGGCGATGAAACGCAACCACACCGCCCTGGAATACAAATCCAAGCTGCGCAAATTGCGTGCGGCGGTGCCGGGGATCTGCATCAGCTCGGACTTTATCGTCGGCTTCCCGGGTGAAACCGAGAAAGACTTCCAGCAGACCATGAAGCTGATTGAAGACGTCGGGTTCGACTTCTCCTACTCGTTCGTCTACAGCCAGCGCCCGGGCACCCCGGCGGCGGATCTGGCGGACGAGACCCCGGAAGCGTTGAAGAAAGAGCGATTGAACGCCCTGCAACATCGCCTCAACCAACAAGGCTTCGAGATCAGCCGACAGATGGTGGGCTCGACCCAGCGCATCCTGGTGACCGACTACTCGAAAAAAGACCCTGGCGAATTGCAGGGCCGGACCGAGAACAACCGGATCGTCAACTTCCGCTGCGATAATCCGACACTGATCGGGCAGTTCGCCGACGTGCACATCGACGCGGCACAACCGCACTCGCTGCGCGGCTCGCTGATCCAATAAACCAAGTTTCTGTAGGAGCGAGCTTGCTCGCGAAAAACCTGAGGGCACCGCGTATATTCAGGCTGCAAGCGGTATCGTTGACGTTTTTCGCGAGCAAGCTCGCTCCTACAGAATCGCCCTCAGCCAAGATGCTCCGTTTAAGTGCTTTCGCACCCGGCCTGCTGGCGTTATCCTTGATTTCATCTTAATTGCCCCAGGGCGGCTAAAAACGACCTTGAACGCACCCATAGAACCACATCGTTTTCTCCTCGAGCCCTTTGAGGCTCGCCGTTTCGCCAATCTGTGCGGACAGTTCGACGAGCATCTGCGCCTGATCGAACAACGCCTGAGCATCGAGATCCGCAACCGCGGCAATCAATTCGAGCTTATTGGTGAACCCGAACACACCACCTCGGCAGAAAACCTCCTGCGCCGCCTCTACCGGGAAACCAAAGGTAGCGAGCTGTCGCCGGAAACGGTGCACCTGTACCTGCAGGAATCTGCGGTGCAAGACCTGGCGAATAACCCGGTAGCCGAAGCCAGCGTCGCGTTGCGCACCAAGAAAGGCATGATTCGCCCTCGCGGCTTGAATCAGCAGCGCTACGTCAAAGAGATCCTGGGTAACGACATCAACTTCGGCATCGGCCCGGCCGGTACCGGCAAGACCTACCTGGCCGTGGCCTGTGCGGTCGACGCCCTGGAGCGTGAGCAGGTGCGACGCATCCTGCTGGTGCGCCCGGCGGTGGAAGCCGGCGAGAAACTGGGCTTTTTGCCCGGCGACCTGGCCCAGAAGATCGACCCGTACCTGCGCCCGCTCTACGACGCACTCTACGAGATGCTCGGCTTCGAATACGTGGCCAAGCTGATCGAGCGCCAGGTGATCGAGATCGCCCCGCTGGCCTACATGCGTGGCCGGACGCTGAACAACAGCTTCATCATCCTCGACGAAAGCCAGAACACCACCGTCGAGCAGATGAAGATGTTCCTGACCCGGATCGGCTTCGGCTCAACGGCCGTGATCACCGGCGACGTCACCCAGGTCGACCTGCCAAAAGGCACCAAGTCGGGCCTGGCCCAGGTGATCGACGTGCTCAAGGACGTGCCAGGGATCAGCTTCACGCACTTCATGCCCAAAGACGTGGTCCGTCACCCGCTGGTGCAGCGCATTGTCGAAGCCTACGAGCGCTTCGAACACCGCGACGACCAACCGGCCAAGGACACTCGCCGCGATGCTTGAGCTTGACCTGCAGCTGGCCACCGAAGCGCCTGCCCCCAGCGAAGAACAGTTCCGCCAATGGTGCACACTGGCCCTGCGCCAGCGCACCGCCGACTCGGAACTGACCATTCGCCTGGTGGACGAGCGCGAAGGCCGTGAACTGAATCACACCTGGCGACAGAAAGACTACGCGACCAACGTGCTGTCGTTTCCCGCTGACGTACCCGATGAGTTACTGGACATCCCATTGCTGGGCGACCTGGTGATCTGCGTCGAAGTGGTCGAGCGTGAAGCGGCGGAACAAGGAAAGGAACTTGAGGCCCATTGGGCTCATCTAGTCATCCACGGCTGCTTGCATCTCTTGGGTTACGACCATATAGACGATGACGAAGCCGAAGAAATGGAAGCACTGGAACGAACGTTGCTTGCAGAACTGGGTCATCGCGACCCGTATGCAGATGACGAAATTGAAACTACACCTAACTGAAACAACAAAGGATTTAGAGTAATCGCTATGAGCGAAGACCGATCGAGCAACGGGCAAAAGTCATGGCTGGGGAAACTCACCCAGGCCTTTGCCCACGAGCCGAAAAACCGCCAGGAGCTGCTGGAGCTGCTGCGCGAGGCACATCAGAACAAGTTGCTGGACAGCGAAGCGCTGGCCATCGTCGAAGGCGCCATCCAGGTCGCTGACTTGCAGGTGCGGGACATCATGGTTCCGCGCTCGCAGATGGTCAGCATCAAGGCGACCCAGACCCCACGGGAGTTCCTCCCGGCCGTCATCGACTCGGCGCACTCGCGCTACCCGGTGATCGGCGAAAGCCATGACGACGTCATGGGTGTCCTTCTGGCCAAGGACCTGCTGCCGCTGATCCTCAAGGAAAACGGTGACAGCTTCAACATCAAGGACCTGCTGCGTCCTGCCACTTTCGTCCCCGAATCCAAGCGCCTGAATGTGCTGCTGCGCGAATTTCGTGCGAACCACAATCACATGGCCATCGTGATTGACGAATACGGCGGTGTGGCCGGCTTGGTGACCATCGAAGACGTGCTGGAACAGATCGTCGGTGACATCGAAGACGAACACGATGTGGAAGAAGACAGCTACATCAAGCCGCTGCCCAGCGGTGACTTCCTGGTCAAGGCCCTGACGCCGATCGAGAACTTCAACGAGTTCTTCGACAGCGAATTCTCCGACGATGAGTTCGACACGGTTGGCGGCCTGGTGATGAGTGCGTTCGGGCACCTGCCCAAGCGTAACGAGACCACGGAAATCGGTGCCTATCGCTTCCGCATCCTGAATGCCGACAGCCGCAGGATCCATCTGATTCGCCTGACACCTATTGCCCGCTAAGGAAGGGGTGGGTCATCAGCTATTTCCTGTGTCGCGTTGCACCTGAGAGCCGGCCAGGCAAGGCGCAGGCCGCAGGGAATGGCGCTCCCTTTCCAAGGCCTGCAACGCAGCATGGCCGGTTCTCAGGGGCAACCCGAAGGGCCGGCCTGCTGTGGCGCAGGGCTACGTTACTCGTCGTTCATTTGGAAAAATCAAACCACACTCCTCGCGCCTTGCCCTGCGCCACAGCAGGCCGGCGCGACACAGGAAATAGCTGATGACCCACCCCTACATGCGCCGTATGATTGCACCCGGCTGGCCCGGTAACTTGCTGGCCGTGGTGGCCGGCGCCATCACTACCCTGGCGCTGGCGCCGTTCGACCTTTGGCCGTTTGCGCTGGTGGCCGTCGGGTTCTTTTATGCGGGATTGCGTGAACTGACACCACGCCAGGCCCTGGGCCGTGGCTGGTGTTTCGGTTTCGGTCTGTTTGGCGCCGGTACCAGCTGGATCTACTACAGCATCCACCATTTTGGCGGCGCTTCAGTGCTGCTGGCCGGCATGCTGATGCTGGCGTTTACGGCGGCAATTGCCTGGTTCTTTGCCCTGCCCGCCTGGGTGTGGGCGCGCTGGCTGCGTCGCAATGAAGCGCCATTGGCCGATGCCCTGGCCTTCGCGGCACTCTGGGTGGGCCAGGAAGCGTTTCGCGGCTGGTTCCTCACCGGCTTCCCATGGCTTTATTCCGGTTACAGCCAGCTCGACGGCCCTCTCACCGGCCTCGCGCCGCTGGGTGGCATGTGGCTGATTTCCTTTGCCCTGGCGCTGACCGCCGCACTGATCTGCAACCTGCCGCGTCTGCTGGCGGCTAAGCGCAACCTGTTCATCGGTGCGGGCTTGCTGCTGTTGGTGGCGCCATGGGCCATCGGCCTGGCACTCAAGCATCACGCCTGGACAAGCCCTTCTGGCGCACCGCTGACCGTGGCGGCCGTCCAGGGCAACGTCGAACAAAGCATGAAGTGGGACCCCGAGCAGTTGAATGCGCAGCTCGCGCTGTACCGCGACATGAGCTTCAGCTCCAAGCCTGTCGACCTGCTGGTATGGCCGGAAACCGCCGTGCCGGTGCTCAAGGAATCCGTCGAGGGTTACCTGGGCATGATGGGCAAGTTCGCCGCGGACCGGCACACCGCGCTGATCACCGGCGTACCGATCCGCCAGGAAGTGCACCACCAGAAGCGCTTCTTCAATGGCATCACGGTGGTGGGCGAAGGCGACGGTACCTACCTGAAGCAGAAGCTGGTGCCGTTTGGCGAGTACGTGCCGCTGCAGGACATGTTGCGCGGCTTGATCGCATTCTTTGACCTGCCGATGTCGGACTTCGCCCGCGGGCCATCCGACCAGGCTTTGCTGCAAGCCAAGGGCTATCAGATTGCGCCGTTCATTTGCTATGAAGTGGTGTACCCGGAGTTCGCCGCCAGCTTGTCAGCCCGTAGCGATTTGTTGCTGACCATCAGCAACGACACCTGGTTTGGCCGCTCCATCGGCCCGCTGCAGCATTTGCAGATGGCCCAGATGCGCGCCCTGGAAGCGGGTCGCTGGATGATTCGCGCCACCAACAATGGCGTCACCGGCCTGATCAACCCGTACGGGCAGATCACCGTGCAGATCCCGCAGTTTGAGCGCGGGATTCTCTACGGCGAGGTGGTGCCGATGCACAACCTCACGCCCTACCTGGAATGGCGTTCGTGGCCGTTAATCATCCTGTGCCTTGGTTTGTTTGGCTGGGCGCTGTTGGCGAGCCGGATGTCCAAAACGGTGTAATAGAAATACTCAAATAATGTGGGAGCGGGCTTGCTCGCGAATGCGGTCTGTCAGGTAATGCACCAGTGACTGACACACTGCATTCGCGAGCAAGCCCGCTCCCACATTTGCCCTGCGGTATTACCTGTAAAACATCCGGTAGCCCACCTGCCCCACCGCTTCATTCAGCAACTGCCCGCTCTGCCAAATTGACTTGAATTCCGGCATCCAGCCACCCAGTGGCCGAGCATTGTCCAGGCTCAGGAATCCCACCGGCGCCGGAACCACCGTAAACCCAGCCTTTTCGAAGCTCCAGCGCGAGCGCGGCATGTGCCAAGCCTGGGTTACGACGACCACACGCTTGATCCCCTGCGGCAATAAAATCTCGGCGCTCATCTGAGCGTTTTCCCAGGTGGTACGGCTGCGCTCTTCCTTCCAGCGCACGCTCACACCGAAGTCATCCTGCATCGACACCGCCATCAACTCCGCCTCGCTCGGCGGCGTGCCGTAGTGCAAGCCACCGCTGGTCAGCACCGGCAAACCCGAAGCCTTGGCCAGTCTCGCCGCGTAGCGCTGGCGCTCAAGCCCGATCCCCGTCGGCTGATCGGAGCCCCAGGCCGGATCCCCACGCTCACGCCCGGAACCCAACACCACAATGGCATCAGCCCGCTGCGCCAGGGTTGCCCATTCGTCCCGGGCCAACGGCGGCTCGGTCTCCAGGGCCTTTGCCCCCCACTGCACCGCCACCGGCAGGCTCATCAACCACATCCCGCCAAACCCCAGGGCAAAGCACACCGCTGCCAGTCGTGGCCGGCTGCGACGAAACCACCAGGCAAGCGCCAGCAACAGCAACAGAACGCCGGGCGGCAACAGCAATTGTTTAATGAAGTAACGAATAGGCATCGGGCATCTCCAAAGATGCCCGAAGCCTAAGGTGTAACGGGGTTTAGCGACAATCTTTACAAGAACAGATTTTGAGAAGGCTACAGATAACGCGGTACTTCACTTGAAACGCACGGACCGGAGTTTTTCCGGGCTGCGACCGGCCGAGAAATCCTTGAGCCATACCACCTTGGCCGAGCGCGAAAACTCCTCGGCTGGCGGGGAGGCCATGCCATGGGGCGCGCGATGCTCATTTAGCTCCAGATACACCTTGATTACGTCCAGCTCTGCCTGGCTCAAGCCACGCAGTTCCAACTCCAGAGGCCGCTCATCACACAATCGGCCAGCGGTTTTTGCTGCATCCAGTGCTCGACCCAAACGGTCGATCAGTCCTTCGTACACCTGCGGTTTCGTTAAAGTTCGCTGCGAATCAACCATCCCTCACCTCATTGAAGATAAGACTCACTCCCCACTAAACAGCGTAGTCCTGCTGGCCCTGCCTGCCTGACGCCGCGACCAACGGCCTCGGCGGCGCAATCAGGGTTTCCCTCGATAGAGTGGGGTCATGTATGCTACGGCGCTTCCTGTAACTCCACTTCCCGCAGGGTTTGGGCACGGACGCGCCGCTTTTTGGTGTCGATCAACCTGAACGTTGCACCGAAGAGGATTAGGCCACCCCTATTCAGTTCAAAAGTAGCCATGCACGAACAATATCAGCCCCGTGAAATAGAAAATGCCGCCCAGTCGTTCTGGGATGAGCAAAAGTCCTTTGAAGTCAGTGAACAGCCAGGCAAGGAGACTTTCTATTGCCTATCGATGTTCCCTTACCCCAGCGGCAAGCTACACATGGGGCATGTGCGCAACTACACCATCGGCGACGTAATTTCCCGCTACCAGCGCATGCTGGGCAAGAATGTCCTGCAACCCATGGGTTGGGACGCCTTCGGCATGCCGGCGGAAAACGCCGCGATGAAGAACAACGTAGCGCCCGCCAAGTGGACCTACGAAAACATCGCCTACATGAAGACCCAGCTGCGCAGCCTGGGCCTGGCGGTGGACTGGTCCCGCGAGGTGACCACCTGCAAGCCTGATTACTACCGCTGGGAACAATGGCTGTTCACTCGCCTGTTCGAAAAAGGCGTGATCTACAAGAAAAGCGGCACCGTGAACTGGGACCCGGTGGACCAGACCGTACTGGCCAACGAACAAGTGATCGACGGCCGCGGCTGGCGCTCCGGCGCGCTGATCGAAAAGCGCGAAATCCCGATGTACTACTTCAAGATCACCGCCTACGCGGATGAACTATTGTCGAGCCTCGACGATTTGCCGGGCTGGCCCGAGCAGGTCAAGACCATGCAGCGCAACTGGATCGGCAAGTCCAAGGGCATGGAAGTGCAGTTCCCGTACAACGTCGACTCCATCGGCGCAGAAGGCGTACTGAAAGTCTTCACTACCCGTCCGGACACCCTGCTGGGCGCGACCTACGTCGCCGTGGCCGCTGAACACCCGCTGGCCACCCAGGCTGCACAGAACAACCCTGAGCTGCAGGCGTTCATCGCCGAATGCAAAGGCGGCAGCGTCGCCGAAGCCGACGTCGCCACCCAAGAGAAAAAAGGCCTGCCGACCTCGTTGTTCGTCGAGCACCCGCTGACCGGCGAGAAGCTGCCGGTGTGGGTCGCCAACTACGTGCTGATGCACTACGGCGATGGCGCGGTAATGGCTGTGCCAGCACACGACGAGCGCGATTTCGAATTCGCCACCAAGTACAACCTGCCCATCAAGTCCGTGGTGCGCACCAGTTCCGGCGACACCAACCCGGCCCCGTGGCAAGACGCCTACGGCGAGCACGGCACCCTGATCAACTCCGGTGAGTTCGACGGCCTGGATTTCGAAGGCGCGTTCGACGCTATCGAAGTTGCGCTGATCAAGAAAAACCTCGGTGCCTCGCGCACCCAGTTCCGCCTGCGCGACTGGGGCATCAGCCGCCAGCGCTACTGGGGCTGCCCGATCCCGATCATCCACTGCGAAACCTGCGGTGACGTGCCGGTGCCGGAAGACCAACTGCCCGTCGTACTCCCGGAAGATGTAGTACCGGACGGCGCTGGCTCGCCCTTGGCGCGCATGCCTGAATTCTACGAGTGCACCTGCCCGAACTGCGGCGCACCGGCCAAGCGTGAAACCGACACCATGGACACCTTCGTGGAGTCCTCGTGGTACTACGCCCGCTACGCCTCGCCGCACTATGAAGGCGGCCTGGTGGAAAAATCCGCGGCCGACCACTGGCTGCCGGTAGACCAGTACATCGGCGGTATCGAACACGCCATCCTTCACCTGCTGTACGCGCGCTTCTTCCACAAGCTGATGCGTGACGAAGGCCTGGTGAGCTCCGACGAGCCGTTCAAGAACCTGCTGACCCAAGGCATGGTGATTGCCGAAACTTACTACCGTCGCGAAGCCAATGGCGCCTACACCTGGTTCAACCCGGCGGACGTCGAGTTGGTGCGTGACAGCAAGGCCAAGGTGATCAGCGCCAAGTTGATCTCCGACGGCCTGCCGGTGGAAATCGGCGGCACCGAGAAGATGGCGAAGTCGAAGAACAACGGCGTCGACCCACAGTCGATGATCGACCAGTTCGGCGCAGACACCTGCCGCCTGTTCATGATGTTCGCCTCGCCGCCCGACATGAGCGCGGAATGGTCCGACTCCGGCGTAGAGGGTTCGCACCGTTTCCTCAAGCGCGTCTGGCGCCTGGCGCACGCCCATGTCAGCCAGGGCTTGCCGGGCAAACTGGACGTGGCAGCCTTGAGCGATGAGCAAAAAGCCATTCGCCGCAGCACCCACCTGGCCATCAAGCACGCCAGCCAGGACGTGGGCCAGCACCATAAATTCAACACTGCCATCGCCCAGGTGATGACGCTGATGAACGTGCTGGAAAAAGCCCCACAGGCCACCGAACAAGACCGCGCGCTGGTACAGGAAGGCCTGGAAACGGTCACCCTGCTGCTGGCTCCGATCACGCCACACATCAGCCACGACCTGTGGAGCCGCTTGGGCCACAGCGGTGCAGTCATCGATGCCGCCTGGCCAGTACAGGATGACAGCGCCCTGGTACAGGACACCCTGCAACTGGTGATTCAGGTCAACGGCAAGCTGCGTGGCCAGATCGACATGCCTGCCAGCGCCACTCGTGAAGAAGTCGAAGCCGCCGCCCGTACCAATGAGAACGTGCTGCGCTTCACCGAAGGCCTGACGATCCGCAAAGTGATCGTGGTGCCCGGCAAACTGGTCAATATCGTCGCTAGCTAATCGGATCGGGCGCCAGGGGCATAACCCTGGCGCCGAACAAAACCTCCAGGGCCTCGATAAGGCCCATATGGTTTCAAGGGGAGCATCAAAATGATCAAACGCAATCTGCTGGTTATGGGCCTTGCCGTGCTACTGAGCGCTTGCGGCTTCCAGCTGCGCGGCACCGGCACCACCGACCTGACGCTCAAGGAACTGGACGTCACCGCACGCAACTCCTACGGAGAAACGGTGCAACAGCTGCGCCAGGTCCTGGAAAACAGTGGCGTCAAAGTCTATACAGGCGCGGCTTACAAACTGAACCTGGCGGATGAAAAAGAAGAGCAGCGCAACCTCAGCTACGCCAGTGCCGGCCGTGCTTCGGACATTGAGCTGAGCACCACGCTCTTCTACGAAATCCAGGGCCATGACAACCTGCCGCTGATGGGCGACAAGATCCAGGTACAGAAAGTCGTGAGCCACGACGGCAACAACTTGGTGGGCTCGGATTCCGAAACCATCCAGGTGCGCAAGGAAATGCGTCGTGAACTGGTGCAGCGCATGGTTCTGCGCCTGCAACAGATCACCCCGGAGAAACTGGATCAACTGCAGCAAACGGCAGACAACAAAGCCAAGGCAGATGCCGATGCACTGAAAGCTGCGCAAGAGTATGAAAACAGCCAGCCTAAACAGTCGCCTGTCGAAGTTCCTGCCGAGTAAGCCAGACGGGGCGCCCCAGGTGCCCCGTTCGCCCTGCCTATGAAACTTGCCCCCGCCCAACTCGCCAAGCACCTGCAAGGCAACCTCGCGCCCGTCTACATCGTCAGCGGTGATGACCCACTGCTGTGCCAGGAGGCTGCGGACGCGATCCGCACCGCCGCCCGGCAACAGGGCTTCGATGAACGCCAGGTATTCAGCGCCGACGCCAGTTTCGACTGGGGCACGCTGCTGCAAGCCGGGGCGAGCATGTCGCTGTTCGCCGAAAAACGCCTGTTGGAACTGCGCCTGCCTTCGGGCAAGCCCGGCGATAAAGGCGCGGCGGCATTGATGGAATACTGCGCACGCCCTGCCGAAGACACGCTGCTGCTGATCAGCCTGCCCAAGCTTGATGGCAGCGCGCAGAAGACCAAGTGGGGCAAGGCGCTGGTGGAAGGCGGCCAGACCCAGTTCATACAGATCTGGCCGGTGGACAGCAGCCAGCTGCCGCAGTGGATTCGTCAGCGCCTGTCGCAATCCGGGCTGACTGCCAGCCAGGACGCGGTGGAGCTGATCGCTGCGCGGGTGGAAGGCAACCTGTTGGCGGCCGCCCAGGAAATCGAAAAGCTCAAGCTGATGGCTGAAGGCGGCCAGATCACCGTCGAAACCGTACAAGGCGCCGTGGCTGACAGCGCGCGCTTTGACGTATTTGGCCTGGTGGACGCGATCCTCAACGGCGAACCCGCCCACGCCTTGCGCATGCTCGAAGGGCTGCGCGGCGAAGGCGTCGAGCCACCGGTGATTCTCTGGGCCCTCGCCCGGGAATTACGCCTGCTGGCCAATATTGCCCTGCAATACAGCCAGGGCATCCCGCTGGACAAGGCTTTCAGCCAGGCACGGCCACCGGTGTGGGACAAGCGCAAACCCCTGATCAGCAAAGCCCTGCAACGGCACTCGGCGCAACGCTGGGCGCAATTGCTGCTCGAGGCCCAGCGCATTGACGCGCAGATCAAGGGCCAGGCGGCTGGATCGCCCTGGATGAGCTTGAGTCGTTTGTCACTTTTGATGTCAGGACAGCGCTTGGCGCTGCCTGCTGAATAGTCCTACGTCTCGCTGGGCTGGACAGAATCCAAACTTCGGCCGATGATTCGCACCGCATCATCAACCCGCCAAAGAGTACCCATCATGAGCAAAAAGCCATCCAAGCATGGCCCCAACAAGGCCAAATCCATCATCGCCCAGCCGTTGTTCCGCAGTCGCCAGGAACGAGCCGGCAAAGGCAAAGGCAGCTACCGCCGCGAAGCCTTCCAGTCTAATAGCTGGGAGGCTTCTTACTTTCTGGCTGCCTGAAGGCAAGCGCCCCTCTGGCATGATAAGGTCTGTACCTGATTCGTACTCCCTGGACCTGTGCATGCCCTCTAGTCTTTCCCGTCGTTGGCACCTTCGCCAACTGATCGCTGCCTCCAGCCTCATTCTGTTAGTCGCCTGCGCGGAAAAACCCACCGCCGCCGATGCTCAACCCCTGCCCCCGCTCCAGACTGCACCGGTAGCCGCACCTGCCGTCGTTGCACCACTGGCGGTGGACAACCTTGATATCCAGCCGACCCAGACCTTTGCCGAATGGCAGGCAGGCTTTCGCGTAGAAGCCCTGAAGGCCGGTATCACGCCACAGGTTTTCGACACAGCCTTTGCCAATGTCGTACCCGACATGGCGGTGATTCGGGCCGACCGCAGCCAGCCGGAGTTTTCCCGCCCGGTGTGGGAATACCTCGACGGCGCCCTGTCGCCGCTGCGCGTACGTAATGGCCAGGCACTGCTGGTGAAGTACGCCGACATTCTGCAACGCATTGAAGATCGTTATGGCGTCGACCGCCTGGCGCTGGTCTCGGTGTGGGGCATGGAGAGTAACTTCGGCCAGTTCCAGGGCAACAATTCGGTGATCCGCTCACTGGCGACCCTGGCGTATGAAGGACGTCGCCCGGCGTTCGCCCACGCTCAACTGCTGGCGGCGCTGCAAATCATCCAGCATGGCGACATCGCGGCTGACCAGATGAAAGGCTCCTGGGCCGGCGCCATGGGCCAGACCCAGTTCATCCCGACCACCTACAACACCCACGCCGTGGACTTCGACGGCGACGGTCGCCGCGATATCTGGAACAGCCCGGCCGACGCCCTCGCCTCCACCGCGCACTACCTGCAAAGCTCCGGCTGGCAAAAAGGCCAGCCGTGGGGTTTTGAGGTGCAGCAACTGCCGTTGAACTTCGATTACGCCCTGGCTGATGGCAGCGTGCGCAAGACCGTTGGCGAGTGGCTGAAGCTCGGGATCCAGGTGCCGCCTGGCGCCAGCGTGCCGGCCAACGTCGACCAGCTTTCTGCCGCCCTGCTGCTGCCCGCTGGCTATCGTGGCCCAGCGTTCCTGGTGCTGGATAACTTCCGCGCGATCCTCAAGTACAACAACTCGTCGTCCTATGCGTTGGCGGTTGGTTTGTTGTCGGAACGGTTCGCTGGCGGTGGCGTGATTCGTGGGAGCTGGCCGAAAGATGAGCTGCCGTTGAGCCGCTCACAACGGATTGATTTGCAAACAGCACTCAGCGCCCAGGGTTACGATGCCGGCAACCCGGACGGGATCATCGGCGCCAACACCCGCAAGGCGATTCGTGCAGCGCAGCAGTCGCTGGGCTGGCCGGCGGATGGGTATCCGACGGTGAAGTTGCTGGAGTCGCTGCAAAGCCGATAGATCGGCGCATGGCGACTACCGCCATCGCAGGCAAGCCAGCTCCCACCTTTGACCGCGTCGTTCATGATATACACGGTCAATGTGGGAGCTGGCTTGCCTGCGATGAGGCCTTAAGAAGCAGCGGAAATCTCAGGCCTTAAACACCACATCCTGCTCCAACACCAACCGCTTCTCCCCCGCATCCAACCGCACCCTCGCGCCCATCGGCAAGGTAAGGTTCGGGTTGCAGTGCCCGCTGCGCCAGCCGGACAGCACAGGAATGCACAACGGCTCGAAGGTCTGTTTCAGCAAGCGCTCAAGCGCAAGGCTATCAACCCCTGCCACATCCCCCACCACCACACCCGCCACCTGAGCCAACTTGCCGGCCAGGCGCAAATGGGTGAGCAACCGATCAATGCGGTACAGCGGCTCGTTAATGTCTTCGATAAACAGAATGATACCCTCGGCATCAATCTCGTACGCCGTGCCCATCACCGCCGCGATCATCGACAGATTACCGCCCAGCAAGCGCCCGCAGGCGATGCCTGGCTCAACGGTGGTCAATGGGTAGGCCACCGGGTGGGTCAACTGGCTACCGGCCTTCACTTGTCCGCGCAGCATGCTGAACAGCGACGACTCGGTAGGTTGTTGCTTCTCACCTAACAGGTCAGCGTTGTACATCGGCCCGTGGAAGGTGACGAAACCGGCATAGCGGTTGATCGCCAAGTGTAAGGCGGTGATATCGCTGTAGCCGACAAATGGCTTGGGATTGGCCCGCAGCAGGTCGAAGTCCAGGCGGTCCAGCAGGCGTGGGGTGCCATAGCCGCCGCGCAGGCAAAAAATCGCGTCGATGGACGGGTCGGCGAACGCCCCGTGCAGGTCATTCAGGCGTACGTCATCGCTGCCGGCCAGGTAGCCATCACGCTCGCCTACCCCCGGGAAAACCCGCAGTGTGTAGCCCCGGGCGCGCATCCATTGCGTGGCCTTGTCGATATCCAGCTCGGCCGGCCCGGCAGGGGCAATCAGCCCGATCACGCCTTCGGCGCGCAGCGCAGGTACCGCACAAGTGGTCAATTGAGTCGTCATCCATGGTTCTCCTCGTGTGGATTGCCCAAGGCACTCTAAACAGCAATGGTTGCAAACAGAAGAGGATGACTTAACCGCAACCTGTAGGAGCGAGCTTGCTCGCGAAGGTCGTAAACGATAACGCGCGCATCCTCGATGCGCGCGGTGCTCTTGAGTTCTTCGCGAGCAAGCTCGCTCCTACAGTGAGGGCGAGACTTACGAAACCAGGCTGGCCTTGACCAGTTTCGCCTGCTCGTCGGCGTGGTACGAGGAACGTACCAGCGGGCCGGAAGCGACGTTCTTGAAGCCCATCTTGTAGCCTTCTTCGGCAAACCAAGCAAACACGTCCGGGTGCACGAAGCGCTGTACCGGCAAGTGGCTACGGGATGGCTGCAGGTACTGGCCGAGGGTCAGCATGTCGATGTCGTGTTCGCGCATGCGTTTCATGACTTCGATCACTTCTTCGTCGGTTTCGCCCAGGCCCAGCATCAGGCCGGATTTGGTCGGAATGTGCGGCATCATCTGCTTGAATTTCTGCAGCAGGGTCAGCGACCACTGGTAATCCGAACCCGGACGCGCAGCCTTGTACAGGCGCGGTACGGTTTCCAGGTTGTGGTTGAATACATCCGGCGGCTCGGCAGCGGTGATTTCCAGCGCCACGTCCATACGGCCACGGTAGTCCGGGACCAGGGTTTCGAGCATCACGTTCGGCGACAGCTTGCGGATCTCGCGGATGCAGTCGGCAAAGTGCTGTGCACCGCCGTCGCGCAGGTCGTCACGGTCTACGGAGGTGATCACGACGTACTTGAGCTTCAGGTCGGCGATGGCGATGGCCAGGCTTTCCGGCTCGTTGACGTCCAGTGGCTTCGGCCGGCCGTGGCCAACGTCGCAGAACGGGCAACGACGGGTGCAGATGTCACCCATGATCATGAAGGTCGCGGTGCCACCGGAGAAGCACTCGCCCAGGTTCGGGCAGGACGCTTCTTCGCAGACGCTGTGCAACTTGTGTTTACGCAACAGCGCCTTGATGCGGTCGACTTCCGGCGAAACCGGGATACGCACGCGAATCCAGTCAGGCTTTTTCGGCAGTTCGGTGGTCGGAATGATCTTCACCGGGATGCGTGCAACCTTCTCGGCGCCGCGCAGCTTGACGCCGGCTTCTACCTTGGCACGCGGGGCCGGACGCTCGGTAACATCCAGCGTCGGGATCATGGTTTGCACTGCATCAGTAGTCATAATCAGTCGATTCCGCCCGTTAGGGTCGTCTGCTCAGCATAGTCGAGGTGTTTGACGAGCTGCGCGCGCAGCCGGGCACTTACCTCGGCAAATTCTAGTGGTGTTGCGTGATCGCTCAACTGGGTCATCGCCAAACCGGCGTAACCGCAGGGATTGATCCGTCGAAACGGCGCCAGGTCCATGTCCACATTCAAGGCCAGGCCATGAAAGGAACAGCCGTGGCGAATCCGCAGGCCCAGGGAGGCGATTTTCGCGCCATCGACGTAAACCCCCGGTGCATCCGGCTTGGCCGCCGCGGCCACACCGTAGCTGGCCAACAGTTCGATCAGGCATGACTCCATGCGACTGACCAACTCACGTACGCCAAAACCCAGCCTGCGCACGTCCAGCAACAGATAAGCCACCAATTGGCCTGGGCCATGGTAAGTCACCTGCCCGCCGCGGTCGACCTGCACCACCGGGATTTCTCCTGGCAGCAGCAAATGCTCGGCCTTGCCGGCCTGGCCCTGGGTGAAAACCGGCGGGTGTTCGACCAGCCAGATCTCATCCGGGGCTTCGGTGCCGCGCTCGTTGGTGAACCGCTGCATGGCGTGCCACACCGGCTCGTATGCCATTTGGCCGAGCTCGCGAAAGCCCAGGGTCTGTGACATCACAACACCATATGCACGAAGCCGGTAGCCCGCAGTTCGCTGTTGATGTTGTAGAGCTGGTCTTGATCGGTCGCCAGGATATACAGCTGGGTCGTGGTGTACTTACCTGTGCTGCTTTGACGATCAATGGTCTTATCAAGATTGATCTCGGCGTGCTTCAACACGATGGCAATCACCGCGTCTTTGCGGCCCACGCCAGTATCGCTGATCACTTTGATCGGATAGTCCTTTTGAGGGAACTCGATCTTTGGCGCCTGTACTTCTTTATCGGTCATGGCAGAACAGCCTCGTAAGCGGTAAGCCGTGGCGACGGCAAAGCCCCGCGTCAGATCAACGCGGGGCTTTGCAGGTGCACACTATCAGTTGAACAAGCCGTAGAAGAATAGACGGATGCTATCCCACACGCGTCGGAAGATACCACCTTCGTCGACGGCGTCCAGAGCGATCAGGTCGGCGCTGTGCACCACCTTGTCGTCCAGCTTCACTTCGACTTTACCGATGACATCGCCCTTGGCGATCGGTGCGACCAGTTGCGGGTTCATGGTCATGCTGGCAACCAGCTTCTTGAGCTGGCCTTTAGGCATGGTCAGGGTCAGGTCTTCAGCCAGGCCGGCCTTGACTTGATGGGTTGCGCCTTTCCATACAGGGGCTTGAGCCAGCTCGGTGCCTTTCTGGTAGAAGGTCTGGGTTTCGAAGAAACGGAAGCCATAGGTCAGCAGCTTCTGCGTCTCGGCCGCACGGGCCTGCTCGCTGTTGGTACCGAACACCACGGCAATCAGGCGCTGGCCGTCACGGACAGCGGACGACACCATGCAGTAGCCAGCTTCTTCGGTGTGGCCGGTTTTCAGACCATCGACGGTCTTGTCACGCCACAGCAACAGGTTGCGGTTAGGCTGCTTGATGTTGTTCCAGAAGAACTCTTTCTGGGAGTAGATCGCGTAGTGCACCGGGTCGACACGAATGATCGCGCGGGCCAGGATCGCCATGTCGTGAGCCGACGAGTAATGCTCAGGGTTCGGCAGTCCGGTCGGGTTCATGAAGTGGCTGTTGGTCATGCCCAGGTCAGCCACGGTTTTGTTCATCATGTCGGCGAATGCGTCTTCGCTGCCGGCGATGTGCTCGGCCAAGGCCACGCTGGCATCGTTACCGGACTGGATGATGATGCCGTGCAGCAGGTCGCTTACAGTCACTTGCGAACCGACCTTGATGAACATCCGCGAACCGCCGGTGCGCCAGGCGTTTTCGCTGACGGTCACCGGATCGTTTTCACCGATCTGGCCGCGACGGATTTCCAGGGTCGCGATGTAGGCGGTCATCAGCTTGGTCAGGCTGGCTGGGGGCAGGCGCTGGTCACCGTTGTTCTCCACCAGCACGTTGCCGCTGGCGGCATCCATCAGGACCCAGGCCTTGGCAGCCAGTTGCGGGGAAGCCGGCACCATTTCAACCGCCCAGGCGGCCGGGGTGATGATCAGCGAAAGAAGCAGGCACGTGCGTTTGGCTAAGGTGGTGATGTTCATCCGTCTCTCGAAATTGCTTATGGAAACTTGCCCTCGCGGGCAAAACTATTCAGACAGCCCGTCGCCAGACTGTCGCGTGTTCGGTTGTACGCCCACCCCTTGCCCCTGGGTTTTTATTGTTCAACGAGCCAACAACCAGGGTTCAAACCCGCATGCGAGCCTGAACCATCAATCCTTTGTATCGCTTATTCGGCGGTGACCACGCTGGGTTGCCCCAGGTTGGCCAGGCGCACGCTGTTCTGCACTTGCGCAACCTCGCTCGGCGAGCCGATAGGGCCCATGCGCACACGGTGCAGGGTCTGCTGGTTACGCACAATAGAGCTGATAAAGACCGGCGCATTGACCATCCCGCTGAGCTTGGACCTTAACAGCTCTGCCGCATCGGGGTTGGCGAAAGCGCCGACTTGCAAGTACTGCCCGCCCACGGTAGAAGCCCCCGGAGCTGCTCGCGGTACGACGACCGTGTCCGGAGCGTGTTGCGCCGGCGGCGGCGTCCACTGTTCGATCTTGCCTGTCGACGCGGTCACTTGCGGTTGCTGGGTTTGCGGCTCGTTAAGCATCAACGGCGCCGGCTTGCCACGCTGGGCCCAGTACTGGGCCGGGTCGATACCTTCAACCTTCACGCGTGCCGTACCGATTTCGGCATACCCGAGTTTCTTCGCGGCAGCGTAGGACAAGTCGATGATCCGGTCCGAATAGAACGGCCCACGGTCATTGACCCGCAGGATCACCGTGCGGTTGTTGTCCAGGTTGGTCACGCGTACATAGCTGGGCAGCGGCAGGGTCTTGTGCGCCGCGCTCATGCCGTAGAGGTCATACACTTCGCCGTTGGCGGTGTTCTGGCCATGGAACTTGGTCCCGTACCAGGACGCCGTACCCGATTGCACGTAAGTCTTCGATTCTTGCAGCGGGAAGTAGTTTTTGCCCAACACGGTGTAGGGGTTGGCCTTGTAAGGGCCGGTGTGCAGGGTCGGCGTGGCATCCGGGATCTTCGACACATCCACATCCCACCACGGCGCGCCGTCTTTGTGGGCGCGGTTGATGTCCAGCCCCGGTTGGGAGCGGACCACGGTGCCACCGGCTTTTTGCACCGGTGCACGGCTGGTAGAGCAACTGACCACCAATAACGACAATGCGGCGTAAGCCACCAGCTTCAGGGGTTTGTACATCGGTGATACCGGCATTACTTGACGCCCCGTGCTTGGACCAGCATGTCTGACAGCTGATGCACGGCCATGGCGTACATCACACTGCGGTTATAACGCGTGATTGCGTAGAAATTCTTCAGGCCCATCCAATATTCCGGGCCGTTCTCGCCTTCAAGGCGGAACGCCGTCACCGGCATATCATCGCGTGGCGCATTCTGACTCGACCAGCCCAGCGCCCGCAACTCCCCTACCGTCTTGACGGGCTCGATACCCTGGGTCAGGCCTTCGTCGGCGCGATCGCCCGTCACATCGGCACGGATCACCACCGGCTCGCCGGCTACCCATCCATGACGCTTGAAGTAGCTGGCAACGCTGCCGATGGCGTCATCGGGGTTGCTCCAGATATTGATATGGCCGTCGCCGTCAAAGTCCACGGCATAGGCGCGAAAGCTGCTCGGCATGAACTGCGGCAAGCCCATGGCCCCGGCGTAGGAGCCCTTGAGGGTCAACGGGTCGACCTGCTCTTCACGGGCCAACAACAGGAACTCGCGCAGCTCTTTGCGGAAGAATTCGGCGCGCGGCGGGTAATCGAAGCCCAGGGTCGACAAGGCGTCGATCACCCGGTAGCTGCCGGTGTTGCGGCCGTAAAAGGTTTCGATGCCGATGATGGCCACGATCACTTGGGCTGGCACCCCGTATTCCTGCTCGGCGCGGGCCAGCACGGCTTCGTGCTGGCGCCAGAAGTCCACGCCACGCGCCACGCGGGCGTCGGTCAGGAACATCGGACGATATTCCTTCCACTGCTTCACGCGTTCGGCGGGCCGGGAAATGGCGTCGAGGATTGCCTGCTTGCGCTGGGCCTCGCGGAAAACGCCCATCAGTTGCTCACCGGCGAAACCATAGTCACGGGTCATCTCACCGACAAATTCGGCGACCTGGGGCGAGCCGTCGTAGTCGCCGGCCTGCGCTTCCTGCACAGCGGCTCCCAGCAGGCCCAACAGGCCCATCCAGGACACGTGCCGAGCCGCCCAGCCGCGCATTACTTGCATTGACATCTTCACCTTATTCAAACCTGTGCGATCCACTTACGATGGGTATGGATCGACATCAAAACCCCAAACGCTGACATCAATGTCACCAGCGAAGTTCCGCCGTAGCTAATGAACGGCAACGGCACCCCAACCACCGGCAACAGGCCACTGACCATACCGATGTTGACGAAAACGTAAACAAAAAACGTCATGGTGAGGCTGCCGGCGAGCAATTTGCCGAACAGCGTTTGCGCCTGGGCGGTAATCACCAGGCCGCGGCCGATCAGCAGCAAGTAAATCAGCAACAGTGCGCAGATGCCCACCAGGCCGAACTCCTCGCCCATCACCGCGATAATAAAGTCGGTGTGGCTTTCCGGCAAAAAGTCCAGGTGCGACTGGGTGCCCAACAGCCAACCCTTGCCGAACACACCGCCGGAACCGATGGCGGCCTTGGACTGGATGATGTTCCAGCCGGTGCCCAGCGGATCGCTCTCCGGGTCGAGGAACGTGAGGATTCGCTGCTTCTGATAGTCATGCATGAAGAAGAACCACATGGCCACGGCCACCGGCACGGCGGCGGCCAGCACGCTGAGGATCCAGCGCCAGCGCAAGCCACCCATAAACAGCACGAACGCGCCGCCCGCGAGGATCAGCAGCGAGGTGCCGAGGTCAGGCTGGCGCACGATCAGCACGAACGGCACGCCAATCAATATCAGGCTGATGCCCACGTGCTTGAGTTGGGGCGGCAATGTACGTTTTGACAGGTACCAGGCGATGGTCGCCGGCATCAGGATCTTCATGAATTCCGACGGCTGGAAGCGAATCACCCCCGGGATGTTGATCCAGCGGGTAGCCCCCATGGCGTTGTGCCCCATGACATCCACCACCACCAGCAGCAACACACCGGCGACGTAACCCAGCGGCACCCAGCGCGCCATGAAGCGCGGCTCCAGCTGGGCGATCACCACCATCGACAACAGGCCCAGGCCAAACGAGGACGCTTGCTTGATCAGCAGGTCCCAGTTTTTGCCACTGGCCGAGTACAAAACGAACAGGCTGCCGGCCGCCAGGGTCAGCAGCAGGATCAGCAACGGGCCATCAATGTGCATGCGCTGCAGCAAGGTGGCACGACGGCGCATCACATCCTCGCTGGAGAGGATGCGATCAAAATTACTCTTCACGGGCCGTAGCCTCCACGCTGGATGGGGTGCCGCCATATTCGGACTTGAGCTTGCCGTCTTCGGTCAACAGCCAGGCATCCATGATTTGACGCACCACCGGAGCGGCCACACCGGAACCGGACTCGCCGTTCTCGACCATCACTGCCACGACGATTTTCGGGTTGTCGGCCGGGGCAAAGCCGACGAACAAGGCGTGGTCACGGTGGCGCTCCTGAACTTTGGAGCGGTCGTATTTCTCGCCCTGCTTGATCGCGACCACCTGGGCGGTACCGCTCTTGCCGGCAATCCGGTATTGCGCGCCGGCCGCCGCTTTACGCGCGGTACCCCGGGCGCCGTGCATCACTTGCTGCATGCCGTGGTTGACCTTGGCCCAGTCGGACGGGTCGCGCAGCACAATGTCGGGAATCGGGTTTTCATCCACCGGGCGTTCGCCCTCGATGGTCTTGGCCAGGTGCGGACGGTTCCACACACCCTTGTTGGCCACCAGCGCGGTCGCCTGGGCCAGTTGCAGCGGCGTGGCCTGCATATAGCCCTGGCCGATCCCCAGGATCAGGGTTTCGCCCGGGAACCACGCCTGCCTGCGGGTGGCTCGCTTCCACTCGCGGGACGGCATCAGGCCCGGCGATTCTTCGAACATGTCCAGGGAGACTTTCTGACCGAGGCCGAACTTGCCCATGTAGGCCGAGAGCCGATCAATCCCCAGCTTATGGGCCAGGTCATAGAAGTAGGTGTCATTGGAACGCATGATCGCCGTGTCCAGGTCCACAAAGCCGTCGCCGGTGCGGTTCCAGTTACGGTATTTGTGATCGTAGTTGGGCAGCATGTAGTAGCCGGGGTCGAACACGCGGCTCGACGCCGTGACCACGCCCGAGTCCAGGCCGGCAATCGCCACTGCCGGCTTGATGGTCGAACCCGGTGGGTACAGGCCGCGCAGCACGCGGTTGAACAACGGCCGGTCAATCGAATCGCGCAGCTCGGCGTAGGCCTTGAAGCTGATCCCGGTGACAAACAGGTTCGGGTCAAAACTTGGCTGGCTGACCATCGCCAGCACTTCGCCAGTACTCGGGTCCAGCGCCACCACAGCACCACGGCGACCGCCCAGGGCCATCTCCGCCGCTTCCTGCAACTTGATGTCCAGGCTCAGCACAATGTCCTTGCCGGGCACCGGGTCGGTGCGCTTGAGCACCCGCAGCACGCGGCCTCGGGCGTTGGTCTCGACTTCCTCGTAACCCACCTGGCCGTGCAGTTCCGGCTCGTAGAAACGCTCGATGCCGGTCTTGCCGATATGGTGGGTGCCGCTGTAGTTGACCGGGTCGAGGGTCTTCAGCTCTTTCTCGTTGATTCGGCCCATGTAGCCGACCGAATGCGCGAAGTGCGCCCCTTGCGGGTAATGCCGCACCAACTGCGCCACCACTTCCACACCCGGCAGCCGGAACTGGTTCACCGCGATCCGGGCGATCTGCTCTTCGGTCAGCTCGAACAGAATCGGCACTGGCTCAAACGGCCGGCGCCCCTGCTTCATGCGTTTCTCGAAGATCACCCGGTCTTCCGGTGTCAGTTGCAGCACCTCGACGATCACATCGAGGATCTGCTGCCAATCGCCGGAACGTTCGCGGGTCATGCTCAGGCTGAAGCTGGGCCGGTTATCCGCGACCACCACACCGTTGCGGTCGAAAATCAGCCCACGGGTCGGAGGAATCGGCTGCACGTGCACCCGGTTGTTTTCCGACAGCGTGGAGTGATAGTCGTACTGGATTACCTGCAGGAAATACAGGCGCGCAATCAGCACCCCCAGTAGCACCACCACCAAAATCGCGCCAAACACCACCCGCGCGCGTACAAGACGTGCGTCTTTCTCGTGGTCCTTGATGCGGATCGGCTGGGTCATCAGGCAGGGCGCAGATTATTTGTGGTAAGGGTGCCCGGACAGAACTGTCCAGGCGCGATACAGCTGTTCACCGATCAGGATTCTTACCAACGGGTGCGGCAGTGTCAGGGGCGACAGCGACCAGCGCTGGTCCGCCCGCGCGCACACTTCCGGCGCCAGCCCCTCGGGGCCGCCGACCATGAAGTTGACCGTGCGCGAATCCAGGCGCCAGCGATCCAGCTCCACCGCCAACTGCTCGGTGCTCCAGGGCTTGCCGTGCACTTCGAGGGTCACGATCCGCTCGTTGGGCCCGACCTTGGCCAGCATGGCTTCGCCTTCCTGACGGATAAAGCGGGCCACGTCGGCATTTTTGCCCCGGGTATTGAGCGGTATTTCCACCAGTTCCAGCGCCAATTCGGATGGCAGGCGCTTGGCATATTCATGCCAGCCTTCTTCCACCCACTTGGGCATGCGTGAACCGACAGCGATCAGACGCAGGCGCACAGCCGTTCCTTATTCCTGGTCTTTGTTGAGCTTGTCGAAGTGCGCGTGGCCGACTTCAGGGCTGTGGTGCTTGCCATCAGCGGCACGGCTCTGCTCGGCGCCTTTCCACAGACGTTCCAGGTCGTAGAACTGACGGGCGTTGCTGGTCATCATGTGAACGATCACGTCGTCCATGTCCAATAGTACCCAGTCGCTGTCGCCCTTGCCTTCTTCACCCAATGGCTTGACGCCCTGGGCTTTGACCGCTTCGCGAACCTTGTCCAGCATCGCGCCGATCTGGCGGTTGGAGGTACCGGTAGCGATGATCATGAAGTCGGTGATGCTCTGCTTGTCGCGCACGTCCAGGACTTGAATGTCCTGGGCCTTCACGTCTTCCAGGGCAGCCACGGCAACCTTGACCAGCTCTTCGCCGGCCAGCTCAGGGCCGGTGTGGGCTTCTACTGGCAGAGGAGCGCTCTTGAACGTGCCTTTGCGCTTAACTTTGCTTACGTCTTTGTTCGTCATATAAAACTCGTTTTGCTCGTATGTTCGGGCGCTCGCTGCACGACTGTTCGTGCGTTCAAGCGCGCCTTTTCAGTTCGACGCACGGTAAAGCCCGTGCGCATCGATGTAGGCCAGGACCGCGTCAGGCACCAGGAAACGTACCGACTTCCCGCTGGCCAGCAGTTGACGGATCTGGGTGGCAGACACCGCAAGCGGGGTTTGCCAGACGAATGCAATATTCCCGCTCGGCCCGGTCAGGGCCAAAGGGTCACTTACCGACCGCGCTGCCAGCAGGTTGCGCAAGGCATCCGGCGATTCTGCGTCGGCATCCGGGCGTTGCAGCACCAGGATGTGGCAATGCTGGAGCAACTCTTCCCAGCGGTGCCAAGTGGGCAGGCCGCAAAACGCGTCCCAGCCCAAAAGTAGAAATAACTGGTCATCCGCGGCCAACTCGGCCCGCATCAGTTCCAGAGTGTCGACAGTGTAGGACGGTTTGTCGCGTTTGAGTTCGCGGTCGTCCACCACCAGCGGTGCGATGCCGGCCACAGCCAGGCGGACCATCTCCAGGCGCTGCTGCGCAGACACCTGCGGCGTGTCGCGATGGGGCGGCCGGGCATTCGGTGCCAGGCGCAGCTCATCCAGCCCGAGGGCGTCCGCGACTTCCAGTGCACTGCGCAAATGGCCGATGTGCACGGGGTCGAAGGTGCCGCCGAGCAGCCCGATGCGTTTACCCATCAAGTGCGCACATGACCGTCACCGAACACCACGTACTTCTCGCTGGTCAGCCCTTCCAGGCCAACCGGGCCGCGTGCGTGGAGCTTGTCGGTGGAGATACCGATCTCTGCCCCCAGGCCATACTCGAAGCCGTCGGCAAAGCGCGTCGAGGCGTTGACCATCACCGAAGCGGAATCCACTTCGTTGAGGAAACGCCGGGCATCGCTGAAATGCTCGGTGACGATGGCGTCGGTGTGCTTGGAGCCGTATTGGTTGATGTGCTCGATGGCCTGGTCCAGGTCATCGACGATACGGATCGACAGGATCGGCGCCGTGTATTCGGTGTACCAGTCTTGCTCGGTGGCTTCGATCACGTCGCTGCCGAGCATCGCCCGGGTACCCTCGCAGCCACGCAGTTCAACGCCCTTGTCGCGGTAGATGGCAGCCAGCGGCGGCAGCACGCGATCGGCAATGCCTGCGTGCACCAACAGGGTTTCCATGGTGTTGCACGGGGCGTAGCGGTGGGTCTTGGCGTTGTCGGCGATGCGGATCGCCTTGTCGAGGTCGGCAGCGACGTCGATGAACACGTGGCAGACGCCGTCCAGGTGCTTGATGACCGGCACCTTGGCATCACGGCTCACGCGCTCGATCAGGCTCTTGCCACCACGCGGCACGATCACGTCGACGAATTCAGGCATGGTGATCAGCGCACCAACGGCAGCGCGGTCAGTGGTCTCGACCACTTGCACCACTTCGGCCGGCAGTTCGGCCACGGCCAGGCCCTGCTGAATGCACGCGGCGATGGCACGGTTGGAATTGATGGCCTCGGAACCGCCCCGCAGGATGGTGGCGTTGCCGGACTTGAGGCACAGGCTCGCGGCGTCGATGGTCACGTTCGGGCGCGACTCATAGATGATGCCGATCACGCCCAGGGGCACGCGCATCTTGCCCACCTGGATACCCGATGGCAGGTAGCGCATGTCGCGGATTTCACCGATGGGGTCAGGCAGCTTGGCCACCTGGCGCAAACCCTCGATCATGTCGTCGATGCGTTCCGGCGTCAGCGCCAGGCGATCCAGCAAGGCAGGTTCCAGACCATTTGCCCGGCCGTTGGCCAGGTCTTGCTCGTTGGCGGCGGTCAGCTCGGAGCGCGAAGCATCCAGAGCGTCGGCAGCCGCCAGCAAGGCGCGGTTCTTCTGCGCCGTGCTCGCACGGGCGATCAACCGCGAGGCCTGACGGGCAGCGCGACCCAGGCGGGTCATGTAGTCAAGAACGGACTCAGTCATGGTCTGGTGGGGTCTTGGCAAAGAGGAAAGCGGCAGATTATAGCTGTGACGCCGTCCCACGGACAGCGGTGAGGGGCGGATGGTCGAAATGAACTGTAAAAACCCGACGTTCAGCGGGAATTAAGGCTGGAGTTGTTATCATCCTGTCACATTTAGCCGTATTACCTTTGATCGCCATGTCCAGTTTTTCGCCATTGATCCCCGCCAATGCCCTGCCCGACGGCTTTTTCGACCGTGACGCGCAACTGCTCGCGCGCGAATTGCTCGGAAAAGTCATTCGCCACCGTGTCGGTGATTTGTGGCTGTCGGCGCGAATTATCGAAACCGAAGCCTATTACCTCGCCGAAAAAGGCAGCCACGCGTCCCTCGGCTACACAGAAAAGCGTAAGGCTTTGTTTCTGGATGGCGGCCACATCTATATGTACTACGCCCGTGGCGGCGATTCGCTGAACTTCAGCGCCCACGGCGCAGGCAATGCGGTGTTGATCAAATCGGCCTATCCGTGGGTCGACGAAGTGTCAGGCCCGGCCAGCCTGGCGCAGATGCTGCTGAACAACCCGGACGCCAGCGGCAAGCCCCGCCCCTCGCAAAAGCTGTGTGCCGGCCAGACCTTGCTGTGCAAGGCACTGGGTTTGAAGGTGCCGATGTGGGATGCCAAACGCTTTGACCAGGAGTTGCTCTACGTGGAAGACGTGGGGCTTGCGCCGGCGCAGATCATCCAGGCCACCCGACTGGGCATCCCCGGCGGGCGCGATGAACACCTGATGTACCGCTTCGTGGATGCCGGTTATGCGCCGTATTGCACACGGAACCCGCTGCGCCGAGGCCAGGTCGAAGGCCGCGACTATTTTTTGATTTGAAACACACTCGCCCTTTGTAGGAGCGAGCTTGCTCGCGAAGAACCCGAGAGCGCCGCGCTAAACCAGAAAGCCCGCGTTATCGTTAACGACCTTCGCGAGCAAGCTCGCTCCTACAGAGGGGGCAATATTCACAAAGGGAGTTTGATTGTATGGGCCCATGGCTCGATGGCATTACCGGCTGGCTGACCCTAAACCCGCAATGGCTCGCCGTGGCGGTATTTATCGTGGCGTGCGTGGAGTGCCTGGCCATTGCCGGCCTGATCGTACCGGGCACGGTGTTGCTGTTTGCTATCGCCGCGCTGGCCGGCAGCGGCGCAGTGTCCCTGGGGGAAACCCTGTTGCTGGGCTTCCTCGGTGGCATGCTGGGTGATGTTGCTTCCTACTTCCTCGGTCGTCATTTCCACCAGAACATCCGGCGCCTGCCCGGCCTGCGGCATCACCCTGAATGGATGAGCGGCGCTGAGGCTTACTTCCACAAGTACGGCATTGCGAGCCTGCTGGTAGGACGCTTCATTGGTCCGTTGCGGCCGATGTTGCCGATGGTCGCGGGCATGTGTGACATGCCCTTCCCACGCTTTGTTGCCGTGAGCCTGCTGGCCGGCGCGGGATGGTCGGTGGCGTATCTGCTGCCGGGTTGGGCCACCGGCGCGGCCTTCCGCCTGCCATTGCCCGAGGGCTTCTGGCCAGAAGCCGGGATTGTCGCCGCCTGCCTGGCGGTGCTGATCGGCGTGAGCCTCAACACCAGCCTGCGCGGCCACCGGCGCGCCACCCTATGGATAGGCTGCATCGGCGGCACACTGCTGATTGCGTTGTTTATCGGCTATCACTACCTGAACGACTTTGACCAGGGCTTGATGGCGCTGGTGCAGGAACACCGCGGCCCGGCGATCGACCGGGCCATGGTGATGGTGACCCAGCTCGGCGAGTTCAAGAAGATGTTTGTGGCCAGTGCCGTATTGACCGGCCTGCTGGTAGTGGCGCGGCAATGGCGCCAGGCAATCTTTGTCGGCGCCACCCTGCTGGGCGCTGCGCTGATCAATACCGGCACCAAACTGTTTTTCGCGCGGATGCGCCCTGAAGTGCTGACCGATCCGCTGACCAGTTTCAGCATGCCCAGCGGCCATGCGTCCGGCTCGTTTGCATTCTTCCTGGCGTTGGCAGTGCTGGCCGGCCGTGGTCAACCGACCCGCCTGCGCCTGACCTGGCTGGTGCTTGGCTGCATTCCCGCAGCGACCATCGCGATTTCCCGGGTGTACCTGGGAGCGCACTGGCCGACGGACATCCTGGCCGGCACCCTGTTGGCAATGACGGTCTGTGCCTTCAGCCTGCACTTCAGCCAGCAGCGCAGCCTATTACCAGCAATGCCGCCGAAAGTCTGGTGGCTGATCTTGCCCGTGTGTGGCGCGGTGCTCGCGTTCATTGCGTTTACCGGCACTTCTCACGCGCTGCTCAGGTACGCCTACTAAGCAGGCCCCAGCCAATCCAAGGGTGCAGCGCAACGTTCGACGCTGCGCTCGCGCCGCTCCAGAAACATTTCGTCAGCTATATGCGCGGCGCGTTCGGCGATGTCTTCCGCACCGCGACCGTCGTCCAACTGCAGTATCTGAGTTGTGATGGCTATAAAAAAGGCATCCCATACGACTTGCTCCGATTGCGAAAGCTGAATCATCCTTCCCCCTGATCATCGTTACGTGATTGCCAACTATTTCAGGCAACGAGATCAGGACAACGACGGAAAATCTGAAGACGGGGAAGGATAAATCCGAGTGGCACTCGCGGGTCAGGTGAACAGCTCGCCCTGCAATTCATCCAGCAACAGTTGGATCGCGTCCAGACGCTGTTGCGGGTCATCGAGTTGCAGCAGGTCGATCTTGTCGGCCTCGGTAAAGGGCAGCAGATACGCCAGCTGATTGCCCAAGGCCTGCTGGCCATCGGCGTGGGTGCCCATGTCCAGGGAGGCGACCATCGGGTGTTCAGCCAAGGCGTGCAGCAGCGCGAGCAAGTCGGCGTCTTCCTCTTCCAACGGCTGCTCGGGGTGCTCGTCCAGCCACTGCACCTCAGCCACCAGCAGTTGGTCCTTCTGCACACCGGCGTCACGTACGCGAAAACGCCGACCGCCCTCGACCCGAATCCCCAGCAGGCCATTGTCCTGCTGCTTGAAGTCGCGAATCAGCGCTTCGCAGCCAATCAACGCGTAGCCATCCGGCGCCAGCCCGACTTCCTTGCCGTCGAGGATGCACACCACGCCAAAGCTTTCGCCCTTTTTCATGCAGCGGCTGATCATGTCCAGGTAACGCACCTCGAACAATTGCAGGTCGAGGGTGCACCCGGGAAACAGCACGGTATTGAGCGGGAAAAGCGCCAGACTCATAAAAGGTTTCCTTAAACCCGACTTAAATAACCAGCGACACGGCCAACGGCAAGAACACCGCCGTGGCCACGCCCATCAAACTCATGGCCAGCGCCGCAAAGGCGCCGGTCTCTTCGCTTTCCTGCAAAGCCACCGAGGTACCCACCGCGTGGGCGGTCATGCCCAGCGCCATGCCACGCGCCTCGGGGCTGTGCACGCCCAGGCGCGACAAATACGCCGGCCCGATCATCGCGCCGATCACCCCGGTGATCAGCACAAACACCGCCGCCAATGCCGCCACGCCACCGATCTGCTCGGCCACCAGCATCGCAATCGGTGAGGTCACGGACTTGGGCGCCATGGTCATCAGCATCATGTGTTCGGCACCAAACCACCAGCCCAACAGCACGCACAGACCGGTGGCCAATACGCCTCCCACTACCAGCGTAGTAAAAATCGGCCAGAACAATTGGCGAATCCGTCGCAGATTCAGGTAAAGCGGCACCGCCAGGGCTACCGTTGCCGGGCCCAGCAGGATGCTCATGATCTCGGTGCTTTTGCGGTACTCGACGTAGGTCAGGCCGCAGCTGAGCAACACGCCGATCACCAGCAGCATCGACACCAGCACCGGCTGCAGGAAAATCCAGCGGGTTTTCTCGAAGCCAGCCAGCACCAGCTGATAGGCGCCGAGGGTGACGCCGATGCCGAACAGCGGGTGATGAATGACCGCCGACCACGCGCCGTGCCAGTCGAAGATCATTGGTCCTTCTCCTTGCGCTTGACCATCTGCTGCATCAACACGCCGACAAAACCCATGGCGATCACCAGCGACAACACCAACGCGCCGACGATGGCCCAGAAGTCGGCGGCGATATCCTTGGCATACACCATCACGCCCACCGCCGGCGGCACCAGCAGCAACGGCAGGTAACGCAGCAGGCTGCTGGCGGCCAGGCTCAGGGGTTCACCAACTTCGCCGCGCCACACCAGAAATGCCAGCATCAGCAGCAGGCCAATAATCGGCCCCGGCAACACCGGGACAAACAAATGATTGATCGCCGTGCCGAGCAATTGAAACAGCACCAGCCATGTCAGACCGCGTAACAGCATCCGTTCTTCCCCCCAAAAGCGTGTCGGCATTATAAGCACGCTGCCTCTATGGAGCGGCATTCGCCAAAAGCATGGTGGGTTGACCGGGCCAAGTGCCCGTGATGATCTACATTGGTTCTCTGGACCTGTCCAAAAACACAACATGATGAACCAAGGAGAGTCGCAATGCCCTCAGTACCCGTAGAGCAACTCAAGGATTATGTCGGCAAGGAACTGGGACGTTCCGCATGGCTCACCATCGACCAGGAGCGCATCAACCTGTTCGCGGAAGCCACCGGCGATTTTCAGTTCATCCACGTCGACCCGGTGAAAGCCGCCAAGACACCGTTTGGCGGCACCATCGCCCACGGTTTCCTGTCGCTGTCGCTGATACCCAAGCTGATCGAAGACATCCTGATCATGCCAGAAGGCCTGAAAATGGCCGTCAACTATGGCCTGGACAGTGTGCGCTTCATCCAGCCGGTGAAGGTGGATTCCAAGGTGCGCCTGGCCGTGACCCTGACCGACGCCACCGAGAAAAAGCCTGGGCAATGGCTGCTTAAGGCTACCTGCACCCTGGAAATCGATGGCCAGGAAAAACCCGCATATATAGCCGAGTCGTTGTCACTCTGCTTCGTCTGAGCCTGGCTGTGGTGGGCCCGACCGCTCACCACAATTCATGTAAATTTATGTATAGATCTCGCAGCTGCGGCATACTCGGCGCTCAATTATCCGGATCCCGCTATGCGCCCACTCGCCCCCCTTGCTCTTGTCCTGTTGCTCACTGCGTGCGGCGACGGCGAATCGCTGTTGCCGCCCGATGCGCGGCTGCCCGATGGCGGTCGTTACCGTGGCGATGTGGTCAATGGCTTGCTGCAAGGCCAGGGCCGAGTGGATTACCCCAACGGCAGCTGGTACGCCGGCCAGTTTGATAAAGGCCAATGGCACGGCCAGGGCGAGTGGCATGGCAGCAATGGCGAAGTCTATAAAGGCCAGTTCCAGCAAGGCCTGTTCGACGGCCAGGGCAGCCTGACCACGGTGGGCAACAGCTACGTCGGCGGGTTCAAGCAAGGCAAACGCAACGGCGAAGGCACCCTCAAAGAAGGGCAGATGACCTATCGCGGCGAATTCAAGGACGACCAGTATTCCGGCCTCGGCCGCCTCGAGCTGGCCGACGGCAGCCAGTACCAGGGCCAGTTCGCCCACGGCAAGCCCAACGGCGAAGGCCAGCGCAACGACGACAGCGGCAACCAGTTCAGCGGCCGCTTCGTCGATGGCCAGTTGGAGGGCAACGGCACCTTCAACAGTGCCGAAGGCGACATGTACATCGGCCACTTCAAACAGAACCAGCTCAACGGCAAGGGCCGTTATGAGAACGCCGACGGCGACGTATGGATCGGCGAGTTCAAGGAAGGCGCCCTCAGCGGCAAGGGCGAACTGATCGGCGTCGACGGCAGCCACTATGTCGGTCAATTCGTTGACTGGCGCTTCACAGGCCCGGGCCGCCTGAACCTCACCGACGGCAGCTTCTATATCGGCGGCTTTGACAGCGACAGCTATCAAGGGCGCGGAACCCTGGTGCTCACGGATGGCACCGTACAGGCCGGCACCTGGGTCAATGGCATGCGCGTGCGCGACGCCGACGGCAAGTTATTACCCGACCCGCTGGAAACCGGCCTGCTGGCCCAGGGCCGTTTGCTCGATGCAGCCCTCGCCGCCGTGCCTGCCTCCACCAAGGCGGTGGAGCTGTACACCCTGGTGGTGGCCGGCGACGGCAAGCAGAGCGTGTTCCTGCGTGAAGCCGACTACGTCAGCAACATGCTCGCCACCCGCTTCGGCGCCTACGGCCAGATCCGCCTGGTGAACCACCGCGACCATATTGCCGACCGCCCCATGGCCACTCGCGAAAGCCTGCGCCGCTCGGTCCAGACCCTGGCCGAACGCAGTGGTCCGGAAGACCTGGTGTTCATCTACCTGACCAGCCACGGCACCCACGAACACGAATTGGTGCTCGACCAGCCACGCATGGAGTTGGCCGACCTGCCGACCGATGAGTTGGCCGCCGTGTTGGAACCGCTGAAGACCCGCGACAAGATCATCGTGATTTCGGCCTGCTACTCCGGCGGGTTCATCCCGGCGCTGAAAGACGAACACACCCTGATCATGACCGCCTCACGGGCCGACCGCGTGTCGTTCGGCTGCTCCGAAGAGGCCGACTTCACCTACTTCGGCGACGCCCTCTTCGCCCAGGCCTTCAACCAGACCGACGATTTGCAGCAAGCCTTCAAACTGGCGCAAACCCACGTGGCCGAACGCGAACAGGCGGACAACTTCGAAGCCTCCGAACCGCAGATCTGGGCCCCCAAGGGCGTGATTGCCCATTGGCAATTATTACGAAAACAGCAGGCACGAAAAGCGTTGGAAAGCGTCTCAATGAATAGCAAGGAAGCCAAGAGCAACTAAGCTGAATCTGTATCTAGGGGGAAACACCATGTACCTGACGCCTCAGCATATCTTGCTCGCCGGAGCCTCCGGCCTGACCGGGGAACACCTGCTGGACCGCCTGCTCAACGAGCCGACAGTGACCCGCGTGCTGGCACCCAGCCGCAAGCCATTGGCCGAGCATCCACACCTGGAAAACCCGGTGGGCGACCCGAAAGTATTCCTGCCGCAACTGAGCGGCCAGGTGGACATCGCTTTCTGCTGCCTGGGCACCACCATCAAGCAAGCCGGGTCCGAAGCAGCCTTCCGCGCCGTCGACCTGGACATGGTCGTAGCCTTCGCCAAGCGCGCCCGGGAACTGGGCGCGCGGCACCTGATCGTGATCAGCGCGATCGGCGCCGATCCGAAATCCTCGATCTTCTACAACCGGGTCAAGGGGGAAATGGAACAGGCGCTGAAGGCTCAGGATTGGCCGCAGTTGACCATCGTGCGGCCTTCGCTGTTGCTGGGTGAGCGGTTGGAGCCACGCTTGGCCGAGCAACTGGCCGGGCCATTGTCGCGACTGATTCCGGGCAAGTACCACGGCATTGAAGTGTGCGAACTGGCACGCGCGATGTGGCGGCTGGCGCTGGAAGAGCAGGATGGGGTGCGGGTTGTGGAGTCGGATGAGCTGCGCAAGCTCGGCAAATAACCGTATTCCAGGGCGTACACCCTCCAAATGTGGGAGCGGGCTTGCTCGCGAATGCGCAGTATCAGTCAATACATCAGTGACTGATCCACCGCATTCGCGAGCAAGCCCGCTCCCACATTAGGTATAGGGTGTTCCTGAGATTTTGTACTACAGGCCACCCGTCGCGTTAAACCCAACCCCCAACACCGTCAGCACCGACAACGGCAACAGCAGTGTATCGAGCAACGCGCTGGCCGGCAGGTCGACATGGGGATAGCTCGGCGCCTCGGCCCCAAAGCGGTCCATCGCGCAACACCCACCTTGAATCGCATACAAATCCAGACGCGTCCCGGCATACACCACCGGCGCCCCGGGTTGTGCCGCGTCCAGCGTGCGCGCAGTCGCGCACCCCGTCAGCTGAGCCGCCAGCAACACCATCAATAATTTATTCATCACTGCTCAAGTGGTGCTCGCCCCAGCGCGGCAGCATGTCCTGGGGAATGTTCAACAGGTTGAGAATCCGCGCCACCACAAAATCCACCAGGTCATCGATGGTTTGCGGCTGGTGATAAAAGCCCGGCGACGCCGGCAGGATGGTCACGCCCATGTTCGAGAGCTTGAGCATGTGTTCCAGATGGATGCTCGAATACGGCGCCTCGCGCGGTACCAGAATCAACTGGCGGCGCTCCTTCAAGGTCACATCCGCTGCGCGCTCGATCAGGTTGTTGCAGGCCCCCGTGGCAATCGCCGACAGGGTCCCGGTGGAACACGGCACCACCACCATCGCAGCCGGTGCGCCGGAACCCGAAGCCACCGGCGACATCCAGTCTTCCTTGCCATAGACCTTGATCTGCCCCGCCGCCGCACCGGTGTACTCGGTGAGGAAGGCCTGCATCATCTGCACCTTGGGCGGCAACGCGACATCGGTCTCGGTGGCCAGTACCAGTTGCGCCGCCTTGGAGATCAGGAAGTGCACCTCGCGGTCTTCGCGCACCAGGCAATCCAGCAGGCGCAAGCCATAGGGCGCGCCCGATGCGCCGGTCATCGCCAGGGTGACGCGTTCCGGGCCGCTCATTTCAGGGCCTCGGCGAGTTTGCCGTGCAGGCCGCCGAAGCCGCCGTTACTCATGATCACCACGTGAGTGCCGGGCTTGGCCTGATGTTTCACGTGCTCGATGATGCCTTCCAGTGAGTCGCAGCAAATCGACGGCACCGTGCACAGCGCGGCAATGGCGGGCAAGTCCCAGCCGAGGTTGGCGGGTGCATACCACACAGCCTGGTCTGCATCGTTGACGCTTTCCGGCAAACCATCACGGTGGGCGCCCAGCTTCATGGAGTTGGAGCGTGGTTCGATAATCGCAATGACCTGGGCGTCACCCACGCGTTTGCGCAGGCCATCCAGGGTGGTGGCGATGGCCGTCGGGTGGTGGGCAAAGTCGTCGTAGATGGTAATCCCATTCACTTCGGCGACCTTTTCCATACGGCGCTTGACGCTTTTGAATGCGCTCAAGGCAGCGATGCCCATGGATGGCAACACCCCGACATGCCGCGCAGCCGCCAGGGTAACCAAGGCGTTGGCGACGTTGTGTTGGCCTGTCATGTCCCAATCGACGATGCCCTGGGCGACGCCTTCGAACAGGACTTCAAATTTTGAACCGTCTTCACTCAGCAGTTTGACCTGCCATTGACCGGCCGCACCGGTGGTTTGTACCGGAGTCCAGCAGCCCATCTCGATCACGCGCTGCAAGGCCGGTTCGGTAGTCGGGTGAATCACCAGGCCTTCGCTTGGGATAGTGCGCACCAAGTGATGGAACTGCCGCTCGATGGCCGCCAAGTCAGGGAAGATGTCAGCGTGATCGAACTCCAGGTTATTCAGGATCGCCGTGCGCGGGCGGTAGTGAACGAACTTGGAGCGTTTGTCGAAGAATGCGCTGTCGTACTCATCGGCTTCGATGACAAAGAACGGGGTGTCGCCGAGGCGCGCCGACACCGAGAAGTTCTGTGGCACGCCGCCGATCAGGAAGCCCGGGCTCATGCCCGCGTGCTCCAGCACCCAGGCCAGCATGCTGCTGGTGGTGGTCTTGCCGTGGGTTCCGGCAACCGCCAGCACCCAACGGCCTTGCAACACGTGGTCTGCCAGCCATTGCGGGCCAGACACGTAAGGCAAACCTTTATTGAGTACGTACTCGACCGCCGGGTTACCGCGGCTCATGGCATTGCCGATCACCACCAGGTCCGGGACCGGGTCGAACTGCGCCGGGTCGTAGCCTTGGGTCAGCTCAATGCCCTGAGCCTGCAACTGCGTGCTCATGGGAGGGTAAACGTTGGCATCGGAGCCAGTAACATGATGGCCCAGTTCTTTGGCGAGAACCGCCATAGAGCCCATGAACGTGCCGCAAATACCGAGAATATGAATGTGCATAGTCGACCTCGTAAAACATCGAGGCAGGTTAGCGTAGGGTGGAAAAATTCGCACTCTTTAGCTAACGGGCGATCCCGTGTTTACGCAGCTTTCTATACAAGGTGTTGCGGCTTACCCCCAGTTGCTCTGCCGTATGGCTCATGTGCCAGCGTTGTTGCTCCAAGGCATTGAGCAGCGCCAGGCGCTCTGCATCGTCCAAGGGCGAATCCGAACGGTCCTCTACTACTGCAGGCTGCGGGCGTGCCTGGCGAATGACCGCTGGCAGGTCCTCAAGCCCAATCCGTCCGTCGTCGCACAATGCCGCCAACGTGCGCAGCACCGTGCGCAACTGCCGTACATTGCCCGGCCAGGCAAATGCCAACAGTGCCTGACGCGCAGGGCTGTCGAGCAACACCGGCTCGTCGCCCGTCTCCTCAGCCAACAGAAAGTCGAGCAGTTGCGACTTATCGCTGCGCTCACGCAACGGCGGCAGGGCGATTTCCAGGCCGTTCAGCCGGTAGTACAGGTCTTCGCGAAAACTGCCGTCCTCTACCCGCTCCAGTAAATTACGGTGGGTGGCGCTGATGATTCTGACGTTCACCGCTTGCGGCTCGCCGCCGATGGGCACGACGAGTCGATCTTCCAAAACCCTTAACAGACGCGTTTGCAAAGCGAGGGGCATATCGCCGATTTCATCCAGAAACAACGTGCCACCATCCGCTTGTTGCAGCTTGCCGCGCATACCTTCCTTGCGGGCGCCGGTGAAACTGCCACCGCGATAGCCGAACAGCTCGCTCTCGATCAGGCTTTCCGGGATGGCCGCGCAGTTCAGGGCGATAAAGGCTTTATCGGCCCGGAGGCTGGCATGGTGCACCGCCTTGGCAAACGCCTCCTTACCGGAGCCGGTTTCGCCATTGATCAGTAAAGGTACATCACGCTCGAACACACGCAACGCCTTGCGGAAATCGTTTTGCAGCGCCGCATCGCCCAGGCAAATGCCCGGCAACCGGGGCCGTTCGGGCAAGGGCTGTGGAGCTGGCACCGGTACGCTGCGGGGCTGGCCGCGCAACACCGCGAACAACCCACGGCCATCGCGGGTACGCAACGGCCAACTGGCGCTGGCATTCGCGCTGGCACGCCCGAGCAACTCGTCCAGGGAGCAATCGAAAAATGCCTCCACCGGCTGCCCCAACAGGCCGCCACGGATCTGCCCGAGCAGGTTCAACGCACTCTGGTTGACCGCGCAAATGCGCCCTTCGCCATCGAACGCCAGCAACCCTTCGCTGAACAGGCCCACGGACTCCGCCTGCAAATGAAAGCGCAGTAACCAGTGGTTCTCGAAATGCCGCAGGAAGTAACAACTCTCGATCATCTTCGCCGAAAGATTGACCAGCGCCATGGTGTGGAATTGGCTTTGGCGCGACACCGCTTCCCGGGCCGAGGACACATCCAGCACCGCCAGCAGCTCGCCATGGGGGTCGAACACCGGGCTGGCAGAGCAGGTCAGCCCGGTATGCCGACCACGGAAGTGTTCATCGCGATGAATCGTCAGGGACTGGCGCTCCACCAGGCAGGTGCCGATGCCGTTGGTGCCTTCGCAGGCCTCGCTCCAGTCGGCGCCCAGCCACAGCCCGGCACGTTCGAAAATCTTGCGCTCGCTGGGCGCGGTGACGCAGTTGAGGATCACCCCGCGGGCATCGGTCAGCAGCACGGCATGGCCGGCGCCGGAGAGCTGTTGATGCAGGTTGTTCATTTCACTGCCGGCGATGCTCAACACTTGTTGCAGGCGTTCGCGGCTTTCCAGCAGGCGGCCATGTTCGAGCACCGTGGGCGCGATGGTCAGCGCGGGGTCGAGGTGATAGTCCTCCAGGCAACGCAGCCAGGAGCGGGCGATGGACGGATCGCTGCCGGGGCCGTGCAAAGGGTCCTGGCCACGGGTGACCGTCAGGACTTGCTGGGCATGGCGACTGAAATGATCGTTTTGCATGTTTTTATTATTCTCCCTGCGTGAGCTACACCACCGCGCGCGAATGCCCAGCATCCTCCAGCGCCCCGACCAATGCAATCCCGACCAGACCCATGGGTCACAGGCTGTACCGTTTGTGGCACAAACTGTCACCCAAGCTGTACCAAGCCTGTCACAGCAACGGCTTGCAATAACCTCAAAACCCTTGATTTGCGGGGCCCGCAAGGCACTGGCCCGACCTTTGCTCTACGCTTTAACAAGCACAACCGTGCGTCCTCCAATAAACACAAAAAAGCCAGGAGATACCCACCATGCGTTACGCACACCCCGGTACTGAAGGCGCTATCGTTTCGTTCAAGGCCAAGTACGGCAACTACATCGGCGGTGAATTTGTCGCGCCGGTCGATGGCAACTATTTCACCAACACCTCGCCGGTCAACGGCAAGCCCATCGCCGAATTCCCGCGCTCCACAGCCAAAGACATCGACAAGGCTCTGGACGCCGCCCACGCCGCCGCTGACGCCTGGGGCAAAACCTCGGCTCAGGACCGCTCGCTGGTGCTGCTGAAAATCGCCGACCGCATCGAACAGAACCTCGAACTGCTGGCTATCACCGAGACCTGGGACAACGGCAAGGCCGTACGCGAAACCCTGAACGCCGACATCCCGCTGGCCGCTGACCACTTCCGCTACTTCGCCGGCTGCATCCGCGCCCAGGAAGGCAGCAGCGCCGAAATCAACGAACACACCGCCGCCTATCACTTCCACGAGCCGCTGGGCGTAGTCGGCCAGATCATCCCGTGGAACTTCCCGCTGCTGATGGCCGCCTGGAAACTCGCGCCAGCCCTGGCTGCCGGTAACTGCGTGGTGCTCAAGCCTGCCGAGCAAACCCCGCTGGGCATCAACGTGCTGATGGAACTGATCGGCGACCTGCTGCCGCCAGGCGTACTGAACGTGGTGCACGGCTACGGCAAAGAAGCCGGCGAAGCCCTGGCCACCAGCAAGCGCATCGCCAAGATCGCCTTCACTGGCTCCACACCAGTGGGCTCGCACATCATGCACGCGGCCGCCGAGAACATCATTCCGTCCACCGTTGAACTGGGCGGCAAGTCGCCGAACATCTTCTTCGCCGACATCATGAAAGCCGAACCGCAATTCATCGAGAAAGCCGCCGAAGGCTTGGTGCTGGCGTTCTTCAACCAGGGCGAAGTGTGCACCTGCCCTTCCCGCGCGCTGGTGGAAGAGTCGATCTACGACGATTTCATGAAAGTGGTGATGAAGAAGGTCGAGTCGATCAAACGTGGCGACCCGCTGGACACCGACACCATGGTCGGCGCCCAGGCGTCCGAGCAGCAGTTCGACAAGATCCTGTCCTACCTCGAAATCGCCAAAGGCGAAGGCGCCGAGCTGCTGACCGGCGGCAAGGTCGAGAAGCTGACCGGCGATTTGGCCACCGGCTATTACATCCAGCCGACCCTGCTCAAGGGCACCAACAAGATGCGGGTGTTCCAGGAAGAAATCTTTGGCCCGGTGGTGAGCATCACCACGTTCAAGGATGAAGCCGAAGCCCTGGCGATCGCCAACGACACCGAGTTCGGCCTGGGTGCCGGCCTGTGGACCCGCGACATCAACCGCGCCTACCGCATGGGCCGGGCGATCAAGGCCGGGCGCGTGTGGACCAACTGCTATCACCTGTACCCGGCGCATGCCGCGTTTGGCGGTTACAAGAAGTCCGGTGTGGGGCGTGAGACTCACAAGATGATGCTTGATCACTATCAGCAGACCAAAAACCTGCTGGTGAGCTACGACATCAATCCGCTGGGCTTCTTCTAACTCACAACCCGCTCCCACATTTGAAATGCAATAAAAATGTGGGAGCGGGCTTGCTCGCGAATGCGGTGTATCAGTGACTGAATTTTGAACTGCCCCACCGCATTCGCGAGCAAGCCCGCTCCCACACTTGATCTTCACAAGACCTTGCTACTCATTCGGCTTACTTAAGTAAGCCGGGACAAAACAATAAGAAAGGGATTCCATCATGCCTAGCGAACCGAATGGCGCTCCGGCGTCCGGGTCTTCCGTCGACTTTGAAAAGGTCGGCAACGAATACTTCCAACAACGGGAACTGAAAAAAGGCGCTGCCGGCTGGGTGCTCCTGGTCGGTCTCGGGGTTGCCTACGTGATCTCCGGCGACTACGCCGGCTGGAACTTCGGCCTGGCCCAGGGCGGCTGGGGCGGCATGTTCCTCGCCACACTGCTGATGGCCACCATGTACCTGTGCATGTGTTTCTCCCTGGCCGAACTGTCTTCCATGATTCCTACCGCTGGCGGCGGCTACGGCTTTGCCCGCAGCGCGTTCGGCCCCTGGGGCGGATTCCTCACCGGCACCGCGATCCTTATCGAATACGCCATCGCCCCCGCCGCCATCGCAGTGTTTATCGGCGCCTATTGCGAGTCGCTGTTCGGCATTGGCGGCTGGATCATCTACCTGGCGTTCTACATCATCTTTATCGGCATCCACATCTTCGGGGTGGGTGAGGCGCTGAAGCTGATGTTTGTGATTACCGCCGTCGCCGCCATTGCCCTGGGCGTGTTCCTGGTGGCGATGGTGCCGCACTTCAATATCGCCAACCTGCTGGATATTCCGGTGACCGAGGCCAAGGGCGCCAGCACCTTCCTGCCATTCGGGTATGTCGGCGTGTGGGCAGCGATCCCCTATGCAATCTGGTTCTTCCTGGCGGTCGAAGGCGTGCCGCTGGCCGCCGAAGAAACCAAGAACCCGAAACGTGACCTGCCCCGCGGCCTGATCGGTGCCATTGTGGTGCTGACCAGCTTCGCCCTGCTGATCCTGGTCATCGCGCCCGGCGGCGCTGGCGCCTATGCACTGATGGCATCGGGCAATCCGCTGGTAGAAGCCTTGTCCAAAGCCTATGGCGGTTCCACCTGGATGGGCCACTTCGTCAATCTGGTGGGCCTGGCCGGGCTGATCGCGAGTTTTTTCTCGATCATCTACGCCTACTCTCGGCAGATCTTCGCCCTGTCCCGCGCCGGCTACCTGCCGCGCAAGCTGTCGCAGACCAACAAAAGCAAGGCGCCCGTCCTGGCCCTGGTGATCCCCGGCATTATCGGGTTTGGCCTGTCGCTGACCGGCCAGGGTGATTTGCTGATCCTGGTGGCCGTGTTCGGCGCGACCATTTCCTACGTGCTGATGATGGCCGCACACATCACCTTGCGCATCCGCCGCCCCAAAATGGACCGCCCTTACCGCACACCGGGCGGCATCTTCACCTCGGGCGTCGCTCTGGTACTGGCCTGCATCGCTGTTGTGGCGGGCTTTCTGGTGGATCCGCGCGTGGTGATTGGCGCCGCGATCATCTATGGAGTATTAATTGCTTACTTTGCTTTCTACAGTCGGCATCACTTGGTAGCAGGCACGCCGGAAGAAGAATTTGCGGCGATCCAGGCCGCAGAGGCCGCCTTGCACTAAACGCCGTAAACCTCGGTGCGGGCCGCTGCCCGCGCCGCCAAGGAGACTCTGTATGGCAAGCTTTTCCCACGCGGTCGGTGCATTGACCTACCGCTTCGACAGCCTCAAGGACGTGATGGCCAAGGCTAGCCCGGCGCGCTCCGGGGATTTCCTCGCCGGTGTTGCCGCGCAGAACGACGGTGAGCGTGTCGCGGCGCAAATGGCCCTGGCCAATATTCCGCTGAAGCACTTTCTTGAAGAAGTGCTGATCCCGTACGAAAGCGACGAAGTCACCCGGCTGATTATCGACACCCACGATAAACAGGCGTTTTCCGTGGTAAGCCACCTGACCGTCGGTGGCCTGCGGGATTGGCTGCTCAGCGACGCGGCCGACGAACAAAGCCTGCGCGCCCTGGCGCCCGGGCTGACACCGGAAATGGCCGCCGCCGTGTCGAAGATCATGCGGGTGCAGGACCTGGTACTGGTGGCGCAGAAGATCCGCGTCGTCACACAGTTTCGCGGCACCATGGGCCTGCGCGGGCGCCTGTCCACCCGCCTGCAACCCAACCATCCCACCGATGAACCGGCGGGTATCGCCGCCAGCATTCTCGACGGCCTGCTCTACGGTAACGGCGACGCGATGATCGGCATCAACCCGGCCACCGACAGCATCGCCTCGATCTGCGCCATGCTGGAAATGCTCGACGCGATCATCCAGCGCTACGAAATCCCGACCCAGGCCTGCGTGCTGACCCACGTCACCACCTCCATCGAAGCCATCAACCGTGGCGTGCCGCTGGACCTGGTGTTCCAGTCGATCGCCGGCACCGAGGCGGCCAACGCCAGTTTCGGCAACAGCCTGAGCGTGTTGCAGGAAGGCTACGACGCGGGCCTGAGCCTGAATCGCGGCACCCTCGGGCAAAACCTGATGTATTTCGAAACCGGCCAGGGCAGCGCCTTGTCGGCCAACGCGCACTTTGGCGTCGACCAGCAAACCTGCGAAACCCGCGCCTACGCCGTGGCCCGGCACTTCAAGCCGTTTTTGGTGAACACCGTGGTCGGCTTCATCGGCCCCGAGTACCTGTACAACGGCAAGCAGATCATCCGGGCCGGCCTCGAAGATCACTTCTGCGGCAAGCTGCTGGGCGTGCCGATGGGCTGCGACATCTGCTACACCAACCATGCCGAAGCCGACCAGGACGACATGGACACCCTGCTCACGCTGCTGGGCGTGGCCGGGATTAACTTCATCATGGGCATCCCGGGCTCCGACGACATCATGCTCAACTACCAGACCACCTCGTTCCACGACGCGCTCTACGCCCGGCAAACATTGGGGTTAAAGCCGGCACCGGAGTTTGAACAGTGGCTGGCGAAAATGGGCATCTTCACGCAAGCCGACGGCAAGGTGCACTTCGGCAACAGCCTGCCACCGGCATTCCGCCACGCCTTGGCGCAACTGGGATGAAGAAGGAACCGCCTGTGCACATCGACACCCCGGAAAACAACGTGGACAACCCGTGGCTGGAACTGCGGCGCCTGACCCCGGCGCGAATTGCCCTGGGCCGTACCGGCACCAGCATTCCTACCGGCGCGCAGCTGGATTTCCAGTTCGCCCACGCCCAGGCGCGGGACGCCGTACACCTGCCGTTTGACCATGTAGGACTCAGCAGCCAACTGGCCGAACGCGGCCGCGACAGCCTGTTGCTGCACAGCGCCGCCGTCGACCGTCACAGCTACCTGCAACGCCCGGACCTTGGGCGGCGCCTGAGTGATGAATCGGCCCAGGTCCTGCGGGACTACGCCGAAGCCAACCCGGGCGGCGTGGACCTGGCGGTGGTAGTGGCCGACGGTTTGTCGGCGCTGGCGGTGCATAAACATACGCTGCCGTTTCTTACACGCATGGAGGAACAAACCCACGCAGAGGGTTGGTCGCTGTCGCCGGTAATTCTGGTGGAACAGGGCCGCGTGGCAGTGGCGGATGAAGTCGGCCAGTTGCTGGGGGCGAAAATGGTGGTGATTCTGATCGGCGAGCGGCCTGGGCTCAGCTCGCCGGACAGCCTGGGCCTGTATTTCACCTACAACCCCAAGGTCGGCCTCACCGACGCCTACCGCAACTGCATCTCCAATGTGCGCCTGGAGGGCCTGAGCTACGGCATGGCCGCTCACCGCTTGCTGTACTTGATGCGTGAGGCCTGCCGCCGGCAGTTGTCGGGGGTCAACCTCAAGGATGAAGCCCAGGTTCAAACCCTCGAGTCGGATGATCCCGACCTGATGAAAGGAAACTTCCTGCTCAGCCCGCCGAAGGACTGATCCTTGCACGATTGCGCTTTTTCTCCGCTTTAGGCAGCATCGAAACACGGCCGCTTGTGTGGTCATACCCCATTTGGAAGTTGAGGCCTGGCATGCGGATAACTCAAGCGACCCTGGAACACCTGGACCTGTTGACCCCGCTTTTCGTCAAATACCGTGAGTTCTACGGTGCGCTGCCTTTCCCTGATTCGAGCCGCGCCTTTCTGGAAAAACGACTGCGCCGCAAGGAATCCGTGATCTATCTGGCGTTGGCCGACGATGACGACAAGAAACTGCTCGGTTTCTGCCAGCTGTATCCAAGCTTTTCATCGCTGTCCCTCAAGCGCGTGTGGATCCTCAACGACATCTACGTCGCCGAAGACGCACGCCGTCAGTTGGTGGCCGACAACCTGATGCGTACCGCGAAGAAGATGGCCAAGGAAACTCACGCCGTGCGCCTGCGTGTGTCCACCAGCAGCGACAATCAGGTGGCGCAGAAGACCTACGAGTCCATCGGTTTTCGGGAAGACACCGAGTTCAAGAACTACGTACTGCCCATCAGCGATGACTGACATCTATTAACCAAACTTCATGCATCGGTTGTGGGAGGCCCTCCCACACTGACTCCGTGCCTGGAATAAGATCGATGTCGCGACATCCCCCGCTACAAAACCAACACGCTTTTCACGACTCTATCCGTATAATGCGGACCTTTCAGGGTCGTAAGAATTACGCCGCAACCTTGTAGCCCTTATTACCCGAAGCCTCCGCACAGGCCCGCTGAGCCAGGCCATTCACACAGGTGCCATCCATGGATTTCAACCCGCTCGACCTTATCCTGCATCTCGACGTGTACCTCGACATGCTGGTGAGAAACTACGGAGTGTGGATATACGCCATTCTGTTCCTGGTTATCTTTTGCGAAACAGGCCTGGTGGTCATGCCCTTCCTGCCGGGTGATTCCTTGCTGTTTATTGCCGGCGCCATCGCCGCGGGCGGTGGGATGGACCCGGTATTGTTGGGCGGTTTGCTGATGCTCGCGGCCATCCTGGGTGACAGTACCAACTACGTGATCGGACGAACGGCCGGGGAACGCTTGTTCAGCAACCCCAACTCGAAAATCTTCCGCCGCGACTACCTGCAAAAAACCCACGACTTCTACGACAAGCACGGCGGCAAAACCGTGACCCTGGCGCGCTTCCTGCCGATCCTGCGGACATTCGCACCGTTCGTCGCCGGCATCGCGAAAATGCCTTACCCGCGCTTCTTCGGTTTCAGCGTGTTCGGCACCATCCTGTGGGTCGGCGGCCTGGTGACACTGGGCTACTTCTTCGGCAACGTACCGTTCATCAAGAAAAATCTGTCGCTGCTGGTGGTGTTCATCATCCTGCTGTCGCTGGTGCCGATGATCATCGGCGTGTTCCGCAGCCGCTTTGGCCGCTCGTCCTCCGAAGCCAAGCCGCAGTAACCTGCGATGTGGTCCCTCAGCGCCTGGCGTCGCCGGCGCCTGCTGGCCAAGCACCCGATTGCCGATGAAACGTGGCAGCGGGTGCGCCATCACCTGACCTTCCTCGACGGTATCACCGCAGAAGAAGACCAGTGGCTGCGGGAAGCCTGCGTGGTGTTCCTCGCCGAAAAACACCTCACCGCCCTGCCCGGCGTCGAACTGCACCAGGAACAACGCCTGCTGCTCGCCGCCCAGGCACAACTGCCGCTGATGAACCTTGGCGACCTGGACTGGTACCAGGGCTTCCACGAGATCGTGCTGTACCCCGACGACTTCCTCAGCCCCCAGCGCCATCGCGACGCCAGCGGCGTGGAACACGAGTGGGACGGCGAACACAGCGGCGAAGCCTGGCAGCAAGGCCCGGTGATCCTCGCCTGGCCCGGCGTACTGGCCAGCGGCAACTGGGAAGGCTACAACCTGGTGATCCACGAACTGGCCCACAAGCTGGACATGCTCAATGGCGACGCCAACGGCCTGCCGCCGCTGCACCACGACATGCGCGTGCAGGAATGGGCCAGCGTCATGCAAAGCGCCTTCGATGACCTCAACCGCCAACTGGACCACAACCCGGACGCCGAAACGCCCATAGACCCGTACGCCGCGGAAAACCCGGCCGAGTTCTTTGCCGTTACCAGCGAATATTTCTTCAGTGCCCCGGATTTGCTGGTCAGTAGTTATCCACAGGTGTACGAACAACTGCGCCACTTCTACCGCCAGGATCCCCTGGCGCGCCTGCACCAGCTGCAGGCCGGCGACGTGCGGTACCAGACTGAACGCCAAGCGTCCTACGACGTCTGACGCATGGCATCGGCGTCAGAATATGCCTATAATCGCCGCCACTTTTAGGCCAATCCGGCCATGTTTCATGGCCAACTACGGGGGCAACGCCCAATGAGCTACAGCAAGATTCCGGCTGGCAAAGACCTGCCGAACGACATCTACGTCGCCATCGAGATTCCGGCCAACCACGCGCCGATCAAATACGAAATCGACAAAGACAGCGACTGCCTGTTCGTTGACCGTTTCATGGCCACCCCGATGTTCTACCCGGCCAACTACGGTTTCATCCCCAACACCCTGGCAGACGACGGTGACCCCCTCGACGTGCTGGTCGTGACCCCTTACCCGGTTACCCCAGGCTCGGTTATCCGTGCTCGCCCGGTCGGCATCCTGAACATGACTGACGACGGCGGCGGCGATGCCAAAGTTATCGCAGTGCCACACGACAAGCTGTCCCAGCTGTATGTCGACGTGAAGGAATACACCGATCTGCCGCCACTGCTGCTGGAACAGATCAAACACTTCTTCGAGAACTACAAAGACCTCGAAAAAGGCAAATGGGTGAAGATCGACGGTTGGGGCAACGCAGACGCCGCCCGCGCCGAGATCATGAAGTCGGTCGCTGCCTACAAAGGCTGATACCGTTACTCGTTTTAAAAAAGCCCCGATTAATCGGGGCTTTTTTTGTGGGAAAAATATAAACATCCGATCACTTTAATAAACATATTTACATCAACTGTTTAACTAGCTTAGTTAAGAAATAGAACATTCCCTCAATAAGGAAACACCTACATACGGCAACTCAACGCATGGTTTATTTGATCTATTTTTACGGCCAGTAAACTCTGCGTTTATGAATACATCAGGTGATCGCTTAAGAGCGCTATTACGGGAAGTTCATCTTTCCGCTTCCGACTTCGCCAAGAACCGCGATGTTACGCCTCAGCACGTAAACAACTGGTTCAAACGCGGCGTCCCCATGGGCCGGCTCAACGAGTTCGCAGAACTGCTGTGCGTCACCAGCCGTTGGCTGCGCACCGGCGAAGGCCCCAAACATCCACCCGCTAACTACCTACTGGAAGGAACCGATGCAGACGCCTCACACCGTATTGCCCGCGAAAACAGCGGCAACTACATCACCCACCCGGTCTCAGGCCCGGTAAAAATCGACGTGGAGATTCCCCTCCACCCCACCTTCACCTCAACCGAAAGCATCCGCCTCTCCCTGCACGCCCTTGAAACCATCGGCGTAAGCCCGGAGCGGGCACTCGGTGCCTACATGGTTGGCAACAGCATGATCGACATCATCCAGGACGGAAGTACCCTCGCCATCGACTGTGGCCGCAAACAGATCATCGACGGCGAAATTTACGCGGTAGAGCACGACGGAATGCTGCGCATCAAATACCTCTACAACCGCCCCGGAGGCGGCCTGCGGATGCGCAGCCACAACAGCGCCGAGCATCCGGACGAGTTTTTGACCTACGAACAGCGGCACGAGCAGAACTTTGAGATTCTGGGTTGGGTGTTCTGGTGGGCAACGCTGAATAACCGCCGCCCACCAGTGCCGCTGGATGAGCATTTATTGGGCTACGAAGGCTCTAAATCGGATCCGAAGCTGGGAAATTGAGGCGAATGTGGGTATTATCCGCCGCACATTTGGTAGGGGGTTGGCGTGAAGCCGGTCCGCCCTGCCTGGCGATGCGGAGGAGTTCCCGCTGATGCCCCTTATCACCCGGGCGCGAGTTTGGGTGAACGATTTGAAGGCTGGTGAGGTTTACCAAAAATAAGCTGAACCAGTCCCCGAGAAGCCGGCCACAAGCCGGCTTTTTAATTGTCCGAAATAATCCTATCCCATCCAAGAATCTTCCTGATAGCTTAGCTATTCCGGGGATTTCAGGCATTTCCCTGTCCGATGGTGTTCAACGCCATTTGACCTCATCCGACGATGAAGTGGGGGGACAGGTGGGGGGACAAAAGGGACGACAGGGGAAATCCAATGGGTAAGCTGAATCCGAAACAAGTCGAAAACCTGACCGAACCCGGCACCTATGAAGATGGTGCCGGGCTTCGCTTGGTCGTCAAACCTACCGGGCGTAAATCCTGGCTGCTTCGCTTCCAACTGGCGGGCCGTCGCAGAGAAATGGGTCTGGGCTCATTCCCTGAGGTGAGTCTCAAGAAGGCCAGACAAGATGCCAGCGCTAAACGCACCCAATTGAGTGATGGCATAGACCCATTAGCCGCTCGCGACATAGAGCGCGCAGCTCAACGGGAAGCCCAACGAGCAAGTGAAGCCAAGCAACTGAAGTTCGAGACCCTTGCAACGGAATACCGTGATGCTCACGGCGCGGCGTGGTCGGAAAAGTGGCGTAAAGGGTGGCTGCGGAAGCTGGAGCTGTATGCGTTTGATCACATAGGCAAGCTGTCAGCCGAAGACATCGGTACTCCCGAAGTGCTCAAGGTGCTGCAACCCATCTGGGCTACCAAAACGCGAACCGCCGATGAGGTACGTGGGCAAATTGAGCAAGTTTTGGACGCCGCCAAGGCACGCAACCTGCGACAGGGGGAGAACCCTGCTCGCTGGCGCGGGCACTTAGACAATCTGTTGAGCCGTGCTGAAAAGAAGAAGGCTCGGAAGCGTGAGCACTTTGAAGCTTTGCGCTGGCAGGATGTACCGGCTCTGATTAGCAAGCTCCAAGCAGACTCAACGCCCGCGTCTGTAGCCGCCCAACTACTGATCATGACCAGCGCACGTGCGCACATGGTGAGGTTTGCGCGTTGGGATGAGTTTGACTTGGAAGCGGGTACTTGGTCGCTGCCAGGTGAGCGAATGAAGATGCGGGTAGCCTTCGTGATTCCGCTTGCTGAGGAGGTCGTGAAGCTGGTGAAGAGCATTCCGCGAGATGAGGGAAGCGCCTTTCTATTCCCCGGCCAAGGTAAGACGGGGGCCATACACGCAAACGCTGTACGAACGCTCCTGCACGGCATGGGATACGAACACATCACGCGTCATGGCTTCCGGTCTTCGTTCCGGGACTGGGCTAGTGAATGCACCCCCCACCCCCGTGAGGTATGCGAAATGGCGCTGGCACATGATGAACGAGACCAAACCGAGGGAGCCTATTCCCGATCCAACTTCTTTGACAAGCGTCGGGCGCTAATGACCGAATGGGCCACATTCATCATCTCAGGTGCCACAACGAAATCTTAAGAAGATACTCTGCCACACTGTCCACAATGCTGAAATCCGTCAGCAGAGGAGAACATACTGAAAAATGGCCCATTCAAACATTTAAGGCTAAGGAACAAAAATGTCGATTAACGGGATTGAATCAATGTTAAGTAGGTGGGCAATCTGCTCATTCGATGGTTGTATCAAGCTATTGGATGAACACCTCAACGATCTATTAGAAAAACACTACCCAAACACCACACCAAGCAGAATAAAAAACACAATAGTCGAAAGACTAGAAAAAAAAGAGATCACCAGCACATCCCTAATAATAGGTTTTGACTATATAACTAAATTCCCAGGAAATCTCGAAATCACTAGCCTTCACTATTTGGAGAGTCACTTCGCCGCCAGGTCATATGCAGAAAAGCTCTATGCTGACGGAGAATCAACAAAGGCGTTTTCTGTTCTTACACTGAGCGCGCTCAATATTGGCCAACTCGATGAACTTTTTGCAAATGCTCATGCCTGCGTACTGCCTTCATACGACGATATCAGAAGAAAAGAGACAGCGACCTTAGGGGGCGCCAAGAAAAATGAGGGCAGTAAGATTGCACAAGAAAAACTAATCGAACTACTTATTCAAAAGAAGCCAACTCATGGCTGGCCCTCCAGAAGCAACGCAGCGGCCGTTGTAGCTAAATTCTTGTATGAATTCACCAAAACGAATGCCCCCCTTCTCTCAGAAACTGCGCTTCCCAAAACAATAGAACGCTGGATGAGAGAGGATGAGACAGTAAAAGCCGCAATATTATCTACATTGAAAGAAAAACCATCCCGATCATGACTTTCGAGGCCGTCCAGCGAGGCACTTTTTCGAGGGCTCGCCTGACTTACCAAAAGTTCTCCATCCTTTTGGTAAGTTTGGCCTTACTAAGAGATCAAGCTTCACCAAATAACCAGCAGCCCTCTTAATATTTATTATCTTATCCTGCTCACCCCAACTAGTCATGCCCAGCGCATGATAGGGATAAGGCTTCTTCCCGAGACGATTATTGCAATTATAATAAACACCCTCCCCCCTAGTTATATTATTTCTCCACTCATCACCGAGCCCCTTAGCAATAGTTACATCTTCCCTAAATCTCGAACCATCTAAAAAAAGCATTACATGATAATGAAACTGCTTAACCGGACCAAACTCCAGCTTCCAAATATAACCACACACCCCATCTTTCACAACCCCACTTCTAAGACACTTCAAAAACAAAGTAAAATCATTCTTTACTCTCTCCGAGCTCATGACCCCATCCAATGAGAGCAAATAGTCAATTGAATACCCTAAATCAATTCTAATTATTAACATTCTGGAATGTTTCATAAAAAGCTTATCAATAAACGTGTTCACGCCAATACTGTTCTTTCTTACCGACCTCTCATAGTTCCTCATATAACGTTTGAACACAGGCGTCGCCGCCTCAGCCCTTATTGAGTTAACCATCGACTCAACAGCAGCAAATGCATCCTCATGGAGAGGGCTTTCGCTAATCACAGGCTCGAATAAATCCTTATCTTTAAGATGATTCCTTGCCTTTTCAAAAACAGAAACATATGGGTTAACTCGATTGGACACAAAACAATCCATGATTAAGTTCAAATCGACGCTAATTGCATGAAGTATTTCCTTCCCAAACTTATTTAGTTTAAGCCCTCCCTTGCCCCCTTTGACCGTATACTCAGCATCGCACGCGATAGACATAACAATCTTAATCAAAGACGCCATATCTTCCACACAGCTAGCTTCAGCTCCTACAAATGACCTCTTTTTATCGCCACAATCATCTATGATGTATTGATCGATAGTCGCCACTTCGAACAATCCGTCTTCATAAAACATTAACGACCTCCATCAAACGACCTTTCGCCCAAACCTTGCATCTGCAATCGGTGTAAATTCGTCTGCATCCCACCCTCCCGTATTTTTTACCACGGTGACTTGGTACCCTGCGATGCATGGAAGAACTCGACTCCTGAGCCACTCCCCCACGGTAGACGTATCACATTCAGGAACATCATGAGAATAATCCTCAATCTTTCTTCTCTTTGGCGCCCTAACGACTATACGAATACGTTCAATCTTCCAAATCTTCTCTTCAAAGCTCTTGATAGAAACCAAGACATCGCTCCATTAAAATATTGAATCTCATATGCAAATAGCGCCATCTAAAAGCTACTGCATACATCTGTATACCTAATAAATATAGACACCAAAATTGCACTGAAACCCGACCCAAAGAAACATAGGGGCAATTGATGTTTTTACCCTGTAGATCTAGTGCAATTCATCCCAAAACAAGATAAAAGTTAGCGAACATATCCAACCTATCCCTAGTCAAAATTTGATAGTTTTACCTGCTGCCTAATCCAAGCCTCTATGCTCTCTTCTAAGAAACCCACAGCGGATAGACCAATTTTCACCGGACGAGGAAAGGTGCAGTCATATCTAGGCGAGCATCGATCCAATCGGTCGTAAATTGTTGACCTCCCTAATCCAGTACGCTCCTGAACTTGTCTAATACGCAGCATTTTTGATGGTGCTTTATGCTCACAAAGCATCGCTCGACTCCTTGATCTATATCGGAGACCAAAGTCTTGCATGCTTAAGCCTTTCAACACATACGTGTGCCTAGCACCTGCATGCAGGTGCTAGGCACACGTATGCTTTTGCTGAGCAGACGCACCATATTTCGGAGACAAATCGCTGCCGGAGAACTAACTTTTTTTGTGGAGTACTAACTTTCAGAGCCCCAGCGTAGCGCTGACGCACCTAAGAGGCTGCAGTCTGTGATGAACGCATCTGATGTCGTCACTATTTCACCGACGATGCTCCCAGAGCAAACCCAATAGATTTCAACCCTACATAACCTTTACGAGACTGCTTGAGTCTCTTCCTTTTTCTACTTTCAGAATCGACTGGTGATTGAAATGATCAAGTGTCCGACGTGTGGCTCACCTTCCGTAATGAAGCGATACACGGCTAGTTCAACTGGGGCATTTCTCGGGGGGATTAGCGGCGCTCTGCAAGGGGCGGCGATTAGTATTCGTTCTTCCAACACCATCATTGGTATCTCTGCGCCAAGTAAACTGAGCAAAAGTTTGAGCTATATAGGGGCAGTCGTCACTGCGGCTTTAGTTAAAGGAGCTGCCGGCTGTGTTGCGGGAGCACAAGTCGGAGAGTTTCTCGATCAAAGCATTTTCGATACTCATATTTGCCCTGACTGCGACGCAGCATTTCAGCGAGCTCCAGCCTCGTCTCAAGAAGCAACTAGCAAGCGACCGTCATAGCTATCACTTTTTAATAAAAATTTACGCAAACCTGCTGCCTAGAGGCGGGGTTATGTACGCTAATCAAACGAGGAACACTCATGGCTCACCTGATCGATCAAATGGCCTATGTCGGTACCACACCTTGGCATGGCCTCGGCTCCGCACTTTCGCCGAAACAACCTTTGGAAATATGGCAGCGCGAAGCCGGCATGGACTGGCAGATTCAGGAAAGCCCAGTCCACTTCAAAGCCGATGCTATCGGCCACCTGGGCAGCATTCACTCTTTCCCAGAGCAAAAGGTACTGTACCGTTCCGATACCAAAGCCGCCCTGTCGGTGGTCTCTAACCGTTATCAGGTAGTACAGCCCCGCGAGGTGCTGGAGTTTTACCGGGATCTGACAGAGGTGTCTGGTTACGAGCTGGAAACCGCTGGCGTGCTGAAGGGCGGTAAGAAGTTCTGGGCGCTGGCGCGTACCGGGCAATCGGCTGAGCTTAAAGGCAATGACCAGGTTAACGGCTACCTGCTGCTGGCCACCTCCTGCGACGGCACGTTGGCCACCACGGCGACACCGACCACAGTAAGAGTGGTGTGCAACAACACCCTTTCCATCTCCCTGAACGGCGCCACCCACGCCATCAAGGTTCCACACAGCACGCGCTTTGATGCGCAAACGGTAAAGAAGCAGCTAGGTATCGCCGTCTCGCAATGGGACGAATTCATGTACCGGATGCGCGAACTCGCCGAGCGTAAGGTTCAATGGCCAGAGGCCATGAGCTTTTTTATGAGTGTGATGTGCGATACCCAAGTCGATGACCCGGTCCCCGACGTAATACGCAACAAGCGAGCGCTGGAGAAGATTCAAAACCTATACGAAGGCAAAGGTCGAGGATCTGAATTGGAGTCCGCTCGCGGCACCGCATGGGGCCTGTTAAACGCCGTGACTGAGTATGTAGATCACGAGCGCCGAGCCAGGAGCTCAGAGTATCGGGTTGACTCCGCTTGGTTCGGGCAGGGAGCGCAGATCAAACAGCGCGCACTCAACTCAGCTCTACGATTGGTAGCCTAACGTCGATCTCGACCATTACGCATGGGCGGTCGTCGCTCATGCATCTCTCAGCCTGAAGGAAAACGCGATGAATTTCATACGCTTTATGGGTCTGCTTTTTATGTTTTTCGGCATTTTGGCCAGCTGCCTGTTAGCGGTGGTACTGGCGATCCTCATGGCACGTTCCTGGCCAATCCTGATTGCAGTGCTGCTAGCTGGTTTGTTATTCGAGCTAATCACTGCAGAAGCAGGGATCGAATTATCTGCAAGCACCCAATCCTGAGCTTAAACAAGCTACTTCTGCTTCATGTAACTAACCAACTGCTCAACCATGCTCATGATAAGCAACCTTTCAGCGTGGTCGAGATCACTAATCAAATCAGCCATGCGACTGGCCTGATCTGTAGAGCGGGTACTGGTTTCTGTCAGCAACTCCGCTGTCTCGCAGTCAAAAATTGCGGCGAGCTGCATCAGTCGTGCAATGCCTGGCATGACGATACCGCGTTCCGTACGCGACACGACGTCAAAGCTCACCCCCAATTTTTCCGCGACCTCATTTTGAGTTAAGCCGCAGCGTTTGCGTTGCTTGGCAATGGCCCGTCCCACGACCACTGCCAGTTGTCTTTCTTCAGTGCCCGACATACCGCCCTCCAATTGGAGCGGAATGGTTGGGCATTGCCCACTGGACAGGAATAGCGTCACATGTCGATACTCGACATAATACGCCTACATCCAGCTATTTATGCCGAAACAAGGAGCTCACCGTGCATGACAGCCCAGCCTCGCAGAAGAAAACCGTGCTCCACAGCCCCCACGCAGCACCACCGAACAGCAAATCGTCGGCCCTACCAATCTGAACACTGCCCTAAAGCGTAGTTTTTGGGCGCTATGCAAACCCAACCCCCAATCAGAAAACTGAGCATTAAGATGAACATTAAAACCTCACTAATTAACGCAATGCTAATAGTCGTTTTACAGGCAGGTATAGCTATCACAGCCGCTGCGGATGTGGACGTTCGCGTATGCGATAAGACACCGACCCCCGCGCCGATATTATCGATCAAACATATCAACTGTTCTCTTCCAAACTCCGTATATCAATCGGTGAACCGGCCTTACGTGGATCAAAATGGAAACCGCTTCATTAAAGCGGTTCCCGGATTTCGACTTACCAGTTGCGATAGCGCAGGAACATGCGCACATCAAGGCGAGTTTATGGGAAATGCACCCGCTGGACTCTACGGTGTTACTACTGGATGGTACTTGGGCACGGATACTTCAGGCGGCGTAGTCTCTTATAAAGAGGGGACTGGCCCAGGCTACGGAGGAAAGCGTTACGAAGCACAGGCAATGAAAAAGCCATCATCAAACCGTGTAGACGTAAGCAAACTCGACGTTGTGTGCATGGCAACAGCAGTTTTTAACTGTTCGATCAATGGGCAAGACATCGAAGATCAAGACTTACCTAAATATCTTCCGCTGGTGGACAAAAAAGATGCAAAGAAACAAGGTGGCAACTGCGACTCAGTACCACTTTGCTACGACAAGAACATGATGCTCATGGGTCTCAACAAAGACTTGTTCTAAGCGTCATAAATGCCACTGTTTGCAAATGGAGACAACATGGATATTGGTGTTTATTCAGCCAGCGAAATTTCTAATGAGAACATTTCTTCAATGATCTCAGAAAAACGCTCATTCAAAATAAAAAACATCGAAGCTGATTTTTTCGCCGACACGGTGGAGACCATCGAAAAGCTAATAGAATCTCAAGGCCTTAAGTGCAGGGTATATACGGCTGGCCGTATAACAGCCCTGGGGGTTAGCGCACTCAGTATCGTTGGCGGCGTTGCCGCCGGATTAACAATCGCAGCCCACAATCTCGCTACGTTTAATCCTGATTACGAAATAGCGAAGCTATACGCGACTAAAACACTGGCTATCACTTATAAAAAAAGCCAAGCCAGCTAGCATAATCCCCATGGATGCCTTGGCTGAGCTGCAAAGCATCCATGGGGTATTCGCTACAAACATTTAATCAAGCTCCATCTGCTCACTCTGCCGATTGGACCAAGAGAACTTCCCTTGGTGCAGGCTACGCGTTGCCAGCCACACCCCAAGTCCCGATGCGCCCTCTAATGCTGGGAGAGCATCTCTCGAAACTAGGTAGCAGATAGTTCCGCCTGAAACTTGCAATGAGCCATTCAGGATATTTCCGGAATATCAGTCGCCGCCTCCGAATACCTGAAATCTCTGACTTGCCACCAGCAGTCAAGTTTCTTGGCCCATTCGGAAATCATCTTCCCGTCAGCACCACGATGAAGCGCTTCATTCACCTCATGCGCCCAAGCAGCCAGCTGTCTTTGCAGTTGGGGAGAAATGGCCTGCTCCTGCCAGACTCTATCAAAATTGAAATTTTGTCCCAGCTTGAGTGCAAGAATGGAGATCGTGTAAACCGTTATATTGCCCTGAAATGCAGGAAATAGGGGTCTGATTATCTTCTGAGCGGACTTGAACAGAATGGCCTTTGCAATCATGTCCTTAAACTCCTTCTGGTCCGGAATCACGTCCTCTCCGATATTCTCCCGCTCTCCCAGCTCATCCATAAAGGCCTGAAAGTTCTTCTGACTCCCTAACCCTACAACGTGTGGTTTCTGCTCCCATGTGAACAGAAACTTCGCCAGATCCGGTTTGGTGATCTTGCGATAGGGTGGAATGGCTAGCTGCAGCTTTTTCTTTTGAACAACAGTTGTCGCTTCTTTTTCTAGCATCACCTTATAACTACCAGCGGACCGCTCATAGAACCAGCGCCCCACACCATCCGGGCAGTATGTGCGCATTGAAAGCTTTTCCAGCTCGCGATGAAATGGCTTGTTTGCGGAAAGATCGGATTGTTTTACGACGTTCTGGCTATTGGCATAGCGAGAAATGTTAGAGATCAGTTCCTCGTCATTTCCCTGACCATTTCGAAGCACAATGATCTTCGCAGGAACTCGGACGCTGCTCAGATCTATGTCGGGATTTTTTTTCTTTGCGAAATAGATGGATGCTGTCGTCTGCCCGCCGTTAACGATTTGCATACCCTGAAGCCACAAGATACCCGTCGAACCATCAGCGGTACGATCCAGCTTGGCAGCATCAGCTACAACAACGATGCCATTGTTGTAGGCCATGAAACGGTCCGGATTGTTCCGCAAGCTATCCCGAATCCCCTTATTGACACCTCTGCTGCCAACCCCCAAAAACGAACGCACATTTGCTTCGAGAATGCGCGGCCCGTACTTCTCGTAGAGAAAGCGCAGAGCCTCACCGGGTATTGCAGTCAGGGCATAATCGTATTCGTCGTCACCAGCACCGGGAACCCATACACTCGGCAATGCGGTACCGCAAAGATCCTGAAAGTTCACCACTAGCTCATCCCGTGGCCGGCCCTGCTGCCAATGGTTGAACAGACGGTGAATGTCCATGACTTCAAGGCGTACCTGCTTGCCCTCAATATCTTGGGGCGCATAGTTCCTCGTTTTAACCTGACCGTCAGTAATTACGAAAATCCGGATGCTATCCAGCGTTTTGAATATACGTTCAACTTCTGTGACAAGCGGATAAGCCTCGTTGGTTTCATCAAGCTCTTCTGAAAGCTTGCCTGTAGCGCAAAATTTGAGAAAGTGCAGACCTTGCTTCGCCGCTCTGCCAATTTCAGGGTCCGGGATGTCTTCAATGTCCTCAAGCCCCTTATAGAGACTCACGAACAGATCCAGTCGATCAGGATTCCCCTGTTCGTCGGTTGTGTCCGAGACAGAATAGCCACTGATTTTGACCTTGTAAGATCCGACCTTAGCACCGTAGTGGCAGACCGTTGGCTCAAAGGTTATTCCCTCGTCGGCCATATGCGTCATCACATGTTCAGTAAATACGGCCTCTGCAGGCACAGGAGCTTCCCCCGGTGCAGCATCCTTCACAATCTCTTCTCGAATCGATGCCTGCGTGTCCCGCAGAAAATCCACAAGTTCCATCAAACGACTCCAAGTTGCTCAAGCACATCCGCCAAGGGATGGTTATCGGCGAGTATTAATGCCAGGTCGAGCTCGTACTGGGCTCGACGAATGGCTGTCGGGATGCCGAAAGGAGTCAGTCTAGGAAACTCCGCATCAACGAGATGCACCCTTAACTCGCTGAGCGAAAAGCGACGACTGTAGTTCTCTGCCTGCATATCCAGATACCCCGCCAGATGAAGTGCCTGCTCGAAAAGCCTGGTAGCTGCGGAATCAGGCTCCAGCAGACAGCGCAAATCCGCCACAGATTCGGGAAGTGACATTCCAGAATCCGTCGATCCGAAGCGAAGCGCTGCAAGGAAGAGTGGCGGACACTGGGATTCGTCGAGTTGATCTAGGGAGGCGATTCTCACCGGAAAGCCTTCCGTTGCCATTGTGGACTTGACCTCTATCGCCCCCATACCAATTTGAAAGTCATGAAGCCCGTCGAGCGGCCCTTTCCAACCTTGTACAGCCGAGAAAAGCAGCACGCCTTCATCAAGCAGCTTACGCAGCAGACAGAGCTCACCCACAAGCCCCAATTCGGCTTCGGGCCCGAGTCCTTCACGTCCTTTCCGCATAAATTCCTGCCACCCGCGCACCCTTCCAAGCAGTCGTTGATACACAAGTTCTTCAGTACAGCCGTTGGCGGATTCCAGCAGTCCGCATACATCGGAGACAACGGCCGCAAACAGCTCTAGGCTGCCTTCAGGTTGACGGACGATTGCAAGCCACTGGTAATCACCTGCGGCCTCCCCCAGGCCGACCCTTTCAATGCGAAATCCCTGCCCCTGAGGCAACTGCGAGGTCGGCGCCATCCTGCAGTTCGCAAAACCGACCAGAACAGCCTCCTCATTGCCCGGCGCATGCCTGGCTGCCTTGATCCTGATTGTTGCTCTTTGAAACAGATCAATCGACCGCCATCCCGGAGCCGATGCGTTGCCAGGAAGGGCCCGCCAGATACCAAGCAACTCGGAACTACTCACTGCCGCCATTACTGTTGCTGCTCCCACATTAGATTAGTGACGACATAGGGCACAGATTTTCCCGCATTGCTGGAAGGAAAGCTGATTGCAAATGCGACGACAGGCTCATCAACCCCCGAGACTTTAGAATCCTCTGGGTCAAGAAGGTACATAAGCAAAAGTCCTCTTTCGGGATGCGGTGCTACTTGCCCACGTCCCTGACCACGAACACGTCTGATGTAAGGTCCGCTTGGCATTTCGGGCAATTCCTTGCCTCTAGAACGGCCGGGGTCGGGCTTCCAATCCGTCCTAGTCCACTCAAGTGCGGCATTCCACGAGGATTCATCAAGGTCCAGAGCTTCATCCTGAGGCGACAGCAGACGACCTATCGAATACTTTTGGTCAACCTCCTGTGACTTGTTTATTCGCTTCATTCGCTTTACCGGAAAGCCTGCGACATCTTCGGTGCGGGCAACCCCGCCCCCGATGACGGCAACTGTCCAAGAGGTAAGCTCGCCCGATCGGCTCATCTCCTCAATGAAGTTCGCAAGCAGGTCACTTCTCACTTTTCGGGAGTCCGGGTGCGTCTGATACGCCCTCAGAAAGTCGACGATGGGCTGTGCCTGAATACCATCCCAACGAACCCCGCTCCACTTATCGCTCCGGCCGTTTCGACTCTGCGGAGGAATCGATGATCCCTTGCCTATGGTGCTTACAAGAGAGTTGAAAGCCGAGAGATTCTGTTCGAGCTGGGTGGGTTCCTTGAAGAAGCTAACCGTCTCGACAATGTCCCCACTGAAAGACAGATACAGTGTTTTGGCGGTCCTCATTTTCAGGGGAGAGGTCACCATCAACACCGGGTGAGAGACGACCTTGAGACCATACTGACGTGGTGTCAGCCCGCTATCTCTCATGAAGTCGAATTCGGCTCGCAACTCTTCCGCTGCGTCGGCAATGTGCTCGAACCAATCAACCAGATCCGTCGTGGTGTAGAGACGACACAAGTCCAAGTAACCCGGTCGATAGCCGAACCACCGTCCCATCTGCATCAGCGTGTCGTACATTTTGGAAGCCCGAAGAAAATAGCTAACACACAGGCCTTCAAGCGTAAGTCCTCGAGCCAGCTTGTCTCCTCCAATTGCGATGACCTTCAGCCCCGTGGCGCTGTCTACATAGTCCAACGCATCCTTTGCAGTGCCATTGATCATGCGCACATCGATCTGCTCCAACAGATCAGGTAACGCTCGTTCTATCTCGAACCAATCGTCAGCTTTACACCGAGACCCCTCTCCCATCTGCTTTTCAATTTCGTGGCTTGTCGTCCGGATGTCTCTCTCCCACAGATTGCAGAGTTCGGCCAAAACGCCCTCATGGTCAATGCGCCTTCTGAGCCGCTGCTTCAACTGCATGATGTAACTGCGAACCTGCCCGTGTACATGCTGCTGGACCAGGTTGAATCGCGTGACATGTACTAGCATCGAGCTGTGTTCGGCCCCCTGTCCGCGCAGTTGACGAATGGTGCAGGCCAGTACGAATGCGTGTATTGCCTCGACCAGCGAAGGAGGCATGACGTCGGAAGGCACATAACTGCTTTTATGGCCGACAGGCATCCAGCCGCCCTTTCCATCAGTGGAGCAGTGATCTGTGACCGGCCGAACCAGATCGAGAGTGCCGATGCGTCCATTCTCTCCCGCTAGTCCGAACACCCTTGACGGGCCGATGTAGCTGGATGGCGCGGACAGATTAGTGATAAATGCTGCTGGGAACAGATCGGGTCCTTCCTTTACCGTCTCTCCCTGCTCGTGGATATAGATGTTTGCAAACGGAGTGGCTGTATAACCGATATAGGCCTTTCTCGAGAAAGAGTGCAGTATCTGGCGAATCAGACTGTTAATAGCAGTGGGTTCATGTTCGAGATCAGGCTGGCCGTTCTCGTCCACGACCTTCTCACCGGTATCCACCGATGCATGATCCGCTTCGTCATCAACGATCAGCAGAGGAAGATGGGTTACAAGTGGACGACCGGTTTCCGGATCCGTCGTTTCTGCAACATGCTTGTGAATCCATTTCAGCAGACGCTGCAAAACTGTCTTGTTCTTCTTTACGACGAACAGCCACGGTTTTTGCTCTGGCGAGACACCAAGATTTCTCACAAACTTTGTGTTGAAGTCCCCAGTCTCGGTCCTATTGGTAACGTACTGGGGACGCAACGCAGGAGAAGGGTCAATTTTTCCAACTCCGATGGCTACGTTTCCCTCTCCCTCTATTGGGCTGGTTTCATAGCCGAGAAACCCCTCATCCAGTCTCATCTGAGTTTGGGAGCGCAGGTTATTGTGAAGCCCTGCCAGCACGATTATGATTTTGTATCCAGCATCCGCCGCCTTGCAGATAAGCCCCGTATAGTTCCCGGTTTTGCCGGACTGCACGTGGCCGACAACCATACCGCGACGATCCCAAGGACCTTCACGCCCGGGATCCTCCAGCATTGAAAGAACGTTATCGGTAGTTTCATCGAGTGCTTCTACAGCACTCCATGGCAACTTCTTTTCCTGCCACTCTCTATACCGGCGCCAGTAACGCCACTCCTTCTTGACCTCACTGGTCAGCCAAGGGACATGTCCGGCCATGTCGACAAGATAGGAGTCCTTGCCAACCCAGATACTGAACCTTCTGATGAGCTCGTCAGTGACGGCCTCACGATCCAACCCCTCAGCCTTGTTCGGCATGATCTTAAGCACCATGTCGATTTTTTGCGAAATGAGTGCAGGGGTAATCGCCAGCTTGCCCTGCTCGTCCACAATCATCTCTTGGACAAACTTAACCACACTCCATTTGTTGTCTTCGGACATTCGTCGCAGCTCCTTAAAAATTGTCTGGCAGGGCATCCACCAATGAAGGAAAAGCATGGAAAGGCTCTGTTGTCCGAAGCTGCTCCCTGGCAGAAGACGCGGAATATCCTTTCTTCTCGATCATACTGCGGTACATGACCATCAAGACCTCATTGACCTCACTGGACGGGGTCTTCTCAAAGCCTGTGCAGGGCGTATCCTTATTTTCCGCAGTATCGATCCATATCCGCTGAACAGGGACCGTCTCCTCGATGACCCGCAACATAGCTCTGATCTGCGGAAGCAATCCTCCAGCATCATCCAGTACGTCTCGTATCGCGGGGTGGTCACTGTCTATCCGGTATCGTATTCCACTGGCGAGGCGCTCAACCTTCCAGGCTTCGGCAACCTGTTTATTTCCAAGCAAGGTGGGCCGGCCTCTGTGAGCAAAGGCTCGGCGCGCACGTCCACGCGTAGCTTCGGCAAGACGGGTCAGCCATTCTCGAAGATAGACAGGGGGTCTGGCCGTGGACTTGCGGATATCAATCTTCCAGTCGGCGTCGGCAGAGTTGGGTATATCCAGACGAATTCTTGCCAATCGGTGAGCTTCGTCCTTTGTCCAAGACCTACCGGTCCCCAGACCCAGCCAACTGCCTGCAACGAGAAGGCGCTCGTTGCGATAAACATAAAACCCCTGCTGGGCCGTCCAGCCTTCAGGGCCACCAAGCACTTCAAAATCCTCGCCAGAAAGCATGTCCTTGTGCGGTAAAACATGACATTCGACTTCAATCCCCTTGAGTGTCGGGTGCTTGAATACGGGAGGGTTGTAGGGTTTCCCCGGATGGTCCGTCATGAAAGGATCCCAGGGTTTCACCGGCTGTCCGTTGAGCAGAATTCTGAGACGTGGTCGGGTTCCCTCTAGATACCTGTGGAACACCATTCCAAGATGCTGCTCGACCTTGTCGGCCAGGTTCAAAAAGTCCTGAACAGTGCTTCCCGGAGTAACGATCCGATCCAGCTCCTCCCAAAGGACCAAAGTCCCGCGACCGGCTTCAGTAAGCGGCTCTAGATACCCTTCGGAACCGGGATGGGCCCCCTCCAGCAGATGCCAGCCGCCATCGGAGCTGTTTGCAAGATAGTCAAGGTCCCAGCGCAGAGCTTGTATGCCATCCACACCTATAGTCGCCACGGTTAGTCTGCGGCACTGTGAAAAAGACGCCGTCTTAAGGCCCAGCCCAAAGCGACCAAGATCGGACGTTGCTCTCTCTTCAAGAGGGTTGCGTTCACCAAGCCTCATCGCCAGATCAAGCCCGGCAGCCGACATTCCCGCGCCGTTGTCCAAGCAGGTAATTCGACTCTCTGTCTGAGCCCAAACGAACTCGATTCTGACTTCTGAGGCGCCTGCTGCAACGCTGTTGTCAATGATGTCAGACAGTGCTGTCTGCGTGTTGTAACCCAGCCCTCGCAAAGCTTCGACCATTGCGCTGGCCTTGGGCGGAGCATTTCGGCTCTTGAATGTGTGTGACAAAATAACGCTCCCTGTCGTGCCTGCGGTGGTGGGTCAAACTCTACTTCACGTTTTTTCCGCTTCGAACGATCCGGGCAACAACATCGGCAATCTGCCGAGCCAAAAGCGGCGGAACTGCATTACCCACTTGATGGAACTGTTGCGTTCTATTGCCCAAGAAAAAGTAATTGTCGGGGAAAGTCTGCAGTCTTGCAGCCTCGCGAACAGTCAGACTTCGGCACTGCCTAGGGTCGTAATGAATAAAATAGTGACCATCCTTCGCGATATGGCTAGTTATTGTCGTGGAAGGAATACCTGCTCTCTGCACACGAAAACGGTCACTAAATTTTCCGCTTGTCCAGTTCTTGTGATCCGGCGCCAGCCCGGGAAGGTTAAAGTTCTGGTGGCCCTTGGGCGAGTCCCTGTAAGTCTCGGCAAAAGCGGCAGCGTAAACATACCTACGCAGATCGGAACTCATGTGCCCCCTAGCCTCATGATTTAGCCAGTACTTCAATCTCGGGTCATGCAGCCAGCTATCGAGAAGCGTTCCTGTCACTCCATTACCGGCGTTTTTTTTCAGTACCCGCAGTCCGCCAGAGTTTAATTCGCGACTGTCATAACTGCTGGCAAGAATGCCAAGCCTAGTCGCCAGCGCGAGCCTTTCAGGTGTCTCACTTACTAACTGAAGACACTCATGATTCAGCTCCTTCAAATGCTGACGCACTATGTCCGCCCACGCATCGGGAGAGTCTTTCAGCTTGGTAAGGGTGCTGCGCAATGGCGGCAGACGCCCAATTACCTGATCTATTGTCGGCCCCAAAACAGGGGACAGCCTGTGATCGCCAAGTGCATCGAGGTACTCCTCCGAAACACCTAGAAGTATCACTCGATGCCTGGCTTGGGGAATGCCGTACTCTTCAGCCCGAATGATGTAGTTGCTTGGTTCGATGCTGTCCGGATCTGCTCCACTTTCGTAGATGTCATCGGCGACGAGAGAACAGATTCTATACTTCGGACCATTACCACTTTCTCCAAACGCCGCGTCAGGGTCAGCAAGGTCTCGCAAAATCTGGGGAAACATCGGCTCGCCAGCGACCTGTGACGAAAGAATGCCTTTCACGTTTTCCATCACGAAAACTGCAGGCCTCTTTTTTTGAATGATTCTCAAATATTCGCGATAGAGGAAATGTCTGTGATCATTTTCTGCACGATAATCCACCTTTCCACGATTTCTGGCTCGACCTACTATTGAATAGGCTTGGCACGGCGGGCCCCCAATGAGAACCCATGGCCTAGTCTCATCAAGACGGCTTGCCAGCATTTTATCTAGTCCGGTATTGCCCGCTTCGGTACCGAGCTCCAACAATTGTGCTTCGTTGTCGGCATGTCTCCAAGCCTCAAGACTCTTGGTCGTATAGGGCTCAGGAACATCAGCAGTTTCACAAAAGTTATAGTAATCCTCGAGGGCTTCGGGTTGTCTACTCTTCAGCAGACGATAGAAGGCCCTGAGCCGGAGGGTGGAACGCGCGGAAACCTCCATTTCGGCCGATACCTTGATCTCGAAGGTGTCACCGTTAATGTCCGAATGAGAGGAAAAGCCCTCTCCTAGACCTCCGGGACCAGCAAAGAGATCCACAACCTGAATGGGATAGGTACGACTCATGAAACCACGCTATTTTGAGAAAGTACGAAATGGATGTAGTTGACCGCGCCACCAGATCCCGAATGATGTCCGGGATCAAGGGAAAAGACACCAAACCGGAACTGGCTGTCAGGCGGTTTCTGCATGCACATGGTTACCGCTTCCGACTTCATCGCAGGGACCTGCCAGGAAAACCGGACATTGTACTGCCTCGACTGAAAGTCTGCATTTTTGTGCACGGATGTTTTTGGCATCGTCATACCGGCTGCAAATACGCAGTTTTGCCTAAAACACGTGTCGATTTCTGGACAGAAAAACTGGAATCTAATGTAGATAGAGATCGCAGGGTAATGCAGGAACTGTTCAGCAACGGATGGTGCGTTTTTACAGTATGGGAATGTGAGCTCAAAAATCCGGATGCGGCATTGCGCGCACTGCTCGAACGCCTGAAAACTCTGGAGTAGCAGCACCCGAGGGCAACGGGGATTAACGCCCTCACAAGGCCTCATCCAAAACGAGCAATACGCCCGCAACCCAGGGGTGGCATACCCACCCACCTGATTGGTTTTTTTTCAGATAGTGGTTCAAAGATCCCGATAGAATTTTATTAATATCCGTCACGTTATACCCCAACACGAGCTCCGCGTGAGCCGCTCGATCTCCCGGATTGTCTGCAAAGTATCGCAGGAGATCTAGGGCTACCGTGCCGAGTTTGGCGGTACGTTCTACAAGCACCCTCTCCTCAGGCGATCTTGTGCGTGCAGATGAAGGAGGGATTGACTCTTCATTTAAAAGAGCTCCGTCAAAGGGCCCGACTAAACCTGGAATAACTGTGCCTTTTTCCGAAGAGCGGTAGCTGCCGATAGCTCCCTGTATTTGGCCTGCAACGGCCCTCAGGTCTCTATCGTCTATTTCGGGGATCTGTATCTCATCTGCTGCCGTCCAGTCCCAACCCTGCAGACTTTCATCTTCGGCAACTGCATCACTTTCTATATTTGTCTCAGAGGTAATAAACGTAGGATCTGAATTCGCTGAACAAACAACAGCACTTGATATTTCGCTGCAAAATAATTGGGTCTGCAGCTGTCTGCTTAAACTTATAGCGTCGTATTTCTCGCATAAAAAGTCGACTAGCAGCTCGCGTGCATCCTGCTCTAGCCCCATGAAAGCAAGGGATGAAAATGCGCGCACAACCCCATCAGGCAGGTTGTCTTTGAAAATCACGCGAAGAAGCTCGGAGCATTCCTCTCGACGCTCGGGGAGTGACTTCGGCACCAGATGTGCGACAAGCGCTCCCCATTCGGGCCGACCAGGGCGCTGATCGGGACCTGAGATTTCAATCCCGTTTTCGACGTGAATGCAGCCGTCCTCTACTGGACACAGCCGCTCTCTGTAGATAACGGCAAGCCGCCGCCCATCGATCTGGAGAGGGCATGCAATGCGGTCAACCTCCTTCCCGCAAGACATCACCCTTACCGTCAATTCCATATCCCTCTCGCCCAAATCGGTAAGTTAGCACCACCCGGCATCCGAATGCTGGCCGTACGCCGCATCATGCCCACAAAGAATGCTTTTTCCAAGAAGAGTTGATTCCGGCCAGACCAGAAAAAGCTCACATGGGCCAGAACATGAGGTCGGCTTTCGCCTCGTACTAAAAGCCCTCCTTCAAGTAGACTTGTTACGTAAAAACTCTTGCCACACAGGAACAATGTTCCCAGCATTACGCAAGGCAAAACGCAGCGGTGCCCTATAGGGGCGGAGCAGGAAGACATGACAATCAAAAAACAAGCTAAACCTACTGAAACACTTTTGACCTTCGAGGTTTTTTTCAATGGTGAGCTGTTTCAAACCGTCGAGTTTTCCAGCCTCCGCAAATGCAACAACTGGCGCGAAAATAGCCTAGAGACACCGTTCCTTTATGTGATCAAAACACCTGACTGCAACCGTGAGAGCTGCATCGAGCTTTCCAAACGCTACTTCTCGACCAAACACCGTGTGTACCCGGATCTATTTGAGCGCCCTGAGTGGGACGTCGTGACGGAGGCAGAGCTGCAACAACTTGCAGAGACTCGCATTGTGCGGGAAGCCCGCGAGCGCACAGGTGTACCGCTTTCCGTCCAAGTCGGAAGCGGTAAATACGACGTCACCATCGTTCACTTTGACAAGCCCATGCGTGACCGTGTTGAGATCATCAAGGGTCACCTGAGCCGCGAAGAAGCTTACGAATTCATTCGCCACTACGGCACCGATGTCGTTACAAAAGTAGGGACGCCAACTGAAGAGGAAATGAGGCCAGTGACTGAAATGGATCAAACCGAGCGCCAGCAGCTGATCCTGAACACGCTGCTAGACACTATCAAGCCAGAAAAAACCGGCTGGCGACAAATCATCAAAGCTATTGAAGCGCTGAACGTGGTCAAACCAGACGGCTGGCTGGAAGTACGCGAGATGCTTCAATACGCTTTGGATCAAGGTCGTGTAGCTCGCCCTGAATTCGATCCACATGCCGATGACGAGTATTACTTCGCAGTCACCCCCGCAACCCCTGCAAACACGGAAGCTGAAGAATACCGTTCGTAAAGAGAAAGAACCGATGATGAGCTTTAGTGCGTGTGTTGCATGGAGCTCATCAAGAAACTCCTAAGAGCGAAGCCCGGCACTAGGGTGTCGCACGGCTGTTGCGTACGAATCTCCGGCGCAGAGCAGCTAGCAGCACAAGACCGTTCTCCCTTCCACTCCCTGCCGAGGTTAACCCTATAATTTGGTAACGCAGAACGTCAGTGGGGGGACAAATGGGGGGACAAAGTAAAAAACACGAAAAAAAACCAACAAAACAAGGCTAAAACCGATAAATAATGCCGCCCACAAGCCGGCTTTTTAATGCCTGGAAAAAAGTGGGGGGGGCGAAGTCACCTCACCTCGGCTGCAAACAATCCAACGCTCGATCTACCACCACCTTCGACATCTCCACCAAATGCATGACTGCCCGCTGCGCGCCATTCAGCGGCTCGGTCGACGCCTGGGCGGTCGCCACGGCGCAATGCAGCAACTCGGCAGCATGGGCCAGCGCATCTTCGAAACTCAGTTCGTCATCAACGGTAAACGGGGTGGGTGAAGGCGGTGCTTCAGGTGCTTTGAGGTAGTGATCGATAGCCCGCCGAGTGGCGTCATTGTCGCTGAGTAAGGCTTTACGGAACGTGGGTGGATCGGGGGTAACTTTGACCATGGTAAATCTCCAATCAAACATTTGGAGCCACCACGCCTCGCGACTAAACGAAGGTGGCAGCTGTACGCAGGTTAGTCGACCGGTCGATTGGAAACCCGGCGCGCCCGGGGGCGCCCTGCGCACAGCCACCATAAAAGTGCAGGCGAAAAACGGCCTGACTCATGAACTGATCGTGCGCCAATCGAATCCGGGCGACTAAACCCGATCACCGAATATGCGGTGACGGAACGCAGACTAGTCGCGGGATTTTGCTGGCGCAAGCGCTTGGAATTCTCTAGGAAACGTCCTGCAAATGAAAGGGATGAGTCTTCCTGGCCATTCCCAATCACGCCACTTCTTGACTCTCCCCCTAAGGTCACACCTCACCCTGAAGCACTTACTTTCAGGACTCCACCACCATGAGCCAACGCATCCTGGTCATCCTCGGCCATCCTTCGAGCACCAGCTTCTGCTCTGCCCTCACCGACACCTACATCACCCGTGCCAAAACTGCCGGCCACGAAGTACGCGTTCTGTGCCTGGGCGACCTGACGTTCGACCCCATCCTGCACAACGGCTACAGCCAGGTCCAACCTCTGGAGCCCGACCTGCTCAACGCCCAATCCGACATCCTGTGGGCCAATCACCTGACGTTTGTTTTCCCCATCTGGTGGGGCGGCATCCCGGCGTTGATGAAGGGTTTTATCGACCGGATTTTCCTGTCCGGTTTCGCCTTCAAATACCGCAAGGGCAAGGCCTTTCCCGAGAAACTCCTGAAGGGCCGAACCGCGCATTTGCTGGTGACCCTCGACACGCCGCCGTGGTATTACAGGTGGTTCTACCGCATGCCTGCGCTGCATCAGATGCGCAAGACGACGCTGGCGTTTTGTGGCATCCAGCAGATCAAGACGTTGCAGTTCGGACCGGTGCTGGGCTCCACGCCAGCGCAGCGCGAACAGTGGCTGAAACAGGCCGGCGCTCTCTTTGGGAAAAGGACTTTTCATGTACATCGGCAAAGCCGCGCAGTTGTCGGGCACCACGATCAAGGCGATTCGTCACTATGAGGCGATCGGCCTGTTGCCGCCGCCGCAACGGGAAGGCCGTTATCGGATTTACTCCACGCAAAGTGTCGAGCTGCTGACGTTCATCAAGTGCGCCCAGCAGTTGGGTTTCAAGCTCAAGGAGTTGCAGGCAATTCTGGGTGGGCATCACGGTGATGGGCTGCCCTGGGAGCTGGCGGACAAGGCGATCGCCAACAAGAAACAGGAGTTGGTGCGGCAGATCGAGGCGTTGCAGAGGATGCACGGAGGACTGGTCGAGTTTGAGGCCAGTCTCAAGGATGCTTAGGGCCAATGCACCGCACCACTGAAAACGCCACTGCCGTCAATGAGCTGAATCGCAGTTCTACGTAGTGCCGGGCACCAGCTCGGCACGGAAAAAATCTCCCTCCTCGTAAGCCCAATCTGATTTTCCGGACCACTCGTCCAGGCCCCGTTTTGCTGTTGCAGACTCCGACGCCTCCCCTTTGCAGAGACGTCATGGATGACAGCTTCTTCGTCCCACATTGCCCACATCGAACACGAACTGGATGGCTTTCATCAGAGCCTGGCGGTGTATCGCCAGCAGGTGGGCGCCTGGTATTCGCAGGCGCTGGACAAGGTCAGCCATAGGGCAGATTTACCGTCGTTGCTGGGAATGGACCGAATCATTCGGGGGGGAGATTCGAGCAAATCGGTGAGCATGACCGATGACAATTTCTCGACGGTGGTGCGCTGTGAGGTCGGCGGCGTACTGGAGATCGAGAGCAAGTTCGAGTCGGTGTATGACGTGCCGCTGGGAGGTATCCCGGTTGAGGTGATTGGGCTGGATGACGGCAGCTCTACCGTCGTCATGCTCGATGAACAGGGGAAAGGCTCTCACCATTGTGTGGCCGGCAAGCGTTACCGGGTGCAGGTGCAAGGCGGTGTTTCGGACGAGCAGGTCGAGGCGCTGTTTTCGTCTTACGACGGTTTGACCGCCGACCTGGAAAGCTGGCTTCGCGAGCAATGGGGTGGTTTCAGGCCGCACTGGGAAAGGTCCACTTCAAGCGCGATTGGCAATGGGGTGCTGGCGGGAAGTTGGGCAGCAATTACTGGCGTGTGGGACGCCATCAAGCAGGTGCAGGAGATCTTCAAGGATCCGGGCAAGCTGTTTGAAAGCCTGGGAGCCAAAGCCAGCGAACTGATGGAGCTGGCCCGCACTGCGCCAAAGGTGATGGAACAGGCGATGTTGCTGGCCAGTGATGAGGCGGCGCTGTACCTGATGCTGCGCACAGCGATGATTTGGCTGTCGGCGTTGCCACCAAGTGAGATCGCCGGCAGTACCGCCGAGGCGGTGGCCGGGTTTGTGGTGTCGTTGCTGATCGACTTGTTGGTGGCTGCGTTGCTGACGGTTGTTTTGCCGGCGGCGGGCATCGCTTATTTGAGTTCGCGCGCGCTCAGGTATGGCGCCCGGATTGTTGAGGCGGCCATTCGGTTTGTGAAGGGCATATTCAGTGTTCTTCAGAGCTTTATGGGAGCAGTGGGACGGTACAAGACAGTAGCGGTTCGGGGCGCTGTTGAGGGGTTGAAAAAGGGGGGTGTGCAGATGCGCTGGGGGCCGCGTCAGAACACCGTGGTTCGGGAGAAAGCGCATGTCGACGATGCGCCCTCCTCTGCCAAGAACCCCGGCGGCGATGCGGCCGCTCCCGCATACAAGACCGCAACCAATGGCTGCCCGGTATCGATGGTTACCGGTGAGGAACTGCTGACGCTCACCGACGGCTCGTTGGATGGGGTGTTGCCCTTTGCCTGGACGCGGTTGTATCGCAGCAGTGCGGTGGAAGTGGATTGCGGGTTGGGGCTTGGCTGGAGTCATGCGCTGGCTCAGCGGTTGGCGGTTAGCGGCGAGTTGGTGATCTGGACCGACCATGAAAACCGCAGTACGACCTTTCCCCTTCCCTCTGCTACGCGGCCAGCCATCACCAATAGCCTGGCGGAAGCAGCGATTTATCTGGGCGCTTTGCCTGATGAATTGGTACTGGCTCAAACCTCTCTTTTCTATCACTTCCGAGACGGTGTGCTGACGTCGATCAGCGACGCATACGACAACCGGCTGCGCATTTCCCGCGATTATTCCGGACGGATTCAGCGGATTGATAACCACGTCGGCCAAGGATTGCTGCTGCGGTATGACCGCGGACACATCGTTGCCGTCGACTATCAGGTGCAGCGGGAACTGGACTGGGTTACCGAGCAGAACGTTGTTTCCTACAAGTATGACGACGCTTGGCGGTTGGTTGAGGCGACCAACGCTGTCGGCGAAAGCGAGCGTTATCGGTACGACGATCAGCAGGTGATTCTGGAACGGCAACTGGCCGGTGGGGCAAGTTTCTTCTGGGAATGGGAACGGTCCGGTAAATCTGCAAGGTGTATCCGCCACTGGGCCAGTTTTTCCCAGATGGACACACGGTATGTGTGGGATGACAACGGCACTGTCACCGTGCACAACGCCGATGGCAGCCAGGAAGTCTACGTCCACGACCAGCGCGCACGGCTGGTGCAGCGGATCGATCCGGACGGCGCGCAGCACTTCAAATCCTACGATGAAAAAGGCCGGCTGACGGTCGAGCAGGATCCGCTGGGGGCGGTGACGGCGTACCAGTACGACGAAGCCGGTCGGTTGATTGCGCTGTTTCCCGGTGATGATGCACCCACGTCCTACGAGCATGACAACGGGTTCGTACGGGTTGTGCGCCGTGGTGACGCGGTGTGGAAATACCAGCGTAACGATCAAGGCGATATCACCCGTAAGACTGATCCGGACGGCAATTACACCGAGTACACCTACACCCAACACGGAAAACTCTCCGGCGTCTGGCACCCGGACAACAGCAGCCAGCGCTTTATCTGGAACGAGCGTGGCCAGCTCACCGAAGAGAAGCTGGCCAATGGCGGCGTGCAGCGTTTTCGCTATGACGACCTAGGCCGGCAGGTAGCTTGCGAGGATGAGCACGGTGCGCTGACCCAGTATCAATGGGACGCCGTAGGGCGCTTGCTGAAAGTGATTCAGCCGGGCGGCGCCACTCGCGAATTCAGCTACAACCCGTACGGAAAAATCACCGCCGAGCGCGACGAACTGGGCCGCGTCACCCGCTACGAATATGCCGACGGCCTGCACCTGATCAGCCGTCGCATCAACCCCGACGGCACACAGCTCAAATACCGCTACGACAATGTCCGGTTGTTACTGACCGAGATTGAAAACGAAGTCGGCGAAACCTATCGGCTCGACTACCACGCCAACGGATTGATCCAGCAGGAAACCGGGTTTGATGGGCGCCGCACGGCTTACGTTTATGACCTCGCCGGCCATCTGCTGGAAAAGACCGAATATGGCGACGATGGCAGTCAGCTGGTTACCGGTTATCAGCGAGACAGCGCCGGCCGCCTTGTACGAAAAATCCTGCCCGACCGCAGCATTGTCGATTACACCTACGACCGCCTCGGCAATCTCCTCAGTGTCGACGACGGCCACTGGCCGCTGCACTACGAATACGACCTGCAAAACCGCCTCACCGCCGAACACCAAGGCTGGGGTACCCTGCGCTACCGCTACGACGCATGCGGGCAACTCAACTACCTGCGACTGCCCGACAACAACCGCCTCGCCTTCCATCACGACAAAGGCGGCGACCTCGCCACCATCGAACTGAATGGCAACCCGCTCACCTCGCACCTGTTCAAATCCGGCCGCGAACACCAACGCCAACAGGGCCAACTCCTCAGCCACTACCACTACGACGACCAGGGCCGCCTGCACGCCCATGCCATCACCCAACAGGAACAGCGCCATCAGCGCCGCCAATACGACTACGACCAACGCGGCAACCTCACCCGCATCCTCGACACCCGCAAAGGCCAGCACGACTACCACTACGACCCGCTCGGCCGCCTGACCCGCGCCAACCACTCGCATGACCTGCAGGAACGCTTCTTCCACGACCCGGCGGGCAACCTGCTGATGCAAGACCGCGTAGGGCCGAGTGTGATCAAAGGCAACCGCCTGTTGATGCAAGGCGACCGTCATTACGACTACGACGCCTTTGGCAATCTGCTGCGTGAACGCCGGGGCCGCGACCAGCAGTTAGTTACCGAATACCGCTACGACTGCCAACACCGCCTGACCAGCGTCACCCAACCCGACGGCAGCCAGGCCAGCTATCGCTATGACCCGTTTGGACGGCGCATCGCCAAAACGACAAACGGCCAAACCACTGAGTTTTTCTGGCAAGGCGACATACTGATTGCCGAGCACAGCGCCGATCACCACCAAAGCTACCTCTACGAACCCAACAGCTTCCGCCCGTTAGCGCTGCTGAAAGGCTACGGCCCGGAAGCAGCAGAACCCTTCCACTACCAACTCGACCACCTCGGCACCCCACAAGAACTCACAGCACCCGACGGCGAAATCGTCTGGTCCGCGCACTACCGCGCCTACGGCCAAATCGCGAAGCTGGACGTCAACACCCTCACCAATCCGCTGCGCTTCCAGGGCCAATACTTCGACCCGGAAAGCGGACTGCACTACAACCGCCATCGCTACTACAATCCGGACGTTGGTCGGTATCTGACGCCTGATCCGGTGAAACTGGCGGGTGGGCTGAACGGATACCAATACGCGCCCAACCCGACGGGGTGGGTGGATCCGTTGGGGTTGAATACCTGTCCGGGTGGGGATGGATGCAAACCGGCAACAGAGGTGGAGGATCCGGCGAACAAGACAGGGGCTGATAAAGGTGAGCCCGTTGTCCCCGCCGCCTCGAACACTCCAGCCAACATGGGTTACCACAAGGAAACCTACGCAAATAAACCGGTAAGGCCCCAAGACGCTACTCAAAAATGGGAGGATTTCCTAGGTGATGGCCCCCATACAAATACTCATCCGAGGACCGGGGAATCAGACCCTGACAGACTGGTTTCTGCAGATGGGAAAAGAAGTATTCGTTATGGTGCTCATGAAATGTACAGCAAGCCAACCAAACATCATTATCACGAAGAAATATGGACCCTTGAGCTTGAAACCAAGACGATGAACGTGGATAACACGGTAGTCAGAGTTCCCTTACTGAAGAAATAGAATGATTGTAAAAATAGCGGACGTATTTTCAAAAGACAGCACATTGCATGTGAGTTTTCGCTCACCTGCCGGCAACGGGGTAGCAGTGTGGATTGGAAGCGCTCCTGAAGTAGGTCAACAATGCGATGTTGAGTTGAATCTAGATGATATTTTTTACTGGGGAGAAAATATTAAACCCGCAGACTCAAACGTTGATCTCTTGTATTTCAAGAACGGAACTACGCACTTGGTGGCCGAGCTAATCTCTGTCGATGACGATAATTGCGCAGCTATAAGAATTGGCGGATCTGTCGTTCTTATTGAAATAGACGAGGCGCCAGCCCAAAAGCCAAGCTATGTGGATTTAACAACAACTGAAATCCACCTCCAACCAACATACGTTTAAACAAAAATAGGATCTCCCGGCAAGATAGCTTTATCAGCAAGAAACGCCCCCCCTCAACACCGTCTCATCCCATCGACGACCGCTTCATAAAACGTCGCCCCGCTCTACTACCTTAACCACAGCAAACTCCTGGTCGACCTGACTCAACCGGATGACCTGCGCTAAATCGCCAACGACCACCTTCATCTCCCTGATAAATGCCTTGCCCTCTACCTCCAAAAACCCGATGACCGGCTTCATACGACTTCTGATCGACGGTGAGCCGAATAACCTGGCTAATCGGCTCATTCGGTGAGCCGAATAAGTCCATTATTCGGCTCACGCACACCTGCAATTCCCCCCACTCATTTGCCCCAATCCCCCATGTCTGCTAGTGTCGCGCCGGTTTACCGTCTACCGGAATAGCCGCCATGGCCCGCAAAAAAGTTGCACTCGATTTCGAACAATCCCTCGCCGACCTGCAAACCCTGGTCGAGCGTATGGAGAACGGCGAGTTGTCGCTGGAAGACTCGTTGACCGCATTCGAGCAAGGCATCGGCCTGACCCGCGACTGTCAGAGCGCCTTGGCGCAAGCGGAGCAGAAGGTCCAGGTGTTGCTGGAGCGCGACGGGGAGTTGGCCGAAGAACCTTTCGATGCGGAACAGCCTGAATGATCGACGCTTATCAGGCCGGCAGCCAGGCCCGGGTCAATGCTGCGCTGGAACCGCTGTTTATTGCACCCAGCCCTGAGCTGAACCGCCTGTATGAGGCCATGCGCTACAGCGTGATGAATGGCGGCAAGCGCGTTCGCCCGTTGCTTGCCTACGCGGCCTGCGAAGCACTTGGCGCGCAACCGGAAGAAGCCAATGGCGCCGCCTGTGCGGTGGAGTTGATCCACGCCTATTCCCTGGTACACGACGATTTGCCGGCGATGGACGACGACGATCTGCGTCGCGGCCAGCCCACCACCCATAAAGCTTTCGATGAAGCCTGCGCGATTCTCGCCGGTGACGGTCTGCAAAGCCTGGCGTTCAGCGCCCTGCTGGACCCGCGCCTGAGCAGCGTCAACGCCGAGATCCGCCTGCGCATGGTCACCGCGCTGGCATTGGCAGCGGGCCCGGCCGGTATGGTCGGCGGCCAGGCGATTGACCTGGGTTCGGTCGGCCTCAAGCTCGATCAGCACGCTTTGGAATACATGCACCGTCACAAGACCGGCGCGCTGATCGAAGCCGCCGTGCACCTTGGCGCCCTGGCCAGTGGCCGTGCCGAAGCCGCGCAACTGGCGGCGCTGCAAACCTACGCGCGGGCCGTGGGCCTGGCGTTCCAGGTGCAGGACGACATTCTCGACGTTGAAAGTGATACCGCAACCCTCGGCAAACGCCAGGGTGCCGATATCGCACGGGACAAGCCGACTTATCCTTCGCTGCTCGGCCTGCAAGCCGCCAAGGCTTACGCTCTGGAGCTGCGGGACCAGGCGCTGGATGCCCTGCGACCTTTCGACGCGGCTGCCGAGCCACTGCGTGACCTGGCGCGGTATATCGTCGAGCGCCGTCACTGACAGCAGCGGCCTTTTCCACCGCATATCAGCCAAGTTCGGCGCTCTGCGTGGGCAGTTTGCGATGCTTGAGGTAAACTGCCGCCTCTTCTATACCTATAACGATTCGCCTGATGCCCACGACGTTCCAAGAGATTCCCCGCAAGCGCCCGGCCACGCCCCTGCTGGACCGTGCCAACACGCCAGCCGGCCTGCGCCGCCTGGGTGAAGCCGAGCTGGAAACCCTGGCCGATGAGTTGCGCCTGGAATTGCTCTATACGGTCGGCCAGACCGGTGGGCATTTCGGTGCTGGCCTGGGCGTCATCGAGCTGACCATTGCGCTGCATTACGTGTTCGACACCCCGGACGACCGGCTGGTGTGGGACGTGGGTCATCAGGCCTATCCACACAAGATCCTCACCGGACGCCGCGAGCGCATGGCCAGCCTGCGCCAGAAGGACGGCATCGCCGCCTTCCCGCGCCGCTCCGAGAGCGAGTACGACACCTTTGGCGTCGGCCACTCCAGCACCTCCATCAGTGCAGCGCTGGGCATGGCGATTGCCGCCCGCCTGCAGAACAGCGATCGCAAGGCGATTGCGGTGATCGGTGATGGCGCGTTGACCGCCGGCATGGCCTTCGAGGCGCTGAACCATGCGCCGGAAGTGAACGCCAACATGCTGGTGATCCTCAACGACAACGACATGTCGATCTCGCGCAATGTCGGCGGCCTGTCGAATTACCTGGCAAAAATCCTCTCCAGCCGCACTTACGCCAGCATGCGTGAAGGCAGCAAGAAGGTGCTCTCGCGTCTGCCCGGCGCGTGGGAAATTGCCCGTCGTACCGAAGAATATGCCAAGGGCATGCTGGTTCCCGGCACCCTGTTCGAAGAGCTGGGCTGGAACTACATTGGCCCGATCGACGGCCACGACCTGCCAACTTTGATCGCGACCCTGCGCAACATGCGTGACCTGAAAGGCCCGCAGTTCCTGCACATCGTCACCAAAAAAGGCAAAGGCTTCGCCCCGGCGGAAGTCGACCCGATTGGTTACCACGCGATCACCAAGCTTGAACCGTTGAACGCACCGGCTGCTGCGCCCAAGAAAGCCAGCGGGCCGAAGTACTCCGGCGTGTTTGGCGAATGGCTGTGCGACATGGCCGCCGCCGATCCGCGCCTGGTGGGCATCACCCCGGCGATGAAGGAAGGCTCCGACCTGGTAGCGTTCAGCGAGCAGTTCCCGCTGCGCTATTTCGACGTAGCGATTGCTGAGCAACACGCGGTGACCTTCGCCGCCGGCATGGCCTGTGAAGGCGCCAAGCCGGTGGTAGCGATCTATTCCACGTTCCTGCAACGTGGCTATGACCAATTGATTCATGACGTCGCGGTGCAGAACCTCGACGTGTTGTTCGCCATCGACCGTGCCGGTTTGGTGGGCGAAGACGGCCCGACTCACGCCGGTAGTTTCGACCTGTCGTACCTGCGCTGCATCCCCGGCATGCTGGTGATGACCCCGAGCGACGAGAACGAACTGCGCAAGATGCTCAGCACCGGCCATCTGTACAACGGCCCGGCGGCGGTGCGTTACCCGCGGGGCAATGGCCCGAACGCGGTGATCGAGAAAGACCTTGAGCCTATCGAGATCGGCAAGGGCATCGTCCGTCGCCAAGGCAGCAACGTTGCCTTGCTGGTGTTTGGCGTGCAGTTGGCTGAAGCCTTGAAAGTGGCCGAGAAGATCGACGCCACGGTGGTGGACATGCGTTTCGTCAAACCACTGGATGAGGCGCTGGTACGCGAGATCGCCGGTAGCCATGAGCTGCTGGTGACCCTCGAAGAAAACGCCATCATGGGCGGCGCCGGTGCGGCGGTCAGTGAGTTCCTGGCGCGGGAGAACGTCCTCAAGTCCGTGCTGCATCTGGGCTTGCCGGATGTGTATGTCGAGCATGCCAAACCGGCGCAGATGCTGGCCGAGTGTGGGCTGGATGAAGCGGGGATCGAAGCTTCGGTTCGTCAGCGCATGACCCTGCTGGGTCTGTAGAAACGCGATTAAAAATGTGGGAGCGGGCTTGCTCGCGAAAGCGGTGAGTCAGTCAACAGATGTATTGACTGACACGGCGCCTTCGCGAGCAAGCCCGCTCCCACATTTGTTTATGCCAACCTCAAATGCTACGGACAGCCCATGAACCGCCTTCGCCTTGCCCTGCCCCTTCTGTTATTGCCAGCCACCGACCTGCTCGCCGACAGCTTCGAGCGCGACGAAGCCCTCAAGCTGCCCGACGTGGTGATCAGCGCCAACCGCCAGGTGCAGGCGCGTAACGACAGCAGCGCCGCCAACACCGTCTTCACCCGCGACGACATCGACCGCCTGCAACCCACCAGCGTGACCGACCTGCTGAGCCGCGTGCCCGGCGTACAGGTTTCACAAGCCGGTGGCCGTGGCAGCCTGGCAAGCATTTACATTCGTGGCACCAAATCGGCCCAAAGCCTGGTGTTGGTCGATGGCCAGCGCATTGGCAACTCGACCTCCGGCGACAGCAACCTGCAGCACCTGAACATCCAACAGATCGAACGGGTGGAAGTGCTGCGCGGTTCGCGTTCGGTGATCTACGGCAGTGATGCGATTGGCGGGGTGATTCAGATCTTTACCCGACGCGGCAACGAGTCCGGTCTGCAACCCCGCCTGCATGTGGGATTTGGCAGCAACCAGACGTGGGAACGCAGCCTGGGCCTGTCCGGCGGTGACGAGCAAACCCGCTTCAACCTCGGCGCCAGCCTGGATGACACCGCCGGGATCAATCGCACGTATGCCTCGTACCCCAGTGACCGCGACCATGACGCTTATCGCAACCAGTCCACCAGTTTCAGCCTGAGCCATGCCTTCAACGATGACCTCGAAGCCGGCATTAACGTGCTGGATAACCGCGGCAAAAGCGAATTCGACAACTCGTTCTCCCCGCAAAAGCCCTATTCCAACTTCACCGTGAGCAGCGTCAGCAGCTATGTCGACGCACGCATCAATGAAACGTGGAAGTCCCGGCTGGAAGCGGGCCACAGCGAAAACCGCGAAGAAACCCGGGACAAGCTCAGCACCGAACGCAGCGTGTTCAACACCTACCGCAACTCGCTGAACTGGCAAAACGACCTGACCCTCAATGCGCAGAACAGCCTGATCCTGGGCGGCGACTGGTACGAGGACCGGGTCAACAGCAGCACCGCGTTCGCCGAAGACAGTCGCTGGAACCGCGCCGCGTTTATCCAGCACCGTTTCCAGGCGCAGTCTTTCTCCACAGAACTGGGCCTGCGCCGCGACCAGAACCAGCAATTCGGTGGCCACAACAGCTGGAGTGGCACCTTCACCCTGCCGCTGAATCCGGACAATGACCTGTTGCTGAGCTACAGCGAAGGCTTCCGGGCGCCGACGTTCAACGATCTTTACTACCCGGACGAATTCGGCTTTAAAAACAGCAACCCGAACCTCAAGCCCGAAACCTCGAAAAGCTACGAAGTGCAGTGGCGCAGCCAACTCAGCGATACCAGCCGACTGGAAACCTCGCTGTACCGCACCGATATTCAGGATGCGATCGTGTTCGCCAGCAACGGCCCGCAAAACGTCAGCTCCGCGCGCATCAAAGGCTTCGAGGCGGCGCTCAAGCAAGAGCTGTTCGGCTGGCAAAGCAGCCTCGGCATTGCGCTGATCGACCCACGGGACCGCGACACCGGGCGCACACTGGCGCGTCGGGCCAAACGCACCTTGAGCCTGGACCTGGATCGTCAATTCGATCAGTTCGGCGTCGGCGCCAGCTGGCAAGCGGTGAGCAGCAGCTACGACGATGCGGCGAACCAGCAACCCATAGGCGGCTATGGCTTGCTCGGTCTACGGGGAAGTTGGGCGGTAAATCGTGGGATCAGGCTGGAAATGAAGCTCGATAACCTGCTGAACAAAGAATACAGCCGGGCGCTGTATCAGTATCAGGGCCAGCAATATGGCTATCGGGAAGAGGGCCGGGCGTTGATGTTCGGGGTGACATGGACGCCAGCGCTCTAATCGGCGCTGGCTGCAATCACACTGCACAACCGCGCCACTGCTTCCAGCATCTGCCCGCTGGGCCGTTCCAGGCCCTTGTCGGGCACCAGCAGCAGATGCCCGTTCGTCACCGCCGCCACCTGTGGCCAGGCCTTCCACGCATCCAGTTGCGATTGATCGCCCGCCAGAATCACCTCGGGATTGCGCTGCAACACCGACTCAATGCTGACCTGCGGCGCCGGCAGCTTGAGGTCATCAAACACATTGCGCGCCCCGCACACACTCAGTGCATCGCTGATGATCTGCCCGCCGCCAACGGTGTACAGGGGCTGGTTCCACACCTGATAAAACACCCGCCACGGCTCGGCTCGGTAATAGCGCAAGCGCAACTCGGCCAATCGCTGGCGCAACTGCGAGGCCAATTGCCGGCCGGCATCAGCCCGCCCCAGTTGCCGGGCAATGGTTTCAACTTGCGAGGTGAGTTGTTCGAGGCTGTGGGGTTCGGCGACAAACACCGGAATGTTCAGGCGTTGGAGCTGCTCACGCTGGGCCGGGCCGACGCTGCCGGGCCAGAGCAGAATCAGGTCCGGCTTGAGGCTGAGCAGCCGCTCCATGTCCAACTGCCCGTAGTTTCCTACCGAAGGCACGTTCGCCAAGGCCTGTGGCCGCTCGCCGCCGTCCAGCACGCCCACCAGCAAATCAGCAGCGCCCAGCTCAACGACGATTTCAGACAAGGAAGGAGCAAGGCTGACAACCCGCTCGACCGCCGCAGCCTGAGCCGCAACGACCAGCAGCAACACCGCCAGCCAGGCGCGCATCAACCCAACTGACGCGGAATGCGATAGAGGTAGAACAGCACCAGGGTCGACAGTGCCAGCAGAAACAGCGGAACCGCTTCCAGCCCGACAAACACTGCCAGCGCGCCAACCCAGGCCGGCAGCGCGGCCACCAGCAACGCCACACGGCGACGGGCCGCGAGGGTGATCCAGGCAGCCGGTTCTTCAGGGGTATCGAGGGCTTTGCCGGTGGCGATCAGCGCGTGTTTATAGCCATGGAAGTAACGCAGGCTGAAAAACATCGAGGCCACGCCGGCGATGAAAAACGGCATCGCCAGCACTGGCAGCAAGGGCTCGGCCTTGCCAAACACCAGGTTGACCACAAACAACGGCATCAGCGCCAACGCCAGGTATTGCCACCAGTTAAACGACAGTCGCCGCTTGACCTGGCCGCGCGTCACGCCCGGTCGGCCTCGCCTTGGTGCTCGTTGCCCATCATGTGGTCGAGCTTGCTGGCCTTGGTGGCCAGGTACAGCTTGTTATGTGGGTTGTGGCCGGTGTGCAGCGGCACGCGCTCGGCGACGGTGATGCCCATGTCGGTCAAGGCTTTGACCTTGCGCGGGTTGTTGGTCATCAGGCGCAGGGACTTGACGCCCAGGTGCTCGAGCATCGGCAGGCAGATCGCGTAATCACGCTGATCGGCTGCAAAACCCAGGCGCTCGTTGGCTTCAACGGTGTCGGCGCCGCCATCTTGCAGCTCGTAGGCGCGGATCTTGTTCAGCAGGCCGATGCCACGGCCTTCCTGACGCAAGTACAACAATACGCCACGGCCTTCGCGGGCGATGGCCTGTAACGCGGCTTCCAGTTGCGAGCCGCAGTCGCAGCGCTGGCTGAACAGGGCGTCGCCAGTCAGGCATTCAGAGTGCAAACGGCCGAGAACCGGAGCACCGTCGGCCACATCACCGAGGCTCAGAACAACGTGTTCGCGCCCGGTGGCTTCTTCAAGAAAACCATTCATGGTGAACGTGGCAAAAGGGGTTGGCAGCTTGGAAGCGGCAACGAAAACGACGGGCACCGTGTGCTCCTGATTTCTGATTTCACAGGGGATAGATTGTAACAGCAGGTTCCTACAGACGCTTAAGCTGAATTGTCGCTGATAAAGATCAATAGGTTCGATTGGCCTTCAGCTTGGTTCTATGCCTTTCAGAAATGTTGATAGCCATGGATGGCGGGGGTGATGTCCTGGCCAGCCGCGTCCAGCAGGGTAACGCCCTGCCCTGCCTCGACCCGGCCGATCACATGCACCGGCACACCGGACGCCAGCAACGGCGCCAGTTCTGCCGGCGGCAAGGTGAACGCCAGCACGTAGTCGTCACCGCCGCTCAACGCGGCCACCCGGGCATCCGCGTCGCCGACAAAGGCGAGCAAGGCCGCCGACAACGGCAACTTTTGCTGCTCGATCAACAAGCTGACAGCTGACGCCTTGGCAATATGCCCGCAATCTGCCAGAAGGCCGTCGGAAATATCCATGGCAGACGTGGCCTTGCCCCGCAACGCCAAACCCAGTGCCAACTGCGGTTGCGGCGACCAGTAATGGGCCAGCAGCGGCTCGGCGATCGCAGCCTCTGCCGTGCGCTGCCCCAGTACCAGCGGCAGTGCGCCCGCCGCGTTACCCAGCTCACCGCCAACACACAGCAAGTCGCCGGGCCGCGCGCCGCTGCGGGTCAAGGCCTGGCCCGCCGGCACCCGGCCAAACACGGTCAGGGTCAGACTCAGCGGCCCACGGGTGGTATCGCCACCCACCAGAACCACGCCACACCCCTGCGCCATGGCGTTCAAACCCTGGGCATAGCGTTGCAGCCAATCGGCATCAACCGTCGGGGTGGTCAGGGCAAGGGTAAACGCGAGGGGATTGGCGCCCATGGCAGCCAGATCGCTGACTGCCACGGCCAGCGAGCGCTGGCCGAGCAGAAACGGATCGCAGGGGTCGGCAAAGTGCACGCCGGCCACCAACGTATCAGTGGAAATCGCCACCTGTTCCCCGGGAGGAACCGCCAGCAAGGCGCAGTCGTCGCCAATCCCCAGTGCAATGCCTTCGCCGCCCTGCGCACAAGGCGCGGCGGCGAAGTAGTTGCGGATCAGCTCAAACTCGCCCATTGCGTCAGCAAGCGCCAGTTAGCGCTTGTACGCCTTCACTTCGGCTTCACGCAGGCGCGGGGCCAGCTTGTCGAGCACGCCGTTGACGAACTTGTGACCGTCGGTGGAACCGTAGACTTTCGCCAGTTCGATCCCTTCGTTGATCACCACGCGGTACGGCACGTCGACGCGCTTGAGCAGTTCCCAGGTGGACAGGCGCAGTACGGCCAGTTCAACCGGGTCCAGCTCTTCGATCGCCAGGTCCAGGCACGGCGACAATGCAGCGTCGATCTCCGCCAGGTTAGCCGGAACGCCGTGCAAGATGTCGTGGAAATAGCTGGCATCGGCCGCGCTGAAATCGTTATCGACGCGAAATTGCGCTTCGATTTCGTTCAGAGAGGTTTTAGCCATGTGGCGCTGGTACAGCGCCTGGGTCGCGAGCTGACGGGCCGCACGACGCTTTTCGCTCTTCGAGGGCTTGCCGGCGTCTGCTGGGCGCGGGTCCTGGGGGTTGAACTGATCGCTGTCGTCGCTAATCACTTGGCCTCCAACTGTGCCAGCAGGCTGACCATTTCCAGGGCGGACAGGGCAGCTTCGGCACCTTTGTTACCGGCCTTGGTGCCGGAACGTTCGATGGCTTGCTCGATGGAATCAACGGTCAGCACGCCAAAGGCGACCGGCACGCCGAACTCCATGGACACCTGGGCCAGGCCCTTGGTGCATTCGCCAGCCACGTATTCGAAGTGCGGAGTACCGCCACGAATGACCGCGCCCAGGGCGATGATCGCCGCGTATTCACCCTGCTGTGCAACTTTCTGCGCAACCAGTGGAATTTCGAAGGCGCCGGGAGCGCGGATAATGGTGATATCGCTTTCGCTCACACCGTGGCGAACCAGGGCATCCACAGCACCGCTTACCAGGCTTTCAACCACGAAGCTGTTGAAGCGGCCAACCACCAGGGCATAGCGGCCTTTGGGGGCGATGAAGGTACCTTCGATGGTCTTCAGGGTCATTCGACAAATCTCTTAAAGAGCCGGGACGCGCTTAGTGCGCGCCCCTCAGTGATATTTGAACCGCGAACAAGGGGTAAACAACGCCGGCCTTTATTCGGAGGGCACGTATTCTACTACTTCCAGGTCGAAACCGGATATGGCATTAAATTTCATTGGCGCACTCATCAGGCGCATTTTGCGTACGCCCAGGTCCCGCAGGATCTGCGAACCGGCACCGACGATGCTGTAGGTGGTCGGTTTTTTCACCGGCACGTGGTCGGCGGTTTCGCGGATATGCGCCAGCAACACGTCGCCATCCACCGGGTTACCGAGCAGCAATACCACGCCGCTGCCAGCCGCGGACACCGCGGACATCGCGGCCCGCAGGCTCCAGCGCCCCGGTTGCTTGACCATCAGCAGGTCGCGCAGCGGGTCCATGTTGTGCACCCGCACCAGGGTCGGTTCTTCAGCGCAGATGGTGCCCAGGGTCAGGGCCATGTGCACGTCGCCTTCCACGGAATCACGATAGGTCACCAGGTTGAACTGGCCCAGCTCGCTGTCCAGCGGCTGCTCGGCAATCCGCTGAACGGTACGTTCGTGGATCATCCGGTAGTGAATCAGGTCGGCAATGGTACCGATCTTGATGTTGTGCACCGCGGCAAATTCTTCCAGCTCGGCGCGACGGGACATGGTGCCGTCGTCGTTCATCACTTCGCAGATCACACCGCTCGGCTCGAAACCGGCCATGCGCGCCAGGTCGCAGGCGGCTTCGGTGTGGCCGGCGCGAGCCAGGGTGCCACCCGGTTGGGCCATCAGCGGAAAGATGTGGCCAGGGCTGACGATATCTTCGGCCTTGGCGTCTTTCGCGGCAGCGGCTTGTACGGTGCGGGCGCGGTCAGCAGCGGAGATGCCGGTGGTCACACCGGTGGTGGCTTCGATGGACACGGTGAACTTGGTGCCAAACCCCGAACCATTGCGCGGCGCCATCAACGGCAGCTTCAGCAGTTCGCAGCGCTCGCGGCTCATTGGCATGCAGATCAGGCCACGGGCGTGCTTGGCCATGAAGTTGATGTGTTCCGGCTGGCACAACTCGGCGGCCATGATCAGGTCGCCTTCGTTCTCGCGGTCTTCGTCATCCATGAGGATGACCATCTTGCCTTGGCGGATGTCTTCAACCAGTTCTTCGATGCTGTTGAGCGCCACGCGGCACCCCCTTGGGTCAGGATTTAAGGTAGCCGTTAGCGGCTAAAAAACTTTCAGTGATGTTCCCAGCGGTAGGCTCTGCGGCCTTGTCGCCCAACAGAAGGCGCTCCAGGTAACGGGCAAGCAAGTCGACTTCCAGGTTCACCCGGCGACCCGGCTGGTACGACGCCATGATGGTTTCGCTCAGGGTGTGGGGAATGATGGTCAGTTCAAATTCGGCGCCATTCACGGCGTTCACGGTCAGGCTGGTGCCGTCGACGGTGATCGAGCCTTTGTGGGCGATGTACTTGGCCAGCTCTTTGGGCGCGCGGATACGGAATTCCACGGCACGCGCGTTTTCGCTGCGGGCGACGACTTCGCCGACACCGTCGACGTGACCGCTGACCAGGTGCCCACCGAGGCGGGTGGTCGGGGTCAGGGCTTTTTCCAGGTTCACCGGGCTGCCGCTCTTGAGATCGTTCATCGCGGTGCAGTCCAGGGTTTCCCGGCTGACATCGGCGGCAAAGCCGTTGCCAGGCAATTCGATGACGGTCAGGCACACACCGCTGACGGCGATGCTGTCGCCCAGTTTGACGTCGCTCAGGTCGAGCTTGCCGGTTTCAACCAGCAGGCGTACGTCGCCGCCTTTTGGGGTCATTGCACGGATGCTGCCGATGGATTCGATGATGCCGGTGAACATGCCGTTCTCCTGAAGACGTGGCGCAGGCCGGGAATTATACGCTCGCTGATGGCAGAGGGATGGCAGTGACTCGCCAGTCGTCGCCCACAGCGCGCATTTCAGTGATCTTGAGTTGGGGGGCGTCGGCCAGTTTCTCAAGCGGCCAGTCCAACAAAGGCCGGGCAGCGGAGCCGAGGAACTTGCCGGCGACGAATATCACGTACTCGTCCACCAGGCCTTGCTGGGCGAAGGCGCCAGCCAGGCTTGGGCCGGCTTCAACCAGCACCTCGTTGACGCCACGGGCCGCCAGGGCCACCAGCGCGGAACGCAGGTCGACCTGGCCGTCGACACCCGGCACCACCAGGCACTCGGGGCCGGTGGGGTACTGGTTGTCCGGTGTCACGCAAGTGATGACCAACGCCGGGCCAGCCTTGAAGAACGGCGCGTTCAGCGGCACCCGTAGGCGACCGTCGATCAATACGCGCAGCGGCGGACGGGACATTGCCAGGGCGGTGGTTTCTTCATCCAGGCCCAGCTCGGCGGCGCGCACCGTCAGGCGAGCGCCATCGGCCAGCACCGTGTCGGCGCCGGTCAGCACCACACTGGCCTGGGCCCGCAGGCGTTGCACGGCGGCACGGGCGGCCGGGCCGGTGATCCACTGGCTTTCGCCATTGGCCATGGCCGTGCGACCGTCCAGGCTCATGGCCAACTTGACCCGCACAAACGGCAGGCCATGCTCCATGCGCTTGAGAAAGCCCGGGTTAAGCGCCCGCGCTTCGTTTTCCAGCAAGCCGCTGTACGTCTCGATCCCGGCTTGGGCCAACCGACGCATGCCACGCCCGGCGACTTCCGGGTTCGGGTCCTGCATCGCCGCGACAACACGGGCCAAACCGGCATTCACCAAGGCATCGGCGCATGGTGGCGTATGCCCGTGGTGGCTGCACGGCTCAAGGGTCACGTAGGCCGTGGCGCCCCGGGCCTTGTCGCCCGCCGCCCGCAGGGCATGGACTTCCGCATGGGGTTCGCCGGTGCGCACGTGCCAGCCTTCGCCGACAATCTGCCCGTCACGCACGATCACGCAGCCAACCCGTGGGTTGGGGTGAGTGGTGTATAGGCCATTGCGCGCCAATTCCAGGGCACGGGCCATGTAATGAGCGTCGAGTACCGCTTGTTCTGCCGAAGGTGGGTTCATTCTTTTACCGGCTCACGGGCCAGGCGGTCGATCTCTTCGCGGAACTCGTTGAGGTCCTGGAAGCGTCGATACACCGAGGCGAAACGGATATAGGCGACTTCGTCGAGCTTTTGCAGCTCGCCCATCACCAATTCTCCAACAACCAGGGATTTGACTTCGCGCTCGCCAGTGGCGCGCAGCTTGTGCTTGATATGCACCAGCGCCGCTTCCAGCCGCTCGACACTCACCGGGCGTTTTTCCAGGGCGCGCTGCATTCCGGCGCGCAGTTTTTCTTCGTCGAAAGGCTGGCGACTGCCGTCGGTCTTGATCAGACGTGGCAATACCAGTTCGGCGGTTTCGAAGGTGGTGAAACGTTCACCGCAGCCAGAGGCCAGGCATTCACGCCGGCGACGCACCTGTTCGCCCTCGGCGACCAGACGCGAGTCAATGACCTTGGTGTCGTTGGCACCGCAGAAGGGACAGTGCATGGTGGCAGGCAACAAAAAATGGGAGGGCCATGGTAGCGCATCCCTGTGGCAAGACAAGCCATAGCCTTTACGGTATATAGGCTGACTATTATGTTTCATATTTTTTAAGCCACGGATTTTGTCCTTTCTGGAGCCGTACATGCAGTTACGACCACTTGTTTTGCTCACGTTGCTCGGTTTTCTGGTCGCCTGCAGCAGCCATGCCCCAAAACCGGCGGCACCCGTTGCCGCCCCTCAACAAGAGAAAAAAATCCCGGGCGTGGAAGAGGACCTCGGTCCGCTGCCCGCCTACCAGCGTGAAGTCAGCGGCCAATTGAACGGCGTGCCAGCGGGTGCCGAAGTCGAACTGGCGCTGCTGGTGATCGACGACCGTTCGCGCCCGCAACAACTACTCGCCAGCAGCGTGCTGATCGGCAATAACAAGCCGTTGGCCTTCCGTCTGCGTTTCAACCCCGAAGCGTTCCCGGTGGGTGCCCGCGTTGAACTGCGCGGTCGCGCCAGCCAGTCCGGCCAGTTGATCCTGCACCTGCCGCCGGTGCGCATCACCCAAGCGATCACCCAGACCACAGGCCCGCTGCAACTCGTCACTGCACCATGACGCCACCGCTGGACCTGCAGCGCGCCCTCAGCGAACTGATCGGCGACGCCCAACTGGTGCCTTGCCCTCTGCCGGGTACCGAGTTGTCGCTGTGGCTGCTGGACGCCGACAACATGGACCGCGCCTTCAGCCCCGAAGAAACCCGACGCATCCTGCATGAGCCGCCGTACTGGAGTTTCTGCTGGGCCAGCGGTTTGGCGCTGGCCCGGTATCTGGCGGCTAATCCCGAGTGGGTCGCGGGCAAGCGGGTGCTGGATTTCGGCGCAGGCTCGGGCGTCGCCGGGATTGCCGCAGTAAAGGCTGGAGCGCTGGAAGTGGTGGCTTGCGACCTTGATCCACTGGCATTGGCAGCCTGCCGGGCGAATGCGGAACTCAATGGCGTGACGTTGGGTTACTCCGCAGACTTCTTCGCCGAAGCCGACCGGTTTGACCTGATCCTGGTCGCCGATGTGCTGTACGACCGGGCAAACCTGCCGCTGCTGGATGAATTCCTGACTCGAGGCCGCGAAGCGCTGGTCGCCGATTCCCGTGTGCGGGACTTCCAGCACCCGGAGTATCAGCGCCTGGACATCCTCGACGCCCTGACACTGCCCGACCTGGCCGAGCCCTGGGAGTTTCGCAAGGTGAGCCTGTACCATTCGCAGCGCGCTTTCAGCCAACCCCACCAACCCTTATAGTTGCCCCATCCCCTGCTTTCTTCGAGATACCCCATGAGTGAGCCCACGCCGTACATCTTCGACGCCACCACTGCCACGTTCGACCAGGCAGTGATCCAGAATTCCTTCGAAAAACCCGTGCTGGTGGATTTCTGGGCCGAGTGGTGCGCGCCGTGCAAGGCGTTGATGCCGATGCTCGCGCAGATTGCCGAGAGTTATCAGGGTGAGTTGCTGCTGGCCAAGGTCGATTGCGATGCCGAGCCGGACGTGGTCTCGCGCTTTGGCATTCGCAGCCTGCCCACCGTGGTGCTGTTCAAGGATGGCCAGCCGGTGGACGGGTTTGCCGGTGCGCAGCCAGAATCCGCCGTGCGCGCGATGCTGGAGCCACATGTGCAGATGCCGCCGCCGGCTGCTGCCGATCCCCTGGAGCAAGCCCAGGCGTTGTTTACCGAAGGCCGTATTACCGACGCCGAGGCCGTGCTGGTGACCTTGCTCGGGGAAGACAACACCAACGCCGCCGCGCTGATCCTGTACGCCCGCTGCCTGGCAGAACGTGGTGAGCTGGGCGAAGCGCAAACCGTGCTCGACGCGGTCAAGAGCGATGATCACAAGGCGGCACTGGCCGGCGCCAAGGCGCAGATTACTTTCCTACGCCAGGCCGCCGACCTGCCGGACGCCGCGGATCTCAAGGCCCGCCTGGCGCAAAACCCGCAGGATGACGAGGCGGTGTATCAACTGGCCGTGCAGCAACTGGCGCGCCAGCAATACGAGGCCGCGCTGGATGGCTTGCTCAAGCTGTTCACCCGCAACCGCAGCTACAGCGAAGGCTTGCCCCACAAGACGCTGCTGCAGGTGTTCGAATTGCTCGGCAACGATCATCCACTGGTCACCGTTTACCGCCGCAAGCTATTCGCCGCGCTGTATTAAGCCTTACTCGATCCAGCTGTACAGCGGCGTATCCCCGCCGCTGGCCACCTTGACCTTGGCGCTATGGCGCAGGCGCACCAGCAGGCGCTTGCCCGCCGAGGCGCTGCCGGCCAAGCCCTCCAGTTGATCAAGCAATTCCAGGCCGTTGAGTTGCCCGGCCTTGCGCAGCAAATCCTGGGCGGCCTGCCACAGGCTCTCGTCCAGATTACCCGCAGCCGGCGCCACCACGGGCTCGGTACTCGGTGGTTTGCTGGCCTGCAACTGCGCGCCCAGCCGGGCCCAGTCGCCGTCGTCCAGCTCCAGGGTCAAGTCCACCGGCAGGTCGCCGACGGTTCCACGAATTCTCAACATCGCACTTACTCCCGCACTTTTCTGACGAGCATGCTCCCACGCGCCTTGCGCTACGCCAAGCAGGCGGTCAAACTCCTCGCAAAATTGTTATAAGATCACATAACAAAACTTTCATCTTTGTTCGGGAGCTCCACCATGCGCCGTTTGCTGCTCGCTTTGCCGTTTGCCCTGTTGCCACTGGCCATCGCCCAGGCTGCCGACGAGCACGACCATGATCACGAGCACGGCAGCCTGGGTGCCCACGAACACGGTGTCGGGCGCCTCAACGCAGTGCTCGACGGCCAGGCCCTGGAGCTGGAACTGGACAGCCCTGCGATGAACCTGGTGGGTTTTGAACACCTGGCTACCACGCCGACCGACAAAGCCAAGGTCGCCGCCGCCCGTAAGCAACTGGAGCAACCCCAGGTGCTGTTCAGCCTGCCCAAGGCCGCCGGTTGCGTAATCAGCACCCAGGAACTGAACAGCCCGCTGTTCGGCGACAAGCCTGAAGCCGACCATGATGAAGACGATGACGACCACGCCACCGATGGCAAAGGCGCCGCCGCCCACGAGCACCACCACGACCACAGCGAAATCCACGCCCACTACCAGTTCACCTGCGCCACGCCGACCGCGCTGAGCAACCTCGACCTGACCCAGGTGTTCAAGACCTTCCCCGCCACCCAGAAAATTCAGGTACAACTCATTGGCCCGAGCGGCCAGCAGGGTGTGGAAGCGACGGCCACAGCAGCCACCTTGAAATTCTGAGTTAATGCCCCGGTTAATGTGGGGGGGCTTGCCTGCGATGGCATCGCTGCGGTGTTTCAGAAATACCGAGGCGCTTGCATCGCAGGCAAGCCAGCTCCCACATTTGATCAGTGTCATCATCCAAATCGAGCCAGACCACTGATTCCCTATGACCCAAGCACTTATCGAACTGTCTGACCTGGGCTTCAACTGGCCGGGTCACCCACAGCTGCTGGACATCCCGACGTTTCGCCTGGAGCCGGGGGAAACCCTGTTCCTCAAGGGCCCCAGCGGCAGTGGCAAGACCACCCTGCTGGGCCTGCTGGGCGGTGTGCAAAAGCCCAGTCGCGGCAGCATTCGGCTGCTGGGCCAGGAGCTGACCGAACTCTCGGCCGGCGCCCGCGACCGCTTCCGCGTCGACCACACCGGCTACATCTTCCAGCAGTTCAACCTGCTGCCGTTTCTCTCGGTGCGCGAGAACGTCGAACTGCCCTGCCACTTCTCCAAACTGCGGGCGCAACGGGCAATCCAGCGCCATGGCAGCGTCGACCAGGCCGCCGCGACGTTGCTCGCCCACCTGGGCCTGAAAGACAAGGACCTGCTGGAACGCCGCGCCGACTCGCTGTCCATCGGCCAGCAACAGCGGGTGGCCGCCGCCCGCGCGTTGATCGGCCAGCCGGAGCTGGTGATCGCCGACGAACCGACGTCAGCCCTGGACTACGACGCCCGGGAGGCCTTCATTCAGTTGTTGTTCGCCGAATGCCGCGAAGCAGGCGCCAGCCTGTTGTTCGTCAGCCATGACCAGAGCCTGGCGCCGCTGTTCGATCGCAACCTGTCGCTGGCCGAACTCAATCGCGCCGCCACGCCCGTAGAGGTTTGAGATGTATTTGTTTCGACTAGCCATGGCCAGCCTGGCTAACCGCCGCTTTACCGCAATCCTCACCGCCTTCGCCATCGCCCTCTCGGTGTGCCTGTTGCTGGCGGTTGAACGGGTACGCACCGAAGCCCGCGCCAGCTTTGCCAGCACCATCAGCGGCACCGACCTGATCGTCGGCGCGCGCTCCGGCTCGGTGAATTTGCTGCTGTATTCGGTGTTCCGCATCGGCAATGCCACCAACAATATTCGCTGGGACAGCTACGAGCACTTCGCCGCCAACCCGCAGGTGAAATGGGCAATCCCGATTTCCCTCGGCGACTCCCACCGCGGCTACCGCGTGATGGGCACCAACGAATCCTATTTCGAACACTACCAATACGGCCGCCGGCAGAACCTCGAACTGGCCAGCGGTCGCGCCTTCGCCACCGACCCGTTCGAAGTGGTGCTCGGCGCCGAAGTGGCCGATGCCCTGCATTACAAGCTTGGCGACAAGCTGGTGCTGGCCCACGGCGTGGCGGTGGTCAGCCTGGTCAAGCACGATGACAAGCCGTTCACCGTGGTCGGCATCCTCAAGCGCACCGGCACCCCGGTGGACCGCACGCTGCATATCAGCCTCGGTGGCATGGAAGCGATTCACATCGACTGGCACAACGGCGTGCCCGCCCAGGGCAAAGGCCGGATCAGCGCCGACCAGGCCCGCAACATGGACCTGACGCCGCAAGCCATCACCGCGTTCATGCTCGGCCTGAACAACAAGATTTCCACCTTCGCCCTGCAACGGGAGATCAACGAATTCCGTGGCGAGCCAATGCTGGCAATCCTGCCGGGCGTGGCCCTGCAAGAACTGTGGAGCATGATGGGCACCGCTGAAAAAGCCTTGTTCGTGATCTCGCTGTTCGTGGTGCTGACCGGCTTGATCGGCATGCTCACCGCGATCCTCACCAGCCTCAACGAGCGCCGCCGGGAAATGGCGATCCTGCGTTCAGTGGGCGCGCGGCCCTGGCACATTGCGACCTTGCTGATCTTCGAAGCCTTTGCCCTGGCGCTGTCCGGCGTGATCGCCGGCGTTGGGCTGCTGTATGTGTGCATCGCCGCGTCTCGCGGGTATTTGCAGGCCAATTACGGCCTGGACCTGCCATTGTCGCTGCCGAACGAATATGAATCGACCCTGCTCGGCGGTATTCTCGTCGCAGCCCTGCTGATGGGCAGCGTGCCGGCCTGGCGCGCCTACCGCCAATCGTTGGCCGACGGCCTGTCGATACGTTTATGAGGAAGCTGTTGATGCGTCGCGTCGTGCTCGCGCTGTTACTGCTGGTGGCCCTGCCCGCTTGGGCCGAAGACCAGCCCAGGGACCTGGCCTGGCAGGAGATGATCCCGCCGGACGCACCGCCGGAAATCCCCAACATGAAACCGCTGCACGACTTGTCGGGCATGGCTGATGCGTTGTCGGTGGAGTCTGCGCCGGCCGCCAAGCAGGACCTGCCCAACGCGCCAGTGGTACAAAGCCTGGACGGTAAGCACATCCGCCTTCCGGGTTATATCGTGCCGCTGGAAGTCAGCGAAGAAGGTCGCACCACGGAGTTCCTGCTGGTGCCGTATTTCGGCGCGTGCATCCATGTACCGCCACCGCCGTCGAACCAGATCGTGCATGTCAAAAGCGAAGTCGGTGTGAAGCTCGACGAGCTGTATCAGCCGTACTGGATCGAAGGCCAGATGCAGGTCAAACCGTCGAGCAGCGAACTGGCCGACGCCGGCTACCAGATGGATGCCGACAAGATCTACGTGTACGAATTGCAGGAGTAGCGCGTTATTACCGTTTCATTGAGCTGAGTCAAAAGCCCAGCCTGAACGATCTTTACCATTGGATGTATCTCTTTTAATACATCCTCTGGAGCTCCCATGAACAAGTCCCTGCTCGGCGCGTCGCTTGTCGCGCTCGCCCTCGCTGCCCCCGTTGCCCACGCTCACGAAGCGGGCGACATCCTGATTCGCGCCGGTGCCATCACCGTCAACCCGAAAGCGGACAGCAGCAGTGTCAAGGTTGACCAGGGCCCGCTGGCCGGGACCAACCTGGGCGGCAAGGCGACCATGAGCAGCGACACTCAACTGGGCTTGAACTTCGCCTACATGTTCACCAGCCACTGGGGTGAATCGCCCCGGATTCTCTAGACACCTTGCAAGCTCATTGCGTAACGTTTTTCAAACTCTACCGGTGACAGCTGATTGTTGAAACCATGGCGGCGTTTTGCGTTGTAGAACATTTCGATGTAATCAAACACATCACTGCGAGCATCTTCCCGCGTGGTGTAGATTTTTCGCTTGATCCGTTCCCGTTTCAGAAGCTGGAAAAAGCTCTCGGCCACGGCGTTGTCATGACAATTGCCTCGGCGGCTCATGCTGGCAACCAAATTGTTTGCCTTCAAAAAACTGCGCCAATCGGAGCTGCTGTACTGGCTGCCCTGGTCGGAATGAACCATCACCTCTTGTTTCGGTTTTCGCCTCCAAACCGCCATCAATAACGCATCAATGGCCAAATCACTGGTCATCTGCGCCTTCATTGACCAGCCAATGACCTGACGAGAAAACAGATCCAGCACCACCGCCAAATACAACCAACCTTCATACGTACGAATGTAGGTGATGTCGGTGACCCAAATTTTGTTAGGTTCTACGACATCGAACTGGCGCTCCAGTAAATTGGGTGAGGCGACCGCTGGCTTACCGCCGTATTTGCCAGGACGGCGTCGATACCCTGTCTGAGAGCGCAGACCTTCAAGACGCATCAGCCTCGCCACACGATGCCGACCACAAGCTTCACCGACCTCGCGCAGGTCGTCATGGATTTTGCGATAGCCATAAACTCCGCCGCTCTCCAGCCACGAGTGCTTGATCAAACCCAGCAATCGCTGGTCGTCTTTAGCGCGTGCAGATTGCGGCTCAGACAACCAAGCGTAATAACCACTGGGATGGACTTTCAGCGTCAGGCAAAGCCGTCGAATGGAATAGTCGCCCGCGCGCTGCTTGATAAAGGCGTACTTCAGCCGCACTCCTTGGCAAAGTACGCGGCGGCCTTTTTTAAGATGTCTCGCTCTTCAGTGACCCGCTTGAGTTCCGCTCGCAGACGACGCAGTTCAGCGTGCTGATCGTCGTCTTGCTGCCGTTCTGCCTGAGGTTTGCTGTAGCGCTTTATCCAGGCATAGAGGCTATGCGTCGACACGCCAAGACGCGCCGCCACATCAGCGACAGGCAGCTTCTTTTCGGTCACTTGATTGACCGCTTGGATTTTGAATTCTTCGGGATAACGTGGGTTGCTCATGGCACCTCCTGATTGGCCTCAGTTTAAGGCATGGAGGTGTCTACGAAACCCGGGGCGATTCATTCTTCAGGTCAACGCCGTTTTCATGGATTACCACTTCAAGAAGCGAAGGATCGTAGAAGCTGTCTCGTACCTTAAGAATCGAAAGCATTCTTCTTAGTTCAGAATGAATCTCGAAGAAACGCATCAGCATCAGGTTATCGACAATACTGGACAGGTCCGGGGTCGGAGAACTGACCTCCGAACCAAAAACGTCACGCATCTCCCATGAGGCAAACACCGTTACGCCACGGGCACGAAGCTCGCTCATCAGGGCGCTGTAGAAATCAGTGATACGTGCCGGGTTTGTCGACACTCGGGTCATGCCGCTCAAGCTGTCGATGAACAGGCGCTTGATGCCCTTTTCCTCAACCATTTTCAGCAGCCGTGCGCCGAGACCATCAAGCAGGCCTTCTGTAGTGGGTTGCCAGGCAATACTCAGCGCACCACTTTCTTCCATACCCTTGATATCAATACCCAGCGATTGGCCTTTGAGGCGTAACCGCTGCGGGCTTTCATAAAAACCGAAATGCAGGCCCGGCGCTTCCACTGTCGACTCAGCGAGGAACTTGAGCCCCAACGTGGTTTTCCCGACGCCCGAAGGCCCCATGACGAGCGTAACGGAAGAACTGTGCAGGCCACCGCCGATGATGGCGTCCAGCGAACCGATGCCGCTGGTGATACGCGTCAGATCGGCACTGTCAGGTAACGATGGATGGCTGTAGAGGCTTTCCAGACGCGGATAGACCACCAGGCCATCGTCGGTAATTTCACACTCGTGCAGTCCGGTCAGTGCACCACTGCCTCGAGTTTTGCGCAGGTGAATACGGCGCACCGAACGGCTGCCGTGAAGCTCTTCACCCATCTCGATCACACCATCAACCATGGTGTGCTCAGGACTGCCGTCGTCCAATCGGGAACTGGTGAGAAACAGCACCGTACAACCGGCGAACGCGGCGTGCCCCTGCAGCTCGGAAATGAATTTTTTGGTGTCGATGGGCGAGTCAGCCTTGGAGCGTGCATTGAGCAAGCCGTCGACCACTAACACGGTGGCCTTCTGACGACTGATCTCACGCCGGAGCAGCTTGACCACTTCATCGAGACCTTCGTTCTCAAGGGTGTCAAACGCACTGACGAACTGAATTTCGGCTCCCACCCGGGAAACATCAAAGAAGTTCAGGGTGGAGAGGAATTGAAATAAACGGTCGTGGGACTCGGCCAGCAACGTGGCGACCAGGACACGGCCCCCGTTGCGCGCATGATTAAACCCCAGTTGATTGGCGAGGATGGTTTTACCCGATCCTGGGCGCCCCTGGATAATGTAGGAGGCACCTGCGACTAGCCCGCCCTTGAGCAGAGCATCCAGCCCTTCTATTCCGCTTTGAAGGCGATTTAGCTTTTCCACAATGCAACCCTGATGTGAACAACAGGCTCTTAAGCCGAAGGTTTACGATGCTAACTCCATTTGCGCAATCGGGCTATCTGCTCATCCAGTTCAAGGGCGGGGCAAATAAAGCGTGAACGTACTTCCCTGACCCAGACGACTCTCTACCCTGATCTCTCCCCCCGACTGTTTGGCAAAACCAAATACCTGACTGAGCCCCAGCCCGGTTCCCTGGCCTTTGCCTTTGGTGGAGAAAAACGGTTCAAAGATTCTATCGAGACTGAACGGAGCGATACCCGAGCCATTGTCTGTGATGGACACGGCAACGAAACGCCCCTTGATAATCGGATAACCATCGGACGCAGGGATAAGGTCCATCGACTCAACACGGATGACCACCTCGCCCTTATCCATCATGGCGTCTCGGGCGTTCACGACCATATTGAGAATGGCGGCTTCAAACTGTCCTGGGTCAACGTGAACAACGCAGGGTACTGCTGTGGACTCGATGCGTACGTTGATACCTGTGCCAACCCGCAAAGCAATCGTATCGGCCATGGCCAATGTGCTTGAATTGACATCCAGCGGTGCAGGATGCAGGGCTTGCCGGCGAGCGAAGGACAACAATTGACTGGTGAAATGAGAACCACGCTCCACCGCCTCGGAAATGGCTTCCACCAGGCGCAGCCGCCGCTCTTCTGATACGGAAGGACGCTTCAAAAGATCCGCTGAAGAACGGATCACCGTCAGCAAATTGTTAAAGTCATGAGCCACTCGGCCAGTCATTCGCCCCAGCGTTTCCATCTTCTGCGACTGAAGTAACTGCTCTTGGGTAACATCCTGAACGGTTCCCGCCATCGCGACGGGTAGACCATCATCGGCATAACGGGGTCTCGCGCACACGTGCAGCCAGCGAGTTTCACCACATGGTGTGATGACGCGGTAGTGAACGTCGTAGTCGCAACGTTGAGCGATCGAGCGATCCCACGCTTCAGCCACTCGACTCCTGTCTTCGGAGTGCACCGAGCGCTGCATGTGTTCATAACTGAACGGTATCTGTGGTTCGAGTCCGAAGTTGAGGCGGCAAGTGGCCGAGGTCTTCAGCTCACCCGTCGTCAAATCCAGGCGCCATATACCAAGCCCGGCGGTACTCAAAGCGAACTGCAGTTCGTGCTCCTCCTCATACACATCATCGTGAGGCGGCGGCGAACCATTCACCGGAGAATTTGTTGCCATGATGGGCAGGGCTCCTCTTTTAGGCTGCCCATGGCTGGATGGGCGAAGTCTTCTTCTGAATCCAGACTTTTGCTTTGCTGAACGAGCCGTAAGCACAATCAATCTCTATTGGGATGGATGACCGCGCGCACCAAAGGTTTCAAATTTTTCGTATGCCGTGGCGCACCCCACTTGGCCAACACGCATTAACTGAATCCGTCCGGACTCCGCCACAAAAAAGGCGCCGGTTACAGGCGCCTTTTTTTATGTTTGACCGTGTCGGTAGAACCGGTCGAGCAACGCCGGCAACCCGGCCCGCCATGCCCGTGGCTTGATGCCGAAGGTGTGGAGGATTTTCTTGCAGGCCAGCACCGCGTGTTGCGGTTCATCGGCGGCATCCGGACGGGCGGCGTGGGCCTGGGCGGTCGGGGCTTCCACGGCCAGCGGGTGGAAGTTGCGCGCTTCGGTCAGGATCGCCTGCCCGAGCGCCAGCGGGGTGGTCGCTTCGTGGCCGGCGTAGTGATAAGTGCCCCACAACGGCGCGGCGCAATCGAGTTGCTTGAGCACCGAAATGATCACCCGCGCAGCATCGTCTACCGGCGTCGGGTTGCCCCGGCGGTCGTCGGCCATCAGCAGTTCGTCAGGTTTTTCGGCCCGGGCCAGGAAGCGCCCGAGTGTGCCGTCGACGCTGTCATCCAGCAGCCAGCCGAAACGCAACAGCACGTGCTGCGGGCAGGTGGCGCGTACGCTCTGCTCGATGCGCCACAACGCCTGACCCCGCAGGCCCAAGGGCACGGGTTCGTCTTTTTCGCTGTAGGCGGTGGCGCGGGAGCCATCGAACACCCGGTAGCTGGACGGTTGCAGCAAAGTGATGCTGTGGTGCTGGCACAGTTCCGCCAGGCGCTCGATCGCATATTCCTGGGCAGCCAGACGCGTTTCGCTGACCGTCTCCGCCTGAAACCAGTCGAAGTAATAGGCGAGATTGATCAAGGCATCGGGACGGGTGTCGTCGAGCAGTTGCGTGAGGCTCGCGGCATCCCAGCCGTCTTGGGGCGGACGCGGGGCGAGGAAACCGATGTCTTCCTCCGCACCGAGGCGAATCAGCGCCTGCCCGAGGGCATTCCCGCCGCCCAGTAACATAAGGCGCATTCGCATAGATTGAGCAGGCCCGGTCTGTTTGGAACGATGGTTATTATCGACAGGCTTGTGAGCCATGCCGTTGGCATTTGCCAGAATCGTTGCATTTTGCGTGTTTGTAGCGCAACCGTCACTTATAAAGTGCGCCGCCCATTGCGGCCTGGGTGCTTTAGATAGAGAGAGCGCATTTTTGTGGCTAGGGTGCTTGTTGTGGCGAGGGAGCTTGCTCCCGCTGGAGTGCGCAGCCCTCCCGCTTTTTTTGGGGCCGCTACGCAGCCCAGCGGGAGCAAGCTCCCTCGCCACAACAAGCTCCGTCACCACAGCAAGCCTCCTCATCACACCAAGCACCCTCACCACTGCAAGGTCCCTCGCCAAAGGGAATACGTGCCGGGGTTGCAAGTTGCCGGGGCTGGCCGCATAAATTGGGGTATGAACCTTCCTGAATCAACGGACACGGTCTTGAACGGTTTCCACCCCGCCGTCAGCGCCTGGTTCCGCAGTACGTTCCCGTCGGTGACCGCCGCCCAGGCCCAGGCGTGGCCGCTGATCCGCCAGCGCCGCTCGACGCTGATTGCCGCGCCCACCGGCTCGGGCAAGACCCTGACCGCCTTTCTCGCCGTGCTGGACGACCTTGTGCACCAAGGCCTGGCCAATGGCGGCCAACTGCCAGACCAGACGCTGGTGGTCTACGTCTCGCCGCTCAAGGCGTTGTCCAACGATATCCAGATCAACCTGCAAAACCCGCTGGCCGGCATCACCGACCACTTGCAACGACTGGGCCTGCCGCCGCTGGCGATCCGCACCGCCGTGCGTACCGGCGACACCCCGCAGAAAGACCGCGCCCTGATGCGCAAGCACCCGCCACATATCCTGGTCACCACCCCGGAATCGCTCTACGTGCTGCTGGGCTCGGACTCGGGCCGGCAGATGCTCGCCAGCATCCGTACGGTGATCGTCGACGAAATCCACGCCATCGCCGCCAGCAAGCGTGGCAGCCACCTGGCCCTGACACTGGAGCGCCTGCAGGGTTTGTGCAGTGAACCGCTGACCCGCATCGGCCTGTCCGCTACGCAAAAGCCCATCGAAGCGGTGTCGCGTTTTCTAGCAGGCACCGGCCGGCCCTGCGAGATTGTCGACATCGGCCACGCGCGCCCACGGGATCTGGATATCGAAGTACCGCCGGTGCCGCTGTCGGCGGTCATGGCCAACGACGTGTGGGATCTGGTCTACGACCGCCTCGCCGAACTGGCCAAACAACACCGCACCACGCTGATTTTCGTCAACACCCGGCGCTTGGCTGAACGCCTGGCCCGGCACTTGAGCGAGCGCCTCGGCAAAACCGCCGTCGCCGCCCACCACGGCAGCCTCGCCAAGGAACTGCGCCTGGACGCCGAACAACGGCTCAAGGCCGGCGAGCTGCAAGTGCTGATCGCCACCGCGTCGCTGGAGCTGGGGATTGATATTGGCGATGTTGATTTGGTGTGCCAGATCGGCTCGCCCGGCTCGATCAACGGTTTTCTGCAACGGGTCGGACGCTCCGGGCATCAGGTTGGCGGCACGCCCAAGGGCCGGTTGTTCGCCACCACCCGCGACGACCTGATCGAATGCGCCGCCCTCCTCGACTGCGTGCGCCGGGGCGAACTGGACACCTTGCTGATCCCGGTCGCGCCGCTGGATGTGCTGGCCCAGCAGATCATCGCCGAAGTCAGCTGCCAGGAATGGCAGGAACAGGCCCTGCTCACGCTGATCCGCCGCGCCTCGCCCTACGCCGAGCTGGATGAACGTCACTATCAGGCACTGCTGCAGATGCTCGCCGAGGGCTACAACGGCCGCCAGGGCATCCGCAGCGCCTACCTGCACCGCGACGCCATTACCCGCACCCTGCGCGGCCGGCGGGGCGCCAAGCTCACTGCGGTGACCAGCGGCGGCACCATTCCCGACAACGCCGACTACAGCGTGCTGCTGGAGCCGCAAAGCCTGAACATCGGCAGCGTCAACGAAGACTTCGCGGTGGAAAGCATCGCCGGGGATATCTTCCAGTTGGGCAACACGTCCTACCGCATCCTGCGGGTAGAAGCCGGCAAGGTGCGGGTCGAGGATGCCCACGGCCAGCCGCCGACCATTCCGTTCTGGCTCGGCGAAGCACCGGGGCGCAGTGCCGAGTTGTCGTTTGCTGTCGCGCGCTTGCATGGGCAACTGGACGAATTGCTGGCCGCCATGCCGGGCAACCTGCAACCGGCGCTCGACTGGCTCACCGGCACCCTCGGTTTGAACCTGGCCAGCGCCGAACAACTGGTGGATTACCTGGCGCGGGCGCGGCTGGCGTTGAGCGCGCTGCCGTCCCAGGACACGTTGATCATGGAGCGGTTTTTCGACGAGTCCGGCGGCACCCAATTGATCATCCACACGCCGTTCGGCAGTCGCATCAACCGCGCCTGGGGCCTGGCGCTGCGCAAGCGGTTTTGCCGCACCTTCAACTTTGAACTGCAAGCCGCCGCCAGCGAGGATGCGATCGTGTTGTCGCTATCCACCAGTCACAGCTTTGAGCTGGATGAGGTATGGCGCTACCTGAACAGCAACACCGCCGAGCACATCCTGATTCAGGCGGTGCTGGATGCGCCGCTGTTCGGCGTGCGCTGGCGCTGGAATGCCGGGGTTGCCTTGGCATTGCCGCGTTATACCGGCGGGCGCAAGGTGGCGCCGCAGATCCAGCGCATGAAGAGTGAAGACCTGATCGCCAGTGTGTTCCCGGACCAGATCGCCTGCCTGGAAAACCTCGCCGGCGAGCGGGAAGTGCCGGCGCATCCGCTGGTAGAGCAAACCCTCGATGATTGCCTGCACGAAGCCATGGACAGCGAAGGCTGGCTGGCCCTGCTGCGGCGCATGGAGCGCGGTGAGATCCGCCTGATCAGCCGCGACCTGCCGGCGCCGTCACCCTTGGCGGCGGAGATTCTCAGCGCGCGCCCCTACACCTTTCTCGATGACGCGCCCCTTGAAGAGCGCCGCACCCAGGCCGTGCTCAACCGCCGCTGGAGCGACCCGCAAAGCACCGACGACCTCGGTGCGCTGGACGCCGAGGCCATTGCCGGTGTGTGCGAGGAAGCCTGGCCGGCACCTAATGGCCTGGATGAGATGCATGAAGCGTTGATGAGTTTGGCGTGCATCGCCGAATCCGAGGTCACGCCGCAGTGGGCCGAATGGCTGCAAACCCTGGCCGATGGCGAGCGCGCCAACCGTTTGCAGATGGGTACTGATCAGGCCGTTTGGGTGGGCGTGGAACGTCTGAGCTGTTTAACGGCGATCTACCCGAACGAGCTGCCACTGTTGCCCGGTTTTGATGAGCCCTGGACCTTCGACGAAGCGCTGGTGGAAGTACTGCGGGCGCGCCTGAGTGGCTTCGGCCCGTTGACGTTGATCGAGATCGCCGCGCCCCTGGCCTTGCCGGTGGCCGACGTGTCACAGGCCCTCGCACGGCTGGAAAGCGAAGGCTACGTACTGCGCGGCCGTTTCAGCCCCGGCGCCAGCGACGAACAATGGTGCGAACGCCACCTGCTGGCGCGGATTCACCGCTACACGGTCAAGCGCCTGCGCCGGGAAATCGAGCCGGTGGCGTTGCAGGATTTCATGCGGTTTCTGTTCGACTGGCAGCACCTGTCGGACGGCACCCGTGGCCAGGGCAGCGCGGTGTTGCCACAGATCGTCGCGCAGTTTGAAGGGTATGCCGCAGCCACGTCGGCCTGGGACAGCGATTTGCTCAGTGCGCGGATCAAGGATTACGCGCCCCACTGGCTGGACGATTTGTGCCGCAGCGGCAAGGTGGTGTGGACACGCCTGAGCAACAAGGCTGGCGCGACGGCCTTGCGTAGCACGCCGGTGGTGCTGTTGCCCCGCAGCCAGGTGCCTTTGTGGAGTGGATTGACCGACGCGCCCGACAGCGCCGAGCTGTCGCCCAAGGCACAGAAAGTCCATCAGGCACTGCGGGAAAACGGCGCGCTGTTTTTCGATGAATTGATCCACGAAGCCCATCTGCTGCGCAGCGAACTGGAAACCGCCTTGCAGGAATTGGTGGGCGCGGGGCTGGCGAACGCCGACAGCTTCGCCGGCCTGCGCGCCCTGACCACGCCCGCGAGCAAACGCCAGGCCCGCAGCAGTCGGCGCGGGCGTGGAGCGTTTGTCGGCGGGATGGACGATGCCGGGCGTTGGGCCCTGGTGCGGCGTGCGCCGGTGGCGGACGGCACACGTCCGGCTGCGCACTCGGCCGAGACGCTGGAGCATGTGGCGATGACCTTGCTGCGGCGATACGGCGTGGTGTTCTGGCGCCTGCTGGAGCGCGAGGCGGACTGGCTGCCCAGTTGGCGGGAATTGCTGCGCACCTTCCACCGGCTGGAAGCCCGGGGCGAGATTCGTGGTGGGCGGTTTGTGAGTGGTTTGGCAGGGGAACAGTTTGCGTTGCCGGAAGCGATTCCCCTGCTGCGGGAAGTTCGGCGGCGGCCTCACGATGGCAGCTTGATTGCGGTATGCGGCGCGGATCCGCTGAACCTGGTGGGCACGCTGTTGCCGGGTAGCAAGGTGCCGGCGCTGAGCGGCAATCGGCTGGTGTACCGCGATGGTGTGCCGGCGGCGGTGGAGATTGCCGGCAAGCAGCAGGTGTTGCTGGAGTTGGATGCACAGGCGGCGGGGTTGGTGCGGGAGAAGCTGATCAGGCGCTGACTCCCCCCTAGCCCCCGTAGCAGCTGTCGAGCCCCAGCGAGGCTGCGTGGGGCGCGACTCGGTCCCAGCGCCAGGCTCAACTTTGGCGGTGCTGCCAACGCAGCCTCGCTGGGGCTCGACAGCTGCTACGGGGGTATCTGCACTATTGGGTTCTCGGCTGCTCAGTAAGCACCACCGACGAAGGCACTTCCTCTTCCGGCTCATCCACCTGCTGCCCAACCCGCTGCGGCACCATCACCTGCTGTGGATAAGTTTGCGCGAAGTGAACGAACGCGCAGTTATCCACAAGCTTTTTCAACCGCTGGTTAAACGCACGACTCACCGCATATTGCCCGCCCGACACCGTACGGAATTGCGCCGTCAGCACCACGCCGTTGAGGTCCATCTTATCGACGCCAAATACCTCCAGCGGCCCTTGCAGGTTGTACTTGAGGAACACGTCGTCGCGGATCGACTGCCCCGCCTCGCGAATCAACTCCACGGCCTTGTCGACGTCGGTGTCGTAGGTGAACTGCACCGAGAAGAACGCGTAGGCAAATTGCCGCGACTGGTTGGTGACGGCCTTGATCTGCCCGAACGGCACCGAATGCACAAACCCCTTGCCGTCCCGCAGGCGCAGGGTGCGGATGGTCAGGCCCTCGACGGTACCGGCGTGGCCGGAATCGAGCACCACCCAGTCGCCGATCGACAGCGTGTCTTCGATGATGATGAACAGCCCGGTGATCACATCCTGCACCAGTTGCTGGGAACCAAAACCAATAGCCAAACCCACCACCCCGGCACCCGCCAGCAGCGGTGCGACATTGATCCCCAGGTTCGCCATGGTGGTGATCGCGCAGATCACCACCAGGATGATTTTCACCGCGTTGCGCAGCAGCGGCAGGATGGTTTTCACCCGTGTGCTGGGCTGGCGGCTGGAGCGTTTGTTGACCGGTGGTTTCAGCGCTTCCTGGATTGCGGTGTCGAGCACCACCCAGAACAGCCAGGTCACCAGCAGGATCAACCCGATGCTGCTCAGGGAATCACTGATGGCCCGGCCCACGGAATTGCGCTGGGCAAATTCAAACAGCGAAACGCCCCAGATACGCCCGAGGATTTCGATAAAGGCGATGGCCATCACGATGCGCAACAGCGCGTGCAGCAGGCTGAGGAAACGCTCCTTGTAGGCGCTGCTGCGCTGGACCGCCACCGTGCTGCGGGACTGGAACAGGTGCTGCAACACCGTGCTGAGGAACACCGTGCCGATCAGCAGGATCGTGGTGAACAGTGCGCAGCGCAGGGCTTTTTGGCTGTCGTCGCCGGCGCCGATCAAGTTGATCGCCGACACCAGCACCATCAACAGAATCGGCCAATACCACAGGCCGGAAAACACTCGCAGGGTTTGCTGCACCGCCGGGTGTTTCAAGCGCTGGGCCAAGGGTCGGTTGCGGATCAAATGCGCCACCGGACGGCGCAGGCGAATCACCAGCATGCCGAAAATCACCGAGGCAAACAGCCCAGTGAAGATCGCCACGCTGTCGGTGATATTGCCCCCCAATTGGCGGGCGATCTGCGGGCTGGTCAGCGCATCGCTGAGGGCCGCAAGGAAGCCGATCAGGAACAGCGGCTTGGGGCAGTAGTCACGAATAATCTGCACGGCCGGGCGCTTGTGTCCGACGTTGAACATCACGATCACGCACAGCAAGATCGAGGTGGAAAAAATACCGCTGCTGGTGGCGTAGGCAAAACACAGCGCCAGCGCACGGCCCACGGAAGTGGGCAGGAAGTGGCTGACGTATAGCGTTAACGGCAGGCAGATCAACGCCGGGACCGTATAGGGAATCAGGTATCCCAACAACGCCTGGAGGCGCTGGCGCGGTGCGATATGTCGCTGCAGGCTCAGGCGCTTGACGATAACCCGCCCGAGCAGGGTCAGCACGGCGAAGGCGCCGACCCACACCCCGGACAACAACAGGAAATCCCCGGCCACGCTCCATGAGGAGCGCTCGGACGGCTGGTTGACCAGCTTGTCCACTTCATCCGCCGCCCGATCGGCCCGCAGGCGCCAGGCGTCGACCAGGTTCTGGTTGAGGTCGAGTTTGTCCTGCACATTATCGATGCTGGAGCTGATGGCGCCGAGCAGGCCACCTTCCACCAACAGTTCTGGCGTGGCCGGGGCGGCAGGCGCTGGAGCCGCGGGGGCGGTGGCCGCTTGCAGCGCGCCACTGCCGCAAAACAGCAGCGTGCCGAGCAGTAGCACAGTCTTGAAATTCAACAAAACACCGGGCTCCTTCAGAAGGGTCTGTAAGGAACTGACGGGTTTGGGGCCGGATCGTTCCCCCAGCACGTCGATCCGTGCGTTCCAGGCAAATATCAAATGCCAATACCTGTCTTTTTCCGCACAAGCCAAAACCCGAGACTGCGCTCCTGATTGAAACCCACCGGAGTTGCAGCCATGCCCATTGCCTTGCTCGCGCTGACCCTCAGCGCTTTTGCCATCGGGACGACCGAGTTCGTCATCGTTGGCCTGTTACCCACCATCGGCGCCGACCTTGGCGTCAGCCTGCCGTCCGCCGGCCTGCTGGTCAGCCTCTACGCCCTGGGCGTGGCCATCGGCGCGCCGGTGCTCACCGCCCTGACCGGCAAAGTGCCGCGCAAATTGCTGCTGTTGTCGCTGATGGTGCTGTTCACCCTCGGCAACTTGCTGGCCTGGCAAGCGCCGAGCTATGAATCCCTGGTACTGGCGCGGATCGTCACCGGCCTGGCCCACGGGGTGTTCTTCTCGATTGGCTCGACCATCGCCACCAGCCTGGTGCCCAAGGAAAAAGCCGCCAGCGCGATTGCCATCATGTTTACCGGCCTGACCGTCGCGTTGGTGACCGGTGTACCGCTGGGGACATTTATCGGCCAGCACTTCGACTGGCGTGAAACCTTCCTCGCCGTCTCGGCCCTGGGTCTGATCGCGTTTATCGGCAGCCTGCTCTACGTGCCGAAAAACATCGCCCACAGCAAACCCGCGTCGCTGTTGCAGCAACTGCAAGTGTTGAAACAACCACGCCTGATGCTGGTGTACGCCATGACGGCGGTGGGTTACGGCGGCTCGTTCATCGCGTTCACCTACCTGGCGCCGATCCTTCAGGACATCTCCGGGTTCAGCGCCGGTACCGTCAGCCTGGTGCTGCTGGTGTACGGTATCTCGGTGGCCGTCGGTAACATCTGGGGCGGCAAACTGGCGGACAAACGCGGCCCGATCAGCGCCCTGAAAATCATCTTTGCCCTGCTCGCTGCTGTGTTGTTTGTATTGACCATGACCGCAAGCAACCCATGGCTGGCCCTGGCCACTGTGCTGGTGTGGGGCGCGGTGGCTTTCGGCAACGTGCCGGGCTTGCAGGTGTATGTGGTGCGCCAGGCGGAACATCACACGCCAAACGCGGTGGACGTGGCTTCCGGGCTGAACATCGCGGCGTTCAACCTGGGGATTGCCGGTGGTGCGTGGGCCGGTGGTTTGATCGTCGCCCACATGGGCTTGATCCACACCGCGTGGATTGGCGGTTCGGTGGTGTTGGTGGCTTTGGCGCTGACCGCCTGGAGTGGGCGCCTTGACCGGTTGGGGCCGGTGTATGCCGAGAGTTCGACCCGGGTGGTTGGCGGGCACTGATCCCGCAGCGATAAAGAACCCAATGTGGGAGCGGGCTTGCTCGCGAATGCGGTGTGTCAGTCCACAGAGATATCGACTGACCCACCGTCTTCGCGAGCAAGCCCGCTCCCACATTTTGAGAGGTGCCGTCTGTAGGACCGTCGAAACTTTCTCCCGATCATCACAGTCACCCTAAAACGGAGGTCACCACACAGTTAACCCACGGGAGTCATCATGGCCGCGATTCATATCGGCATTTCCGGCTGGCGCTACACGCCCTGGCGGGGGGATTTCTACCCCGAGGGCCTGACCCAGAAGCGCGAGCTGCAGTTTGCCTCACGGGCGGTCAACAGCATCGAGATCAACGGCTCGTTCTACGCGCTGCAGACACCCAAGCGCTATGCCGAGTGGTATGGCGACACGCCTGAAGGCTTCATGTTCAGCGTCAAGGCGCCGCGCTATATCACGCATATCCTGCGGTTGCGGGAGGTACACAAGCCGATGGCGAATTTCTTCGCGTCCGGCGTACTGGAGCTCAAGGAAAAACTCGGGCCGATCCTCTGGCAGTTCCCACCCAGTTTCAAATTCGACCCGCCTTTGTTTGAAGCCTTTCTCGCCGAATTACCCACTACGACCCAACAGGCCGCCGCCCTCGCCCGCGAGCATGAGCCGCGTTTGAACGGCAAGGCGAGCATGCAGGCCCACGGTAAAAAGCCGCTGCGCCATGCGGTGGAGATTCGCCATAAGAGTTTTGCCGTACCGGCGTTTGTCGAAATGCTCGACAAGCATGGCGTGGCCCTGGTGGTGGCAGACACGGCCGGCAAGTGGCCCTATCTGGAAGATGTCACGGCGAACTTTGTCTATCTGCGGTTACATGGGGACAAAGCGTTGTATGCCAGCGGCTATACGCCCGAAGCGCTCAAGCGCTGGGGAGATCGCATCGAACGCTGGAGCCACGGCAAACAGCCCACCGATGCACAGTTGATCGACCCGAAGCACAAGCCCCGCGCCCGCAAGCAACGCGAAGTGTTTTGCTATTTCGATAACGACATCAAGGTGCGCGCGCCCTTCGACGCGCGCCAATTGCTCCAGCGTTTTGGCCTGGACCAGGCATTGGCCACCGAACCCGGCACGTTGCCGGACGCGGGGGTGTTGCCATGACCCATCCGGAGCTGATGCCGACCACGCCCACCGAAACCATCACCCGCTTCAGGGTGCTGACGGTCAATACCCACAAGGGCTTCACCGCGCTCAACCGGCGCTTTATCTTGCCCGAGCTGCGGGAGGCGATTCGCAGTGTGGCCGCCGACGTGGTGTTCCTCCAGGAAATCCACGGCACCCACGAGCGTCATCCCAAGCGCTACAGCAACTGGCCGAGCATGCCGCAGTACGAGTTCCTCGCCGACAGCATCTGGCCGCAATATGCCTACGGGCGCAATGCGGTGTATCCCCATGGCGACCACGGCAACGCGTTGCTGTCGAAATTCCAGATCATCCGCTACGACAACCTCGACATTTCCCAGAGCGGCCACGAAAGCCGCGGGCTGCTGCATTGCGTGCTGCGTTTGCCGGGCAACGTGCAGGAGGTGCATGCCATCTGCGTGCACCTTGGGTTGCGGGAAGTGCATCGCCAGCAGCAGTTGCGCCTGATCACGCAGCGGATCGCCGAGATTCCCGCCGACGCGCCGGTGATTGTCGCCGGTGACTTCAATGACTGGCGCCAGCGGGCCGATCTCGCCCACTGCGGGCTGCGGGAAGTGTTTATCGAAACCCATGGCAAACCGGCCCGCACGTTCCCCGCTCGCCTGCCGCTGCTGCCGCTGGACCGTATCTATGTGCGCAACCTCAAGGTGCATCAGCCACAAGTCCTGACCAGCCGCCCATGGTCGCATTTGTCGGATCACGCGCCGCTCTCGGTGGAGATTGAACTATGAACAGCGCGCCCCTGGAAAAGGTCGCGGTAGAACATATTGCGACCGACCAACCGCCGGACGATGCCGTCGCCCGGGACCTGGATTATGGCTGGCAGAGCGGCAACCAGATTGAATTGCTGGAGAACGGCGAGGCCTACTTTCCCAAGGTGTTCGAGGCGATGCGCCTGGCTCAGCGGGAGATCCTGCTGGAGACCTTTATCTTGTTTGAAGACAAGGTCGGCCACGAGCTGAAAGACATTTTGATCGAGGCGGCGCAGCGTGGCGTAAAGGTCGTCGCGAGCCTTGATGGCTTCGGTTGCGGCGAGCTGAGCCCGGGGTTCCTCAGCGAACTGAGCCAGGCCGGCGTGAACGTGCAGATGTTCGACCCGGCGAACAAGACCCTGGGCTTTCGCACCAACTGGTTTCGCCGTCTGCACCGCAAGATTGTGGTGGTGGACGCCAGCGTCGCGTTTATCGGCGGGATCAATTTTTCTGCCGATCACCTGGGGGATTTCGGCCCCGAGGCCAAGCAGGATTATGCGGTGCAGGTCAATGGCCCGGCAGTCGCCGACCTGCATCATTTCGCCCTCGCCCAAAGTGGCCGCCGCGTGCGCAAACGCCGTGGCTGGCGGCGTGAGCAACGGCCATCGCCATGGGCCGCGGGTGACGGCGATGGGTTGGTGCGATTGATTTACCGGGACAACCTGCAACACCGTTCCGACATCGAAGAAGCCTACTTGCACGCCCTGCGCCAGGCCGAACGGCGGGTGGTGATTGCCAACGCTTACTTCTTCCCCGGCTACCGCCTGCTGCGGGAAATCCGTAATGCTGCGCGGCGCGGCGTGCAGGTGCAATTGATCATGCAGGGCCAGCCGGATGTGCTGCTGGCCAAGCTCGCCGCACGCATGCTCTATGACTATTTGCTCAAGGAAGGCGTGGTGATCCACGAGTACTGCCAGCGCCCACTGCACGGCAAGGTGGCGTTGGTGGATGAGCAATGGAGCACGGTGGGTTCGAGCAATCTCGACCCGCTGAGCCTGTCGCTGAACCTTGAGGCCAATGTGCTGATTCGTGATCGTGGCTTCAATCAGCAACTGTTCGAGCGCCTGGAATATTTGAGTCAGAACCACTGCAAGACCATGCCGGAAAACCGCACGCCTCGTGGCTGGTTCTGGCGAGTGACCGTGGGCTTCGTCGTGTTCCATGTGCTGCGGCATTTTCCATCGTGGACCGGCTGGCTGCCGGCCCACAAGCCGAGGTTGAAACCCTTCGTCCATGAGGAGCGCCCGGATCATGACGCAAGCTCGCACCGCTGAAGAAAGCGCTCAACCCGGCTTTTTCAAACGCTGGAAAAAACCGCTGACGGTGGTGTTTTTCCTGGTGTTGATCGTGTTGTTCACCCTGCTCGCCCGGCGTATCGACTGGAGCGAAGTGTTCGACACCCTTGGGGATTTCAAGCTCCGCACCTTGCTCATCGCAGGTGCGCTGACGGCGTGCAGTTTCCTGGTGTATTCCTGCTTCGATCTCATCGGCCGCACCTACATCCGCCAGCCTTTGCGTTGGAAGCAGATCCTGCCGGTGGGCATCATCAGCTACGCCTTCAACCTCAACCTGAGCGCCTGGGTCGGAGGCATCGCCATGCGCTATCGGTTGTATTCACGGCTAGGTGTGAGCAGCGGGAATATCGCAAAAATTCTCGGTTTGAGCCTGGCCACCAATTGGTTCGGCTACATGGCGATTGCCGGCGCGGTGTTCAGCAGCGGGCTGGTGACATTGCCGCCGGGGTGGAAGCTCAGCAGCGGCGCGCTGCAAGGCGTCGGTGTGTTGCTGGTACTGGCGAGCCTGGGTTATCTGCTGGCCTGTCGCTTATCGAAAAAGCGCGCGTGGTCGGTGCGCGGGATTGAAATCAGCCTGCCGTCGCTGCGCATGGCGGTGTTGCAGCTGGCACTCGGTGCGCTGAACTGGTCGCTGATGGCGGCGGTGATCTTCACGCTGCTGCCCAAGCAACTGGATTACCCGGTAGTGCTTGGGGTGCTGCTGATCAGCAGCATTGCCGGAGTGGTCACACACATCCCGGCGGGGCTTGGTGTGCTGGAGGCTGTCTTCATTGCCTTGCTGCAGCACGAAGCGTCCCGCGGCAGCCTGCTCGCGGGATTGATCGCCTACCGCGCGATCTACTTCATCCTGCCGCTGCTGGTGGCCCTGGTGATGTACCTCGCGGTGGAAGCCAAGGCCAAGGCGCTCCGGGTGAAAAAGGCGCCTACGACTGGATGATGCTCAAGCGTTCGCCCACCACCATCTCGGTGATCCAGTCCACCAGGATCGAGGTGTAGGCCTGCTGGGACACCGGGTCGCTCAGGGAGTGATCCGCACCGTCGATAATCCGGTGGGTCAGCGAGTGCGTCTGCTGGCAGGCGGCGCGGTAGCTCATGATGGTGGCGTGGGGCACATGGTCATCCGTTTCGGACTCAACGATCAGCACATCACCGGTGAACGCTGCGCAGGCATGCAGCGCGCGATTGGTTTCGGCGTGCACAAAGGTCCCGCGATAATCCATCAAGTCGGCCTTGTCGAGGTCGCGCTTGGGCTTGAGCCATTCCTGGTCGCGGTACAACGCCGGCACCCGCAGCGCCAGCCAGCGCACGGGGCGCAGCGAGGTAAGGATGGCAGCCAAATAACCGCCGTAGCTGGTGCCGACCACCGCCACCGCCGAGGTGTCGATGGCCGGGTGTGACAGCAGGCGATCATAGGCTGCGAGCAGATCGCGCAGGTTGTCTTCACGGGTGACGCGGGATAACGGAATGCCGTTGCCGGCGTGGCCGCGAAGGTCGAATGTGAGGCATACACAACCGAGTCCGGCGATGCCTTTGGCGCGTTCCAGATCACGCTCCTGGCTGCCGCCCCAGCCGTGGACAAATAACACCCCCGGTACTTTCGATTTGGGACTGAGGAAGGTCCCGCTCATCTGTTCGTCGTCGATATCAATGGCAATGGTTTCGCTTCTAGCCGTCATAAGATTTGACCGTTACGTACTTGAGAAGAAAGTCGCTGTTTTCTGCCGGGCCCCGGTACACCTCGATCGCGTCAGCGGGCAGTGGCTGGTCGATGTAGGTTTCTACCGACGAGACGTAAATTGCCCGCAGCCCTGGGTTGTTGACGAAGCTTTGCAGCGCCGCGACTTCCGCGCTGCTGGCCCCGCCCATGCGCCAGGATTGCTCGAGCACGCCACTGCGGCGCTGTCCGTCGCTGTCGAGGCCCTGGGCGATGTCGTAATTGCGCCGCGAGGCATAGAACCCGGGATACGCCTCGTCCGCCGCGTTATCGAAGGCTTGTGCCTGTTCGATAGCCAGGCGCACGTCATCAGGCAGGTCGAGCTTGAGCAGGTCTTCGTAGTAGCCCTGGACCACCAACAGGTTAGAACCACCATAGACCTCTTCGCCCTGCCCGTCCCGAGTCAGGTATTGATCACCGCAGTAGCTGATGACGTGATCACCGATAAAGCTCTGGCCCACACTGTGGGTGACCACGTCACTCAGGTCCTGCTCCAGTACCACGCCTTCGCTGAATAATTGCGCCGCGTCGGGGCGCGCGAGAATGGCGTCGAATTCATCCAGACTGCGGATCACTTCCTGGCCGCGACCGGCGCAGGCATGAACGGGCTTGAGGCGGATCGGGCCGGTGTAGAGCAAATGGGTCGCTGCCGGTCGTGCATCTTCCAGGGAGTGCACGCTCAAGCCATCCAGCACGACGTTGCGGATGCGCTCGGAGAACAGTGGCGACCAACCTTCGGGGGCAAACGCGTTCTTGTTCAACAAGCCGTGGCTGATGGCCTTGGTGCAGATGAAATCGTGATCGACATAGCCGCCCCACAGATCCTCAGGTCCTTTGACGCCCAATTGCCGCGCCTGCGCCGCGCCGACCAGCGTCTGGGTGGGTAATAGATAGAGGTCGCGCCCACTGTGCAGCTCAGGGTTATAGCTGCCGCCATATTTGAGCCCGAAGACGTGCGCCAGCCAACGGGCCAGGGCGCGGTTGGTTTCCACCTCGTGCAAGGGCGCTTGCGGACGGATTGAATGCGCCACCACGATTTTTTTGCGATTTGTCGGGGTCATGCGTCCCCCTTGGCTGTGCTGCCATGTGTGTAGGGAAACGGTAGCAGGGATCAAGCCAAGGCGGCGTTTGTTTAAACGCCCGGGGAATCAAACGGTTGCGGGAAAAGCGATAGCACTTGGCCTGCTTTATTCTGCACGAAGTGCTCAAGGTGTCGCGGCGTTCTGCACGATTTCAGGCTTGGGTCTTGGTGGGTGTCACGCCAAAACGGTTGCGGTAGTCGCTTGGCGCCAGCCCGGTGATTTTCTTGAAGGTGGCGCGGAAGGCGCCGGGGTCCTGGTAACCCACGGTCCAGGCGATGTGGTCAATGGTGCCATTGGTAAATTCGAGCATCTGCCGTGCCTTGCCGACCCGAAGGTGTTGGCAGTATTCCGTGGGTTTCAAGCCGGTGGCAGCACGGAACCGTCGCAAGAACGTGCGTTCCTCAAGGCCCGCCTGTTGCGCCATGGCAGCCAACGAAACATCCACCGCACCGCTGGTCTGCAGCCAATGCTGCACCTTGAGAATCGCGCCGTCGCCATGAGCGAGGATCGGCGCAAAGTTACTCCCGCATTCACTGGCGCTGTCGCTGTGTTCGATCACCAGGAAACGCGCAGTGCTGGCAGCGATGCTCGGGCCGAGCAAACGGTCCACCAGGCGCAGGCCCAGTTCGGACCAGGCCATGAGGCCGGCGGTGGTGATCAGGTCGCCGTCGTCGACGATGGGTTTGTCGGCTTCCAGGCGAATCGCCGGATAACGGGCGGCGAAGGATTTCGCCGACGTCCAGTGCGTCGTGGCGCTGCGACCGTCCAACAGGCCGCTTTCCGCCATCAGGATCGAGCCCACGCACACCCCGCCCAGAATGGTCCCGGAGCGATGTTGCTGGCGCAGCCAATCCAGCAATTCGGCGGACGCCTGTCCCTCGGAAAAGCCGGCAATGGAGGGTGGAATCAGCAAGGCCGTCAACCTATCCCCGCTACCGGGCTCGCTATCGAATACACGGGTCGGCGCACCGCCTGTTTCAGCCTGCCAATGGCTGATGCGCAGGGACGGCAGTTGCTCGGACTGATGCTCGGCCGCAATCCGGTTGGCGACCGCGAACAGGTCGGTCAAGCCATGCACGGCGGCCATTTGCGCACCGCTGTAGATCAGCACGCCGAGCTCGACGATCGCCATTGTCAGTTTTCCCTCTGTTATTGTCGGTGCGGCCAATCCCCAGGCGCCGCGCCAGCCAGGATACTGGACGCATCAACCCTTACAAGGAAACCAACATGGCCAAGCAAGCACTCATCCTAATCGATATCCAGAACGACTACTTCCCCCAGGGCAAGTGGCCGCTTGACGGAGTGGACGCAGCGGCGGACAAGGCACAACAAGTGCTCCAGGCGTTTCGCCAGGCCGGCGATGCGGTGATTCATGTACGTCACGAATTCACCTCCGACGATGCACCCTTCTTCACCCCGGGTTCGGAAGGTGCGCATCTGCACCCCAAAGTATTGAACCAGGCCGATGAGCCGGTGGTGCTCAAACATTTCGTCAATGCGTTCCGCGAAACCAACCTGCGGGCGCTGCTGGAACAACGCAGCATCACCGAGCTGGTGGTGGTGGGCAGCATGAGCCATATGTGCATCGACGGCGTGGTGCGCGCCGCGTCGGACCTCGGCTACAGCGTGACCGTGATCCACGATGCCTGCGCGACGCGGGACCTGGAATTCAATGGCACCACTGTGCCGGCAGCCCAGGTGCATGCGGCGTTTATGTCGTCGTTGGGGTTTGCTTATGCGAGCGTGGTGTCGGCTGAAGCGTATTTGAACGCGCAAAAATAAACCTGAAACCGTGCGGCCTCACAAGAGGCCGCCGATTAAATGGTTTCCTCGAAAATCGCTACCGCCCGCACAAAACCGGCAGAGGCGTGTTTGATCTTGTAGGGGAAACAGGACACTTCAAAACCGTGGGCCGGCAGAGCGTCCAGGTTGGCCAATTTTTCCATCTGCCCATAGCCGATATCCCGTCCAGCTTTGTGCCCTTCCCAGATGATCGAGCTATCACCGCTGGCCGCAAACCGCGCCCGGGTATGGCTGAACGGTGCATCCCAACTCCAGGCATCAGTGCCTACCACCCGCACCCCGCGCTCCAGCAAATACAAGGTGCCTTCGCGGCCAATCCCCACGCCTGCGTCCAGGTAGCCCGGCTGGCCGAACAAGGCACCGGCACGGGTATTCACCAGCACAATGTCCAGCGGCTGCAATACATGGCCGATGCGCTGCAGCTGGGCCTCGATTTGTGCAGCGCTGACCACATGGCCGTCCGGCAGGTGGCGAAAGTCGAGCTTTACGCCGGGCCGCAGGCACCAGTCCAACGGGATCTCATCAATGCCATAGGCCGGCTTGCCGCCATCGGTGGTCGAGGCGTAATGCCACGGCGCATCCATGTGCGTGCCGCTGTGGGTGGTGATGTTCAGGCGCTCGGCCGCCCAGGCCTCCTGGCCGGGCATATCGTCGATACACAGGCCCGGAAACATCGCGAGTAGCTCCTGGATACCGCCTTGGTGGTCGACGTACTCGATCTTCGGCAGCAGCGGGGGCGGGTCGGTATAGGGGTTGTTTTCAAGGGTGACCGACAGGTCCACCAGACGACGTTTGCGTTCAGTCATGAAAGCGCCTCTTGAGTGAGCAAGGTGGAGTCAACCAGGCGCTGGTCGATGGCGCCGAATACCGACTCGCCCTCGCTGTCCAGTGCTTCGATGCGTATGCGGTCGCCAAACTTCATGAACCCGGTCAGCGGCTGCCCATGGTCAATCATCTCGATGGCCCGGCGCTCTGAAATACACGCCGAACCCACAGCGCGGTCGACATTGGACACGGTGCCAGAGCCAATGATGGTGCCGGCGCGCAAGCGTCGGGTGCGCGCGGCATGGGCGATCAGGTCAGCGAAGCTGAAGCTCATTTCAGCGCCATGGGGCGCACCGAACCAGCTCTGGTTCCAGGTGACGCTCAGGGGCAGGCACACTCGCCCGTTGTGCCAGGCGGCGCCAAGCGCTTGCGGAGTGACGGCCACCGGCGAAAAACTCGACGAAGGCTTGGCCTGGAAAAACCCGAAGCCGGTGCTGACTTCGTGCAGCAGGAAGCCCCGCAGGCTGACGTCGTTGACCAACAGCACCAGCCGCACGTATTGCAATGCCTGATCGACGGGGCAGCCCATCGGTACTTCATCGACGATCACGGCGAATTCGCCCTCGAAATCGATTCCGTGATTCACGTCCGGCAAGGGCACATCGTCGCAAGGCCCGAGGAAGTCGTCGCTGGCGCCCTGGTACATCAACGGAATGCGCTCATCGGCCATGGGCGGCAGGCTGAAGGCTTTTTGCAGCAGGTGCGCATGGTTGAGAAACGCCGAACCGTCGCACCACTGATAAGCCCGGGGCAATGGCGCTGCGGCGTGTGTGGGGTCAAACGCAAACGCCTCGGACGCCTGCCCCAGGTTGAGCAACTGGTAGTGCCGGCTCAGCACCGGCTCGGCCTCGGCCCAATGCTCCAGCGCCTGTTGCAAGGTCGCAAAAGGCGGAGCGATTAACGCATGGCGCAGGTCCCTGGAGACCACTACCAACTGGCCGTCACGCAGGCCGTTTTTCAACGTAGCGAGTTTCATCGAGCATTCCTCAAGGAATTAAACGGTTAATGCAGGACCATGTCGTCCGACACTTGAATCGGATCAAGCAGCCGCACACCGGCCAGCCACGGAGCGACCAGCGAAACCAGGGCCGCCAGCAGCAGGCCCCAGCCGACCATGGCCACCGCGCCTACACGCCCATCGGACACACCGGACAACGCCATGACCAATAACGGGCTGGCAAACTGGCCGCCGAAAAAGCCCGCGTTGAACAGGCCGGTGCCTTTGCCGCGGTGTTCGAAACTCAGGGTGGAAAGTGCCCAGCTGAGCACCGTGGGCAACGCCAGCCCGCCGCCCAGGCCGTTGACCATGACGGCGATGACCGCCGTGCGGTAGTCGACGGCGTTGGCCAGCAGCAAAATGCCGATGCCGGAGACCACAAACGCCAGCGCCAGCAGCAAGCCCGGCCCGAAACGGCTCAGGCGCCGGAAGCACAGGGCACCGACAAACACCGCCGAATGGCCCAGACCGATGGCCATGCCAATGCGCTGCGGTGAATCAATGCCGATGTGCTCCAGCAAGAAACCGGTTTGTACCGGAACAATGAAAAAGCCCAGGGACGCCAGCACGGTCATGCCGCAAATCACCGACAGCGAGCGCAAGGGAAAACGCGTGCCCAGCGCCACTTCGACCGCCGCACTGGCGCCACGCAACGACTCGCGCAACGCCAGGTGCATCAACGGCGCAAGCAGCAGGCCCACGATGTACACCGCAAACGGCAGGCGCCAACCGTGCTCACCGATGATCCCGCCCAGCATGAAAAACGCAGTGGCCGAGAGTGAGGTGACGATGGTTTGCCACGACAGCAGTTGCACCCGGTCGCGGCCGTCGAAGTAGTCGCCGATCAACGCCGTGCAGCAGGTCATGATCGCTGCTTCCGCCAGGCCCAGGCCGGCGCGGCTGAGCAGGATCGCGTCGAGGTTATCCAGCACCAGCGGCAGCGGCCCGCAGATGCCATACAGCAACATCGCCAACACCAGCAGACGCTTGCGCCCGATGCGGTCGGAGAGCCAGCCGGCGAACGGCGAAAACAACGCGATCATCAGCGCCGGCAACGTCAGCACGATGGGCACGATCAGCCCCACGTTGGCGGTACCGGAAAAATGTTCGGCGATGCGCGGCAACACCGGGGCAATCAACACCCCGCCGAGAATCGGCAGGCAACTGCCGAGCAACAACAACGGGCCTGATCCGCGCGGGCGAGGCGCGGGGGCAGCTTGCGAGGACGGGTTCATGCGGGGTTTCCTATTGTTGTTATCGGGTGTTCGGAAGGTGCATCAGGCAGCAGGAAGTGCGCCAGGGCCGGCAGCAACACCAGTGCGCCGAGCATGTTCAGCAGGAACATGAAGGCCAGCAGAATGCCCATGTCTGCCTGGAACTTGATCGGTGAAAACGCCCAGGTGGCAACGCCGACCGCCAGGGTGACGCCGGTGAGCATCACCACTTTGCCAGTGAACAGTAGCGCCTGGTAATAGGCACGGGACAGGCTGTCACCTGCCTTGCGCCGCGCCAGCAAAATGCTCATGACGTACAGCGCGTAGTCCACGCCGATACCGACGCCCAAGGCAATCACCGGCAGGGTCGCTACCTTGACGCCGATGCCCAGCCAAACCATCAGCACCTCGCACAGGATCGAGGTGAGCATCAGCGGCAGGATCACGCAAACCACCGCCGCAAAGGAGCGGAAGGTCAACAGGCACAGCACGATCACCGCGCCGTAGACCCAGTACAACATGTCGTGGTTGGCCTGCTTGACCACGATATTGGTCGCGGCCTCGATGCCCGCATTGCCGGCCGCCAGCAGGAACTTCACGTCGGCGGTGTTATTGGCCTGGGCGAAGGCCTCGACTTCGTTCACCAGCCGCGTCAGCGTCACGGCTTTGTGGTCACGCAAGTAGGTGTAGAGCGTGAGGGTGTTGCAACTCTGGTTGAACAACTCACGCGGTGCGCGCCCGGTGATGGAGTTGAGCAGCGCCTGGTTCTGTGTCAGGTCATACCACTTTGGGTTGCCTTCGCTCATGCCCACCAACAGGCTGCGGTTCAGGGTGGCCAGCGACGCCGTGGACTCCACGCCCGGCAGTTGGCGCAAGCGCCACTCCAGTGCATCCACGCGCATCAAGGTGGTGTAGTCGGAACAGGAGCCGTCAGGTGTGCGCACAATCACCGCGAACACATCGCTGCTGGCGCCGTAGTGAGCCACCATAAACCCGTTGTCGCGGTTATAGCGTGAGTCGGCCCGCAGCTCCGGGGCGCCGGCGTCAAGATCGCCGACTTGCAACTGCTGGCTGATCCACCAGCCGCCGCCGGCCAGCAATGCACTGACCATCAGCGTGCCGGTGGCCCAACGGCGCTGGGTAAAGCGGTCGAGGAACGCCCACAACGGATGCTTGCGCCCATGGCGGTCAGCCTCTTCACTGCGCAGGCTGCGCGCGGCGGCCCGGGCGCTGACGCCGCAATAGCTGAGGAGAATCGGCAGCAGGATCAGGTTGGTGAACACCAGCACTGCAACACCAATGCTGGCGATCAATGCCAGGTCCTGGATGACCTTGATGTCGATCAGCATCAACACGCCAAACCCCACCGCGTCACACAGCAAGGCGGTAAGGCCGGCGAGAAACAACCGCCGAAAGGTGAAACGCGCCGCGACTTGCCGGTGCATGCCGCGCCCGATGTCTTGCATGATGCCGTTCATTTTCTGCGCGCCATGGCTCATGCCGATGGCCAACACCAGGAACGGTACAAGCACCGAATAGGGGTCGAGTTCAAACCCCAGCAACGCCACCAGGCCCAGTTGCCAGACCACCGCAATCAATGAGCAGGCCATCACCAACAAGGTGCTGCGCAGGCAGCGGGTAAATGCGTAGAGCATCAGCGTGGCGATCAGAATCGCCGCCGCAAAAAACAGCAGTACCTGGCGCAACCCGTCGATCAGGTCGCCCACCACTTTAATGAAACCGGTGATGTGAATCGTCAGGCCCTGAGCCTGGAACTCGCTGCGCAGCTGCTCCAGCTGTTGGGACAACGCGCTGTAATCGAGGGCCTTTCCGGTCTGCGCGTCGAGATCCATCAAGGGCACGAAGATCAGGCTGGAGTGGCCGTCCAGGGCGATGGTCTGGCCTATCTCACCGGAGCGGGTGACGTTGCGGCGCACCGTTTCCAGGCTGCTGGCCGAACCGTCGTAGTCATCGGGGATCACCCGACCGCCTTCCACGCCCTCCTCGGTCACCGCCATCCAGCGCATGTTGGGGGTCCACAGGGACTTCATGAAAGGCCGGTCGACACCCGGCAACAAAAATACTTTGTCGTTAAGACGGGCCAGCAACTCCAGGTAGTGCGCGTCATAGATGGAGGAGGCAGGCGCCTCAACGGCGATGCGTACCGCGTTGCCCAACCCGGTGAGTTCCTTTTGGTTGGCCAGGTAATTGGCGATATAGGGATGCCCCGTGGGAATCATTTTTTCAAAGCTGGCGTTAAGCCCAAGGCGGGTGCTGGCAGCGCCCAGGCCGAGGGTCAACAGCAGGCACAGCCACAGCACCAGGCTGCGATGGTTGAACAAAGCCCGTTCAATCAGCGAGCCGGAATCGCGATCGAAGTCCTGAAGACTGTGCTCAGGGCCGCGCTGCAGGTCGAGCGGATTACGAAGATGCGTCATTGCCCGTTCACCTGTTCCAATCGCTTGATGCCGCGCGCGCCCACCACGACCCATTGGCCGTCGCCCGCCTGGCTGAGGGAGGCCACTGCGCCAACGGCCGGCAGCCCTTGCTCACGTAAAGCAGCGCCTTCGGTACTGAGTAGAAGGTGGCCACTCTGGTCCGCGAGCATCACCCCTGCGCCGGCTGAACGCGCCGCCACCACGCTGCTGCTGAACGGGTTGTTCACTGCCTGCCATTGCTGGCCCTGATCGGTACTGCGCCAGACATTTCCGCGCAATCCCGCCACCAGGACCGAGCCATCAGCTGCCAGGTGCAGGGTAAAAAAGCTGCCGTCGTACGGGCTGGGCAACCGCGTGAAATGCGCGCCGCCGTCTGCGGATGTCCACAACGTGCCCTGTTCTCCCGCGATGAACATCCGGGTGCCTTGAGCAACGATCGCGTACAGGTGATTGCCCGCCGGGTTGTCCAGGCGGTCGACCCAGGACTGCCAGCTCACACCACCGTCTTCGGTATGCAGGATCAGGCCGAAAGCGCCCACCACCGTGCCTTCCCGTTCGTTGCTGAAATGCACGGCCAGCCAGGGTTTGTCTGCACCGTCTGCGACAAATCCCTGGGCCACCTTGAGTTGCCGCGCCGAGGCGCCCGGGGACGCTTGCACGGCATCGAGTACGAGTTGCGCGGCAACCTTGCCGTCCAGTTGAAGATGCCAGGTTTCACCACCGTCCACGGTGTGTACGATCACGCCGGCATGCCCCACTGCCCAGCCTTGCGAAGCAGTGGCAAAGCTGACCGAGGTCAGGCTTGCGCTGGTGGGCACCGGGGCTTGGCGCCAGTGTTGGCCGCTGTCGTCCGAGAGCAGGATCAAGCCCTGCTCACCGACGGCCACCAGGCGTTTTCCAGCCTGGGCGATATCGATGAGAACCGCCTGCGTCGGCGCTGTCACCTGCAACGCCGGGCGCTGCAGTACATCACTGACGGGCGCCTCGGCGGCATGCGCTGCCAGGCAGATGCCCAGCACGCCCAGCGCCAGCCATACGGGTTGCCCACGCATCAACGCACACCATCGGCAGCCAGGCCGTCCGGGCTGAAATCACTGTCGGGGAACGGTGCGACCACTTCATTGTGCACGCGCTTTTCGGTGACCACGTTGTGGGCCATCCAGGCTCCGGTCTGCAGGTCGTACTGGCCGTATAAACCACGCACCAGCCCGGGTAATTGCGGCATCAGGTACGGCAGTTGAAAGTAGGTGCGCCACAATTGGTGGTTAGCGTCCCAGCTATCGCCAAGTACGGCCATCCAGGTGTCTTCGTCTACGTAGAAGCGGCGCTTGGGCATGCTGTGGCGTTTGCCGGCGACCAGGTTGCCTTCAATCACCCACACGCGATGCAGTTCCCAGCGCATGTGGTCGGGGTTGAGGAAGCGCTCGCCAAGGATCGCGTCGTCCTTGGCCGGTTGCAGGATCTTGTTGCTGTTGTAGGGAATCAGCATTTCCTGCTTGCCGACGATCTTCCAGTCATAACGGTCGAGCGGGCCGGTGAATACCGAGACCTCGTCGAAGTTAGCCACGCCCGAACTGGTGGGCGTGGGCGTGTCGTAAGACGACACCGGCAGTTTGCGCACACGGCGCTGGCCAGCCAGGTAGACCCAGGATTGCGGGCCGCCGTTGGCGTAATCCAGCGGTTCACGGCCCAGCAAGGCTTCACCGGCACGTTGCGGCGGACCGAGGTTGACCAGGCGGGTCATCCAGTACACCCCTTTGTATTCGGGTTTACCGTCCTGGAAGTAATACGGCATCTCGCGCTGCGCCTGTACCGTGGCTGACAGAATGCGCTGGCCGCTGGCGGTGATCACGTACACGTTGTAGTCGTTCTTCCAGGCCACACCGCGCCAGCTCAGGTGATGGTTCCAGATCACTTCGGCGCCGGTGGTCGGGATCGGGAACGGAATGCCGCCACTGGCGCCTTCCAGGGTGTTGCCCTCATGGGTGAGGCGCGCGCCGGTGGCGTTTTTCAGGGTGTTGTCGTAGACCCATTGCGGCGCGGCGGCGGTGCGTCGGCTCGGGTACACGTCGATGCGGTAGGTCGGGTATTTGGCGAAGAGCGCTTTTTGCCCATCGCTGAGTTTGTCGGCGTACTGCGCGACGTTTTGCGGGGTGACGGAATACAGCGGCTTGTCACTGGCAAAGTAGTCCGGCAGGCGCGGGCCGGGGTTGACGCCAGCCGGTACCTGGGTAAAACCCTTGTCCCATGCGGGAATACTGCCATCGGCGTTGCCGGCGCGCTCGGCGCCTAACGGCGTCAGCGTGGACTTGAGTTGCTGGGCCTCGGCGTCAGTTGCAGCCCAGCCTGCGGGCGCAACGGCCACCAACAGACCCGCGAGCATCAACGGTTGGAGTTTCATGAAACGCACCTCTGTTTATTGTTGTTATGCAGCCACGGTCAAAATGATCGCTGGACGGTAAAGGCGATAAAGTCGCGGTCCTTGAGCGGTTGCCCATAGGTGTTGGCGTTCTGGCTATCGAGGAAGTTGTCGCTGCCGCCGATGTAGTGCGTGTAGTTGAGGCCGGCCTTCCAGGTTTGCAGGTACTCAAGCTGCAGGCCGATGCTCACATCGCCGCCTTTGTCGCCCACGCCGTTGTTGAATTTACTGATCACCGACGAGCGCCCTTTCGGGTTGTAGCCCAGGCCCAGCGGTACACTCAGGTCGACGCCGGGGTACACCTGGAAGAAGTTGGGGGTGAAGCTCATGCGCAGGCCCCAGGCATCGCGCTCGCTGTTGGGGTCGAGCGCGGCAGCGTTTTTGGTGATGCTGGTGCGCCGGTGCCAGGCCACTTCACCCGCCAGGCTGGCGGAATCCCAGATGCCGTTGCTGTTGAACGAGTAGAGGCTGGAGAGCTGGGCGTGCAGCGAGTTGCCCACGGCGTACAAGGCATGGCTGTCGTTGTCTCCCTGGCCCGTCGGGTTGGCCTGGGACACGCTCACCAGCGGCGTATTGCGCCGCACTGAAACTTCACCGGCAACGTTGGCATCGCCCACCGAGGTGCTGAAGCTGGCGCCAAATGCGCGAATCCCTTCGGCGTACACCAGTTGGTATTCGCCCAGTTGACCGGTCAACGGGTTGGGCCCACCGGCATTGGCGCGGGTGTAAACCATCGGGTCCTTGGCGTGGTAGCGGATAGCATAGAGACCGAAATCGGTGTTCCAGTCTTCAGGCGAAAAACGCAGCGACAGACCGTACTGGCCCTTGTCATCGGCCTTGATGTCTTTGCCGTGAAAGAACGCCAGCGGTTGTTGGTTGGGGCCGATCGGGCCACCCACAATCAAGCGTTCACCGCCCTCGCCCACCACATCCGAGGTGGAAAAATAACTGCCTACGGCAGGGATGCGGTTCTCTTCCCACGCAAACTGGTAGTACGCCGCCACCGAGACGTTCGGCCGCAACTGGATCTGCCCGGAGAATTGATTGACCGGGCGAATCAATTCCTTGAACGGCGTATTGGGTACCGAGGTGGCCTTGATGATGTCCACGGGTGCTTGCCCGCCCGCAATGCCGTTGGCCCCGAAGAACAGGCTTTCGCCCCACAGCACGGTGTGCCGGCCCAGGCGGAAGCTGGTGGGCAGTTCGCCGAGGTTGCCCTTGCCGAAGACAAACGCGTCGAGGATCTCGGCATCGCTGCCGTGCAGCTTGCGGGTGTCGTCAGTGAAGCGGTCATAACTGACTGAACGCTGGTTGGCGGTGGCCGGAGAATCGTTGTCGTTGCCGCCTTCGTACGCGCTGTCATACCAGCCGGCCGCACTGACGCGGGCGCCGAAGTTGTTACAGCGCGCATCAAATTCGGACAGGATATTCAGCCGGTTGGAGATCAGGCCCTTGTTGAAGTTACGGTCGCTGTCGTCCTGATTGACCGTGCTGACGAGCTTGCTGTCCCGGTCTTTGACCCGCCAGGCAGCGTTGTACTTGAGGGTGTTGTCCCAGCGCAGACGCAAGTCTGAATCGCCGGTGTCGATTTCAAAAGCACCCGCATGGTGGACCCAGCCCATTGCCGCAAGCGCCGCGGCGAGGGTGGCCCACTGGCAAGGCGGCCGGACGCTGCTCATACGTTCCCGTTTCATCAATACCAACCTCTGACTTGTTATTTTTGTCTTGAAAGGTCTTTTGAGAACCGGCGCTCCTGCCGCTTCTGGAATCGATAATAGGGAGGGCCAAACAATCCGAACAATCGATTATCGGGATGCCATCCATCCAAAAAAAGTGATACAACGCGCCATGCTCATCTGGAGGCAAGGCCATGCGTTTTCATCACCTGGATTTGAATTTGCTGGTGGTCCTCGACACCCTGCTCACCGAACAGAACATCACGCGCGCAGCGCAGCGCCTGAACGTCAGCCAGTCGGCCGCCAGCGGCTTGCTGGCGCGGTTGCGGGATTATTTTGATGATGAACTGCTGGTGCAGGTGGGACGCAAAATGCTGCCGACGCCACTCGCCCAAGGCCTGGCCGAGCCGGTGCGTCGGGTGCTGCTGGATATTCAATCGACCATCGTCAACAAACCCGAGTTTGACCCGCTGACCTGCAAGCGCCACTTCAAGCTGATCGCCACAGACTTTGTGACCACGGTCATTCTCGGCCCGCTGACCCAGCGGTTGCAGCAACGAGCGCCACACATCACGCTGGATATCCAGCACGCCTCCGATCACTACAACCAGATGCTGACCCAGGGTGAGGTGGATTTTGTGATCATGCCCGATCAGTACCTGTCCGACCTGCATGCCAAGGAGCTGTTGTTCGAGGATGACTACCAATGCGTGATCTGGTCGCAGAACAACCTGGTGGGCGACCACCTCAGCCTGGAGGAGTACCTGAACCTGGGGCACATTGCGGTCAACTTCGGCAGTGCCCGCGAACCCAGTTTCAGTGAAAAAATCCTTCAGGGTTATGGCCAGGCGCGCCGGGTCGAGTTGACCACCAGCAGCTTCAATACGGTGCCGCATCTGCTGGTGGGCACTCAACGGGTCGCGGTGATCCCGCGAAGCCTGGCGACCTTGTATGGCGATTTCCTGTCATTGCGCGCACTGGCGCCGCCCTTTCAATTGCCGCTGCTGCGCGAGTTCACCTTGTGGAACAAAGTGCTCGACAGCGACCCGGCGCACCGCTGGATGCGCCACTTGCTTCAGGAAGTGGCAGCGGAATACAGCGAGCGGGTGGCCGGGTTGTTCATCGGGTCGCGATGATGAACAAGCGCGGGAATGGCAGCAACACCGTGCCATCGGCGAGCGCTGGATAGGCCTTGGTGATCCGCGCCAGGTACTCGTCAAGGAACGCGCTCTTTTCCGATTCGGTCAGGGGCGCCAGGAACGGACGCAACGCAGAGCCCTTGAACCACTCCACCACCGCAGCAGAACCGGCCAGCGGATGGTGGTAAGTGGTGCGCCATACATCCACCGTGGAGCAGTGTTTGCTCAACAGCTCAAAGTAGTAGCTCGCGGTATGGCGTTCGTTGTGTTTCACCGCGCCGATCTTTCCAGCCCATGGGCCGTCCGCCGCCACTTCCCGCGCCAGCTTGTGGGCCGGTTCATCGAGGTTGTCGGGCGTCTGCACCGCCAGGGTGCCGCCTGGCGTCAACTGGTTTACCAAATGCGGATACAGCGTGGCGTGGTCGGGCAGCCATTGCAGCGATGCATTGGCAAGGATGACGTCGAATGTCTGAGCCGGGTTCCAGGCGCCGATATCAGCCAATTCGAAGTTCAACCCAGGCAGGCGCTTACGGGCGTCGACCAGCATGTCATCGGAGCTGTCCATACCGGTGACCAATGCCTGTGGAAAACGCTCGGCCAACACTTCAGTGGAATTGCCAGGACCACAGCCCAGGTCGACGGCGCTGCGCACGTCGCCCTCAGGGATGGCCGCCACCAGATCCCGGACGGGACGGGTACGCTGTTGTTCGAACATCGAGTATTGCTTGGCTGACCAGGTCATTGCGGCGTTCCTTCTTCTGTGAGGAGTGACGACAGCCTAAATCTTGTGATCCATGAGAACAAATGCCAGGATTGACCACCTCCCATACCTGAAAAGTATTCCTTATGCTGGAGCTCAGGCAGCTCAGGGCCTTCGTCGCGATTGCCGAAGAAGGCTATATCACCCGTGCAGCAGAACGGCTGGGCATGCAGCAACCACCATTGACGCGATTGCTGCAAAGTCTGGAAGCCGAGTTGGGCGTGGTGTTGATGGAGCGCCTGCCACGGGGCGTGCGCCCGACCACTGCGGGTTTGGCCTTGCTGGAAGAGGCGCGACATATCTTGGCCAGTGTCGATGGTGTGGCCGACATCGTGCGCCGCGCTGCCCGTGGTGAACGTGGACGCTTGGCCATTGGCTTCACCAGCTCTGCTGCCTTGCATCCATTTGTTCCCAGCGTGTTGCGCCTGTTTCGGGAAACCTTTGTCGGTGTTTCTGTTGTTTTGGAAGAAGCTGGCACTGGTGAACTGCTGGACGCGCTGCTCCATGAAAAGCTCGACGCGGCATTTATCCGCTCGCCGCTAAGCGGGACGCAGGCGTTGCAGGATGAACCAATTCTGGTGGAGCCGATGTTGCTGGCGCTGCCCACTGATCATCCGCTGGCTATCGATCCGTCGACGCCGCTGCCGATGGCGGCATTGGCCACCGAGGCGTTTGTGTTGTATCGGCGCCGGGTGGGGCTTGGGCTGTATGACGCGATTCTGGTGGCGTGTCGCGAAGCGGGTTTCAGCCCGCAGGTTGTGCAAGAGGCGCCGCGCATGACGGCAACGTTGAGCCTGGTGGCGGCGGGGCTTGGGGTTTCGATTGTGCCAGCGTCCATGCAGCGGTTGCGAGGTGACGGGATTGTTTATCGGGAGCTTTCGGAATGTCGGAGCCTGGTAGCGCCATTGCACTTGGCTACGCGGGTGGGCGATACGTCGTCGGTGCTGGAGCGGTTTCGGGAGTTGGTGGTGAGCGCCGCATCTACCGATGAGTAGACGGTTACCTGCCACGAAATGAAAAACCCCCGAGGCCAAGGCCATCGGGGGTTTTCAGGTGTTACGCGACAGTTCGGGTCTCAAGCGACCTTAGAACGGAATATCGTCATCAAAGCTGTCGAAGTCGGCTGCTGGCTGAGGAGCGGCCTGCTGTGGCGCTGGACGCGACTCACGCTGTGGCTGCTGGGTTGGCTGCGGACGCGACTGCTGCTGTGGACGCGGTGCCGAGTTGGACATGCCGCCCTGGCCCTGTTGGTCGCCCTGTGGACGGCCGCCCAGCAGTTGCATGGTGCCTTGCATGTCGACCACGATTTCAGTGGTGTAACGCTTGATACCGTCTTTTTCCCACTCGCGGGTTTGCAGTTTGCCTTCGATGTAGACCTGCGAACCTTTGCGCAGGTATTCACCGGCGATCTCTGCAACCTTGCCGAACATCGACACACGGTGCCATTCGGTTTTCTCGACCTTCTGGCCGGTTTGCTTGTCGGTCCACTGCTCGCTGGTCGCCAGACTCAGGTTGGTCACGGCGTTACCGTTCGGCAAGTAGCGAACTTCGGGATCCTGGCCGCATGTACCGACCAATATGACTTTGTTAACCCCACGGGCCATAACGTTCTCCTAGGCTGGGCGCGCTGTCGGCACTGGGTTGACCAGTTGCTCGAGCGTCGCGCGATCCAATAATTCGGTGTCCAATTTGATGTAGATGGCGGCTTCTTCAGTAACAACCACAGCATCCGTAACCCCAACAACGGCCTTAAGGCGCTCGACCAGACCGGCTTCGCGGATCGCTTCGGGCGATAACGGCAAGCGCAGGCTCGTCACATAGGGAGGTTCGCGCATGGTAACAGCAAAGGCTAGCCAGAGGGCAGCCAGACCTGCGCATCCCAGGAACACAACCGACAAACCGCCATGCTGGAACATCCAGCCGCCCATGATCCCGCCCAGTGCAGAACCGAGGAACTGGCTGGTGGAATACACGCCCATCGCCGTGCCTTTGCCGCCGGCCGGTGAAACCTTACTGATCAGCGAAGGCAATGAAGCCTCCAGCAGGTTGAACGCAGTGAAGAACACCACCGTGCCGATCACCAGCGCCCGAAGGCTGTCGCCGAACTGCCAGAAGAATAGCTCAGTGAGCATCAATGTCGCGACGGCGCCCAGCAGAACTCGTTTCATTTTGCGTTTCTTCTCGCCGTAGATGATGAACGGGATCATGGCGAAGAATGAAATCAGCAGCGCGGTGAGGTAGACCCACCAGTGCTGCTCCTTGGGCAACCCGGCTTTTTGCACCAGGGCCAGGGGCAAGGCGACGAAGCTGCACATCAGCATCGCGTGTAATACGAAGATACCCAAATCCAGCCGCAGCAGGTCCGGGTGCTTGAGGGTGGGCAACAGCGCTTGTTTCGCGACGCCCGACTCACGATGCTGCAGCGGCCCGGTGGAATGCGGCACCATAAAGGCAACGATCACGATGCCGAACAACGCCATGCCACCCGTCGCCAGGAACAGGCCGTGCAAGCCGAACGCGCGGGTCAGCAGCGGGCCGACTACCATCGCCACGGCGAACGAAAGACCAATGGTCATGCCGATCATAGCCATGGCCTTGGTGCGGTGTTGTTCGCGGGTCAGGTCGGAGAGCAGCGCCATGACGGCGGCGGAAATCGCGCCGGCGCCTTGCAGGACGCGTCCGGCGATCACGCCCCAGATCGAGTCGGCATTGGCGGCGAGCACACTGCCCAGGGCGAATACGATCAAGCCCAGGTAGATCACCGGCCGGCGGCCGATGCGGTCGGAAATGACCCCAAACGGAATCTGAAACAGCGCCTGGGTCAGGCCATAGGCGCCAATCGCCAGGCCGATCAGGGCCGGGGTCGCTCCTGCGAGATCCATTCCATAGGTCGCCAGCACCGGCAACACCATAAACATGCCAAGCATACGGAATGCGAACACCAGGGCCAGACCGCTTGCTGCGCGGGTCTCGCTGGCACTCATGCGTTCGCTGTGGGGATCGTGCATGGATAAACCTCGTGTGAACCGGCGGCGATTCTACCAGTCCCATCGATTGAGAGGGTATATGCGGCGCTTTGCCGCGCAGCTTTCATGTAAGGCTGCACCCGGCACTTTGACAGTGTATATTCATCCAGTCTTTAGCCGTATACTCCTGCATTATTTACGCCCGCCGTGCGAGGCCATCTTGGACAAGATCCTGATTCGTGGGGCTCGAACCCACAACCTGAAGAACATCGACCTGACCCTGCCACGGGACAAACTGATCGTCATCACCGGCTTGTCCGGGTCCGGCAAGTCGTCCCTGGCGTTTGACACGCTGTACGCCGAAGGCCAGCGCCGCTACGTGGAATCCCTGTCGGCCTATGCCCGCCAGTTCCTGTCGATGATGGAAAAGCCCGACGTCGACACCATTGAAGGCCTGTCGCCCGCGATTTCCATCGAACAGAAATCCACGTCCCATAACCCGCGTTCCACCGTGGGCACCATCACCGAAATCTACGACTACCTGCGTCTGCTGTATGCCCGCGTGGGTATCCCCCGTTGCCCGGACCACGACATCCCCCTGGAAGCCCAGACCGTCAGCCAGATGGTCGACCTGGTGCTGGCCCAGCCGGAAGGCGCCAAGCTGATGCTGCTGGCACCGGTGATTCGCGAGCGCAAGGGTGAACATCTTTCCGTCTTCGAAGAACTGCGTGCGCAAGGTTTTGTTCGCGCCCGGATCAACGGCAAGCTCTACGAACTGGACGAAGCGCCGAAGCTGGATAAACAGAAGAAGCATTCGATTGATGTGGTGGTCGACCGTTTCAAGGTGCGTGCCGATTTGCAGCAGCGCCTGGCGGAATCTTTCGAGACCGCATTGAAGCTGGCAGACGGTATCGCCCTGGTGGCGCCAATGGACGACGAGCCAGGGGAAGAAATCATCTTTTCCGCACGCTTCGCCTGCCCGATCTGCGGCCATGCCATCAGCGAACTGGAGCCGAAGCTGTTTTCCTTCAACAACCCGGCCGGCGCCTGCCCGACCTGTGATGGCTTGGGGGTTAAGCAATTCTTCGACATCAAGCGCCTGGTCAATGGTGACCTCACACTGGCGGAAGGTGCGATACGCGGCTGGGACAGGCGTAACGTCTATTACTTCCAGATGCTGGGTTCGCTGGCCTCGCACTATAAGTTCAGCCTCGAAGTACCCTTCAACGAACTGACGGCCGAACATCAGAAATTCATCCTGCATGGCAGCGGTTCGCAGAACGTCGACTTCAAGTACTTGAACGACCGTGGCGATATCGTCAAACGCTCCCACCCGTTCGAAGGCATCGTGCCGAACCTGGAGCGGCGCTACCGCGAGACCGAATCCGCCAGCGTGCGCGAAGAACTGGCCAAGTTCCTCAGCACCCAGCCGTGCCCGGATTGCCGTGGCACGCGCCTGCGCCGTGAAGCGCGGCACGTGTGGGTCGGCGAAAAGACACTGCCGGCGGTGACCAACCTGCCGATTGGTGATGCCTGCGAATACTTCGGCACGCTTAAGCTGACGGGCCGCCGCGGGGAGATTGCCGACAAGATCCTCAAGGAGATTCGTGAGCGGCTGCAGTTCCTGGTTAACGTTGGGCTGGACTATCTGTCGCTGGACCGCAGTGCCGATACGCTCTCCGGTGGTGAAGCCCAGCGGATTCGCTTGGCCAGCCAGATTGGCGCCGGTCTGGTGGGTGTGTTGTACATCCTCGATGAGCCATCGATTGGTTTACATCAACGGGACAACGATCGCCTGCTGGGTACGCTGAAGCACCTGCGGGACATCGGCAACACGGTGATCGTGGTTGAGCATGACGAAGATGCGATTCGCCTGGCCGACTATGTGGTCGACATCGGCCCGGGCGCGGGTGTGCACGGTGGGCATATTGTCGCCGAGGGCACGCCGGCAGAAGTGATGGCGCATCCTGACTCGCTGACCGGCAAATACTTGTCGGGCCGTGTGAAGATCGCCGTGCCGGCCAAGCGTACGCCGCGCAACAAGAAGATGGCACTGCACCTCAAAGGCGCGCGTGGCAACAACTTGCGCAATGTCGATCTGGAAATCCCACTGGGACTGCTGACCTGCGTGACCGGTGTATCCGGTTCAGGCAAGTCGACACTGATCAACAACACGCTGTTTCCACTGAGCGCCACTGCACTGAACGGCGCGACGACTCTTGAAGCCGCCGCTCATGACAGCATCAAGGGTCTGGAGCACCTGGATAAGGTGGTCGATATTGACCAAAGCCCGATTGGCCGCACACCGCGTTCCAACCCGGCGACCTACACCGGGCTGTTCACGCCGATTCGCGAGCTGTTCGCCGGCGTGCCGGAATCCCGCTCACGCGGTTACGGGCCTGGCCGGTTCTCGTTCAACGTCAAGGGCGGGCGCTGTGAGGCGTGCCAGGGCGATGGCTTGATCAAGGTTGAGATGCACTTCCTGCCGGACATCTACGTGCCGTGCGACGTGTGCAAGAGCAAGCGCTACAACCGCGAAACCCTGGAGATCAAGTACAAGGGCAAGAGCATCCACGAAACCCTCGAGATGACGATCGAGGAAGCCCGGGTGTTCTTTGACGCGGTACCGGCCCTGGCGCGCAAGCTGCAGACGCTGATGGATGTCGGCCTGTCGTACATCAAGCTCGGGCAGTCGGCGACCACGCTGTCGGGTGGCGAGGCGCAGCGGGTCAAGCTGTCTCGCGAGCTGTCCAAGCGTGATACCGGCAAGACCCTGTATATCCTCGATGAGCCGACCACTGGTTTGCACTTCGCGGATATTCAGCAATTGCTGGATGTGCTGCATCGCTTGCGTGACCACGGCAACACGGTGGTAGTGATCGAGCACAACCTGGATGTGATCAAGACCGCCGACTGGCTGGTGGACCTGGGGCCGGAAGGCGGCTCCAAAGGTGGGCAGATCATTGCGGTCGGCACACCGGAGCAAGTGTCTGAGATGAAGCAGTCTCACACAGGCTTCTATCTCAAGCCGCTGCTGGCCCGCGACAAGGACTGATTGTTCAGGCCCACGAAAAAGCCCCTGTCACTTACACAGTGACAGGGGCTTTTTGTAGCCGGAGGAATCAGAACTGCGATTGCAGGTAGTTCTCCAGGCCAATCAACTTGATCAGGCCCAACTGCTTTTCCAGCCAGTAGGTGTGATCCTCTTCAGTGTCGTTCAACTGCACCCGCAGGATTTCCCGCGTGACGTAGTCGTTGTGCTGCTCACAGAGCTCGATGCCCTTACAGAGCGCGGCACGGACCTTGTACTCAAGGCGCAAGTCGCTGGCGAGCATCTCTGGCACCGTGGTGCCGGTGTCCAGGTCGTCGGGACGCATACGCGGCGTGCCTTCGAGCATCAGGATACGGCGCATCAGCGCGTCGGCGTGCTGTGCCTCTTCTTCCATTTCATGGTTGATACGCTCGTAGAGCTCGGTAAAGCCCCAGTCTTCGTACATCCGCGAGTGAATGAAATATTGGTCACGAGCTGCCAGTTCGCCCGTCAGCAACGTGTTGAGGTAATCGATTACGTCGGGGTGACCTTGCATCGCCCTACATCTCCCTGCTTGAAAGTCTGTAGTTTGAACCATGATGACCCGGAGGTCACGGGACCAACGGCAGAAAAGTGAAGATTTCCGGTGAAAAGTAGCTGAAATAACGCAAAAACCGCCCAAATGAGGGCGGTTCTGCTTATCGTTTAGAGTTAGTTAAGCGATACACCCAGTGCAGATGCGATCCCTTCTCCATAAGCCGGATCGGCCTTGAAGAAGTATTGCAACTGGCGCTGCACCACATCACTGGAAACACCCGCCATGGCGCCGGCGATGTTGTTGATCAGCAGGGCTTTCTGCTCATCATTCATCAGGCGGAACAGCGCACCGGCGTGGCTGTAGTAGTCGGTGTCTTCGCGGTGATCGTAACGATCAGCCGCGCCGCTCAGGGCCAAAGATGGCTCCGCATACTGAGGAGCCTGTTTCGGCGCATCGGCATAGCTGTTTGGCTCGTAGTTGGGAGCCGCACCGCCATTGGCGCCGAACGCCATCGAACCGTCGCGCTGGTAGCTATTGACCGGGCTAAGTGGCGCGTTAACCGGCAGGTGCTGGTGGTTGGTGCCTACACGGTAGCGGTGGGCATCAGCGTAAGCGAACACACGGCCTTGCAGCATGCGGTCTGGCGACAAGCCAACACCCGGAACCATGTTGCTTGGACCGAAAGCCGCTTGCTCAACTTCAGCGAAGTAGTTCAGCGGGTTGCGGTTCAACTCCAGCTCGCCGACTTCGATCAGCGGGAACTCTTTCTGCGACCAGGTCTTGGTCACATCGAACGGGTTCTCGTAGTGAGCGTTCGCCTGGGCTTCCGTCATGATCTGGATGCAAACGCGCCATTTCGGGAAATCACCGCGCTCGATAGCGGCGAACAGATCACGCTGGGCGTAGTCAGGGTCGGTACCCGCCAGACGTGCAGCCTCAGCCGGCGCCAGGTTCTTGATACCTTGCTTGGTCTTGTAGTGCCACTTCACCCAGTGACGCTCGCCATTGGCGTTGATCAGGCTGTAGGTGTGGCTGCCGAAGCCATGCATGTGACGGTAGCCATCAGGGATCCCACGGTCCGAAAACAGGATGGTGACCTGGTGCAGCGCCTCAGGGGAGTGCGACCAGAAGTCCCACATCATCTGCGCACTTTTCAGGTTGCTTTGCGGCAGGCGCTTTTGGGTGTGAATGAAGTCCGGGAATTTCAGCGGATCACGGATGAAGAACACCGGGGTGTTGTTGCCAACGATGTCCCAGTTGCCTTCTTCGGTGTAGAACTTCAAGGCGAACCCACGTGGGTCGCGCTCAGTATCAGCCGAACCGCGTTCGCCACCTACCGTGGAAAAGCGCAGGAAGGTCGGGGTTTGCTTACCCACAGACTCGAACAGCTTGGCGCTGGTGTACTGAGTGATGTCTTGGGTGACGGTAAAGGTGCCGTAAGCACCCGAGCCTTTAGCGTGTACGCGGCGCTCAGGAATGTTTTCACGGTTGAAGTGCGCGAGCTTCTCGATCAGATGAAAATCGTCGAGCAGCAATGGGCCGCGTGGGCCGGCCGAACGGGAATTCTGGTTATCGGCAACGGGGGCGCCGCTGGCGGTAGTAAGGGTTTTATTCTGGCTCATGCTCAATCTTCCTCAGGTCAGTCTTGGAACTGCCGGCTAATCGGCTTGGGGGGAGTATTGACCAGGAGGATGACACCATCAAATTCATTAAATCATGAGCGTCGATAGAAATTAACTAACGAACCATCCGTACGGATAGCGAAAAGCAGTTTCATACGCCAAATACCTATTCGTTCGAGTTAATTCCAGTTTTCTACCGCGCACAAAAAACCGGGCACTAGGCCCGGTTCTTCGTTACAGACTGACGTCTTACTCAGCGGATACAGCTTCACCGCCAACTGGACGATCGATCAGCTCAACGTACGCCATAGGAGCGTTGTCACCAGCGCGGAAACCGCACTTGAGGATGCGCAGGTAGCCACCCTCACGGGTAGCGTAACGCTTGCCCAGGTCGTTGAAGAGCTTACCAACGATAGCTTTCGAACGAGTACGGTCGAAAGCCAAACGGCGGTTAGCCAGGCTGTCTGTCTTGGCCAAAGTAATCAGCGGCTCAGCAACGCGACGCAGTTCTTTAGCTTTCGGCAGTGTAGTTTTGATCAGCTCGTGCTCGAACAGCGACACCGCCATGTTCTGGAACATAGCCTTACGGTGCGAGCTGGTACGGCTCAGGTGACGACCACTTTTACGATGACGCATGGTTCATTCCTTACCAAACTCACGTTCGGTGATTACGACGATCAGGCAGTCGCCTTGTCGTCCTTCTTAAGACTTGCAGGCGGCCAGTTGTCGAGGCGCATGCCGAGGGACAGACCGCGGGAGGCCAGAACGTCCTTGATTTCAGTCAAGGATTTCTTGCCCAGGTTCGGAGTCTTCAACAGTTCTACTTCGGTGCGCTGAATCAGATCGCCGATGTAGTAAATGTTTTCCGCCTTAAGGCAGTTAGCCGAACGTACAGTCAGTTCCAGATCGTCAACCGGGCGAAGCAGGATCGGATCGATCTCGTCTTCCTGCTCGATTACCACTGGTTCGCTGTCACCTTTGAGGTCGACGAACGCAGCCAACTGCTGTTGCAGAATGGTTGCAGCGCGGCGGATAGCCTCTTCAGGATCCAGAGTACCGTTGGTTTCCAGATCAATAACCAGCTTGTCCAGGTTAGTACGCTGCTCGACACGGGCGTTTTCCACCACGTATGCGATACGGCGAACCGGGCTGAACGAAGAGTCGAGCTGCAAGCGACCAATGCTGCGGCTTTCGTCTTCATCGCTCTGACGCGAGTCGGCCGGTTCATAACCACGACCACGAGCTACGGTGAGCTTCATGTTCAGGGCGCCGTTAGACGCCAGGTTAGCGATTACGTGATCGGGATTAACGATCTCGACATCATGATCCAGCTGAATATCGGCAGCGGTAACCACCCCCGAACCCTTCTTCGACAAGGTCAGCGTAACTTCGTCACGGCCGTGCAGCTTGATAGCCAGACCTTTAAGGTTCAACAGGATTTCAATTACGTCTTCCTGTACACCTTCGATGGCGCTGTACTCGTGGAGCACACCGTCAATCTCGGCCTCGACTACTGCACAGCCGGGCATTGAGGACAACAGGATGCGGCGCAGCGCGTTGCCCAGGGTGTGGCCAAAACCACGCTCGAGAGGCTCGAGAGTGATCTTGGCGCGGGTTGGACTGACAACCTGCACATCAATGTGACGGGGTGTCAGGAACTCATTTACCGAAATCTGCATGGATGCACCTATTTTCTAGCCCTTACTTGGAGTAGAGCTCGACAATCAGGCTTTCGTTGATGTCGGCGGACAGATCACTGCGAGCAGGAACGTTCTTGAAAACGCCCGACTTCTTCTCAGTGTCTACTTCTACCCATTCTACGCGGCCACGTTGGGCACACAGATCGAGAGCTTGGACAATGCGAAGTTGATTTTTTGCTTTCTCGCGAATCGCGACCACGTCACCAGCACGAACCTGGTAGGACGGGACGTTAACGGTTTGGCCGTTTACGCTGACGGATTTGTGCGATACCAGCTGACGGGATTCGGCACGAGTCGAACCAAAGCCCATACGGTATACAACGTTGTCCAGACGGCATTCGAGCAGTTGCAGCAGGTTTTCACCGGTTGCACCTTTCTTGCCAGCAGCTTCTTTGTAGTAGCCGCTGAACTGACGCTCGAGAACGCCGTAGATACGACGGACCTTCTGCTTTTCACGCAGTTGGGTGCCGTAATCGGACTGGCGACCGCGGCGTTGGCCGTGGATACCAGGTGCTGCTTCAATGTTGCACTTCGATTCGATCGCGCGCACGCCGCTCTTCAGAAAGAGATCGGTGCCTTCACGACGAGCGAGTTTGCATTTTGGACCAATGTAACGAGCCATTCTTTACAATCTCCTGGATTACACGCGGCGCTTCTTCGGCGGACGGCACCCGTTGTGCGGGATTGGCGTCACGTCGGTGATGCTGGCGATCTTATAGCCACAGCCGTTCAATGCACGGACAGCAGACTCACGACCTGGACCTGGACCTTTGACGTTGACGTCGAGGTTTTTCAGGCCATATTCCAGCGCAGCTTGACCAGCACGTTCAGCAGCTACTTGAGCAGCAAACGGGGTGGACTTGCGGGAACCGCGGAAACCCGAACCACCGGAGGTAGCCCAAGAAAGCGCGTTACCTTGACGGTCGGTGATGGTCACGATTGTGTTGTTAAAAGATGCATGGATGTGGGCGATGCCATCAACCACTGTCTTTTTAACTTTTTTACGAGGACGAGCAGCAGGTTTTGCCATGATTAATTTCCTGTCGATTCGCGTGGGCGATTACTTGCGGATCGGCTTACGCGGACCTTTACGGGTACGCGCGTTAGTCTTGGTACGCTGACCGCGTACTGGAAGACCACGACGATGACGCAGACCACGGTAGCAACCGAGGTCCATCAAACGCTTGATTTTCATGTTGATTTCGCGACGCAGGTCACCTTCAGTGGTGAACTTCGCCACTTCGCCACGCAACAGCTCAATCTGCTCGTCGCTCAGATCTTTGATCTTTGCGGCTGGGTTTACCCCAGTGTCTGCGCAAATTTTCTGCGCAGTAGTGCGACCAACACCATAGATGTAGGTCAGCGAGATAACAGTGTGCTTGTTATCTGGAATGTTAACGCCTGCAATACGGGCCATTCAGTGGGACTCCAATTGACAGCTACCTACGCCCCGGAAGCCAAGAAATAGGGCGCGAGATAATATCGCTGTAATAACAAATAATCAACCCGGCAGCGCACTAGCTGCCGGGCTTCAAGCGGATCACACTCAGCCTTGGCGCTGTTTGTGACGCGGTTCCGCGCTGCAAATTACTCGAACAACACCTTCGCGGCGAATAATTTTGCAGTTACGGCACAGCTTTTTCACCGATGCACGAACTTTCATCACCAACTCCTCGAACCTTATGGGTACTCAGCGCAACATGCCGCTGCCGTAACCCTTCAGGTTGGCTTTCTTCATCAGGGATTCGTACTGGTGCGAAACGAGGTGCGATTGTACTTGGGACATGAAGTCCATCACAACCACGACGACGATCAGCAACGAGGTCCCGCCAAGGTAGAACGGAACGTTTGCTGCAACCACCAGGAACTGGGGCAACAAGCACACGGCCGTCATATATAGAGCACCGAACATGGTCAAGCGAGTCAGAACGCCATCAATGTAGCGCGCAGACTGCTCACCTGGACGAATACCCGGAATAAAGGCACCGGACTTCTTCAGGTTTTCCGCTACGTCTTTCGGATTGAACATCAACGCCGTATAGAAGAAGCAGAAGAAAATAATCCCTGCACTAAACAGCAGAATATTCAACGGCTGACCAGGAGCGATCGACTGCGAGATGTCCTGCAACCAGCCCATACCTTCAGACTGACCGAACCAGGCACCCAACGAAGCCGGAAACAGCAAAATGCTGCTCGCGAAAATGGCGGGAATAACCCCGGCCATGTTCACTTTCAGCGGCAAGTGGCTGGTCTGCGCGGCAAAGACCTTGCGGCCCTGCTGACGCTTGGCGTAGTGAACAGCAATACGACGCTGGCCACGCTCAATGAACACCACAAAACCGATAATCGCTACTGCCAACAAACCGATGGCAACCAGGGCGAAGATATTGATATCACCCTGACGTGCAGACTCGAAAGACTGCCCAATCGCTCTCGGAAGACCGGCAACGATACCTGCGAAAATCAACATCGAGATACCGTTACCAACACCACGCTCAGTAATCTGCTCACCCAGCCACATCATGAACATCGCACCAGCCACAAAAGTGGATACCGCGACGAAATGGAAGCCAAAGTCACCAGTGAACGCAACACCCTGCCCGGCCAAGCCAACGGACATGCCGATAGCTTGGACCAGGGCGAGGATGACAGTGCCGTAGCGGGTGTACTGGCTTATCTTGCGACGGCCAGCTTCACCTTCCTTCTTCAACTGCTCCAGCTGCGGGCTAACGGCGGTCATCAGCTGCATGATGATCGATGCCGAGATGTACGGCATGATCCCCAGTGCAAAGATGCTCATCCGTTCCAGCGCGCCGCCGGAAAACATGTTGAACAAGCTAAGAATGGTCCCCTCATTCTGTCGAAACAGGTCTGCGAGTCGGTCCGGGTTGATACCTGGAACCGGGATGTGTGCGCCTATTCGGTAGACGATAATCGCCAGGAACAGAAAACGCAGACGAGCCCAAAGTTCAGACATACCGCCTTTGCCGAGCGCTGAGAGAGCACCTTGCTTAGCCATTTATTCCTCGAACTTGCCGCCAGCTGCTTCGATAGCCGAACGCGCACCTTTGGTGGCGCCGATTCCCTTGCCGATAGTGACAGCGCGAGTCACTTCACCGGACAGCATGATTTTCACACGCTGTACGTTGACGTTGATCACGTTGGCATCTTTCAGGGTCTGCACGGTAACGATGTCGCCTTCCACTTTGGCCAGCTCGGACAAACGCACTTCTGCGCGGTCCATGGCTTTCAGGGAAACGAAACCGAACTTCGGCAGGCGACGATGCAGCGGCTGTTGACCGCCTTCAAAGCCTGGAGCGATGGTGCCACCGGAGCGGGAGGACTGACCTTTGTGGCCACGGCCACCGGTCTTGCCCAAACCACTACCGATACCACGGCCCGGACGATGCTTTTCGCGACGGGAACCCGGCGCTGGACTCAGATCATTGAGTTTCATCGAATTAACCCTCGACACGCAGCATGTAGTAAGCCTTGTTGATCATCCCGCGATTCTCGGGAGTATCAAGTACTTCTACAGTGTGACCGATGCGACGCAGACCCAAACCCTTAACGCACAATTTGTGGTTAGGGATGCGGCCGGTCATGCTTTTGATCAGCGTTACTTTAACGGTAGCCATGATCAGAAGATCTCCTTGACGCTTTTGCCACGCTTGGCGGCAATGGATTCAGGAGACTGCATAGCTTTCAAACCTTTGAAAGTGGCGTGAACCACGTTTACCGGGTTAGTCGAGCCGTAGCACTTGGCCAGAACGTTCTGAACGCCAGCAACTTCGAGGACAGCACGCATAGCGCCGCCAGCGATGATACCGGTACCTTCAGAAGCAGGCTGCATGTACACCTTCGAAGCGCCGTGAGCGGACTTCATTGCGTACTGCAGCGTGGTGCCGTTCAGATCAACTTGGATCATGTTGCGACGAGCAGCTTCCATTGCCTTCTGGATCGCAGCAGGCACTTCACGTGACTTGCCACGGCCGAAGCCAACGCGCCCTTTACCATCACCAACCACGGTCAACGCGGTGAAAGTGAAGATACGGCCGCCTTTAACGGTTTTGGCTACGCGGTTAACTTGAACCAGCTTCTCAATGTAGCCTTCGTCGCGCTTTTGGTCGTTATTTGACATAACTTAGAACTCCAGCCCAGCTTCACGAGCAGCATCAGCCAGCGCTTTCACGCGGCCGTGGTACTTGAAGCCAGAGCGGTCGAAAGCCACTTGCGAGACGCCAGCGGCCTTAGCACGCGTAGCGACCAGCTGGCCAACCTTAGTGGCCGCGTCGATGTTGCCAGTGGCACCATCACGCAGTTCTTTATCCAAAGTCGAGGCGCTTGCCAGGACTTTGTTGCCGTCGGCCGAGATGACCTGGGCGTAGATGTGCTGCGACGAGCGGAACACGCAGAGACGCACGACTTCGAGTTCGTGCATTTTCAGGCGTGCTTTGCGAGCGCGACGCAGTCGAGTAACTTTTTTGTCGGTCATTTGCTATGCCCTACTTCTTCTTGGCTTCTTTACGACGGACGACTTCGTCCGCGTAGCGCACACCTTTGCCTTTGTACGGCTCTGGTGGACGGAAGTCGCGGATCTCAGCGGCCACCTGACCTACCAGCTGCTTATCAATACCCTTGATCAGGATATCGGTTTGGCTTGGGGTCTCAGCGGTGATGCCTTCCGGCAGTTCGTAATCCACTGGGTGCGAGAAGCCAAGGGCCAGGTTCAAAACCGTGCCTTTTGCTTGCGCTTTGTAACCAACACCGACCAGCTGGAGCTTACGCTCGAAGCCTTGGCTTACGCCTTGGACCATGTTGTTTACCAACGCACGAGTGGTACCGGCCATTGCGCGAGTTTGTTGATCGCCATTGCGAGCAGCGAAACGCAGCTCACCAGCTTCTTCAACGATCTCAACGGACGAATGGATGTTCAGTTCCAGAGTGCCCTTGGCACCCTTCACCGAAAGCTGTTGGCCTGCGAATTTTACTTCGACACCGGCTGGCAGCTTAACGGGGTTCTTAGCGACGCGTGACATGCTTATCCCCCCTTAGAACACAGTGCAAAGAACTTCGCCGCCGACACCGGCAGCGCGCGCAGCACGATCCGTCATCACACCTTTGTTGGTGGAGACGATAGACACACCGAGACCGCCACGAACTTTTGGCAGATCATCGACGGACTTGTACTGACGCAGGCCTGGACGGCTAACGCGCTTCACTTCTTCGATGACCGGACGGCCTTCGAAGTACTTCAGCTCGATGGACAGCAGTGGTTTGATTTCGCTGCTGATCTGATAACCCGCAATGTAGCCTTCGTCTTTCAGGACTTTGGCAACAGCAACCTTCAACGTGGAAGATGGCATGCTTACGACGGACTTTTCAGCCATCTGGGCATTACGGATACGAGTTAGCATGTCCGCTAACGGGTCCTGCATACTCATGGCTAGACGCTCCTAATACAAAAAAATTAGCCTTGCGGCCATTACGTGTCGCCGAGAATCTCCGAGCACAAAACACACGGGCTCAGGCGAGCCGCGTATTTTAGACACACTCCGGAAATGAAACAAGCCCCAAAAGGGGCTTGTTCCAGATTCTAGGCCACCGGCGGTCAGTATCTTGCGATCCTGACCACCGAGACTTCGAAAGTACTTACCAGCTGGCTTTAACCAGACCTGGTACGTCACCACGCATTGCCGCTTCACGCAGTTTGTTACGGCCGAGGCCGAACTTGCGGTAAACGCCGTGTGGACGACCGGTCAGGCGGCAGCGGTTACGCATGCGCGAAGCGCTTGCGTCACGTGGCTGCTTCTGCAGAGCAACTGTAGCTTCCCAACGTGCTTCTGGACTTGCGTTCAGATCAACGATGATTGCTTTCAGTGCTGCACGCTTCTTGGCGTACTTGGCAACCGTGAGCTGACGTTTCAGCTCGCGGTTTTTCATGCTCATCTTGGCCATGGTCCTACTCCAATCAGTTGCGGAACGGGAATTTGAACGCACGCAGCAGAGCGCGGCCTTCATCATCGTTCTTGGCAGTGGTGGTCAGGGTGATGTCCAGACCGCGGAGAGCATCGATCTTGTCGTAGTCGATTTCCGGGAAGATGATCTGCTCTTTAACGCCCATGCTGTAGTTACCACGACCATCGAAGGACTTGGCATTCAGGCCGCGGAAGTCGCGGACCCGAGGCAGGGAGATCGACAGCAGACGATCCAGGAATTCGTACATACGCTCACGGCGCAGAGTCACTTTGACGCCGATCGGCCAACCTTCACGGACTTTAAAGCCAGCGATGGATTTGCGAGCGTAAGTCACAACGACTTTTTGACCGGTGATCTTTTCCAGGTCGGCAACAGCGTGCTCGATGACTTTTTTGTCACCGACCGCTTCGCCCAGACCCATGTTCAGGGTGATTTTTGTAACGCGTGGAACTTCCATCACGTTCGAAAGCTTAAGTTCTTCCTTAAGCTTCGGTGCGATTTCCTTCCAGTAAATCTCTTTTAGTCGTGCCATGGTCTTCTACCTAGCAGTGTTCAAGCATCAACCGCTTTTTGGGTCGACTTGAAGACACGAATTTTCTTGCCGTCTTCTACTTTGAAACCAACGCGATCAGCCTTGTTGGTTTCGCCGTTGAAAATGGCGACGTTAGAAGCGTCCAGTGGAGCTTCTTTTTCGACGATACCGCCTTGTACGCCCGACATCGGGTTAGGCTTGGTATGACGCTTAACCAGGTTCAGACCACCGATAACCAGACGGTTATTGGCGAGAACCTTAAGCACCTTACCGCGCTTACCTTTGTCTTTGCCGGCGATCACGATGATCTCGTCGTCACGACGAATCTTTTGCATGTCGGATCTCCTTACAGCACTTCTGGGGCGAGCGAGACGATCTTCATGAACTTCTCAGTACGAAGTTCACGGGTCACTGGCCCAAAGATACGGGTGCCGATCGGCTCTTGCTTGTTGTTCAGAAGAACAGCAGCGTTGCCATCAAAGCGGATAATGGAGCCATCAGCACGACGTACGCCGTGACGAGTGCGGACTACAACAGCAGTCATCACTTGGCCTTTTTTCACTTTACCGCGAGGAATTGCTTCCTTCACGGTAACTTTGATGATGTCACCGATACCAGCGTAACGACGATGGGAGCCACCCAGCACCTTGATGCACATAACGCGGCGTGCGCCGCTGTTATCGGCCACATCGAGCATGGATTGAGTCTGAATCATATAATTTCTCCGACCCCTAGTCCTTAGACTTCCACAGCGCGTTCGAGAACATCAACCAGCGCCCAAGACTTGGTCTTGGCCAGCGGACGAGTTTCACGAATAGTGACTTTGTCGCCGATGTGGCACTGATTGGTTTCGTCGTGCGCGTGCAGCTTAGTCGAACGCTTAACGTATTTACCGTAGATCGGGTGCTTTACGCGACGCTCGATCAGAACGGTGATGGTCTTGTCCATTTTGTCGCTGACAACACGGCCAGTCAGCGTACGGACGGTTTTTTCGGCTTCAGCCATGATTACTTACCTGCCTGCTGTTTGAGCACAGTCTTCACGCGAGCGATGTCACGCTTAACTTGCCGGAGCAGGTGAGACTGCCCCAACTGGCCAGTTGCTTTCTGCATACGCAGATTGAACTGGTCGCGCAGCAGGCCGAGCAGTTGCTCGTTAAGCTGCGGCGCGTCTTTTTCACGAAGTTCATTCGCTTTCATCACATCACCGTCCGTTTAACAAAGGCGGTGGCGAGCGGCAGCTTTGCAGCAGCCAGGGCAAAAGCCTCACGCGCCAGCTCTTCAGTTACACCCTCGATTTCATACAGGACTTTACCTGGCTGAATCTGGGCAACCCAGTACTCCACACTACCCTTACCTTTACCCATACGAACTTCGAGGGGCTTTTTGGAAATAGGCTTGTCCGGGAATACACGGATCCAGATCTTGCCGCCACGTTTAACGTGACGGGTCAGTGCACGACGCGCTGACTCGATCTGACGAGCGGTGAGACGACCACGAGCTACAGACTTCAGCGCATATTCGCCGAAGCTGACTTTGCTACCGCGCTGAGCCAGACCACGGTTGTGGCCTGTCATCTGCTTGCGGAACTTCGTACGCTTTGGTTGCAACATTTGGCGTACCCCTTACTTAGCAGCTTTTTTACGAGGCGCTGGTGCTTGTGGTTTCAGTTCTTCTTGGCGACCACCAATTACTTCGCCTTTGAAGATCCAAACCTTTACACCGATCACACCGTAAGTGGTGTGAGCTTCGTAGTTGGCATAGTCGATGTCGGCACGCAGGGTGTGCAGTGGCACACGACCTTCGCGATACCATTCAGTACGTGCGATTTCAGCACCGCCGAGACGACCGCTCACTTGGATTTTGATGCCTTTGGCACCAATGCGCATGGCGTTCTGTACTGCGCGCTTCATAGCGCGACGGAACATTACGCGACGCTCCAGCTGCTGAGCTACGCTCTGCGCAACCAGCATACCGTCGAGCTCCGGCTTGCGGATCTCTTCGATATTGATGTGCACAGGCACACCCATTTGCTTGGTCAGGTCCTGACGCAGTTTCTCAACATCTTCACCTTTCTTCCCGATAACGATACCTGGACGAGCGGTGTGAATGGTGATACGTGCAGTTTGAGCAGGACGATGGATATCGATACGGCTCACGGACGCGCTTTTTAGTTTGTCTTGGAGATACTCACGCACCTTCAGATCAGCGAACAAATAGTCCGCATAAGTCCGACCGTCTGCGTACCAGACGGAGGTGTGCTCCTTGACGATTCCCAGGCGAATGCCAATGGGATGTACTTTCTGACCCATCTCTTCGACTCCGTTACTTGTCAGCAACCTTGACAGTGATATGGCAAGACCGCTTGACGATGCGATCAGCTCGGCCTTTGGCACGAGGCATGATGCGCTTCAGCGAACGCCCTTCGTTGACGAAAACGGTGCTGACCTTAAGGTCATCAACGTCTGCGCCTTCGTTGTGCTCGGCGTTGGCTACGGCCGACTCCAGCACTTTCTTGATGATCTCGGCGGCTTTCTTACTGCTGAAAGCCAACAGGTTGAGCGCTTCGCCCACCTTCTTCCCGCGGATCTGGTCGGCGACCAAGCGGGCTTTCTGGGCGGAGATTCGAGCGCCCGACAACTTAGCGGCTACTTCCATCATTCCTTACCCCTTAACGCTTGGCTTTCTTGTCTGCCACGTGCCCACGATATGTGCGGGTACCGGCAAACTCGCCTAGTTTGTGGCCGACCATGTCTTCGTTCACGAGAACTGGAACATGTAGGCGACCGTTATGCACTGCAATGGTCAAACCGACCATTTGTGGCAGGATCATCGAACGACGCGACCAGGTTTTCACCGGTTTGCGATCGTTCTTTTCCGCCGCCACTTCGATCTTCTTCAGTAGGTGAAGATCAATAAAAGGACCTTTTTTCAGAGAACGTGGCACTGTCGTATCCCTCTATTTACTTGCGACGACGGACGATCATTTTGTCGGTACGCTTATTACCACGAGTCTTCGCGCCCTTAGTCGGGAAGCCCCATGGCGATACCGGATGACGACCACCAGAGGTACGACCTTCACCACCACCGTGTGGGTGGTCAACCGGGTTCATGGCAACACCACGAACGGTTGGGCGAACGCCACGCCAGCGTTTGGCACCAGCTTTACCCAACGAACGCAGGCTGTGCTCGGAGTTCGAGACTTCGCCCAGGGTCGCACGGCACTCAGCCAGTACTTTACGCATTTCACCAGAGCGCAGACGCAGGGTCACGTAGACACCTTCACGAGCGATCAGCTGAGCCGAAGCACCAGCGGAACGAGCGATTTGCGCGCCTTTACCCGGCTTCAATTCGATGCCGTGTACGGTGCTACCAACTGGAATGTTGCGCAGTTGCAGAGCGTTGCCCGGCTTGATCGGCGCCAAAGCACCTGCGATCAGCTGGTCACCAGCACTCACGCCTTTAGGGGCGATGATGTAGCGACGCTCGCCATCTGCGTACAGCAGCAGAGCGATGTGAGCAGTACGGTTTGGATCGTATTCGATACGCTCGACAGTGGCAGTGATGCCATCTTTGTCGTTGCGACGGAAGTCGACCAGACGATAATGCTGCTTATGGCCACCACCGATGTGACGAGTGGTAATGCGACCATTGTTGTTACGACCACCAGTCTTCGATTTCTTCTCGAGCAGCGGTGCGTGAGGAGCGCCTTTATGCAGCTCCTGGTTGACCACCTTGACCACAAAACGGCGGCCAGGGGAAGTCGGTTTGCATTTAACGATTGCCATGATGCACCCCTTCCTTACTCAGCACTGCTGCTGAAATCGAGATCTTGGCCTGGCTGAAGGGAGATAACTGCCTTCTTCCAGTCATTACGCTTGCCCAGACCGCGAGCAGTGCGCTTGCTCTTACCCAGAACATTCAGGGTAGTAACACGCTCTACTTTCACGCTGAACAGGCTTTCGACGGCCTTCTTGATTTCCAGCTTGGTTGCGTCAGTTGCAACCTTGAAAACGAACTGGCCTTTCTTGTCAGCCAGAACCGTAGCCTTTTCGGAAACGTGCGGGCCAAGCAGAACTTTAAATACGCGTTCCTGGTTCATCCCAGCAGCTCCTCGAATTTCTTCACGGCCGACACGGTGATCAACACCTTGTCGTATGCGATCAGACTAACTGGATCGGAACCTTGCACGTCACGTACATCAACGTGTGGCAGGTTGCGAGCAGCCAGGTACAGGTTCTGATCAACAGCTTCAGACACGATCAGGACGTCAGTCAGGCCCATGCCGTTCAGCTTGTTCAGCAGATCTTTGGTTTTCGGCGCTTCAACAGCGAAGTCCTGAACCACGACCAGACGATCAGTACGCACGAGTTCAGCAAGGATGGAGCGCAGTGCTGCGCGATACATCTTCTTGTTGAGCTTCTGGGTGTGATCCTGTGGACGTGCTGCGAAAGTGGTACCGCCGCCACGCCAGATTGGGCTACGGATAGTACCGGCACGAGCGCGGCCAGTACCTTTCTGACGCCAAGGGCGCTTACCGCCACCACGAACGTCGGAACGGGTCTTTTGCTGCTTGCTACCTTGACGGCCGCCGGCCATGTAGGCCACGACTGCTTGGTGAACCAGCGTCTCGTTGAATTCGCCGCCAAATGTCAGTTCGGAAACTTCGATCGCTTGAGCGTCATTTACATTTAATTGCATGTCAGCTTCCCCTTAACCGCGAGCCTTGGCCGCTGGACGTACAACCAGGTTGCCGCCAGTAGCGCCAGGAACAGCACCCTTGACCAACAACAGATTGCGTTCAGCGTCGACGCGCACTACTTCGAGGGACTGCACGGTCACGCGCTCAGCGCCCATATGACCGGACATTTTTTTGCCCTTGAATACACGACCAGGAGTCTGGCACTGGCCAATAGAGCCCGGGACGCGGTGGGAAACGGAGTTACCGTGAGTGTTGTCTTGGCCACGGAAATTCCAACGCTTGATCGTACCCTGGAAGCCTTTACCCTTGGACTGACCGGTTACATCAACCAGTTGACCAGCGGCGAAGATTTCAGCGTTGATCAGATCGCCAGCCTGGTAGTCGCCATCTTCAAGACGGAACTCCATAACAGTACGACCAGCTGCAACGTTTGCTTTAGCGAAGTGACCTGCTTGAGCAGCAGTCACACGCGAAGCACGACGCTCGCCGACAGTGACTTGCACTGCACGATAGCCATCGGTTTCTTCAGTTTTAAACTGGGTGACGCGATTCGGCTCGATCTCAATGACCGTAACCGGAATGGAGACACCTTCTTCGGTGAAAATACGGGTCATACCGCATTTACGACCGACTACACCAATAGTCATGTTGTAAACCTCATGAGTGTACGGGGCTTTCACCCGCTATGGCCGCCCATTTCAGAGCGTTACACGACTAAGACCCAAGTCTTAGCCGAGGCTGATCTGTACTTCCACACCGGCCGCCAGATCAAGCTTCATAAGTGCATCAACGGTTTTATCCGTTGGCAGGACGATGTCCAGCACGCGCTTATGAGTACGGATCTCGTACTGGTCACGCGCGTCTTTGTTGACGTGCGGGGAGACCAGAACGGTGAACCGCTCTTTACGGGTAGGCAGTGGAATTGGACCACGCACTTGAGCACCAGTACGTTTCGCGGTTTCCACGATTTCCTGGGTGGATTGGTCGATCAGTTTGTGGTCAAAAGCCTTCAACCTGATACGAATTTGCTGATTTGCCATTGGATTTCAGACTCCGGCTGCTATTCCCAGCGAGCGCAACACGCCCGTTAAAAGGAGGCGCAATTCTATAGACGCCCCATATGGGTGTCAACTCAATAAAAAAGCCCCCGCTAAGCGGGGGCTTTTTCAAGTCATCACTTATTAAGCGATGATTTTGGCTACGACGCCAGCGCCGACGGTACGACCGCCTTCACGGATAGCGAAACGCAGACCATCTTCCATTGCGATGGTTTTGATCAGGGTGACAACCATTTTGATGTTGTCGCCTGGCATTACCATTTCAACGCCTTCCGGCAGTTCGCAGTTACCGGTCACGTCTGTGGTCCGGAAGTAGAACTGTGGACGGTAGCCTTTGAAGAACGGAGTGTGACGACCGCCTTCTTCTTTGCTCAACACGTACACTTCAGCTTCGAAGGTAGTGTGCGGCTTAACCGAGCCTGGCTTAACCAGAACCTGGCCACGCTCAACGTCGTCACGCTTGGTACCACGCAGCAGAACGCCGCAGTTCTCGCCTGCACGACCTTCGTCGAGCAGTTTACGGAACATTTCAACACCGGTGCAGGTGGTGACGGTAGTGTCACGCAGACCAACGATTTCCAGTGGATCTTGAACCTTAACGATACCGCGCTCGATACGACCAGTCACAACAGTACCACGACCCGAGATCGAGAATACGTCTTCGATTGGCATCAGGAACGGCTTGTCGATAACACGAACTGGATCTGGGATGTAGCTGTCCAGAGTCTCAACCAGTTTCCGTACGGAAGTGGTGCCCATTTCGTTGTCGTCTTTGCCTTCCAGAGCCATACGAGCAGAACCGATGATGATCGGAGTGTCGTCGCCTGGGAAGTCGTAAGTGCTCAGCAGATCGCGCACTTCCATCTCAACCAGTTCCAGCAGCTCAGCGTCGTCTACCAGGTCAGCCTTGTTCAGGTAAACCACGATGTACGGAACGCCAACCTGACGGGACAGCAGGATGTGCTCACGGGTTTGTGGCATCGGACCATCAGCGGCCGAACAAACCAGGATCGCGCCGTCCATTTGGGCAGCACCGGTGATCATGTTCTTCACATAGTCAGCGTGACCTGGGCAGTCAACGTGAGCGTAGTGACGGATCAGCGAGTTGTATTCAACGTGAGCAGTGTTGATGGTGATACCACGAGCTTTTTCTTCTGGCGCGCTGTCGATCTTGTCGAAGTCAACGATAGCCGAACCGAAAATTTCGGAGCAAACACGAGTCAGAGCAGCAGTCAGCGTAGTTTTACCGTGGTCAACGTGACCGATGGTGCCAACGTTGACGTGCGGTAGGGAACGATCAAATTTTTCTTTAGCCACGACAATTAACTCCTTGCCTAAAGGACTGAATCAGCCTTGTTTTTTGGATACAGTTTCAGCGATGTGCGCCGGAGCTGTGTTGTATTTTTTGAATTCCATAGAGTAGCTTGCGCGACCCTGAGACATGGAACGAACGTCGGTCGCATAACCGAACATCTCGCCCAACGGAACCTCGGCACGAATCACTTTGCCGGAAACCGTATCTTCCATACCCAAGATCATGCCGCGACGACGGTTAAGGTCGCCCATCACGTCACCCATGTAGTCTTCAGGCGTAACGACTTCTACTGCCATGATTGGCTCAAGCAACTCACCACCGCCCTTCTGGGCCAGTTGCTTGGTAGCCATGGAAGCAGCCACCTTAAACGCCATCTCGTTGGAGTCGACGTCGTGGTAAGAACCGTCAAAAACGGTCGCCTTCAGGCCGATGAGCGGATAGCCGGCAACAACACCGTTCTTCATCTGCTCTTCGATACCCTTCTGGATAGCCGGGATGTATTCCTTAGGAACAACACCGCCCACTACTTCGTTCACGAATTGCAGACCTTCCTGACCTTCATCAGCAGGAGCAAAACGGATCCAGCAATGGCCGAACTGGCCACGACCGCCGGATTGACGAACGAATTTGCCTTCGATTTCACAGTTCTTCGTGATGCGCTCACGATAGGAAACCTGAGGCTTACCGATGTTGGCTTCGACGTTGAACTCACGGCGCATCCGGTCAACCAGGATGTCCAGGTGAAGCTCGCCCATGCCGGAGATGATCGTTTGACCAGTCTCTTCATCAGTCTTGACGCGGAAAGATGGATCTTCCTGAGCGAGTTTGCCCAGAGCGATACCCATTTTTTCCTGGTCATCCTTGGTCTTAGGCTCAACGGCGACCGAAATAACCGGCTCCGGGAAGTCCATGCGAACCAGGATGATTGGCTTGTCAGCGTTGCACAAGGTTTCACCAGTGGTGACGTCCTTCATGCCGATCAAGGCCGCGATGTCACCAGCGCGTACTTCCTTGATCTCTTCGCGGGCGTTTGCGTGCATTTGCACCATACGACCCACGCGCTCTTTCTTGCCTTTAACCGAGTTGATCACGCCGTCGCCGGAGTTCAACACGCCCGAGTAAACGCGGACGAAGGTCAAGGTACCCACGAATGGGTCAGTGGCAATTTTAAATGCCAGAGCGGAGAACGGTTCTGCGTCGTCTGCATGACGCTCCAGCTCGATAGTCTCGTCATCCGGGTCAGTACCCTTGATGGCAGGAATATCCACTGGGGCCGGCAGGTAGTCGATCACAGCATCGAGAACCAGGGGAACGCCCTTGTTCTTGAACGAGGAACCGCAAACAGCCAAGACGATCTCACCAGCGATAGTACGCTGACGCAGAGCGGCCTTGATTTCCGCGTTGGTGAGTTCTTCACCTTCGAGGTACTTGTTCATCAGTTCTTCGTTGGCTTCGGCCGCAGCTTCAACCATGTTGTTGCGCCACTCGTCAGCCAATTCCTGCAATTCAGCAGGGATAGGCTTGCGAACAGGAACCATACCTTTGTCAGCGTCGTTCCAGTAAACAGCTTCCATGGTCACCAGATCGATCTGGCCCTGGAAGTTGTCTTCGGAACCGATAGCCAACTGGATTGGTACCGGGGTGTGACCCAGACGCTGCTTGATCTGACCGATCACGCGCAGGAAGTTCGCACCAGCACGGTCCATCTTGTTTACGTAAACAAGACGTGGAACGCCGTATTTGTTGGCTTGACGCCATACGGTTTCCGACTGAGGCTCAACACCCGAGGTGCCGCAGAACACAACGACAGCGCCGTCGAGTACGCGCAGGGAACGTTCAACTTCAATGGTGAAGTCTACGTGGCCCGGGGTATCGATTACGTTGAAGCGGTGCTCATCTTTGTACTGCTTCTCGGAACCTTTCCAGAAGGCGGTAATAGCAGCAGAAGTAATGGTAATACCACGCTCCTGCTCCTGAACCATCCAGTCTGTGGTCGCGGCGCCGTCATGCACCTCGCCCATCTTGTGACTTTTGCCGGTGTAAAAAAGGACGCGCTCGGTGGTGGTGGTTTTACCAGCATCCACGTGAGCGACGATACCGATGTTACGGTAGCGACTAATCGGAGTAGTACGAGCCATAAAGCCCTCGCAAAATTAGTGAAGCTAGAATTAGAAGCGGTAGTGCGAGAAAGCTTTGTTGGCTTCAGCCATACGGTGCACGTCTTCACGCTTCTTAACAGCAGCACCTTTACCTTCAGCAGCGTCCAACAGTTCGCCAGCCAAACGCAGGGCCATAGACTTCTCGCCGCGCTTACGGGCGAAGTCTACCAACCAGCGCATTGCCAAAGCGTTACGACGGGACGGGCGAACTTCAACCGGAACCTGGTAAGTAGCACCGCCTACACGGCGCGACTTCACTTCGACCAGCGGAGCGATGGCGTCGAGAGCTTTCTCGAAGATTTCCAGGGGGTCGCTGTTCTTGCGTTCTTTAACCTTTTCCAGCGCGCCATAAACGATACGCTCGGCAACGGCTTTCTTGCCGCTTTCCATCACGTGGTTCATGAACTTGGCCAGAATTTGGCTTCCGTATTTTGGATCGTCAAGCACTTCGCGCTTGGCTGCTACGCGTCTTCTTGGCATGGATAAGCCCTCAAACGGTCTTCAGGTTCGCTCGGAATTAGTGCCCTTTCGGGACGCCTCCGACCTTACTCTTATCGACTCAGAAAATAAGATGATTCAGTTTTACAAAAAGCCGCTACTACTTAGGCTTCTTGGTACCGTACTTCGAACGACCCTGGTTACGACCTTTAACGCCGGAAGTATCCAAGGAGCCGCGTACGGTGTGGTAACGAACACCTGGCAAGTCTTTTACACGACCGCCGCGGATCAGTACCACGCTGTGCTCTTGCAGGTTGTGGCCTTCACCACCGATGTACGAGGAAACCTCGAAACCGTTGGTCAGACGCACACGGCATACTTTACGCAGTGCCGAGTTAGGTTTTTTCGGCGTAGTGGTATACACGCGAGTGCATACGCCACGACGTTGCGGGCAGTTCTGCAGCGCAGGCACGTCGGATTTCTCGACGATACGCTTACGCGGCTGACGTACCAGCTGGTTGATAGTTGCCATCTACTAGCTCCACTGTTGTCTTGCGACGCTATTGTCTTGCAAGAAAAGCAAAATGGCAGGAACGAATTCCCGCCAAATTTAGGGGTACAAGAGTCTAAAGAGGATCTTGCCCCCAGTCAAGGCAAGGCCCCGACCTCCCCCTCCATCGAACCGGGACAATTCTGTCTCGATCCGACGAACGGGGCTGCCAGGGCCCGGTCTTATTTACTGCAGAACTCAGTTACCGCTTGAGTTCAGCGCTTCGGTCAGTGCAGCTTCCACTTCACTGGCGCTTACGCGCAGCGGCTTGTCGAGTTCACGGCGGCGCTTACGCTCGCTGTGGTAGGCCAAGCCGGTACCGGCCGGGATCAGTCGACCCACAACCACGTTTTCTTTCAGGCCGCGCAGGTAGTCGCGCTTGCCGGTTACCGCTGCTTCGGTCAGTACACGAGTGGTCTCCTGGAAGGAGGCCGCCGAGATGAACGACTCAGTGGACAACGACGCCTTGGTAATACCCAGCAACACACGAGTGAACTTGGAAACGAATTTCTCGTCGCCAGCCAGACGCTCGTTCTCTACCAGTACGTGAGTCAGTTCCATCTGGTCGCCCTTGATGAAACTCGAATCGCCGGATTCAGCGATTTCAACTTTACGCAGCATCTGACGCAGGATGGTCTCGATGTGCTTATCGTTGATCTTCACGCCTTGCAGACGATAAACGTCTTGGATCTCGTTAACGATGTACTTGGCCAGCGCACTCACACCCAGCAGACGCAGGATGTCGTGTGGATCGCTCGGGCCGTCGGAGATAACTTCGCCGCGGTTTACCTGTTCGCCTTCGAAGACGTTCAGGTGACGCCACTTCGGAATCAGCTCTTCGTACGGATCGCTACCGTCGTTCGGGGTAATGACCAGACGGCGCTTGCCCTTGGTCTCTTTACCGAACGCGATGGTGCCGCTGACTTCAGCCAGAATCGACGCTTCTTTCGGACGACGAGCTTCGAACAAGTCGGCAACACGCGGCAGACCACCGGTGATGTCGCGGGTCTTCGAAGTTTCTTGCGGGATACGAGCGATAACATCACCGATCGCGATCTTCGCACCATCCGCAACACCGACCAAGGCGTTGGCTGGCAGGAAGTACTGAGCGATAACGTCAGTGCCTGGCAGCAACAGATCCTTGCCGTTGTCATCAACCATCTTCACAGCAGGACGGATATCTTTGCCTGCAGCTGGACGGTCTTTGGCGTCGAGTACTTCAATGTTGGTCATACCGGTCAATTCGTCAGTCTGACGCTTGATCGTGATGCCTTCTTCCATGCCCACGTAGGTCACGGTACCTTTCATTTCGGTAACGATTGGGTGAGTGTGCGGATCCCACTTGGCCACGATTGCGCCAGCGTCGACCTTGTCACCTTCTTTAACCGAAATCACAGCACCGTACGGCAGCTTGTAACGCTCGCGCTCACGACCGTAGTCATCAGCGATTGCCAGCTCACCGGAACGGGACACAGCAACCAGGTGGCCATCCACTCGCTCAACGTGCTTCAGGTTGTGCAGACGGACGGTACCGCCATTCTTCACCTGAACGCTATCAGCTGCGGAGGTCCGGCTTGCCGCACCACCGATGTGGAACGTACGCATGGTCAGCTGGGTACCCGGCTCACCGATGGACTGGGCAGCGATAACGCCGACCGCTTCACCGATGTTCACCTGGTGACCACGAGCCAAGTCACGGCCGTAGCACTTGGCGCAAATGCCGTAGCGGGTTTCGCAGCTGATCGGCGAGCGAACAATCACTTCGTCGATGCTGTTGAGTTCGATGAACTCGACCCACTTCTCATCTACCAGAGTGCCGGCAGGAACGATGATTTCCTCTGTACCTGGCTTGAATACGTCACGGGCGATTACTCGACCCAGTACGCGCTCACCCAACGGCTCTACAACGTCGCCGCCTTCAATGTGCGGAGTCATCAGCAGACCGTGTTCGGTACCGCAGTCAACTTCAGTCACAACCAAGTCTTGCGCAACGTCTACCAGACGGCGAGTCAGGTAACCGGAGTTAGCGGTTTTCAACGCGGTATCCGCCAGACCTTTACGAGCACCGTGAGTCGAGATGAAGTACTGAAGTACGCTCAAACCTTCACGGAAGTTCGCAGTAATCGGCGTTTCGATGATGGAACCGTCCGGCTTGGCCATCAGGCCACGCATACCGGCGAGCTGACGGATCTGCGCAGCAGAACCCCGTGCGCCCGAGTCGGCCATCATGTACATCGAGTTGAACGACTCTTGATCGACTTCTACGCCATGACGGTCGATAACGCGCTCTTTCGAGAGGTTCGACATCATCGCCTTCGACACTTCGTCGTTGGCCTTGGACCAAAGGTCGATCACTTTGTTGTACTTCTCGCCCTGGGTTACCAGGCCGGAGGCGTACTGGCTTTCGATCTCTTTCACTTCATCGGTAGCAGCACCGATGATGGCGGCTTTCTCGTCCGGGATAACGAAGTCGTTAACACCGATGGAAACGCCGGAAATGGTCGAATAAGCAAAACCGGTGTACATCAACTGGTCAGCGAAGATAACGGTCTCTTTCAAACCAACCACGCGGTAGCACTGGTTGATCAGCTTGGAGATCGCCTTTTTCTTCATTGGCTGGTTGACCACGTCGTACGACAGGCCAGGTGGAACAACCTGGAACAACAGCGCACGGCCGACAGTGGTGTCGACGATACGGGTGTTCTTGACGCTGCCACCGTCACGATCGTTGATGGTTTCGTGGATGCGGACTTTAACCTTGGCGTGCAGTGCGGCTTCGCCGGCACGGAACACACGGTCAACTTCCTGCAGATCCGCGAACACACGACCTTCGCCCTTGGCGTTGATCGCTTCACGAGTCATGTAGTACAGACCCAATACAACGTCCTGCGACGGAACGATGATTGGCTCACCGTTGGCTGGCGACAGAATGTTGTTGGTCGACATCATCAACGCACGCGCTTCCAACTGGGCTTCCAGCGTCAGCGGTACGTGCACGGCCATTTGGTCGCCGTCGAAGTCGGCGTTGTACGCAGCACAGACCAGAGGGTGCAGCTGGATAGCCTTACCTTCGATCAGTACGGGTTCAAACGCCTGGATACCCAGACGGTGAAGGGTCGGCGCACGGTTGAGGAGAACCGGGTGTTCACGGATCACTTCAGCAAGAACGTCCCAAACCTCTGGCAGTTCGCGCTCGACCATTTTCTTGGCGGCTTTGATGGTGGTCGCGAGACCACGCATTTCCAGCTTGCCGAAAATGAACGGTTTGAACAGCTCGAGAGCCATCTTCTTCGGCAGACCGCACTGGTGCAGACGCAGGGTTGGGCCTACGGTAATTACCGAACGACCGGAGTAGTCAACACGCTTACCGAGCAAGTTCTGACGGAAACGACCTTGCTTACCCTTGATCATGTCAGCCAAGGATTTCAGAGGACGCTTGTTCGAACCGGTGATAGCGCGGCCACGACGACCGTTGTCGAGCAAGGCATCGACAGCTTCTTGCAACATACGCTTTTCGTTGCGCACGATGATGTCCGGAGCGGACAGATCGAGCAGACGCTTCAAGCGGTTGTTACGGTTGATCACGCGACGGTACAGGTCGTTGAGGTCGGAAGTCGCGAAGCGACCGCCATCCAACGGTACCAGCGGACGCAGGTCTGGCGGCAGAACCGGCAGAACGGTCAGCACCATCCACTCTGGCAAGTTGCCGGAACCCTGGAAGGCTTCCATCAACTTCAGACGCTTGGACAGTTTCTTGATCTTGGTTTCGGAGTTGGTTTGCGGAATCTCTTCACGCAGACGGCCAATCTCGTGTTCCAGGTCGATAGCGTGCAGCAGTTCGCGGACAGCTTCGGCACCCATGCGGGCATCGAAATCGTCGCCGAACTCTTCCAGCGCTTCGAAGTACTGCTCGTCATTCAGCAGCTGACCTTTTTCAAGGGTGGTCATGCCTGGATCGATAACGACATAGCTCTCGAAGTAGAGAACGCGTTCGATATCACGCAGGGTCATGTCCATCAGCAAGCCGATACGGGACGGCAGCGATTTCAGGAACCAGATATGGGCAACCGGCGAAGCCAGTTCGATGTGCGCCATGCGCTCACGACGAACCTTGGCCAGTGCAACTTCAACGCCGCACTTCTCGCAGATCACACCACGGTGCTTCAAGCGCTTGTACTTACCGCACAGGCACTCGTAATCCTTTACCGGGCCAAAGATCTTGGCGCAGAACAGGCCGTCACGTTCTGGTTTGAACGTACGGTAGTTAATGGTTTCCGGCTTTTTAACTTCACCGAACGACCACGAACGGATCATCTCAGGCGATGCCAATCCAATACGGATGGCGTCGAACTCTTCGACTTGACCCTGGTTTTTCAGCAAATTCAGTAGGTCTTTCAAGGCCTTTCCTCCTGGCGGAGCAGAGAGCGGGCTAAACAGCCCCGCTCTCGATTCGCGTCACGTGTTATTCGGTTTCCAGATCGATATCGATGCCGAGGGAACGAATTTCTTTGATCAACACGTTGAAAGACTCGGGCATGCCCGGCTCCATACGGTGATCGCCGTCCACGATGTTTTTGTACATCTTGGTCCGACCGTTCACATCGTCCGACTTCACTGTGAGCATTTCTTGCAGAGTGTAAGCAGCACCGTATGCTTCCAGTGCCCAGACCTCCATCTCCCCGAAACGCTGACCACCGAACTGAGCCTTACCACCCAGCGGCTGCTGGGTAACCAGGCTGTACGAACCGGTAGAACGAGCGTGCATCTTGTCGTCTACCAAGTGGTTCAGCTTCAGCATGTACATGTAGCCAACAGTAACCGGGCGCTCAAACTTGTTGCCGGTACGGCCGTCGAACAGCTGCATCTGGCCGCTTTCTGGCAGGTCTGCCAGTTTCAGCATGGCCTTGATTTCGCTTTCCTTGGCACCGTCGAACACCGGAGTAGCCATTGGAACGCCACCACGCAGGTTCTTCGCCAGATCCAGGATTTCCTGGTCGGTGAAGGTGTCCAGCTCTTCGTTACGACCGCCGATCTCGTTGTAGATCTCGTGCAGGAACTTGCGCAGGTCAGCAACCTTGCGCTGCTCTTCGATCATACGGTTGATCTTCTCGCCCAGACCTTTGGCCGCGAGGCCCAGGTGGGTTTCAAGGATCTGACCAACGTTCATACGCGAAGGTACGCCCAACGGGTTGAGGACGACGTCGACCGGGGTGCCATTGGCATCGTGCGGCATGTCTTCAACCGGCATGATCACAGAGACCACACCTTTGTTACCGTGACGACCGGCCATCTTGTCGCCCGGCTGGATGCGGCGACGGATTGCCAGGTAAACCTTGACGATTTTCAGCACGCCTGGAGCCAGGTCATCGCCCTGCTGCAGTTTGCGCTTCTTGTCTTCGAACTTGTCGTCCAGCAGACGGCGGCGATCAACGATGTAGGCCTGAGCCTTCTCGAGCTGCTCGTTCAGAGCATCTTCAGCCATGCGCAGCTTGAACCACTGGCCGTGCTCAAGACCGTCGAGTACTTCGTCGGTGATGTCCTGACCTTTCTTCAGACCTGCGCCGCCTTCAGCCTTGTGGCCTACCAGGGCGGAACGCAGACGTTCGAAAGTCGCGCCTTCAACGATACGGAACTCTTCGTTCAGGTCCTTGCGGATCTCGTCGAGTTGGGTCTTCTCGATGGACAGTGCACGAGCATCACGCTCAACGCCGTCACGGGTGAAGACCTGTACGTCGATGACAGTGCCCTTGGTACCGGTAGGTACGCGCAGGGAAGTGTCTTTAACGTCGCTGGCTTTTTCACCGAAGATGGCACGCAACAGCTTCTCTTCCGGAGTCAGTTGGGTCTCGCCTTTCGGAGTGACCTTACCCACCAGGATGTCGCCTGCGCCAACTTCGGCACCTACGTAAACGATACCGGCTTCGTCCAGCTTGTTCAGTGCAGCTTCACCCACGTTCGGGATGTCTGCAGTGATTTCCTCTGGCCCAAGCTTGGTGTCACGTGCCACACAGGTCAGTTCCTGAATGTGGATCGTGGTGAAGCGATCTTCCTGAACCACACGCTCGGACAGGCAGATGGAGTCTTCGAAGTTGTAACCGTTCCAGGCCATGAACGCGATGCGCATGTTCTGACCCAGTGCCAGCTCACCCATATCGGTGGACGGACCGTCTGCCATGATGTCGCTGCGCTGAACCCGATCACCCTTGCTTACCAGCGGACGCTGGTTGATGCAGGTGTTCTGGTTGGAGCGGGTGTATTTGGTCAGGTTGTAGATGTCGACACCGGCTTCGCCAGTTTCAACTTCGTCATCGGCAACACGAACCACGATACGACTGGCATCAACGGAGTCGATCACGCCGCCACGACGAGCTACGACGCATACGCCGGAGTCACGGGCTACGTTACGCTCCATGCCGGTACCTACCAGCGGCTTGTCAGCACGCAGGGTGGGTACAGCTTGACGCTGCATGTTGGAACCCATCAACGCACGGTTGGCGTCATCGTGTTCCAGGAACGGGATCAGCGACGCTGCAACCGAAACTACCTGCTTCGGCGATACGTCCATCAAGGTGACGTCTTCCGGCGCCTTGACGGTGAACTCGTTCAAGTGACGAACAGCTACCAGCTCGTCGATCAGCATTTTCTTGTCGTTCATCGTGGCCGAAGCCTGAGCGATCACGTGATCAGCTTCTTCGATGGCGGACAGGAACACGATCTCGTCGGTGACCAGTGCGTCTTTCACCACACGGTACGGGCTCTCAAGGAAGCCGTACTGGTTGGTGCGCGCATAAGCAGCCAGGGAGTTGATCAGGCCGATGTTCGGACCTTCCGGCGTTTCAATCGGGCATACACGACCATAGTGAGTCGGGTGTACGTCACGAACTTCAAAGCCTGCACGTTCACGAGTCAGACCGCCCGGGCCCAGTGCGGAAACACGGCGCTTGTGGGTGATCTCGGAGAGCGGGTTGTTCTGGTCCATGAACTGCGAGAGCTGGCTGGAACCGAAGAACTCTTTCACCGCCGCAGCCACTGGCTTGGCGTTGATCAGGTCTTGCGGCATCAGGCCTTCGCTTTCTGCCATCGACAGACGCTCTTTGACCGCACGCTCAACACGTACCAGGCCAACGCGGAACTGGTTCTCAGCCATTTCGCCTACGCAGCGAACACGACGGTTACCCAGGTGGTCGATGTCATCGACGATGCCTTTACCGTTACGGATGTCGACCAGGGTCTTCAGTACCGCGACGATGTCTTCCTTGCACAACACGCCCGAACCTTCGATCTCGGTACGACCGATACGACGGTTGAACTTCATCCGGCCGACCGCAGACAGGTCATAGCGCTCAGGGCTGAAGAACAGGTTGTTGAACAGGGTCTCGGCAGCGTCTTTGGTTGGTGGCTCGCCAGGACGCATCATGCGATAGATCTCGACCAGCGCTTCCAATTGGTTGCTGGTGGAGTCGATCTTCAGAGTGTCAGAGACGAACGGACCGCAGTCGATGTCGTTGGTGTACAGGGTCTCGATGCGAACAACCTGAGACTTGGCGATCTTGCCCAGGATCTCGGTGTTCAGCTCGGTGTTGCATTCAGCCAGGATTTCGCCGGTGGCCGGGTGCACGATGACCTTGGCGGTGGTGCGACCCAGGACGTAGTCCAGAGGCACTTCCAGCGTCTTGATACCGGCTTTTTCGATCTGGTTGATGTGGCGCGCGGTAATACGGCGGCCGGCTTCAACGATGACCTTGCCTTTTTCGTCCTGGATGTCCAGAACGGCAATCTCACCACGCAGGCGCTGAGGCACCAGTTCCAGGCTGAGGGTTTCGCCGCTCAGGTGGAATACGTTAGTGGTATAGAAGGCATCCAGCACTTGCTCAGTGGTATAGCCGAGCGCGCGCAGCAGTACCGAGGCCGGCAGCTTGCGACGACGGTCGATACGCACGAACACGCAGTCTTTCGGGTCGAACTCGAAGTCCAACCACGAACCACGGTACGGAATGATCCGCGCGGAGTACAGGAGCTTGCCGGAGCTGTGCGTCTTGCCGCGGTCGTGGTCGAAGAACACGCCCGGGGAACGGTGCAGCTGGGAAACGATAACGCGCTCGGTACCGTTGATAACGAAGGTACCATTCTCAGTCATCAGGGGGATTTCACCCATGTAGACTTCTTGCTCTTTGATGTCCTTGATCGCTTTGTTCGACGACTCTTTGTCGAAGATGATCAGACGGACTTTTACCCGCAAAGGTACGGCGTACGTAACACCGCGCAACACGCATTCTTTGACATCAAATGCCGGTTCGCCCAGGCGATAACCGACGTACTCCAGCGCAGCATTGCCGGAGTAGCTGATGATCGGGAAAACGGATTTGAAGGCCGCATGCAGGCCCACGTCGCGGAACTGATCTTTGGTCGCTCCCGCCTGCAAGAATTCACGATACGAATCCAGCTGGATAGCCAGAAGGTACGGGACATCCATGACGTCCGGCAACTTGCTAAAGTCCTTGCGGATACGTTTTTTCTCAGTATATGAGTAAGCCATCAGCGTTCCCCAGCTTGGTCACCTGCTTGTTTGGCCCCTCCCGACGGGAGCAGCCAGAAAATCTTGCAAACCCCATGGTTTGCGCCACCGCATCGGGTGGTTACAGCGCGTTAGAGGCGACGACCGAGTCGATTGCCAATAACGGAAAAAGGCCGGTGGCAAGAGCCACCAGCCATCAGCCTTCAGCTTAACGCTTGGGCTGGAGACGCAAGGTCGATGCTTACTTCAGCTCGACTTTAGCGCCTGCTTCTTCCAGCACTGCTTTAGCTTTGTCAGCTGCGTCTTTCGACACTGCTTCCAGAACCTGGGCAGGGGCGCCGTCAACTACTGCCTTGGCTTCTTTCAGGCCCAGACCGGTCAGTTCACGTACTGCCTTGATCACGTTTACTTTCTTCTCGCCAGCTTCCAGCAGCATGACGTTGAATTCGGTTTGCTCTTCAGCAACAACTGCAGCAGCAGCTGGGCCAGCGGAAGCAGCGGCAGCGGAAACACCGAATTTTTCTTCGAAAGCTTTGATCAGCTCAACAACCTGCAGAACCGACATTTCAGCTACGGCGTTGAGGATATCGTCTTGGGAGATAGACATTGCTGTAATTCCTGAATTGGGGGACGGCCTACGCGGCCATCGAAATAAACAAAAATACGCGAGAGGAGTTGCTCAGCCTTAGGCCGCGGCAGCTTCTTTTTGCTCGCGAACTGCGGCCAGAGTACGAGCCAACTTGCTGGTAGCGCCTTGAATCACGCTCATCAGCTGAGAAATAGCTTCGTTACGGGTCGGCAGTGTTGCCAGTACGTCGATTTGGTTAGCTGCGAGGAACTTGCCCTCGAACGCAGCTGCCTTGATCTCGAACTTGTCCTGACCCTTGGCGAATTCCTTGAACAAACGGGCAGCAGCGCCTGGATGATCTGTGGAGAACGCAATCAGGGTCGGGCCGGTGAACACGTCGTTGAGGACACTGTATTCAGTGTCAGCAACAGCGCGCTTGAGCAGGGTGTTACGTACAACACGTACGTATACGCCAGCTTCACGAGCCTCTTTACGGAGTCCGGTCATAGCGCTTACTGTCACACCACGGGCATCAGCCACGACAGCGGACAGAGCAGCTTTGGCAGCCTCGTTGACTTCAGCGACGATGGCCTTCTTGTCTTCGAGATTAATTGCCACGGGTTTAACTCCTGCTTGTTACCGTTTCATCTGGCCTAGGCCGGATGTCGTTTTGGTGTCTGATTCGGTAAGGAACCGGGAGCACCATCTGCGTAGGCTTGTGGTTTAAGACTTGCGTCGCCTACGGTCTTGGATAGCCCCCGCCAGGCAGGGACCCCAATCTTTCAATTGGCGCAATTACTTGCGCCAATTTGTGTCTTATACGTCCAGCGAGCCTTGGTCGATGACCAGACCTGGGCCCATAGTGGTGCTCAGGGTAACGCGCTTGACGTAGATACCTTTCGAGGAAGCTGGTTTGATACGCTTCAGATCAGCGATCAGGGCTTCAACGTTTTCCTTCAGCTTGACGGCATCAAAGCCGACTTTGCCAACGGAGGTGTGAATGATGCCGTTTTTGTCGGTGCGATAACGAACCTGACCAGCCTTGGCGTTTTTAACCGCGGTAGCTACGTCTGGAGTTACGGTGCCGACTTTAGGGTTAGGCATCAGACCACGTGGACCGAGGATCTGACCCAACTGACCTACAACGCGCATTGCATCCGGGGAAGCAATTACGACGTCATAGTTCAGGTCGCCGCCTTTCATTTCGGCAGCCAGGTCGTCCATGCCAACGCGATCGGCGCCGGCGGCCAGAGCAGCTTCAGCTGCTGGGCCTTGGGTGAAGACAGCAACACGTACAGTCTTGCCAGTACCGTGTGGCAGCACAGTAGCGCTACGAACGACCTGGTCAGATTTACGTGGGTCAACGCCCAGGTTTACAGCAACGTCAACAGACTCGCTGAACTTGACAGTCGACAGCTCGGTCAGCAGAGCAGCAGCGTCTACAAAGTTGTAGGACTTGCCCGCTTCGATTTTGCCGGCGATAGCCTTTTGGCGCTTGGTCAGCTTAGCCATTACACACCCTCCACGTTAAGGCCCATGCTACGAGCAGAACCGGCGATGGTACGCACGGCTGCATCCATATCAGCTGCAGTCAGATCCGCGTTTTTGGTTTTCGCGATTTCTTCCAGCTGAGCACGGGTCACGGTGCCAACCTTAACGGTGTTAGGACGAGCGGAACCGCTAGTCAGACCAGCAGCCTTCTTCAACAGAACCGAAGCCGGGGTCGACTTGGTTTCGAAGGTGAAGCTACGGTCGCTGTATACAGTGATGATCACTGGAGTCGGCAGACCTGGCTCAATACCCTGAGTACGGGCGTTGAAGGCCTTGCAGAATTCCATGATGTTCACGCCGTGCTGACCCAAAGCTGGACCAACAGGTGGACTTGGGTTGGCCTGAGCGGCCTTCACTTGCAGCTTGATGTAAGCGGTAATCTTCTTGGCCATGAGGCACTCCAATTACGGGTTCGAACGCCTCGAAAGGCTCCCCGGTTACTTGCGCGTTTATCCCAGTGACGACAAAACCCCACAGCCTAAGGCTGCGGGGTTGGGATGCTTGCTCAGCTAGACTTTTTCGACCTGGCTGAACTCTAGCTCTACCGGAGTAGAGCGACCGAAAATGAGCACTGCCACTTGGATCCGGCTCTTTTCGTAGTTAACTTCTTCGACAGTACCGTTAAAATCTGCAAACGGACCATCTGTGACACGAACAACCTCACCCGGCTCGAACAACGTCTTCGGCTTGGGCTTGTCGCTACCATCAGCAACACGACGCAGAATTGCTTCCGCCTCTTTGTCGGTGATCGGAGCAGGCTTATCAGCAGTACCGCCGATGAAACCCATGACGCGAGGAGTGTCCTTGACCAAGTGCCAAGTACCCTCATTCATGTCCATTTGAACCAGCACGTAGCCAGGGAAGAACTTGCGCTCGCTTTTGCGTTTCTGGCCATTACGCATTTCAACCACTTCTTCAGTGGGAACCAGAATTTCGCCGAAGCCATCTTCCATGCCTGCAAGCTTTACGCGCTCTAGCAAAGAGCGCATGACATGCTTCTCGTAACCCGAGTAAGCATGCACAACGTACCAACGCTTAGCCACGGGACACCCTTAGCCAACAATCAAGGAAACAAGCCAGCCGAGCAGGGAATCAAGCCCCCACAACAGCAACGCCATAACCAGAACAACAGCTACCACAATCAACGTGGTCTGCGTGGTTTCTTGGCGAGTCGGCCAAACGACTTTACGGATCTCGGTACGAGCTTCCTTTACCAGGACCGCAAACGACTTGCCTTTTGCAGTCTGCAGGCCAACAAAGGCAGCGACAGCAGCAAGGGCGAGCAATGCGAGGACACGGTACAGGATCGGCGACGCAGAGTAGTACTGGTTGCCAACAACGCCTACCACCACAACAGCGACTACTACAAGCCACTTGAGCAGATCGAAGCGAGAGCCTTGAGCTTCAGCCTTAGGAGTCATCTATGAAGATCCTGTGAAAAGAAAGCCAGACACACCAAGTGAATCTGGCAGGTCAGGAGGGAATCGAACCCCCAACCTACGGTTTTGGAGACCGTCGCTCTGCCAATTGAGCTACTGACCTAAAACAAAATCAGGCCGACAATTATGCCGATCTGAAAAAGACTTTACAACAACAAACCCCTGCGAACCTGGAACCTACCCAAACAAAATCACGAGAGAGCGCAGAATCAATCAGAGGTAGCTGTTAAAACAAAGGCAGATATTTTCATATCTGCCTTGTTATATGGAGCTCTTGAGCGGATTTGAACCGCTGACCTCACCCTTACCAAGGGTGTGCTCTACCAACTGAGCTACAAGAGCGAAACAACTTGCACAACCTGCAAACTTGGAGCGGGTAGCGGGAATCGAACCCGCATCATCAGCTTGGAAGGCTGAGGTTCTACCACTAAACTATACCCGCGGAGCTTGCAGCTCACGCTAAAATGGTGGAGGGGGAAGGATTCGAACCTTCGAAGTCGTAGACGTCAGATTTACAGTCTGATCCCTTTGGCCGCTCGGGAACCCCTCCTAAGCGAGCCGGCATTCTACATCATGCCAGCCTTCTGTCAACCACTTTCTCATTAAAAAATATGAGGTTAGCTGCGTTGACCTTCGCTTCACCTTGTCGACCCAAGAGGTCTTCACTGCGAAGCGGGCGCCATTCTATGCAAACTATTCGAAGGTTGCAATGCCTTCGCACGGCATTATTTTATGTTTTAACTCATTGAATTCATTAGCAAGGTTTTCAAAGGGCAGATCATCGGCCAAGCGCCTGCTTTCAGGGGCTACTCGCAGCCAGTACCCCGGAGCATCAGGCAAGTTCAGAGATTGCAGTTTGACCTTGATATCCAGGCTTGTGAGGCGCTGCTCGACGGACTGAGCCTCTTTCAGATCGGCCAGGCCGCCGATGTACAGGCATGCAGGCTGCGCTTCAGGCGCTTTTACCCTGTCTCGCCGCACCATCGCATCGGCTGACTCGCTTAACAACCGGATATCTTGCTGAGAGCCACGATAGAGCGCCAAAGGCGTGACATCTTTAGCCCGTAGAGGCGCTTCCTGCTGATGCCAGATGTAATAGAAGACATTGAGGACCAGCAAAAGCAGAAACAGCCAACGCATAAAAACCTCAGGACAAAGGGCACGCCATCGCCAAGCCAACAAAAACCAGATCAGGAACAAGCCTCCCGTGAGGCACGGCGTCAGCCAGCAATTCAGCATCACCACCGGTAAGAAAGACGGTGAAATCGGCGCCCCAATAGCTTCGAGCCAATTCCAACTGCGTCAGCACAAAACCTCTCAGCATGAGCGTACAGCCGCGCTCTACTGCCTCTACGGTTGTACGCCCAGGAGACAAGGCCTCAAGGGCGCGCTCAGCGGCAATATCGTCGTAGCGTATTTTGCGGGTATGCGTTCGCAACTGGTTACGCATCAGCGGCATACCGGGACAAATAAAGCCTCCGAGATGCTCACCGTCCGCAGCAATGAAGTCAGCTGTTGCCGCGGTGCCAAAATCGAGCACCAGGCACGCGCCCGAGGCCAACTGAAAACCACCCAGCATGGCGAGCCAGCGGTCCAACCCAAGGCGTTCGAAGTCTTCGTATCCGTTCCGGACCCCGCCCATCTGCCTTGCCGAAGCAGCACAGAGGACTTTCACGCCAAACGCCTCCACCAAGGTAGACACCAACTGATTCGTCTCATCCAGGGCGCGGACACTCACCAGCCGACAGTCCCTTAGCGCGAGCCCCGTGAGAGCGAGCAGACTGTCGATCAACGAGGCATCTGAACCAACGACGCCCTCTGCAAAGATCCGAGCCTTATCCGACTCAAGCACACGCCATTTGATAAAGCTATTCCCACAGTCGAGCTCAAGAATCATCACGCAACCTCAGGCTTAGCTCACCGCCGCTATATACTTTTTCGACACCGTCCACGCTCAACCGTAACGCACCTTGCCCGTCGATTCCCAATACCACTCCATCAATCTGATTAACACCCGCGATGAGCGAGACCGGCCGACCTTGCCATAAATGGTTCTGCTCCCACTCACCCTGGATCGCGGAAAAGCCGGACGCCTGGTGGCGATCAAGATAAGCCTGCAGTTGCACGCCAAGACGCGCTACCAGGTAGTTACGATCGACAGCACTGCCCGCCTCCAACTGCATGGAGGTCCATTGCTGATCGACCTCATCCGCTTTCTGCATATTCACATTGATGCCGATACCGAGGACGACATGACAAACGTCGGCGGGATCCCCGATCAGCTCCAGGAGAATCCCGGCGATCTTTTTCTGCCCCACCAAAACGTCATTTGGCCACTTCAATCCAGCATTGCGAACACCCGCATCCCGCAGCGCCTGCATAACTGCCAGCCCGACTACAAGGCTTAGACCCTCCAACTGACGCATGCCGCCATCGATCCGCAACACGAGGCTGTAATACACGTTTTGAGCGAAAGGACTGACCCACTTTCGCCCTCGCCGCCCCCTGCCGGCAGTTTGCTGCTCTGAAAGGACGAGAAACGGCGCAGTGCGACCGGCCTCGATAAGACGCAACGCTTCAGCATTGGTAGAGTCAATGGAGTCTGATATATGAACAGGCCATGCGGGAACCGGCACATGCCGAGCAATTTCATCAGCACTCAACAAAACCAGGGGCGTCGCCAATTGATATCCCCTACCGCGAACTTTATGGATAGGTAGATTCAATTCCGCCTCGAGATGCTGAAGCTGCTTCCATACAGCGCTGCGACTGACACCCAAGGCAGCACCAAGCGCCTCCCCGGAGTGGAATCGACCATCTTTTAGAAGTTTCAACAACGTCAGCATGCAAGTCCCGCCTCACAATGAGGCACGCATGATAGCCATGCATAGGCCCATTGCATAGAAATGGCCGGACTTTAGCATTGATGATGCCTGAAGGCGCTCGTCATACTTTCCGACCGCCCAAAACAAAACCCCTGATTGCGTTAGCAATCAGGGGTTTCGGAATTTAATCTTGACGATGACCTACTCTCACATGGGGAAACCCCACACTACCATCGGCGATGCATCGTTTCACTGCTGAGTTCGGGATGGGATCAGGTGGTTCCAATGCTCTATGGTCGTCAAGAAATTCGGGTACTGAGTCGTGACCGGTTGGTCTCGCTTCAGCAAATTGGGTATGTGATAGCTTTGGTGTTTTGTGAGCATCTCGAACTTTCGGTTCGTTTCGTCTTCACACACCGCAATCTGATGCTTCTACTTGTTTCCAAGTCAGGAGTAGTCAAATTGCTTGGGTGTTATATGGTCAAGCCTCACGGGCAATTAGTATTGGTTAGCTCAACGCCTCACAGCGCTTACACACCCAACCTATCAACGTCGTAGTCTTCGACGGCCCTTCAGGGAACTCAAGGTTCCAGTGAGATCTCATCTTGAGGCTAGTTTCCCGCTTAGATGCTTTCAGCGGTTATCTATTCCGAACATAGCTACCCGGCAATGCCACTGGCGTGACAACCGGAACACCAGAGGTTCGTCCACTCCGGTCCTCTCGTACTAGGAGCAGCCCCTCTCAAATCTCAAACGTCCACGGCAGATAGGGACCGAACTGTCTCACGACGTTCTAAACCCAGCTCGCGTACCACTTTAAATGGCGAACAGCCATACCCTTGGGACCGGCTTCAGCCCCAGGATGTGATGAGCCGACATCGAGGTGCCAAACACCGCCGTCGATATGAACTCTTGGGCGGTATCAGCCTGTTATCCCCGGAGTACCTTTTATCCGTTGAGCGATGGCCCTTCCATACAGAACCACCGGATCACTAAGACCTACTTTCGTACCTGCTCGACGTGTCTGTCTCGCAGTCAAGCGCGCTTTTGCCTTTATACTCTACGACCGATTTCCGACCGGTCTGAGCGCACCTTCGTACTCCTCCGTTACTCTTTAGGAGGAGACCGCCCCAGTCAAACTACCCACCATACACTGTCCTCGATCCGGATAACGGACCTGAGTTAGAACCTCAAAGTTGCCAGGGTGGTATTTCAAGGTTGGCTCCACGCGAACTGGCGTCCACGCTTCAAAGCCTCCCACCTATCCTACACAAGCAAATTCAAAGTCCAGTGCAAAGCTATAGTAAAGGTTCACGGGGTCTTTCCGTCTAGCCGCGGATACACTGCATCTTCACAGCGATTTCAATTTCACTGAGTCTCGGGTGGAGACAGCGCCGCCATCGTTACGCCATTCGTGCAGGTCGGAACTTACCCGACAAGGAATTTCGCTACCTTAGGACCGTTATAGTTACGGCCGCCGTTTACCGGGGCTTCGATCAAGAGCTTCGCGTTAGCTAACCCCATCAATTAACCTTCCGGCACCGGGCAGGCGTCACACCCTATACGTCCACTTTCGTGTTTGCAGAGTGCTGTGTTTTTAATAAACAGTCGCAGCGGCCTGGTATCTTCGACCGGCATGAGCTTACGGAGCAAGTCCTTCACCCTCACCGGCGCACCTTCTCCCGAAGTTACGGTGCCATTTTGCCTAGTTCCTTCACCCGAGTTCTCTCAAGCGCCTTGGTATTCTCTACCCAACCACCTGTGTCGGTTTGGGGTACGGTTCCTGGTTACCTGAAGCTTAGAAGCTTTTCTTGGAAGCATGGCATCAACCACTTCGTGTTCTAAAAGAACACTCGTCATCAGCTCTCGGCCTTAGAATCCCGGATTTACCTAAGATTCCAGCCTACCACCTTAAACTTGGACAACCAACGCCAAGCTGGCCTAGCCTTCTCCGTCCCTCCATCGCAATAACCAGAAGTACAGGAATATTAACCTGTTTTCCATCGACTACGCTTTTCAGCCTCGCCTTAGGGACCGACTAACCCTGCGTCGATTAACGTTGCGCAGGAAACCTTGGTCTTTCGGCGTGGGTGTTTTTCACACCCATTATCGTTACTCATGTCAGCATTCGCACTTCTGATACCTCCAGCAAGCTTCTCAACTCACCTTCACAGGCTTACAGAACGCTCCTCTACCGCATCACCCGAAGGTGATACCCGTAGCTTCGGTGTATGGTTTGAGCCCCGTTACATCTTCCGCGCAGGCCGACTCGACTAGTGAGCTATTACGCTTTCTTTAAAGGGTGGCTGCTTCTAAGCCAACCTCCTAGCTGTCTAAGCCTTCCCACATCGTTTCCCACTTAACCATAACTTTGGGACCTTAGCTGACGGTCTGGGTTGTTTCCCTTTTCACGACGGACGTTAGCACCCGCCGTGTGTCTCCCATGCTCGGCACTTGTAGGTATTCGGAGTTTGCATCGGTTTGGTAAGTCGGGATGACCCCCTAGCCGAAACAGTGCTCTACCCCCTACAGTGATACATGAGGCGCTACCTAAATAGCTTTCGAGGAGAACCAGCTATCTCCGAGCTTGATTAGCCTTTCACTCCGATCCACAGGTCATCCGCTAACTTTTCAACG